>JFHF01000039.1 GCA_000648925.1 Caballeronia jiangsuensis
CCGGGATTCAGCGGTCCGTATATCGATGGACACGGCGAGTACATCGTCCAGTTTCACGACGACCGGGAACAGCGCGTAGCGGGTCTGAATAGCTGCTTGCTGCGGCTGGCAAAGCCCTTTGCAGGCAAGTGGCAGACCGGCTTTCACATGCCTTATCTGCCGGGTTCGGAGGTTGCCATCGCTTTCTTTGCGGGTAATCCGGACCTTCCTTACATACTTCATGCGCTGCATAACTCGCAGGATACCGACCCGGTTCATCAGGAACACAAATGGCGCACGCGTAACGTCGTCATTCACACGGTTCGCAACAATACGATTCAGGTCGAGGACCGCGAGAATCAAGAACATATCAAGATCGCCACGGAGCCGGGTAAGTCACAACTGAACCTTGGTCACGCGGTGACCGGTGGAGATCAGCTTAGAGGGATCGGATTCGAGCTGCGCAGCGATGCGAAAGGGGCACTGAGGGCCGGTCAGGGTCTGTTGATCTCGACCGAACCACAGAGCAAGGCGCAAGGTCAGATCACGGATACGAGCGGTGCGACCGCGTTGTTTGAGCGTACGCAAGCGCAAGCCGATGCGTTGGCGCAAGGAGCCAGCGCGTCGAAGGCCGAAATCGCAGACCTGAAGGCCGAAAATCAATGGCTCAAGGACGAACTCACGGACATCAAGAAGCAGGTCATTGCGCTTTCCGCGCCGCACGGCATCGGACTGGCGACGCCGGATCGCGTGATGATCGGTGCGGGCAAGGACGTGAGCGTGGCGACCTCTCGTGGCTTCAATGTCAGCGCATTCAAGAACGTCGCCATCGCGGCGCGAGAAGTCCTTTCATTATTCGCGAATACGATGGGCATTCGCATGCTGGCCGCCAAGGGGCCGGTTGAGATTCAAGCGCAATCCGATGTGCTCGCGCTTGCGGCGCAGAAGGATGTCATCGTAACGAGCGCGAACGGCGCGGTGCATGTGCGCGCTGACAAGGAACTGGTGCTCGAATGCGGCGGTGCGTATGTCGAACTGAAGGACGGGACTATCACCTTGGGCAGCGCCAAGCCGCTGCAACTCAAGCTTCCGGGCATGAAGAAGTCCGCGCCGGAGATCATGCATTTGGCTGGGCCTGCGTTCGCGCCCGTGGTAGTGCCGTTTAAAACGGGTTGCGACGCGTGGCTGCATTCTGACAACTTCGCGGAGAACACTACACCTTCCGGATCGAAGCTGGTGAATTGGGACCACAAACCCTCTCAAGCGCCTACTCCGCTCGTTCCCGCCGAGTCACCTTCGAATGATAAATCCGAGCCGGATATTAACCCCACGCGTGAGCCCAAGCTGCCAACCACGCCAAAGGATCAGGTTCCTGAACTAATCAAGCTCAAATCGCCTGCCGCTTGTGACTGGAAACTCAGATCGATGGAGCGGGAGTTCACTGGTTACAGTGACACGGACACGTATGAGATGGTAGACGAAAACAAAAATCGAGTAGAGGATGGCCAAGGGAATCCATATGTCGGTGGAGGAAAGATTGCTTACGCGTTTAAGCTTAAATATGATTCCGAGACAAAGACGGTCTCGGCAATCACGCGTATCAAAGTAGTACCGGCCGATCTGGTTCTCTGTGACTTCTCTGGAAATCCTATTCTCAAAGACGGCTTGACGCAATCGATCCCTTACGATCAGGGTCAACATGGCGATATAGTAAGCGACGGAGCGATCGGAAAGACTGTCCGGGGAGTTGCGATTAAATACCGAGACAAAGCGGGGATAGATCTCGTTGCGCTTAAGCGTAAAGTGGAGGCCACGCTGAATAGACATCACGGACTGGTTATTCTCGATGGATGTTCTAGAGAAGGTGGGTGTGGATGGCGTGTCAAGGTCAAGTTCGAGGTGGAGCTTGTCGAGAGCGCTAACGACAGTTCGGTTGCCGGAGTTTACCCGAGAGTATTTCTATTTCCTAAGGCCAAACGGGCAAGCTCCGGAGCGTGGGGTGAGGAAGTTCTAACTTTCCAGGACGGTTTGGTCAAGTATGTTGGCGCACTCGAAGTCAATGTTCTTGTACACGAATGCATGCATCTCTTTGGTGCCCCAGACGAATACTTTGCAATGGGCGGATTCGTTCATCAACAATACATCACGGACGGAAAGCTCAACTTCAAAAAGGGAGAAGAACTTTCAGGAAGCCTTTCGTGGCAGATTCTTTCAAGAACCAATCTCATGGGCTACGCCTCTGATAAGCCACATGCAAATGTCTCGCCCTACTACATCGAGTACGTTCGCAGGCACTTCAGCGAGCTGAACGGTAAGGACTGGAAGGTTGGTTACGACGAGAGCGAAAGATTTCCCGCTGCATAAAACCAGACTCCAGACACGGCGAATGAAATGAGACAACGTCTAAATAAAATAATCACATTCGGTGCAACAGTTTTGATTTTTTTAGGAATTTTTAATATGTCGAGCGCAGACGCAATCGCATCGAAGCAAGAAGATAGCGTTGGTGGTTTCTCTATAAGCTCGATGGGTGGAGGAATCTTTGGAACAACCGGCATCGGCGTCCAGATGGACGGGAAGGTCCGCATCGCACTCTCGGATACGCTTACCCAGGACGACATCAGCGGTGTTGGAAGCTTCATCAATCAGTTGTCTCCTGACGACCTGCAGAATGCAAGAGAAATTCATCGCCTCCTATGCCAGAACAAGGGGCAAAAGGCAGACCTGTCGAAGCGGTCGGATTACGCGATTCAGTACTCGGCGACATGTTTCGACGGGCAGCAGCGGACGGTCGTTCAAGGGCCTCTGTTCGATGTCTCGACCGAGATTTACCAACCCGCGTTTCAATTCTTCAGACACGTAGTCGACACCTACGTCAGAAGAAGTCGTGCTGATGTGAAGCTTGATGTTGTTGTCGACAGCGTCGTTCGGCAGAAGGACAGACTCCTTGTGTCCATCAAGCTTGTCAACAGCGGCGACTATCCGATGGATACGCGCGTACCAAGAAAGTGGGATGAACCCTATGGGCTCTGGATTGTTTGCGAAGCTCCAGAGAAGGATGCTAAGTGGACCGTTCAGCTTTCGGGTTTGCCTCTGTTCAACGAGTCTGAGTATCCTGAAGAGACTGTCACAATTCCCCCACGACGATCCGTAACCTACCAGTTCCTGATCGTTCCCGACAAAATAATGAAAATGGGAACATACAGGTTTAACGCAAGCGTGGTCATGGGTATCAGTTCCGATAAGTTTCCCGTCAATAGTATGGGCAGGGTCGATTTTCACTCCGACTATAAGAATCCTCATCACGTAATTTTCGATCGCGAATACCCGTCGACACCGCAGGAGTGGAAGGACTTCGAAACCCGCAAAGCCAGGGAAGTGTCTTTCCTAATGCCTGGCGCGACGGTTGCCGAACCCGGCTATTATCGCGCTGCGTCCGTCGCCGGAACCCGCGATCAGTTCGTGAGGATGCTAGAGCAAGGCGCGGCCGCGCCCGATCTCGATTTTCAGCGCTGGGACCGCTGGGAATGGGAGGCCGACCCCGCCCGCGCGACCATCTGCAAACCCGGCGAGACGTGCCCGCGCGAGGGGCGCTGGATACTGCGCGCGAAAGACTATTCGTACGGCAGCAAGGGCGATCTTATCTATCCGCAGCATCAACAGCGTTTCCGGATGAGCGAACAGGTCCCCACCTTTGATATTGCCAACGTCGATCGGTCGAGACTGTTCTGGGAATGGTTGAGCGCCTGACGCGCCAGCCAAGCATCTGGCGTCCGCTTTCTCTACAGCGTCGACGTCATCGGCGACGGCATCGCGCCCTTCGTCATGCGAGACGAAGGGCCTTTCGCTCGCTGACATCGATCGCAAAGCGCCCGATCAAGCATCACACCCCGCCCGGAATCCCCGCACCATCCCCCCGCCCCATGATCGCCGCAATATTGCCGATAGCCGGCTCCGCGAAACGCACCGGCCGCGCGTCGAGCGGCAGCGGCGCGGGGCCCGAATCCGTCGCGCGCTGATAGACCGGCAGCGGCGGCGCGCTCTGCGCGCTCGATGCGACCGGGAACACCGGCCCGCCCACGATCCCCACGCCGATGAACGGATGCGCCTGCGCCACCGTCACAAGGCCGAAAGTCAGTTGGGCGGCCACCATCGCGTATTTGATCGCTCTCATTTCCCGTCTCCTGGATTTCAGTTGTTTGTCGATGGAAGCATTCTGCCCAACGAAAATGAGCGAAAAATGAGCGCGCGAAAGGCACGAATCATCCGAGGGTTCGGTGTCGTCTACACTGAAAAATCGGCGCTCACTGACAATCCTCCCCATGCACAGCCGATTCACCGCGATCCTCACCGCCCTCGCCGCCGCCGCGCTCTTCGGCGCGACCACGCCAATCGCCAAGGCGCTGCTCGGCCCGATGCCGCCGTTCATGGTCGCCGGCCTGTTCTATCTCGGCAGCGGCGTCGGCCTCGGCGCGATCCTGCTCGGCCGCGCGTTCTTGGGCGCGACAAACGAAGGCCTGCGCGCGCGGGAAATCGCGTGGCTCTTCGGCGCGATCGCGTTCGGCGGCGTCGCCGGGCCGGCGCTATTGATGCTCGGACTCACGAGCACGCCGGCCGCGACGAGTTCGCTTCTGCTCAATCTGGAAGGCGTGCTGACGGCGGCGATCGCGTGGATCGTGTTTCGGGAGAACGTCGATTTTTCCGTGTTTCTCGGCATGGCCGCGATCGTCGCGGGCGGCGTCGTGCTCGCCTGGCAGCCGGGCGCGACGCACGCTACGACAGGCGCGCTCTTGATCGCGCTGGCGTGCCTGTGCTGGGCCATCGACAACAACCTGACGCGCAGAATCTCGACCGCCGACGCAATGCTGATCGCCTGCGCGAAGGGCCTCGTCGCGGGCGCGGTGAATCTCGGCATCGCGCTCGCGATGGGCGCGCATCTGCCCGCGCTACACATCGTCGCCGGCGCGATGACGACCGGCTTCGGCGGCTACGGCGTCAGTCTCGTGTTGTTCGTGATCGCGCTGCGCGGTCTCGGCACGGCGCGCACGGGCGCGTACTTTTCGGTCGCGCCGGTCTTCGGCGTCGCGCTCTCGCTCGCGATGTGGCCGCAGACGCCGGGCGCGTCCTTCTGGATCGCCGCCGCGCTGATGACGCTCGGCGTATGGCTGCACGTGCGCGAGCGCCACGAACACGTGCACACGCACGAGCGGCTCGAACATACGCATCGGCATGTGCATGACGAGCATCATCGGCATGTGCACGACTTTCCGTATTCCGGCGACGAGCCGCATACGCATCCGCACGTGCATCTGCCGATCACGCATTCACACGCGCATTTCCCCGACATTCATCACCGGCACGCGCACAAGCACGGCTAGAACACCTTGCCCGGATTGAGCAAGCCGTGCGGATCGAGCGATGCCTTGATCGCGCGCATCGACGCGATATCGGTTGCGCGGCGCGCGAGGTGCAGATAGTCGCGCTTCTTGACGCCGATGCCGTGCTCCGCCGATATCGAGCCTTCGAACTCGCGCGTGACGTCGTAGATGACGGCATCGATGTCGTCGTGGTCCTGCTTTCCCCTGCCGGGAAGGTCCACGACGATATGGATGTTGCCGTCGCCCAGATGGCCGTACGTCATCACGATCGCATCGGGCCAGCGCGCACGCAGACGCGCTTCGCATTGCGCGGCCGCGTCGCCGACCTGCGCGATCGAGAAGCTCACGTCGTACGCCGCGTAGTTCGGGATGAAGCGATCGTATTCGCCGGGCGCGTCGCGGATCGCCCAGAAATCGCGCGCGTGCGCTTCGTTCGACGCGATCGCCGCATCGGTCACGGTGCCCGCTTCGAGCATGGCGCCGAGAAATTCCTCGAAGGCTTCGCCGTGCCGGACGGGATCGGTGCCGACGCTTTCCAGCAGCACGTAGAACGGATGCGCATCGGCGAGCGGCGCGCGCAGATTCCTGAGATTGGCGATGACCGTATCGTGATAGCCGGCCCACATCACCTCGAACGCGGACACGCCCGGCGCGAGACTCGCCTGCGCGCGCGTGAGCAGCGTGGTGACCGCGGCGAAATCCGGCAGCCCGCACCATGCGGTGGCGGTCGCCGTGGGCTTCGGACGCAGGCGCAATACGACGCGCGTGATCACCGCGAGCGTGCCTTCGCTGCCGATCAACAGGTGCCGCAAGTCGTAGCCGCTGTTGTTCTTGATCATCTTGTTCAGGCCGCCGACGATCTCGCCGCTCGCCAGCACCGCTTCGACGCCGAGCACCTGATCGCGCATCATGCCGTACTTGATGACGCGATTGCCGCCCGCGTTCGTCGCGAGATTGCCGCCGATGGAGCAGCTGCCGCGCGCGCCGAGATCGAGCGGAAAGTAGAAGCCCGCCGCGCTCGCCGCTTCCTGAACCACTTGCAGCGGCGTGCCGGCCTCGACGGTCATCGTCGCGGAGATATCGTCGATCTCGACGATGCGGTTCATGCGATCGAGACTCAGCGCCACTTCACCGCCAAGCAGATTCGCGCCGCCGACGAGTCCCGTGAGACCGCCTTGCGTGACGACCGGCTGCTTGTGTTTCGCGCAGATGGCGAGCGCCTGCGCGACTTCATCGGTGGTACGCGGCCGGATGATCGCGAGCGGCGTCGCGCCGGGCAAGCCGCTCCAGTCCGCGACGCGCCTGTCGCCGAATTCGTCAGGCAACGCCACGACCTGCGCGCCCAGCGCTTCACGCAATGCCATTACTGCTTCGCTTGCCACCATGCGTCGTCTCCGTTCGTTGTTTCGCGTCGATGTCAGATGCGACAGTTTGAACCAAAACGCGCGAGAATTACCGGCAATCATCCGGGAGAAACGCGACGATGGAACGGACAGACTACGAAAGCGCGCTGGCTCAACTGACGGGCGCGGCGGAACTGGTCGCGGCAGGCGTGAGCGGAGATCAACGCGCTCAGGCGTTCGAGATGCTGGCGTTTTTCCGGCTGCGTCAGGCGCGCGCCGGCGAATCGCGTGCGCCGCTCACATCCGACGACGAGCTCTTCAGGGACACCGCGATCGCCGCGCTCACGATGGCCGGCAGGAAGGAATTTCTCGCCGCAGCCGCGTTGCTCGAACAGGCGCGCGGACTGGCTCGGAGTTAAATGCCGGCTGGAACTAGAACAACTCGGTGTCCAGCGGCAGCAGGTTGATCCACTTGACTGCGGTGCGCCGCTCGACGCCATCGTCATGGATGGACCGTATCATCACGCGCTGGCCGCGCGCCTCCCCGAGCACTTCGACGATCCTGTTGTGATATCGCGCAAGCGAGCCGCGTAACGGCTTGCGCTTCCTGCTGTTGCGGGGAGAAACTGCGGGCATTGGACGTGACAGCGATTTATGACGGCCACATCATAACGATGCTCACGCCCGCACTCAAATATTCAACCTCATTATTGTGAACCGCCACACCATGCGTCGAATCACTGTCCGGACTTCGCCCGTTCATGGCCGGGGCGTTTTCGCTCTCGCCGATCTGCCCATCGGCGCGCTGCTGCTCGAATACAAAGGCCAGCGACTGTCGTGGAAGGAAGCGCAGCGCATGCACGCGAAATCGACTGCGGAAGACGGCCATACCTTCCTCTTCGGCCTCGATGACGGCAGCGTCATCGACGGTGCGCGCGGCGGCAATTCCGCACGCTGGCTGAATCACAGTTGCGCGCCGAACTGCGAAGCGGAGCAGGACGGCGAGCGCGTGTTCATCCGCGCGATCCGGCCGATCGGGAAGGGGCAGGAGTTGTTCATCGACTATTGCCTGACCGTCGATGGCCGCCGCACCGCTGCGTTGAAGCGGATGTATGCCTGCCGATGTCTCGCGTCGAGCTGCCGGGGAACGATGCTGTCGTCGCGCAAGTAGCGTTCGCGCTGCATCTCGGCGGACTCGCGATCCGTATCGTCGAACGAGGCGACATGGGTCGCGAGACCATCGGCATAGTCATGAATACGGCAAGTGAATCGCAAGGCGCAATGCTATATTGCGCGACATACCCAGCCCGAAGCGCAGCCCGGCTCATTTTGCCCATGACGGACAACACCTCAGGCGGCACCGAGAACTTCGCCCCGGATTCCTCCGACGACGCCGGCCGGCTGCGTCGCGAGCGCGCCAACCAGATGCTCGCGAACGTGGCGAAGGGCGACGAGCGCGCGTTCGCCGAGTTGTATCGCGCGACATCGCCGCGCGTGTTCGGCGTGATCGTGCGCATGATCCACGACCGCGGCGAAGCGGAGGACATCCTGCAAGAGGTTTTCGCCACTGCATGGCGCCGCGCGGATACCTTCGATCCGGCGCGCGGCAGCGCCGTCACCTGGCTCGTCACGCTCGGGCGCAATCGTACGATCGACCGCATGCGGCAGCATCGCGAGGAACTGCTCGGCGAGAACGACACGACCGAGATCGCCGACGAATCTCCGACCCCCGCCGTCGCCGCCGAATCCAGCCAGGAGCGGCGGCGGCTCGAACAATGTCTCGACAGGCTCGAACCGCAGCAGAAGAGCGCGATCCGCGAAGCCTTCTTCACCGGCGCGACGTATAGCGAACTGGCGCAACGGCTCGCCGTGCCGCTCGGCACGATGAAAAGCTGGATTCGCCGCAGCCTGATGCAACTCAAGACCTGCCTCGAACAATGAACACGCCCGCCCGCGACGACGACGATCAGCGCTGCGCCGAATACGCGCTCGGCGTGCTCGATGCGCAGGAACGCGCCGCGCTCGAAGCGGATGTGTCCCGCGATCCGGCATTGCAGCGCGCGCTCGACGACTGGCATCAACGGTTCGCGCCGCTCGCGGAAGACATCCGCGCGATCGCGCCGCCGGAGCGCGTATGGACGCGCATCCGCCGCGATCTGGGGTTCATGACGCCGCAAAGCGCGCCGGAACGCAAGCGCTGGTGGGACAGCCTGAGCGTCTGGCGCTGGCTCACGATCGGCGCGAGCGTCGCGGCGCTGGTGCTGCTCGGCGTGACCTTCAACTTGTTGCGCCAGCCGCCGCAAGCGCCGCCGACGACGGCAGCCGTGCCGAGCGAATATCTCGTCGCGACGATCGCGCGCAAGGACGGCCTCGTGCACTGGACCGCGACTGTCGACTTGCGGCGCGCCCGCATGGTCCTCGTGCCCGCGTCGCGTGCGGCGGTGCCCGCGAATCGCACGACGGAACTCTGGCTCATCCCGCCGAACGCGAAGCCGATCGCGCTCGGCGTCTTCCCCGCTGATCAGCCCGCGACGATGACACTGCCGCCGGAGATCGTCGCGCAGATGAACGCGCAGGCCGTGCTCGCGGTATCGGACGAACCGCCGGGCGGATCGCCGACCGGCGCGCCGACCGGCACGGTCCTCGCGACCGGCCAGATGCATTCGACCTGACACTTGAAGTCCTTGTGCGCCGACTGCTGTCGGCGCATGTCCACTTTTCGTTCGTCCCCATCAGGCTGCATCCGCTCGTGTGCGGCATCCGTATTGCTCTGTGAACGCATGTTTGCGGAGCCGTCATGCCCGTCATCGTCACCATTCTTGTCGTCGTCATCGGTTTCGTGCTGGTGTTTTCCGTCGTGTGGCTCTGGCAGTTGCGCACGGAAAACGCCGGCATGGTCGATCCGGTCTGGGCCGCTTCGCTCGGCGCGGCCGCGCTATTCATCGCCGCTAGCGGAACCGGCGCGATGGTCAATCGCGTGTGCGTCGCGGCAGGCGGCGCGGTCTGGGGCGCGAGACTCGCGCAGCATTTGTGGCGGCGCAATCACGGCAAGCCCGAAGACCCGCGCTATCGCGCGTTTCGCGAGCGCTGGGGCGAGCAGGCCGCGCTCAACATGTTCGGCTTCTTCCAGTTGCAGGCATTCATTTCGATGCTGCTCGCCATCGCGTTCTTCGTGCCCGCGTATGCGGACGATGCGGCGAGTCCGCTGGGCGTCGCGGGTTTCGTCGCGGTCTGGATCATCGCCGTCGCGGGCGAAGCCGCCGCCGACCGTCAACTGAAGCGCTTCGTCGCCGATCCCGCGCATCGCGGGAAAGTGTGCCGTGAAGGATGGTGGCGCTATTCGCGTCATCCGAACTACTTCTTCGAGTGCGTGCACTGGCTCGCCTATGCCGTGCTGTCGATCGAACTGCCGTGGGGCTGGGCCACGCTCGCGCCGCCCGTGCTGATGGCGTGGCTGCTGCTGAAGGTATCGGGCATTCCGATTCTGGAAGCGCGCCTGGCCGAAACGCGCGACGGTTATCGGGACTACATGCGCACGACGAGCGCGCTGATTCCGTGGCCACGCAAACGCGTGTGAACAAAGGAACGACATGCCGATGAACATCACCGCCCACGAGGCGCCCGCAACGCCGGCAGACATGCCCGCGCACGACGAGAGCCGGATCATTCGCGCGTGCGAGCGCGGCTTCGTACCCGATGCGCTCGTGCGCGCCGGCATGCGTATGCTGATCCGCCAGCGTCTCACCGACGAGCACGCGAACGACAACGCGCTGCGCATGGAGGCGTTCGAACGCCTGCTCGCCGAACTGCGCGCGAGCCCGATCGCGATCGATACGCAAGCCGCCAACGCCCAGCACTATGAATTGCCGGACGCATTCTTCGAGGCGCATCTCGGACCGCGTCTGAAGTATTCGTGCGGCTTCTATCCGCTCGGCGACGAGTCATTGGCGCAGGCCGAACTCGCGATGCTCGAACGCTATGCGGAGCGCGCGCAACTCGCCGATGGCCAGCGCATTCTGGATCTCGGCTGCGGCTGGGGTTCGTTTGCCCTTTGGGCGGCGCAGCGTTATCCGCGCGCGCAGATCGTCGCGCTGTCGAATTCGCACGGGCAGCGCGCGTTCATCGAAACGCGGGCGCGGCAGCGCGGGCTCGGCAATGTGCGCGTCGTGACGGGCGATATCGTCGATTTCGAATTCGGGCGTGAAGAAGCGCCGTTCGATCGCATCGTCTCGATCGAGATGTTCGAGCACATGAAGCACTACGGTCTGCTGCTCGCGAAGATCGCGCGCTGGCTCGCCGATGACGGACGACTTTTTGTCCACCACTTCGCGCACAAGAAGCTCGCGTATCACTTCACCGCGCACGACGGCGGCGACTGGATGTCGCGCTACTTCTTCACCGGCGGCACGATGCCATCGGCGTCCTTGCTGCTGCATTTTCAGGACGATCTGCGCGCGACGCGTCAGTGGTGGATGAACGGCACGCACTATGCGCGTACCGCGAATCAATGGCTCGCCGCGCTCGATGCCGCACGCGATACCGTCATGCCGATGTTCCGCGACGTCTACGGCGATGCGGCCGCGATCTGGTTCCAGCGCTGGCGCATGTTCTACATGGCGGTCGCCGAACTCTTCGGCTACGCGCGCGGCAGCGAGTGGGGCGTCGCGCATTTTCTGTTCGAGAAGCGTCCGATGAAGGTGACGACATGAAAAATGTACATCGCGTGCTGGTCGTTGCGCTCGTGGCGGCGGGCGTCGTCGCGGCGCTGGCGAGTTGTTCGAGCCCGCCGAATCCCAATCCCCGTGCGGGCGAGCCGCTTCAGACCGTGCCCGTCGATGTGCCGCGTTACATGGGACGCTGGTATGTCATCGCGAACATTCCGTACTTCGCTGAACGCGACTTCGTCGGTACGCACGTCGAATGGTCGCTGCGCCCCGACGGCAAGATCGACGACGTTTTTCACGGCCGCAAGAACGGTTTCGAACAAGCGGAGACGACGCATCATTTCGTCGATACCGTGAAGCCGGGCAGCGATGGCGGCGAATGGAGCGTGCAACCGTTCTGGCCGGTCCACGTGACGCAACTCACGCTCTACGTCGATCCGGATTATCGCTACACGATCCTCGGCTATCCGAACAAGAAGCTTGGCTGGATCTTCTCGCGCGAGCCATCGATGAGCGACGACGTCTATCGCTCGCTGCTGGCGCGCCTCGACGCGATGGGCTACGACACCGCGCGATTCCGTCGCGTGCCGCAATCGCCCGAACAAATCGGACAGCCCGGATTTCAGAGCCCCGGTCAGCGCGAGTGACGCGACGTCACGCCACGCGCATGCATCCGCGTGCGCGTGCGTTTCGTATCTCTTGGAAACAGCCACGTCCATGTGGCGCGAGGAGACCTTTTGGCGCGAGGAGACCGCCCGGCATGAATGCATCGACAAAAGGAAGACAGCAGCGTATCGCGGTGATCGGCGCGGGGATCGCCGGTCTCGCGAGCGCGTATCTGCTCTCGCGCGCGCATCGCGTGACGCTCTTCGAAGCAGCCGATTATCTCGGCGGACACACGCATACCGTCGATGTCGCGCTCGATGGCATGCAGCATCCCGTCGATACGGGCTTTCTCGTGTTCAATGACCGCACGTATCCGAACCTCATCGCGCTCTTCGACGAGCTCGGCGTGCTCGCGCATCGGAGCGAGATGACGTTTTCCGTTTCGCTCGACGGCGGGCGCTTCGAATGGGCGGGCACGAATCTGAACACGGTGTTTGCGCAGCGGCGCAATCTGTTTTCGCCGTCGTTTCTGGGCATGCTGCGCGATATCCTGCGTTTCAATGCATCGGCGCACGCGCATCTGGAGCGCGTGAGCGTGAATCGCTGCTCGGTCGGCGAACTGCTCGTCGAAGGCGGTTATGGCGCGCCGTTTCAACGTCATTATCTTTTGCCGATGGCCGCGGCGATCTGGTCGAGCGCAGCGCACGATATCCTGCGCTTTCCCGCCGCCACGTTTCTGCGCTTCTGCCTGAATCACGCGCTCTTGCAGGTGAACCATCGGCCGCCGTGGAAGACAGTCGCGGGCGGGGCGCGCGAGTATGTGCGGCGCATCGCGGCGACGCTCGACGACGTGCGCACGCACACGCCCGTGCGAGGCGTTCGCCGCGACGACGACGGCGTCACCGTGATGACCGACGATGCCGGTCCCGAGCGCTTCGATGCCGTCGTGCTCGCCACGCATGCACCGACGAGCCTTCGCCTGCTCGACGACGCATCCGTCGAAGAACGCGCCTTGCTCGGCGCCGTGCGCTATCAGGGCAATCGTGCGGCGCTGCATACGGATCGCGCGCTGCTGCCGCGCAATCGCCGGGTGTGGTCGGCGTGGAATTACATGGGCGCGCGTGCGGGGCTTGCGCGGGAAGCGGCCGAGCCGGTCTGCGTGAGCTATCTGCTCAACCAGCTTCAGCCCTTGCCTTTCAGGACGCCCGTGGTCCTGACGCTCAATCCCGTCGATGAACCCGCGCCCGGCACGGAAATCGGCCGCTACGAATACGAGCATCCGCTCTTCGATCTGGCCGCCATCGACGCTCAGACGCGTCTGCCGCGCATTCAGGGCGAGCGCCGCACGTGGTACGCGGGCGCGTGGACCGGCTATGGCTTTCACGAGGACGGACTGAAGTCGGCGTTGCGCGTCGCGCGCGATTTCGGCGTGCAGCCGGCATGGGCGAAACCATGAAAACGGCGCAATGGCTGACGGGCCGCGTGATGCACGAACGGCTGCGCCCGACGCGACATCGCTTCGAATATCCGGTGAGCTACGTCTATTGCGACGTCGCGCAACTCGATGCGCTTCGACGCGTGTGGTTCGGCATCGACCGCATTCGGCCGCTTGCTCTTTTCAGGCGCGATTACGGTCCGCGCGACGACTGCGATCTCGATCTCTGGATGCGCGCGTGCCTGGCGCAAGCGCGCATTCCCGCCGATGGCGAAATTCATCTGCTGACGATTCCGCGCGTGTTCGGCTACGCGTTCAATCCGGTGAGCTTCTGGTTCTGTCACGACCGCGCGGGCGCATTGCGCGCGCTTTACGCCGATGTGCGCAACACGTTCGGCGACCATCGCGGCTACTTGCTGAGCGCGAAGGATCACGCACCGATCGCCGATGACACCGTGCTCGTCTGCCGCAAGACGCTGCACGTCTCGCCCTTTTGCGAGATCGCGGGCGATTACGCGTTTCGCGTGCGGCGGCACGGCGATCGTCTTTCCGTCTCGATCGATTATCGCGATGGTGACGGCCTTCTGATTCGCACCGCGATCGGTCTCGCCGCGCGGCCGCTCACCGGCGCGCTGGTGTGGCGCGCGATGCTGCGCGCGCCGCTTTTCGCCGCGAGCGTCATCGTTCGCATTCACTGGCAGGCGCTGCGGCTATGGATGAAGCGCGTGCCCTTTCACGGCAAGCATCCACCGAATACCGCCAAATCCCGACCATGAACCTGTTGCGGTCCTTCTACGCATCATCGTCCATGCCGCTGTCGGCACGGATCTTTCTCGGCCTTCTGCGTCGCATCCGCATCGGGCATCTGATGCTCGTGACGCCGGACGGCGGCCGCTGCGTGTTCGGCGATCCGCTCATGCAGCCCGCCGCGCATCTTTCCATACACGACTGGCGCGCCTGCCGCGCGATCCTGCGGGCGGGGGACATCGGTTTTGCGGAGGCGTATCGCGATGGCTGGATCGATACGCCCGATCCTTGCGCCCTGTTGCGGCTCGCGATCCGCAACGAGCCGGCGATCGGGCGCACCGTCGCGGGCGGATTTTTCGCGCAGTGCTGGCACAACGTGCGACATCGTCTGCGCATGAACACGCGCGCGGGCAGCCGACGCAACATTCACGCGCACTACGACATCGGCAATGCGTTCTATGCGCTCTGGCTCGATCCGACGTGGACGTATTCGAGCGCCTGGTTCGACGGCGACGCCGATCTTTCGCTCGAAGCCGCGCAGCATCGGAAGTATCAGCGCATCGTCGATACGCTCGGGCTGACGGCGGGCATGCGCGTGCTGGAGATCGGCTGCGGCTGGGGCGGTTTTGCGCGGCATGCGGCGCGTCTCGGGATTCGCGTTCACGGGGTCACGATCTCGTCGGAACAGCATGCGTTCGCCGTCGAGCGTATCGCGCGTGAAGGACTGGACGGGCTCGTCGATATCGAGTTGCGCGATTATCGCGATCTGCGCGGTCAGTACGATGCGGTGGTGTCGATCGAAATGTTCGAGGCGGTTGGCGAGCGGTTCTGGCCGACGTATTTCCGCACGCTGCGCCGCTGCCTGGTGCCGGGTGCGAAGGCGCTCGTGCAGTCGATCACTATCGACGATGCGCGGTTTTCGGCTTATCGCGCGTCCAGCGATTTCATTCGGGAGACGATTTTTCCGGGGGGAATGCTGCCGAGTCCGGAGCGGTTCGTGCGCGCGGCGCGGCGGGCGGGGATGGGGGCGTGTGTGGCGCTGTCGTTTGGTGAGGACTATGCCCGCACGTTGCGATGTTGGCGTTGTGCGTTTGAAGCGCGTGTCGATGAGGTTCGTGCGCTGGGGCTTGATGAGCGGTTCTTGCGGACCTGGGGGTTGTATCTGGCTTATTGTGAAGCGGCGTTCGAGGAAGGGCGGACGGGGGTTGTGCACTTCGTGGTGGGGTGAGCTTGGGTCGGGAAAGGGTTCTTCGCGGACTTGAGTCAGTCGATGCTCTTCGATGCAAGGGCCTGGACAAGCCGGCAGTGCGCTGCCGTCTCGCTATGACAAAGCGCGAGTTCACGGAGAGCTTTGCGCATTCGTTTCAGATCACGAATCTTGCCGTCGATATCTGCCAGATGTTCAACGACCATCTCGTCCGCATCGGCACAGGGATGCTCAGGATGGTCAGCCAGTTTCAGAAGCCTTCGAATTTCGTCTACCGAGAAGCCGAGTTCGCGGCCTCGCCGCACGAACGCCAGTCGCTCCACGGCATCGGCATCGTAGCGTCGATACCCGTTTTCACCGCGCACCGGCGCTGGCAGCAGTTCGACGCGTTCGTAATAGCGGATCGTTTCGATGTTCACACCAGACAGGCGGCCCAGCGTACCGATCGAGTAGGTGGCGCTCATTTGCTTGACTCTGTAGTGGCTACAGGGTTGAGGATAGTGCTTTTAACCAATCTCGTGTCGGAGTGGATCATGGCCGGAGGCTGCTGTAACGACTGCGAAGTTCAGCCGCGTGCTCGTCACGGCCGATACCGAAAGATTCTGTGGATAGCCCTCGCAATTAACCTGACGATGTTTTTCGTCGAGATCATGTCTGGTTTGCGGAGCGGTTCCGTGTCGCTTTTGGCCGACTCGTTGGACTTTCTGGGCGATGCTGCAAATTACGGTATTAGTCTTGTCGTGTTAGGGCTAAGCGTGACGGCACGCGCCAATGCATCGCGGATAAAAGCGGTTTCGATGGGGGCATTCGGCGTGTGGGTGATTGGCCTGGCGATCTGGAACCTGACCTCGAGCGCTGTGCCGAGCGTACCCACGATGGGTATCGTCGGCTTGAGCGCCTTGCTCGCGAACTGTGTTGTCGCACTGCTCCTGTTGACCTACCGCGACGGTGACAGCAACATGCGCAGCGTATGGCTTTGCACGCGCAACGACGCGCTGGGTAATATTGCCGTGCTTCTGGCCGCGTTGGGCGTGTTCGGAACAGGAGCGGGGTGGCCGGATCTGGCCGTCGCCGCAATCATGGCGACGCTTGCCTTGACGTCTGCCGTCGAGATCCTTCGGCAAGCGAAGGCTGAAGCGAGGATGGGCTCGTCCGGGGCTGTCGCGCGCGGTCGTTAGGGCGTTATCCGCAGAAGCAGGTGTTCACCGAATGCGAGTGCGCTTCCCGAAATTCTGGGAAGGGCGCATATCGCAGGGTAGTGAGTTCTCAGATAGCCGACGCGAGTCGTCACCCCGGTCAAGGCACTAAAGCTCCTCGTAGCGACACTTGCCGGGACGCCAACGCTCTAGCGCGTCGTCAAGTCTTGGAAGCAGTGGTGGGAGTGGGTCGTGTCAGTCCCGGCGTGTTGCTCCTCCGGTAAATCCCGATAGCAAGACCAACGATAACGACCACGATCGATACCATCTCCACCGGATGCAACTGCTCCCCGACGAGCAGAATCGAAGTGGCTATGCCGAATACCGGGATCATGAGTGACAACGGCGCTACCGTCGAAACCGGATACAACTTCATCAACGAGTTCCAGCCCCAATACGAGAAATGCGTGGCAAGGTACACCTGAAACAGCAGAGAGAAGAAGGC
Source organism: Caballeronia jiangsuensis (assembly GCA_000648925.1). Taxonomy (GTDB): domain Bacteria; phylum Pseudomonadota; class Gammaproteobacteria; order Burkholderiales; family Burkholderiaceae; genus Caballeronia; species Caballeronia jiangsuensis. The sequence continues at coordinate 17,001 of JFHF01000039.1, forward strand.
CATTTCGTCCATGTTTTGCCAGCTCATCAGGAAAGGACGTTCTCCCTGCATGAGCCAGGTGCCGAGCAGCAAGGGAAGCGGTGGAAAGAGGCTGGCCCAGACCATGAACGAGAAGATCTCCTTGACTCCAGACCTCTTGATAATCACGTTGTCCACGCTCCACGCGATTGCGCTCAGAACGATCAGCGCAATACCAAGGACCTGGTGCGCGCCTTTCTGCGCGACGAAGATTCCGCACAGGCCAAAGAGAACCACGACCGCACCGATCCATTGCGCGGGGCGCAAAGTTTCCCGAAACAAAAGTGCGCCCCAGAACATCGTGAAGAAAGCGCTGAACTGGATGATCAACGATGCGATACCCGGTGCGACACCCGCTGCAATTCCGTAATTAATCGCCCCCCACATACCGACGCCAAAGATCAGCCCGTATGCCGCGACATAACCGAAATGGACTGATGGCCTGCGAATTAGAAACACAAGCGGAATAGCGGCAAACATGAAGCGGATGCCGGTCAACACAAACGGATCGATTGAGTTCAGGCCAAGTTTGGTGATCGGGAAATTAATGCCCCAAATGAATGTGACCAGTAAGGCGAGGGCAAGGTGCTTCTTCTCCATGCTTTCTCCAATGGAAGCTTTTTTGGTGGTGGTGCGTTCGGAACCGCTTAAAAAGACCAGACGGCGGCGAAGCTATTCTGCACGACTTATCAATCGGTGCTAGCGCAGCGAGAAGCGTTATTGCAGCAGACAGACTAACGCGTGAATGATTCGTGATTTGTCATGGGAAGCTGCGATCGCTGCGAGTTCGATTGCATTATCCAAGGCCGCACCCACCGGCACGATGTATTGCGCGACACCTCGCGACACGCTTTCCTGCGCAGTAAGGGGGTGTCCGGTAAGCAGGTTTGACTTTTAATTTCTGTGAGCTCAAGCCCGGAGCAGAAGTTCTGACTGGTGCTGTAAAGAACTGCCGCCCCCATATCGTCAGGAATGTTGAGAAATGTCTCACGTAATTTTCGCATCTTCGCCGTGGTGACAATTTAACAAAAGTACTACTCATTTATCACTGACCCCGTTCATTTATCGAAGCAGGATACTATCCTGCGTGCGATCGAGCCGGATTGCAGAATCGGGCACTCTTATGACAAAATCGGGCTCTGAATATGAGATGAGCGAGAACCAGTCCGGTTGACTTGCAGGAGCCTTATGCATCGCGCAGCTGGCTGCCAAAGTCCCATTATTTCGAGGCGACTCTCGATTGAATTCAGAACTACGCGGAATGGCAGGCGAACGACGGAAAGCAGACATATATCTCGAGTCGACTCGTGTAGTCGTGACAACCAGTACATTCAAACCTGGTGACGTTTTTGCCCGACATACGCACGACGAAGGACAATTCGCATATGCGGTGAGCGGCGGAATCTCGATGTTCACGGATAAGGGAAACTGGATCGTGCCTGCGCAGCGAGCGATCTGGGTTCCAGCCAACATCGGTCACGAAATGCATATGCATGGCGCCGTGACGATGCTGAATACGTTTATTGAGCATGAGTCCGCGACGCTCGCCGCCTTGCCGCCCTACTGTCAGGTCTACGGTGTCTCTGCCTTACTTCGGCACCTGTTCGATGCGATGCTGGCTTTGCCAAGCGGCATGAGCGCGCGACGCGCTCGTCTTGAATCGATCCTCCTCGATGAACTAAGCGGTATGCCCCGGTTGCCTTTAAGCGTACCGCTCCCGCAAGACCCACGACTCTCGAAAGCGTGCAGACGCATGCTCGATGCACCAACGCAGGCGATATCGATCGACGCAATGGCGAAGATGGCGAATATGAGTCGCAGGGCCTTCACTCGACTATTTCGCGAAGCGACAGGCGTCAGCTTCGTCGTCTGGAGACAGCAGGTTTGCGTGCTCGAGGCTTTGTCCCGACTGAGCCAGGGAGAAAGCGTAAAAGATATCTCCGCCGATCTCGGATACAGCAGCACAAGCGCTTTCACCGCCACATTCAAGCTTCTTCTTGGTGATACCCCAGTTCGGTATCTCGCTCGATACAGGGAGCTTACGCTTTCATCCGAGGCCGGCAACTGGGCGTAGCTACGAGACCACCTTGCATAGCGATAAAGCTACTCAACGAGCCACAAGCAAAGTCCGAAACCCCACACCCGCATCGCCATTCCTAGACGCTTGTCACCCTTCAGACTCCCCCACGCCCCGCCGTTAACACACCCAACCGCCACCCCATCCGCCCCCACACGATGACTCGCGCCCCCTCCGCCCCCCCGCTCAAAGCCGCATTCCTGCGCCACGAAGACACCCTCGCGCCGCCCGACCGCGCACTCGGCGAGGACGATCACGCCGTCTACCGCACGCTGCTCGAATCGACCAAAGCGATTCCCTGGAAGATCGACTGGGCGACCATGGAATTCGCCTACATCGGGCCGCAGATCGAGTCGCTGCTCGGCTGGGCTCCGTCATCGTGGAAAACGGTCCACGACTGGGCCGAGCGCATGCATCCGGACGATCGCGAAGCCGTCGTCACCTTCTGCGTCTCGCAATCCAAAGCAGGCACGGATCACGAGGCCGATTACCGCGCGCTCACCCGCGACGGCGGCTACGTGTGGCTGCGCGACGTCGTGCACGTCGAGCGCAACGAGAAAGGCGAGGTCGAGGCGCTGATCGGCTTCATGTTCGACATCAGCGAACGCAAGCGCACCGAAGAAAAGCTCGCGCAATTGCAGCAGGAACTGGAGCGCCTGTCGTTCAGCGACAGCCTGACGGGCGTCGGCAACCGCCGCCGTTTCGACGATGTGATGGCGCGCGAATGGAATGCCGCGAAGGAATCGGGCACGCCGCTGTCGCTCGTCATGATCGATATCGACTTCTTCAAGTCGTACAACGACTATTACGGCCACGTTCAGGGCGACGAATGCCTGAAGCGCATCGCCGGCGTGCTCGGCGAGGCGGCCGGTCCGCGACACTTCCTCGGCCGCTTCGGCGGCGAAGAATTCGCGCTGATCCTCGCCGATACCGACGCCGAAGCCGCGATGCGCATCGCGGAGCGTTGCCGCGCGCTGATCGCCGAAAAAGCGATCCCGCACGTGCGCTCGCCGCACGATCAGCAAGTGACGGCGAGCTTCGGCGTGGGCACCGTCGTGCCCGGCGAACGCATGGACGTCACGGCATTCATCAATCTCACCGACGCGCAGTTGTATCAGGCGAAGGACAACGGCCGCAATCGCATCGCGGCCGTGGATCGCGCGGGCATGCGGGGTGAAACGTTCAAGGCGCAGACCCGCTGAGCGTCAGACGCGTTCCGTCACCGGAATCGCCGCGCCCGTGATGCATTGCGCCTCGGGCGAAAGCAGAAACGCGATCACCGCGCCGAGTTCCTCCGGCTTCACCCAGCGGGAGAAATCGGCATCGGGCATGTCGCGACGATTCGGCGCGGTATCGATGATCGACGGCAACACCGCGTTCACCGTGACGCCCTTGTCCTTCAGCTCCTCCGCGAGCGCTTCGGTCAGGCGCAGCAGCGCGGCCTTCGATGCCGCATACGCGCCCATGCCCATGCCCGCTTTCATCGCCGCGAGCGCGCCGATATTGACGATGCGCCCGCCCTCTTTCGCGCTCAATTGCGCGAGCGCCGCCTTCGATGCGTTGAGCGCGGTCTTCACGTTGACGTCGAACATGGATTGCCAGGTGTCGACGCTGCCGTCCACGATCGTTTCCCAGCTGAACGCGCCCGCAACGTTCACGAGCGCGTGCAGGCCGCCCGTCTGCTGAACGATGGTGTCGATGGCCTTCTGCGCCGACGTCGCATCCGTCAGATCGATGCCGGTGACGACGCACGCATCGGCGAGCGGCGCGGGCAATGCGTCCGATGGTCCTCCGTGGCCGATCAACGCGACCCGCGCGCCGCGCTCGGCCAGCACGCGCGCCGTCGCGAGTCCCAGACTGCCGAAGCCGCCCGTGATGGCGACGATTTTTCCTTCCAGGCTGTTCATTGCGTGATCACTCCGTTCAATGGCGCCAGAAGAAGCATAGGACGGAACGTGGCGTGCGGCGAGCCGTTCACCTCGCGTCATTCGGCCAGCGCCGATCCTGTCGCGCCGCCTTCGACAGTCGCGCGGCCCGCGAGCAACCAGACCGCCGCCGCGATCGTCAGCGCGCATACGCCCGCCACGCCGAGCGATGCCGCGAAGCCGCTCGCGAAACTTTCCCGCGCGATCCGCATGATCGCCACGCCCTGCGGCCCCGCGAGGCTTCCGCCCGCATGGACGAGATCGCCGGCAAGCAGGCGCGAGAGGAACGTGGCATCGAGCACGCGTTGCGGATCGGCGAGGCTCGACGCGTGGGTATCGAGCGCGGCGTGCGTGCGCGTCGCGAGCACGGCGCCCAGCACGCCCACCGACGTTACGATCGCGGTGAAGCGCGTCGTCGTGCTGATGCCCGAGGCCATGCCGGTGCGGTTCGGCGGCACGCACGCCATGATCGCCTTCTGCGTATCGCCGTTGAGCACGCCCGCGCCAAGCCCCGTGACGATCATGCCGACCGCGATCATCCCGTAACTCGACATACCCGCGAAGAGCGCCGTCAGCAGATTGCCCGCGCCGATGGTCGCGAGGCCGAGCGTCAAAAGCATCATCGGCGGGATACGCCTGCTCAGCGACGCGCCGATATGCGGACCGACGACCATCGCGATCGCGAACGGCAGCATGCCGAGACCCGCGCGCACCGCCGGCAAGCCGAACGCGTTCTGCAAGTAGAGCGGCAGGAAGGTCATCATCACTTGCGCGCACGCGGCGTAGCCGAACATCGCAAGCACGGCGGCGACGAAGCGCGGCTGGCGAAACAGCGCGAGGTCGATCATCGCGTGTGCGCGCGAGCGCTGCACCCGCACGAAGACGATGAAAAGCACCGCGCACGCGACGAGGCGCGCGACGGTGCGCCAGTCGGTCCAGCCGTCGGCCTGCGCATCGATCAGCGCCCAGATGCCGAGCGCGAGCGCGGCGGCAAAGAGCGCGCTGCCGGCGAGATCGAGCGATCCCGCGTGTGGATTGCGCGATTCGCGCATGCCGCGCCAGGCGCACGCCGCGAGCAGCGCGCAGATCGGCAGATTCATCAGGAAGATCCAGCGCCAGCCCGCCCATTGCGTGATGACGCCGCCGACGAGCGGCGCGATGGTCGTCGATACGCCCATGCAGGTGCCCCACACCGCCCACGCGCGGGCGCGCGCCGCGCCTTCGTGAAACGTGTTCGCGATGATCGCGAGCGCGGATGTCAGCAGCATCGCCGCGCCGAGGCCCTTCGCCGCGCGCGCGAGGTTCAGCGCCAGCGCGGTCGGCGCGAGCCCGCAACCGAGCGACGCCAGCGAGAACACGGCGAGGCCCGCGATCAGCATTTTCTTGCGGCCGATGCGGTCGGCGAGCGCGCCCGCGGGCAGCAGGCACGCGGCGAACGCGACCATGTACGCGCTCACGACCCATTCGACATCGGCGAAACCGGCGTGGAAATCGCGTGCGATGGACGGCAGCGCCACCGCGACGACATTCGTGTCGAGCGTGATGAGCGCACACGTCGCGGACGCGGTGAGCAGGACGAAGCGGTTCCCGGATGTGTTCGACATGGCATGCGCGATGAAAGCGAAAGAGTCTCCCGATGCTAGTGGCGTCCGTCTTTCCTGTCATTGGCATAGAATCGTCGAATAATTATTGAATTCGTGAATACGGACATGCCTGTCGAGTTGCGTCATGTGCGGTGTTTTCTCAGCGTCGCCCGGCATCTGCATTTCGCGCGCGCGGCGGAAGAGCTCGGCATCGCGCCGCCCGCGCTCACCAAGCAGATTCAGGAAGCCGAACGGCTGCTCGGCGTGCGGCTTTTTCATCGGACGAAGCGATCGGTCGCGCTGACGGCGGCTGGCGAGGCTTATCTCGGCGAGGCCGTCAGCGCACTCGATCACCTCGCGCGCGGCGCCGAACGCGCGGCGCTGGCGGAGCGCGGCGAACTGGGGAAGATCGTCATCGGCTATGTGGGGTCGGCGGTCTATTCGGGCGTGCTACAGGCCACGGTGCGCGGCTTTCGGGCGCGTTATCCGCTCGTCGAGATCGGCATCGAGGAAATCGTGATGCGCGAGGCCGGCACGCTGTTGATGGAAGGGCGCATCGATATCGCCTATGTGCGGCCGCCGGTGCCGTACCCGGAAGGCGTCGAGGCGCGCACCGTGCATCGCGATGCGTTCATCGTCGCGTTGCCGGCCGATTCGCCGCTGGCGGCGTCGAGCGTCATTACGCCGGCGCAACTGTGCGATCAGTCGTTCGTCGTGCCCGAGCAGGAATCCGGCACGCTCGAAGTGGCGCGGCGCGGGCGCTTCACGGCGCGGGTCGTCGCGCAGCCCGGCACGCTCGCGGACGTGCTCGCGCATGTGTCGCTGGGCGGCGATGTCGCCGTCGTGCCGCGCTCGCTCGCGCAGTGCGTGACGGTGCCGGGCGTGGAGTATCGGGAAATCGCGGGGAAAGCGGTGCCGTCGGAAGTGGCGATGGTCTACCGCCGCTTCGAGCGCGCGGCGGCGGTCAGGGCGTATCTGGATTTCGCGGCTTCATGATCGAAGCGCACACTGCGCGATAGGTTCGAATCCCGCGCGATACGCCTTCGCCAGCGCCGACGCCTTGTCACGAAGCGTTGCGCGATCCATCGTCAGCGCGTCGTGCATCGCCGAATGCAGGTCCGTGACCGGCACGACGCCCGGCGCATCCGCGATCTCCCACGTCGACACATACGCGCGCTGCTTCGCGGCATCCGCGTGCTGAAAATTCACGCGCGGCAAACCGTACGCCATCGCGACGATCCGGCCGTGCAGACTGCTGCCCACAAATCCATCGCTGTTCGCGATCAGCGCGCAGATCTTCCACACGTTCAGCGACTCGAAGATCGACACGGCCGCATGGCGCATGAGTGCGGCGAGGCGCGCGTAGACGGCGATATCGTCGTGCCACGGCGCCGCGCCCGCGCGAAACAGCACGATGCCGAGTCCCGTCGTTTTGCCGAGCAAGTCCAGTTGATGCGCGATCTGCGCGAGCGTGGCGTCATCGCCGAAATCCGCGCTGAACTGAACCGCCAGATAGCCGCGACGTGAACCCGAGTGTGTCCGGATGCGCGCATCGAAAAGCTCGGCGACCATCGATGCCGGGTCCGGCACGAGTTGCGCATCGATGCCCGCGCGCTTCAACGCGGCTTGCGTTTGCGTGTCCCTCACGCTGATCTGGTCGGCCGATCGAAGTTTGATCAGCACCTCCGCGCGCAACGCGGCTTCACGGGCGTCGAGCGTCGCGCCGCCGATCGCGTTGAAGCAGATCGACGCGGCCTGCGCGAACGTCTCCCGGCCGATGACGTAGGGCGCGAGCGCATCCGTTCCGAGTTCGGCGCGCGCCCATGCGTCGCGGTCGTCGGTGCGCGAACCGTATCGGGCGATGGGGGTTTGCGCTTCTGCGGGCGTCTGTAGCATCACGGCCGCTTCCCATGCGTCGCACGTCAGCAGTTCGCCGCCCGCGTGAATCAGCGCGATGGGTTCGTCGCGGCAGCGCTTTGCCAGTTGCGACAGCGCGGCCACATCGTGACCGCCGTGCGCGCGCAAGTCGCGCCGCCCGCACCCAGCGAATATCGGCTCGACATCCGGACGACGCTCCGCAAGCAGATGCGCGACGACGTGCGCGAACAGCATGTCGCCGAAGTTGTGGCGATCGAATGCGCCGAAGATGACGATGCGCGGCATCGACACGGAGCGAGCGTTTGCCAGATGGCCTCCTTTCGGGCAGCGGGAAAGACGCGGAGACGCGCCCTCACGATCGTCTAATTCTCCCCGATCAAACTTCCTCTCACACGCTGCATGACAGGAGGGAGAGATGAAGATCGAACCGACGCCCATCGTGGCCGCATCGCTGATCGCCGGGGACGGCGAGCGCGATGCATCGTCCGAAGACACGCGCGCCGACGCAATCGCCTCGCCCGAGCCGATGCGCTACGAAGATCTCCTGCCCTATCTGCTTTTGCCGATGGCCGGCGCGTATTGAATCCGAACCGCTGGAGCACCCGATGTTCATCCGAAACGGCGTCACGTATGAGTTCCATCACATGGGCATCCCGACGCGCGAGCCGCGCGAAGGCGAGCGCTACAGCGCGCAGTTCCGCATGCATACGAGCGACGCCGATTGCGAACTCATGCGCGTGCAATATCACCGTTTCGAAGAAGGCAGCACGCTGCCCGAGTTGATGCGCACCGTGCCGCATGTCGCGTTCAAGGTCAGCGATCTGACGAAAGCGATTGAAGGCAAGCTGGTGCTGCTCGGCCCTTACGAACCGATCGACGGCTTTCGCGTCGCGGTGATTCGAGACGGCGAAGCGCCCGTCGAACTCATCGAAACGACACTCACCGACGAGCAGATCTGGGGCCGCGCGAAGAGCGGCACGCAAGCATCGATTTATCGTTGAAGCCAGGCGGCAGACGCACGCACGAAAATGCAAGAGGCCGCTTCGATGAGCGGCCTCTTCTCGCGTTTGTGCAAGCCTTCGCGCGACGCAACCGGCCGGAGCCGGTTCGTCGTGGCGCACAGCGTCAGGCCGTCACGCGCGTGATGCCGCCGCTCGACAGGAGCCGCACGCGCTGGCCGGCATAGAACATCTGGCCGTCGGCGGCCTGGGTGATCGCGCGCAGATCGCCGTTGTCGAGCCGCACCGTGATCTCGAGTCCCTTCTGCCGTTCGAGATGGTCCTGCACCTGATCGCCCGCCACCGCGCCGGCCAGTCCGCCGATCACGCCCGCGAGCAACGAGCCGTGTCCGCCTCCGACCGCGCTGCCCGCGACCGCGCCGAGCAGGCCGCCGCCGAGCGCACCGAGCGGGCTCGACTGGCCATTGTTGTTTTCGATCGTCACGCCGCGCACGCTTTCGACGGTCGCCATGCGCACCGTTTCTTCGTGCTGCGTCTGCATGCTGTTGTACACGTCGGCGGAACTGCCCATCGACGCACAGCCGCTCATCCCCACCGCGCAGGCGACGGCAAGCGCGCATACCGCGATAGTCGATTTGTTCATTTTTTGCTCCTCAGTTCGGACGATGTCTTTGTTGGGTTCGGCTCGCGCTGCGTGTGTCGCGTTGCCATGGAATGCATCGTAAAGAGGCTGAATGAGCGCTGAATGATGACGCGCGGCGCGCTTGACCTTCATGATTGAAGCGCTTATACAGAACTCTCACCGCTCGCGACCGGAGTCCTGAATGACAAGAAACGCGATTCCCATGGTGGTTTGCGCCGTCGCTCTCGCTGCGTGTTCCACCGGCGCCTCCAATACGCCACCACCGCCCGGCACCACGACGACGACGCTGCCCTCCGGCGGCATCTACAAAGGCACGCTCAAAGGCAGCACCGCCGAAGCCACCCTGCTCATGCTCTTCGACGGCACCGCGTATCTCTTCTACGGCGGCGCGGGCGGCACGGGACTCGCGGGCGTCGCGGTCGCGAAGAACGGCGCGCAATCGGGCAACGGGCGCTTCACCAGCGACTCCGCGTTCGACTACCGCATCGGCCGCGGAAGCGCATCGCCGGCCGTGTTCAACGCGGACTTCGCGCACGCGCCGGCCGTCGATGGAACCATCGCGAACAAGGACGGCAGCGCGGGGCTCGCGTTCTCCGCCAGCGCCGCGACGATACTCGACATCGCGCCGACCCGCGCCAACCTCGGCGGACTGTATAGCGGGCGCGGCATGGCGCTCGGCGGCACGACGCAGACGCGGATCACGATCGCGGGCGACGGCTATCTGGCCGGCACGACGACATCCGGCTGCATCTTCAAGGGCACGGCGGCGCCGCACGAAGGCGCGAACGCATACGACGTCTCGGTGACGTTCGGCCCCGCGCCCTGCCCGCTCCCCGATGCGACCGTGACCGGTAACGCGGTGCTCGACAGCGCGCGTCTCATCGTGGCGCTGCCGAGCCCGAATCGGTCCGACGTGTTTCTTTTCGATGGCCGGAAATAGATGCCGCATGGATCGTTGCGCGGCTCTGAAAATTAGTCATCCAATGCTTACATAAGCGTTTTCTATCCTAAGATTGTTTCACTGCAGGCAGCGTCGCGGCGTTCGTGTCCGGTTGCTTTCCGGCCGCGCGCTTCGGCGATCGTAGTCGTGTGTCGTTCAGTGCAATTTCCCGAAGGAGTCTTGCTTTGCATGGAACCGGTCCACGGCGCCGAGGCGCCCGATCCGGTCGACAACAACAGGAGACAAACCAGATGAATGCAACGCTGAAGCTTTTGCCGCTGGCCGTCGGTGCAATGTTCGCCTGCCTGCCGTATGCGAACGCCGCTCAGGACAACGTCAACACGCTGTCGAACTTCCGTCAGACCGGCAACGCCACGCCGCCGGAAACCATCCCGCAAGCCGGCCAGACCGCCGATGCGCTGCGCAAGAATCTCGAACAGATCAAGCTGCCGCCGGGCTTCAAGATCGAGCTGTATGCGGTGGTGCCGGAAGCCCGCGCGATGGCGATCGAGCCTTCGACGGGCGTCGTGTTCGTCGGCACGCGCAAGAATCGCGTGTGGCAGGTCACCGATCGGACCAAGCAGCGCGTCGCGAGCGATGTGGTGCAGTTCGCGTCGTCGGTGACGTTCAAGGTGCCCAACGGCGTGTGCTTCTCGCCGGACGGCGTGCTTTACGTGGTCGAGCAGAATCGCGTGCTGGGCTTTCCGGCCGCGCAGTTCTTCGGCGAAGGCGGACCGGACGTCGCGGCAGCGGTCGTCGTCCCGCAGGGCAAGCTGATTCCGACGCAGTTCGAAAGCTTCAATCACGGCGCACGCTACTGCCGCATCGGGCCGGACAAGAAGCTGTACGTCGCGCTCGGCCAGCCGTGGAACGTGCCGCCGAAGGACAAGCTCGCGGAGCTCGATCGCAACGGGCTCGCCGGCATCATCCGTCTGGATCAGGACGGCAAGAACCGCGAAGTGTATGCACATGGCGTGCGCAATTCGGTCGGCCTCGATTTCAATCCGAAGGACAAGACGCTCTGGTTCACCGACAACCAGGTCGACGGCATGGGCGACGACATCCCGCCCGGCGAGCTGAACCACGCGACCAAGGGCGGCGAGAATTTCGGCTTCCCGTGGTACGGCGGCGGCAAGGTGCGCACGGTGGAATACAAGGACCAGAATCCGCCGGCGGGCGTCGTGTTCCCGCAGGTCGAGTTCGCCGCGCACGCCGCCGATCTCGGCATGTCGTTCTATAACGGCAAGATGTTCCCGCAGAAGTATCAGGGCGGCGTCTTCGATGCGGAGCACGGCTCCTGGAACCGCACCAAGCCGATCGGCGCGCGCCTCATGTTCATCCCGATCAAGGACGACGGCACCGCCGGCGAAGCGGAAGTCTTCGCGGAAGGCTGGCTCACGTCGACCGGCGAATACATGGGCCGCCCCGTCGATGTGCAGATGCTGCAGGACGGCTCGCTCCTCGTCTCCGACGACTACGCGGGCGCGATTTATCGCATCTCGTATGCGGGGGCCAAATGAGGAGCGCGTTGACGGCGGCAATGCTGGCGGGCGTGCTCGCGGCGATGTCGCACGCCGCGTTCGCCGCCGGCGATGTCAAAGCCGGGCGTGCGAAAGCGACGGCATGCGCAGCGTGTCACGGCATCGACGGCATGTCGAAACTGCCGGAAGCGCCCAATCTCGCCGGGCAGACGGAGGAATATCTCGTGAAGGCGCTCAACGATTTCCGCTCGGGCGAGCGCAAGAACGAGATGATGTCGATGATGGCGAAAACCTTGTCGGATGCGGATGTCGCCAATCTGGCGGCGTACTACCACAGCCTCGGCAAGCAGTGAACGGCGACAAACTGTTGCAAATTCGCTGCGGTACAAACCCGATTGCGATTTTTTTTGTTTTAGGTGTTGACTCGGAGGCTTAAGGGTTTATACTTACACCTGTCTCCTCCATGTCTCAACCGATGTGGATTCAAGCCCGCTCAACTGAAGCGGGCTTTTTTTTGGCCTTTTTTCGCCGCTCTCTGCGCTAGCGCTCGTCCGGCATTTCACCGCGCAATTCGGCCTCGATCCGGTCTATCGACGGCAACGTGGTTTCCAGCGACGCCGGAACTTCCCGAAGCAGTTGATATTCGGCGACGCCTATCGGATTGGCGACGCCTCGCAGCGCATATTCGGCGACGAGCCGGTTTTTCTCCTTGCACAGCAAGAGCCCGATCGTCGGCTGATCTTCGGGCGCTTTGAGTTGCGCATCGACGGCGGACAGGTAGAAATTGAGTTGGCCCGCGTATTCCGGTTTGAACGGCGTCGTTTTCAGTTCGACCACCACGTAGCAGCGCAGCTTCAGGTGGTAGAAGAGCAGATCGATGAAGAACTCGTCGCCGCCCACGTCGAGCCGGTATTGCCGGCCGACAAAAGCAAAACCCGCCCCCAGTTCCAGCAGAAACCGCGTGATGTGACGCGTGAGCGCCTGTTCGATATCGCGTTCCTGCGCGTTCTCGGTCAATCCGAGGAAATCGAAGATATAGGGATCTTTCAGCGCGTCGCGCGCCAGATCGGATTGCGGCGGCGGCAGGCGCTCGCCAAAATTCGTGACGGCGCTGCCGTTGCGCGCGTGCGCGAGGGTTTCGATCTGCATCACGAGAACCTGACGCGACCAGCCGTGCTCGAGCGCCTTTGCCGCGTACCAGCTCCGGTCGTCGGGACTCTTCAGCTTGTCCAGCAGTGTGCAGAGATGGAACCACGGCAATTGTGCAGCAGGCTGCTGCACGAATTCCTCGTCCGGCCACGCCTGCGCCAGGGCGCGCATGTATTTGAGATTGCGCGGCGAGAAGCCGCGCATGTCGGGAAACGCGGATTTCAGATCACGCGCGAGCTGATCGATGACGCCGGCGCCCCAGCCTTGTCGACGCTGGCGGTCGAGAATGTCGCGACCGATCTGCCAATACAACGTGACGAGTTCGCGGTTCGCGCTGGCCGCGGCGCGCTGGCGCGCCCGCTCGACGCGTAGTTTCAGATCGGCGAGCCAGCGCCGGTAATCGTCGCCCCAGACGGTGGAAAGATTGGCGGTCATGCAGTTCTGGTCGGACGCCGGTTGTTCTGGAGCGGTCATTATCGACGGATTCGACCTGTCGGAACATGTCGCCCACGCAACCGCGCCTCTCCCCGGCGAGGCGCGGCTGCGATTCCGGCGATCGCGTATTGCTGCGTCTGTGTTGGTCTCCCGACGCGCCCCGCGCGCAAGGCTTGGGGTTACCTTCCCAGGCTCTTAGGCCTCGATGCTTTATGTTGTCCACATTTTTGGTGCACAAGCCTGTGGATATCGTTTTGGGTTTTGCTGCAACGCATTGATTCGACAACGCTTACACCCAACGCCCAGCGACGCGCCCCGTTCGCGCCCGCCGGCTTAGTCGGCGTTCGGCATGCAGGACGCGAGTATCGCGTCGATGCGATTCATCTCGATGCTGAAAATCGACTGCGGCGCGGTGGCGTTCAATTCGTCCGCGGCGGAGCGCGGCAGCGCCATCGCAATAGTGGCCGTCGCGAGCAGCGCAACAACCACCGACAGGAACCAGGAAATGAAGGCCATCGCCAACCTCGTCAAGAAAAGTCTCTCTGAATCGGCGCGCGTGAACGTCAGCGCGTGATGTGAAGAGTACGGCCGCGCGATGCTTCGCACAGCCCTCCGGACGGGGGGACTTGAAGGAGGGTAACTACGGACGCAAGCGCGGCGAGGGCGTGGTCGGGACGTCCTGCGCGAGCGCCGCGGCTTCCTGCGCGCGTATCGCGCGGAGAAAGCCTTCGCGTTCGCGCAGGCGGCGCCAGTACGCGGCAATCGATGGCGCGAAGCCTTCGCTCAGGTCAAGAAACTCCGCGAGCATCAACGCATACCCGACGGAAATGTCCGCCGCCGTGAAGCGCCCCGCGCACAGATAATCTTGCGCGTCGAGAAGCGGCGCGAGCGTGCGCAGGCGTGCGTGGAACCAGCGCGCGTAATCATCGACGATCTGCGGCTGCAGGCGATCCGGCGGTTCCAGATGCGCATAGCGCAGAACGAGCGTCTGCGGAAAAGTGAGCGTCGCTTCGCCGAAATGCAGGAAGTTGAGATAGCGGCCGAAATCCGCCTCGTGCGGCGCGACATCGAGCGCGCCCGGCGAATAGCGCGCCGCCAGATACTGGCAAATCGCCGACGATTCCGTCATGAAGAGCGCGCCGTCCTCGAACGCGGGAATCGTGCCGAGCGGATTCACGTCCTTGAAACCGCGAGCGAACACGCGCGGCGGAAACGGCAACATCTTCAGTTCATAGGGCACGCCGATCTCTTCCAGCGCCCACAGCGGCCGGAACGAGCGCGCGCTCACGCAGTGATGCAGCGTAATCACGTCGATATGCTCCGCTCAGCCGAGCCAGGAAGGCTTGCGCTTTTCGAGGAAACTGCGCACGCCTTCGCGACCTTCGTCCGATGCGCGAATCCGCGCGATGCGTTCGGCGGTCTCCCCGATCAATGCTTCATCGATGTCCTTGGCCGCGAAATCCGCGACGAGCCGCTTGCATTCGCGCACGCCGTTCGGGCTGTTCGCGGCGATGCTCGCGGCAATCGCATCGACGCAGACGTCGAGTTGATCGGCGGCGACCGCTTCATGCACGAAGCCCAGTCGCAGCGCTTCGGCGGCATCGAAGCGTTCCGCCGTCACGAAGTACCGATGCGCCGCGCGCGCGCCCATTGCGCGGATCACGTAGGGCGCGATCGTCGCGGGCATCAGGCCGAGCTTCGCTTCGGAGAGGCAGAAGTGCGCCGTATCCGCCGCGACCGCGATATCGCACACCGCGACGAGCCCCATGCCGCCCGCATAGGCGTCGCCCTGCACGCGCGCGATCACCGGCTTGCTGCACGCGTAGATCGTGTTGAGCATGGTCGCGAGGCCGAGCGCATCGGCGCGGTTCTCCGCTTCCGAATAGCCCGCCATGCGCTTCATCCAGTTGAGATCCGCGCCCGCGCAGAACGCCGGGCCGCTTGCGGCAAGCACGATGACGCGCACGTTGGCGTCGTCGTCGAGTGCGCGGAAGGCGGCGGTCAGTTCGACGATGGTCGCGTCGTCGAACGCGTTGCGCACGTCCGGGCGATCGAGCGTCACACGTGCGACGTGCCCTTCGATGCCGAGCTTCAGGCGTTGCAGATTCGATGCGTCGGTCACGGTGTCGTCTCCCTGATGTACTCGACTTGAGCGTTACTCAATTTATATAGGCAGCCTGTCGGCGTTGATCGTTTAGTGTCTTCGAAAAACGCGCAAAACGTCAACTCAATTCTTTGAGCGTCACTCACAATTGCGTGACGCGACAATCATCCGACGAGACTCATACCCAACATGTCATAAAGCCAGCATGCGCCGACGTAATATAGTCGTATATATTACGGTGCTCGCGGAACCGTACTGCCGCACGCTCGCGGCCTCCAACGTGCCGTCCAAGATCGATCCATAAACAGAATTTCAACTCGATTCCAAGGAGTTTTACGTGAAGACTCGTATTTTGCGCGCTTTGCTTTCCGCCTTCGTTCCGTTAGCTGTCGGCGTCACCGCGGGCATCGCTGCCACGCCGGCGCTCGCGGGTGAAGTGCAGGTCGCGGTCGCCGCCAACTTCACGGCGCCCGTGCAGGCAATCGCCGCCGACTTCGAGAAAGATACGGGCAACAAGGTCGTCGCATCCTTCGGCGCGACGGGTCAGTTCTACGCGCAAATCAAGAACGGCGCACCGTTCGAAGTGTTCCTCGCCGCCGACGATTCCACGCCCGCCAAGCTCGACAGCGAAGGCGCGACGGTGCCCGGCAGCCGCTTCACGTACGCGACGGGCGCGCTCGCGCTGTGGTCCGCGAAGGACGGTTACGTCGACGACAAGGGCGAAGTGCTGAAGAAGAACGACTTCCGGCATATCGCGATTGCCAATCCGAAGGCCGCGCCTTACGGCCTCGCCGGCTATCAGACGCTCGACAAGCTCGGCCTGACCGCGGAGATCAAGCCGAAGGTCGTCGAAGGTCAGAACATCTCGCAGACGCAGCAGTTCGTCGCGACGGGCAATGCGGAACTCGGCTTCGTCGCGCTGTCGCAGATCTACAAGGACGGCAAGATCACGAGCGGCTCGGCGTGGATCGTCCCGTCCGATCTGCATGAGCCGATCAAGCAGGACGCCGTGATCCTGAACAAGGGCAAGGACAATCCGGTCGCGAAGCAGTTCATCGACTATCTGAAGGGACCGAAAGCCGCCGCGGTGATCAAGTCCTACGGCTATCAACTGTAATTCCGCCGATGCCGCTCGATAGCGCCGATCTCCAGGCCATCACGCTGACGCTCGAACTGGCGTCGCTGACGACGGTGCTCCTGCTCCTCGTCGGCACGCCGATCGCGTGGTGGCTCACGCACACGCGCTCGAAGGTGAAAGGCATCGTCGGCGCGGTGGTGGCGTTGCCGCTCGTGCTGCCGCCGACCGTCATCGGCTTCTATCTGCTCGTGCTGATGGGACCGAACGGCTATGTCGGCAAGCTGACGCAGGCGCTCGGCATCGGCCTGTTGCCGTTCACGTTTACCGGGCTCGTGGTCGGCTCGGTGATCTATTCGCTGCCCTTCGTCGTGCAGCCGTTACAGAACGCGTTCGAAGCAATCGGCCGCCGTCCGCTCGAAGCAGCCGCGACGCTGCGCGCCGGTCCGTGGGACACATTCTTCGCAGTGGCGCTGCCGCTCGCGCGGCCGGGCATCGTCACGGCGACGATTCTCGGCTTCGCGCATACCGTCGGCGAATTCGGCGTCGTGCTGATGATCGGCGGCAATATTCCGGGGCGCACGCGCGTTGTGTCCGTGCAGATCTTCGATCACGTCGAGGCGCTCGAATACGCCCAGGCGCACTGGCTCGCCGGTGGCATGGTGGTATTCTCGTTCGTCGTTCTTCTCATGCTCTATTCCAGCCGACGTTCCGTTGCGGCTCATGTCTGAACTCACTTCCTCCCGTCTGACGCTCGGCCGCGCGCACACCCGTTCCGACGAAGCCATCGCGGCGCGCTTTCTCGTCGAGCACAAGGGCTTCACGTTCGATCTCGATCTCACGCTGCCCGGGCGCGGCGTCACCGCCATCTTCGGCCATTCCGGTTCCGGCAAGACCACGCTCCTGCGATGCCTCGCGGGGCTCGCGCGGCCGCGCGTCGGGCGGCTCGTCGTCAATGGCGAAGTGTGGCTCGATACCGATCGCAACATCTTTCTGCCGACGCACAAGCGGCCGCTCGGCTATGTCTTTCAGGAAGCGAGCCTCTTTCCGCATCTGAGCGTGAAGAAGAACCTGCGCTTCGGGCTCGATCGCGTTCAGGCGGCGGAGCGGCGCGTGGATCTGTCGCAGGCGGCGGAACTGCTCGGCATCGGGCATCTGCTGGAGCGCATGCCCGCCGGCTTGTCGGGCGGCGAGCGGCAGCGCGTGGGCATCGCGCGGGCGCTCCTGACGAGTCCGCGTCTGCTCCTGCTCGACGAACCGCTCGCGTCGCTCGATCAGAAGCGCAAGCTCGAAATCCTTCCTTATCTGGAACGCCTGCACGACGAGCTGGATATCCCCGTGCTCTACGTGAGCCACGCGCCGGAAGAAGTCGCGCGCCTCGCGGATCATCTCGTGCTGCTCGAAGGCGGCCGCGCGCTCGCGAGCGGCCCGATCGCCGATACGCTCGCGCGCCTCGACCTGCCGCTCGCGGTCGCCGACGATGCATCGGTCGTGTTCGAAGGCATCGTCGATGGATACGACAGCGCATACGGCCTGCTCACGCTCGCGTTGCCGGGTTCGCGCGCGAAGCTCGCCGTCGTGCATGCGCCCGTCGCGGAAGGCAAATCGATGCGCGTGGCCGTGAAGGCGCGCGACGTGAGTCTCATCACGGGCACGCACGAACATGAACGCAGCAGCGTGCTCAACGTGCTGCCCGCGACGGTCGTCGGCATTGCAAGCGACGCCAATCCGTCGCAAGCCGTGGTGCGCCTCGATGTCGACGGCTCGCCGCTGCTCGCGCGCGTCACACGCTATTCGATGGACCGGCTCGCGATCGTCGAAGGAATGCGCCTGTGGGCGCAGGTCAAGGCGGTGTCGCTACTCGCCTGAGCGCGCCTTGAGCGCGGCGTACTGCAGGAGCATGATCGTCTTGCCGTCCATGATTTCGCCGCGCTCGATCATCTGCATGGCCGTTTGCAGCGGCACTTCGATCGTCTCGATCTCCTCGCCCTCTTCCTCGACGCCGCCGCCCGCCGACACGCGCATCGAGCCGTCGTAGTCGCCGATATAGAAATAGAGCTTCTCCGTCACCGATCCGGGACTCATGAACGCCTCGAAGATCTTTTCGACGTGATGCACCCGGTAGCCCGTTTCCTCTTCCACTTCGGCGCGGATGCGCTCTTCAGGCGTTGCGTCGTCGAGCAGGCCGCCGGGCGCTTCGATCAGCATGCCGTCGTGTCCGTTGACGAACGCGGGCATACGGAACTGGCGCGTCAGCAGCACGTTGCCGGTCTTGCGATCGCGCAGCAGGATGGTCGCGCCGTTGCCGCGATCATAGGTTTCGCGGCTTTGACGCTGCCACGCGCCGTCGCGACGCTGGAAATCGAAGGTCACTTTTCTGAGAACGTACCAGTCGTCAGACAGCACTTCGGTTTTGAGGATGCGCACGCGGTCTTTCGTTTCCATCGGATCACCTGTTCGACAACTCGTTGGACTCATGGTAACGTGCAATTTCGTGCAACATCAAGATAATTCGTGCAATCCCATGTTGACCAGCCAACGCAAGAAAGCGATTCTCGACGCCCTCAAGCGCGACGGCCAGGTGCTCGCCACGGAACTGAGCGCGCGTTTCGGCGTTTCCGAGGACACCGTGCGGCGCGACCTGCGCGAGCTCGCCGCCGAAGGACTGTTGCAACGCGTGCACGGCGGCGCACTGCCCGCTTCGCCCGCGATCGCGCCGTTCGCGCGGCGCGAGGAAATGGAATCGGACGCGAAACGGCGCATCGCAAAGAAGGCGGCGGAAATGATCGCGCCGGGACAAGTCGTGATCGTCGATGGCGGCACGACCTCCGCGCTGCTCGTGCGTCAACTGCCCGAGAATCTGCGTGCGACGATCGTCACGCATAGCCCGAGCGTCGCGGTCGCGCTGGCGGAACACGCATCGGTCGAAGTCGTGCTGATCGGCGGCAAGCTTTACAAGCATTCGATCGTCACCGTGGGCGCGGCCGCCGTCGAAGCCATGTCGCACATCCATGCCGATATCTATTTCATGGGCGTGACCGGCGTGCATCCGACAGCCGGACTCACCACCGGCGATTTCGAGGAAGCGCACATCAAGCGCGCGCTCGCGGCGCGGGCGGCGGAAACCGTCGTGCTCGCGTCGGCGGCGAAGCTCAATGCGGCGTCGGCTTACAAGATCGGCGGGATCGAACTTGCGCAGACGATCATCGTCGAGGAAGCAGCCGACACGAAGCTGACCGAGCCGATCGAACAGGCCGGAATTACCGTGCTGCGCGCCTGAAACCGCGACAATTTCTTACCGGGTAACGCGCCGAAAAATACCGGACCGCTCGTGTAATTGAATTTCTCCGGCAAGTGGAATAGCGTTGAAAGATGCGCCATGTCCAGTCAACAGCGGAGGTCGGTTTTCCGTTATAGGCATCGACACCGCAAACAATTTTTCTGGAGAAGGTCGTGAATCGCCTGAAGGCTTTTATCGCGCTATCGCTGATCGCGAGCGCGGGCGTGACCGCCAACGCGTACGCATGGGCGCGCGTCGGCGTGTGGGTCGGCGGACCCGTGTATTACCCGTATCCCGTCGCGCCCGTGCCGTATTACTACTATCCGCCGCCGCCCGTGGTCGTCCAGCCGTCCGCGCCGGTTCAGTATGTCGAACAGGGCCAGGCCGCCGCCGATCCGGGCGCGCCCGCCCAGCAAGCCGGCATGTGGTACTACTGCGACTCCGCGAGGGCCTACTACCCGTATGTGAAGCAATGTTCCGACGCGTGGCGTCCGGTTCCGGCTACACCGCCGCCGTCGAACTGATGCCTTTTCTGCGCCCCGAAACAGACAACGAAGCGAATTCGCAAGACTCCATGAACTACTCAAGGCTTGCCCTGCTCCTTGCGGCCATCGGCGTTTCGGCCTGCACCGTGATGCCTACCGGCCCGAGCGTGATGGCGCTGCCCGGCAGCACCAAGACGTTCGACCAGTTCCGCGCCGACGATTCCTCATGCCGCCAGTTCGCCCTCAATCAGGTCGGCGGCGTCGACGCCAATCAGGCGGCAACCAATAGCGCGGTCGGCAGCGCGGTCGTCGGCACTGCGCTCGGCGCGGCGGCGGGCGCGGCGTTCGGCGGCGGCTCGGGCGCGGCTATCGGCGCGGGAGCGGGCTTGCTGACCGGCAGCGCGTTCGGCGTCGGCGCATCGCAGGCATCGGGTTACAACGTGCAGCAACGCTACGATTACGCGTATCTGCAATGCATGTACGCCGCCGGCGACAAGGTGCCCGTGCGCGGCGCCACACGCACCGTCCAGCCTTCCGGCGCTTACAGCACCACGCCACCGCCGCCGCCTCCGCCGCCTGGCTGGCAGCCGCCGCCCGGAACGTACTGACAGGGTCATCAGCGCCGCACGCGCCGGTCGTCGTCGATGGCGTTCAGCGGCGCGCCCGGCACGAACGCCGGCGCGACAAGCAGGCCCGTCACCCAGCCGATATAAAACCGCAAGTCGCTCCAGAATTCCGATCGTTCATAAACGCGAAACGCCTCCACGTGCGCGAGCCATAGCACGAGTTGCAGCGCGCCGGTCAGCACGAGCCAGGCGAGCGCGATCACACCGGTCGCGCGGGCGCAGCGCCTGAAGGTCGAGGCATCCCACTGTTCCCGCACGATGATGCATCCCGCGATCAGCACGCCGGTCGCCGGAATCACGCTCGTCACGAGCACGTGCGCGCTCCATCCGAATATCACGCCCGCGACGAAGCTGACGATCACCGCGAGCGCCGCCACGGCCCACGCGATCCACGACGGCGCACGCGCGGCCATCCACGCGAGCGTGATGAAGAACGGTATGAGCGCCCATTGCAGCGCCTGCGCGACGGCTTTCGCGAGGTTCTCGCCCGCGTGCTCGTTCGAATGGCTCGCCGCGACATACACGGTGATCGCTTCGTGCACGCACACGGCGACGATCGCGAAGCTCAACGCCTCGCACGCGGCGAAGGCCGGCGATTTCTCCGTGTGCTCGGGCGCATCGCCGAGACCGCGCACGCGTTCCAGCACAGGTTCGACGAAGAACGCGAGAATCGCTCCGATCAGCAGCGCGGCGGCGGCGTCGGTGAGCGAAAAATGGCCGAAGACGGAAAAGAGACCCTGCCACAGAAATTCGGGCGCGGCCGCGCACACGGCCACCCACAGCGCGAAGAAGAACCCGTTCGAAGCACTTCTGAGCGGCATGGCCACCTCGATGCGTTTTTATTGTTCCGGCAGCGGCGCTTCCTTCACGCGGTCGATCAACGCCGTGCGCACGCGCTCGCGCAAGTCGGCGGGCATCGAAAAACATTCGTAGGCGAGCGCCTGCGCGACGGTCACGATGCGCATTTCCTCGTAGCGCCGACCGCTTTCGATCATCGCTTCGAACGCGTTGGCGCGCTCGTTGATTTCGATCGGATCGGCATCGACGAGCAGAACTGCGTGCGCAAGCACCGCGTAAAGCGGCTGATCCTTGTCGCCGTGCGGCACGCGCCGCCAGTACTGCGCCGTGCCCGCGACCTTGCGCGCGTCGTCGCCGGGGCCCCACGCGAGATTGAAGCGGCCGTCGCAGAACGAGCCTTCGACGGCCTGCCAGTGCGTCAGCACGCCGAGCGAGTTGAGCGCGTCCGCGAGAATCCTGCACAGATGCACGTAGACGGCTTCGGAGAGCGTGCCCATCGGCGCGCGCACCGGATACGCGAGGCTCAGATTGAGAATGCCCGGACCTTGCGGCACGAGACCGCCGCCCGACAGACGCAGCCACACGGGACAGCCGCGCTGCGCGAAAGCCTCGCGCGCATCGGCGAGCGCCGCGTAACGCTGATAGCTGCGCGGCACGACCAGCGAGACGGGCGCTTCCCAGACGTGCGCGACGGCCTCGCCGGCGGCCGCGCGTGAGAGCAGCGCTTCCTCGGCGTCTAGCGGATCGCCGGAAAGGGAAGCGGGATCGATCAGTTGGAAGGGCATGGCATCGATGTCCGGGCGCGTCGCGGGCGACGCCATCCAAGCATGGTAGCGAATAACCGCGACAAACGAGCGCGCCCCGTCGGCGGCCTTCTCCGGCGGGGCGCGTGCGGCTCGGGCGCGGTCAGCCTGCCTTCGCCACGTGCTCCTTCAGCAGCGCATTCACTTCGTTCGCCTTCTCCATCTGACTCATGTGGCCGGCATCCTCGAAAACGCGCACGGTCGCGCCTTCCGGTGCGTGCTTTGCGTGCGCGGCGGGAATGATCTGGTCCTTCTCGCCCCAGATCACGAGCACCGGCTTGCCCGTCGCGGCCAGCTTGCCGCCCGGCTGCGCGCTCTGCCTGCCGCCCGCGAACAATCCGCCATTGAGCGATGTCAGCGCGTCGCTCACGCCATCGAGCCGTTTGTACTTCAGCAGATCGTCGAGCATCTGGCGGCTTACCAGATCGGGATTCGCGAACAGCAGTTCGACGACAGGCTTCAGTTCGCGCCGCGATTCGGCGGTCACGAAGCCTTCGGTGTACGCGTTGTTCACTTCATCGCCGAAGCCGGCAGGCGAAATCAGCGATACCGATTGCACGCGCGCCGGCTGATCGACGGCCATCTGCGCCGCGATGCCGCCGCCCATCGAGTGCCCGACGAGATGCGCCTTTTCAATCGATACAGCGTCCATGAACTTGCCGACGAAGCCCGCGAGTTCCGCCAGCGTCGTTCCCGGCACTTTCGGCGTCGATTGACCGTGACCCGGCAAATCCAGCGCGAACACGCGATTTTTCTCCGCGAGCGCGTCGAGATTGAAGAGCCAGTTGTCGAGATCGCCGCCGAAGCCGTGGATGAACAGCACGGCTGGACGGTTCGCATCGTCGCCGCCGCGCGATGCGTAGCGCACGCGAATGCTATCGACATCGACGAAGTGATACGCCGCCGCTTCCTCGCCCTCTTCTTCGTCTTCGGCGGGCGTCACGTACGAGGAGACATACGCGTCGATGTCGGCGTCGCTCACGTCGGAAGCCGCGAGCACGCCGAGCAGCGCCTTCACCGGCAGCGTATCGCCCGCCGCCGCCACTTTGCGCCGTAGCAAGCCGGCGTCGGGTGCTTCGACGGCATTGGCGATCTTGTCGGTTTCGACATCGAGAATCGGCATGCCGACGGTGATCTCCGTGCCCTCCTCCACGAGCCACTCGTTGACCGTGCCTTCCTTCATCGACAAGCCCCACTTGGGCATCACGATCGGTGTGATTGCGGACATCAGTGCTTTCCTCCCTTCATGGTTTTTCGTGCGGCGTCGGCGATCTGCGCGGCGCTCGGAATGTACAGATCTTCGAGCGTCGGCGAGAACGGCACCGGCGTATGCGGCGCGCAGACCATCTGGATGCCGGATTTCAGCGCGCCGAACGCCTGTTGCGCGACCTGCGCGGAAATATCGGTGGCGATATTGCAGCGCGGATTCGCTTCATCGACGACGACGAGCCGCCCCGTGTTCTCGACGGTTTCGAGCACCGTGTCGAGATCGAGCGGCGACAGCGTGCGCAAATCGACGACTTCCGCTTCGATGCCCTCCTTCGCGAGCGTCGATGCCGCTTCGAGCGCGCGATGCACCATCAGTCCATACGTGACGATGGAAACATCCTTGCCGTCGCGCACGACGTTCGCCTCGCCGAACGGAATCGCGTACGAGTTCTCGGGCACTTCGCCTTCGAAGCCGTAGAGATTCTTGTGCTCGCAGAAGATGACGGGATCGTTGTCGCGGATCGCCTGGATCAACAAGCCCTTGGTGTCGTAAGGCGTGCTCGGGCAGACGACTTTCAGACCCGGAATATGCGTGAACAGGGACGTCAGCATCTGACTGTGCTGAGCCGCCGCGCGAAAGCCCGCGCCGACCATCGCGCGGATCACGACGGGCGTCTCCGCCTTGCCGCCGAACATATAGCGGAACTTGGCGGCCTGATTGAAGATCTGGTCGAAGCACACGCCCATGAAGTCGATGAACATCAGCTCCGCGACCGGGCGCATGCCGCACGCCGCCGCGCCGATCGCCGCGCCGACATACGCGGATTCCGACAGCGGCGTGTCGAGCAACCGGTCGCCGTGTTTCGCGTAGAGTCCCTTCGTCACGCCGAGCACGCCGCCCCACGCGTCTTTCTCGCCGTCCGCGCCTGCGCCGCCGACGATGTCCTCACCCAGCACGATCACGCTCGGATCGCGCGTCATTTCCTGATCGATGGCTTCGTTGATCGCCATCTTCATGCTCAGTTTGCGGGCCATGGTGGTTATCTCCTCGATTTAGTATTTGACGTAGACATCGGTGAGCAGATCGGCGGCGGTCGGCAAAGGCGCGTCCTTCGCTTCCTGCACCGCGCGGTCGATCAGCGCGGCGACTTCCTTGTCGATCGCGTCGAGTTCGGCGGGGGAAATCACGTCGGCTTGCGTGACGGCGGCCGCGAACTTCTTCAGGCAATCCTTGTTCGAGCGGATATCGTCGAGTTCGCCCGGCGCGCGATAAGTCTGTGCATCGCCTTCGAAGTGGCCGTAGAAACGGATCATCTTGCATTCGAGCAGCGCCGGTCCGCCGCCTTCGCGCGCGCGCTTGATCACTTCGCCCGCCGCCTCGTGCACCGCGAAGAAATCGGTGCCGTCGACGGTCACGCCCGGAATGCCGAAGCCCGCCGCGCGATCGACGTAACTATCGACCGCCGTGCCGTAGTCGCGCGCCGTCGATTCGGCATAGCCGTTGTTCTCGATCACGAAGATCACCGGCAGATTCCACACGGCCGCGAGATTCAGGCTTTCGAGGAACGTGCCCTGGTTCGACGCGCCGTCGCCCGCGAAGGTGATGCCCACTTCGCCCTTGCCACGAAACTTCGCCGCGAGCGCCGCGCCGCAAATCAGGGGCGCGCCCGCGCCGAGGATGCCGTTCGCGCCCATCATTCCTTTCGACAGATCGGCGATATGCATCGAGCCGCCCTTGCCGTTGCACGAGCCGCCCTTCTTGCCGTAGATCTCCTTCATCATCGCGACCGGATCGACGCCCTTCGCGATGCAGTGTCCGTGTCCGCGGTGCGTACTCGCGATGCGGTCGCCATCGGTCAGATGACTCATGATGCCGACGCCCGCCGCCTCCTCGCCCGCGTACAGGTGCACGAAGCCGGGAATGTCGCCGCGTCCGAAATCGACGTGCAGACGCTCCTCGAAATCGCGAATCGTGCGCATCTTGCGATACGCGCCCAGCAGTTCTTCCTTCGAGAGCGGCAAGCCGCCCGCATGCTGTTGCGACGCTGTCATGTCTGTCTCCTTGGTGGATTAACGAAGCGCGGGCTGACGCATCAGCCCGGACGTGGCCGCGTAACGCATGCACGCGGCCACGTCGATACTGCGAAAGGCGTTTTCCTTCAGCGTGATCGTGACTTCATCGTCGGGGCCGAAAGCGAGCTCGCGTTCGCCGTCGAGCGCGACGATGCCCGAGCGCTGCTTCACGCGATGCGGCACGCCGTCGGACAAGCGCGTCCAGTTCGCGATCGGCACGGCTTCGATGAGACCCGGCGCGATCGGCGCGTGCAGATCGAATTCACCCTGATCCCGCGCGGCGAGCTCGATTGCGATGCCGCCCGGATCGTGACGCCCGAGCGGTTCGAGCAGGCCCGCGATGGCGGACATGCCGATCGCCTGCGGATCGGCGTAGGAGACGTAGACGGCGGCGAGCGTATCGATCTTCCACAGCGCCCGTGCGCCGATGAAATGCTCATGCGAGATGACGGCATCGACGAGCGCGATGTCGCGGCGCACGTTGCCTTTCGAATCGCATATCTCGATGTCGAGCCGCTTGTTCGACGCGAGCGCTTCACTCGACGGCACGCGGCCGGTCGCATAAAGCCCCGCCGCCAGTCCCGAGATGGTCGGCTCGCGCATTTCCGGATACGCGTTGTTGGTGCCCGTCGAAAGACCCGCGATCGGCACTTGTCCGCACTCGCGCACGACCGCGCGATGCGTGCCGTCGCCGCCGAGCACGATGAGCGCATCGACGCCGGCCTCGCGCATCATGCGCGCCGCGCGGAACGTGTCGTCGACACGCGCGGTCACGGGCATGTCGAGGAATTCGACTTTGGCGAGTGAGGCATCCGGTCCGTGCTTGCGCGCGAGATGGCGCTGGAGCATGACCTTCAGGCCTTCGCGATCCGGCATCATCAACACGCGCCCGACGCCGCACGACGCCAGCGACGAAAGCAGCCGCAACACGATGTTCACGCGATCCGCGAGTTGCAGGCTGTTCGCGTTCGCGATGACGCGGCGGATGTCGCGCGCCGAAACAGGATTGGCGATGATGCCGACGAGCGGCGCCGCGTTTTCACGCATGCCTGTGTCTCCGTTTTGCGTTTTGTGCGGCGGATAAAGGCAAGCGCCATGCCAATCGGAACGACGCGTTCGGACGCAAAAAAGCGAGGGATTACCCGTGGAAAACGGGCGCTTCGGAGGGTGTACGGGGCGCCGCCGTGACAGGTGTCACAGCGGCAGGTGTATCGGCGGGGGTACAGGCGTATCGGTGCTCAGTGCCCGTTCGCGTCGCGCTGATTCGGCGAGCGGATGCCATAGCGCGCCATGCGCCGATACAGCGTCATGCGGCTCACGCCGATCTGGCGCGCGACCGCGCTCAGGTTCCAGCTCGCGGCGCGCAGATACTGCATCAGCAGCATGCCTTCCGGCGGCAGCCGATGCGAGTCGAACTCCTCGATCACGCGCGGCGGTGGCTCGACCGGCGCGGCCACGCCTGCGAATCCTTCGGGCAGGTCATCGACTTCGATAAGACCGTTCGAGCACACCGCGCGCGCATAACGCAGCACGTTGCTGAGCTCGCGCAGATTCCCCGGCCATTCATGCCGATGCAGGCGCTCGCGCGCCGCGGGCGACAGCGCGACCGCGCCTTCGAGGAGTTTGTCGACGAGCCAGTCGAGATCGCTTCGTTCGCGCAGTGGCGGCAGCGTGAAGCGCGCGCCGTTCAGACGGTAGTACAGGTCTTCGCGAAAGCGTCCGTCCTGCATGAGCGCATCGAGCGAATGATGCGTCGCGGAAATCACGCGCACATCGACCGATACGGGACGCGACGCGCCGATCGCGAGCACTTCGCCTTCGGCCAGCACGCGCAGAAGTCGCGATTGCAGTTCGCGCGGCATGTCGCCGATTTCATCGAGAAAAAGCGTGCCGCCGTCGGCTTCCTGAATCAGCCCGCGCTTGCCCTTCGCGCCCGCGCCCGAAAAACTGTTCGGCAGATGCCCGAACAATTCGCTTTCGATGAGCGTCTCCGGAATCGCCGCGCAATTCACCGCGACGAACGGCCCCGCGCGCCGCGCGCTCGCGCGATGCAGCGCCTTCGCGAAGAACTCCTTGCCGCTGCCGGTTTCGCCGTTGACGAGCAGATTGATCGGCGAATCGACGAGCTTCGCCGCGCGTTGCAGTTGACGCATGAGCGCGGCATCGCCGCCGCTCAGCGCGGCCAGCGGCGCGGGCACTTCGACGCTGCGCTGTGAAGTCGCGTTCGTGGCCGGCGTGAAGCACGGCGCGGGCGGCATCACGCTCAGGTAAAGCAGCGCGCCCGATTTCGCGAGCGGCACCGCGCGCAACTCGCTCGGCCGCGAATACACGAAGCGGCCCAGTTCGTCGATGCGCGTATCGAAGAGCGTGTCGAACGGCACGCCGATCAGCGACGCCGCCGCTTCGCCGGGCGCGATCGGCCGGCCGATTTCCGCCGCGAGCATCGCGTGCGCGCGGCGATTGTGTCCGACGATGCGCCCGCTCGCATCGAGCGCGATCAGATATTCGGGATTGACATCGACGAATTCGGGCGACGTGTTCAGCTTCAGAATCCAGTCCTGCCGATGCGTGCGCAGGAAGTTCGCGTTCTCGATGTGTCCCGCGTAGATGCGCACGAGCTGTAGCGCGAGATTCTGGCTGTCGCGCGCTTGCGGCGACGTGAGCGCGGAGATATCGAGGATCGCGGCAAGCGCGCCGCGCGAATCGTAGAGCGGCGCGGCGGTGCAGGTCAGCGGGATATGCGTCGCGTCGAAATGATCGATTTGATGCACGGTGAGCGCCTGGCCCGTCGTGAGCGCGGTGCCGACCGCGCACGTGCCCGCGCCGGCTTCGCTCCATTGCGCGCCGAGATACAGGCCCGCGCGGCGCAGCGCGAAATCCGTGTTCGAATCGCCGATGTAGTCGACGGTCACGCCGAGCGCATCGGTCAGCAGCACGACGTAACCCATGCCCGCGACCTGCTCGTAGAGCGTCTCCAGGCCGTGACGCGCGATGCGCGCGAAATCATCGATACGCTGCTGATGCTCGCGCAGGCGCGTCTGCGGCAGGATGCGCGCTTCCTGCATGCGCGACGGATCGAGCCCGTACTGATGCACGCAACGCCGCCACGAAGACTCGATGATGCTCTCGTGCGTGCGCAGCGGCGCGGGCGCGGACACGACCGGTTCCGCCCGCGTCGTCGCCGCGACAACTGCCTCGATGTGCTCGCGTTGCCGCATGTCCATCGTGCTCTCCTTGTCTCCTTGAGTGAGACACTTATCGGCGCCTGGCAGCGCGCTTTTGTTTTGATCGCCTCCCGCAATGCTTTCTTTCTTCGCTGCGGGCGAACGCGGGATATACCGATTCGCACGAGCGTGTGTCAGGCCATATGATGCTCGAATCGGCAGAACGCGTCATGCGGCGATAGCGCTGCGCCGCAACATAAACGCGTGCCGATATCCCGGCGCATCAAAACGAAAAGACAGGAGACAGCGGATGGCAAAGATCGCTTACGAAGACTTCGAGCGACAGGTCCTGCAGCATCACATCATCAAGGGCAATGTGTACGAGAACGGCGCGGCGCTCGTCGAGCGCGCGAACAGATGGATCGCGGAGAACGGAATCGACGTGCTGAACGTCGAGAGCCTCTCGACGTTCGGCGCCGGCGACGATACCAGCGTCAGCAACTGGTACTCGGGCATTCGCGTCTGGTATCGGACTGCGTAGGAAAGACTCAGCCGCGGCCGACGAACGGCATCTTGGTCGCCATGACCGTGTGGAACAGCACGTTGGCTTCGAGCGGCAGATTCGCCATGTAAAGCACCGACTGGCCGACGATCTTCACGTCCATCATCGGTTCGACGGCGATCTCGCCGTTCGCCTGCGGCACGCCGCGCGACATGCGCTCGGACAGCTCGGTGAAAGCGTTGCCGACATCGATTTGCCCGACCGCGATGTCGTACTTCCGGCCGTCGAGCGATGCGGTTTTCGTGAGGCCCTGTACCGCGTGCTTCGTCGCCGTGTAGGCCGCCGAGTTCGGGCGCGGCGCGCTCGCGGAAATCGAGCCGTTGTTGATGATGCGCCCGCCCATCGGCGTTTGCGCCTTCATCGTGCGGAACGCCTGCTGCAGGCAATAGAACATGCCGTTCAGATTGATATCGACGACATTGCGCCACTGCTCGGGCGTCCAGTCCTCGAACGGTCCGGGCGGATTCGACACGCCGGCGTTGTTGAACAGCAGATCGACGCGGCCGAAGCGCTCGACCGCCGCCTTGAAGAGTTTTTCGACCGATTGCGGATCGGAAACATCGGTCGGCACGGCGAGCGCGCGTTGCGCCGCGTTCGATTCGCCGATCACCGCTTCGAGCGGCGCGGGACGCCTTCCCGCCAGCACGACCGACCAGCCGTCGCCCAGCAATGCGAGCGCGGCCGCGCGCCCGATGCCGCTGCCCGCTCCGGTGACGATGGCGATTCGTTGAGACTGGTTGGCTGCGTCGGACATGTCTGCGTTCTCCTGTTGTCGAGCGCGCGACACATGCGCGCGCAAATCGGGAGAACATTATCGCGATGAATCAGCGATTACGCGATGCTTCCGTCGTGACCGCGCCCGCCGTCGTCGTGTTGTGGACGCCGCTGCCATCGCAGAAAACGGCGGTCATCACCATCGGCACGACCTGTTTTACGACCGCCGTGCTGCCCGATTCGCGCACCTTCGCCTCCACCGTTTCCGACGCGGCGAGCACCACGACGCCGTACGCGGAATCGTTGATCGGCTGGCCGCTGCCGCGCTTGAACATGTCGTCGCCCTGCTCGTAGCCCAGCACGGCGAAGACGCGAAAGCCGTAGGCGGTGAGATCGCTGCCGTGCGTCGGCTTGAAGGCGTTCACGGAATTCGCCTCGACTCGCATGGGACGCGCATCGATGGAGTTGTCGGCGACGAGCGGCGCGATGAACCTGTGCGCACTGGATTTGCAGTCGAGCTGGCTTTCGAGAGGCGTCGCGGTGCACAAGCTGGGCAGTAGTCCCCCGACCACGGCAGCGAATGCGGTGAGCGTTGCGAGAGGAGCGGTTTTCATGGCAGCGGTAACCAACGGTTCGTAAAGTCCGACACGGATTCTCGGCATCCGCATCGATGCAATAAGCGAGCCAGCGATCCGGCCCGCACTTCGCGCACGCGCTGCATTGTTCCCGCAAGGGCTTGGTTTGTTCTTTGTTCGTTGACTTCTTGACCGAAGGCGTTACGCGCAATCCTCGTGTGTGTACAGCGATTCCTACAATCGTCTTTGTATTAGAGATATACACAGACTCTGCGCTTCGACAGGCCGCGTCTGTACGAGATCCCTCAATCTTTCCCTATCGATGCGTCCTTCCGATGACACGCCGCGCTGCCGCCATACGGAACACGAATTCGGTGAAATGGTTATATTCGCGGTTCGACTAAAAAGGACCTTTCATGACCGCGCTCTCCGATTTTCCCATCACCCGAAAATGGCCCGCTCAGCATCCGGAGCGCATCCAGCTCTACTCGCTGCCGACGCCGAACGGCGTGAAAGTCTCGATCATGCTGGAGGAAACCGGCCTGCCCTATGAGCCGCATCTCGTGCGCTTCGACAAGAACGACCAGTTGTCGGAGGAGTTTCTATCGCTCAATCCGAACAACAAGATTCCCGCGATCATCGATCCGAACGGCCCGAACGGCGAGCCGATGCCGCTGTTCGAATCCGGCGCGATTCTCGTCTATCTCGCGGCGAAAAGCGGCCAGTTGATGCCCGACGATGTGGCCAAACGCTATGAAGCGCTGCAATGGCTGATGTTCCAGATGGGCGGCATCGGTCCGATGTTCGGGCAGGTCGGCTTCTTCCATAAATTCGCCGGCAAAGAATATGAGGACAAGCGGCCGCGCGCGCGTTACGTCGCCGAATCGAAGCGGCTGCTCGCCGTGCTCGACAAACGGCTCGAAGGCCGCGACTGGATCATGGGCGACGAATTCAGCATCGCGGATATTTCGACGTTTCCGTGGGTGCGCAATCTGATCGGCTTTTATGAGGCGCGAGAACTCGTGGATTTTCATGAGTTCCGCAACGTCGAACGCGTGCTCGAAGCTTTTCTGGCGCGGCCTGCCGTGAAGCGCGGACTGGAAATCCCGAAACGCGATTGATCCGTATGCGTGAGACGGTTGTCACACGACCGTCTCGAACGACCGGTAGAGTGCGCTCTTTCGAAAATGTCTGAAGATTGGCCAATCGCGCTGCGCAACGCCGCGCTCGGGCCCGACTTCCTCCGCGCACTTCCCTCCTCTACCGAACATGTCAAAGCTCACCGTCAAGGCGCGCCTCGCGATCGTCACGGGCGCGGTCACCGCCGTGCTCGTCGTTGTCGGCGGCGCCGGATTATTCGGCGTCCAGCAAGGCAATACCGCGCTGCGTCACGTCTTCGAAGGCCGCGCGCAGGCGCTGCAAACCATCTCGACCATCGACGAGCTCATCACGCAAACCCAGTTCGCGATCAGCGACGCGGTGCTCGATCCGTCGGCGCAAAAGACGCAAGCCGTGGTCGCGTCGACGCAGCAGCGCATCGCGAACGTCGATGCCCTGCTCGGCCGGTATCTGCGCTATCCGCTCGATGCGACCGAGGCGCCGCAAGCGAAACGTCTCGCCGCCGATTGGGCGACCTTGCGCGACAAGGGTTTTCGTCCGACGGCCAATCTGCTCGCCGCGAACAATCTGTCTGAAGCGCAGTGGATCGTGACGCAGCAGATCGAGCCGCAAGCGAAGCGCGTCAAAAAAGAAAGCACCGAACTGCGCGCATTCCAGCTCACCGCCGCGCAGCGGGAATACGACGACGCGCAGCGCGTGAGTCGCATCGTGCAGTGGACGGTCGGCGCGTGCATCGCTGCGGGCGTGGCGCTCGTCGGCGGGCTGTGCTTTTCGATGGCGCGCACGCTCGTGCGTCAGCTCGGGGGCGAGCCGGAACTCGCGGCGAGGGTCGCACGGCGCGTGTCGAAAGGCGATTTGCTGACCGACGTGCCCGTCGCGCCCGGCGACACGCAAAGCCTGATGCACGCGATGAGCCTGATGCGCAGCCAGCTTGCGGCGATGGTCGGCGACATCAAACGATCGACGGACACCATCGGCATCGCGGCTGCGGACATCACCGAGGGCAATCACGCGCTGTCGGCGCGCACGGAAGAACACGCGGCAAGCTTGCAGCAGACGTCGGCGAGCATGGAGCAGATCGCGGCGACGGTGCGCACGAACGCCGATCACGCCAACCGTGCGCGCGAACTCGCGAAAGAAGCGTCGGAGCGTGCAAAGGACGGCGAGCGCGCCGTCGCCGATGCGATCGCGCGCATGACCGATCTGTCCTCACGCTCGGCGCAAATCGAGCAGATCACGAGCGTCATCGAATCGATCGCGTTTCAGACCAATTTGCTTGCGTTGAATGCCGCGGTCGAAGCGGCACGCGCCGGATCGCTGGGACGCGGATTCGCCGTGGTCGCGGAGGAAGTGCGCGCCCTTTCGCGACGCTCGTCCGGTGCGGCGAAGGAAATCTCGCTACTGACGCGCGAGGTGAATGCGCACGTGGAATCGAGCGGCGCGACGGTGAAACGCGCGGGCACGACGCTCACCGACCTGCTCGATTCCGTCGACGGCGTGTCCGCGCTGGTCGAAGCGATCGCGACGGCGTCGAGCGAACAAAGCAGCGGCATCGACGAAGTGAACGACGCCGTGTCGCAGATGGACCGGCTCATGCAGAAGAATGCGGCTTTGGTGAACGAAGCGTCGGCCTCGGCGTTGTCGCTCGACGCACAGGCGCGCGAGCTCAGGCAGACTGTCCGGGCGTTTCAGGTCTAGCCATTTTTTTTCGCATCGACACGATTTTTTCAACCGGTTCAGAATGGGAAGCGAAGCAGCGCGCGAATTTCGTTCGCCGGTTGAAAAGTGTTACGCATCAAGAACTTGATCCGGCGATGCGCAGGATATCCACATGCTTGTGCACGGTATCTGTGGACAAGCATGTGCGTTCCCAGCCGATACGAATTCGCCGAACGTTCACGTTCTTCGATGCGATATCTGACGGTGGTGACGCCCATGGATAGCCCCTTCCGCTCTTTTTCTTCCCGCGCCTTCCCCTTCCGTTCCGCTCGCTCGCGACGATTTCCCGCCATCGCCGCGATCGGAATGATATGCGTCGCGGCTCACGCGCAGACGCAATGTCCCGGCTACGTCGAAACCGACGCCGGCAGCGCGTTCGACGTCGCTTCGATCATCCGCGACACGGGCTCGCCACAATCGGCGCTGGACAAGGTGCGCAGCGCCGTGGCGCGGGTCAACGCGGGCGGCGGATGCTCGATCTTCCGCGACCGGCTCGCCTGCGAAGAAACGATGACGCTCGCGGACAAGGCGATCGCCGCGCTACAGGCGTGTGCGAACGCCAAGGTGCCTAAAGGCACCGCTCACGGTTGATGCAACCGGGAAATAAAAAAGCGCGTGCCGCCTGAATCGGCGGCACGCGCTTTCGAGTTCGTCCGGACGCGGTCCGGACTGCCCGGTAGATCAGCGATCCAGGAACGGACGCAGCTTGTCGGCGCGGCTCGGATGCATGAGCTTGCGCATCGCCTTGCTTTCGATCTGACGAATACGCTCGCGCGTCACGTCGAATTGCTTGCCCAGCTCTTCGAGCGTGTAGTCAGACGCCGTGTCGATGCCAAAGCGCATACGCAGCACCTTCGCCTCGCGCGGCGACAGCGCATTGAGCGCATCGTCGATCGCGGCGCGCATGTTCGCGTGCACGGCAGCATCGGCCGGCGACGCGGCGCCCTGATCTTCGATCATGTCGCCGAGCGTCGCGTCGGCATCTTCACCGACCGGCGTTTCCAGCGACACCGGCTGCTTGGCGATCTTGAGAATGCCGCGGATCTTCTCTTCCGGCATTTCCATACGCTCGGCGAGCACGGACGGATGCGCTTCCTGACCCGTCTGCTGCAGGATCTCGCGCGAGATGCGGTTCAGCTTGTTGATCGTTTCGATCATGTGGACCGGCACGCGAATCGTGCGCGCCTGATCCGCGAGCGAACGCGTCACAGCCTGACGAACCCACCACGTCGCATACGTCGAGAACTTCCAGCCGCGGCGATATTCGAATTTGTCCACCGCCTTCATCAGACCGATGTTGCCTTCCTGGATCAGATCCAGGAACTGCATGCCGCGATTCACGTACTTCTTCGCAATCGAAATCACGAGACGCAGGTTCGCTTCGATCATCTCGCGCTTGGCCTGACGCATCTTCAACTCGGCAGCCGTCATCTGACGATTGATCTGCTTGAGTTGCTTGAGCGGCATCTCGACCACGCCTTCGACGTCGATGAGCTTTTGCTGCTCGGCCTGAATCGCCGGCAAGCTGCGCTCGAGCGACGCGCCGTAATGCTTCGAGCCCGCAGCCGCACGCGACGTCCATTCGAGATCGGTCTCGTGACCGACGAACGATTCGACGAACTTCTCGCGCGGCATGCCGCAACGATCCACCGCGATCTGCAGAACGCGACGTTCGATATCACGCACCTGCGCCACGCGCTGCTGAACGTCGACACACAGGCGGTCGATGGTCTTCGCCGTGAAGCGGATCGAGCCGAGCTCGCGCTGGATTTCGGCGCGCGCTTTTTCGACTGCCTTCGTCGCGACCGCGCCCGAACCCTTAGGATTGCTCGCTTGTTCGGCCAGCTCGCGCACGCGTGCGAAGATTTCGAGACAATCGGCCTTCAATTGCTTCAGACGCGCTTCATTCGATGCGCCAGCATCGCCGCCGTCCAGATCGTCGTCGTCGTCTTCGTCGCTGTCGGATTCATCGGTATCGGTGTCGATGTCGGCGGAGTCGTTTGTTTCGGGCGCCGAAATATCTTCCTCTGCCGTGTCTTCTTCCTTCAGGCCGTCGACCAGATCGTCGATCTTGAGCTCACCCGATTCGACTTGCGCCGCATCCGCGAGAATGGTCGCGACGGTCGACGGGCATGCCGCGATCGCCTGGATCATCTCGTGCAGGCCGTCTTCGATGCGCTTCGCGATGGCGATTTCGCCGGCACGCGTGAGCAGCTCGGTCGCGCCCATTTCGCGCATGTACATGCGAACCGGATCGGTCGTGCGACCGAACTCGGAATCGACCGTCGACAGCGCGTTTTCCGCTTCTTCGTCCGATTGCTCGTCGGTGACCACGCTTGGGGCGCTATCGCTCAGCAGCAGCGTTTCGGCGTCCGGAGCCTGCTCGTAGACAGCGACACCCATGTCGTGGAACGTGCTGACGATGGTTTCCATCGCAGCCGTTTCAGCGAAATTGTCCGGCAGGTGGTCGTTGATCTCGGCGTGCGTGAGATAACCGCGATCCTTGCCCAACTGGATGAGCGCGCGCATCTGACGTTGCCGTTCTTCATTCTGCTCCGCGGTCATCGCGACATCGGGCTGTATCGTGCCGGCCTGGCCCTTCCCTTTGTTCGCCCGCCGGCCTGGTGCCTTGCGCGCCGGCGCGACGATATCCAGCTCCGAATCTTCCCGATCAAAACTTGCCATACTTTCTCCTCGACAGGTTTGCTCGGCGACGACAGATCCCCGGGAGCGAGCGTAACGGCTCGCGATGATTTCGATGACAGCTTCGACCACGGACGGCTTGCTGAAAATCGCATCGAGCAAAACACGCAAACCGCATCCAGACGCGGTACTTGCGTTTTCCAATCGCCCATTAAGGCGCAACCTTAGAGTATATCAGCATTTGCTGCGTCGCAGCAGCCTGATTTAAAAAATTTTTCCCGACGTGGCCATTGCGTGACATTTGTCTGATCTAAGACTGACCTGCTGTCCGTCGTGGTGATTGCTCACGACTCCAACCCAGGCATCTCGCGAAGTCTCGTCGATGACGCTACGCAAGATATCGTCTGTAAGAGCGAACTCAAAGGGAATGAAGTCGACTGTCGCTGACCCGACGGCCTCGTCGCCTCCCTTGACTTCATAGTGGGGGCGGAGTTGGCTCTCTTCAAGCGTAGGAGCGCTTTGAGATCGTTTAGGTGCGCCTCCGATGGGCGCTCGGTCTCGATGGCATGTGTCGAAGCTGCTCGATCGGAATGGGCTTGCCCGCCAGTTGGGGCGCTTGGATTTAGAGGCACGATATGCCCCGCTTCGAGAGCGGCAAGGAAGTCGTGCGCCCAGGCACCAGCATGCACGCGTGGCTGAGCTTCGTCACGATGATGAATGACGATGGATCGGGCGTCATCTGAAACTCGATAACGGCGAAGTCCGTCGCGGCTTACAAAAGATTGACCCACGATTTCTGCAACGGAAGAGTCGACTTGCTCGGCGCGCATGCGCTGGCTCTGCTCGTCCGCTTGGGCTTGCCGCTGACTTCGCGCGCGGTAGGCGAAATCGACGGGAGTACGCAAGAGGGTTCGCAGATAGCTGATCGGGTGCTTGGCGCGACGGAGATGATTCCAACTGGCTTCCACGACGTCTGACAGAAGTTTCTCGTGAAGCCTAGCCTCGCGCATCAGCTTGAAGATCAGAAATTCACGAAATCCCAGAGACAGCAAGCGTTGAAGATCCGCGGGAAGGCGTCCTGATTGTCTTTTTTGAGTAGTAGGGATTAGATCCTTATATATAGCGCCGTCTGCCACGGTGACAGACGGCGGCGCCAAAGAAAAGACGCGTTCGGTCCTGACGGCATCTTCCCGATTAGGAACGGACGGTTTCTGCCCTTCGGTTTGATGCTCGACGAGGCCGAGTAGCGCGGCGGCTTTGGGCGTCAAATGAATGTAGGCGCGTCCGAACAAACCAGCCGCGCCGTAGCGTGTCTGCGGTGGTCGGGTGATGAAACCGGCGGTTTCGAGGTCGTCCATGCTGCGATAGAACGTGCGCATGGATTGCTGTGCGCGTCCGGTAAGCAGCTCGCGCCGGGCGAAGATCGGCGCGTACGGACGCGACGCATCGACGGTGCGGGCGAGGGCAGCGAATAACGCGCGCGCTCGCGCGGGGAGCGCAGCGGTGTGCGTGGCGCGATGCGCCGCGCGAAAGATCACCCAAGGAAGGTTCGATCGATCGCAAGCGAATTCATCGAGAGCGAGCTGGTCCGCTAACGCGGACCCTGAATCAGAGTTTTGAAGGCGAGAATCGACCTCGCCTGCAACTGAATGTTGCGCGATACGCATGTCAAGTACGTCCATTTCGGAAAATGGAGGACAAACGCTTGACTGCCCATCGCGTTCCGCTAAACTTCGAGGTGTGTACTCGTGACCCGATTGGCGTCGGGAAGCGGAACGGGCGACATGCAGTTAAGCCCGATATTCAAAAGCCTTCGGTTGGCGCCGAAGGCTTTTGTCTTTTTACAGCTTGCTCGTTACATAACAGCCTCGTCAGTGCTGAATCATCAAGTCATTGATTTCTAAGGAAGTTCTACTAGGTTTATCGCCCGAAAACTTCGCTTAGTTCGTTAAGTCGTTGATTTAAAACGAAAACCTAGTAGGGTCTTAGTCCTGTCCCGATTCGCTCAACGTTTTGTTGATGAAGTCGGCAATCCGCTGCCCCCACATCTCGGCGTCCGTGGCTTCCTTCTCAAAGAAGCGAACGCCGACGACACCGTTTCTCGTAGACACCTCGCAAACCTTTCTTCGGCCTGAACGAACAACAGTTGCGCTCGGGGCCGCCGCGCGAGGCTTTTCTGTCGCAAGCGCGACGGCCTTATCCTGAGAAAAACTCTCGTCCTCGATAAGACGTCGAATCGCTTCTACTACCTTTTCTGACTTCCCCGCTTCGGTCAGCGCGGCAAGTTTCTGTGCCGCGTTGCTTCCCAGACGTTCAGGCTTTTCAGCAAGGGCTAATTTCGCCGCTTCCGGTAACGCGTCGAACGAAAAGATTCGCGTGACGTGGCTCTTGCTCAATCCCGCGCTCTCGGAAATCTCGGCGCGCGAAAGTCCGCTCAATTCCTGCAATCGCTTGAAGTTCCAGTACTTCTCGAAGTCGGTTAGCGACGGCGACAGCAGGTTCGAAAAGAACGCCGCAAACTCGATCTCACCTTCCTCGATCGATGCGACGTTCGCGCGAATCGTCGAGCGCCCGAGCTCTCTGTACGCCGCCACGCGGTTGTGTCCGGCGACGATTTCAAACCGACCTTCCGGCAATGCGCGCACCAAAATTGGCGTAGCGAGCGCATGCTGGGCAAGGTTGCTCTTCAACTCCTGAAATTGCTCCGCCGTGAGTTTGCGACGCCGCCCATGCACTTCGATGAGCGCATCGAGCCGCACTTCCAGTGCGGCCCTCTCCTCGAGTTGCGACTCGAGTTCCTTGATTCGAGACTGCGCACTATTAATGCGATTCTGCGCGTCCATCAATCGCCCTGGCGACGTGCGCGGCTCCGTGCTGACTGGACGCGGTTGCGCCGCTTCCGTCGGCTTGCTGCCGATGTTCGCTGTCTTGGCGAGGAGTCTGTCCCCGATGCCCATTTATTCCTCCTTCTGATTCCACGCGCGAACGAACTGCGCGTCGAGATGCTCGGCGAGTCGATCGAGCGGCTCTTTGAATCGGTTGTATGCGGCCGTGCTGCCATCCGGCTTCGACAAGTCATAGACCGTCGACAGTTGCGCCGACGCGCCCTTCGGTACCGTCGATTCCGGAATTTCGAAGGGCAGGACGCGATCGCCGTAAGCCTTCTGCAGCCATCCACGCACGACGCGCGACACATCATCCGACTTCGCTTTCGTCATGATCACGTTCACGAAATCGAAGCGCTTCTGCTCCAGCACCCCCGGCAGCTTCTTCGCGATATCGGCGAAGAGGTGCCAGAACTGCGTCGAGCTTGCGAAGTCGAGCGCCTCGGGCGGGCAGGGCAGCAGGATGGCGTCCGACGCAAGCAATGCGTTGATCGTCAGATAGCTGAGCGCCGGGGGCGTGTCGATGACGATCGCGTCGTACTCATTGGCGAGCGGCATCAAACCCTTGCGCAGGATTTCCCAGAATTCGAACGTGCTATCGTTCAGAACCTTGGCGGGAATCTCGAACTCGGCGTCGAAAAGCGACGACGACGCCGGGATGAGGTCCAGGTTGTGCCAGTACGTTTCCTGCACAGCGTAGTGGAGCGTCTCCCGATCACCGTATATAAGCGGAAGAAGGGTCTGATCGTCCGAGATTTCGGCGTCTGGCGCCCATCCGCACAACTGGGTGGTCGTGCCTTGCGGATCGC
The DNA here is from genome assembly GCA_000648925.1 of Caballeronia jiangsuensis. Lineage (GTDB taxonomy): Bacteria > Pseudomonadota > Gammaproteobacteria > Burkholderiales > Burkholderiaceae > Caballeronia > Caballeronia jiangsuensis. The sequence continues at coordinate 56,732 of JFHF01000039.1, forward strand.
AGTCGATGACCAGCACCTTGCGCCCGAGCAGGGTCAACGCCTGCGCGGCCGAGACGGCGGTCGTCGTTTTGGCGACGCCGCCCTTGAAGTTCGCCACGGTCACGATTCGCCCGCGTTTGCTTTCCGGCCGACGCGTGCGTTCCTTCGTCGCGCGAATCCAGGTCAGCGCCTCTTCGAGCGTGAACTCCTTGCTACGGCCAGCGCCCTTGGACGTTCCCGCAGGCAAATCGCCTTTCGTGGTCAGGTATTGGAACCGCTGCTTATCGACGCCGCATAACGATGCGACTTGCGCGCTCGTGAATGTCGGCGCGCTTTTGCGCGGGTACGGCTCCAACATCGCATCGCGGATCTGATTGAGGATGTCAGTGGCTTGGGCCGCCACCCCCAAGAGCGTTTCGATCGAAACGGATTGATCGACTTCGGGAAGCCGAGCGCTTAGCATGGAATTCGCAGTCACTGGCGGGCCTGGGTAAGCAAATAATTCTTCGGTTGGTGGAAAACAAGCTGCAAACCGAAGAATAAACGGCGAACCGGTAAACCTCAAGTAAACTCTGAAGTACTTGAGCACCCGCACCGGGCATTTTTACAACGCTCAGCGCTCGTGTAAACGCGAAATTAAGAAGACTCCCAGGATTTTGAGTCTATCGACGCGTTGCGAATCAGTTTTTCGACGCCAAGGAAGCGGCCCGTGTCCTCGTTTCTGAGATAAAGCGAGGTCGTCGAGAGGTCGGCGTGACCGAGGCCGGCGCTGATTTCGCGCAACTCCGCGCCGTGCCCGAGCGCGTGCATCGAGTGCGTGTGACGCAACCAGTGCGTGCTGGCTTGCTTCAAATGTCGGCCGCTGCCGGGCGCGCGCGATTCCATGAATGCGGCGGCGTTGGTGAAAATGCTCTTGAAGATCTTGCCGATACCGTCGGGGGTCACGGCCTGCCCACCGCGCGCCTGAGCGATGATCGGCGTGCCTTCGGCGCAATCCAACGGGTCTTGCAGGCCGCGCATCGCGAGATTCTCCGTTAACGTTTCAACGACCACTGGCGGTAAAAGCACCGTGCGCGCCGCGCCGCGGCCTTGAGCGACCGAGAGACGCCAGACCGCGCCAGCCACGCCCGGCAAGCGTCCCAGGCTGAGCGCGTCGGTCGTTGCGGCTGCGAGTTCGGCGCGGCGCAGGCCGGTGGCGTAGGCGAGAAGCAGCGCCAATCTGTCGCGGTGTTCCGAAAACGAATAAACAGCGCGCTCAACCGACTGCAGGACAAATTTCCACTGCGCGAGATCGAGCGTGCGCGTGGCCGATTCAAACACGGGCGGCGCCGCAACGCGCGCCAATCCCGCGAAGGGATTCACCGCCAGATAACCCTCTCCGACGAGCCATTCGCACATCGCGCTCACTATTGAGCGAGCCGTTTCGCGGCTGCGATCGGAGAGAGGGCCGGCAAACGGCCGCCATCCGCCGAACGATCGTTCGCCACGTTCGGCGGCGATCCAGCGCGCCGCCGGTTGCGGATTCGCCAGAAAAGTGTCGATGTATTCGCCGCATTCGCCGCGATCGAGCGACGACAGGGGTTTGCCCCGTTCCACCACAGCCCACAAGAGCAAGCGCTCGGCTTCGCGCCGATACGCACGCCGCGTGTGCGTGCTGCCCGATCGGGCGTCGAGCCAGGCAAAAATCGCGCGGACATCCGTGCCGAACGGCGCGCCAACACCCGACCGATTCGACCCTTTCGACCCGTCCAGCGCCGGCGGGACGCGCAGCGCCTCGATGGGCGCGATCACCACTTCGCGGTGTTCGCTGCTTGCCGGAGGCTGCGTCACCGCGACGTCGCCCGCTCGCCACTGTCGCCTCGGCACGAGCGTGACCGGTGAAAGCGTGTGCCGAAGCGCCTGGGCATGAAGCTGGAGCCAGTCGACCACGCGCTGTGCGCCCTTCGGGCCGAGCCGCGGCACGACTGTGTACCACCGATGCCGTCGACGTTCGATCAGCTCGATGACATCCGCGAGCGTCGTGAGTCCTGCCGCCGTGAGCCGCGCGGTGATCGCGGGCTCGAACCAGCCGTCGATGGGATGATCCGGACTCGGATCCTGCGCTAGCGATGCCTCCATGCGCGCGAGCGCGTCGGCCTGCCGGCGCCGCAACCGCGCATTGCGCGCGGCGCGCCGGTCCAGGGCAGGGGAGGTGTCCGGCGGATAAGCCTCCTCATAAAGCGCCAGCAACTCGGATTCGCTGAAAACGCCACCCGGGTCGGTTCTCTCGCGGAAGTCATCGAGCGTGGGGGCGGCAGCGGTAGGCTCGGGCTCGAATAGCGGAATACTGCCCGGGCGAAGCCGCAACAAATGCGCGGCTTCCGTATCGCGGGCGCGCCGGGCGAGGACCGAAAGCGTATCGCGCAGCGCGTCGATCAGGCGTCGCGTGGTCCGGACATCGGTGCTGGCGTCGCCATACGATGCATGCAACTGCGCCTCCGACACGCCATCGAGATAGCCGCGATACAGCGCGAAATGCTGGCGTGTGAGCCGGTTCGGCGCGCGCAGGCGGACCCCATCCGGCGGTGATTCCACCGCGCTTTCCGCCGAACCTTGTCTGGAGCGTGCTGTGCCGCGAGCCATTTATGCTTTCTTTTCAGTGAGTTGGCGCGAGGTTATCAACCAGCTTCGAATTTGACAAGAAAAATCGCTACATCTGATAAGCCGAATTATCAGCATCTGCACGTGCGACCCGCGTGGCCGTATGCGCCGACAGTCCGGCGCGCTTGAATCTTCATCCGGCGCGGCGCATATTTTCAGGACATCCATAACTGGTATCGCAGGAGAAACGAGCCGATGCTTGATCCTGTACGCCCCACCTCAAAACCGCCCGAGCAGGACGACGCGTTCCGCCCGAGCCTGCCGGAGGTGTACGCGTCAGTTCACGTACCGGCCGGCGGTCGATGGATCCGCCGCTTCCTCGCGTTCGCCGGTCCCGGCTACATGATTTCCGTCGGCTACATGGACCCGGGCAACTGGGCGACCGACATCGCCGGTGGCTCGCGATTCGGCTACACGCTGCTCACCGTCATCCTGTTGTCTAACCTGATGGCGATTCTGCTACAGGCGCTCGCGGTCCGTCTCGGCGTCGCGACCGGACGCGATCTCGCGCAAGCATGCCGCGATCACTATTCGAAGCCGGTGAATTTCGCGCTGTGGTTCGCGTGCGAGGCGGCGATCGTCGCATGCGATCTGGCCGAAGTGATCGGCACCGCCATCGCGCTGCAACTGCTCTTCGGCATTCCGCTGATCGCGGGCGCGCTCCTGACCGCGCTCGATGCGTTTCTGTTGCTGCTGCTGATCAACAAAGGCTTTCGCCTGCTGGAAGCCTTCGTCATCGCGCTGCTGGTCGTTATCGCGAGTTGCTTCGCGTTGCAGATCGCGGCCGCCGCGCCGCCGTTCGCCGATGTCCTGCGCGGTTTCATCCCTTCGCCGCGTATCGTCGCGGACCGCGAGATGCTCTACGTGGCGATCGGCATTCTCGGCGCGACGGTCATGCCGCACAACCTGTATCTGCACTCGTCGATCGTGCAGACACGCGCGTACGGCAAATCGGTATCGGCCCGGCGCGCCGCGATTCACTGGGCGACCATCGACAGCACCATCGCGCTGACGCTCGCGCTTTTCATCAACGCCGCGATCCTGATCGTCGCCGCCGCCGTGTTCCATGCAAGCGGCCACAACGAGGTCGCGGAGATCGGCGACGCGTTCCACTTGTTGTCGCCGCTGCTCGGCCTGAGCATCGCATCGACGCTCTTCGCGGTCGCGTTGCTCGCGTCGGGCCTGAATTCGACCGTCACCGCGACGCTCGCCGGCCAGATCGTGATGGAAGGCTTTTTGCGCCTGCACATTCCGAACTGGGCGCGGCGTCTGATCACGCGCGGTATCGCGATCGTTCCCGTGATCGTCGTCACCGCGATCTACGGCGAAAAGGGCACCGGCCAGTTGCTCGTGCTGAGCCAGGTGATCCTGTCGATGCAACTGCCGTTCGCCGTGATCCCGCTGGTGCGCTTCGTGTCGGACCGCCGCAAAATGGGCGTCTTCGCCGTCTCGCGCTGGACGAGCGGGCTGGCGTGGCTCGTCGCGGGCGTGATCGTCGTGCTCAACGTCAAGCTGCTCGCCGACACGCTGCTGCCGTAACCGGACATCGCGCGCGGAAAAAACACCACCCTCTATATAGAAGGAGACACGAACAATGAGCGGCGCGTTCATCGACATCACTCTGCGCGACGGCACCATCATTCCCGCCTACGTGACGCAGCCCGCGAAAGGATCGGGGCCGGGCATCGTGCTGCTTCACGACACGGCAGGCCTCGACGACTTCGTCACGCGCACAGCCGACCTCTACGCCGAAGAAGGCTATGTCGTGCTCGCGCCGCGACTGCCCGAGCACGAGCCGAAGCCTGGCGGGATCGCGGCGGAAAACTTCGCGTCGCTCGTCGATGGCCTTCGCGCGTTGCCGCAGCATGCGGGCAAGGTCGGCGTGGTCGGTTTCGGGCGCGGCGGGCGGTTCGCGACACGCATCGCCGCGCAGGCCGACGTCGATTGCGCCGCCTGTTATTACGCCGACGATTTCGCCGCCTGCCTCGCCGATATCCCGACGATCCGCTGCCCGATGGTCTTCCACTTCCCCGAACACGGCGCGCACGATCCGCGCGAAGTCGAGGCCGCGCTCGCGGACAAACCGAACATCGAACGCTATGTCTACCCGGGCACATCGACGGGCTTCATCGCGCCCGGCAGCGAGCACTTCGACAAACCCGCCGCGCTGATGGCGTATTCGCGCACGCTATCGATGCTGCGCAAGGTGCTCGGCCCGGTCTTCGATCTGAATCATTTGTGGGAACAGCACTGCTATTTCGAATTCGCCACGCGCGATGTCGACGCCGTCATGCCGACGATGGTCGCCGAGCCCTACGTGAATCACGTACCGACGATGACGGGCGGCGTCGGTCACGATCAGTTGAAGCGCTTCTACAAGTATCACTTCGTCCATTCGAACCCGGCCGATACGAAGCTGATACCGGTGTCGCGCACGATCGGCGCGGATCGCGTCGTCGACGAGTTCGTGTTCTGTGCGACGCACGACCGCGAAATCGACTGGCTGTTGCCCGGGCTTCCGCCGACGGGCCGATACTTCGAAATCCCGATGCTCGCCGTGATCCGCTTTCGCGGCGACAAACTCTACAACGAGCATATCTACTGGGATCAGGCGTCGGTGCTGGTGCAGATCGGCGTGCTCGATCCGGACGGGCTGCCGATCGCGGGACGGCAGGCCGCGAAGAAGCTCATCGACGAAACTTTGGCGAGCAATGAGTTGATGCCCAACTGGTCGTCGAGCGAGGGCAAGCCGATCTGAGCCGTTGCATACTACGGTCACACTAATAGAACCATCCGGAGACAGGCATGACCGACGTGGCAGGCGCGCACTCCGCGCCCCAATGTCCCTTTCACGACGAATCGCGCGCGCCGAACGGCTGCCCCGTAAGCCCGCGCGCAGCCGAATTCGATCCCTTCGGCGACGGCTATCAGCAAGACCCGCCCGACTATGTGCGCTGGGCGCGCGAACAGGAGCCGGTGTTCTTCAGCCCGAAACTCGGCTACTGGGTCGTCACGCGCTACGACGACATCAAGGCGATCTTCCGCGACAACATCACGTTCAGTCCTTCGATCGCGCTGGAGAAGATCACGCCGACCGGCCCCGAAGCGAACGCGGTGCTCGCATCGTACGGCTTCGCGCTCAACCGCACGCTCGTCAACGAGGACGAACCCGCGCACATGCCGCGCCGCCGCGCATTGATGGACCCGTTCACGCCCGAGGCGCTCGCGCATCATGAACCGATGGTGCGCGCGCTCGCACGCGAATACGTCGATCGATTCATCGACGATGGGCGCGCCGATCTCGTCGATCAGATGTTGTGGGAAGTGCCGCTCACCGTCGCGCTGCATTTTCTCGGCGTGCCGGAAGAAGACATGGACGCGCTGCGCCGCTACTCGATCGCGCACACGGTCAACACGTGGGGACGGCCGAAGCCCGAAGAGCAGGTCGAAGTCGCGCACGCCGTCGGCAAGTTCTGGCAATACGCGGGCAAGGTGCTCGACAAGATGCGCGAAGATCCGTCCGGTCCCGGCTGGATGCAATACGGCATCCGCAAGCAAAAGGAATTGCCCGAAGTCGTGACCGACTCGTATCTGCATTCGATGATGATGGCGGGCATCGTCGCCGCGCACGAGACGACGGCGAACGCCACCGCGAATGCGTTGAAGCTCCTGCTGCAACATCCGGCGGCGTGGCGCGACATCTGCGACGACCCGAGCCTGATTCCGAACGCGGTGGAAGAGTGCCTGCGTCATAACGGCTCGGTCGCGGCGTGGCGGCGGCTTGCGACGAAGGACGTGAAGATCGGCGGCATCGATATTTGCGCGGGCTCGAAGCTTTTGATCGTCACGTCGTCGGCGAATCACGATCAACATCAGTTCGCCGATGCCGATCTTTTCGACATTCGCCGCGAGAACGCCAGCGATCAGTTGACCTTCGGCTACGGCGCGCATCAGTGCATGGGCAAGAACCTTGCGCGCATGGAGATGCAGATTTTCCTCGACGAGCTCACGCGCCGCCTGCCGCATATGCGCCTCGCCGAACAGCGCTTTACCTATGTGCCGAACACGTCGTTTCGCGGGCCGGAGCATCTGTACGTCGAATGGGACCCGGCGATGAATCCCGAGCGCGTCGACCCGAACGTGCGCGAGGCGCGCGCGGTGGTGCGCATCGGCGAGCCATCGTCGCATGCGGTGAGCCGCGCCGTGATCGTCGATTCGGTTCAGGCTTGCGCGGATCGCATCGTGCGCGTGCGGCTCGTATCGGCGGACGGCCGCGATCTGCCGCGCTGGACGGCGGGCTCTCATATCGATGTCGTCTGCGGCGAGACCGGCCTGTCGCGCCAGTATTCGCTATGCGGCGATCCGGACGACGCCGGAGCATTCGAAATCGCGGTGTTACGCGAGACGGAAAGCCGGGGCGGCTCGGCGTGGGTTCACGAGAACGTGAAGCGCGGCGCGCAGTGGCGCATCCGCGGCCCGCGCAATCACTTCCGTCTCGACGAACGCGCGAAAAAGCTCGTGCTGATCGCGGGCGGCATCGGCATCACGCCGATCAGCGCGATGGCGCGGCGCGCGCGCTCGCTCGGCATCGACTACGAGGTGCATTACAGCGGACGCTCGCGCGCATCGATGGCCTTGCTCGACGAGATGCGCGCGCTGCACGGCGCACGCCTTCGCGAGTACGTCTCGGAAGAAGGCGCGCGCAACGATTTCGCCGCGCTCGCGGTGGAAGAGGGCACGCTCGTCTATGCGTGCGGCCCGGCGCGCATGCTCGATGCGCTCGGAGAAGCGAGCGCATCCTGGCCCGAAGAAGCGCTCAAGATCGAGCATTTCGAATCGAAGTTGGGCACGCTCGATCCGGAGCACGAGCGCGCATTCGAGGTCGAGCTGAAGGATTCGGGTCTCGTGCTGACCGTTCCGGCCGATCAGACCTTACTCACTACACTCAGACGCGCGAACGTCGATGTCCAGAGCGACTGCGAAGAAGGTCTGTGCGGATCATGCGAAGTGCGCGTGCTCGACGGCGAAATCGATCATCGCGACGTGGTTTTGACGAAATGCGAACGGCAATCGAACGATCGGATGATGGCGTGCTGCTCGCGCGCGAAGGGCGGAAAACTCGTTTTAGCGCTTTGACAAATCGACGATTTCGAGTGACTTTCGCCGACCACTCGAAGTCGTTACTTTCACTGACAGATGTCAAAATGTCGCGGTTATAGACAATCGATTAACTGCACATATTTTCATCGCGCCGTCATGTATCGGCGTTAAGAGAGCGAGTTTGTTCCTGATAAAGATGAATTGGTTATACGCAGTAGTTAATTCTTATATAAGGAATAGCGCTCGCGCGGCACGCTTCGCGTCCAGGACAGAAAGACGCTCATATGGGCCGACACCACCCGGCGCGCGCCCGCGGCCTTTTGCGCATTGACCCGAAGGGCGAATTGATCATACGACCTGCGCAATTTTCGTCGTCATATAGGATGATTATTGAACGTGCGTTCGAACATTGCTGCGATAAGCAGCAAGTTAAATAAGGGAGTTTTTACGCAAACTAGGGTTTATACCTACTAATATGAAATTTTTTGCGCATGTTTTCCGTTTAGAATTGTTACTAATTTGGTGCGTCGCACAAGCGCCCAAAACCGAATAACTTCCAATATGCCCTGCTGCAAGAGCGCGAGAATGTTCGCGCGGATGGATCACGCTCGCGCGATTCACGGCAGCAAGGCGAAAGAGAAGACCGGTGCTTAACCTGAGAGATTTTATTAAAGGCCCATATAAATGGACCATGCAATTGGCTGCACGTTTGCCGCATCCCGTTCGGGATTTTTTCTGCGGAGCGAACCTTGTCCCACGGGCGAGGTCATTCCGTAGTCGGCGCGACGCCTCTTGAAGTCGCTCGCTCATGCATCGGTCGGTCGGACATCGCTCCGCACGCGACGCTGCGCATCAATCTGCCCCGAGTTCGAATCGAACTCACCCGTCCGTTCGTACCGGACGCGTTTTCGCGTCGCGTGAAATGTCACGCGCACGGAAATTCCGCTCACGTTTTCGCTGTTTGATGAGGATAGAAAATGACTGACGTAGTGATCGTATCGGCCGCGCGTACGGCGGTAGGCAAGTTCGGCGGCTCGCTCGCGAAGATCGCGGCGCCGGAGCTGGGCGCGACGGTAATCAAGGCGGTGCTGGAGCGCGCGGGCGTAAAGCCCGACCAGGTGAGCGAAGTGATCCTGGGCCAGGTGCTCGCGGCCGGCTCGGGCCAGAACCCGGCGCGCCAGTCGCTCATCAAGGCCGGCTTGCCCGACATGGTTCCGGGCATGACGATCAACAAGGTCTGCGGCTCGGGCCTGAAGGCGGTGATGCTGGCGGCCAACGCGATCATCGCGGGCGACGCGGAGATCGTCATCGCGGGCGGTCAGGAAAACATGAGCGCCGCGCCGCACGTGCTGCCGGGCTCGCGCGACGGCTTCCGCATGGGCGACGCGAAGCTGATCGACACGATGATCGTCGATGGCCTGTGGGACGTCTATAACAACTACCACATGGGCACGACGGCGGAAAACGTCGCGAAGGAATTCGGCATCACGCGCGAAGATCAGGACAAGTTCGCGGCGCTGTCGCAGAACAAGGCGGAAGCCGCGCAGAAGTCGGGCCGTTTCAACGACGAGATCGTGCCGGTCTCGATCCCGCAGCGCAAAGGCGAGCCGCTGCAGTTCGCCACCGACGAATTCGTGCGCCACGGCGTGACGGCCGAAGCGCTTTCGAGCCTGAAGCCCGCGTTCTCGAAGGAAGGCACGGTGACGGCGGCGAACGCATCGGGCATCAACGATGGCGCGGCGGCGGTCGTCGTGATGTCGGCGAAGAAGGCCGAGGCGCTGGGTCTCACGCCGCTCGCGCGCATCAAGGCGTACGCGAACGCGGGTGTCGATCCGAAGATCATGGGCATGGGTCCGGTGCCGGCATCCAAGCGCTGTCTCGAACGCGCGGGCTGGTCGGTGAACGACCTGGACCTGATGGAAATCAACGAGGCGTTCGCGGCGCAGGCGCTGGCGGTGCACAAGCAGATGGGCTGGGATCAGTCGAAGATCAACGTGAACGGCGGCGCGATTGCGATCGGTCACCCGATCGGCGCATCGGGCTGCCGGATTCTCGTCACGCTGCTGCACGAAATGCAGAAGCGCGATGCGAAGAAGGGTCTGGCGTCGCTGTGCATCGGCGGCGGCATGGGTGTCGCGCTGGCGCTGGAACGTCCGTAACGAAAGCAACAGACCGGCGCGGCAAGCACGCGGCCCGACGCGACGTCCAAACAATAAAAGCGTCGAGGCGACATGGCTGCGCCGGTGCAATTCCGAGTTTCATTAACCTGAGAGAAATTGACGAGGAGTATCAGCATGACTAAGCGTATCGCAGTGGTGACGGGCGGCATGGGCGGCCTCGGCGAAGCCATCAGCATGAAGCTGCACGACGCCGGTTTCGCGGTCGTCGTGACGCATTCGCCGGGCAACGCGAAGGTCGGCGAATGGCTCGCGAGCATGGATCGCCAGGGCTACAACTTCCGCGCGTACGGCGTGGACGTCGCCGACTACGATTCCGCCCAGCATTGCGTGGCGAAGATCCAGGCCGAAGTCGGCCCGATCGATATCCTCGTGAACAACGCGGGCATCACCCAGGACACGACCTTCAAGAAGATGACGAAGGTGAACTGGGACGCCGTGCTGCGCACCAATCTCGATTCCGTCTTCAACATGACCAAGCCGGTCTGCGAAGAGATGGTGTCGCGCGGCTTCGGCCGCATCATCAACATTTCGTCGGTGAACGGCTCGAAAGGCCAGATCGGCCAGACGAACTATGCGGCCGCGAAGGCGGGCATGCACGGCTTCGCGAAGTCGCTCGCGCTCGAAGTCGCGAAGAAGGGCGTCACGGTGAACACGATTTCGCCGGGCTACCTCGCGACCAAGATGGTGACCGCGATTCCGCAGGAGATTCTCGACACGAAAATCATTCCGCAGATTCCGGCAGGCCGTCTGGGCCGCCCCGAGGAAGTCGCGGCGCTCGTCGCGTTCCTGTGTTCCGACGACGCCGGCTTCGTCACCGGTTCGAACATCGCGATCAACGGCGGCCAGCACATGAACTGATGCACGCAAGCGGCGCGCGATGATTCGTGCGCCGCCTGATCGATGCATCGATACAGGTCAGTTTTGCGCGTCGCACGTTATTCACGGAGACGCGCATCGATTCAATCTTCACCGGCACGACAGACCGCGCCATGAACAACATCAGCGCACGCAGACCGCTCTATAGCGTCGGTCATCTCGATTCGGCGATCGAACACCTCGAGCAAGTGCTGAGCCTCGAAGGCGCGAATTCGCTTTTCTCCAAGACATACTGGCGCGGCCGCGTCGTGCAGGCGATCGCTACGCCGGGACTTGCGCCGTGTCAGCATTCGCGCCTGCAACGCCTGCTGGATCGCATCGCTCAGGCTTGAAGGGAACACACTGCGATTTGTGAAGAAAATTGCAGACGCTTGTACCATTCGGATCGATCTCAAAATTCGCGATCCACAAGCATGTTCTCTTACCTAATATCAATACGTTCGATGCCGCGCGCGTTCGCGGCGCTCGCGCTCGCCTGTCTGCTCGCCGCATGCGGCACCACGAACGGCGTCACGGCCGGCGCGCATCCCGACACCTACACGGTCACCGGCAAGGCGACGGGCACGCGCATGTCATGGGTGACCGCGCGCAATGCGGCAATGGACGCCGCCAGCGATTACTGCAAGCAGCGTTCGCAGCGCGTCGCGATCAGATCGGAAGCGACGAGCGGCGTGCGCTCGCTCGAAGAGCAGACGTCGACAGTCTCGTTCACTTGCGTGCCGCAAAACGACGCGCGCGGCTAAGCAATTCTTCCGACGACATCACCGCCGCATACTTCTGCGCCATGTCGAAGAGACTGGCGTCGTGCGGACCGGGCGCGCGATCGCCGACGCAATCGGACAGCACCACCGGACGAAAGCCGTACTGCATCGCATCGACGACGCTCGCGCGCACGCAGCCGCTCGTCACTGCGCCCGCGACGACGAGCGTGCGCACGCCGCGCATCGTGAGCCAGCTTCCAAGCGACGTGCCGAAGAACGCCGACGGCACGTTCTTGCGCACGACGAGCTCGCCGGATTCGGGCGCGAGCTGCGGCACGATTGCGCTGTCGTGCGCATGTTCCTTCAGCGTCAGCATGCCGGGCACCTTGAGCGAGAAGACGTTCGCGTCGGAGTCGTCGTCGGCATAGACGATGCGGCTGTGCGCGACCGGCCAGCGCAGATCGCGCGCCGCGTACAGAAGCGGCACGGTGCGCTCGATTGCCTCCGCGATATTGCCGCCGCCGAACATGTCGGGGTCCGCGAAGCCATTCACGAAATCGACGATCAGCAATCCGAACTGTCCGTCGATGTCGAAGTCGTTTCCGAAGCCCTGACGCGCATAGATTGCTTCGTTCATCGTGTTTCCTCGATGGTCTTGCCTTCGCGAACCACGTCCACGCCGTCGAGCGAGACGGTGCAGCGGCGCAAGGGAATGTCGATATGGCATGCGGTGGTGCGTGTGCCGCCGCCTTCGTTGTTGGGTCCGAGCGAGAACAGGAAGTTGCCGTCGAACGCGCGCGCGTCCATGCCGAGCGTCGCCTCGCGATCGTAGAGGCCGAGCGTCGACCAATGCGCGCGCTTTTGCAGACCCCAGCCGATATGCGAGATCGCGAAGGCTTCGGGATCGTCGAAGGAGAGCATGTACTCGCGCAGGAGCTCCGCATCCACGCCGCCTTCGATCCTGCGCGCGTAGCCGCCTTCGACCGTCAGCGTGACGGGCTCCGAGCAATAGCTTTTTTGCGGCAGAAGAATGTCGCCGCGATCGATCACGATGCGCCCGTTCGCGCCGCCTTCGTTCGGAAACGTGAGCGCGAAGCCGCTCGGCCAATGATCCCAGCGGCCGGGTTCATCGACGAAACCATACTCCGCGATCGCGGGAAACTCGCCGAGCGGGAAGCGCAGATCGGTGCCGGCTTTCGATGTGACTCGCATCTCGCGCGCATGTCCGATGCGCGTTGCCGCGGCGAGAACGCGCTCCTTGTCGGCGAGCGTGGGCGTCATGCGCACGAGCACTTCCGGCGGTTCGACGGCGAGCAGAATCTTCGTGCCCGACGCGAGAATTTCGTGCTGCTCGGGCGAAAAGAGCAGGGTCATCAGATCGAGCACGAGATCGCTCGCCTTCAACGCGGCGATGGCCGCGCGGTTGCCGGTGAGCGGCGTTTCGCCGAGATACGCGAGGGCGTCGCGGCTCAACGCCTTTTCGCCGTTGACGGGCGGAAGATCGAGCCGGTTCACGATCGCGCCCATCGATTGCGTCGCGATCGATGCGCACGCGAGCGTTTGCGGCTGCGTCGCCGCGCCGGTGAGGATGGTCACCGTCTGCCCCGGTTCGAGGCGCGACAGCGTGAGCACCGTTTTCCACGCTTCTATCAATTGATAATCGCTGATTGGCATGATGTGTCGCCTCAGATGAGCGGTGTGCCGAAGAACGAACCGAGCGCGCGATAAAAGCCCGGCTCGTCATCCCACGGAATCATGTGACCCGCGTCCGGCACGTTGGCGACCTGGAGTTGCGGCATCAGTTCGCGCATTTCGGCGATGTCCTCGTTGCGGATCACGTCGCCTTTTCCCGCAGTCATCAGCAGCGCGGGTTGTCGGACGTGCGGCATGTCGGCGTGAATGTCGTCGGCGTGGAAGCCTTCGAAGCTTGCGCGGATCGCGCGTTCGTCGCAGGTATGCAGCCACTGCGCGCGCAAACGCAATTGCTCGTCCGTCCAGCTCGGGCAGAACGCGCGCATGCCTTCCGCGTCGATGCCCTTGCATGCGAGCGCGATCGAATCGATGTACCACGCGAGCCGCGCGGGATACGCGCGTCGGCCGGGGCCGGACACGGGCGGATCGACGAGCGCGAGCCGCGCGATGGATGTCGCCTGTCGCGCGGCGCGCAGGGCGATGCGCGCGCCCATCGAATGGCTGAGCACGCTCGCGCGCTTCGGGCCGAGCGCTTCGATGAACGCTATGAGATCGTTGGCCTGCGCGTCGAGGCTGTAATCGAGCGTCGATGACGCTTCCGACAGGCCGCGGCCGCGCACGTCGAGCACGTAGGTATCGAACTGACGGCCGAGCGTTTCCGCGACGAAGCCCCATGTCACCGCCGGACTCGTGATGCCCGGAACCAGCACGATCGCATCGCGCCCTTCGCGCGCGCCGCCGTAGCGCAGATAGTGCTGACGGATACCGTTCGCGTGGACATTCGCGCCGTAGAGAAAGGTCGATTCCATCGCTCAGTACGCCCCGGACAGCAACGCGCCCGCGCCCGGCACGATCGGCCTGAGATCCAGTTCGCGTAGCATCGCGTAGGTCGTCGCGATCGCAGCCGTTACGACGGGCTTGCCGGTCGATGCTTCGACCATCGGCACGACAGGCAGCGAAGGCATCTGCACGCACGCGGAGAGAACGATCGCATCGGCGTTCTGGTAGTTCATCGATTGCACGATGGCCGGCAGATTGCGCGGATCGTGACGCGCGACATCGAGATTGTCGGGAATTTCCAGCGCACGATAGTCGATCACGTCGAAGCCTTCGTTGCGAATGTAATCGACGACGAGTTCGGTCAGCGGCTTCATATAGGGCGCTACGACCACGACGCGCTTCGCCTTCATCACCTTGAGCGCATCGATCAGCGCGCCCGCGCTCGTGATGACCGGCGCCGCGCCGCCGTTCTCCGCCGTGTGTTTCGCCAGACGCGCCTGCGATACGCGGTGATACCCGCGCCCCATCGCCATGATCGCGACGAGGCATGCATAACCGAGCACATCGACGCGCGCATCGGAAAGCTCGACGGCGCAACGGTCCGATTCGGCATCCATCGCGGCGAGCTCTTCCTTCACGACCTTCTTCATGCGCATGCGGCTCGAATGAAACGTGAACCGCTCCGGCTCGATGGATTGACGCGCCATCAGCATCGCCGGGATTTCGGTTTCCATCGTCGTGTTCGAGCTCGGGACGATCTGCCCGATGCGATAAGTCCTGATCGACATATCAGACCTCCAGGGGAACATTGGACACGGCTGCGCGCGGCGCGAAGTCGGTTGCGTTGTACGCGTAGACCCAGTTCGCCTGAATGCCCGACGCCTGCGGATTCAGATACGACTTGAACTTGTAGATGAGATCGCGCTTTCTCTGTGCGAATGCGCTCGGCAGGTGATACGTGCGGCCGCGCTCGCGCGATTCGAGCTGCACGCGGCTCGTGCGCGGCAGCCGCTCGTTTTCGTACTCGCGCAATGCGCTGCCGATGTCCTTGCCGTGCGCCGCGAGCGATTGCGCGAGCACGTAGCCGTCCTCGATCGCCATCGCCGCGCCTTGCGAGAGGAAGGGCAGCATCGGATGCGCGGCATCGCCGAGCAGCGTGATGTTGCCGCGCGACCAGGTGCGCATCGGATCGCGATCGAACAAGCCCCATTTGAAGACCGATTCCGCGCGCTCGAAGAGACGCTGCAGATTCGGGTGCCAGCCTTCGAACGTGGCGAGCAATGCCTCGCGGCTCGATTTCGCGTTCCACGATTCCTCGACCCAGCTTTGCGTCTCAGCCACCGCGACGATGTTCACCGCCGCGCCGCCGCGCACGTAATACGTGACGACGTGCGCATGAGGCCCGAGCCAGAACGACGAATCCGGGCTGACGAAGTCCGGCGCTTCATCGAAGGGCACGACCGCGCGGAAGCACATATTGCCGGTGAAGCGCGGCGCTTCCTCGCCGAATAGTGTCGAACGGACGATCGAGCGCACGCCGTCCGCGCCGACGATCAAATCCGCTTCGAACTCGCTGCCGTCATCGAACACGGCGACGGCGGCGTCTTTCTCCTGCCGAACGTCGATGCAACTCGTCGACAGACGCGCGGCATCGGCGGGCACGAGCGTCGTCAGAATGCGATGCAGGTCCGCGCGATGCACGTGATAGAAGGGCGCGCCATACAACTCCGGACACGCCGATGCGAGCGGGATGCGGAAGTTCTCGCGCGCCGTCTCCCAATTGCGGCCGACGATCGCTTGCGGCACGAACGCGACGTCGCGCAGCGCATCGCCGATACCTAGCGCCTGCAGCACCTTCACCGCGTTGGGCGTCATCTGGATGCCCGCGCCGACGTCGCCGAAAACGCTCGCGCGCTCGAAAAGCCGCACCTCGATGCCTTGCTGCGCGAGTGCGCCCGTCAGGGCCACGCCGCCGATTCCCCCGCCGATCACGCCGACGCGAAGTGTTCTGCTCATGATCTCGTCCTTCCGAAAGTGAAGTCGTGTGAAGTCACGGCAGATATTATATGGCCGTATAAATAAATGCAACACGCAGCGCGATGAGAGCCGTGCGCGCAGCGACTACGCCGTGATAGGCTGCGCGCTGAACGCACCTGAACGACAAGGAAGATTCAAGCTTTGATCAAAGCCATTTTGTGGGACATGGACGGCACGCTCGCGGAAAGCGAGTCGCTGCATTTGCGCACGCTGATCGCGGCGCTCGCGCGTCATGGTGTGGAGGCGGGCGAGGAGATGCATCCGCTCATCTTCGGAAAGACGGGACGCGAAGTGCACGCGCTGTGTTGCGAGCGCTTTGGCTTGTCGGTGGATTACGCGGATTGGTCGGCGTTTCGCGCGCGCGCCTATCTCGACGGTGCGCCCGCGCTCGTGCCTCGACCGGGTGCGCTGGAGGTGTATCGCGCCGCGAAGGCCGCGGGCATCACGCAGGCGATCGTGTCGAATGCATCGCGCATGCTGCTCGAAGCGAATCTGCGGGCGCTCGGCATCGAAGAGCCTTCGCTCGTGACCATCAGCGTCAACGATGTGCGTAACGGCAAGCCGAGCCCCGAGCCATACGAGCGCGCGGCGTGGCTGTTGCGTCTCGCGCCCGAAGAAGTGATCGCCGTGGAAGACAGCCCGACCGGCGCGCACGCGGCCATCGCGGCGCATATGCGTGTTCTGGCATGGCCTTTCGACGACGAAGGCGCCGCGCTCTTTCCCGCGCAAGCACAGGTCGTGCGATCGCCGCGCGAACTGGCGCAGGCGCTGGGCCTCGATCCGGCGCGGTTCGCTGACTAGGCGGTGTGGTCGTCGAGAACGATCTTGTGGATGTTGGCCGCATACACCCAGTCGCGTGCGTGACGCTCGACCAGATCCGTGAACGCGGGCGGGCCGCTGCAGTAAATCTGCGTGCTCGCGTGAGTCGGACTCATCGCGAAGGCGCTTTTCTGCGCGGACAGATCGTCCGGCAGGTCGAAATGATGATAGACCTTGCCGTGACTGCGAAGCGCGTCGAATGCTTCCAGCAGCGCGGTGCGCTCGGCTGATCGCGCGAAGGTATGCACCTCGAACTTGCGCCCCGCCGATGCAAGCCGCCTCGCGATTCCCGCGATCGACGCGGCGCCCGTTCCGCGGCAATAAAGAATGGATCGCACGCGATCGTGCTGGGCACGGTGAGGCATGCCGACGAATGGCTCGTCTCGTTCGATGACGGATTGCAGGTTGCCGCGCATATCTTCTCCAATAGGCCCTGCGTCTTCCGCAAAGGGAAGAACAGGCGGTGTATGGATCGATGGAAATGGCCGGCCCGGCAACGATCCGAAGGGCTGGCTCTCATGCAGGTTAGGGCGGACTGCAATCGCCGGCAAGGCGCTGCGACTGAATACCAGTCATATCGTCGTGCCGATAAGCGCGGAAGGGTCGAATCGGGGAAAGTGCCTATTTTCAGGGCCCGAAACACCACGAGCGACCGCAGTGGGTCGCTCGCGAAGACATGCCGGAAGCGGGGGAGACGAAACCCCCGCGCAATTTACATCGGATGGCCGGCCACGAAGTTCTTGTACGCCCAGTAAGCGGCCTTCGTCGTCTGACCGTCCGACTTCATCAGACCGAAGTTGCCTTCGACGTCGTCATAGAGTTCGAACGCCTGGATCGACTGGATGTTGTACTTCGATGCAACGCTCTGGAACTGCGCCATCATCATATTGCCGGCCATGTAATTCGCGATCTGCTGATCGGTGCCGTAGTTCGGACGCACGCCGAATTCGTTGATCCACACCGGCTTGCCGAACGAATGCAGGATGCCCAGCATGTCGTAGCAGCCTGTGCCGCCGCATGCATGCGTCATGTCGTTCTGATTCGAATACCAGTGCCATGCGGTGATGTCCCAGTTCACGGTCGGGTGGCCGCGCGTGCCGTCGGGCTGCGAGCCGTCCATCAGCATCTGGAAGAACGCGTAGTGCAGCCACGTGCCGTTCACGACGATCTTCGCCGAGCCGTCCACCGACTTCACGCCCGCGATCAGACCGCGAATCACGCCGCGCGCGAGGACGTAGGGCTGGTTCTTGTAGTGCGTCCAGCTCGTGCCGTCGACGTTGCCGTTGAGCGCTCCTGCCTCGAGCTCGTTGCCGACCTCGTAATACTTGTACTTGTACGTTCCCGCGACCTGCTGACCGAGCGTGTAGGCCGCGTTGTACGCGTCCTGCTCGTTGTTGAACCCGGTGCCCAGCAGGATCACGGGGTACACGGTCACGCCGCTCGCTGCCATCGTCTGCGCCATCTTCGCGATGACCTTCGCCGAGTTCAGGCTGTACACGTCGTTACGATAGATCGTCGCGCCGATGTCTTTCAATTGCGCGAGCTGCGTCGCCACGGGCGTCGCGTCGTACCCGCCGCCGTTCGTGTTCCGGCCGTTCGCGCCGTAGAAGATGGACGTGCTGGTCGCGGCCTTCGCCGTCGACTCGGGCGCGGCGCTCTTGGCGGTCGCGTCGCCCAGGGCGCTGTCATCGCCGCCTCCGCAGGCGGCGAGCAACACGCTCGTGAGAAGCGCTGTCGCGATTGCCGCGGCCTTGCGTGCCGAGAAAACGTTGAAGTTGCGATGAGAGGTGAGATATCGATTCGTCATTGCAGTTAGTAGTGCAAATTGATTAGCGTAAGGCTCGTAGAATCCGAAACGCTTCCGGACCTGCTCAGTGATTCACGATACGTATCGCGGCAAACCGTGCTGTCGTCGGAATGACACTAATTAGTCATCCAAACTACATGATCAATGCAAGTCCGCTTGCCCGACGCCGAAATTGAGGCGTGGAAAGGCAAACTCAACAGCGCGGAGTCACTGATCGGGTCCGGTGCGCAAAACAGCGAGCGCTCCGGATGGCGGAGTCGAGCAAACGATTGCGCTTGCTCGCATGGGCCTTACGAAATGACAAACCAGCTCAATTCGAAGGCGGCGTCGGTCTGGAACCAGGCAATATCACCGCTATTCCGGTCATAATTTCCGAATATTTCAAACTGCTTGCGTAATATTCGGAAACGGTTGCCGAAACCTGACTGACGGCTGCAAGGTTATCGTCTTATGAGATGAATGTAAATCCCTGTCACAGTAAAAAAATCTTTCTTTGTCCGGTGGACGCAGAAAAACTTACTTCATACGAGTTGGGCAATTATCCGGACGGTCTACGCGGAAGGCTCAACGCTGGAGAACGCCGGTCGGGAAAATGTACTGCAGCGGGATCTGTTGTATCGTTCAAGGCGTCGTGCCGGACCAGACCCTGAGCGGACGCCGCTGGCGTCATCGCTTATATCCAGAACTCTGCTGTCTTCCCGGAAGGAGATGAACGTGCGAGCTGCCGACATCATGACGACGCGGATCGTTTCCGCCACACCCGATATGTCCGTGCGACAGGCGGCCGGAACGATGGTTTTCGCGGGCATCAGCGGGATGCCTGTGATCGACGAGGACGGCAAGCTGCTCGGCATCGTCACGGAGGGCGATCTGATGCATCGCGCGGAGATCGGGACCGGTGTCAGGCAGCGCGCGTGGTGGCTCGAACTGGTTGCATCGACGCGTGAACTGGCGAGCCAGTATGTCAAGGAACATGCGCGCAAGGTCGGCGATGTGATGAGCACCGACGTCACGACCGTGACGGAAACATGTCCGGTCGCCGATATCGCCGAGTTGCTCGAACGCAAGCGCATCAAGCGCGTGCCGGTGGTGCGCGACGGCAAGGTCGTCGGCGTCGTGAGCCGCGCCAATCTGATTCGCGCGCTCGTGACGATGGCGCCCGAACTGCCCGTCGATGCCGACATCAGCGATCACTCGATCCGCGAAGCGGTCCTCGCCGCGATGGCGGATCATCCCTGGGCGCTTGCACGGGAGAATGTCATCGTGGAGAACGGGACCGTGCATCTGTGGACCCGTGTCGCAAGCGAGGACGAACTCAGCGCGATTCGCGTAGCCGCCGAAAACGCGCCGGGGGTCAAGGGAGTCGTGACGCACATCGGGCCGCCGGCCGCCGTTGCACCGCTGGACTAGCAACGCGCTTCGTTCAGGGGCGCGGTTCGTGCGAAAGAAGATTCGACTCAGCGCCTCTGCTTTTATTTCATCACTTCGCGTTCTCGCGTCGTCAGTGATTCGACCGGGGAGAACACGCTCGCTTTCATCGCCTTGATCGTCATCTCGATGCGCTTGAGGCATGGATTCGTTTCGTCATGGCAATGACGGCCCGCTCTGAAAAAATTCGACCGCAAAAAATTTTCGAGTTGCTGCGCCTGACAGTAGCGTTTGCCGATGCAATTTCCTACGGACAGCATAAATGTGCTGTGCGCATCGGATTCGATCGCAGTAGTGCGAATCATCGGCCAGCGACGTCGTATAGAACGCTGTACCCTGGTATGGTCTCGCCGCGCAGAGTGCCGATTCGCGACCTATAGTGCTTTCACCACGAGACAGCGTGGAAACTGCGACCTATTTTCGAGGCAGGGTGCGACCATGAAAATTCTGATGGTGATGACTTCACATGACCAGCTCGGCAACACCGGCAGGAAAACCGGCTTCTGGCTGGAGGAATTCGCGGCGCCATACTTCACATTTCTCGATGCAGGCGTCGACATCACGGTGTGCTCGCCGAAGGGCGGCCAGCCGCCCGTCGATCCGAAGAGCGATACGCCGGAAGGCAAGACCGAACTGACCGAACGCTTCAAGGGCGATGCCGCCGCGCAGCGCGTACTCGCCAACACGGCGCTCCTCGCGAGGATGAACGCCGACGACTACGACACCGTGTTCTATCCGGGCGGCCACGGACCGATGTGGGATCTCGCGGAGGACGCGCAATCGATCGCGCTGATCGAGCGCTTCTACAGCAGCGGCAAGCCGGTCGCATTCGTCTGTCACGCGCCGGGCGTATTGCGCCACGTCAAAGCGAACGGCGAGCCGCTCGTCAAGGGCAAGCGCGTCACTGGCTTCACCAATTCGGAGGAAGAGGCGGTGCAACTCACGAACGTGGTGCCGTTTCTCGTGGAGGACGAACTCAAACGCCTCGGCGCACGTTTCGAAAAAGTCGATGACTGGCAGCCGTTTTCGATCATCGATGGCCGTCTCGTCACGGGCCAGAATCCGGCGTCGTCGAAATACGCGGCAGAGGATCTTCTGAAGGTGATGCGCGGCTAGTGCGCATGGACCCGATTGACCCCAGGTTAGTGCGAACGCGCAAATCAGGATCGGACCTTCGGGCGCGTCATACAGGCGCGTGATCATCGACAATCCGCCCTTCAATATCCACGGGCCGGATACGATGCCTCAGCTCGCGCAGGTCGTCGATGCGCTGGAGAGCGATCGCGGCGTGGGATCGGCCGCGACGCTGCACGCGGGAGATTCGCGCGAGTGTCAGTCCGTGCGCTGATCAGATGAAGCTCGCGCCGCCGTTGACGGGAATCGTCTGCCCGGTGATGAATGCATTGCCGATGACCATCATCACGACGTCGGCGACTTCGCTCGCCTCTCCCAGCCGGCCGACGGGCAGCCGCTCCGCGACATTCGATGCCTTGAGCGGCCCGGCCATTTCCGTATCGATCGGCCCCGGCGCGACTGCGTTGACGGTGATGCCGTCGCGCGCGAGCCGGGCCGCATAGCCGCGCGTCAGGCCTTCGAGACCGGCTTTCGATGCGTTGTAGTGAATGCCCACCAGACCCGGCCCGCGCGCCGCCGCCGACGACAGATTGACGACGCGGCCCCAGCGTCGCGAGCGCATTCCCGGCAGCACGGCCTGCGTGCACAGAAACGCCGACTTCAGATTGACGGCGATCGTCTGATCGAATTCGGCCTCGGTGAGATCGTCGATGTCGATCATCGTCGCGGTGCCGGCGTTGTTCACGAGTATGTCGACAGGGCCGAGGCGCTGTTCGATGTCGCCGATCATCGTGTCGACGTCGCTGCTGAGCGAGACGTCCGCGCGTACCGCGAGCGCGCGGCCGCCGAGGCGTTCGATCTCCGCGACGACGTCGGCGGCCTGGTTCTCGCGCTGCCGATAGTTGACCGCCACCGATGCGCCGCAAGACGCGAGGGCAAGCGATATCGCGCGGCCGATGCCGCGTGAGCCGCCGGTCACGAGAGCGACGCGGCCGTTCAGATCGAGTATGCGAGCGGGCATTGCGGGGTCCGTTCTCTCGAGTGGGAAGGGCTAGTTTGCGCGCGTCGCGATGATCCCGCCGATGGCCGTGCGGATGAGGATCGGCCTGCGATCCGTGTTTGGAGCGGCGGCACCTCAATGAAAAAAAACCGATGCCCCGGGAGGGACATCGGTTCTTCCTTGCACTGCGGTGCTTGAT
>JFHF01000040.1 GCA_000648925.1 Caballeronia jiangsuensis
GATGCGCTGGACCATCGCGTCGCGCGAGGCGCTGCTCGCGTGGGCGCAGACGGGCGACGGCCTGCCGGCGCGGCTCGTGTCGCGCGCGCTCGATCCGGGCAATCCGGCGACCGGCCTCATCGTGACGATCTCGGTGCTGCTGCTCGCCTCCGCGATCCTCTTTTTCTCGGTGCTCGCGAACGTCGCGCGCGGCACATCGATCGTGCAGGTCGATGTGTCGATCTATCGGCTGCTGCAATCGTTCCGCTCGACCTGGGCCGATTCGATCCTCGACGGCGCGGCGACTCTCGGCAGCACGCAAACGCTGCTCGCGCTCGGCGCGATGGTCATCGTGTGGATGAGCTTCGAGCGGCGCTGGCGCACGGTCGCATACTGGGTCGTCGCGGTGGCGTTTTCGCAGTTGCTCGTCGCGGCGATCCGCTTCACCGCGCACGAGCCGGTGCCGGTTTCCTTCGCGCCGACCGAGCACAGCTTTCCGAGCAGCCATGTGGCGGCGACTGTCGTGATCTACGGCTTTCTCGCGTTTTTGCTGCTGCGGCGCGTGGGCCTGCTGACGGGCGTATTCATCGCGACGGCGACATCGGCCATCGTCACGGCGGTCGGCCTCGCGGGGCTGTATTTCGGCCGTTTCACCATCTCCGATGCGCTCGGCAGCGCGGCGC
Organism: Caballeronia jiangsuensis; assembly: GCA_000648925.1. GTDB lineage: Bacteria > Pseudomonadota > Gammaproteobacteria > Burkholderiales > Burkholderiaceae > Caballeronia > Caballeronia jiangsuensis. The sequence continues at coordinate 663 of JFHF01000040.1, forward strand.
TCGCGGCCGCGTGGGTCTTTCTGATCGCGCTCACGGCCGTATGGCGCAACCCCGGCAAGCCGAAACCGCGGCCCCTGATGCCGATCGCCGTGCTGGCGGTGATCTGCGCGAGCGTCGCGCTGCAACTGAGCGACGACACGGAGGCGCATAGCGCCGCGCCTTCGACCGTCGTCATCACGCCGATTCAGTGGACGGATACCGTGTGGCGCACGTTTTCGTGCTATCGGGCGAACATGGAGGGGGATCGTCGCGAGCCGATCACCGTGCAATGGGCGGCGACGCCCGAGCAGATTCGCGCGCAGTTGATGTCGCGCGGCTGGACGGAGGTATCGCATGTAAGCTTGAAGAGCGTGATGTCGGTGGTGTTGCCGAATGCGCCCGCGATCGAATTGCCCGCGTTGCCGCGCCTGAACAACGGCGAGCCGTCGAAGCTCGTGTTCGCGCGCTCGTCCCGAGGCGCGGACGAGCGCGACGTGCTGCGCTTCTGGCCGACGCATTACGAAGTGCGGCAGGGCGCGGGCGCGCCGCCTGCGCCGATCTGGCTCGGTTCGGTCGTGCACGAGCGCCTGCGGCGTCCGTCGTGGCCGTTCAACGTGCTGAGGCCGGACCGTCGCGTCGATCCGATGGCCTTCGATCAGGGCGAGGCATCGCCGTGGCGCGGCATCGAAATTGCGAGTAGTGCGGGATGTGGAAGCGTGCCGGTGATGCTCGTCGAGTCGAGGTCCGAATGAGGTTTCGAACGATGCGTCGCAGGTCATCGAGAGGTGCCGATTGATCCAGATTCCGCCGTCGGCGATCGTGCAATGGGGCAGCGCGGCCGTGTTCGCGAATGTCCTCTTGACGCGTCTTGGCGTGCCCCTGCCGTCCGCGCCGTTGCTCGTGTTCGCGGGCTCGGCCGTGGCGAGCGGACGATTGTCCTTCGCGCACGTGCTGTTCGCCGCGCTGTGCGGCGCGTTGCTCGGCGACAGCGTGTGGTTCTCGGCGGGGCGCATCTACGGGCGGCGGCTTGTCGCGGCGCTGTCACGCCGATCGTATGCGGTCGATAGCGGCATGCGCACGACGGGCGAGTTGTTCGAGCGGCACGGCGCGCCGATCGTCGCGGTGTCGAAGTTCGTACCGGGGCTCGGGCTCGTCACGCCGCCGCTGATGGGCACGACGCAGATCGCCGTGCTCGCGTTCTTCTTCTGGGATACGGCGGGAATCGTCGCGTGGGCGTCGTTCTGGCTGCTGGGCGGCGCGCTCTTCGAGCATCAATTGCATCTCGCCGTGCTCGCGCTCGAATCGCATGGCGCGACGGTGGTGGATGTGCTCGTCGCGGCGGCTTTGCTGTATTGCATTTATCGATTGATGCGGCGCAGGCAGCCGCGTGCGCACCCGCATCCCGACGATAGCGGCGGGTGACGACGCGCCGTTATAATCGGACGCCCGGACGGATTCTCGCCGTGGGTCAGGGAAGGCATCCGTATCCGGTGGTGCGGCCGGGCTTCAAACCCGGTAGGGGGTGTCAGACACTCTCTGGTCGGTTCGACTCCGGCTGCCTTCCGCCAGTTGGTCTTCTTGAGAAGACGCGTCATGCCGCCGTTCGGCCGCCGTTCACGCGCAGCACTTCCCCCGTCATGAAACTGGCCGACGCCACATACACGATCGCATCGGCGATTTCCTCCGGGGTGCCCGCGCGCCTGAGCGGCACCGTGTCGAGAAACGCGGCCTTGCGCTCCGGTGTCTGCGTGAGCCGGTCGAGCATCGGCGTTTGCACCGGTCCGGGCGCGACGGCATTGACACGCACGCCGAAAGCAGCGGCTTCCAGCGCCCCGGACTTCGTCAGCCCTTCGACCGCGTGCTTGCTCGCGACGTAAAGCGATGCGCCCGCCGCGCCGCGCGCGCCCATCGTCGAGGACACGTTGACGATGCTGCCGCCGCGTTGCGCCGACATCACGCGCAGTTCATGCTTCATCGCGAGCAAGGTGCCGAGCACGTTCGTCTCGAACACGGCTGCGTAGCGCGCGGCCGTCTGCTCGACGATGGGCATCGACTCGCCTTCGATGCCCGCCGCGTTCACCGCGATATCCAGCCTTCCGAAGCGCGCGATCGCATATTCGACGAGCGCCTGCACGTCCTCTTCGACGCGCACGTCGGCCTCGATGAACTCCGCTTGCGCGCCGAGAGAGCGCAGCGTGTCGGCGAGCGCGTGACCTTCGTCCACGCGCCGGCCTGAAATCACGACGCTGGCGTTCGAGCGCGCGAAGGCGAGCGCGCTCGCGCGGCCGATGCCGCTCAGCGCGCCTGTGACGAGTACCACTTTCTGGTCGTTCATGCCGGTTCCTTATGCATGTTCTTCGATCGAATCGACGCGATCGGTGTAGAACGCGAGGTGCTCGCGGATCGGCTCGACCGCGGGATAGGGCGCTTCGTAGGTCCAGACCGCATCGACCGCGCGCGCACCGCCCGAGGCGATCGAGAAGTACGCGGCATCGCCCTTGTATGGACAGTAAGTCGCGTGGTCCGTGCGTTCGAGCTGCGCCATATCGACATCCTTTCTCGGGATGTAGAACACAGGCGGATAATGCGCTTCGCGCAGCGTCAGTGCATCGCGCGTATCGGCGACGATGCGCCCAGCGATGGTAACCACGACGCGCGAAGGATTGCGCTCGATCGTGATCGGATGATCAGGTCCGGGAATCTTCACGGCTCGCGCCGTGTTCGTGATAGTTGTGCTGGACATGGTGATGCTCCTGAATTAGTTCGGATAACGAAAGTACTTAAAGTTTCGATCCACCATCGACGCGCAGCGTATCGCCCGTGATCCAGCGCGCCTTGTCGGAAGCGAGGAAGGTCACCGCGCCGGCGATGTCCTCAGGCTGCGCGATGCGCTTCAGCGCCTGAAGGCCCAGCGTGTAGTCGCGGCCTTCGTCGGTGCTTGCGAAGCTCGACATCTCGGTCGCGACGACGCCGGGCGCGACGGCGTTCACGCGCACGCCACGCGCGCCGAGCGCGGACGCGAAGTGCCGCACGAGGGTATCGACCGCGCCCTTCGTCGCTGCGTACGCGGCCAGCTCGCCGACCGACGCGCGCGCCGCCAGCGACGAAAGCAGCACGACGCTGCTGCCGTCGGTCAGCATCGGCAGAAGCTGCTGCACGAGAAAGAACGGCGCGCGCACGTTGACGGCGAAGAGCGCGTCGAAATCTTCGACGGTCGTATCTTCGATGCTCGCGGCTTTCGCAATGCCCGCGTTCGCAACCAGCACGTCCAGCCGTCCACCGACCACGGCGCGCACCTGGCTGGCGAGCGTATGCGGACCGTCGGCGCTGCGCAGATCGGCGGCGACTTTCTGCGCGTGTCCGCCGCTCGCGATGATTTCAGCGACGGTCGAATCGGCCGCCGCCTCGTTGCTGCTGTAATGCACGAGCACGCGTGCACCGGCGCGGCCCAGCGCGAGCGCGATGGCGCGGCCGATGCCGCGGGATGCGCCCGTAACGAGCGCGGTCTTTCCGATGAAATCGTTCATGACGAGACTCCTTGCCTTGCATGAGGGACAGAGGGCAATAACTTCGGCGTATGGCTGAAGAACCGCCTAGCTGAAACCGACAGCGCTGAATGCGACTGCTGATGAGCAATCTAGCCCTCGCTTGCGCAAAGAAAAAAGACTTTGTAGGCTGGCGGACATGCCTCAAAAGCATGACCCGCGAATCGGACAACATAGGAGGGACGATGGAACTGCGCCATCTGCGTTATTTCGTTGCCGTCGCGGAAACGGGCAGCCTCACGGTCGCCGCCGAGCAGCGGCTGTTCACGTCGCAGCCATCGCTCAGCCGGCAGATTCGCGATCTGGAGGACGAAGTGCGGGCCGAACTATTCAGCCGCAGTGCGCGCGGCGTCGAGCTGACGGCATCCGGCAAGGCATTTCTCGACCATGCACGGCTCGCGCTGGCCCAGGTCGATGCGGCCGTCGAGGCGGCGCGCCGCGCAGCGAGCCCCGCCAAACAGGTGTTTGCACTCGGCTTTCTGACGGGGCAGGAAATGACGTGGCTGCCACGCGCGATGCGCGTATTGCGCGACGAGTTGCCGAACATCGACGTGACGGTATCGAGCGGCTACTCGCCCGATCTCGCCGACGCCGTGGCGCGCGGCAAACTCGACCTCGCGTTCGTGCGCAGGGAGCCGGGGCTGGACCTCGAATATCACGTGGTCCATCGCGAGAAGCTGGTCGTGCTGATGCCGAGCGATCACAGGCTGACGGCGAAAAGCGCCATCGGGCCATCGGATTTGCGGGGCGAGACCTTCGTCATGGCGTCGAACAAGGCGCGTGTCCTGCACGATGTGGTCGCGCAATATCTGCGGGAAAACGGCATCGATCCGAAGCCTGCGCATGGCGTCGACAATCTCGCGATGGCCATGTCGCTCGTCGCGTCGACGCGCGGGGTTTCGCTGATGCCCGAGTACGCGAACAATCTGCTGCCGTGGTCGGTGGTGAGCCGGCCGCTGGAAGGCGAAGCGCCTACCGTCGATCTTGCGCTCGGCTACAGCCGTTCGAATGCATCGCCGGTGCTGAAAATGTTTTTATCCAGAGCAGATGAACTGATTGCCGCAAACTGAGCGACCGACGCCGAAGCGCCGCGGCTTAAGGGAAAAGTGCGTATAAAATGGCTGATTGTGAGAATAAAATTTCCACGCGGTCGGTGGTTCGCGTGGTTGAACACATCGTTGCACCACGGGATTTTTCTTTTTCGGTGACGGCCGCGCCGGAAAGGCGATAATGGCTCATCGAGCAAATACATACTGGACAGGGACGCAGGCTCCGCTGACGGAGAAATACGTCGGCCAACGGTCCTTGTACGGTTCAACATGGATCATCAATGTCCAATAGTCTTCCCGGTATTCAAGGCGATTTTCTGAACGCACTCAGGAAAGAGCGCAAACGTGTCGCGATCTTTCTGGTCAACGGAATCAAGCTGACCGGCCATATTCAGTCGTTCGATACCTACATGGTCTACCTCAACTCGACCAGTGGATCGCAGGTGCTTTTCAAACACGCGATCTCGACGATCTGCGAGGATCACGGTCCGGCCGGCCGGCCGAATTTTCACGACAAATCCGGCCCGCGTGACAATTCAACGCGTCCGGGCGCCGGCGGCAGACCGAATCGGACTCGCGGACCGCAGTAAGCACCCGCCTTATTCGTGCGGCGGCAGTAAGGCCGAGAGCAGCCGCCGCAACTCCGCGCTTTCCCGCGCGGTCAACCTCGTCGTGAGGATGCGCTCGACCTCTTCGACACGCGGGCGCAACGCGGCCAGTTGCTTCTTGCCGGCCGCGGTAAGAAAGAGCACATAACTGCGCTTGTCGACGGGATCGTCGGAACGCTCGACGAGGCCGTTGCGGACCATCCGCGCGACCAGATCGGCGATGGTCGAACGGTCCACGTCGAGTTCATCGCCGAGTTGCCGCTGGTTGACGCCGGGCGTCCTGTGCAGGATTTCGAGCGCCGCGTACTGGACGCTCGTGATTTCGGCGGAGACTTCGCTGAGCCACACCGCAACGTGGCGCTGCTGGGCGCGGCGCACGAGGCTGCCCGTGAATGTCGGGCGCACTTCGGGCTCGTTTTTATTGATCGGCAATTTCGCAGTGTCGGAGTGGGTTAGTGCGTGCGGAATATCGGCCGGAAGAACGCGGCCAGTTCCTCGTAGGCATCGAGCGGAAGAACGTGGGCGACGTATTGATCCGGACGGACGACCACGAGTGCGCCCCGTTCGCGATCGACGGCGCGCTCGCCGAAGATATCAGGCGCTGCGTCGTTCGTAAATGCCTTCTCGTAGTCGATGAGACCGTGGCGTCCCTTGCGCGGAAGCAGAAGCGCAGGCAGGTCTTCGACACGCACCTCGCGATGAGGCTGTTGCAGCACCGCGCGGAAATCGAGCACGCTGTCGATGTCGGCATCCTCTGGCGTGACGCGCCGCAAGACGGAATCGGGCGAGGTGGCGAGATGTTCGCAGAGTGCATCGAGCGCGGCGCCTTTCGCATCCGCGAACGCGTACAGACGCCAGCGGCCATCGGCGCGGGCCGCGTGTCCGAGATGAGCGGGCTTTGCATCCGCGATACGAACCACCGGCGATGAGTGAAAGCGCGTCCCGATCACGAAGCCTTCGGCGAGCGCCTGATGCGTCGTATCGCCCGTCAGCACGCCGGGCCGGTAATGCGTTGCGAGGCCTGCCGTATATCGGCCCGCGCGCACGAAATACGCCTGAAGCTCAGCAGGATCGACGCCGCCCGCTTCCGGCCGATTCGGATCCTTCGGCGGCGCGGCCATCATCGCGGACCATTCCTTGTCGAAATCGATCAACGCTTTCGCGATGGGCTGACGTTCATCCGAATACGTGCGCAACAGGTCCGCGTCGCTGCGCCCCTGCAAGACCGCGCCGAGTTTCCAGCCGAGATTGAAGCCGTCCTGCATCGACACGTTCATGCCCTGGCCGGCTTTCGCGCTATGCGTGTGGCAGGCGTCGCCGGCGATGAACACGCGCGGATCGCGAGAGGTTCCATCGGCCATGAGCGCATCGTCGAAGCGGTCGGTCAGGCGCTGGCCCACTTCGTAGACCGAGAACCACGCGACTTCTTTCACGTCGAGCGAATACGGATGCAGAATGTGCTGCGCCGTTTCGATGATGCGATCGACGGAAATCTGCTTGATGCCGTCACGATTCTCCGGCGTAACCTCGCCGAGATCGACATAGAAGCGAACCAGATAGCCGCCTTCGCGCGGAATGATGAGCAGATTGCCCTTGCTCGCGGACTGGATCGCCGCCTTCAGCCGGATGTCCGGGAAGTCGGTGACGGCGAGCGCATCCATCACGCCCCACGCATGGTTGGCCGCATCGCCGCGCAGCGTTTGTCCGATGGCCGTGCGCACGGCGCTGCGGGCGCCATCGCAACCGACGACATAACGCGCACGCACCGTCACTTGCTCGCCGAGCCGCGCTGCATCGGTGCGGCGCAACGTGACGCGCACCGGAAATTCGTGCGCATCGTCGCGCTGAATGTCGATGGCTTCCAGATCGTAATCCGGCTCGATTCGCTCGGGCGAACGGCGCATCACATCGAGGAGATAGTCCTGCACACGCGCCTGATTGACGATCACGTGCGGAAATTCGGACATGCCTGTTTCGGTATCCTGAACACGACCGGTACGCTTGATCGCATCGCGATCATGCGCGTCGGGCCGCCAGAAGACTGTCTCGTTGACCCAATAGGCCTCGCGCAAAAGACGATCGCTGAGCCCGAATGCATTGAACATCTCGACGGTGCGGCACGCGACGCCATCCGCCTGTCCCATCAGCAACGGACCGCCGCGACGTTCGACGATGCGCGTTCTGATCGACGGGAATTGCGACAGTTGCGCCGCCAGCACGAGTCCCGCAGGACCGCTTCCGACGATGAGCACGTCGACCGTCTCGGGCATCTCGACGCGCGGTGCGCCCTCGGCCGCCGGTTCGATCGTGGGATCGCCGACACGGAAACCGTTCAGATGAAATTGCATGATGTCTTCCTCCATTGCTCAGCACGTCTGTGTGTGATGAGAAATATACTCCGTACACCAACTATTTGAAAATGCTTTTGTGATTGATGTTTACCCTGATGCGGAGCCGCACAGGGTTTCCGTTTCTTACTTCTTCGGAATGCGCTTTTTCTTCTCGCGGAGTTCGGCGCCTGCGTCGACCGGCGTAAAGGGCGCCTGGAACCGGTTGATCAGGAAATCGATGAACGCGCGAGCCCGGGCCGTCTGATTCTTCTGCCGGGGGTAATAGACGAACAGGTCGGCGGAAGGAAGAACCGTGTTCGGCAGGACGAGATGGAGCCGTCCGCTCTGCACGTACTTCGCGAGGTCCCATTCGGAACGAATCAGAATCCCGTGGCCGTCAAGCGCCCAGCGAAGAGCGATGTCGCCATCGTTGCTCGACAGCGCCCCTTTGACCTTGATGGCCTCGATGTGATCGTTGACGATGTAGCGCCATACGCCGTATGCGTCATCGTTCTGCCGATGAATGATGCACCGATGCCGGGCCAGATCCTCGACGCGCTCCGGCGTCCCGTGTTTTTCGAGGTATTTCGGCGACGCGCAAAGGAAGCGACGGTTGCTCATGATGCGTCGCGCGCTCAGGCGGCTATCGGGCAACTCGCCGAACCTGATGGCCATGTCGAACGCGCCTTCGACCAGATCGACGGAGCGGTCCGTCACTTCGAACCCAACCTCGACGCTCGGGAAGCGCCTGGCGAACTCCGATACGAGCGGGGCAATCGTCGTCCTGCCGAACCCGAGCGTCGCGTTGATACGCAAAAGCCCTTGCGGGTCGCTTTTCGCGCCTGATATCGCCTCTTCCATTTCACGGACCTGCCCGACGATCTGCGAGGCATACCGCAGGTACGTCTCGCCTTCGGGTGTGAGGCTGACGCTGCGAGTCGTTCTGTTGACGAGCCGCGCCCCCAGCCGCCCCTCGATGACGCCGAGCCGCTTCGTCGCTGCGGGCGGTGACAGGTCGAGCGCACGCGCCGCTCCGGACAGGCTCTTCAACTTCGCGAGAAGAACAAAAAACTCGAAATCGGAAGCCGGATCAGAATTCACTTTGGGTGAAGAATGAAATGAAATTAAGTGCAGTGTAGCAGCGCATTTTGCGGATAAGCTAGGTCCACATCGCAATGAATACAGGAGACAGTGCCGTGAGAATCGTTGAAATCCGCGAGAAGACCGTTCCCATCAGTTCCCCGATCCGCAACGCTTATATCGACTTCAGCAAGATGACGCTGAGCCTCGTTGCCGTCGTGACGGATGTCATTCGAGATGGCAAGCCGGTGATCGGCTATGGCTTCAATTCCAATGGCCGCTATGGTCAGGGCAAGCTGATGCGCGAGCGCTTCATTCCCCGCATTCTCGAAGCCGATCCCTCCACGCTGGTGGACGACACCGGCGACAATCTCGATCCGCACAAAATCTGGGCGAAGATGTTCACGAACGAAAAGCCCGGCGGTCATGGCGAGCGTTCGGTTGCCATCGGCACGATCGATATGGCTGTGTGGGATGCCGTCGCCAAGATCGAAGGCAAGCCGCTGTTCCAGTTGCTTGCCGACCGTTACGGCGATGGCAATCCGAATCGCAAAATCTTCGTGTACGCGGCGGGCGGTTACTACTATCCCGGCCAGGACCACGAGAAGCTGAAAGACGAAATGCGCAGCTATATCGATCGGGGTTATACGGTCGTCAAGAAGAAGATCGGCGGCGCGTCGCTCGACGAAGACCTGCGCCGCATCGATTCCATTCTGAGCGTTCTGCAGGATGGGCAGAAACTCGCGGTCGATGCGAATGGCCGCTTCGACCTCGACACGGCGATCCGGTACGCGAAGGCGCTCTCGCAATACGACCTCTTCTGGTACGAGGAACCGGGCGATCCGCTCGACTTCGAACTGCAGGCGACGCTGCGCAACTACTACGACAAACCGATGGCGACAGGCGAAGACCTGTTCTCCATGCAGGACGCGCGCAACCTCATTCGTTACGGCGGCATGCGGCCCGACCGCGACTGGCTTCAGTTCGATTGCGCGCTGAGTTACGGGCTTGTCGAATATCTGCGCACGCTCGACATGCTGCGTCAGCATGGCTGGTCGGCGAGCCGCTGCATTCCCCACGGCGGCCATCAGATGTCGTTGAACATTGCCGCTGGACTCGGCCTTGGCGGCAACGAATCGTATCCCGACCTGTTCCAGCCATACGGCGGCTTCCCCGACGGCGTCAAGGTCGAGAACGGTCACATCACGATGCCGGACCTCCCGGGCATCGGCTTCGAAGGCAAGTCCGACCTTATCGCCGAGATGAGGAAGTTGTCCGCATAAGATTCATCGGCGGTAGCGCTAAACGGGCCGTGCGGCCGCGAGCGCGTCGCCTTGCCCGAGATCGCAGCCTTCCCATCTGAAGAACTGCAGGTCCTCGCTGTTCGACAAGCCATCCGCGATGGCGCTGACGCCGAGCGTATGCGCCAGCGCGATGATCGCGCGCGCGACCACCGCGCGTTCATGTCGATGCGTGACGTCCCTGACGAACTTCGAATGAATCTTGATGCGGTTCGGCCGTAGCGCCTGAAGGTCGAAAAGCGACATGCGTTCGAGGCCGAAGTCCACCAGCGTGATCGACACGCCGAGCGCCTGCAACGCGCGTGCAGCGAGACGGCGCGCGCCGAGCGATGGACCGCTGAATTGCAGATCGAGCGCTTCGCCTTGAAGGCCGGCTTCCGCGAGCGACGTCTTCACCATCGCGATCAGTTGATCGTCGGTGAGATGCTTCGACAGAAGCGGTATCGAGATGCGCGGCGCGGGCTCTTCGCCGCTATCGCGGCAACCGCGTGCGAGCGCGCATGCGCGGCGAAGCATGGCTTCGTCGATCGATTGAAGCAAAGCGGCATCGTCGGTCAGCATGGCAATCCGCCCGGCCGACAGCGCGCCTTCTCGTGAAGGCCACGCGGCCTGCATCTCGACGCCGCTCACAGCGTTCGATGCGAGATCGATCTGCGGCAGCGCGTGCATCGACCACGCATCCGATCGAAGCGCGGCGTCGAGATCGTCGCGGATTCCGCGCTCGTGGTCGCGATCGATGGGACCGCTGCTGTCGTCGATCGCGGACGCCGTCGCGAGCGTTTGAGCGCTGCGCAACGCCTTGATCGTCTCGTATGTGCGCAGACCGGTGACCACGATCGACGTCAGTTTCTGCGCGGTCAGTTCGGTCTTCAGAAAGTAGCCGTTGATCTCGTAGCGGGTGATCACGTCGCGCTCCGGCGCCATGCCGGGCTGACCGGTACGCAGAATGATCTGCACGTCGCGGTCTTCGAGCGTGTCGCGGATATGGCGCACGAGTTCGAGGCCGGCATCGTCGGCTTCCATCACGACGTCGAGCAGGATCAGCGCCGTGCCCGGATGCGCGGCGAGATACGCGCGCGCCTCGGCGGCGGACAGCGCGCTCGACAACTCGATGGGCCTGCCAGAAAACGCGGCATCGGCGAGCACGAGGCGCGTGACTTCGTGAATCTCGGGTGCGTCGTCGACGAGCAGTACGTGCCAGGGCGGAGCCTGCGGTCCCGCGAGCTTGCGCGATGCATCGGCATGCGCGGGTTCGCGGCGCAACCATGAAGGCGCGGTCATTGTCTTTCTCCCTGGCCCGGTATGGCATGGATCGCACCGTCATGCGAGCGCGCGGTGAGCGGCAGCGTGACGGCGAACACGGTGCCCTTGCGCACGCCGTTGCGCACCGCGAGCGTACCGTCGAGCGCGCGCGTGACGAGCGCATACGCGAGATGCAGTCCGAGGCCGCTGCCGCCCGAACCGCGCCGCGTCGTGAAGAACGGCTCGAAGATGCGCTCGTGCAGTTCGTCGGGAATGCCGGAGCCGTCGTCTTCGTGTTCGAGCACGACATGCGTGTCGCCCGAACGCCGCGCCGAGATGACGATATGCCCGATCTCGCCCGGCGCGAATGCATGCACGAGGGAATTGAGGATCAGGTTGGTCAGCACCTGCGCGAGCGGGCCGGGAAACGAATCCATCAGAATGCCGGGCGGACAGTCCACGCGCAACGATACGCGCGTGCCGCGCAGTTTGGGCTCGACGCTCAGCACCGTTTCGCGAATGTATTCGCCGAGATCGAAATGACGTCGCGCCTCGCTGACCTGATCGACGGCCACCTGCTTGAAGCTTTGCACGAGGCGCGCGGCGCGATCGGCGTTGGATAACATGAGGCGCGTCGACTGGCCCGCGTCGCGCAGATAGCTGCCCAGTGCTTCCTCGGTGAGATCCTGACGCCTGAGACTGTCGCTGATGCCCTCGGTCCGATCCCGCAGATACGATGCCGCGCTCACGACGATGCCGACCGGCGTATTGATCTCATGCGCGACGCCCGCGACGAGACCGCCGAGCGCGGCCATGCGTTCCGATTCGACGAGTTCCTTGCGCGTCGCTTCGAGGTTGTGCAGCGACTGGAGCAAGTCGCCCTGCGCGAGTTCGCGGCTTTCCTGCGACAACACGATCCACCACGCGCCGAACGCGAGCAGGGGCAGCGTGGCAGCATAGGTGTGAAGCAGCACATCGGCGATCTGGCCGCGCGCCGCTGCATCGGCGATTTCGATCAGGCGATACGACAGCAGATACACCGCGCCCGTCGCGGTCGATGCAATCACGAACAAGCCGAAGAAGCGCCCGATGCGCCGCCCGAAATGCGGCGCGAGCGTGCTCGGTCCAGGCGGCTCCGCGAGTTCCTCGGCGGTCGATGCGGCAGGCATCTTGCATCGATCGCGACAGTGGTTGTCGAGACCGCAGCACAACGAGCAGATCGAGCCTTGATTGAACGGACACCATGCCATGTCGGCGGCTTCGTAATCGCGCTCGCAGATGCAGCAGCGCACGAGTTGCGTGCGCGGCATATCGGCGTGTTGCTCGTCGACGCGCGCGATGTAATAGCGGCCGCCCGTGGCATAAGCAATCGCAATCGCGCTGACGAAAGCGAGGAACAGCGCGATGAACGCGGAATACGCACGCGCGTAATCGCCGAACAGGCCCGCGAACGCACAGGTCGATACGACCGACGCAATCAGCATCGCGCCGCAGCCGACCGGATTCACCTGATAGAGATGCGCCCGCTTGAACTCGATGCGACGCGGACTGATGCCGAGCGGCTTGAGCACGACGAGGTCCGCGACGAGCGCGCCGAGCCACGCGATCACGAGATTCGAATACACGCTCAACACGGTTTCGAGCGTCTTGAAGATGCCGAGCAAGGTCAGCAGCAACGCGATCATCACATTGAACACGAGCCATACGACGCGTCCCGGATGATAGTGCGTGAGGCGCGCGAACACGTTCGACCACGCGAGCGAACCGGCGTACGCATTGGTCACGTTGATCTTCACCTGCGAGATCACGACGAAGAACGTCGCCACCGCGAGCGCCAGCGCAGGGCTCTCGAATACATGCTGGTACGCGGTGACGTACATATGCACCGGCACGACGGCATCGACGGCCGGCACGCCATCTTCGAGTGCGAGCACGGCAAGCAGGCTGCCGGCGAGAAGCTTGAGGCCGCCAACCACGATCCATCCCGGGCCGGCTGTGAGCATCGCGGTCCACCATGCGAAGCGGTTGCGCGCCGTGCGATCGGGCAGAAAGCGCAGATAGTCCACCTGCTCGCCGATCTGCCCCATCAGCGAAAACAGCACGCCGGCGGCCGTGCCGAACAGCAATACGTCGATGCCGCCGCCGCGCGCCTGCGCATTCGCGCCGATGCCCGCAAACGCGGCCCATCGATGCAGCACGTCCGGGTCCTTCCACAGAATGAACGCGAACGGCGCGACGAGCAGAATCGCCCAGAGCGGCTGCGTCCACATCTGCAGCTTGTTGATGAGCGTGACGCCGAAGAACACGAGGGGAATGATCAGCAACGACGACAGCAGATAGCCGATCACGATATTGATGCCGGCCGCCAGTTCCAGCGCCTGCGCGAGTATCGCGGCTTCGAGCGCGAAGAAGATGAACGTGAACGACGCATAGATCAGCGACGTGATCGTGGACCCGACATAACCGAAGCCCGCGCCGCGCGTGAGCAGATCGATATCGACATTGGCTTCGCTGGAGTAATACGCGATCGGCACGCTGACGAGAAAGATCAGCACGCACACGACGAGTATCGCGGGAAATGCGTTATGAAAGCCGAAGCTCAATGTGATGCTCGCGCCGATAGCTTCGAGCGCGAGAAACGAGATGCCGCCGATCGCGGTATTGGCGAGCGTCGATGGCGACCAGCGCCGATAAGAGCTTGCTGCGTAACGCAACGCGTAATCTTCGAGTGTTTCGTTGGCCACCCAGGACTGATAGTCGCGTTTGATTCGCATGAGGGTTGGCCACCGGATCAGCAAGCCATTCGATTGAACGAGTCGATTATTCGCTCAAAGCTGCAATGCCGCAATATTGCCGCGAAAGCTTCCGCTATTGCGCAGCCGGGTTTGTGCCGATTGACCCAGATGGTGCGTCTGCCAACACTGGCGGGCAGACCTTCGTGTGTTGTTGCAGCTCTTTCCCGACGCCTTCATTTTCCGTTTCGGAGCAGACATGACGCCGCTGTTTGCGAGCGCCGTGGCACCTGTCGCCGGCGACGACCTTGTTTATCGCGTACACGCAGCGGGCGACTCCGACGACGCCTGGTGCGCCGTGCTCGCGCAGATCCGCGAGCGTTTCCGCGCACGCTGGGCCGCGCTCTCGCGTCATAGCTTTGCGACGCGTCAAGGCTTTGCGCTGTATTCCGCGCCGCGCGATCCGCAGCTCAGCGCGGCGCTATCCGATTACGCCTCGCGCAATCCGTGGTTTCTGTCGAGCGATGCCTATCGGGAAGGCCGCGTGATGGCGGGCGATGAACTGCTCAGCAATCGCGAGCTCGTCAAAACCGACTTCTATCGCGGGCTTTTATTGCCGCACGGGCTTTATCACAGGCTATGCGGCGTGATTGCGCGACGCAACACGCTTGTCCATTACCTCGACCTGCATCGCGGTCCCGATGAGCCGCGCTTCGGTCCGCGTGAACGAAGCGCGTTCGCGGCGCTCTTGCCGCACATCACGCTCGCGCTCGACTTGCGCTGGCGTCTGCGCGAAACGGACGACATGAATCGCGCGTTGCGAAGCATCGTGAATACACATGCGCGCGCGGCGATGCTCGTCGATTCGAACGGGTGCATGGTGTTCGGCGGCGATGGCGCGCAGAACGCGTGCGAGTCCGTGGCGGGACTGCGTATCGAGGAAGGGCGCATCGCCGCGGCGACGCACATCGACGATCGCGTGTTGCAGGAAGCGATCGCACGCGCCACGCATGCATCGGCCGATGCGGACGAGCGCGCCGCGCAGGTGCTCTCGCTTTCGGCGCCGGGGCAGTCGCAGCCAAGCGTCATTTCGATCCGCGCGGCGGGCTCCGTCTTCAGCGCGGAACTCGGCGAGATGCGGCGTCTCGCGATCGTCACGGCGCTCAATGTGCCTTCGGAAGACGATCACGCCGATTGCGCGTTCGTGCGGCAGTTCGGCCTCAGCCCCGCACAGGCGCGCATGAGTTCGCTGATCGTCACCGGCCATTCCATCGCGAGCGCGGCGCGCGAACTGCATGTGTCCGAGAACACCGCGCGCAGTCATCTCAAGCAAATCTTCCAGAAGACCGACACGCACAGCCAGATGGAACTCGTCCATCTGCATGGCCGCATCTGCTTATCCCTCTGATCTGAAACCTCACCCATTTGGGTGAGGCCGCATGCCCCGGATGGGCGAATCAAATTCCTCGCGCTGGGGGATTCGCGCGTGGTGGCGCGTCCCTATCATGAGTCCTGTCCCAAGCCGCGATGTCCGCGCATCGACGCTGGCAGGCGTGCATCGTGAACCCATTTTCGAACGCAGACACCGTGCGCCGCCTTCCGTGCGCGATGAGGAGAACACCATGCTGGGTTTGTGTTTGCTGTATGTCGGCGCCGTGCTGTTTCTCAATGGGCTCTGGCTGCTCGGAAAGATCGGCGATCGCGAGATATGGGTCATCAATGTCTTCGCGGGCGGCATCACCTTGCTCGCGTCGCTGAAGCTCGCATTCGGCGCGGGCGCGGATGCGACATCGATCAAGGCGGCCGCGCTCACCTTGCTCTTCACGTTCACGTACTTCTGGGTGGCGATCAATCGCTATAACGGCGCCGATGGCCGCGGGCTCGGCTGGTTCAGCCTGTTCGTCGCGATCACGATCATCCCGGTCGGCATCGATTCGATCACGCACGCGAGTTCCGCGTGGTCCGTGTGGTTCGCGCTGTGCTGGTTCGGCTGGGCGTTTCTGTGGCTGCTGTTCTTCGTGCTGCTCGCGTTGCAACGGCCCATCGTCAAGCTGACGGGCACGGTCACGGTGATCGCCGGCATTCTCACGGGCTGGCTGCCCGGATATCTCTTGCTCAATGGCACGCTGAGTTAGTCATGCTTCAACCGAAGTGCTGTCCCTATGCCGGCATGCGAGCCGGCCTGATCCGACAAGGAGACATACGTCATGGCTGAAACGCTCATCAAGGTCGACCTGAATCAATCCGCATTCGACAACGAGCAGGTGCACAACCGCTGGCACCCCGACATTCCGATGACCGCATGGGTCAAGCCCGGCGACGAGTTCATTCTCGAAACCTACGACTGGACCGGCGGCTTCATCAAGAACAACGATTCGGCCGACGATGTGCGCGACATCGATCTGTCGATCGTCCACTTTCTATCGGGACCGGTCGGCGTGCATGGCGCCGCGCCCGGCGACCTGCTCGTCGTGGACCTGCTCGATATCGGCGCGAAGGCGGAGAGTCAGTGGGGCTTCAACGGCTTCTTCTCGAAGAAGAACGGCGGCGGCTTTCTGACTGACCACTTCCCGCTCGCGCAGAAATCCATCTGGGATTTCCACGGGCTCTATACGACGTCGCGCCATGTGCCGCAAGTCTCGTTCGCCGGCCTGATTCATCCGGGACTGATCGGCTGCCTGCCCGACCCGAAGCTGCTCGCGACATGGAATCAGCGCGAAGTCGATTTCATCAAGACGCAGCCCGATCGCGTGCCGCCGCTCGCGAATCCGCCGTTTGCCGCGACCGCGCACATGGGCAAGATGACGGGCGATGCACGCGAAAAGGCCGCGGCCGAAGGCGCGCGCACGGTGCCGCCGCGCGAGCATGGCGGCAATTGCGACATCAAGGATTTGTCGCGCGGATCGAAGATATTCTTCCCGGTGTATGTGGAAGGCGCGGGACTTTCCGTCGGCGATCTTCACTTCAGCCAGGGCGATGGCGAGATCACCTTCTGCGGCGCGATCGAAATGGCGGGCTGGGTCCATATGCGCGTGAGCGTGATCAAGGACGGCATGGCGAAGTACGGCATCAAGAACCCGATCTTCAAGCCGAGCCCGATCACGCCGCGTTACGACGACTACCTGATCTTCGAAGGCATCTCGGTCGACGAAGCGGGCAAGCAGCATTATCTCGACGTGCATATCGCGTATCGCCAGGCATGTCTCAATGCAATCGAATATCTGACGAAGTTCGGCTATACGCGCGCGCAGGCGTATTCGATTCTGGGAACCGCTCCGGTGCAAGGGCATATCAGCGGCGTCGTGGATATCCCGAACGCATGCGCCACGTTATGGCTGCCGACGCAGATCTTCGACTTCGACATTCGTCCCAACGCCGATGGCCCGGTCAAGGCGGTGAAGGGCGGCGTGGATATTCCGCTGTCGCAGGACAAGGCCTGAGTTCATGAGAGTCGAAAGGCGCGCTGCGATGCCCGCATCGCGCCTTTCCTGCACGGAGCGCGAGATCGATGCCGATCTATCAATACGAATGTGAATCGTGCGGCAGCTTCGACGTGATGCGCAGCATCGCGGATCGTGATCTGCCGCATCTTTGTCCGGAATGCGGCGTGCAGACCATACGCGCCATCACGAGCACGGCGATGCTTTCATTGATGCCGCAAAGTCAGCGCGACGCCTACGCGACCAACGAACGCAGCGCGAATGCGCCGACGAGTTCGAAGAGCCTCGGCTATCGACACGGACCGGGCTGCGCCTGCTGCAAGCCGAAAGCTTCATCGGCCGATGCCGCGCGGCCATCGATGAAGTCGCCGGCCGGGCGTCCGTGGATGATCAGTCACTGACGCGATGTGAGGCGATCCGCTCGCCGATCTGCGCAATCGCGATACGCACGGCCTTGCGCACTTCCGGATCGCCGTCAGCGAGCGCGGCTTCGAGCACGGCGAGCGCATCGGTATGGCCGAGTTCGCCGAGCGCGAGCGCGGCCTCCTTGCGCACGTTGCTGATCGGGAAAGTCAGCAATGCCGACACCGCGTGCGTGCTCGCGGCATCGCGCAAACGTCCGAGCGTGCGCGCGGCTTGTAACGTGACCTGCCAGTATTCGTCGGCGAGTGCGCGTTCGAGCGCGTCGCGGGCGGCGGTGAGACGCAGTTTGCCGAGCGTCGCGGCGGCTTCTTCCCGCACGCGCCATTCTTCATCCGACAGCGCATGCGTCAACGTGACGAGCACGCTATCGTCCGTGGCGAATCCGAGCGCGCCGACGGCGGCGTGCCGCACATCGGCGGATGTATCGTCGTGCGCGAGTTGCGTCAATTGCTCCAGCGCGTGCGTATGACGCAGCCATCCGAGGACCCCGACAGCTTCACGCCTCACGAGCGGCGACGCATCCGATAACGCCGTCAATGCAGGCGCGGCCGCCTCCGGCAAGCGCAATTCGCGCAGCGCGCGAAGCAGCGCTGCGCGCTTGAACGCATCGGCATCGGCGTCGGCGAGATGCGGCAGCAGGCGTTCGCCCACAGCGGGATCTTTCAGCGCAGTGAGGCTTTCGGCTGCCGCCTCGCGCGTGCCCGTGTCGCTATCGGTGAGCGCGGCGCACAGCGCATCGGCGGCTTCGTTCGCATCCCATGCGCCGAGACGTTGCGCGGCCGTGCGACGTACATCGGCATCCGCATCGTGACGCAAGGCATGGGCAAGAGCGGACAGCCACGTTTCGTCTTCGAGATCGGCGGCTTCGATCACGGCGAGACGGCGCACGGCGGCGTCGTCATGCGCGAGGCGATCGAAGAGGGTGTTGGTAACCGTCATGAGGCAACTCTCGTCATCGAAGAAGATACGGAATGTCGACATGCACGGCATTGGTCGGACAATCGCGCTCGCAGGGCATGCAGTACCAGCATTCGTCGAACTTCATGAAAGCCTTGCCGGTTTCGGGATCGATCGCGAGCAGGTCCATCGGACAGACGTCGATGCAGACCGTGCAGCCCTTGTCGGCGATGCACTTGTCTTCGTCGATCATCACGGGAAGGCTCGAGCGCATACGCGCTTCGCGGGGCACGAGGGCCATTTCTTTCTCTCCTATGCAGCGACCGGCTGCGACGTGCGAGCTACACGCAGACGCGAATACGCGCCGCGCTCGGACTCGTCGACGGGAACCACATACGGTTCCACGGGTTTCTTGAACGACGTCATGCGCCCCGTTGCATCCTTCTTCAGATGCGCATGGCAGAACCATTCGGCATCGTTGCGCTCGGGATAATCGACGCGATGGTGATAAAGCCCCCAGCGGCTCTCCGTGCGAAAGAGCGACGCGCGCGCGGCCATTTCGGCGCAATCAAGAATCGCGGCGACTTCGGCGGCGCGCATCAGTTCATGCGGATCGGCGGCGGCGAGTTGCTCCACGTCCTCGCGGATTTCCGCGAAACGTTGCAGGCCGATTTCCATGCGCCGCGTGACCTTCGGCGGCTGTAAATAGTCGTTGACGAACCGGCGCAACTTGTATTCGACCTGCGATGGCGGCAGGCCATGCGTGCGCGACAGCGGCGCGAATATGCGATCGCGTTCACGCTCGATCTGCGATGCATCGAGCGCCGGCAATGCGCGGCCCGCGACATGCGCGGCCGCGTCTTCGCCCGCGAACCAGCCGTAGGTGAATGCGCCGAGCATGTAGTTGTGCGGCACGGCGGCCATGTCGCCCGCGGCGTAAAGTCCTTGCACGGAGGTGCGCGCGTGCTCGTCGACCCATACGCCCGATGCGCTGTGCCCGCTGCAAAGGCCGATCTCCGAGATATGCATCTCGATCATGCGCGTGCGATAGTCGTTGCCTCGTCGCGCGTGAAAGCGTCCGCGGCTCGGCCGCTCGTTGGTGTGCAGGATCGTCTCGATCGTCTGAATCGTTTCTTCCGCGAGATGGTCGAGCTTCAGGAACACCGGGCCGTTGCCGCTCTGGAGTTCCTGATAGAACTCCCACATCATCTGGCCGCTCCAGTAATCGCATTCGATGAAGCGCTCGCCCTTGCCGTTCGCCGTATAGCCGCCGAGCGGACCGGTCACATATGCGCACGCCGGGCCGTTGTAATCCTTGATGAGCGGATTGATCTGGAAGCATTCGAGGTTCGCGAGTTCCGCGCCCGCGTGATACGCCATCGCGTAACCGTCGCCGGCATTGGTCGGGTTCTCGTAGGTGCCCATCAGATAGCCCGATGCGGGCAAGCCCAGTCGTCCGGCCGCGCCGCAGCAGAGAATCACGGCTCTCGCGCGAATCACGTAGAAATCGGCGCTGCGGCAATCGAAGCCCATCACGCCCGCGATCTCGCCGTTCGGGCCGTTCAGTAGACGCGTCGCGACGATACGATTCGTGATCTCCACACGCGCCCGTTTCAACTGGCGGTAGAGCACCTTCTTGACATCGTGGCCTTCGGGCATCGGCAGCACGTACGCGCCCATGTGATGCACCTTGCGCACGGCATAGTCGCCGGTGTGATCCTTTTCGAACTTCACGCCCCAGCGGTCGAGTTCCTCGATCGTCGTGAAGCTGTGGCGCGCATAGGCGTAGATCGTGGCCTGATTGACGATGCCGTCGTTCGCCACGGTGATTTCCTTTGTGTACTGCTCGGGCGTCGCGTGGCCGGGAATGATGGCGTTGTTCAGACCGTCCATGCCCATCGAGATCGCGCCGCTGCGCTTCACGTGCGCCTTGTCGATGAGCAGCACGCGCAGGCTCGGGTCGCGCTGCTTCGCCTTGATGGCGGCCATCGGGCCGGCCGTGCCGCCGCCAACGACGACGATGTCGTATTCGAGTTCGTGGGTTTGCATGATCTGGATTCGCTACTTGTTATGACAAGTTAGGACCAGATTCTAGAAGCCCGCGAAGCGCGAGGGAATCAATTGTTTTTGCTTTGCTTCTGCCTGTTTCGAATAACGCGCGGCGCGCTTGCGGCCGACCGTTCGCGATCGATGCGCAGCCGGTATTGAAACGTATCGCCGCGGAAGTAGAGGTATTCGAAGTCGATGGGCTTGCCGTCGGCATCGTGCGTGAGGCGCTCGATGCGCAGGAGCGGTGCGCCTTTCTTCACGTCGAGCGCATCCGCGATGTCCGGCGCGGCGGCTATTGCATCGATGGCGAGATCGGCGCGACCGAGCGGCACGGCGCAGTCGTTCTCCAGCATCAGGAAGATATCGCGCGTCGCGAGTTCCGCGCGTTTCAGGCGTTTGCCGAGGGCTTCGGGCAGAAACGTGACTTCGTACGAAACGGGCGAGCGATTGAGCAGGCGCACACGATGAATCTCCGCGACGCCGCTGCCGTCGGCGAGGCCGAGTTGCGCCGCGACTTCCGCGGGCGCGGGCACGAAGCGCAATTGCACGACGCGGTTGATGATCTCGTGTCCGCTCTCCGACATCGCTTCCGCGAAACCCTGCAACGATGTCACGTTCTGGAACGTCTTCGGCTGCGACACGAACGAGCCTTTGCCGTGCACCTTAAAGATCAGCCCTTCCTTTTGCAGATCGCCGAGCGCCTGACGGATCGTGATGCGGCTCACGTCGAACATCGTCATCAGCTCGCTTTCCGAGGGCATGCGGCTCATCGGCGGATAGCGGCCATCGAGAATGCCGGTGCGCAGCACGTCCTTGATCTGCGTGTAGAGCGGAACGTGCGATTCGGGCGAGATGGACGGGCGACGGGTGGACATGAGCGATGGAAGGGCAGGAGGCGGCTGCTGCGAGTTGCGATTATAGCGGCGGGGCTCGGCTGCATCGCCATAAACAAATGACGAAATATTGGTTAGCCGCATCCGCGCGCTGCCCGAGAATGGAGCCTGACTAGTTCGAGTCGAGCGAGGACCGAAGATGAATGAGCGCAGCGCGGGGGACGCAGGAACGTCGAGCTTGCCGGTCACGCTCGTGACCGTGCCCGGATTGCATGGCAGCGAGGATGCGCACTGGCAGAGCTGGCTCGAGCGCGAGACGCCCGGCGCGCGGCGCGTCGAGCAGCGCGACTGGAACACGCCGAGTCTCGCCATCTGGAGCGACGCCGTTCGCGACGTGCTCGCGAGCATCGACGGTCCTGTCGTCATCGCGGCGCATAGCTTCGGATGTCTCGCGACGGCCCATGCGCTCTCGCACGCGGACGCGTTTCAGACGCATGCCGCAAACGTGAAGGGCGTGCTGTTCGTCGCACCCGCGAGCCCGGCGAAGTTCCGTTTCGCGGGCGCGTTCACCGCACGCCGACTCGACACGCTGTCGCTCGTCGTCGGCAGCGAGACCGATCCGTGGATGCCGCTCGACGATGCGCGCACGCTCGCGCAGCGCTGGAACAGCGCGTTCGTGAATCTCGGCGATGCGGGGCATATCAATACATCGGCGGGATTCGGGCCGTGGCCGCTCGCGAAGCATTTCGTCGAAACGCTCGCGCGGCGTGCATCGCCCGAATACGAAGAAGAGGAAGCGCGCGCGTACGGCTGATATCGCGGCGCAAGGATGTGTGTAGGATGCATGGCCGCCTTCGGGCGGCCTTTGTTCGTTGGCGTGGTTCGAACCCTGTCTCTGGAGAAAAAATGGCGGTCTATAACAAGCTGGTCATCACCGTTGCGCTCGGCATCGCGGCAAGCGTCGCGCAGGCGGATACGACGCTGCTCAACGTGTCCTACGACGTGACGCGCGAACTCTACAAGGACATCGACGCGGCCTTCGTCGCGGACTACAAGAAGAAGACCGGCGAGACGGTATCGGTGCGGCAGTCGCATGGCGCATCGAGCGCGCAGGCGTTGTCGGTGACGCAGGGGCTGCAGGCCGATGTCGTGACGATGAATCAGCCCAACGACATCGACCTGCTCGCCGAGCGCGGCCAGCTCGTGCCCGCCAACTGGCGCACCCGTCTGCCCGATGCCAGCGCGCCCTACACGACGACGATGGTCTTTTTCGTCCACAAGGGCAATCCGAAGAACATCAGGGACTGGAACGATCTCGCGCGGCCCGGCGTGCAGGCGGTGATCGCGAATCCGAAGACATCGGGCAACGGGCGCTACGCGTATCTCGCGGCGTGGGGCTACAAGAAGCAGCAGGGCGCATCCGACGCGCAGGTGCAGGACTTCGAGAAAGCCATCTTCAAAAACGTGCCCGTGCTCGATACGGGCGGTCGCGGCGCGACGACGACGTTCACGCAGCGCGGCATCGGCGATGTGCTCGTCACGTTCGAGAACGAAGTCGGCCTGATGAGCGCGGGGCCGGGCGCGAAGGATTTCGAGGCGGTGTACCCGTCGGTGAGTCTGCTCGCGGAGCCGCCGGTATCGATCGTCGACAAGGTGGTGGACAAGCGCGGCACGCGCAAGGAAGCCCAGGCGTATCTCGACTTCCTTTACACGCCCGCGGCGCAGGAGATCATCGCGCAGCATCATCTGCGGCCGCGCAACGCGGATGTGCTCGCGAAGCATGCGGGCGAGTTCAGGCCGCTCAAGACCTTCACGGTCGAGCAGATGTTCGGAAGCTGGCAAAAGGCGCAGCAGACGCATTTCGCCGATGGCGGCACGTTCGATCAGGTCGTGGCGGACAAGAACTGATGCGGGCTTCGGTCTGACCATAGCGGCGGGATGCGAAACACATCCGTGCGTATCTATAATTCGATCCATCCCGCGAAGATGCGCGCGTTTGCCCCGCGCTACGCTATGCCTTTACCGTCAAGGTGAGCGCGATGCCGTCATCGACACCCGCCGTGAAGCTCATCGTCGTCACCGCGCTCGTCGGTCTGGGCGCGGGGCTCGGCGGCATGTCGCTGGCGCTCCTGCTGCACGCGATCCAGCACGTCGCGTTTGGCTATAGCCTCGACGAACTGACCGGCGGCGAGAGCTTTCTCATCGGCATCTCGGCCGCGCCGCCGGAACGCCGCTTCATCGTGCTGGCGCTGTGCGGCGTGATCGCGGGCGCCGGCTGGTGGTGCGTGTATCGCTTCGGCAAACCGCTCGTCAGCATCCGTCAGGCGATCGACGCCGACGATCCGCGCATGCCGCCCGGCACCACGCTCGCGCATACGCTCCTGCAGATCGTCACCGTGGCGATGGGTTCGCCGCTCGGACGCGAAGTCGCGCCGCGCGAGATCGGTTCGTTGTGGGCGGGGTGGCTTGCGCACTATGCGGGCCTCACGCCGGCGCAATCGCGCATCATGGTCGCGTGCGGCGCGGGCGCGGGGCTCGCCGCGGTCTATAACGTGCCGCTCGGCGGCGCGGTCTTCGTGCTCGAAGTGCTGCTGTGCACGTTCGACGCGACGATCATCGCGGCGGCCTTCGCCACCTCGGCGATCGGCGCGATCGTCGCGTGGATCGGACTCGGCGACGCGCAGCAGTATCGTCTGCCCGCCTTCACGCTCAACGCGCAACTCATCGTATGGGCCATCGTGATGGGGCCTGTCTTCGGCGCGGCCGCGCGGCTCTTCGTGAAGCTCACGAGCGCCGCGCGCAAGAGGGCGCCGCGCGGGCGCATGCTGCCGCTCCTGTCGATCCTGAACTTCGCGATGATCGGCGTGCTCGTCATCTATTTCCCGCAACTCGCGGGCAACGGCAAAGGCCCCGCGGGTCTTTCGTTCGACGATTCCGTGAACTTCGCGCTCGCCGGCGTGCTGCTGGTGCTGAGAGTGACGATCGTCGTGACTTCGTTGCGCGCCGGCGCGCAAGGCGGGCTGCTCACGCCGGGCCTCGCGAACGGCGCATTGCTCGGCGTCGTGCTCGGCGGCGTATGGAGCGGCTTCTGGCCGGGCACGCCGCCCGGCGCATTCGCGGTCGTCGGCGCGGCGGCGTTTTTGTGCGCGTCGATGCAGATGCCGTTGACCGCGCTCGTGCTGATGATCGAGTTCACGCGCTTCAATCACGACTTCCTGATTCCAACTGCGCTTGCGATGACGGGCGCGACGCTCACCTATCGCGTGCTCGCGCAGGCTCGTATCGCGCAGCCGTCAACCGCGTCCGAGCAAACGCTGCAGCGTCTTCCCGACTGAGCGCATGAACGTCGCGATGACCGCGACCGGTCATTCGATCACTGCGCCTCGCTCTCGTCGGTGTCTTCATCGGCGATGGCTTCGTGATTCATGGCGGCCGCGGCCAGCGCACTCGCCTGTTCCGGCTGCGCTTCCTTGCGCTCGCTGTAGCGGCTCGTGAGGTAGTCGGACCGATCGCGCACGAGCAGCGTGAATTTGACGAGTTCCTCCATCACATCGACGACCCGATCGTAATAGGGCGACGGTTTCATCCGGCCGTTCTCGTCGAACTCCTGCCAGGCTTTGGCGACGGACGACTGGTTGGGAATCGTCACCATGCGCATCCAGCGGCCGAGCAGGCGCAGCGCATTGACGGCGTTGAAGGACTGCGATCCGCCGCACACCTGCATGACCGCGAGCGTGCGGCCCTGCGTCGGACGAACACCGGCGGATTCGAGCGGCAGCCAGTCGATCTGGTTCTTGAACACGGACGTGAGCGTGCCGTGACGCTCGGGGCTGCACCAGACCTGTCCCTCCGACCACTCCGAGAGCGCGCGCAGTTCGGCCACCTTGGGATGGTCGGCGGGCACGCTGTCGACCACGGGCAGTCCGTGCGGATCGAACACGCGTGTTTCGGCGCCGAACAATTGCAGCAGCCGCTCGGCTTCCAGCGTCAGAAAGCGGCTATACGAAGTCGGGCGCAGCGAGCCGTATAACAACAGGATTCGCGGGGCATGCGCGCGGATCGAGCGCGGCTGGAGTTTGTCGCTGTCGGGAATGTCGATGTGCCCGGCGCTCAAGTTGGGGAGATTCGGAAGCATGTGTGTGGTGAACGGTCAGGCGGATTGATACCAGCGTTGCGAGCGATTGACGACGCCGACCACCAGCAGCATGACCGGCACTTCGATGAGCACGCCGACGACCGTCGCAAGCGCCGCGCCCGAATGAAAGCCGAACAGGCTGATCGCGGTGGCGACGGCAAGCTCGAAGAAATTGCTCGCGCCGATCAGGCTCGACGGACCGGCGACGCAGTGCGCGACGCCCAGACGGCGATTCAGCAAGTACGCAAGGCCCGAATTGAAGAACACCTGGATCAGGATCGGCACCGCGAGCATCGCAATGACGAGCGGCTCTCGAACGATGGCTTCGCCCTGAAAGCCGAACAGCAGCACGAGCGTCGCGAGCAGCGCGGCGATCGACCACGGACCCAGACGGGCGAGCGTGTGTTTGAAAAAGGCTTCGCCGCGCGCCATCAGTCGCCTGCGCAGCCATTGGGCGAGCATGACGGGAACGATGATGTACAGCCCGACCGACACGAGCAGCGTTGCCCACGGCACCGTGATCGACGACAGCCCGAGCAGCAACGCCACCAGCGGAGCGAACGCGACGATCATGATCGCGTCGTTGAGCGCGACCTGCGAGAGCGTGAAGTACGGATCGCCCTTGCACAGTTGCGACCACACGAAGACCATCGCCGTGCAGGGCGCGGCCGCGAGCAGAATCAGACCCGCGATGTAGCTGTCGAGCTGGTCGGCAGGCAGCCAGCCGGCGAATGCGTGGCGCACGAAAATCCAGCCGAGCAGGGCCATCGAAAACGGCTTGACGAGCCAGTTCACGAACAAGGTCACGCCGATGCCGCGCCAATGACGACCGACCTGCGCGAGCACGGAGAAGTCGATCCGGATGAGCATCGGAATGATCATCACCCAGATCAGCGCGCCCACGGGCAGGTTGACGTGCGCGATTTCCATTCGGCCGATCGTGTGAAAGAGCGGGGCAAAGACCTGACCCAGACCGATGCCGGTCACGATGCACAGCATCACCCAGACCGTCAGATAACGCTCGAAGAAGCCGATGGCCGGCGTGGCCTTGTCGCGCGCGGCGTTCGTCGTGCTCATTTGCAGTCAGACCGGCCGCTCGCCGCGCACGGCGCGCCCGCGCAGCAGTTTTCCGTCAGAAAGCCGATGAGACCGGTCATGGCGTCGAAGTCGGCCGAGTAGAACACGAAGCGGCCGTCTTGCCGCGAACTCACGAGTCCGGCGTGCGAGAGGTCCTTGAGATGAAACGACAGGCTCGACGGCGCAAGGCCGACCTGCTGCGCGATTTCGCCGGCGGCGATGCCATCGGGTCCTGCGACCACCAGGGTTCTGAAGATGGCAAGGCGCGATTCATGAGCGAGCGCGCCGAGCGCGCGTACGACGAGGTTCGAGTCCATGACCGCAACCATAACCGATGAATTTCGACATTTCAACGAATATCGAAATAACCCTGGGTTGCGAATGGGCGTGGCGCTACTTGTGCGTCTCGCTATCGGCTCGCGCGACGCTCGAACCCGAAGCGATGGGCGAGCCCATCGCCTGAAACAGCGCGGCGGTGTCGCTCAGGCGCGCGCTGCTCGCGCGGATCGTCGAGAGGCGTGCGTTGAGGTACTGCTGTTCGCTGCCGCGGGCGGCGCGCGGCGGGATCGCGCCGAGCCGCACGCGCGCCGCCGCATCCGCCGATGCATCGCGTGCGGCGTTGCTCGCGCTGTCGGCGAAGGCGAGCGTTTCGCTGTCGGTTTCGAGCGACGCCAGCGTATTCGCGACGTTCTGAAACGCCGAGAGCACGGTCTGCTTGTACTGCGCGACGGCGGCGTCATACATGGCGATGGCCGCGCGGCGTTGCGCGAGCAGCGCGCCGCCATGAAAGATCGGCTGCGACAGCGATGCGCCCACGCTCCACAACGCGCCCGCGCCCGACAGCGCGGTCGGCCAGTCGAAGCCGCCTTTGCCCATCGAAGCGGATATCGACAGGCTCGGAAACAACTGCGCCGTCGCGACGCCGACCTGCGCGGCGGCCGCCTTCAATGCGGCATCGGCGGCCTGAATGTCGGGGCGCGTCTGCAACAACGCCGATGGCATGACGACGGGCACATCGGAGGGCACGGCGAGACTCGCGAGATCGAGATCGTCGGGCGCCTGATCGGGCGTGCGTCCGAGCAGCACGGCGAGCGCGTGACGCGTCGCGAGCCATTGCGCGCGCAAGCCCGGCAATTGCGCCGCGAGCGATGCGGCGTTCTGCTGCGCGCTGAGCATGTCGGCGCGCGACAGGGAGCCGAGCGCATAGCGGCGCTGTGCGTCGTGCGCGTCGTCGTTGGCGAGCGCGACGAGGCGTTCGGTCACGTCGATCTGCGCATGCAATGCCGCCGCGCCGATCGCGCCCGTCACGATGTTGGCCGCGAGCGCGCGCCGTGCGGCATCGAGCTGAAACGCCTGTTGATCGACCTGCGCGGCGAGCGCCGCATTCGCGAAACGCGCCGCGCCGAAGAGATCGAACGTGTACTGCGCCTGAATCTGCCCGACGAAAAGGTTGTAGAGCACGGTCGGCGGGCCGCCCTGGGGAATACCTAAGCCGCGTTGCCGCGTCGCCTGGCCGCCCGCGTCGATCTGCGGGAACAGCGAGGAACCGACCTGCGCGCGCAACTGTTCGCGTGCGGCGACGAGACTCTTGTCCGCCGCCGCGAGATTCGGGCTCGCGCGCAAGCCTTCATCGACGAGCGCATTCAACGTATCCGAGCGATACAGCTTCCACCATTCGGGCACGGGCGCCGCGTCCGCGACGAAGCGCTGCGACGCGCCTTCGGCCGTGACGCTCGCTTCCGCCTGCGGCTGCGCGCCGTAGTGCGCGGGCTGCGGCATCGCGGGCGGCTTGCCGTCGGGACCGAGCGCGCATGCACCGAGCGCGACGCACGCCGCAGTCATCAAAAGCCGGCGATTCATGACGATGCTCCTTCGCGTTCGTCGAGCTTCACGCGAAACCACGCGGCATAGAGCGCGGGCAGATAGAAAAGGGTGAGCACGGTCGCGCTCGTGATGCCGCCCATTAGCGCGGTCGCCATCGGGCCGAAGAAGTTGCTGCGCAGAAGCGGAATCAGCGCGAGCACGGCGGCCGCGGCCGTCAGCGTGATGGGCCGGAAACGCCGCACCGTCGCGCCGATGATCGCATCGAAACGCTTGTGTCCGGATGCGATGTCCTGCTCGATCTGATCGACGAGAATCACCGAGTTGCGCATGATGATGCCGAACATCGCGATCACGCCGAGCATCGCGACGAAGCCGAACGGCTTGCCGAACGCGAGCAGCGTCACGACCACGCCGATCAACCCGAGCGGCGCGGTGAGCACGACCATCATCACGCGCGAGAAGCTCTGCAACTGGATCATCAGAAGCGTCAGCACGACGATCACCATCACCGGAATCTGCGCATTGATCGACGCCTGACCCTTGCCGCTTTCCTCGACCGGTCCGCCCACTTCGATGCGATAACCGACCGGCAACGCACGGCGAATCTCGTCGAGCTTCTTGTCGATGGCCTGGGTCACGTCGATGCCCTGCGCGTCGCCCTTCACGTCCGACTGCACGGTGATGGTCGGCTGGCGGTCGCGTTCCCAGATCACGCCGTATTCGAGCGTATCGACGACGCGTCCCAGCGCGGAGAGCGGCACCGGTCCGTGCGGCGTCGGCATCGCGAGCGTCGCGAGTCGCGCCGGATCGACGCGCTCGGCACGCGGCGCACGCAAATCGACGCTGATGAGCTTGTCGCGCTCGCGATACTGCGTGACCGTGGTGCCGGTCAGCGTCATCGCGAGAAAGCTCGCGATGTCCTGCGACGAGACGCCGGCATCGCGCGCCTTCTGCTGATCGATCTCGAAGCGCACCGAACGCTCGGAAGGCTCGTCCCAGTCGAACTGCACGTTGGTCGTGCGCGAGTCGGCGCGCATGTCGGCGGAAACCTGCTCGGCGACGTGACGCACCGTGCCGATATCGTCGCCGCTCACGCGAAACTGCACCGGATAACCGACAGGCGGCCCGTTCTCCAGACGCGACAGACGCGTGCGTATGGCAGGGAAGCGCTCGCGCAGCATCGGATCGAGCCAGCGCGCCAGCGCTTCGCGCGCTTCGACCGACTTCGCGGTGACGACGAACTGCGCGAAGTTCGGCGTCGGCAACTGCTGATCGAGCGGCAGATAGAAGCGCGGCGCGCCGGTGCCGACGAAGCTCACGACATGATCGATTTCGTCGCGGCCCTTCAGCGCTTCTTCCAGCCGCTTCGCCTCGCGCAAGGTCGCTTCGAACGATGCGCCTTCCTGCAATCTCACGTCGATCAGCAGTTCGGGGCGATCCGAACTCGGGAAGAACTGTTGCGGCACGAGCGTGAAGCCGGCCATCGCGATGACGAAGAGCACGACCGTGATCGCGAGCACGACGAAACGCCGCTTCACGCACCAGCCGACCCAGCGGCGCAGGCGTCCGTAGAACTTCGTGTCGTAGATGTCGTGTTCGTGATCGTCGGGCAGATGCGCTTCTTTTTTCCGTTCTGGCAGGAGCTTGTAGCCGAGCAACGGAATCAGCACGACCGCAGCGAGCCACGATGCGATCAGCGCGATCGCCGACACTTCGAAGATCGAGCGCGTGTATTCGCCGGTGCTCGATTTCGCGAGCGCGATCGGCAGAAAGCCCGCGACGGTGACGAGCGTGCCGGTCAGCATCGGGAACGCGGTGCTCGTGTAGGCGAACGCGGCGGCGCGCGCGCGGCTCCAGCCCTGTTCGAGCTTCACGGCCATCATTTCGACGGCGATGATCGCGTCGTCGACGAGCAATCCCAGCGCAAGGATCAGCGTGCCGAGCGATACCTTGTGCAGGCCGATATCGAACAGATACATGAAGAGCGCGGTGACGGCGAGCACGATGGGAATCGAGATCACGACCACCATGCCGGTGCGCACGCCGAGCGACACGAGACTCACGATCAGCACGATGACGACCGCTTCGGCGACTGCTTCGAGAAAGTCGTCCACCGAATGCGAGACCGCGTGCGGCATGCTGGACACTTCGGTGAGCTTCAGTCCCGCGGGCAGTTGCGCGCGCAGCTTGATCATCGATTCGTCGAGCGACTTGCCGAGACGCACGACGTCTTCGCCCGGCTGCATCGTGACGCCGATGCCGAGCACGGGCGTGCCCGCCGAGCGCATCTGCGTGGCGGGCGGATCGATGTAGCCGCGCTTGATCGTCGCGATGTCACCGAGGCGGAACGAGCGGCCGTTCACGGTGACGAGCGTATCGGCGAGCGCGTCCACGCTCGTGAACTGCCCGCTCGGGCGCACGAACACGCGATCGTTGGGCGTCGTCAGAACGCCCGCGGTCGAGACGGCGTTCTGTCCGTCGATGGCCTGCGCGATCTGCTGCGGCGAGATGTTCAGGCGCGTGAGCGTCGTGTTGGGAATCTCGACATAGATGCGCTCTTCCTGGTCGCCGAAGTAATCGACCTTCGCGACGCCCGGCACGCGCAGCAGAACCGTGCGCAAGGCATCGGCGTAATCGTGCAGTTGCGCGGGCGAGAAGCCGTCGCCTTCGAGCGCGTAGATGTTGGTGTAGACATCGCCGAATTCATCGTTGAAGAACGGGCCTTGCGCACCGGGCGGCAAGGTCGCGGCGATATCGCCCACTTTCTTGCGGATCTGATACCACTCCTCCGGCACGTCCTTCGCGGGCGCGGAGTCCTTCATCTGAAAGAAGATGAGCGACTCGCCGGGGCGCGAATAGCTGCGCATGAAATCCGTGTACGGCGTTTCCTGCAACTTGCGCGCGATGCGGTCCGTCACTTCCTCCTGCACCTGACGCGCGGTGGCGCCCGGCCAGAACGTGCGAATGACCATCACGCGGAAGGTGAAGGGCGGATCTTCCGATTGCGCGAGCCGCGTATAGGCGAGGATGCCGAAGATCGTCGACATCGCGATGAGAAATACGACGAGCGCGCGATGCCGCAGCGCCCATGCCGAGAGATTGAAGCGGCCTTCTTCGTGGCGATGCGCGTTGTCGTCTTCGCGAATGTCGCTCATGACGCGAAGTCCTCGGGATGCAGCGGCGCAACGACGCGCACTTTCTCGCCCGCGGACACCGTATGCACGCCTTGCCATACGATGCGCTCGCCCGCTTCGATGCCGCTCGCGAGCGTCACCGTGCGCTCGCCGTAGCGCGCGACTTCGACGCGCCTCAGTTCGAGCGCATCGCCCGGCTGCTTGACGATCCACACGGCGGGATGGCCGTTGTCGTGGAACAGCGCCGTCGATGGAATCGTGAACGCGCCTTTCGCGCCATTCGGTGCGGCGAACGCGATGTCCGCCGTCATGCCGAGGCGCACGTCGGGCGTCGGCGCTTCGAGCGTGAGCTTCGCGCGCCAGGTGCGGCTCTGGGTATCGGCGGCGGGCGAGAGCTCGCGCACGCGCGCCTTGAAGGTCCGGCCCGGCAATGCCGCGAGCTTCACATTCGCTTCCTTGCCCACGGCGAACGCGCCGAGCGCGGCTTCGGGCACGTCGCAGATCACGTCGATATCGCCGCTCCAGGCGAGCGTATAGACGGCCTGGCCCGAGGTCACGTTCTGGCCGGTGTCGGCCTGCTCGGCGGTGATGACGCCGGCGTGATCGGCGGTGAGCGTCGCGTAGCGCAACTGATCGGCGGAAAGTCCCGCTTGCTGCTGCGCCTGATTGCGCTGTGCGAGCGCGGACGCGTAGGCGTTCTGCGTCTGTTCGAGTTGCGCGGGCGCGATGAGATTTTCCGCGGCCTGCGCGCGATCGCGGTCGAGCTGCTGCTTCGCATACACGAGCTGATGCTCGGCGGCGTCGAGCTGCGCGCGGGCGCTCGCGCTGTTCTTCTCGGCATCGGCGGGATCGAGCCGGGCGACGACTTGCCCGGCCTTCACGCTGTCGCCGAGGCGCACGCGCCGCTCGAGAATCTTGCCGTTGATGCGAAAGGAAAGCGGCGTCGAATAACGCGACTGAATCTGTCCGGGCAGGCTGGATGCGCTCGCGTGTCCGTCCGCTTGCGCCGCGACGGCGACGACCGGACGCGGCGCGGGTGCGGGCGCTTCATGCCGCTTGCAGGCGACGAGCGTTACACAGACGATCGGAACGAATGCCGCGCGCGCCACGAACGACATGGCTGAGTGGAAGAGCTTCACAAGAACCTCGGCGCCCGCAAGGGCATGGTGCCGCGCACCTCGCAACGACTGCGCGCGGCTCATGGGCGAAGCAAGGAAAAAGGTGACCCGGCGGGCAATTTCGAGAAACGAGCGAAAGCGGGGCAGATCGATGCGTAGACCTGACAACCTCGTCCGGCAAGGGTTTCGACGACCCGGGCGCGAATACGAAATGAATTCTAATACACACTTGTATCTGAATGCAAAGCCGGATTTGTAAGCCGCGCGATGCTACACTTTGCGCATGAAACCTGTACGTCTAACCCGCGAGCAGAGCCGTGATCAGACGCGTCAGCGCCTGCTCGACGCTGCCCAGGCGGTTTTCACCCAGAAGGGATTCGGCGCATCGAGCGTCGAGGATGTGGCCGCCGACGCGGGCTACACGCGCGGCGCGTTCTATTCGAATTTTTCGAGCAAGGCCGAGTTGCTGCTCGAAGTGCTCAAGCGCGATCACGACACCATCATGCAGCGCCTCTCCACGCTCTTCGAAGATGGCCAGGCTTCGCGCGCCGACATGGAAGCGCGCGTGCTGCAGTATTACAGCGAGTGCTACCAGAACAACGCGTGCTTTCTGCTGTGGGTCGAAGCGAAGCTGCACGCGAGCCGCGACGCGAAATTCCGCGCGAGCTTCAATGCGTTGATGCGCGAGCTGCGGCAGACCACGACCGACTACATCAGGGCATTCTCCGAGCGCGTCGGCACGCCGCTCACGATGCCGCCGGAACAGATGGCGCTCGGCCTCATCGCGCTGTGCGACGGCGTGCAGTTCTTCTATTCGTCCGACCCGCAATCGGTGCCCGCGCAATTCGCCGAGGACGTGCTCGCGCAGTTCTTCAGGCGTGTCGTGCTGAGCGCCGCCGACTAAGCGGCGTTTCATCGCCGGCGATCCGCATTGCCGGTGGCACGCATCTGGCCGATAAGCTACTCTTTGCGCGAGAGCCGGCGAGGCCGCGCTCATGATGTTTCGAGTTCGTTTGCAATCTCGCGAAACGGGGATGTCACGCCGGAGGGAATCTCCATGGGCGCATTCAGGCGGCGCATCGAAGTGAGGCACGTCCTGACTGACGCTCGCGCGTGGATGATCGCGCTCGGCATCTTCATCGGATGTGCGGCATGGGTGTCGTCCGTGATGGCCGCGCCTCTGCCCGCCGCGATGCAAAAGTTCATCGCGCCTCCCGCCTCCGAAGCGCCGGCCGCTTCCGCGCCTTCGCCCGCAAGTCAGGCGGAAATGGTGCGGTCGCTGAACAGTCTCATCGGCACGCTCGACAACGATGCGCAACGCAGCGCGTTCGTCGCGCAACTCAAAGTGCTGCGCGACGCGACGCAGAAAGCCGTTCCGGCTACGCCCACGCCCAAGCCCGCCAATGCCGATCTGCTCGGCGCGATCGCATCGGGGATTGCATCGGTGGAAACGAATCTGGGCGATAGCCTCACGCCGGTGCGTGTCTGGAGCGCGCGCTCGGCCGCCGCCGCAAGCGAGTTGCAGGCCGTCGTCACGGGCGAACGAGGCGAGTCGTCCGGGCGCATCGTCGCCGGCATGGGCGCGACGCTCGCGGTCTGGGGGCTGTGCGCGTTCGTGCTGATACGCGTTCAGCGGCATGTTTTCGCGCGCTATGGCAAGGCGGTCACGCTCGCGCCGAATCCGTCATCGGTCCAACTGCTCGCCTTCGCCGTGCGGCAGACGGGGCCCTGGCTCGTCGCATTCATCGCGGTGCTGGTCTTCGTGCGCACGATGCCCGATATGCTCGGCCGCACGCTCGGGCTCGTCATCGCTTATGCGATCGTCGCGGGTTCGATCTTCTCGGCAATCTGCCTGATCGTGTTCTCGGTGTTCAGCACGGCGCATCGCCGGGTCGCCGTGCAGCAACTGCTTGCGCGCACGCCCTGGCCGCTCTTCGCGATCGGTGCATGCGGCGCGCTCGGCGATGCGGCCGCCAACGCCGATGTCACGCGCCAGCTCGGTCCGAATCTCGCGGGCATCGTGTCGATCTTCGCCAGTCTCGCCGCGGCGTTGCTCTCCGGCTATTTCGCGCTCGCTTACCGGCGGCCCATCACGCATCTGATTCGCAATCGTCCGTATGCGCGCAGGCGCGATCATCAGTTCGCGACGGAAGCGCTCGATATCCTCGCGTCGCTATGGCATATCCCGATACTGCTGATCGCGGTGGCGTCGGTGGTCGCGATCATCGACGGACGCGGCGCGGAAGGGGACGTGCTGCGGCCCTCGCTGCTGAGCGCGGCGCTGCTCGTGCTCACGCTGTTCGCTTCCGCGCTGCTGCTGCATCTGACGCGCCGCCGCGACACGCGCGCGCGCCGCCGCGCGCCGCATCTGACGCGGCTCCTGCACTTCGGCTGCACGCTCGTCGTGCTGCTGATCTGGCTCGCCTATCTGCGTTTCGAGCTGGAACTCTGGAGCGGGCCGATCGCGCGGCTCATCAAGCACAGCGCGATGACACCCGGCTTCAGGCACGCGCTGATCGCGGTCGTCGCGACGGTGTTCGGCGCGTGGTTCATCTGGATCGTCATCGATACCATCATCCTCGAAGCGCTCGGCCCGAACAGCTCGCGCAACAAGGCGCTCAGTCCCGGCGTGCGCGCCCGCACGATGCTGCCGCTCGTGCGCAACGCGATCTTCGTGACGGTCGCGAGCCTCGCGGCCATCGTCGCGGCGGCGAGTCTCGGCATCAATCTGACGCCGCTGCTCGCCGGCGCGGGCGTGATCGGTCTCGCGGTCGGTTTCGGCGCGAAGTCACTCGTCACCGACCTGATCACGGGACTCTTCATCATCGTCGAGGAGACGATCTCGGTTGGCGACTGGATCGATATCGACGGACATGCCGGCACCGTGATGGATCTCACGATCCGCACCGTTCGCCTGCGCGATGGACAAGGCGCGGTTCACACCATTCCGTTCTCGCAGATCAAGATCGTGAAGAACCTGTCGCGCGATTTCGCCAATGCGGTGTTCGAAGTGCGCGTGCCGTTCTCCGCGAAACTGGACGACATCACGCGCATGATCGTGGAAGTCAGCGCCGATCTGAGCAGTGACTTTCGCTTTCGCAACGAGATACTCGCACCGGTCGAAGTGTTCGGCCTCGATCGCTTCGAAGCGAACTGCATCGTGGTGAAAGGGCAGATCAAGACCCGACCGTTACAGCAATGGAGCGTGGCGCGCGCGTTCAACGCGAGGCTCAAGCTCAAGATGGACGAAGCCGGCATCGAGATGATGTTGCCGCAGATGCAGCTTCATGCGTCGCCGCTGGATCGCGACGCACGCGCACGCCCCGACGAGCGCGCGCAGGCGGAGGCCCGGCATGCGGCGGACGGCGCCGCGCAGCCGGAACTCCGCGTGCTCAAGGAATCGCCCTGATCAGAACGGCCATACCCATTCGGCGATTTCCGGTTTGTCGGTGCCGTGCGTATGCGCGTATTCGAGGTGACGGATGATCGCGTTCTTCATGTCTTCCCTTAAATGCGCGGTCCTTGCCTGCAATCGGGGCACGCGGTCGAGCACGTCGATCACGAGATTGAAGCGATCGACCTGATTGAGAATCGCGAGTTCGAGCGGCGTGTTGATGTTGCCTTTTTCCTTATAGCCGCGCACGTGCAGATTCTCGTGATTGTGGAAGCGATACGCGAGCTTGTGAATCAGCCACGGATAACCGTGAAAGTTGAAGATCACGGGCTTGTCGAGCGTGAAGAGGCTATCGAATTCACGCGGGCTCGATCCGTGCGGATGCTCGGTGTCGGGCTGCATCTTGAAGAGATCGACCACGTTCACGAAGCGCAGCTTCAGTTCGGGCAGACGCTCGCGCAGAATCGCGGCCGCGGCCAGTGCTTCCTGCGTCGCGACATCGCCGCAGGAAGCGAGGACGACGTCGGGCTCTTCGCCTTCATCGGTACTCGCGCGCCGCCACACGCCGATGCCTTTGGCGCAATGCACGATCGCTTCGTCGATGGTCGCGAACTGCAGATGCTTCTGCTTGTCCGCGACGATGATATTGATGCAATCGGTCGAGCGCAGGCATTGATCGGCCACCACGAGCAGCGTGTTGGCATCGGGCGGGAGATACACGCGCGTGACGGAAGGGCTCTTGTTCGTGACGAGATCGATGAAGCCGGGGTCCTGATGCGAAAAGCCGTTGTGGTCCTGCCGCCATACTGTGGATGACAGCAAGATCGTTTCCGAAGAAACCGATGCACGCCACGGCACATGGTTCTTGCAGATATCGAGCCATTTCGCATGCTGGTTGAACATCGAATCGATGACATGCGCGAAGGCTTCGTAGGTGTGGAAGAAGCCGTGCCGCCCTGACAGCAGATAACCTTCGAGCCAGCCGAGCAGCGTGTGCTCCGAGAGCATTTCCATCACGCGGCCGTCGCGCGACAGCTCGCCGCCGTCCTCGTCTTCGGGAAGAAGATCGGCCATCCAGACTTTCTTGCTGACTTCATAGATGGCCTGAAGGCGGTTCGATGCCGTTTCGTCGGGGCCGAACACGCGGAACGTGTTCATGTTGCAACGCATGACGTCGCGCAGGAAAGCGCCGAGCGGGCGCGTGTTCTCATAGAGAATCTTCCCGGCCTGTCCGACATCGACGGCATAGTCGCGGAAATCGGGCAGCTTGAGTTCCTTGCGCAGCACGCCGCCGTTCGCATGCGGATTCGCGCTCATGCGCCGCGTGCCCTTGGGTGCGATCGCCCTGATTTCTTCGCGCAGCCGGCCGGTTTCGTCGAAGAGTTCTTCGGGCTTGTAGCTCTGCATCCAGCGTTCGAGCACCGCGAGATTCGCGGGATTGCTATGCACGTCCGAGAACGGCACCTGATGCGCGCGCCACGAGCCTTCGACCTTGTGGCCGTTGATCTCCTTGGGACCGGTCCAGCCCTTCGGCGTGCGCAGGACGATCATCGGCCAGCGCGGCCGCTCGACGTGCTTATCCTTGCGCGCCTTCTCCCTTATCGCGTGGATATCGGCGATGGCGGCATCGAGCGTTTCCGCCATCTTCTTGTGCATCTCCTCATGGTCCGATCCTTCCACGAAATACGGCCGATACCCGTAGCCGACGAACAGCGCTTCCAGCTCCTGATGGCTGATGCGCGCGAGGATCGTCGGATTGGCGATCTTGTAGCCGTTCAGGTTCAGGATCGGCAGCACGGCGCCGTCGCGTGCGGGATTGATGAACTTGTTCGAATGCCACGCCGTCGCGAGCGGACCGGTTTCGGCTTCACCGTCGCCGACGACGCACGCGACGATCAAATCGGGGTTGTCGAGTACGGCGCCATACGCATGAGACAGGCTATAGCCCAGTTCGCCGCCTTCGTGAATCGATCCCGGCGTTTCGGGCGTCACATGCGAGCCGATGTGTCCGGGAAAGGAGAACTGCTTGAAGAACTTCTGCATGCCCTCGACATCTTCGCTCTTGTCCGGATAGACCTCGGCGTACGTGCCTTCGAGATAGGCGGGGCCGAGCACGCCCGGCGCGCCGTGACCGGGTCCGGCCATGAAGATCACGTCGATGTCTTCGCGCCTGATGACGCGATTCATATGCGCCCACACGAACGACAGCGCCGGACTCGCGCCCCAGTGCCCGAGCAGGCGGTGCTTCACATGCTCGGATTTCAGCGGCTCGCGCAGCAGCGGATTCTCCGTGAGAAAGATCATGCCCGCCGAGAGATAGTTACACGCGCGCCACCATGCATCGACGAGGCGAAGTTCTTCGCCTTCGAGCGCGGAAGATTGCGACGTGCCATTCCGGGAGTGCTTGCTCATTACAAAGGCTCCTTTCAGTGAAGGTTCATCGTCAATCGCTCATGCGCGCGAATGATGTGATTTTGGAAAACGCGTGCGCGGATCGCGGGACGCTCTTCAAGATAGTTGCTGCGCGAGCACTTGTGAAACGAGTCGTGCAAATCGGACGAAGTTATTTCGATTCCCGGCATGATCCGGCGCGATTCGCAAAAGCTTCGCTTCCGTGTCATCCGCGAGACATTATTTCTCCGATGGCGTCATTGACAGACAATGCGCCGTCAAATGAATTAAAATGATTTAAGAACGCGGGGCTTTCATATCACCGTAGCGTTTCGCGGGCATTCGATGACACGCCATATCCGTAGATATTGGGTCGCCGGCATCGTGGCTTTTCTAGTCGGCAACTTTGCGTCAGCCAGTGAGCAAACTCGTTTGAATCCCATTCAGCGAGTGGCGGCGAGCGTTCTCTTCTTTCCCTATCCGGCCATCATTTCGACCGCGGGCGCCCATGCGGCCGCCGGGCCTCGTCATCCGCGATATCTCTTCAAAGGCACGCTCGACGCGCTCGACGCCGTTACGTTGTCGAAATACGACAGAAACGTGCATCCTGATCTGAGTCAACTCGCCCGGGTTTCGCCGCTGCCGCCATCGCCGACTTCGGTCCCCGTTCCGGTGCGTCCGCGCGACGACATCACGCCTGACGACGACTGGCATTTCTCTGCCAATCCGCAACTCGGCGTGAATCACGAGCACGAAAAGGCCATGACTTTTTCGGTGCGCCACGATTTCTGAGCGTCAGCGTGGCTTTACGATCAAGAGCAAAAAATTGAGGTTGCAGGTTGCCGATTCGGTCGCTTAAAGTTGGTGAAGCGGAGGGTGTATTTTCCCGACATCGATGGAGCCCAGGCAAATGAACAAGTTGCTTATAACCGGCGCGACGACGATGCTCACGCTTGCCGGCACGGCCCAGGCGCAAAGCAGCGTCACGCTCTACGGTCTCATCGACGCCGGCATCACCTATTCGAACAGCCAGATCAACACGACCGGCAGCGGGCACAGCAACTGGGAACTGAAAAGCGGCCCGGTCCAGTACAGCCGATGGGGCTTGCGCGGCGCGGAAGATCTGGGCGCCGGATTGAAAGCCATCTTCAATCTGGAAAGCGGCTTCAATCTGAACGACGGCCAGTACACATCGAGCAACCGGATCTTCAATCGACAGGCGTATGTCGGTTTGTCGAGCCGCGATTACGGCGTGCTCACGTTCGGCCGTCAGACCGATGACATGGTGGATTTCGTCGCGCCGCTTTCATTGACGGGCACGGAATACGGTGGCACGCACTTCGCGCATCCATTCGATATCGATAACCTCAACGATTCATTCCAGATCAATAACGCCGTGAAGTATCAGAGCCCGGATTTCGCGGGTTTCAAGCTCGGCGCGTTATATGGTTTCTCCAATCAGGCCGCCGGCTTTTCGAACAATCGCGCTTACAGCCTCGGCATTTCGTATCTGTGGGGACCGCTCAACTTCGGCGCCGGATTCCTGCAGCTCAACAGCGACGCCGCGACGCCGGGACAACTCAATGCGAACGGCGCCGTCACCGATACGACGGGTTCATCGCTGCTCGGCGTGCTCACGAATCAGCCGGTTCCGCTGGGCGCGCTGTCGAGCCGTCAGCAGACCTGGGGCGCGGGCGTGAACTATGCGTTCGGGCCCGCGGTGGCGGGCATCGTCTATACGCAAACCAATCTGACGCAGTTGTTCCAGACCGGTTTGAGCACGCACGTTCAGAACTTCGAAGGGAATCTGCGTTACGCGTTGACGCCGGCGGTCGAACTCTCCGCGGCGTACACGTATTCGCGCGCGGGCGGCCTCGCGGGCGCGGGCAATCCACACTGGAACCAGGTCAGCGCGATGGCCGGCTATAGCTTCTCGCGGCGCACCGATGTCTATGTTCAGGGCGTATGGCAAGGCGTGAGCGCGGGCAGCAATTCGCCACTGGGTGTCGCGTGGATCAACGGTCTCACGGCGCCGTCATCCACGAGCAACCAGGTCGAAGCGACGGTCGGCTTGCGGCATCGCTTCTGAACGTCGCGCCGGACTGCGCGGTGTCGTCGAGCTTCTTCAGGCTGCGCGAGTCGTTGCCTGAGGGCGCGTGAGCAGACGGTCCGGAGTGGGCCGAACGCCTGCGTCGATCGCGTATGAGAGCGGCATCGTCGGCGGTGCGTGTTCGGCCTGAACATCGTGCCGACGCCGGTATTTGCGTCCCCATCCGGTCACGGGCATGGCGCGTTCGTCGGTGCAGAAGTTTTCGAATTCGCGCCACGCTTCTTCGTAGTCGCCTTCGCGTGCGAGCTCGAACTGATTTCCGCCCGTCGCGCACGATGCGAGGTTCATGAATCGCTTCAAGATGGGCCGGCATGCATGACTGATGTACGGGTCGGCTTCCTCTCTCGGCCATTCGGTCGAGGCGATGAGCATCTGACGCCAAGCCAGAATGGTCTCGTTGCAGGCATTGCATTGCGCGTCGCCCTGGATGAGTGCGCTCGCTTCGAGAACGGCGGTCGCGTGCTCTTCGAATTTCGAAAGCTTGATCCAGGCCGCGCGGGCGAGGGCATCCGGTTTGCCTTCGTCGGAATCGATGAGCGCGCCGTTGCTATCCGACGGCGGCTCTAGCCTCATGACAATACCTTCTTCGTGCAGCATGACGCGCACGCCGAAATCGGCGACGAGCATCGCGAGGCGGCATCCCCAGCGCATGCTCATGTCGTGGAGCCACGTTTCGTCGGAAGTTCGAAGCGCCGCGGCGATTTCCTCGCGCGCGTCGGCGAGCCATCGGCTTTGCGCAACTCCGTCTGCTGACTTCATGGCGTCATCTCGATGCGAGCGGAAGTGCCTAGCTTAACTCGCTCGACCGAAGTGCGCGTGACTTCAGCCGCTGCCGATGAACCTATCGCCTATTCGCCGCGCGCCTCGGCGTAGCGTCGTGACACTTCCGGCCAGTCGATCACGTTGTAGAACGCCGCGATGTACTCCGGCCTGCGATTCTCGTACTTCAGGTAATACGCGTGTTCCCAGACATCGAGGCCGAGAATCGGCGTATTGCCCGACGCGATGCCTTTCATCAGCGGACTGTCCTGATTGCCGGTGCTTTCGATCGCGAGCTTGCCCTGCCTGTCGACGTTGAGCCACGCCCAGCCGCTGCCGAAGCGCGTGAGTGCGGCTTTGGTGAAGGCTTCCTTGAAGGCGTCGAAGCCGCCAAGGTCCTTGTCGATCGCATCGGCCAGTTCGCCTTCCGGCTTGCCGCCGCCATCGGGCGACATGATCGTCCAGAAGAGGCTGTGGTTCGCGTGGCCGCCGCCGTTGTTGCGCACGGGCAGGCGGAGCGCTTCGGGCAGCGCGTCGATCTGCGCGATGAGGGTCTCGACGGCCACATCCCGATGATCCGATTTCTCCTGCGCCGCATTCAGGTTGTTCACGTAAGTCTGATGATGTTTCGTGTGATGAACTTCCATCGTGCGCGCATCGATGTGCGGTTCCAGCGCGTCGAAAGCGTAGGGCAGGGGAGGAAGGGTGTAAGGCATCGTGATTCTCCTTTCGGATCGGTGGACGGGATCAGTGCCGCGCCGGGCTTGCGCCATGAAGCGCGGCGTCGGCATCGGCGATTGCGCGCGTAACGAGCGGATGCGGCCCGTGCCGCGAGATATGGCGGATCAGCGCGACATACGTTTCGCGGCAGTGACGCAAGGCGGCTTGCCTAAGGGACGCGGGCCGCGTGGCGTCGAGAGACAGCGCGATCAACGCTTCATGTGCGCGGCAGAGAACCGGGGCGGCCGCGTTCGGATCGCCCTGAGCGACGCGAAGATCGGCGAGATTGAGATGCGAGACGACGAAGGCGGCGAGGCAATCGTCGGCGCGTCCGGCGGGCGGCGCGTCGATCAGGCATTGCGCGATCGCGAGCGCCCGTTCGTAACCGCCGAGCGCCAGCGCGGGTTGCCCGTCACGCTCGGCTTTCACGGCTTGCCGCATCGCGGCTTCCCATAACGGCAGGCTCGGCGTGTCCGAAACCGGCTTGTCCGCGGCAAAGTCCGCAATCTGCTGATGCATGGCGAGGGCTCCTGTTCCTTCGCCCTTTGCGTCGACGGATGCCTGCGTACTCGGGTTGCTTAATGATAACCATTATCATTTGAGCTTGCCAACCACGTCGTCGGCGTGGACATGCGGACGTGATTGGCCTCTACTTAGGCATTTCGTCGATGACAGAGGTAAGCGACATTGGCCAGCCGACATTTCGATAGCCAGCAACGCGCGCACGCCGTCGCCGCGCAGGCGAGTCCCTGCGACGAACTCGTCATCCGCGCGCAGCCCGTCGCGCTCGCCGAGCCGTGCCGGCGCAAGCGCCTCGCCCTGGCGGCGACGATCCTCGGATCGAGCATGGCGTTCATCGACGGCTCGGTGGTCAATGTCGCGCTGCCGTCGATCCAGAGCGAACTCGGCGCGAGCATCGCGGCGATGCAATGGGTCGTCGACGCGTATCTGCTGTTTCTCGGCGCGCTCGTGCTGGTCGGCGGTTCGATGGGCGACAAGCTCGGACGGCGCAAGGTGTTCATCGCGGGGATCGCGCTGTTCACAGTGGCGTCGGCGGCGTGCGGCTTCGCGCCGGACACGAGCTGGCTGATCGCGGCGCGCGCGTGGCAGGGCGTCGGCGCGGCGCTGCTCGTGCCGGGCAGCCTCGCGATCATCGGCGCGGTGTTCGAGGGCGAGGAACGCGGACGCGCGATCGGCACGTGGGCGGGTGTCGGCGCGATCACATCGTCGGTCGGGCCGGCGGCGGGCGGCTGGCTCGTCGATGCGTTTTCCTGGCGCGCGATCTTCTTCCTCAATCTGCCGCTCGCCGCCGCGACGATCGCGCTGGCGGTCGCGTCCGTGCCCGACAGCCACAACGCCGACGCGCCGCAGACGCTCGACTGGGCGGGCGCCGCGAGCGCGGCGTCTGGACTCGCGGCGCTGACCTACGGCCTCACCGAAGCGCCGTCGCGCGGTTTCGCCGATCCGCTCGTGCTCGGCATGATCGTCGCGGGCGTGGCGCTGCTCGCCGCATTCGTCGCGATCGAAGCGAAATCCCGCGATCCGATGGTCCCGCTCGATATCTTCCGCTCACGCGATTTCAGCGGCGCGAATCTCGTCACGTTGCTGCTGTACTTCGGCCTTGGCGGCGTGCTGTTCTTTCTGCCGTTCACGTTGATACGCGCGTATGGTTTCAGCGCGACCGAAGCGGGCGCGGCGGTGTTGCCGATGCCGCTCATCATCGGCTTGCTGTCGCGTTTCACGGGCGGTCTGACGAGCCGCTTCGGCGCGCGCGCGTTGCTGATCGTCGGGCCGTGCGTCGCCGGTCTCGGCTTTGCGATGCTCGCGCTGCCGTTCGTCGCGGGCAGCTATTGGGCGGGCTTTCTGCCCGCGCTCGTCGTGCTCGGGCTCGGCATGACGATCACCGTCGCGCCGCTGACGACGACCGTGATGGCGTCGGTGGGAAGCGATCGCGCGGGCATCGCGTCCGGCATCAACAACGCGGTCGCGCGCGTGGCGAGCCTGCTGGCGATCGCGGTGCTGGGCATCGTGTTCGTGTGGTCGCACGACGCGGCGTTGTCGGCGCGGTTGGATCGATTGCACTTGCCGCATCAGAGCATGCGCGTGCTCGATGCCGATGCGACCGCCATCGCGCCA
Source organism: Caballeronia jiangsuensis (assembly GCA_000648925.1). Taxonomy (GTDB): domain Bacteria; phylum Pseudomonadota; class Gammaproteobacteria; order Burkholderiales; family Burkholderiaceae; genus Caballeronia; species Caballeronia jiangsuensis. The sequence continues at coordinate 44,969 of JFHF01000040.1, forward strand.
TCGACGCCGCTCGCCCGCGCACAAGCCGATTCGATTGCCGATGCCCTGCGCGCGGTCGCCGCGTTGTCCGCCGTGTGCGCCCTTGCTGCGGCGGGCATCGCGGCGGCGACCATCCGTCGCAAAAAATAAAAAAATCCCGATACCGGCGTGAGCCAGTCATCGGGATTCGAAGGTGCGTCGTTCGCTGCTTTTTTTTAGTGGCCGACGTGGGCCGGTTGTTGTTCGATCGACTTGGCGCGCTTTTGCAGCGCTTCGGTCGTCTGGCCTTCGCCGTCCGGCAGCCAGCCCGGAGGACGCAGCAGGAAGCCGACCGCATCCGACACGCTCTTCGCGTAAAACATGTCCTTCGCGAGGCTGACCCAGTGCTGCATTTCGACGACGATCGGGTTATGCGAGGTCACCGGCGTCGTCAGACCGTAGACACAGGGCTCATCGGCGCGCTCTTCGACGTAGGTGCCGAACAGGCGATCGAAGATGACCAGCACGCCGCCGAAGTTCGCATCCAGATACGTTGCGTTCGATGCATGGTGCACACGATGCGCCGACGGCGTGTTGAATACATATTCGAGCCAGCCGAGCTTGGGAATCCACGTTGCGTGCAGCCAGAACTGGTAGAGCAGGTTGATCGACACGACTGCGAGCACCACATCCGGCTTCACCCCGAACCACACGAGCGGCGTGAAGAAGATGGCCGATCCGGCGATCTTGGTCAGCCAGCCGAGACGGAACGCGGACGACAGCGTCAACTGGTTCGGCGAGTGATGGACCGCATGATTCGCCCAGAAAAAGCGGATCGTGTGCGACGCGCGGTGATACCAGTAGTAGCAGAACTCCTGTCCGATGAAGAGCAGGAAGAGCGTGAGCGCGGTGTTCGTCGTGACCGTGTGGATGCGATGCTCCCACGCGAAGTTGAAGACCGGCGTCGCGAGCGAGATAGGCACGAACGCGAGCAGCTTGCGGCCGATGAGGTCGACGAGCGAGATCCAGGTCTCGTGCCAGTCGAAGGCGCGGTCGGTGCCTTTGTGCTTGAAGTGCAGGACGATGGCTTCGATCAGCGACGCGGTGAGAACGATGCCCATCGCGTACAGCGAGATTTTCCCGAGCAGTTCCAGTTCCATGATGGTTCGCCTTGGTGGGTGGTTGCGAATGAACCCATTGTGGCGATCGGCCCTGTTAAAAACCACGCACAAACTATTTCATGGAATGTCATGGCCCGCCCGCAAAGCCTTGTGGCGTAAGGGGCGGGGGATTTGCGCGAGTTGTTTCAGGGGATGTCGGCTAGCCGGCCATCTTTGAGCCATGCCTGTCTCTGCTCACGGTTATTGAGCGTCGCATCGCGAGCGCTTGCCGTCGTAAACAGCTTACGAGAACCTTGTGCGCCCGATCGAGCATCGATATAATTGCGAACAATTCCTATTTACATCGCATCTAAAAGATGATCGCCGTCGCGCACGACCGCCGCTCCGAGTACTCGCAGGCATGAGACCGATTCTGGTTCGCCTGCATCGCTGGCTCGGCGTCGCGACCGCGCTCTTTCTGTTCGTCTCGGGTCTCACCGGCGCGATCATCGCGTGGGATCACGAAATCGATGCGCTCCTCAATCCCGTTTTCTTCCACGCCCGTACCGATGGTCCCGCGCTACCGCCGCTCGAACTCGCGCGACGCGTCGAGGCCGCCGATCCGCGCGTCGAAGTGACGTATATGCCGCTCGGTTTCGAGCCGGGACACACCGCGCAGATGATGGTGACGCCGCGCACGAACCCGGCGACCAACGCGCCGTACGACGTGGCGTACAACCAGATCGCCGTCGATCCCGCGACCGGCCAGGTGCAGGCGCAGCGCATGTGGGGCGCGGTGTCGCTCGCGCGCATCGACCTGATGCCGTTCCTCTACAAGTTGCACTACACGCTGCATCTGCCGATCGTCGGCGGCTTCGATATCGGCACATGGCTGATCGGCATCGTCGGGATCCTGTGGTTCTTCGACAGCGGTATCGCGCTGATTCTGTCGTTCCCGAGCGTGAAGGCATGGCGCAAGTCCTTCGCGTTTCGCGTGAAGCGCGGCGGCTATGCGCTCACGTTCGATCTGCATCGCTCCGGCGGCGTGTGGATCTGGGGCTTGCTGCTCGTGATGGCGCTCACATCGATTTCGATGAATCTCGCCGAGCCCGTGATGCGCCCGGTTGTTTCGATGTTCTCGAAGCTCTCGCCATCGTTCCTCGATAACGCGGACCTCGTGCGCGCCGGGCCGCCGGGCAAGGCGCCCGCCACGCGCGAACAGATTCTGGCGATGGCCGCGCGCGACGCGAAGCGCGAAAATCTGACCGAGCCGATGGGCGCGCTCTACTACGCGCCGATGTTCAAGGCCTACGGCGTCGGCTTTTTCGCGCCCGGCCGCGATCACGGCGATGTGGGTCTCGGCAACGCCTGGCTCTACTACAACGCACAGACGGGCGCGCTCGCGGGCTCGTCGATTCCCGGCCGCGGTTCAGCCGGCGACATCTTCATGCAGGCTCAGTTTCCGTTGCATTCCGGGCGGATCGTCGGGCTTGGCGGCCGCATTCTCGTGAGCGCGGTGGGCGTCGCGGTCGCGATGCTCAGCGCGACGGGCCTCATCATCTGGTTCAGGAAGCGTTCCGCGCGTCGTCATTCGGCGGCCGTCGCGAGTGCGCGCGCGGCGCGCGGAAGCTCGCTATCCTCCTGACGATTCCGTCGGAATTCGCGTCGTCTGCTGGAATAAAACTCGACAAAATCTATCACAATGAGCCGTATGTTGCGTTCACGCAAATTTCGCATTTGTTGAATGATAACGACTATTGTTTACACTATAATCCGCGCATAAATCGTCTCGCCCGTCACGCGTTCTCTCGCGACCGGTCTTCGACTCAGAACAATGCCGCCCGGATTCCCTTCGCGCCCCGGGACGGAAGACCGACCAACTCGTCGTTTCCGAATCCATGCCCGTTTCTCGTATTCAAATCTCGCGGCCCGCGCCCGCGAAGACTCCGACGCATCCCGCCGCCATCGTCGCGGCCGTCGCGATGGTCTTTTCCCTGTCGGCTCACGCGCAATCGGCCGACACCGGCAACGACAACGCCGCTGCCGCGCCGCAGGGCAGCGCGCTGCCGGCCGTCAAGGTGCAGGCGTCGAAAGAGCCATTGCCGGGTGATCTCGCGCCGACCTTCGCGGGCGGCCAGGTCGCGCGCGGCGCCGATTTCGGCGTGCTCGGCCAGCAGAAGATGCTCGACGTGCCGTTCAGCATGACGACCTACACGTCGAAGCTGATCGAAGACCAGCAGGCGCGCACCATCGCCGACGTACTCGCGAACGATCCATCCGTTCGGACTGCGTACGCTTTCGGCAACTTCGCGGAGACCTACATCATCCGCGGCTTCCAGTTGCAGGGCGACGACGTTTCGCTCAACGGACTGTACGGCATCACGCCGCGCCAGCTCGTCGCAACCGATGCGATCGAGCGCGTCGATCTGTTCAAGGGCGCGAATGCGTTTCTGAACGGCGCGTCGCCGAACGGCTCGGCGGTGGGCGGCGGCCTGAACCTGCAACTGAAGCGCGCGGACGACAAGCCGCTCACGCGCGTGACGCTGGAAGGCACGGCATCGGGCGAGATCGGCGCGCATATCGATATCGGCCGGCGTTTCGGCAGCGAAGGGCAGTTCGGCATCCGCGTGAATCAGGCGAATCACGACGGCGAAACGAGCGTCGATGGCGAACACCGCCGCGACAACACGACGGCCGTCTCGCTCGACTGGCGCGGCGACAAGCTGCGTCTCTACGGCGATTTCCTCTATCAGCGTCAGCGCATCAACGGCGGCCGCCCGACCGTCAACGACTTCGCGAGCTTCATTCCGGAACCGCCGTCGGCGACCTATAACTACGCGCAGACCTGGAGCTTCAGTTCGATCGAGGACACGGTCGGCATCCTGCGCGCCGAGTACGATTTCCTGCCGGGCTGGACGGCCTACATCACCGGCGGCGCGCGCCACACCGACGAGCACGGCGAATATTCGTCGCCGAGCATCCAGGCGAACGGCACGACCACCGCGACGCGCCTCGGCGTGCCGCACAAGGAAGACGGCACCTCCGCCGAAGCGGGCGTGCGCGGCCACTTCAACACCGGGCCGGTGTCGCATTTCGTGACGGCGGGCGCGTCGATCGTGCGCGTCGATTCGAAGTCGGCGTTCACATTCAGCAGCTCGTTCCCGACGAGCATCTACGACACACCGCAAGTGCCTTTCCCGGCGACGGTCCTGACGGGCGGCAACTTGTCCGATCCGCAGACGGTGACGCTCAACCTGATGCGCAGCGTGTCGATCTCGGACACGCTCGGTTTCCTGAACGATCGCGTGCTGTTCACGATCGGCGCGCGTCATCAGGAACTGCTGACGAACGGCTACAGCTACGCCGGCGTGCAGACGCAGGCATACAACGATTCGATCACGACGCCGGTCTTCGGTCTCGTCGTCAAGCCGATGCAGGACGTCGCGCTCTTCGCGAATCACAGCGAGGCGCTGACCATCGGCGATTCGGCGCCCAACACGGCGGCGAACTTCGGCGAGCAGCTTCCCCCCGCGAAGTCGAAGCAATGGGAAGTCGGCGCGAAGTACGACAACGGCCAGTACGGCGCGTCGTTCGCGGCGTTCCAGATCGAGAAGCCGCTGACCTTCGTGAACAGCTCGAATATTTTCGTCGCGGACGGCACGCAGCGGCATCGCGGGCTGGAAGCGTCGATCTACGGCGAGCCGGTGCACGGCGTGCGCCTGATCGCGGGCGCGACCTACATTCACGCGACGCAGTACGACACGGGCACCGGTTCGACCGACGGCAACAAGCCGATCGGCGTGCCAACGATGATGTTCAACGTCAACGCCGAATACGACGTGCCGGTGCTCAACGGCCTCACGCTGACCGCGCGCTGGATCCACACGGGCTCGCAGTATCTGAACGTGACGAACACGCTGTCGATTCCCGCATGGGACCGCTTCGACCTCGGCGCGCGCTACGCGACCGTGCTGTTCGGCAAGCCGACGACGTTCCGCGCGAGCGTGCTCAACGTGGCGAACAAGTCGTACTGGGCATCGACGATCGGCGGTTATCTGACGCAGGGCGCGCCGCGCACGGTGCTGCTCTCGATGACGACGGACTTCTGACCGTTTCCTTCGACGCGATGAAAAACGCCGCGCATTCGTGAGAACGCGCGGCGTTTGTTTTTGGGGCGATCGGCCGCTCAGTTCTTCACGCAGCGGAAGCCGGCATAAACGTACTGATAATGCGCCTGAAACCAGTTGCGGAAACTCGGCCGCAACATGCATGCGGCGGTGCGCGGCGAGCCGCCTTTGATCACGAAGTGCTTGCCGTCGAAGAAATTCGCCGAGTAGCCGAGATAGAACGGAAACGGTTCGAAGCCTTGCAGCGGCCCGAACTCGGTCGATGTCCATTCCCATCCGTTGCCGAACTGTCCTTCGACGCCGAACTCGCTTCGATTCTCCGGATGCGCCTGCACCGGCGACGGGTCCCATCGGCGGAAATCGAAATTGCCCTTGACGACGGGAGGCGTGCCGAGCGCCGCGCGCTGCCACTGCGCTTCTGTCGGCAGCGATTTGCCGGACCAGCGCGCATACGCCTTCGCTTCGGCGTGGCTCACGTACACAGGCCAGTCGGGCGGCAGCGCGATTTCATCGAACATCGTGCGCAGCTTCCATGCGTCCTGCGCGTCGTCGGTATCGGCGGGAATCCAGAAGGCCGGATGCGCAATGCGCTGCTCTTCCTTCCACGCCCAGTCGGCGGCATCCCAGTAATCGCGATTCCAGTAGCCGCCCGCATCGATGAAACGCAGATAGTCGCCGTTGGTCACCATATGGCGGTCGATCTCGAACGCGGGCACGTCGATGCGTTCTTCGCCGAACTCGTTGTCCCAGCCGAACCGGCCGCTTTCGCGCGTCAGACCGAGCGTCACGCTGCCGGCCGGCACGCGCACGGTTTCGTGCGTCAGTTCGCGATCGGAGGTCCGCTCCGAGCGTGCGTTGGATGGTGCAATTTTTCTATCGACCGGCAATTGATGCAGCATGTACGCGAGCGTTTCCGCGTGCATCAGCCGATGTTCGATCGCGACTTCGAGCAATTGCGTGGGCGATTCGCCGGCGGAAATCGGCTCGGCGGCGATCTTGATCGGATCGAAATGCGCGTCGATCTCGCCGCGGACCGTGTCCCGATACGCGCGCACTTGGTCGAGCGTCGGCCAGTCGGACGGCTGATCGGTCGGCAATCCGCCGTCCACCGGATCGATGCCGAACGCGAAAAGCTGGTCGTAGGCGGGATTCGGGCTCGGCAGATCGAAGAGCCGCTGATCGAGCAGATTGCGGTCGAAGGCTTCGAGATGCCCGATATAGAAAACGATGCGATGGCGCTCGGCGATCGGCCTGTCGTAGAGATGCTCGGGCCTGACGACGTCGAAGAGTTCGTCGGTCACGCGGCGCGCCTCGGCGAGGCGCTCGAGCAGCGGATTACGCAGGGAAGGTTCGCGGTTCATGTCGCCCAATCTCCGTGGCTGGCCAGTTGGCTTCGCATTCGACCGAAAGGGCGCCGGAGCGCCCGCATCTGGCCGAACAAAAGAGACTAAACCGTAGCGAACCGCGTGCCAACCGAAATATGAATGGCGATTATTTCCGCCCGCGCAATAATGCCGGGCGATGTTCCGTCAGACGGCGCGCAGGGCGTCGAAGTCGCGGATGCGGATGAACTTGCCCTGCGTCTCGATGAAGCCCGCCTTGTCGAAGCGCGACAGCGTGCGGCTGACCGTTTCGAGCGTCATGCCGAGATAGCTGCCCATATCGTCGCGCGTCATGCGCAGCGTGAATTCCGACGACGCATACCCGCGTTTCGACAACCGCGACGACAGGTCGAGCAAGAGCCGCGCGACGCGCTCGTCCGCCCGCAACATGCCGAGCCGCACGACGTGATTCGCCTCGCGGTTCACCGCGTGGCTCATCATGCGATGCAGGCGCCGTTGCAGCGCGTCGGTTTCGCGGCACATGCGCTCGAAGAGCGAATAGGGCACGACGCAGACCGAACTGTCCTCCAGCGCGATCGCGGCGCACGTATGCTCGCCTTCCTCGATGCCTTCGAAGCCGAGCGCGTCGCCGGCGAGCAGCAGTCCGGTGACCTGTTCGCGGCCGCCGTCGTGCGTGATGACTGTCTTGATCGACCCGGAACGCACGGCGAACAGGGAATCGAAGCGGTCGCCGGCGCGAAAGAGCGCGTCGCCGCGCCTGACCTTGCGCGTCACGGAGATGATGTTCTCCAGCTTGGCGATGTCGTTGGCGCCCAGGCCTTCGGGCATGCAGAGATGCCGCATCGCACAGGTCGAGCATTGCGCCGAATTGCGCCGCGCGCGGGAAGTGTCGGACAAGGCGGTCATTTGGGCTTCGTTTTGTTGATGAATGACAAAACGATTGTCCCATAGGCCTCCAACCCGGCTACGTGAAAAATTGACGCGGCCGGGATATCGATCAAACTTTTTTACCTTATGCGGTTGCTTTTTCGGGTGGCTCGCTCGCCGCCGACGGAATCAGCAAGACCGGCAATGTGGCCTGACGAAGACATCGCTCCGCGACGCTGCCGAGAATCAGGCGCTGAAAGCCTTTGCGGCCATGCGTGCCCATGATGAGCAGATCGGCGTTGAAGGCGTTCGCCGCGTGGATGATGAGCGTCGCGACATCGTCGCTTGCGGTCGCCTCGACCGTCACGACTTCGCCGGTCACGCCGCGCGCCTTCATCTGATCGGCGGCGTCGCGCGCGAGCGACGCGCCTTGCTCCATCAGACTCGTATGCAGCGAGGACGGATCGTAGCCGGGCACGTCGAAATACATCGGTCCGGCTTCGACGACGTAATACGGCTGCACGACCGCCTGATGCGTGACGGCGAGATCGAGCGCGGCCGTGAAGGCGCGCTCGGAAGTCCGGCTGCCGTCGATGGCGACGAAAATGCGTTTGAACATGACGGTTTTCCCCATGAAACGATCGATTGGCGCACGGCACGCGCTGACTTTCATGCCTTTGCATCATAGAGCGCGGGCTTCGAACCGCCGCGCCGCTTTTTTGCGATAAGTCGATATCGCGCAAGGCAGGCCGTACAATTCGTGGTTCTTCGACATCAGCGCCTGCTTAAAAATCCGCGGGTGCGATCTCTTTTCAGCACTTCGCAAGCCGCCCGCCCGACCGTGACTCAAACGCCATCCGCCTTACCGTTCAGAACCGCGCTCTACGCGATGCTTGGCATCGGCCTCGTCAACATGCTCGTCGCACTCGATCAGACGGTGGTCAGCACGGCGCTGCCGTCGATCGTCGCGGAACTGCACGGCTTCGAGTTCTACGCGTGGATCGCGAGCGCGTATCTGCTCGCGTCGGTCGTCACGGTGCCGGTGTTCGGGCGGCTCGGCGATTATTTCGGGCGCAAGCGCTTCGTGCTCGCGGCGGTGATCACGTTCACGATTGCGTCGGTGCTGTGCGGCCTCGCGCCCAGCATGCTGTTCCTCGTGCTCGCGCGCGGGCTGCAAGGCATCGGCGGCGGGATGATGGTCGGCACCGCGTTCGCGTCGATTCCCGATCTGTTCCCCGATCCGCGCACCCGCGTGCGCTGGCAGGTGGTGCTCGCGGCGGCCTATGGCATCGGCACGGCGGCGGGGCCGTCGCTCGGCGGCTGGATGAGCCAGCACTGGGGCTGGCGCTCGACCTTTCTCGTGAATCTGCCGGTCGGCGCGGCGGCGCTGTACTTCATCTGGGCGCATCTGCCGAACCTGCACCGGCCGCGCGCGGGCGACGTGAAGATCGACTGGACGGGCGCGGCGCTCGTCGCGCTGGTGCTCGGCGGCTTTCAGGCGTTGATCGAGGCGTTGCCGAAGGACGGCCTCACGACGGCCAATATCGCGCTCGGCGCCGGCGTGGCGGTGTGCGCCGTCGCGCTCCTGATCTGCGAGCGGCGCGCGACGCACCCGATCATCCCGCTCGACATCTTTCGCGACGCGCAACTCAACACGCTGTTCACGCTGTCGTTCCTGGCGGGCTTCGTGATGTTCTCGCTGATCTTCTTCGCGCCGCTCCTGCTGCAAGGCGGCTTCGGCCTTTCGCCGCAAGTCGCGGGTCTGCTCGCGACGCCGATCGCCGCGTGCATCGCGCTCGGCAGCTTCATCAATACGCGCATCGTCATTCATATGCGCAAGCCGGTGAATATTCTCTCGATCGGTTTCACGCTGCTGCTGTTCGCGTCGGTCGCGCTGGCGTTCGCGCGCGAATCGACGCCGCATCTGTGGATCGAGCTGCCGATGGCCGCGACCGGCATCGGCCTGGGCTTCATCCTGAACAACATGAACATCTTCGGGCAGGAGATCGCGGGCCGCGAGCGCTTCGGCATCACGACGGCGCTGCTGCAATCGACGCGCATGGTCGGCGGGATGATGGGCACGAGCATCGTCGGGACGATCGTCGCGCATCACTACGCGAGCGTCGTGGAGCGCACGGTCAGCGTGCTGGGCGCGTCGGCGTCGGAGCAATGGCTGCCGCGCCTCGCCGATCCGCGCATTCTCGTCGACGAGGCGTTGCGCGAGCGCATCCTCGCCGGACTGAGCGCCGCCGGCCTCGATGCGCCCGCGCTCCTCGACGCCGCCCGCGACGCGCTCGTGCAGTCGATTCACATCGGCGTGATGCTGACGGCCGTCGCCGCGCTCGTGGCGGCGCTTCTGGTGCGGCGCATCGCGCACATCACGTTCAAAAAGCACGCGACGCCGGTGCCGAAGTCCTGAAGCGCAATCTTTGATATGTGGTTGGTCGCGCCTATAGTTTCTGCGTCGCCGGACGGACCGGTTTTCAATGCCTCGCGCGGAACGCTTGCGCGGGCCGCGGGTCACTCGCTTTAGCGGGCGGCCGCGCGACGCGTCTGCCGCCCACCGCCAACAGAGATGAGGAGCTGACATGAAGATCACCGGAGAGATGCTGATCGGCGCATCGGCCGTGCGGGGCACCGACGCCACGCTCCGCGCGTTCGACCCCGCGCGCAATGCCGATCTCGAGCCCGCGTTCGGCGGCGGCGGCGCGGCGGAAGTCGCGCGCGCGTGCGAGCTAGCCGAAGCCGCTTTCGACGACTATCGCCACGCGCCGCTCGAAACGCGCGCGCAGTTTCTCGAAGCGATCGCGGACAACATCATCGCGCTCGGCGACACGCTGATCGAGCGCGCGATGGCCGAATCCGCGCTGCCGAAGGCGCGGCTCGAAGGCGAGCGCGCCCGCACGGTCGGGCAATTGCGCCTGTTCGCGTCGCTCGTGCGCGAGGGCCGATGGCTCGCAGCCACGCTCGATTCCGCGCAGCCGGACAGAAAGCCGCTGCCGCGTTCCGATCTGCGTTTGCAAAAGATTCCGGTCGGGCCGGTCGCGGTGTTCGGCGCGAGCAACTTTCCGCTGGCGTTTTCGGTGGCGGGCGGCGACGCCGCGTCGGCGTTCGCGGCGGGGTGTCCCGTCGTCGTGAAATCGCATCCGGCGCATCTGGGCACTTCCGAGCTCGTCGGACGCGCGGTGCAGAAGGCGGTCGCGGACAGCGGCTTGCCCGAGGGCACGTTTTCGCTCGTCGTCGGCGCGGGCAATGCGATCGGCGAGGCGCTCGTCGCGCATCCGGCGATTCAGGCGGTCGGCTTCACCGGCTCGCGGCGCGGCGGGCTGGCGCTCGTCGATATCGCGGCGAAGCGGCCCGTGCCGATTCCGGTTTTCGCCGAGATGAGCAGCATCAATCCGGTGTTCGCGCTGCCGGGCGCGCTGGCGGCGCGCGGCGACACGCTGGCGGCGGCGTATATCGATTCGGTCACGCTGGGCGTCGGCCAGTTCTGCACGAATCCGGGCCTCGTGATCGGCCTCGCGGATTCGGATCTCGATGACTTCATCGACAACGCCGCTACGGCGCTCGAAAAGAAGGGCACGCAGACGATGCTGACGGCGGGCATCGCGGCGGCGTACCAGGACGGCGTCGAGCATCGCGATGCGGCCGCGAAGCGCATCGCGACGGGCGAGAAGAGCGAGGCGTCGAGCGGCGCGCTGCCGGCGCTGTATCGCGTGAGCGTGGAGGAATTTCTCGCGAAGCCGCAACTGGCGGAAGAGATTTTCGGGCCGACTTCGGTGATCGTCGTGTGCGGCGACGAGGACGAGATGATTCTCGTCGCGCGCAGTCTGGAGGGCCAGTTGACCGCGACGCTCCTGATGGAGAAGGACGACGTCGAACTCGCGCGGCGGCTCTTGCCGGTGCTTGAACGCAAGGCCGGGCGGATTCTCGCGAACGGCTTTCCGACGGGCGTCGAGGTTGCTTACGCGATGGTGCACGGCGGGCCTTATCCGGCGACCTCCGACAGCCGCTCGACGTCGGTCGGCGCGATGGCCATCGAACGGTTTCTGCGGCCGGTGTGTTATCAGGATCTGCCGGCGGCGCTCTTGCCGCAGGCGCTCGCGGACGACAATCCGCTGTTGCTCTGGCGATTGCGGGATGGGCAACTTGGGCCGAATTGAGGCTGCGTATTATCTCTGTGGCGAATAAAAGTAGTTTATTCACTACAGAGATATCTTGACCAATAACCCTGGAGACAGAAAAGCATGACGAACACCGAGCGCCGTTACCCCGACCCCGCCGTGCGCGTGCTGGACCCGCGTTTCAACGCATTGCGCATCGCATCGGCGTCGGTGGAATGTCTTTATCAGGGCGCGCGCTGGTCCGAAGGGCCGGTCTGGTTTGGCGACGGCCGCTATCTGCTCTGGAGCGATATCCCGAACAACCGCATCCTGCGATGGGACGAGGAGAGCGGTCAGGTCGGCGTGTTTCGCAAGCCGTCGAACAACGCGAACGGCAACACGCGCGACCGCGAAGGGCGGCTCGTCACGTGCGAGCATCTGGCGCGGCGCGTGACGCGCACCGAATACGACGGCTTCATCACCGTGATCGCGGACAGTTACGACGGCAAGCCGTTCAATTCGCCGAACGATGTCGTCGTGAAGTCGGACGGCTCGATCTGGTTCACCGATCCGACCTTCGGCATCGACGGCTTCTACGAAGGCGAGAAGAACGAAGCGCAACTCAAGCCGTGCGTATATCGCGTCGATGGCCAGAGCGGCGAAATCACGATGATGATCGATGCTTTCATCGGCCCGAACGGCCTCGCGTTCTCGCCGGATGAATCGGTGCTGTACGTGGTCGAATCGCGTGCGATACCGCGCAAGATCTACGCATTCGACGTGCTCGACGGCGGCCGCAAACTCGGCGAGCCGCGTGCTCTGATCGATGCGGGAGCGGGAACGCCCGATGGCTTTCGCGTCGACATTCACGGCAACCTGTGGTGCGGCTGGGGCATGGGCGACGCCGAACTCGACGGCGTGCGCGTGTTCACCGCGCAAGGCGAGGCGATCGGTCATATCGATTTGCCGGAGCGCTGCGCGAACGTGTGCTTCGGCGGGCGGCATCGGAATCGCCTGTTCATGGCGGCGAGCCACGGGCTTTATTCGCTCTACGTCAACACGCAGGGCGTGAAGGGCGGCTAGGCCTTCGCGATCTTTTCCATGATGCGCTCGGGATGCCTGCTCGCGGCGAAACCGTGCCGCGCGTAGAGTCCGTGCGCATCGGATGTGACGAGCATCATGCGGCGCAACCCTTGCAGGTCGGAATGCGCCATCACGCATTGCATCATCCATTTGCCGAGGCCCGCGCCCTGATGTTCGGGCAGCACGAAGACATCGGCGAGATAGGCGAAGGTCGCGGTGTCGGTGATCATGCGCGCATAGCCGATCTGCGCGCTGCCGCGAAAGAGACCGAACGCGAGCGAATGACGCGCGGCGCGCTCGACCTTCTCGCGCGCGATGCCCGGCGACCAATACGCCACTTCGCTCAGATAGCGGTGCACGACATCGAAGTCGAATTCATCGATGTCCGTGCTGAGCCGATACTCGTCCCGGGTCCACTGCATCGCATCGCTCCACGATCGTCATGAAGCGCCGAGCATAAGCGATCGATGCGCCGTGCTCCATGCACACTTCGCGCCTGTCAGTGTCAGTGCACGTTGTAGATGCGTCCGGTCTCCGCGCCCTCGACGCTGCGGCTGTACGCCAGCGCCACGCGCGCGCCGCTCGCCGCCTCGAAGCCGCGGAAATACGGACCGAAGCTTTCGCGGGCTTCCTCGAGCATCGTCGGGCTCACGACGTTGATGCGCAGGCCGCGCGGCAGTTCGATCGCCGCGCCACGCACGAAGCCTTCGATCGCGCCATTCACGGCCGCCGCGCTCGCGCCTTCGCGGATCGGCGCCGCGCCGACGATGCCGCTCGTCAGCGTGAATGAGCCGCCATCGTTCAGATAATCGCGCGCGGTGAGCACGAGATTGACCTGGCCCATCAGCTTGTCGTTGAGACCGAGGCGGAACTGCTCGGGCGTCATCTTCACCAGCGGGCCGAAATGCACGTGACCGGCTGCCGCGACGATCGCATCGACACGGCCGATTTCATCGAAGAGCCGCTTGATGCTGGCGACATCGAGCAGATCGACGCGATGCGCGCCGCGCGTCGCACCGATTTCGAAGACTTCGTGACGGGCTTTGAGTTCGGCGGCGACCGCCCGGCCGACCGTGCCGGTTGCACCGATGACAGCGATTTTCATGATTGGGCTCGCAACGGTTGATGAACTTTGCATTGTGCGAGCGAGCGGACGCGCGAAAAAGGCGCGTCCGCTTCTAGGATTGCAAAGCCGTGGTTTCGAATGCTTATCGAGTGGCGAGTCGCGCGGGCATCGGCGAAAGCAGATAGAGCGATGCCGCGAACTTGCAGACGAGTCCCGCGCCGCTGACGAATGCGGCCGCCGGAAACACGTGCCATTGCAGCGCGAGCGTGGGCGCGACGAGCGCGACCGAAGCGAAACCGAGCGCGACGGCGAGCCAGCGCGCCCATTGCAGCCGCGACGCGACGCACACGTACAACAGGCCGACCAGCACGCGTGAAGCGACCGATGCAGCGAGCGGATGGCTCGACGCATCGCCGGGAAGGCCGATCGCGAGCGTCAGCGCGAACTCCGCCCAGGAGAGCGCATAGGCCGCGCCGAGACACGCGATCGCGGACGTGAAGCGCTGCTCGGGCGTGACGGTATGGCGGGTCGTCGTCTGAAGCTGCGCCGTTTCGTCGGCTTCCGGCTGACAGGCGTCGTAGGCGTGGATCGTCGTCATCTGGTCTTTCCCCTTTGTCGATTCCGGGCGGTCGTCTTGTTGGCCGGGATCGCATTTGCTGCGATGCGGCGCTTCGTTGGCCGTCACACTGCGCATACGCCGTGCCTGCTCCAGGGAACACGTATTGCTTCCCATCATGTTGACGACTTAACGACCACAGGAGAGCGCGATGAACAACGTAAAGGAACAACGTCCTCATTCGGAACGTGACGAAGAGGATCTCGACAAGGCTGTCGAAGACACTTTTCCCGCGAGCGATCCGCCCGCGACGGGCGGCGTGACACGCATCGAATCCGATGATGAAGAGAAAAACAAAAAGCAGGAACGCTGAACGCAACTGAAAGCGTAAAGAGCCGCATATTCCCTGCGGCTCTTTGCTTCAGAATGAACGAAGTTTTTAGCCACGTTCGAGTTCGAAGAGCCGCGAAGGCCGCATGTGATTGAGCGCATAGTGCTTGCGCCCGCGCAAGGTATGGCCATGCGGATCGCGGCCTTCGAAGCGGAACTTGTCTTCGACCTCGGGCACCGTCGGCGCGACCATGCCGCGATCGATCAGGCGATATCCACGTTCGAGCGCAAGCAGGACGCCATTGCGTCCAGGGCGGCTGTCGAAGCCGCCGAGGCCGTCGCCCGGTTCGGGCACGAAGTTCACCGGCGTCGCATTCGAGTTGATGACCGAGTCCGGCTCGCGTGCGAGCATCTCGGCTTCGCGCCTTGCGTGGATGCTCTTCGCGTCGGCATCGACGGTGTCGTCGGGTCCGTCGTCGTTGGCGACATCGACGCCACGCGGCGGCTTTTCATAAAGCCCCTGCGGACCGACATGCATGCCTTCCTTCGTCGTTTCCGTTTTCACGGCCGCGCCCGCGCCCGCATGCGCTTCGCCGCCCGATGCGGCCTTCATCGCGTCGCTCATCTTCACGTGAGCCGTTTCCGCGGCGGGCGTTTTGATCGGGCTATCGGCGATCTGATCCTTCTGCTTGTCCTGCGTCTGCTGCGTCTGGTTCGATTCATCGTTGCTCATCGCATTGCTCCGTTGGACCTGAATTGACCAAGCCCGCACGCAAGACTCGTTCCGGCTATTTGGCGACGGAACCGCGAGCCTTGCCGGAGGGCGCCTTATCGGATACCCAAAATTTCAGGCTTTTTTTTCGACCCCAAGCCGATTTCCTGCAAGTATTATTTGGAACCTGTCGGCGGCAAAGCGCAACAGAAAGAGATGCGAGCAATCAGGAGGGCGCGTCTCGTTGCCGTCGAAGAAGAGCAATGCGATTCGAACGAGCAGGGCACTTTCACACAGGTGACTCATGCAACACGATGCAGCCTTCTCACATCGAGGCTACCTTCTAAACTGCGCGCCCGCCCGGGCCGGAGATGGCAGCTATCAGCCGTATGTGGTGATCTCGCGATCGAGCGATGGCGAACTCGTCGCGAACCGCTTCTTCCCTTCGGACTTGCGATTTCGCAGCGAGGGCGATGCCATCGCGCATGCGCGCGACTGGGCCGTGCGCTGGATCGACGCAAGCAACGTGACAGTGTGAGCGATGTCCGGATGAAACAGCGGGAACACCGGCGCGCGAGCCGCCGGGCGGCAGGCTTCTCCAAAACCGGTTACCCTTGACGTTTCATCCGTCGTGCACGAGCGCGGCGGCCGCTTCTCTTGCTTCATGGCCGACATGCAGAACACGCCCACGCCCGGCACCGTACCGCCCATCGAAACAACCCGCGACACCGCACGCGACACGCCTCACGAGTGGGGCCTCGCGCAGATCGTCGCGGACTTGCGCCAGTCGCGCGAAGAACTGCATCGCACACGGCATCCGCTCGGCATACGTGAGCTGCCTTCACGCGACGCGATCGTCAAAATCGTCAATGGCTTGCGCTCGGCGCTTTTTCCCACGCATTACGGCGCGCCCGATCTGACCGACGAAAGCGTCGATTACTACGTCGGCCAGACGCTCGAAAGCAACCTGCGTCTGCTGCACGAACAGATTCGCCGCGCGCTGCGTTTCCTGCCCGAGCATCGCGATACGAGCGATGCCGAGCTTTCCGCGCATGCCTTCGCGATCGCGCGTGAATTCGGCTCGCAGTTGCCGCAGATTCGCGCGTTGCTGGTCAGCGATATTCAGGCCGCCTTCACGGGCGATCCGGCCGCGCAGCACATCACCGAGATTCTGCTGTGCTATCCCGGCATCTGGGCGATGACGCATCATCGTCTCGCGCACGCGTTGCACAAGCTCGGCGTGCCGCTGCTCGCGCGCTTCATCAACGAGATCGCGCATTCGTTGACGGGCATCGACATTCATCCGGGCGCGACCATCGGGCCGAGTTTCTTCATCGATCACGGCACGGGCGTGGTGATCGGCGAGACCGCGGTGATCGGCCAGCATGTGCGCGTCTATCAGGCGGTGACGCTCGGCGCGAAGAGCTTTCCTTCGATGAGCGATGGCTCGCTCGTCAAAGGCAACGCGCGGCATCCGGTCGTCGAGGACGATGTCGTGATTTACGCGGGCGCGACCATTCTTGGCCGCGTGACCATCGGCAAAGGTTCGGTCATCGGCGGCAATGTGTGGCTCACGCATAGCGTGCCGCCGGGCAGCAACGTGTCGCAGGGCAAGATACGCGAGGGCAGCGGCCCCGATGCACCGGGCAACGGATTCGGCGCATGAAACGACGAAAGGGCCACGAGGCCCTTTCTTTTTGCGTGCGCGTGCTGGCGATAGCCGTTACGTGTTCGACACGCTGAACGCGTTCTGATCGCTGACGATGGAAAGAAATTCGCGGCGCGTCGATGGATCGTCGCGGAACGAGCCGAGCATGCGCGATGTGACCATCGAGACACCCGCCTTGTGCACGCCGCGCGTCGACATGCATTGATGCGCGGCCTCGAGAATGACGCCGACGCCGAGCGGTTGCAGCACCTCGTTCAGCGTATCCGCGATCTGCGCGGTCATCTTCTCCTGAATCTGCAGACGCTTGGCGAACGCATCGACGAGACGCGCGAGCTTCGAAATGCCGACGACGCGCTTGTTCGGAAGATAGGCGACATGCGCGCGGCCGATGATTGGCACCATATGGTGTTCGCAATAGCTTTCGAAACGAATGTCCTTGAGGACGATCATCTCGTCATAGCCTTGCACTTCGGAAAACGTGCGCGCGAGAATTTCATGCGGGTTTTGCGTATAGCCCGCAAAGAACTCTTCATATGCACGCACGACGCGGCCCGGTGTATCGAGCAGACCTTCGCGCTTCGGGTCGTCGCCGGCCCAGCGCAACAAAACACGCACGGCGGCTTCGGCTTCCTCGCGGGTCGGACGATCGGCTGTGTCAGCGGGCATGTCCGAGCCTGAAAGATGGTTTTTGCGCGGGGCGCTCATCGAAAGCTCCTGTCAGTCAAGATGCAATTAGTGCATATGGCACCCCGCCATTGTTCCACGTTTCCGAAGATCGATATGCGTGTCAGGTTTTTCCGCCGCCATCGATGCCCGAACCGGTGCGCCACGCCTGCTTGCCTTCTTCTGACAACTGGCCGCTGCTGTGATCCTTGTCGGGTTGCGTGCCGGGCTCGGCCATAGGCCCGCCCGGCTGTTCCTGCGAGGTTTGCTGCTTGCCCTTGCGCTGCGCGATGCGGTCTTCCTGAGAACGTCCGGCGTAATTGCTCATGTCGCGGCTCCTTTCGAATTGATGCGATGAAAGGCGCGCAAGACGCGTTCCAGGCGGCTATTGGTCGTATTGGACCGTCACGCCGGCTTGCCTTCGACGCCGCCGAGCACCATCCACGAAATGCCGAACTTGTCGGCCACCATGCCGAAGCGCTTGGCGAAGAACGTTTGCGTCAGCGGCATTTGCACCTGCCCGCCGTTGGCGAGCGCGTTGAAGTATTTTTCGGCCTGCTGTTCGTCGTCGACCGTGAGCGAGAGCGACACGCCCTTGAACTCCGGCTTGCCGCTGCACATGCCGTCGGAACCCATCAGCATTGAATCGCCGACGGTGAAGGCCGAGTGCATGATCTTGTTTTCCGATCCCGGCGGAATGCCGCAGCCGCTGGCCGTTTCGGCCTTGCCGGCTTCCGGGTTTTCGCTGTAGCGCATCATCATGACGACTTGCGCGCCCAGATTCTCGCGATAGAACGTGATCGCTTCTTCGCAGCGGCCTTCGAAAAACAAATAGGGTTGCACTTGCATGTCTGCTCCTTGGGTTTATGACTTCTCGTCAGGGTCCATATCCATCACGAGCGGCACCGATGCGTGTTCATGTACGACACGCCAGTCGCCGTCGATCTTCCTGAAGCACACGGTGGCGCGCACGATGTCTTCCTGCTCGCCCACGGCGACGCGATTGACGGTGTGCGCATACGCCAGATCGCCGCTCGCGGCGACTTCAACTTCCCGCATCTCGAACGCGAGCGAACCCTTCATGCTGTCGAACCAGCGACGCCAGTTCTCGCGATAGTGCTCGACGCCTCGAATGGACGCGGGCGGCACGACATCGAACACGACGACATCCGGCGCGTAATGGCTGACGAGCGCATCGACGTCTTTCGCGAGCACGGCCTGCCGCCACGCTTCGATCAGTTCGCGAATACGCGCGACATCTTCATTCGCATGCGTACGATCGTTCTGGTTTGTCATGGCTGCCTCCTTCGTATGACGGTCCGCTTTGCACACGATGCCGCCGCGTCGTGACAAAGCAACGGCAAGCATCGACACGGAATTATTTTTTGCGTTGTGTACACCGTCCACAAAAAGTAGCAGAGATAATGGACAGTGTCCACATATGGAAAGCCCGACGAATCAAAATGACAAATGGCAAGCCGCGCAGCACCTATCGGCATGGGGATTTGCGACGCGCGCTGATCGATGCGGGTATCGAACTGGCGCGCGAGGGCGGGCCCGATGCAATCGTTTTACGCGAGGCGACACGTCGCGCGGGCGTCGTTCCGAATGCGGCCTATCGTCATTTCGAGAGCCGTCAGGAATTGCTATCGGCGGTGCGTTCGGCGGCGCTGTCGTTCGTCGCGCAGGCTATGGAAGAGGAACTGGCGGCGCGCCCCAGAAAGCGTCGCCGTGCGGATGCAGCGCGTGCGGGATTACGGGCGATTGGAGCGGGCTATTTGCGCTTTGCGCAGACGGAGACGGGGCTGTTCCGCACGGCCTTCACTGCGCCGCAGGCCGAATGGGCCGAACATGAAGAGTCGTATGGCGCGGGACCGAGCGGACTCGATCCGTTTCAACTGCTGAGCCGCGCGCTGGACGAGATGGTGGACGCGGGTGCGCTCGAAGCCGAGCGCAGGCCCGAAGCGGAATATCTCGCGTGGAGCGCCGTGCATGGCTTCGCGCTGCTCGTGATCGAAGGCCCGTTGCAGGCATTGACGCACACGCAGATCGAGCCGCTTGCCGGACGTCTGCTCGATATGGTCGAGAGCGGGCTTTGAAGGGGCGGTCGCACGCAGCGTGGCTTCAGTGCGTGACCGAAGGCACCAGTTCCACGGGAAGCGGCACCGAAGTATGTACGTGACAGATCAGCCAGTCTTCGTCGATCTTCGACATGACCAGCGTAGTTCTGACGAGATCATGCGCTTGCCCGGTATTGATACGGGTGACGCAGAACACCGTGCCGAGATCGCCGTTCACCTGCATGACGGCGTTCTGAATCTCGAATGAAATCGGTCCGTCGAGCTTGTCGAACCAGCCTTGCCACACGGCGCAATGTCCGTCGGCGCCTTGGTGCGCGAGAGGCGGAAAGATATCGAACACGACGACGTCATCCGCGTAGAAACGCCTCATGTTGCGCGCGTCTTTCGTTGCCGCGGCTTCGGCCCATGCCTTCAGCACGGCCTCGATCTGTTGTGCCGACTGTACGGCTTCGTTTAGTCTGGTCACGCTGACCTCCCGGTTCGATGAAGCCGTCACTATGCCGGGGTCGCGCGCGAATGAGGAGAGGCTTTCGTGAAACGATGAATTTTGCGTTCGCTGAAAAGGCAACGCGCCGCATCGGGCGGCGCGATTCACAGGCTTATTTCGACTTCGCCGTGCGGGTCTCATCGGCTATCGGCTCGACCACGCTGAAGAGCAACAACAGGCACAGCGCCGCCGTTCCGACCATGTACAGGAACACCGCGGTCCAGCTATAGCTGTCGAGCAACATGCCGACCGCCAGCGGCGCGCATGCACCGCCGATCTGCCCCAGCGAGTTGACGATGCCGAACGCTGTCGGATACGTGGCTTTGGTCGCGAGGCCCATCGGGTACGCGGAGTAACCCGCGAAGCCGATGCCGAGCATGAGGCCCGCCAGCATCAGCGCTGCGCCGAGGTACGCGACGCTGTCGGGCGCATCGATGAGCAGGAAGGTCATGATCATCGTGCCGAGCGCGCCGAGCATCATCATCGGCTTGCGGCGGCCGCCGAGCAGGCGGTCCGAGATGATGCCGCCGAGCATGTTGCCCGTCACCGCGCCGATGAACGGCGCCGACGCGAGAAAGCCCATCTTCACCGAAGCAAAGCCCTTCACCGTGACGAGATAAGTGGGAATCCACGAGATGAAGATATTGCTGATGCCGATCATGCAGCCATAACCGAGCGCGATGCCGAAGATATTCCACGAGCCGAACACCTGGCGAATCGTTTCGAGTTGCGGCACGCGCTTCGTGCGATTGATCGCGTCGAGCCGGGGCATCGGCGTCATGCGCGCGCGGGACAGCGACTTGCCGTCGTTGCCGCCGATAGTCGTTTCATCGGCGATATAACGGCGTTCGGCGGGCGAGCAAAAGCGGTTCTCGCCCGGCGAATTGGTGACGAAGAACATCCACACCACGGCGAGCAGAATGCCCGGCACCGCGAACACATAGAAGATCTCGCGCCATCCCCACAACTGAATCACGATGATGCATACCGAAGGCACGATCAGCGGTCCGAGTTTCGATGCCGCGATCCACAAACCCGTGGCCGTGCCTTTTTCCTTCGCGGGAAACCAGCGATTGATGACGTTCGTGCAACCGATGCCGAGCGGCCCTTCCGATAACCCGAGCCCCACGCGATACGTCATCAGCAGAATGACCGACGACGTAGTGCCCATCAATCCGGTGAACACGGAAGTGAGGATCATGAAGACCGAGAACAGCAAGCCGGTGGTCCTGTCGCTGAGCCGCTTATACAGCAGTCCGACGGGAATCTGCACGAAGCCGTATGCGAACGAGAACAGGCTCACGATCAGACCGGCCTGCGTGTTGGTGATGTGATATTCCTTCTTCAGATACGGCAACGCGATGCCGAAGTTGGCGCGATCCGCACACGCGATCGCCCAGATGCAGAAGATCAGTCCCATCACGACCCAGCGGTGCTTCGTGCGTTTCTCCGCGACGGGTTCGGCCTTCGAAGGAGCAATGATGCCGTCGGCGTTATTCATCGCGATGCCTCCCTTCCTGCTTGCGCTGCGACTTGAAGGAGGCGAATCGATGCAATGCGGGTAGGGCGCAGGCTCACGCTGTTGTCTCCGATTTCATTTTCAAGGCTTTATTGTCGATATGCCTTCTGATGCTTCGAATTGTGGAGAGGGTGCGCAATAGCGTCCAATCTTTTATTGCTATTACCTGATTCCCGGATTGAATCGATCGATTCGTGGATCAATTGATAGCCTTTTGGGATTGGACGTCCCCGGCAAAAGCAGACATCATCCGCTCCACATCGGAAACGAACACCACGGAGCACGCGAATTGAAGCCGAGCATTCTGCAACTGAACCCGATCCTCGTACCCGCCATCAACGACAAGCTGGATGCGCTCTACACGATGCATCGCCTCTTCGAGCAAGAGGATAAGGACGCGTATATCCGTGAGCACGGCGCATCGATTCGCGGCGTGATCACCGGCGGGCATACGGGCATCTCGAACGATCTTATCGAGCGCCTGCCCGCGTTGCAGGTGATCGCGGTGAACGGCGTCGGCACCGATGCCGTCGATCTCGAATTCGCACGCTCGCGCGGCTTGCCGGTGACGGGCACGTTCGGCGCGTTGACCGAGGATGTCGCCGATCTCGCGATCGGTTTGATCCTGACCGCGCTGCGCGAGATTTGCCCCGGCAACGATTTCGTGAAGACGGGCAAATGGGTAAAGAACCCGAGCCCGAGCGCGATTCCGCTATCGCGGCGTTTCAGCGGCAAGCGTGCGGGGATCGTGGGTCTCGGCAAGGTGGGCCGCGCGATCGCGCAGCGCGCAGCCGCATTCAACTGCCCGATTGCTTATACCGATATGCGCCAGATGGACGATGTCGATTATCGCTTCGTGCCGGATCTGCTGTCGCTCGCGCGCGAAAGCGACATTCTCGTGCTCGCCGCCGCAGCCGATAAGGCCAAAGGCATCGTGAACGCCGCCGTGCTCGATGCATTGGGCAAGGACGGTTATCTCATCAACATCGCGCGGGGCAAGCTCGTGGTGGAAAGCGATCTCGTCGAAGCGCTGTCGCGTGGCGCAATCGCGGGCGCGGGACTCGATGTGTTCGTCGATGAACCGAACGTGCCGGCCGAATTGTTCGATATGGATCGCGTCGTGCTGCAGGCGCATCGCGCGAGCGCGACAGTGGAATCGCGTACGGCGATGGGCGAGATGGTGCTTGCGAGTCTCGCGCAGGGTCTCGCGGGTCAGCGTCCGGAAGGCAGCCTCACGACCTGATACACGCGCATGAATCCGTCCGGGGCGAACATATAATGATCGGCTATCACTTCAACGTCGATTACGAATGCTCGATCTCGGACAAGTGCGTTGCTTCGTTGCGGCCGCGACGGAGCTGAACTTCAGGCGCGCGGCCGCTTTGCTCAACATGACGCAGCCGCCGCTTTCCAGACAGATTCATCTGCTCGAAGAGAATCTGGGCGTGAAGCTGTTCGAGCGCGTCGGCCGCACGGTCAGGCTGACCACCGAAGGGCGCGTGTTTCTCGCGGATGCGGCGCGCCTGCTCAATCTGGCCGAGCAGGCCGAAAGCACGGTGCGGCGCGCGAACAAGGGCAAGACCGGGCGCGTGCGCATCGGCTTCACGGGCGCCGCGGGTTATGAGCTGATACCCGAATTGCTCGTCGCGGCGAAGCGCGATTTGCCGGATATCGATGTCGTTCTGCTCGAAATGATTTCCGTCGCGCAGATCGAAGCTTTCGAGGCAAATGCTATCGATCTCGGCTTCATGCGGCCGCTGCCGTCGCGGCAGAAAGTGGAGTTCCTTCTCGTCGATCGCGAACCGATGATCGTCGCGCTCCCGGCAGGACACGCGCTGTGCCGCTTCGATCGAATCGAACTTGCGCAGTTGCACGAGCAGGCGTTCATCATGCACTCGCCGACGCACGGCAAATACTTCCACGATCGCATCGTCAGCATGCTCGTCGCCGATGAAGTGAAGCCGCACTTCACGCAATACATCGATCAGACGCCGACCATTCTCTCGCTCGTTCGCGCGGGACTCGGCGTTTCGATCCTGCCGGCGTCATCGCGGCGATTTCATTACGACAATGTCGAGTTCCGGGATATCGCCGGCAATACCGTGCAGGCCGAAATGAGCATGGCATGGCGTTCCGATCAGGACAATCCCGCCGTCACGGCCTTCAGGCACATGGCGGCGGAATACTTCGCTAAGCGGCGTTCCTGATCTGATGCGCGGTCGCGTCGATGGCCGCTTTGGCCTTGTCGACGATCTCGTCTATCTCGTCATGCGTGACGACGAGCGGCGGCGATAACAACATGCGATCGTGACTCGCGCGCATCACGAGATTGCCCGAGAAACAAAAGTCGCGGCATATCGTGCCGATATCGTCGCCGTTCGGGAAGCGCTTCCTCGTCGCGCGATCTTCGGCAAGCTGAATGCCCGCGACGAGCCCCGCGCCCGCAATCTCGCCGACGATCGGCTGATCGCCCAGCGCATCGCGCAAACGCTTCTGGAAATAGGGCCCTGCGTCCTGCTTCACGCGCGCGACGATGCCTTCATCCCTCAGCAGCTTCAGATTGGCCACCGCAACCGCGGCCGCTACCGGATGCCCCGAGTACGTGAATCCGTGATTGAACTCGCCGCTATTCACGATCGCATCCGCGATGCGATCCGACAGCGCGACCGCGCCCATCGGCACATAGCCGCTTGTCAGACCTTTGGCCATCGTGATGACATCGGGCTCGAAGCCGAAGTGCTCGTGCGCGAACCATTCGCCGGTACGCCCGAATCCGCCGATCACTTCATCGGCGATGAGCAGCACATCATGCTTGCGGCAGATGCGTTCAATTTCCGGCCAATAACTCGATGGCGGAAAGATGACGCCACCCGCGCCCTGGAACGGCTCGCCGATGAACGCCGCGACGTTTTCAGCGCCCAGCTCGACGATCTTTTCTTCGAGCTGACGCGCACGTGCGAGCCCGAATGCTTCTGCATCCATCGCGCCGCCTTCGCCGAACCAGTAAGGCTGATCGATATGCACGACATGCTCCATCTTCGATGGCATCTGCTCGTGCATGTAGCTCATGCCGCCGAGCGTTGCGCCCGCGATGGTCGAGCCGTGATACGCATTCGTTCGGGCGATGACATAGCGCTTCGCCGGCCGGCCTTGCGCGGCCCAATAACGATGCACCGCGCGCAGCGCCGTATCGTTGGCTTCCGAGCCGCTGTTGCAATAGAGGAAGCGATTGAACTTCGCGGGCGCGATCTCCGCGAGCAGCGCTGACAACTCGATCACCGGCGGATGCGTCGTCTTGAAGAACGTGTTGTAGAAGGGCAGTTCGTGCATCTGCTTCAACGCGGCATCGGCGAGTTCACGGCGGCCATAACCGACGTTCACGCACCACAATCCCGCCATGCCATCGATGATGCGATTGCCCTCCGAGTCCTGGAGATAAACGCCCTCGGCCTTCACGATCACGCGGCTGCCCGCGCGATTGAGCGCGCCCATATCGGAGAAAGGGTGCAGATGATGCGCGGCATCGAGCGCGCGGTAATGCGCCGTCGAATCGATTCGATCGTTCATGTTGTCGTCTCCTTTCAAACGTGCAGCAGAAGATGCTTGCGTTCCCACGAGCTGATCACGCGGAAGAACGCCTCGTATTCGGTTTCCTTCAGCGCGAGATAGGCGCGCACGAACTTCTCGCCGAACATGTCGGCGAGCGGCTCGCACGCACCCATCAGCGTGAGACCTTCATCGAGATTGCGCGGCAACTGATAAGGCTGGCGATAGCCATCGCTCGCGAGCGGCTCGGTCGGTTCCAGATGCTGCGTCATGCCGAGATAACCCGCGGCCAGTGTCGCCGCGATCGCGAGATAGGGATTGCAGTCCACGCCCGGTATGCGATTCTCGATGCGCCGAGCCTGCGGCGATGCGTGCGGCACGCGAAAGCCCACGGTGCGGTTGTCATAGCCCCATTGCACGTTGATCGGCGCGGCCATGAAGCGCGATAGCCTGCGATAAGAATTGATGTACGGCGCGAAGATCGGCATCAACGCGGGCGTATACTTCTGAAGGCCAGCAATGTAGCTATGGAAGAGGCCCGTAGGTTCGCCGTCGCGATTCGTGAAGAGATTGCGGCCGGTCTCTTCATCGATGACGCTCTGATGAACGTGCATCGCCGAGCCCGGCTCGTTCTCCATCGGCTTCGCCATGAAGGTCGCGTACATCTTGTGGCGCAGCGCCGCCTCGCGCACCGTGCGCTTGAAGAGAAACACGCGGTCCGCGAGATTGAGCGCGTCGCCGTGCATGAAGTTGATTTCCATCTGCGCCGCGCCGACTTCGTGAATCAGCGTATCCACTTCGAGTTCCTGCACCTCGCAATACTCGTAGATGTCTTCGAAGAGCGGATCGAACTCGTTCACTGCATCGATCGAATACGCCTGTCGTCCCGTTTCCGCGCGTCCGGTTCTGCCGACGGGCGGCTGCAAAGGCAGATCGGGATCGCGATTCATATCGACGAGAAAGAACTCCAGCTCGGGCCCGACGACAGGACGCCAGCCCTTCGCGGCGAATTTCTGCAGCACTTGCCGCAACACGCGCCGCGGCGAAATCGCGACGGGCGTGCCGTCGAAATGCACGCAGTCGTGGATGACTTGCGCCGTGGGATCGGTGGCCCACGGAATCAGGCGGATCGTCGCGGGATCGGGCACGCAGACCATGTCGGGATCGGTGACGCCGGTGAAGCTGCCATCGACGGGATAGTCGCCCGTGACCGTCTGGATCATCACGGCTTGCGGCAGGCGCATCGATTCGCCCGACTCGAACTTGCTGCGCGGAATGATCTTGCCGCGTGCGGTGCCCGCCATGTCGGGAATGATCGCTTCAACTTCGGTGATGTGATGTTTGCGAAGGAATTCGTCGATGCGTTCCATTTTCGTTCTCGTGTTTTGAAGGCGCGCATGCTTCCACGGCCGTCGCGATGCATCGCAAAGGCGCAAGCAAGGAAGGCGCGCGCATTCACGCGTGCGGACGCACGCGCGCGGACCAGTAAGTCAGGAAAGGGAAAACGGAAGAGGCGCTACGGCAGCAATGAAGCCGCGCCGACGCAATGCACGGCGATGAACGCGCGCGCGGAAATGGCGTTGCGACGCCGCACGCAGCGGCGCGAGAGGACGGTCAGAACCGAATGGAAGCGGCGATCGGGAAGCTTGCCGCAGCGATCGGCGCAGGAGCCGCGGCTCCGACGTGCCAGAGGGCTTTGGACTCTCACGATAAGACTCGTTTGGCGAGTGGATTGGCAGAGCGATTGCGGATACCGACAATTGCCCTTCAATGAGCATATACGAGACATAAACGCCGTCAATACGTTTTTTCCAGTGACCGCGTGCCATATTCATTTCGTCGGGCAGGGAGCATGTTGCTCAATTCATCGATAATGTCGGCTCTTTCAGCCGATACGTTCACTGAGCCCGATGCTCGCCAACCTGCTCGTCCAACTCGTCAACGGCCTCGCCGACGCCTGCGCGCTCTTTCTCGTCGCGTCGGGTCTGTCGCTGATCTTCGGCGTCACGCGCATCGTCAACTTCGCGCACGGCTCGCTCTATATGCTCGGCGTGTATGTCGCGTATAGCCTCACGAGCCGCTTCGCCGATAGCGTCGCGGGCTTCTGGGCGTCGATGATCGGCGCGGCGCTCGTCGTCGGCGCAATCGGCGCGGCGATCGAAGTGAGCGTGCTGAGGCGCATCTATCGCGCGCCCGAGCTGTTTCATCTGCTGGCGACGTTCGCGCTGGTCCTGATCATTCGCGATGCCGCGCTCTATGTGTGGGGACCGGAGGATCTGTTCGGCCCGCGCGCGCCGCATCTGGAAGGCGCCGTGCAGATGCTCGGCCATGCGCTGCCCGCTTACGATCTCGCGTTGATCGTCATCGGGCCGCTCGTGCTGCTCGCGCTCTGGTATGCGCTCACGCGCACGCGCTGGGGCACGCTCGTGCGCGCGGCGAGCGCCGATCGCGAAATGCTCGGCGCGCTCGGCGTCAATCAGGCGTGGCTCTTCACCGGCGTGTTCTTCGTGGGCGCATTGCTCGCGGGACTCGGCGGCGCGCTTCAGGTGCCGCGCATGTCTGCGAATCTGTCGCTGGATATCGACACCATCGGCAATGCGTTCGTTGTCGTCGTGGTTGGTGGCATGGGTTCGATTCCGGGCGCGTTCGTCGCTGCGCTGTTGATCGCCGAGATCAAGGCGATGTGCATCGGCATCGGGCATGTGTCGATCGCGGGCATCGACTTTTCCTTGTCGAAGTTCACGCTCGTCGCGGAGTTCGTCGTGATGGCC
This sequence comes from Caballeronia jiangsuensis, assembly GCA_000648925.1. GTDB lineage: Bacteria > Pseudomonadota > Gammaproteobacteria > Burkholderiales > Burkholderiaceae > Caballeronia > Caballeronia jiangsuensis. The sequence goes on from JFHF01000040.1 coordinate 72,950, forward strand.
GTCGTGCTCGTGCTGCGTCCGTGGGGACTCTTCGGCCGTGCACAGACGATCGCACGTTCCGCCGCGCCCGCCGACCGGCCCTTGCGTCCCGCCACGCGCAACATGAAGATCGCCGCGGCGGTCGCGGGAATCGCGCTTGCACTCGCGCCGCTCGCCGCCGATGCGTTCCCGTACATGCCGGTGCTGTTCGTCGAGATCATGATCGCGGTGCTGTTCGCGGCAAGCCTGCACTTCATCATGGGACCGGGCGGCATGCATTCGTTCGGCCACGCGGCTTACTTCGGGCTCGGCGCATACGGCGCGGCGTTGTTCCTCAAGGTATTTGCGCTGCCGATGGAAGCCGCGCTCGTGCTCGGTCCGCTCATCGCGGGCATCGGCGCGATCGTGTTCGGCTGGTTCTGCGTGCGGCTGTCGGGCGTCTATCTGGCGATGCTCACGCTCGCGTTCGCGCAGATCGTCTGGTCCGTCGTCTTTCAATGGGATGCCGTGACGGGCGGCAGCAACGGCATATTGGGCATCTGGCCGTCGCCGTGGCTTGCATCGCCTGTCGCGTTCTACTACCTCACGCTCGTGTTCGCGGTGATCGGCATATGGCTGCTGCGTCGCATGATCTTCTCGCCGCTCGGCCTCGCGATGCGCGCGGGTCGCGATTCGCCCTTGCGCGCCGAAGCGATCGGCATCGATGTCGCACGCGTGCAATGGGCCGCGTTCGTCGTCGCCGCGCTCGTATGCGGACTCGCGGGCTCGCTGTATGCGTTCTCGAAGGGCAACATATCGCCTGAAGCGATCAGCGTGGGCCGTTCCGTCGATGGCCTCGTGATGGTCCTGCTAGGCGGCATCCAGACGCTCGCCGGGCCTATCGTCGGCGCGAGCGTGTTCACGTGGCTGCAGGATACCGTCGCGCGTCAGACCGACTACTGGCAGGCGCTGCTCGGCGCCGCGATCCTCGTGCTCGTCATCGCGTTTCCGCAAGGCATCGCGGGCTTCGTGCGCGATCGCTTCTTCCGGGAGGCGCAATGACGCTGCTTTCGATCGCGCATCTGTCGAAGTCGTTCGATGGTGTGCAGGCCGTCGACGACGTGTCGTTCGATCTCGAACGAGGGCAGTTGCTCGCGCTGATCGGCCCGAACGGCGCGGGCAAATCGACGTGCTTCAACATGATCAACGGCCAGCTCAAACCGGGCGCGGGCGCGATCCGCTTCGACGGCCACGACATCGCGTGCATGCGTGCACGCGATATCTGGCGTCGGGGCGTGGGCCGCACGTTCCAGATCGCCGCCACCTTCAATTCGATGACCGTGCTCGAGAACGTGCAGATGGCGTTGCTCTCGCGCGAACGACGCATCTACAGTCTTTTCGGGCGCGCCGCGTCTTTCATGGAAGATGAAGCGATGGCCTTGCTCGATCTCGTCGGCATGACGGCGCATGCGCGGCGCAGTTGCGCGGTCCTCGCATACGGCGACGTGAAGCGTGTCGAACTGGCTATCGCGCTGGCGAATCATCCAAAGCTTTTGTTGATGGACGAACCGACCGCGGGCATGGCGCCACAGGAACGCAATGAACTGATGGCGCTCACCGCGCGTCTCGCGAAAGAGCGCGACATCGGCGTGCTGTTCACGGAGCACAGCATGGACGTGGTGTTCTCGTATGCGGACAAGCTCATCGTGCTAGCGCGTGGCCGCCTTATCGCACAGGGCGACGCCGAAGCCATCCGCAACGATGCGCGTGTGCGCGAGGTCTATCTCGGCACGGGCGCATCGTTCGCGCCGCGCGCGGGAGCATCGACATGACGCTTCTGAAAGTCGAAGCGCTGAATGCGTTCTATGGCCGCGCGCAGATCCTGTTCGACGTCGGCTTCGAAGTGGGTCGCGGCGAAGTGGTCGCATTGATGGGCCGCAACGGCGCGGGTAAATCCACGACGATGAAAGCGGTGATGGGACTCTTGCCGCGTACATCGGGCACAGTGTCGTTCATGGGCGAGAACATCGCGGGCATGGCGCCGTATCGCATCGCGCGCAGGGGTTTGGGTTACGTGCCGGAAGATCGCCGCGTATTCGGCGATCTCACCGTGATGGAGAATCTCGACACGGGCCGACAACCGCCGCGCGAGAACGCGCCGCTATGGACGCCCGACAAGCTCTTTCGCGTGTTCCCGAATCTCGGCGAAATGCGCGAGCGCCGCGCGAGCCGCATGAGCGGCGGCGAGCAGCAGATGCTCACCGTATCGCGCACATTGATGGGCAATCCGCGCCTCGTGCTGCTCGACGAGCCATCGGAAGGTGTCGCGCCCGTGATCGTCGAACAGATGGCCGATATGATTCTCGAACTGAAGCGCGAAGGACTCGCGATTCTTTTGTCGGAACAGAACCTGCACTTCGCGGAACTCGTCAGCGACCGCGTGTATGTGCTGGAGAAAGGCCAGATACGCCATGAAGGCGCGATGAACGCATTCGCACGCGACGATGCCGCGCGCCGCGAATTCCTTGGCGTATGAACGAATCGAATCCAAACAGAGAGGACAGAACCCGATGACGTCACTGCGCTTTACCATCGCCGCCATTGCGGCGAGTCTCGCATTCGCCGCGCACGCCGATACCATCAAGATCGGCGAGATCAATAGCTATAAGGCACAGCCTGCATTTCTTCTGCCGTACAAGAACGGCTGGAATCTAGCGCTCGACGAGATCAACGCGGCGGGCGGCATCGATGGCAACAAGCTCGAAGTCGTCTCGCGCGACGACAACGGCAATCCCGGCGATACGGTTCGCGTCGCGCAGGAACTCGTCGCACGCGAGCAGGTGAAGCTGTTGTTCGGCGGCTATCTGTCGAATACGGGCCTGGCGCTTGCGGACTATGCGAAGCAAAGGCGCATCTTCTTCCTGGCTGCCGAGCCGCTCACCGACAAGATCGTCTGGCAGGACGGCAACAAGTACACGTACCGTCTGCGCCCATCGACATACATGCAGGTCGCGATGCTCGTTCCCGAGGCCGCGAAGCTCAAAAAGAAGCGCTGGGCGCTCGTCTATCCGAACTACGAGTACGGCCAGTCGGCGGCGGCCACGTTCAAGCGCTTGCTGAAGGCGGCGCAACCGGATGTCGAATTCGTCGCGGAGCAGGCGACGCCGCTCGGCAACGTCGATGCGGGCGCGGTGACGCAGGCGCTCGCCGATGCGAAGCCCGACGCCATCTTCAACGTGCTGTTCAGCGCGGACCTGGGCAAGTTCGTGCGCGAGGGCAACACGCGCGGACTCTTCAAGGATCGCGCGGTCGTGTCGCTTCTGACGGGCGAGCCGGATTACCTCGATCCGCTCGGCAAGGAAGCGCCGGTCGGCTGGATCGTCACGGGCTATCCGTGGTATTCGATCGATACGCCGGCGAACAAGAAATTCGTCGCCGCCTATGAGGCGAAGTATCACGACTATCCGCGCCTGGGCTCGGTTGTCGGCTATACGGCGATGATGTCGATTGCCAACGGCCTGAAGAAAGCCGGCTCGCCCGATGCCGACAAGCTCGCCGCCGCATTCAAGGGCTTGCCCGTCGATACGCCGTTCGGCCCGATCACCTACCGCAAGCAGGACAATCAATCGACGATGGGCGCGTATGTCGGCGTGACGGGACAGAAGGACGGCAAGGGCGTGATGACATCGTTCCGTTATGTCGATGGCGCGAGCGTGCAGCCATCGGATGAGGAAGTGAAGAAGCTGCGTCCGACGGAGTGACGCATCACGCTTTGGGGAAGGGCTTGCTGACGAACTTCGAACCGGCAAGCCCGAAGCGCCAGGGCACGTCGATCGCCTTGGTGATGCCGATGCGCGGGCCTTGCACGATAGGGAAGTCCTCCTCGGGCGGCTCGATATGAAACGGCGCTTCGAGCAGCGACATGCCGTTGTTCCTGTGCGTGATGCCGAGCGCCTGCGCGGCGCGGCCCGGTCCGGAGCATAGGAGTCTGATCGGCTCCAGTCCACGACGCTCGCGCATCACGTCGATGCCGACGAGCGGCTCGATCGCGCGAATCAGCACGCCGGCGCCGTGGCCGGCCTCGCGGCACACGAAGTTCAGGCACCAGTGAATGCCGTAGGAGCGGTAGACATAGGCGTAGGCGGGCGGCCCGAACATGACCGCGTTGCGCGGCGTCGGCCCGGAGAAGCTGTGCGAGGCGGGGTCCACGCGGTCATAGGCCTCCGTTTCGACGATACGGCCGCCGACACCGTCGACGGTCACGATCGCGCCGATGAGGCGTTGCGCGACGATCTCGGAGGAGGCGCTGAAGTCGATGGGTTTGGGATTCTTGTTCACAAGGGGTATTTTAGCTGCGGGTGAGGGTGGCCTTGTTTTGTTGCCGGATCCCGTTATCGTGTCGGTCTATTAGCACTGCCCCTGTGCGGGGCGGCAGTCACTTTCTTTGCTGCTGCAAAGAAAGTAACCAAAGAAACAGCTTCTCACCGCCCGCGGTCACACGCAGTTTGGCCATGCTTGCCAGCCGCCAATGGCACTCGCCTAAGTGTCGCCCTCAAAGGCCCACTCGGGCTTGGATCGCGCACGGTCTGCCGCTCCAAATGTTCTGGCGCGCTGGTTCAGCACCAAATAGCTTCGGCACAGCGCTGCGCGCTGCCGATGGGTATGCGAGGGAAACCATCGAAGAAGAAGCACGCACGCGC
>JFHF01000041.1 GCA_000648925.1 Caballeronia jiangsuensis
CAGCTTCTCACCGCCCGCGGTCACACGCACGTTGGCTATGCTTGCCAGCCGCAGGCGGTACTCGCCTAAGTGTCGCCCTCGAAGGACTTACCGGGCTTGGCTCGCGCACGGTCTGCCGCCCGAGACGTTTCAGCGCGCTGGTTCAGCACCAAATAGCTCCGGCCCGCTTCGCGGCCGACCGGTCAATCGGGTCGGTGCGGGCTTCTTTGCTAACGCAGTTATCTCAATGCGCTGCGTACACCGATTGTTTCCCTTGCATACCCAACGGCAGCGCGTAGCGCTGTGCCGAAGCTCTTTCGTGCTGAACCAGCGCGCTCAAACAACTAGCTCGACAGACCGTGCGCGAGCCAAGCCCGATTGGGCCTTTGGGGGCGACACTTAGGCGAGGGCCACCGCGGGCTGGCAAGCATGGCCAAACTGCGTGTGACCGCGAGCCTGAACGAGCTGCTTTCTTTGGTTACTTTCTTTGCAGCAGCAAAGAAAGTGACTGCCGCCCCGCACAGGGGCAGTGCTAATAAACCGACACGAACCCGGGATCCAGCGAAAAACAACGAGCAAATGCGCCAACAACAAGCCCTATTCCCGAGCTTCGACGGTTCGCAAATGCTCAAACAGCAACCGACTAACAGGCGAGAGCGCGTCCGAATCCCGCACGACGATCACAAGACTACGCGCAGCCCATTCGTCATCGAGCGGCACGGCCGCAAGCCCGAGCTGACGACCCATCGCCTCGAACACCTGCAACGGCAGCACGCCGACGCCCATGCCGGCCTGCACCATGCGGCACACGGCATCGAACCCGGGCACATGGATGCGCAGCCGCAACGCACGCCCCGCCTGCCGCGCCGCGAGATGCGTGCGCATGTTGATGGAGCTCGCCGAATGCAGCCCGATGTGATCGAAATCCAGCGTCTCCGCAAACGCGACGCTGTCGCGCTGCGCCAGCGGATGATCGCCAGGCATGACGAGCGCCAGCCGATCATGCCGGTAATGCGCGCTCTCAAGTCCGCGCGTGTCGGCATCGCCGGAACAGATACCGAGATCGACGAGACTGTCCGCCACGCCTTCCACGATGCCGCCGCTCGGCCGCTCTTCGAGATCGATCTTGATCTGGTCGTGCACGGACGAAAACGCGCGCAAATCCTCCGGCAGGAATTCCACGATCGCGGACAGGTTCGCCATCATCCGCACATAGCCGCGCACGCCGCTCGCATGTTCGGCGAGTTCGATGCCGATGTTCTCGACATCGCGCAACACACGTCGCGCGTGATGAAGCAGCGTTTCGCCCGCAGGCGTCAGTTGCATGCCGCGCGCCTTGCGCTCGAACAGCACGGCGCCCACGGCCTGCTCCAGTTCGAGCAGCCGCTTGCTCGCCGCCGACACCGCGATCGCCTCGCGCTCGGCCGCGCGCGTGAGCGTGCCCTCCTCGAACACCGCGAGAAAGAGCTGCAGCGTCGTGAGATCGAGGCGTCGGAGGAGATTTCGCGTGGCCATCGGCGGACGTGCCGGAATCAGCGGGCGTATTTGAACGTGCCTTGCGCGCTCGCGATCATCACGCGATCGTCGACCCACGCCTCGCCGCGCGCGAAGTACACGGAGCGTCCCTGCCGCTCGAGGAAGCCTTTCGCGACGACCTTGTCGCCGATACCGCGATCGAGATAGTTCACGGTCAGCGAGAGCGTGAAGCCGTGCACGGGCACGTCGTCCGTCGTGAAAAGGCCCGCGTAACCGCACGCCGCGTCGAGCAACGTGGCGATCGCGCCGCCCTGAAGGATGCGCTGCCGGTTCAGATGCCCCGCCTGGATCGGCATCGTGAATTCGGCATAGCCCGCGCGCCATTCGGTGAAGGTCGCGCCGAGCGCTTCGAGAAACGGATTGTCCAGATCCAGATTCGCCACTTCTGCTCCTGATTGCGTGCGTTTGCGAGCGATTGTGCCATCGCCGGGCGCGGACTGCCGAACCAAGCCAACACTTTGCAGAATGCGCCGTGCATGAAAAAACCCGCACGCGGCGGGTTCTATTTACAAATCAACGATTATTTCCGTTTGACAACGCACACAAAATTCACCATGCCGGCTCGATTAAACCGGCATTATGCGTTTCATGAAGCTCCTTCATGAATAGCGCCGATGCGCATTTTCATGCGCTTTTATGTGCGCCGTGAAAAACCGTGTCACGCGCGCAACACCTTGCATTAAGTCATCAGTTATATCCACGAATCACGCAGGAATTTTTTTCCTCTTCCGTCTTTGCGAAACGTCCGCAAATTTCGGCGACATATTCCGGCGCCGCGGATACCTGACTGGAACGATGCGACACAGTAACGCTCGTGTCCGGCGGCAGTTCGCCGTCGTCGATCCAGGCATAGAAATGCGCGCTCGTATTCGCTTCCATGTTTTGTCTCCTTTCTGTGAAGCGCGAAGAAAAAAGCGTCTCGATGGTTCCAGAATGCGCTTATCGAAAGCCTGTGGCCCTAGTGGATTACGTTGATGGACTTCGCACGCAAGCGTGACGATGATGATAAGAATGCCCGTTCGAAACGCATCCCGGCCAGTTTCCTACCCGCTTGTCTATTTCGTAGCTAAAAAAATGCCCGGTGCAAAAGACCGGGCAGACTTAAATGATCCGTTATGGAAAGCGGCGTTTCCAAGTCATCTATCAGTTATACGACATTCTTTTCGATGATCGGCCGGCCTTCGAGCACGCGCGTCCAGTCCAGCGGCGATAAATCGAGCGTCTCGTAGCGTCCGCGCAAAATCAGTTCGCTCACGCCGCGTCCCGTCGCCGGGCCTTGTTGCAGGCCGTGGCCGCTGAATCCGTTCGCGAAAATGCAATTCTCCAGGCCCGGGTGGAAACCGATGATCGCGTTCTGATCGAGCACGTTGTATTCGTAATAGCCGGACCAGCAGCGCTCCACTCGCAACGCCTCGAATTCCGGCACGCGATGCGCGAGCGTCGGCCAGATCACGTCGTCGAAGAGCGCGTGATCGACTTCGTCGAGCGGCAGATCGTCGGGATCGTTGTCCGCCGAGGGCGACGTGCCGCAGATATACGTGCGCCCTTCCGGCCGGAAATAGACGCCGGTCGGATCGATCAGCAAAGGCGCGCGTTCGAGCTTCGCCGGCGACGACACGTTGAAGATGCTGCGCCTGCGCGCGTACACCGGAATGTCGATGCCGAGCATGGCCGCGATCGCGCGCGACCACGCGCCCGCCGCATTGACGACGACATCGCACGGATATGTTTCGCCGTTGGCCGCGCGCACGGTGCTCGCGCGCCGTCCTTCGCGTTCGATGCCGACGACTTCCGTCGTCACATAGCGCGCGCCCAGCGACTGCGCCTTGCGCCGCAGCGCCTGCACGAGTCCGTAGCCATCGAACCAGCCTTCGCCGCTCTCGCCGAACGCGCCCGCGGCGAGATCGCCCGTGTTGAGCCACGGAAAGCGCGCATGTAGTTGCGCGGCATCGAGCAGGCTGATGTCCGCGCCGAGTTCGCGTTGCAGCGCGTGGTTCTCGCGCAGCGTCGCCGCGCCCGCCGGCGTCGCGAGAAAGAGATAGCCGCCTTCGTGCAGATCGATCGACGGACGTTCGCCATTCACTTCGAGCCGCTCGCCGATCGAGCGCAGAAAGTCGATGCCGAAGAGCGACATGCGCACCGAGAGCGGCGTCGAGAACTGCTGCCGGATCGATGCCGCCGACAGCGCCGACGACGAGCGCGCGTAAGTCGGATCGCGCTCGATCACCGTCACCTGCACCGTCGGGTCCGATGCGCGCAGAAAGTACGCCACCGAACTGCCGATCACCCCGCCGCCCACGATGACAACGCTTGAACTCACATCGCCCTCAGCTCAGATTGAAGTCGATGCCCTGCGCGAGCGGCAATTCCGACGAGTAGTTGATCGTGTTGGTCGCGCGGCGCATATAGGCCTTCCACGCATCCGAGCCCGATTCGCGGCCGCCGCCCGTTTCCTTCTCGCCGCCGAATGCTCCGCCGATCTCCGCGCCGCTCGGCCCGATGTTCACGTTGGCGATGCCGCAATCGCTGCCCGACGCGGACAGGAAGCGCTCGGCCTCGCGCAGATCGGTCGTGAACGCGCACGACGACAGGCCATGCGCGCTGGCGTTGTTCGCGGCGATGGCTTCATCGAAATCGGAATAGCGCATCACGTAGAGGATCGGCGCGAAGGTTTCCTTCAGCACGACGTCCGTTTGCGACGGCATTTCGACGAGCGCCGGGCGCACGTAGTAGCCGTTTTCCTGGCCCTTCACGGTGACGCGCTCGCCGCCGGACACCTTGCCGCCCTCGCCCTTCGCCTGCTCCAGCGCGTCCTGCATGCGCGCGAACGCTTGCACGTCGATGAGCGGGCCCATCAGCACGCCCTGCTCCAGCGGATTGCCGACCGGCACCTTCGCGTAGAGATCTTTCAGGCGCGCGACGGTTTCGTCGTAGATGCTGTCGTGCACGAACAGACGCCGCAGCGACGTGCAGCGCTGTCCCGCCGTGCCGACCGCCGAGAACAGGATGCCGCGCAGCGCGAGATCGCGATTGGCGGTCTGCGAGACGATGCCCGCGTTGTTGCCGCCCAGTTCGAGAATCGAGCGGCCGAAGCGCTCGGCCACCGCGACGCCGACCTTGCGGCCCATTTCTGTGCTGCCCGTCGCGCTGACGATATCGGAGCGCTTGTCCGCGACGAGCGCCGCGCCGACCTCGCGTCCGCCGATGATCACCGACGCGAGGCCCGCCGGCGCCGAGCCGAATTCCTCGATGGCGTCGCGCAGGATGCGATCGACGGCGAGCGCGGTGAGCGGCGTCTTCTCCGATGGCTTCCACACGACCGCATTGCCGCACACGAGCGCGAGCGCCGCGTTCCACGACCACACCGCGACCGGAAAGTTGAACGCCGAGATGATCGTGCACACGCCGAACGGATGCCACGTCTCCGCCATCCGATGGCCCGGGCGCTCGGACGCGATCGTCAGGCCATACAACTGGCGCGAGAGACCGACGGCGAAATCGCAGATGTCGATCATTTCCTGCACTTCGCCCAGGCCTTCCTGAAGAATCTTGCCCGCTTCGAGCGACACCAGGCGGCCGAGCGCCTCCTTCTTCTCGCGCAGGCGGTTGCCGAGCAGTCGCACGAGTTCGCCGCGTCGCGGTGCGGGAACGTTGCGCCACGTGGCAAACGCTTCGCGCGCTGCGCCGAGGGCGGCGTCGACGTCGGCGGTGGTGTTCTGCTTCACCCGGCCGATAACTTCGCCCGTGATCGGTGACGTCACGGCGATGTCGCCATCGGTGACGAGGCTCGCGATGCCGAGGTCGGAAAGAATCGATTGTGCGTTCACGATGGGAGTCCTTTTGAAGCGCTGCGTTCTTCAGATCGAAGTTTCTGATAAGAAACTTTCGTAAGTCCGGCCACTATACGCGCTGCCGCCGTCGCTCACAACAGCGGACAATATTGGGGTTGTCACCAATGCGTACGGCCTTTTGCGGCGGTAGATTTGGCTTGTTTCGCGGCGTCGCTCCGCATTCTGGCGGCGCTCGCGCGATGTTATGATCGGAAACAAAACGATTCTCCTATGCCCAGCCTCAGCACGAAAAATTCGCCCGAACAATCCGCATCCGATCTCGGACGCCGGGTGAAACGCGCACGGCTCGCGCATGATCTGACGCTCGAAACCGCGAGCCGGCTGTGTGGCGTATCGCGGTCGGCGCTGTCGAAGATCGAAAACGGCCTGATGTCGCCGACTTTCGATGTGCTTCAGAAAATCGTGCGTGGGCTGCAGATCGATCTCGCCGAGCTGTTCGGCACCGCGCCCGCGCCGAACGCAAGCGGCCGGCGCGCGCTCACGCGCCGCGACGAGGGGCAGCGCCACGCGTATCGCGGCTATCAGATGGAATTGCTCGCAACCGAGCTCGCGCACAAGGCAATGCTGCCGTTTCGCATCCGCATTTCGGCGCATACGCTCGATGCATTCGACGACTGGGGCCGTCACGAAGGCGAAGAATTTCTCTACGTGATGAGCGGCAGCGTGTGCCTCTACTCCGAACTCTACGCGCCGACGCATCTGAATGCCGGCGACAGCATCTACTTCGACAGCCGCACCGGCCACGCGGCCATATCGACGAGCGAGGAAGACGCCGAAGTGCTGTGGATGGCGACGGGCGGCGGCGTACCGGCGCCATCGTCCACCGCCGCCGATGCGGTGGACGCGGGCTGACGCCGTTATCGCAGGGCGAGACGCATCGGCATTGCGCTCGGGACCGCGGTGAATGTGCAGATTTCGCGGATATCGGCGGGATTCGTGGCGAGCCGGGCGGTGAAGTTCGCCGTCAGCATCGACACGACGAGGCGCATCTCCACCGCCGCCAGATGCCGCCCCGGACACACACGCGGCCCCGCGCCGAATTGCAGATAGGCGCGCGGTTCATGCGCGCCGCGCTGTGATGCGCTTTCATGCCGATGGTCGTGGAGCCATCGGTCGGGATCGTAATGCTCAGGATCGGCGTAGTTGTTCGGGTCCATCATCGCGGGACGGTTGAGCATGAACATCTTTGTACCGGCCGGCAAGCGCACGCCCTGAAGTCGCACTTCCTCGAGCGGTTCGAACGACAGATACGGCGCGACCGGATGCAGACGGCTCGCTTCCGTGCACACCGCTTCGCACAAATCGAGCTCGCGCATCGCGCCATAGCTCGGGCACACCGTCGAGCCACCCAGCACACGCCGCGCGGATGCGGCGACGCGCGTCTGCAACGCATCGTCGGAGCCGAGGAAGAGCAGCGCCCACGCGATCGACGTCGCCGTCGTCTCCTCGCCCGCGACGAGCATCGTCAGCACATTGGCGGCGACTTCGTCGTCGGTGATGCCGGAGCCGGGCGCATCGCGCAGGGCGAGCATCGCTTCGAGCAGATTGCGCGGCGCGTGGGCCGTGTCGCCGAGCGGCGTCGCGCACGCTTCGGCCGCCGCTTCCTCGCGCATGCGGGCGCGTGCTCTCGCCATCAGTTCGCGGATATGACGATGCACGTCGATCAGCGCTTCATCGAACTTGCGGTCGCGCGGGAACTTCACGTAGTGCCAGTAGGCGAAGGGCGCGTTCACGCGCGCCATCAGCATCGGCAGCAGCATCGCCAGTTGCTCCTGGATCAGCACGCGCTCGTTTTCCAGCGTGTTCGGATCTTCGCCGAACGCGAGCGCGCTCGTGACATCGACCGTGAAGCGCTTCAGATCGTCGGTCATGTCGACCACGCGCGCCTCGCGCGCAGCGGCTTCCCAGCGCCGCCGCAACCGCTCGGTGATCGCGGCGAGCGTGGGGTAAAACGCCTTGATGTGCGGAATCGACAGCGCCTGCATCACGAGACGGCGCTGCGGCTCCCAGGCCGCGCCCTCGATCGAGAACAGCCCGTTGCAGCCGAACTCTTTCAGGATATTTTCGATGGGCGCATAGCGGCGGTAACGATGCGGCCGCTCGCGCATCACGGCGTGGGACAGTTCGATGTCGTTCCAGACCGTGACGGGCGTCGTGCCGAAGCGGAATACGTAGGGCGTGCCGAGTTCGGCGGCCCAGCGTTCGAGCGTCAGATGGTGCGTGGCGGGCGGCAGCTGGTGCAGGTTGCCCAGGAGCGGCAGGCCGCGCGGCGACGGCAGGTCATCGATTTCGCGCAGGGACGTGTTGATGGACGCCGCGTTCATGATCGGCCTCGTGAGGGCTTGATCTGTGGAGGATAGTGCAGGAGCGGGGGATGAGGTTGGAAAGTGCGAAGCGCCGCGAAATGCAGCGCTTCAGCTTCGACGGAACGCGCGATCCTTTCTGCGCAGAATCCCGGATTTTCGTGTTTTCGATGGATCTTCCTGATCGTCTTACGGAACCCATCAGGAAAACGGATAGCGTTGTCGTGCGTGAATCACGTTCACGACTTCGATCCAATCGTCCATGACGCGATAAACCAAAATGTAGTTCGGATGCGCGACAACTTCGCGTGTGCCCGGCTCACGCCCCGAGCGAAACAGCAATGGAGTAACAGAAGCAGGAATGACAGCTCTTTCAATGATCTCGAACATCGTCAAGGCTGCCCAAGGATTGTGTTCAGCGATGTAGTCCGTCAGTTGGTCAAGATCTTCAATTGCTTCAACGGCCCAGCGTATAGAAAGCATCAAGACCCCGACCGTTCCTGCTTTTTGATCTTCGCTTCGAGCTTCGCGCGAATGCGGGACATCGCCTCATCATGCGGCACGCGCGGCCGCGTATCCGCCATCGAACGTCTTACTTTCTCGCGAAACCACTGGTCATAAGCTTCCGCTTCCTCAACAGTGGCGAATTCAGAGACGATCGGATCGAGTGGAGTAGGCATTTCAAATTCTCGTTTCATAGTGAAAACGATGATAACGCAGGCGTTTCCCGCCCGTCACCTCGTCCATCCGGCCGATTGCGCGTGGCATCAAATCGTGTTCACGCTCTTCTTTTTCACCTTCCCCACCGCAACCGCTTCCTCCGTCTTAACCGCCGGGCGCTTGAAATAAGGCGAACTCAAGGTCGCCGCGCCCATGTCCGATGCCGCTTCCAGCAGCGCCGGCACAAGCTCCTTCAGCCGTGCGTCGGGCAAACGGCTCGTCGGTCCGGCGAGACTCACGACCCCGACGACCACACCAGTCACCGGATGATGAATCGGCGCGGCCATCGACGTCATGCCGGCCTCGTACGTCTCGCTCGCGATCCCATAGCCGCGCTCGCGGGCCGCCTGCAGGTCCGCGAGAAATTGCGCAATCGTCTTCGGCGCCTTCGGACCGCCCGCGCCCGGCTTGCCCAGGCCGCCCTGCTTCGACACGAGTTCGAGCGCTTCCTCGTCCGTGAGCGACGACAGCCACGCCTGTCCGCTCGCCGTGCAATGCAGCGGCGGCTGGCTGCCCATGTCGGGATCGTAGCGCAGACCGGACTTCGCGCCCTGCGCCTTGCCGACGAACGTGATGTGATCGCCCTCGACCACGCCGAGGCGCGCCAGTTCGCCCGACTGCGCCGCAAGCCGGTCGAGCACCGGCTGCGACACATCGAGCACGCCGCCGGTCGACAGATAGATGAGCGCGAGCGACACGAGCTTGAGCGCGAGCATGTACTCGCCGTGATCCTCGTCCTGCCGGACATAGCCTTCGTCGATCAGCATCGCGAGCAGGCGGTGCGTGCCGCTGCGCGGAATGTTGAGCGTATCGGCGATGGCGGCGAGCTGCATCCGCCCGCCGTTTTTCGCCAGCAACTCGATGATCGACAACGCCCGCTCAAGGTTTCCTGCCATCTTTCAGTCTCTCGAAGTTCCGATGCGGCATGAGTAGAACACGATTCCACCTCGGAATTCAACCGGCACGCATCAATGTTCGGCGTAGGTCTCCTGAAGCACCGCGAGCGTCGCCTCACGCAGACGCTTCGCGCGAGTCAGCGCGTTTGCGGTCTTCGCCCATTGGTTCATCGGCACTTCGATGGAGAGCGGCAACCCGTCCGGCAACGCGCGCAGGATGCCCGCGAGATCGATTCCGCCCTCGCCCGGAATCATGCGCTCGGCGCGCGCCTGATAGAGCAGCGTGTCGAGATCGGCCGGACGCTCGGCGGGCGCATCGCAAAACTGCACGTAGCCGAACCATTCGCGCGGCAATTCGCGCAGCGTTTCCGTCGACGATCCCGCGCGGTCGAAATGAATCGGATCGACGATCAGGCCCGTGTTCGCGCGCCCTGCCGCCTTCACGATACGCGCGCCCTGCACGATGTCCTTCGCGTCGGTCCAGGGCATCGGTTCGAGCGACGGGGACAAGCCATACGGTTTCGCCAGATCGCAGAGCGCCGCGAGCCGATCGGCGGTGCGCGCCTCGTTGGGATCGTTGCCCGCGACGAGCACGTAGCGCGCCCCCAGCGCCGCGGCGGTTTCGAGCATCGGCTCGTAATCGGCGACGTTCGTGTCGGGCTTGAGGCGCAGGATTTCGGCATCGAGCACGCCGATTCCGGTGTCCTTCAACGCCGCGAGCGTTTCGCGCCGCAACGGCGTCGCGCCGACGATCTCATGGCGCACCTCGGTATCGGTCGCCGGCAAGAGCCGCAGGCCGACGAAATCGTAGCCCGCCTGCGCCGCGCACTCGACCATCTGCGGCGGCGTCAGTTCGAGGACCGTCAGCGCGGACAAAGACAGCTTGCGTCGTGACATCGATGTCTCCGGTTAGCGCAGCGGCGAGAACGGCGCGGGCATGTAGATGGTCGATTCCATCGTCGTCAGATGGGCCGGTCCGCCCTTCGGCGGCCAGATGCCGTCCTTCACGGCTTCCGCGCGAATGCGCGAACGCTCGTCGACACTCTTGTACGGCCAGATGTTTAGAAAGCGTGGCACGGTGCCGTCGAGCGCGTACATCGCGCCGATGAGCGGCGAGCGCGTCGTGCGCTCGGGCACGGCGTTCTTCCATGCATCGATCGTATGTTGCAGGCTCGCGAGCTTCGTGCCGTAGACACGCATCTCGTAGATGCCGCCGTGCACGGCAGGTTCGATCGGCGGCAGAAACGGGAAGAGCGCGTAGCTGCTCACGTCGACATCGGTGATGAATTCGCCGCAGCCGAACGGATTGCCTTCGAGCAGCAGGCGCTGGCGTTCCCTGATCAGCGCCGCCTCCGATTCGAAGCCGCGCAGCACCATGACCTTGCCGAGCGCGCCGATATCCGAATACCAGCAGCCGAGCAGCTTCGAGCCGGGCGCATCGCCGCTCGCCTTGATGTTCTCGAAGACTTGCGCGTTCGCGCCGATCTTCACCGTCAACGTGACTGTGTCGTACAGAGTCATTGCAGAGTCCTTGCCTGTTTGAAGTTGGAGAGATTCGTGATGTCGATGCGTGCCGGTTCGGCCAGTTCGAGACCCGCGAGATAGCCGAAGGTCATCGCCGGTCCGAGCGTGATGCCGCCCGCGGGATAGTGGCCGCCCATCATGCTCGCGGCGTCGTTCCCGACCGCGTAGAGGCCGCGAATCGGCTCGCGCGATTCGTCGAGCACGCGCGAGCGCGCATCCGTCGAGAGTCCGGCAAAGGTGCCGAGGCTGCCCGGCACGAGCTTCACCGCATGAAACGGGCCATCGGCGATGGGCGCGAGGCACGGATTCGGCGTGTGCGATGCATCGCCCTGCACGCGGTTGTACGGCGTCGAACCTTTGTGGAATTGCGGATCGAAGCCGTCTTTCGCGTAGCCGTTGTACGTGGCGACGGTATCGGCGAGGCCGCGCGCATCGATGCCGCATTGCTGCGCGAGCGCTTCGAGCGTCGGCGCGGATTTCAGATAGCCCGAGCGCTCGTACGGGCCGAGCGGGAACGGAAACGGCTTCGCGAAACCGAGGCCATATCTGCGCTGAAACCGATGATCGCAGACGAGCCACGCGCAGGCTTCCTCGCCCGGCGCCGTCGTGCCGATCAGCGCCGAGATGAAGTCGTAGTACGACGACGCCTCGTTCGTGAAGCGCCTGCCCGCGCGCGTCACCGCGATCACGCCCGGCTTGGCGCGCTCGATCAGATGCGGAAACGCGGCCGCATCGCCCTTGCCCTTCGGCACGAGCGACACGGGCGCCCACGCGGCGGGCGCTTCGAGCGACGCATCGAAATGCGCGCCGGCCGCTTCGCCGATACGAATGCCATCGCCGGTATTGCTCTTCGGCGCCGCCGACCAGTGCGGCGTATACGGAAACGTTTCGGCCTGACGCTTCGCGTCGTGCGGATAACCGCCGCACGCGAGCACGACGCCGCGCCGCGCGCGCACTTCATGCATCACGCCGTCGATCTCGACGCGCGCGCCCGTCACGCGATTCTCCTCGCGCATGAGCGACACCGCGCGCGCACCGGTGCGCAGATCGACACCGCGATCCGCCGCCGACTTCAACAGACGCGCGACGAGCGCGTTGCCGTTCACGAGATGCATCGAACGGCGATACCGCAGCATGTGCCACGCGAACGCGGCGAAGCGCTTGGTCACATGCCACGCCGACTTCGCGCTGCGCGTCGCGTTCAGAAAATGCGCGAGGTCCTGTCCCGATGCGATCGCCATGCCCTTGATCGTCACTTCGGCCAGCGGCGGACGAAGCTTGTCGATCAGCGGACCGAGTTCGCGCCCGTCGAACGGCATCGCGCAGACGGAGCGCCCGCCCGTGGCCGCGCCTTGCGTCGTGTGGAAATCGGGAATGCGATTGCCGTCGATGAAGCGCATCGACGTATTGCGCTCGAAGAATTCGATCATGCGCGGCCCGTGCTCGATGAGCGCATCGGCCTTCGCGGCGTCGAACTGCGCGCCGAGTTCGCTCTTCAGATACGTGCGCGGCACGCTCTCATCTTCGACGATGCCTGCGCGCGTCGCGAGCGGATTGCGCGGAATCCACATCCAGCCGCCCGACCACGCGGTCGTGCCGCCGAACACGTCTTCCTTTTCGCAGACGAGCACGGAAAGGCCCTGCGTCGCCGCGGTGACGGCCGTCGACAAGCCGCCCGCGCCGGAACCCAGCACGAGGACGTCGCATTCGAGAATCGGTTCGAGCTTCATTTGGCGTGTGCGTGGAAATCGACGGGCAACGTGAGCGCTTGATCGCGTGCGTCCGTCAACGCCGCGTGCGATGACTTGCCGCGCGCCACCGCATGCCGCGCCGCCAGATAGCCGAACGCGAGACCTGGTCCGAGCGTGATGCCCGGGCCGGGATAGACGCCGCCCATCACCGATTGCATGTCGTTGCCGCACGCGTAGAGGCCGCCGATCGGCCGATCGTCGCGATCGAGCACACGCGCGTGCGTGTCGGTGACGAGGCCGGTCGCCGCGCCGATATCGCCGGGATAGAGCCGCACCGCATAGAACGGCGCCTGGCCGATCGGACCGAGACACTTGTTCGGGCCGTTCCAGTTGGCGTCGCCATTGGCGTTCTGATAATCCGTCGTGCCGCGCTGGAAGTCCTCGTCGATGCCGGTCTGCGCATAGCGGTTCATGCGCGCGACGCTATCGGCGAGACCTGTCTTGTCGATGCCGAGCTTGGTCGCCAGTTCGTCGAACGTCTTGCCTTCGACGAGATAGCCATCGGCGAGAAACGGCGCGAGCCCTTTGCCGCCCGGACGCACCATGCCGAGTCCGTACTTGCGCAATCCTTCGGAGTCCGTGACGAGATACGCGGGCACCGAAGACGTCGTTTCGTTCGCTTTCTGCATCGCGATGCCGAACAGGTGATACGACGTGTTTTCGTTGAGGAAGCGCTTGCCCGCCTTGTCGACGGTGATCATGCCCGGCTTGCCGCGATCCATGATGAAGTGCGGGAACACGGCGGTCGTGCCGTCGGCGCGATTGCGCACGGAAACCGGCGCCCAGAACGCATTCGACAACGCGCTCTCGCCGAAGCGCGCGCCCGCAGCCAGCGCGAGATCCTGCGCGCTGCCGGTGTGGCCGGGCGCGCCGGGACACCACGACGGATCGGCGCCCGGCAACATCGTCCCGCGACGCGTCGGATGACGGTTGAAGCCGCCGCTCGCGAGAATCACGCCGCCTTTCACGTTCACGCGACGCCGCTCGTTGACGTGGCTCAGCGTCACGGCTTCGATACCGTTCGGGCCGCTCTCCAATGCATCGACCTTCGTGCTCGTCAGCACCGTGACGCCGCGCTGAAGCAACGAATACAGCAATCTTCCGATCAACGCGTTGCCCATCACGAGCCGCGTGCCGCGCGGCGCGCTCATACGGTCGCGCGCGTGACGCGCGAGCAGCTTCGCCGCGTGTCTGAACGACGCGAGCGACTTCGTCATGTTGAGCAGGTGCCCGACGTCGTCGCGATCGACCATCATGCCGCCGAGCACGGTGAATTCGGGAATCGGCGGACGGATCAACGAAAACGCGCGGCCGAGCTTGCGGCCGTCGAAGGGCAGCGGCTCCAGCGCGCGTCCGCGCAGCGTCGAGCCTTCGATTTCGGACAGGTAATCCGGATGAAACGGGCGCGCGCGATATTTCACGTCGGAGTTCGCTTCGATATGCGCGACGGCTTTCGGGCCGGCATCGAGAAACGCGCGGCGCATCGCGACGCTGCTGCGCTCGCCGACCGCGCGATTCAGAAAGCCTTCGGCGTTCGCGGATGTATCGTCGCGATTGACGCTCGCTGCGTGCATCGACGCGGGAATCCACGTCGTTCCCGCCGAGAAGGCCGTCGTGCCGCCGACGTATTCCGTGCTTTCGACGAGCAGCACGCGCGCCCCGTCGATGGCCGCGACGAGCGCCGCCGACATGCCCGCGCCGCCTGCGCCGACCACGATTACATCGAACGTTTCGTTCTGTTCCAGATTGTTCAGTGTCTCCACCATTCGTCCGCTCCGTCGCGCTGCAAATCGTCGTTCCGTCCGACGATCCGCAACGCGTGTTTTCAGTAGAACTCGCTTTGATATTGGAATACTATTCCAGAAACGCGGATGAAGCCAAGTTCTTTTTTGAGACGAACGGAGAAACGATATGCGAGTGCTGGTGACAGGCGGGAGCGGTTTTCTGGCGGCGTGGGTGATGCGGCGGCTGCTCGCTCGCGACATGAACGTGCGCGCTTTCGACGTGCGCGAGGACACGCGACTCCTGCGCGCGCTCGCGCCCGAACGCGCCGATGACGTGCAATGGCGGATCGGCGATATCGGCGACGCGCGCGATGTCGCGCTCGCGCTGGAAGGCTGCGACGCCGTCATCCATCTCGCGGGCGTGCTCACGCCCGCCTGCGCCGCCGATCCGGTGCGCGGCGCGCGCATCAATCTGATCGGCACGCTCAACGTGTTCGACGCGGCCATCGCGTGCGGCTTGCGCTCGGTGCTGTATGCGAGCAGCGCGGGCGTCTTCGGCCCCGACGACGGCGCGACGCCGTTCCCCACGACGCATTACGGCGCGTTCAAGCTCGCGTGCGAAGGCTCGGCGCGCGCGTACTGGCACGATCGCGGAATCGCGAGCATCGGTTTCCGGCCGCTCGTCGTGTACGGCGCGGGGCGCGAAACGGGATCGAGCGCCGGCCCGAGCCTCGCCTGCCGCGCGGCTGCGCGCGGCGAGCCGTACACGATTCCCTTCACCGGCGCGACGGAACTCTTCTACGCCGACGACGTCGCCACCGCCTACGAACGCGCGCTCACCCTCACGTTCGACGGCGCGCACGCGTTCACGCTCGCGGGCGATATCACGCCGATGCAAAGCGTGATCGCGACGCTAACGCAGATCGCGCCGGACGCGCGCATCGACGCGGCGGGCGCGCCCTTGCCCATCGCGACATCCTTTCCCGACGATCCCGCGCTCGCGCGAATGCTCCCCGGCCTCGCGAAGACGCCGCTCATCGACGGATTGCGGCAAACCGTGGCGTTCTACCGGTAGAGAAAGCGGGTCTTGGCACCGCCTGTTCCTTGGGGCACGATTCGCTACTTCAGGAACACGGTGCCACGCATGCAAGACACGACCCGAACGCCCCCGGCAAGTACGAAGCTGCTCAAAGGCATCCTGCCGATCAACCGCGCCGCCGCAATACGCGACGCGCTCGCCGGCATTTCGCTCGCGTCGATGGACATTCCGCAGGTGCTCGGCTATGCGCGCATCGCCGGCATGCCCGCGGTCACGGGCCTCTACACGGCGTTCCTGCCGCTCTTCGCGTTCGCGCTCTTCGGCGCATCGCGGCATCTCGTGGTCGCCGCCGACTCCGCGACGGCAACGATCTTCGCGAGCCGGCTCTCGTCGATGGCCGCCGCGGGCAGTCCGGAATACGTCGCGCTCGCTGGCATGGTCGCGCTGCAGACCGCCGCGCTCCTGCTGCTCGCGCGCCTCTTCAAGCTCGGCTTTCTCGCCGATTTTCTGTCGCGTACCGTGCTGACGGGCTTTCTCGCGGGCGTCGGCGTGCAGATGTCGATCGCGATGCTCGGCGACCTCTTCGGCATGACCGTGCCGTATCCGTCCTCGCGCAGCCTCGCGCAACTCGTCTACGTGATCGGGCATGTCATGCACGCGCACGGGCCGACGCTCCTGCTCGCGCTTGTCGTGATCGTCGCCATCCTGGGCAGCAAGCGCTTCGCGCCTCGTCTGCCGATACCGCTTGTCGCGGTGATCGGCAGCATCGTCGCGAGCAAGTTCTTCGACTTCGCGGCGCGCGGCATTTCGGTGCTCGGACCCATCGACGGCGGCTTGCCCCCGATCCGCTTTCCTCAGGTCACGTGGCAGCAATGTCTCGATATCGTGCCCGTCGCGGCGTCGTGCTTCGTGATGATCATCGCGCAGAGCGCGGCCGCCGCGCGCGTGTTCGCGCAGCAGTATCACGAGGACGTCGATACCAACAGCGACATTCTCGGCCTCGCCGCGGCGAACGCGGCGGCGTCGCTGAGCGGCACGTTCGTCGTCAACGGCAGCCCGACGCAGACCGCGATGGCCGAGCGCGCCGGCACGCGCAGCCAGTTCGGACAGCTCGTGTTCGCGGCGGTCGTCGCCGTCGTGCTGCTGTTTCTGAGCGGCTATCTGCGCTATCTGCCGCATTGCGTGCTGGCGGCCATCGTGTTTACGATCGCCATCGGCCTCGTCAACGTGCAGAGCCTGAAGGACATCCGCGCAGAAAGCCCGGGCGAATTCGCGCTCGCGCTCATCACGGCGGGCGCGGTGGTGCTGGCGGGCGTCGAGCACGGCATTCTGCTCGCGGTCGCGCTGTCGCTGATGCGGCATGTGCGCCATAGCTATCATCCGCACACGATGGTGCTCACGCCCGTCGCGCCCGGCAAACCCTGGCAGTTCATGCCGACGAAGCCCGGCGCGATGACCACGCCGCAACTGATCGTCTACCGCTTCGGCGCGGATCTGTTCTACGCGAACGATCATTTTTTCGCGGCGGAAGTGACGAATCTCGTCGATACGGCATCCGACGGCTTGCGTCATCTCGTCGTCGATGCCGGCGCGATCACCGATCTCGACTACTCGGCGGCCCGCACGATCGGCGAACTGATCGAATCGCTGAGGGCGCGCGGCGTCGCGGTGATCTTCGGCCGCGTGAACCGCTTCCTGCGCAACGATATGGATCGGCACGGGCTTACGCCGGTGCTCGGCGCGTCGAACGTGTTCGACACGCTGCACGAGGCGCTCGCGGCCGCCGGCGTGAATTCCGGCGCGCATGTGCCTGATGCGTTATGAGGCGTTTGACGCCGATCGAGTCAAGGCGGAACCCGGAAGGCGCGATGATCAGCGCCGGCCCGCAATCTTGCCAAGCGCTTTTGTTTCGGTTGGTGCTTCGCCAGTTTCATGGCGTTGCGAATCGTCGACCGTTAGTTGCCTCGAATCTGAAACACGTTTTTGTTGAATGCTATTCCACATTCAACTAGTATTCACACAACGGGCAACCACAGATTTCGATCACGATTCAGGAGGCAGGCACGGCATGGCGCAGGACACTTCCTTTACCGCATCGCTCGATGCGGGCTTGAGCGGCGCGACGCGCGTCTATTTCATCGTCGGCGATCCGATCGCGCAGGTGCGCTCGCCCTCCGGCGTGACGGCGGCGCTGAGAGCGGCGGGCCGCGACGCGATCGTGATTCCGGCGCACGTCGCGCCCGGCGATCTCGACGCGTTCTTCGCGGGCATCGCGCCCTTGCAGAACTGCGATGGCGTCATCATCACCGTGCCGCACAAGTTCAGCGCGACGGCGCATTGCAAGTCGCTGACTGACGAAGGCGCGTTTCTCGGCGCGGTCAACATGCTCAAGCGCAACGCCGACGGCACCTGGCACGGCGGCGCATCGGACGGCATCGGCATGGTCGCCGCGTTGCGGGACGCGGGCTGCGAGCCGAAGGCCAAACGCGCGCTGCTGATCGGCGCGGGCGGCGCGGGCTCGGCGATCGGCCACGCGCTCGTCGATGCAGGCGTTGCGTCGCTCGCGATCCGCGATTTCGACGCCGGGCGCACGAGCGCCCTCGCCTCGCGACTCGCCGCGCTGGGCCGTGGCGCGGTGAGCGTCGCCGACGATGCGCCCGCCGAAAGCTACGACCTGATCGTGAACGCGTCGCCGGCGGGTATGCGTCCCGGCGATGCGCTGCCGATCGACGTCTCGCGCCTGCCGCCGACGACCTTCGTCGGCGACGTGGTGACGAAACCGCCGCTCACGCCCTTCATCGAAGCTGCTCGCGCGCGCGGCTGCACGACCGTCACCGGCACGCAGATGTTCGGCCGCGTGTGCGATGCGATCGTCGCGTATCTGTTGAAAGACTGACGACGCACAACATTCGCCGCGCAAGGAATCAGAGCAATCTGGTTCAATCGCGGCGCGCATTCGTTCAACATTCCGGCCGCGCATCGCGTCCCTCGCGATGCGCACCGGCCTGCTGGTTTCGAAGCGAATCGCAGACAAGCGCCGCCCTCCTTCGGGCGGCGTTTTTTTGCGCGACGTTTCGGACACGCCGGCGTGAGCGCGCGTTTCCCATGAGACTCGCGCGCTCGCTTCGAGGGCCAATGAAACGCGTGCAGGCGCACGCAAGAGGCTGGAATGAAATTGAATCGAAAAGGAATTCGACGCGCGGCGCGTGCGTGCTTCGCGGCCGTCGCATTCGCCACGCTCGCCGCGTGCGCGACCGGGCCGGGTGCATCGGCGCCGCTGCCGGCGGACAGCAAGCTCGCGATCGGGCGCATCGTCGGCAAGCAATACTTGACGACCGTATCGACGGGTGCGGCGCCGTCTTCGGGCCCATCGGTCGGCGTGGGAGCCGGCGGCATCGGCGGAAATGGCTGGAATGGCGTGGGCGGCGGCGCGGGACTGAGCTTCGATCTGACGAGCCTGTTCGAGAAGGCGCCGGAACAGACCGCGAAGGTGTACCGCTACAGCGTGCAGATGAAGGACGGCTCGAAGCGCGATGTCGACAGCACGCTCGAACTCAACGAAGGCGCGTGCGTGACGACGATCGATTCCAGCCAGCCTGGCTATCCGAGGCTGACGGGCGCGGACGCCTGCTGATCTTCAGCGCAATCGCGTCGCTCACATTGCCATCGCCGGGATGATGCAGCGCGGGCCCATCGCTTGAATGTCGAAGATCGTGCGCGATGGACTCCGCGTGTTTCCCATCGGTTGGGACGACATGCGCGTGCGGATCACGCAGCGATAACGGATGCATCGAAATACATGAACGATCCAATCGATTCATTCGCATATCGAACAATCTGCGCGATCGATCCTGAAACGCAGTAATTCGCGCCCGCGATTGTGCTTCGTGCAGGGCTTTGCGATACTGAATTGCCCCTCTCATGCGTCCGCTCTCGAAGTTCGAGCCCCCAAGCGGACGTATTCCCGCCGCCCGTTCAGGCGGCGTTTTTTTGCACGCGGCCTATTACCTTCGACGTAATTGCCCGCCCCCATCCCCTCCTGCGACGATGCAATCACACCGATCATCGACAAGGAGACGGACATGTCCGCGAATCAACATCGAGTTCACGCCGAAATCGCCCGCCCGAATTACATCGCGACGAGCGGCGGCGTCGAGCTTTTCTATCGCGACTGGCAGCCCGAAGCCACGCATGGCAACGGCAAGACCATCGTGTTCGTCCCCAGCTATTCGCTGCCGGGCGACATGTGGGCGTATCAGATGCTGCCGCTCGCGCGTCAGGGCTTTCGCTGCATCGCCTACGACCGACGCGGCCACGGCCGCTCCAGCGATCCGGGCACTGGCTACGACTACGACACGCTCGCGGACGATCTCGCCGCCGTCATGAACGCGCTCGATCTTTCGAACGTCACGCTGGCCGGCTACTCGATGGGCGGCGCGGAAGCCGTGCGCTATCTGACGCGTCACGGCAGCGCGCGCGTCGCACGGCTCGCGTTGATCGCATCGACGTTGCCGATGCTGGCGAAGACGCCGGACAATCCTGATGGCATCGACCGCGCATACGTCGACGCCTTCCAGCACGACTTGATGACGGACTATCCGAAGTGGCTCGCAGACAATGCGCGGCCGTTCGCCGGGCCGGACGCATCGCAGGCGATGATCGACTGGATCCGGAAAATGGCGTTGCGCACGTCGCATCAGGCGCTTTTCGCGTGCAACGAAACGGTAAGCAGCGGCGATTTCCGCGACGAGCTGCGCGACATCGACGTGCCGACGCTTATCGTGCAGGGCGATCGCGACGTGTCGAATCCGCTCGAACTGACCTCGCAACGCACGGCGCGGCTGATTCCGAACGCGCGGCTCGTCGTCTACGAAGGCGCGCCGCACGGCGTTTTTCTGAGCGATGCGGCGCGGCTGACCGCGGATATCGGGGCCTTCGCGTCGGCGTAGTGAAACGCGGTCTGTGGTAGTGGCTTAATACCTGCGCCGCGCCGGAACTCGATCCAGTATTTCATCGGCGTTTGTCGGATAAGCGCTGAGTCCTGACGCGTTTGAAAACACTCATAACAATAGACTCTGGAAGAATCCCGGCACACCGTAGCACTGCGAATTGACATCACAGCGCGCGACATGAAAGCATCGCCGCGCAGTCCTGCCCACCTCCATCGGAGCCTACCGCGATGATCTTCCACGCATCCATTCCCGCCAACGATCCGAAGCACGTCGCGCACGTGCTCGCCGAACTGTGGGACGGCTTCGCCGCGCCCTTCTCGCCGTTTCCCGATGCGTGGATGGCGGTCGCGGGCGACGATCGCGGCAGCATCATCGAGGTCTATCCGAGCGATCAGGTCATCACGCCGGGCGGCGGCCACGAGGAAAGCGTCAGCTACGGCGCGGATACTTTGAAGCGTCCGCAGTACAGCGCGTTCCACATGGCGATCGCGACGAAGCTGAGCGCGGACGACGTCATCGCGATCGGCGAGCGCGAAGGCTGGCGCGCGGTGCGCTGCACGCGCGGCGACAACTTCTTCCACGTAATCGAGTTCTGGATCGAAAACTCGACGATGCTCGAATTCCTCACGCCCGAGATGCAGGCCGAATATCTCGCTTTCGCCACGCCCGAAAACTTCAAGGCGATGGCCGCCGCCGCCGTGCCTCAGTAAGCGCTTCGCGTCGAGGACCGTTCGCCGCGCAGCCCGAACAGCAGCGCGGCGCCGCTCGCGAAGAGCAACAGCGAGAGCAGGTGCACGGCGAGATCCATGCTGCCCGTCACGGTGCGGATCTGGCCGATCACCCACGGACTCACGATGCCGCTCGTGATCCCGATACTGCTGATGACCGCGATGCCCGCCGCCGCGCTCTTGCCCGGCAGATGGCTCGCGGGCACGGCCCAGAAAATCGGCAGCGCGGCGAAGATCAGGGTCGCGGCGAGCGAAAGAATCGCGAGCATCAGCGGAAAGCTCGGAAAGTGCAGCGTGAGCGCCGCGAGCGCGATGCCGCCGCCGATCGTGCAGCACGCGAAATGCTTGCGCCGCTCGGCGACGCGATCCGAATGGCGCGCGATCAGAATCAGCCCCACCGCGCCGATCGCATTCGGCACGACGGTGTAGAGGCTGACGGACAGCACATCGGTGATGCCGAAATCGCGGATCATCAGCGGCATCCAGAAGCTCAGCGTCAGCGATGCGCACGTCAGCGAAAAATAGATGAACGCGAAGAGATAGAGGCGCGGGTTGCGCAACGCGTCGAGCAGGCCGCGGCGGTCGTGCGCATCGGCGCTGGCGGTCGTTTGCGGGCAAAGCGCGGCCAGGCGCTCCTGTTCTCCCTGCGTGAGCCAGTGCGCATCGCGCGGCGTGTCCACCAGAATCCGCAAGGCGACGAGGCCGAGCAGCACCGCCGGCGCGCCCTCGATCGCGAACATCCATTGCCAGCCGTGCAGGCCCATCACGCCCGCCATGTCGCGCATGATCCAGCCGGACACCAGTCCGCCGAACACGCCCGCCACCGCGACGCCCGCGAAGAATACCGACATCACGCCGGCGCGCCGCTTCGCCGGAAACCAGTACGTCAGATACAGCACGATGCCCGGAAAGAAGCCCGCCTCGAACACGCCGAGGAAAAAGCGCAGCAGATAGAAATGCTCGGGCGTCGCGACGAACATCATGCCGACCGATGCCGCGCCCCACAGCAGCATGATCCGCGTGAAGGTGCGGCGTGCGCCGAACTTCGCGAGCAGCAGGTTGCTCGGCACTTCGAAGAGCACATAGCCGACGTAGAACACGGCGGCGCCGAGGCCGTACATCGCATCGGAGAAACCGAGATCGTGCTTCATCTGCAACTGCGCGAAGCCGATATTGATCCGGTCCAGAAACGACACCACGTAGCACAGAAACAAAAACGGGATGATGCGCCACGCGATCTTGCGAAACAGCGCATCGTCCGACAGGGCGTGTATTTCCGCGACGGAACTCGGGCTGAGGTCCGCCGGGCTGATCGACTTCGACATGTCTCGCTCCAGATGGGCGTGAGAAGGCCGGCGTCTTGAGCGCGCCTTTTTGCCTGAAGAGAAGGAAGAGCGGCGCGTTTCAGTACGCGCCGCGAGAGATGAGCGTCAGTCCTGCAGCGCGGCCCACATATCCTTGTCGCGCTGGGCGGTCCAGATACGCGGATGCTTGATGCCGCTCGCCTCGTCATAGGCGCGCGACACGTCGAACGGCAGGCAGTGTTCGTAGATGAAAACGTGGCCGAACTTCGGGTCCATCGCGCGGCGGGTGAGCGCCATCGAGCCCTTCAGATCGAGCTTGTCGGCGACGGCATCGCGGCCCGCCTGCAGCAGCGTCGTGACGAAATCCTTCGTGTAGTCAAGGCCCTTGTCGACTTCCGCCGGCGACAGCAACGCGGGACCGCGGCCCGGCACGAGCTTGTCCGCCTTCAGCGCGCGCAGCGCTTCGAGCGTCGTGGGCCATTCTTCGAGTTGCGCATCGCCGCAATAACAGGCGGCGTCGTACTCGACCAGATCGCCCGAAAACAGCACCTTCTGCGACGGCAGCCAGACGACCGTGTCGCCCTTCGTATGGCCCGAGCCGAGATGGGCGATCTTCACTTCGAGCTTGCCGAGGAACAGCGTGATTTCCTTCTCGAAGACGAGCGTCGGCCACGTGAGGCCGGGCACCGTCTCGACGCCGGCGAACAGACGCGGAAAGCGCTCGATCTCCGACTTCATGTCCTGCTCGCCGCGCTCGACGATCATTTCATACGTGCCGCGGCTCGCGATGACCTGCTCTGCGCCTTCCGCGAAATACGCCGACGCGCCGAGCACGCGCACCGCGTGGTAATGCGACAGGACGACGTATTTGATCGGCTTGTCGGTGACGCTGCGGATTCTTGCGATGAGATCCTGCGCCATTGCCGGCGTGGCAGTCGTATCGACGATCAGAACGCCGTCGTCACCGATGATCACGCCCGAGTTCGGGTCGCCCTCGGCCGTGTACGCGTACGCGTTCTCGGAAAGCTGCGTGAAAGTAACCTTCTTCTCTTCCAGATCGGCCTGCGATGCGAATGCTTTTGCCATGATCGTGTCTCGATTCCATTCTTGTGGGGATGAATGGATGATCGTCCTGGCGATGATCTTTGTCAACAGCAAGTACGCTTGCTATTTGCAAATTACGGGTAAATACTGAATCGCTTCATAGGATGATTCCTGCTCGGCTAACATTTGCCATTCGTTCACTTTTATCGATCGCGGAGCGCTCTTGGTTCGTCCCACTCCTGCCACGCCTGACGCCGAAGCCGACGAAGAGAAAAAACAGCGCGGCATTCAGAGCGTCGAAGTCGGCGCGCGTCTGCTCGATGCGCTCGCCGCACGGCGCGAGCCGCTCGCGTTGAGCGCGCTGGCCGAAGCCGCCGGGCTCTCGACCGCGCAGGCGCACACCTATCTCGTGAGTCTCACGCGTCTCGGGCTCGTCAAGCGCGACGCGCTCACCGGCAACTACGAGCCGGGTCCGCTTTCGCTGCGTCTCGGTCTATTGAATCTGGAACATCAGCCGGCGTATCGCGCGGCCGCGTCGCGTGTTCCGGCGCTCGCGCTCGCGACCGGCATGAGCGTCGCGGTCAGCGTCGCCGGGCCGCAAGGGCCGACCATCGTGCGTTACGAGCGCGGCGGCTATCCGCTGCATGTCAATTTGCACGTCGGCACGGTGATGTCGCTGTCCGCGACGGCGACCGGACGCGTCTTCCGCGCTTTCGACGATGACGCCCGCGTCGCCGCGATGCTCGCGCATCAGGCCGAAGCCGATGCGCCTGAAATGAGCGCGCGCATCGGCGAAATCCGGGCGCGCGGCATCGAACGCGGCGTCGATGCGCCGAGTCCGGGCGTCAGCAGCATGAGCGTGCCGGTATTCGACGGCGCGCAGCGGATGCAACTTGCGCTGACCGCGATCGGCCCGACCGGTCTGTGCGATGTCGATTGGGACGGCCCGTTGGCGCACGCATTGAAAGACGCGGCACGCGATATCACCGGATTGCTTTCATGACGACGTTCGACGAAGACATCAAGCCGCAGCGCGGCATCAACGCACTCGACGCGACCGGCGATCTGTTGCGCGCACTGGTTGCAGTGGGCCAGCCGCTCACGCTGCGCGATCTGGCCGCTGCGGCCGGCATGCCGCCCGCGAAAGCGTTCGCGCATCTGGTGAGTCTGGTGAAGGTCGGCCTGCTCGCGCGCGACGACGCCGGGCTCTTCCACGCGGGCCGCCTGAGCCGCGAGCTCGGCCTCATCGCGCTGCAACGTCTTTCGCCGATCCGCGACGCGGAAAGCGAAATCGTCGCGCTCGCCGCGAGCACGTCGATGACGGTCGCCGCCGCCGCGCTCGGCCCGCTCGGCCCGACCGTGATCCGGCTGGAGGAATCGGCGCGGCCACAGCATGTCAGCTTGAGAGTCGGCACGGCGATGTCGCTCGTCAACACGGCGATCGGGCGCGTCTACGCCGCGCATCTGCCGGCGGACATGCTTGCATCGCTGATGGAACGGGATCACATCCGCCTGGCGGGTTCGGCAGCGGATGCGGGACTGGACGCCGCGTATCGCGCGCGGCTCGACGGCATCCGGGAACGCGGCCTCGACACGGCGCACGGCGCGCCGGTGCCCGGCATTCATGCACTGGCCGCGCCGGTTTTCGATCACACCGGGAGCGTGTGTCTCGTGATTGCGCTGATCGGCTCGTCGGGCGGCTTCGACAGCGCTGCGGACGGTCCGCTGGCACGCGCCCTTCTCGCCGCGACGCGGCGTCTGTCGTGGCGTTTCGGCCTGATGGAAGCGAACGACCGGGCGACCTAGCGGCCCCTGGCTCGCTCCGTTCCGGTTACGCGGATGGCGGGAAAACGGTCGGTCGGCTTCGCGATCTCGTCCTGCGACGCGACGATTTCCAGCTCGTAGCGCCCTGCATCGTAAGTCGCCTTGACGACGGCGTTCACCGCCGCGAGCGTGTGCTCCAGCGCCGTGCGCAGCGAATCGCCCTGCAGGGTGCGCGCGACGAACACCGCGCTCGTCAGATCGCCGACGCCTACCGGCTGCCGCGCGAACGGATACAGCGGGCGCTGCGCGAACCACGCTTCGGACGGCGACACGGCGAGCATGTTGAAGGTGTCGGCGCGGCTGTTGCGATCGAGCAGATGCTTCACCATCACGATGCGCGGGCCGCGCGCGATCACGTCGCGGCACGCGTCCACCGCTTCCTCCACCGTTTCGATGGGGCGTCCGACGAGCTTTTCCAACTCGACGTGATTGGGGATGATCGCATCGGCGATTTCGGGCATCGTCGTGACGAGGAAATCCTCGATGCCCGGCGCGACCGTGCAGCCGCCCGTCTGACCCATGACCGGATCGCAGAAATAGAGCGCGCGCGGGTTCACGGCCTTCACCATCTTCACGATTTCGACCACCGCGCGAGCCTGCTCAGGCGCGCCGAGATAGCCGGACAGCACCGCGTTGCAACGCGCGAGCACGCCGATCGCGCCGATGCCTTCGATCACGTTCTGAAGCTCGTCGGCGTCGAACGCGCTGCCGGTCCAGCGGCCATACTGCGTGTGATTGGAGAACTGCACGGTGTTGAGCGGCCAGACGTTGACGCCCAGACGCCGCATCGGGAAAACCGCAGCGCTGTTTCCCGCGTGGCCGAACACCACATGCGATTGAATGCTCAGGACGTTGTTCATGTTCTGCTTTCCCGATTGATCGTGTCCGGACTGGTGAAACGTTTGTCGCGCCGGTGGTCGTGCGGCGCAGCGCAAGAGCGACTTTACGAAGAACGCCCGTGGACGCCGTCTGCGGGTGTGCCGAGGCAACTCGATCTTCGTATTGTGCCGTGCCTCGACGCACTGCGGCATGGCCCGTTCGATATAAATCGCCATCACGCGTTTTATCAAGCGATCCGATCGATCAGAAGGCCAAAAGGTCGCGCGGCTGCAACACCATCATCGCTCGAAGACGCCGCGCAGCACGCCCGTGCGACATTCGGCACGCCGCTTGCTCGACTGATCCGATTGCATCCGCGATGCATCAACGCGAAAAAAACGAGCGACTTCAGCACACGGAGTTCAATGCGCGCCGGATAATGCTCCATCGACGCAACAGCGAAAGCACACGAGGACGAACACACGGCAAGACATCAATAGTCGCAGGTCAAATCAGGAGGCTGGCATGGAGACGCTGTCTAAGAATCGCACCGATTTGCAAAAGTCGACCCTCGCAATCGTTCTCGCCGGCGGGCGCGGCACCCGCCTCGGCCCGCTCACCGACAAGCGCGTGAAGCCGGCCGTCCACTTCGGCGGCAAGTACCGCATCGTCGATTTCGCGCTGTCCAACTGCCTCAATTCCGGCATCCGCCGCATCGCCGTCGTCACGCAATACAAGGCCCATTCGCTCATCCGGCACCTCCAGCGCGGCTGGGGTTTCCTGCGCGGCGAGTTCAACGAGTTCATCGATATCTGGCCGGCGCAGCAGCGCGTCGATTCGAGCTGGTATCGCGGCACGGCCGACGCCGTCTATCAGAACCTCGACATCGTCCGTTCGATCGGGCCGGAATTCGTCATCGTGCTGGCGGGCGATCACATCTACAAGATGGATTACACGCGCATGGTGCTCGACCATGTGGAGAGCGGCGCGGACTGCACGGTCGGCTGCATCGAGGTGCCGCGCATGGACGCCGTCGCGTTCGGCGTGATGCACGTCGACGAGAACCGACGCGTCACGGACTTCCTCGAAAAGCCCGCCGATCCGCCCGCCATGCCGGGCAAGCCGGATATCGCGCTCGCGAGCATGGGCATCTACGTGTTCAGCGCGAAGTATCTCTACGACATGCTGCAGGAGAACATCGAGACGTCGAACACGGATCACGACTTCGGCAAGGACATCATTCCGCGCGTCGTCACGACCGGCAAGGCGATCGCGCATCCGTTCGGCATGTCGTGCGTCACGTCGAGCACCGATCCCGAGGCGCCCGCCTACTGGCGCGATGTCGGCACGGTGGACGCGTACTGGTCGGCCAACCTCGATCTCGCCTCGACCATCCCCGAACTCGATCTCTACGACCGCAACTGGCCGATCTGGACCAATCAGGAACAGTTGCCGCCCGGCAAGTTCGTGCGCGACCTGAACGGCCAGCAAGGCGCGATCACGAATCTGCTCGTGTGCGGCGGCTGCGTGATATCGGGATCGCAGGTGTCGAAGTCGGTGTTTTCGTCGGCGGTGCGGGTGCACTCGTTCTGTAACATCAATGAGGCAGTCTTGTTGCCTCAGGTGACCATCGGGCCGAGTTGCAGATTGCAGCGCGTCGTGATCGATCGCGGTTGCACGGTGCCCGAAGGTCTCGTGGTCGGCGAGGATCCGGACGACGACGCCGCGCGTTTCTTCCGCACGGAGTCGGGCGTCACGCTCATCACGCGCGATGCGCTGGCGCGGCTGCCGCAAAGTTAGGCGCCGGCGCGCCGGACGACCACGACAACACGAATCCATTCGACGGGAGCGCCGATGACCGTATGCGTGCTGCATGCCGCAGCAGAAATGTTTCCGCTGTTGAAAACCGGCGGCCTCGCCGATGTAGTCGGCGCATTGCCGCCCGCGCAGTCTCAACTGGGCACGGATGCGCGCGTCGTGCTGCCGGGCTTTCCCGCCGTGCTCGCGGGCCTCGACGACCTTCAGCCGGTCGCCGATCTGGGCGCCGCGTTCGGCGCGGGCAACGTGCGGCTCGAGCGCGGCGTGCTGCAGCCGCACGGCGTGACGGTGTACGTCGTGCGCGCGGATCAGTTCTACGATCGCCCGGGCAATCCGTATCTCGACGCCGCGCATCGCTCATACGCCGACAACGACCGCCGCTTCGCGCTGCTCGGCTGGGCGGCGGCGCGCATCGCGACGGGCGCCGATCCGGCGTGGAAGCCGCATATCGTCCACGCGCACGACTGGCACGCGGGCCTCGCGCCCGCGTATCTGCGCGCGTTCGAGCGCGACGGCGCGGCCAGGGTCGCGAGCGTGATGACCGTGCACAACCTCGCGTATCAGGGCACGTTCGCCGCGTCGGAATTCGGGGCGCTGCAGTTGCCCGCCGACTTTTACGCGGTGGACGGCGTGGAGTTTTACGGCCACGTCTCGTTCCTGAAGGCGGGTCTCTACTACGCGGACCGCATCACGACGGTAAGCCCGACCTACGCACGCGAAATTCAGACGCAGACGCACGGCGCCGGGCTGCACGGCCTGCTGCAGACCCGCACCTACGACATCACCGGCATCCTGAACGGCGTCGATTATTCGATCTGGAGCCCGTCCGTCGATGAATCCATCGCGGCGAAGTACACCGCGTCGAAGCCATCGGCGAAATCGAAGTGCAAGGCGGCGCTGCAGGAACGCATGGGGCTCGCGCGGGACGACGACGCCCTGCTGTTCGGCGTCGTTAGCCGGCTCACCGAGCAGAAAGGGCTCGATCTGCTGCTCTCGGCCGTGCCCGATATCGTGCAGCGCGGCGGCCAGCTCGCCGTCCTCGGCACGGGCGATCCGGCGCTCGAAACCGGCATGAAGAACGCGGCGGCGGCGCATCCGGGCGCGGTCGCAATCGAGCTGGGGTTCGACGAGACGCTGTCGCATTCGATCATCGCGGGCAGCGATGTGGTGATGGTGCCGTCGCGCTTCGAGCCGTGCGGCCTCACGCAGCTCTACGCGCTCGCCTACGGCTCGCTGCCGCTCGTGCATCGCGTGGGCGGGCTGGCCGACACCGTCGTCGACAGTTCGCTCGAAAATCTCGCGGACGACCTCGCGACTGGCTTCGTCTTCGATATCTTCGATCGCGCGGGCATCGTCGGCGCGATCCGGCGCGCGTTCGCACTGAAGGCGCGGCGCACGGACTGGAAAGCCGTCGTCAAGCGCGCGATGGGCCAGAGCTTCAGTTGGGAAGCGGCCGCG
This sequence comes from Caballeronia jiangsuensis, assembly GCA_000648925.1. Classification (GTDB taxonomy): domain Bacteria; phylum Pseudomonadota; class Gammaproteobacteria; order Burkholderiales; family Burkholderiaceae; genus Caballeronia; species Caballeronia jiangsuensis. The sequence goes on from JFHF01000041.1 coordinate 29,271, forward strand.
CTCAAATACGCCGAAGTGTATGAGGAATTGACGAGCCGCTGAAGCCTTCCTTCCGTGGGCGCACGCCTTGCTGCCGAGGAACGACTGACAATCACGGAACTGCACATGCACAAACCTCTGGCAGGCCAGATCGCGCTCGTGACGGGCGCGAGTTCGGGCATCGGTACGGGCGTCGCTACCGCGCTCGCCGACGCGGGCGCGCACGTCGCCATCAACTATCACTCGCACGCGGAACCGGCCGAAGAACTCGCCGCCGCGATCACCGCGAAAGGCGGCGAGGCGTTCGCCGTCGGCGCGGATGTATCCGACGAAGCCCAGATCGACGCAATGTTCGATGCCGTCGTGAAGCGCTTCGGGACCATCGATATCGTGGTCGCAAATTCCGGGCTTCAGAAGGACGCGAAGTTTTCCGCGCTCACGCTCGCTGACTGGAACACCGTCATCGAAACGAATCTCACCGGACAATTCCTGACCGCGCAGCGCGCCGTGCGCATATTCGAGCGGCGCGGGATGCGCGACGTGTCGAAGGCGCTCGGCAAGATCATCTGCATGAGTTCGGTTCACGAGGTCATTCCGTGGGCCGGACACGTGAATTACGCGGCGTCCAAAGGCGGCATCCAGATGATGATGAAAACGATCGCGCAGGAAGTCGCGCCGCAGCGTATTCGCGTGAACGGCATCGCGCCCGGCGCGATCCGCACGCCGATCAACAAGGACGCATGGGATACGCAGGAGAAGCTCGACAAGCTCCTGACGCTGATTCCCTATGGGCGCGTCGGCGAAGTGGAGGATATCGGCCGCGCGGCGGTGTGGCTCGCGTCAGACGATAGCGATTACGTTGTCGGTACGACGCTTTTCGTCGATGGCGGCATGACCCTCTATCCGGGATTCGCGGATAACGGCTGATATCGCATCGACAAGAACACGGGGACGGAATGAACGAAATCGAGGTTGACGTCGCCGTGATCGGCGCAGGCACCGCGGGCATGGCCGCGTTGCGCGCGGCGCGGCTCGCGGGCGCGAACGCGGTGCTGATCGAGGGCGGCGAGTTCGGCACGACCTGCGCGCGCGTCGGCTGCATGCCGTCGAAGCTGCTGCTCGCGGCGGCGAATGGATTGCACGATGCGCGTTCGCTGGCCGCGCGCGGCATCGAAGGCACGCACGCGCTCGAAGCGGACTACGCGCATGTGCTCGACTACGTGCGGCGCGAGCGCGATCACTTCGTCAAGGGCGTGCTCGAAGAAATCGACACGCTGCCCGGCGGCATCGTGCTGCGCGGCAAGGCGCGCTTCGACGCGCCGACGCAGCTGGTCGTCGGGGATCACACGCGCGTCGAGGCGAAGAGCGTCGTGATCGCGACGGGCGCGGCGCCGAGCGTGCCCGAGGAACTGAGGGTGTTCGGCGACAAACTCATCACGAGCGACGATCTTTTCGAGCTGCGCACGCTGCCGAAGCGCATCGCCGTGTTCGGCGCAGGACCGATCGCGCTGGAGCTGGGACAGGCGCTCGCGCGTCTCGATGTCGAAATCCTGATGTTCGGCAAGGGCGGCCGCGTGGCAGGGCTCACCGACAAACCCGTGCGCGATGCGCTCGCCGTCGCGCTCGCCGACGAGTTCTATTTCGATCCCGACGCGAAGTTCGAAAAGATGTCGCTCGAAGACGGCGTGCCCACGCTGCGCTTCACGTCGCCGGATGGCGCGAGCCGCGTCGAACGCGTCGATCTGGTGCTCGCAGCGACGGGCCGCAGACCGAATTTCGCGCCGCTCGTGCTCGAAAACGCGGGCATCGAACTGAATGAAAAAGGCGTGCCGTTGTTCGACGAAACCACGATGCAATGCGGCACGAGCTCTATCTTCATCGCGGGCGATTGCGACGGCACGCGCCCCTGGCTTCACGACGCCGCCGACGAAGGCAAGCTCGCCGGCGACAACGCCGCGCGCTTTCCGGACGTGCAGGCGGTCAAGCGCAAGGTGCCCTTCTCGATCGTGTTCAGCGAGCCGCAGGCGGTAATGGTCGGCGCGTCGTACGACGAGCTCGACAAGCAGATGACGGTGACCGGCGAGGTATCGTTCGAGAATCAGGGCAGAAGCCGTGTGATGCGGCAAAACTGCGGCCTGCTGCACGTCTACGCCGACGCGAAAACCGGCAAGCTTCGCGGCGCACAAGGCTGCGGTCCAACGATGGAGCATCTGGGGCATCTGCTCGCGTGGGCGCTGCAACTCGAGTTGACGCTCGATGAAACGCTCAAGCTGCCTTTCTATCATCCGGTGGTGGAAGAAGGCCTGCGCAGCGCGCTGAAAGATGCGGACAGAAAATGCTATGAAGAGCGTTCGGAGGCGCCGCCGAACTTACCAAACGCGGCAGGTTGTTAAGCGCCAAAACAAAACGCCGGCTGCTAAGAGCCGGCGTTTCGTCTTTCTAATTATGCATGAGAGCCGTCAGCGATCAGCTTCCGCTCAGACCATATTGCAGTGCAAGATCGAAACCCAGCACCACTAGCGAACAGAACAGACCCAGCGACAAATTTGCCAGCCGGTGGCCGACATCCTTGTGCTTCGTCAAAACGGCGCCCGCGAGGAACGCGATTTCCACGATGACCTGCATACAGAACACGGCGATCATCAACGCGAACTCATAACCCATCGAGTTGAAGTTCATGAAGTTGAAGCCGTTCACCGCGACCCAAGAACCCACTCGCCAGGCTTCGTATGCCAATAGCAGCAACGGAAAGAAATAGCTGGCTACATAAGTCGGCACCGTGGCGTGCCGCAATTCCATATTTAAGTGACGTGTTACTTGCATCGCGTACTCCTCATCTGATTGCCCGAAAATGACGGGCGTTCTACCTGCACCGTGGCGCAACCGGAGCGTTCTGACCGAACGGCAGACGGGCGTCGTGCTTTCAGAATAGGACAATTTTCGGGAAAGCGAATCATCGTATTCCCGATGATCACACCCAGTAAGGGATTACACGATGCATTGTGCAGTGCAACTGAACAACGTTGTTATTTATACCCTTGAATCCGGCACGCGCGTGCGCGCCGAACTCATATTTCGTTTGATCGCTTATTGGCCGTTTTGTTGCTTGGCGTATAGCTTGATAATCCCTGAAAAATCGAGTCCGCCGAGTCCCTGCTGGTTCATCGACTGATACAACTGTTGTGCCAGCGCGCCCATGAAAACCGGCTGCTTTGCGTTACGCGCCGCATCGACGGCAAGGCCCAGATCTTTCAACATCAGATCCGCGCCGAAGCCGCCCGAATATCCGCGCGAAGCGGGCGCAGTTTCGACGATTCCCGGATAGGGATTACACGTATCCGAACTCCAGCAACGCCCGGTCGATGTATTGACGATGCTCGCCAGTTTCGTCGGATCGATGCCGAGCGTTTCACCGAGCTTCATCGCTTCCGCGACGCCGATCATGGAAATCCCTAGCAGCAAGTTATTGCAAATCTTGGCGATCTGACCGGTGCCCGTTTCGCCGCAACGCACCATATTCTTGCCCATGCCGGACAGCACGGGGCGCAGCGTTTCGAAGAGCCCTTCGTCGGCGCCGACCATGAAGGTCAGCGTGCCCGCCTGCGCACCGACGACGCCGCCGGAAACGGGCGCATCCGCGAACGGATTGCCCTGCTTCGCCGCCGCCTCGCCGATGAGCTTCGCGGTGGCCGGGTCGATCGTGCTGCTGTCGACGAGCGGCACGCCTTTCGCGACGCCCGCGAGCACGCCGTCATCGCCGAGATAGACCGACTTCACATGCTGCGCTGCGGGAAGCATCGTGATGACGACCTCCGCGCCTTCGGCGGCCGCGCGCGGCGAAGCGGCCAGCGTCGCGCCCGCCGCCTTCGCCGCGTCCAGCGCCTCGGGCACGAGATCGAACGCCGTTATCGCGTGCCCCGCTTTCAGGAGATTGGCGGCCATCGGGCCACCCATGTGCCCGAGGCCGATAAAGCCTATTTTCATCGCTGTCTCCTTTTCTTATCTCAGCGAGATGGTCGTGTTGACGCCGTCGTTCACCGTGGCGTCGTCGAACCAGCGCGAGGTGACCGTCTTGGTCTGCGTGTAGAACTGCACGACCTGCTTGCCGTACGGGCCGAGATCGCCCAGTTTCGAGCCGCGCGAGCCCGTGAAGCTGAACGCGGGCACCGGCACCGGAATCGGAATGTTGATGCCCACCTGGCCGATATCGATCTCGCTCTGGAACTTGCGCGCCGCAGCTCCGCTCTGCGTGAAGAGGCCCACGCCGTTGCCCATCGGATTGCGATTGACGAGCGCGATCGCGTCATCGAGCGTGTCGGCCTCGACCACGCACAGCACCGGGCCGAAGATTTCGGTCTTGTAGATCGACATATCGGTATCGACGTTCGTGAAGATCGTCGGGCCGATGAAATTGCCGTGCTCGTAGCCCTTCACGTCGATACCGCGGCCATCGAGCGCGAGCGTCGCGCCCTCTTCCACGCCACGGCCGATCAGGCCGAGAATGCGCTCCTTCGCCGTTTTCGAGACGACCGGGCCGACATCCGTATTCGGTTCGATGCCCGCATTGACCTTGAGCGTCTTCGCGCGTTCGACGAGTTCCGGCACCCACTCCTTCGACGCCCCGACGAACACCGCCACCGACGTCGCCATGCAGCGCTGACCCGCCGCGCCGAAGCCCGCGCCCGCGAGCGCGTTGAGCGTCTGTTCCTTGTTCGCGTCGGGCAGCACGACCGCGTGATTCTTCGCGCCCATCATCGATTGCACGCGCTTGCCGTGCTGGCTCCCGAGGTTGTAGACATGCGTGCCCACGGCCGTCGAACCGACGAACGAGATCGCCTTGATGTCGGGATGCGTGCAGATCGCATCCACCACTTCCTTGCCGCCATGCACGACGTTGAGTACGCCCGGCGGCACGCCTGCTTCGATCGCGAGCTCGACGAGTTCCATCGTCGAAAGCGGGTCCTGCTCGGACGGCTTCAGCACGAAGGTGTTGCCGCAGACGATCGCCATCGGGAACATCCACAGCGGGATCATCGCGGGGAAGTTGAAGGGCGTGATGCCCGCGCAGACGCCGATCGGCTGGCGCAGCGTGTACGTATCGACGCCGCCCGCGACGTTCTCGGAGAATTCGCCTTGCTGCAAGGTGCTGATCGAGCACGCATGTTCGACGACTTCGAGACCGCGGAAGATGTCGCCCTCGGCATCGGCGAGCGTCTTGCCCTGCTCGGCCGTGAGCGTCTGCGCGATGCGTTTCTGGTTCTGGCGCACGAGATCCTGGAACTTCAGCATCAGACGCATGCGCGCGCCGAGCGGCGTCGTGCGCCACGTCTGAAACGCCTTGTGCGCGGCGGCAACGGCGGCGTTCACCTCGTCCATCGTCGCGAAGGGCACGCGGCCGACCACCTCCTGTGTCGCGGGATTGACGATGTCGCGCCACTCGGTCGTCTTCGAATCGACGAACTGGCCGTCGATCAGCAGCTTGGCCGTACGGACGGACGTATTCTGCGCCGGATGTTCAGCAGCGATATTCACGAGTCACTCCTTGTCTGGAAAGTTGCAAACGCGGGGGTTGGGATGAAAGGCGAAGACGCGCAGACAGGACGCCGGTGCGGCGCCGAAGGGAAAGGCATGTCGTCTCCGTTTATAAGAAATCGGCCTGCACTGCTGCACGGTCGTTTCCTTGAGTATAGTTATGCAAAAGTCCATCATGGCACCATAAAAACACCCGATCGATATGCAAAAAAACGCCATACAACCCGCCAAGTTCGACCTCGCCCGCCTCAACTGGGACGATCTGCGCTTCTTCCTCGAAGTCGCCCGCACGCAGCGCGCGAGCGGCGCGGCCAAGCGCCTGGGCGTCGATTACACGACGGTCGCGCGGCGCGTGCGCGCGCTCGAAGACGCGCTCGGCACCCTCCTGTTCGACAAGTCGCGCAGCGGCGGATTCATTCTGACCGCCGAGGGCCAGCGGCTGCTCGGTTTCGTCGATTCGATCGAGACGACGGTGCAGTCCGCCACCGAGCAGATCGCCAATACGGGCCACGCGCTGTCGGGACATGTGCGCGTCGGCTCGACGGAAGGTTTCGGCTGCTTTTTTCTCGCGCCGCAGCTCGCGCGCTTTCAGGACGCGCATCCGAACATTTCCATCGACCTGTTGCCGGTGCCGCATTTCGTGAGCCTGTCCAAGCGCGAGGCGGATATCGCCGTGACGCTCGAGCGCCCCGAGCAGGGCCAGTACGTCTACACGAAGCTCTGCGAATACCGGCTCAAGCTCTACGCGACCGCCGAGTATCTGGACGCGCACGGGCCGATCCGCACGAGCGACGATCTGCGACATCATCGCTTCGCGAGCTATATCGACGATCTCGCGTTCAGTTACGAACTGCTGTATCTCGAACGCGCGGTGCCGGGCGCGGTGTCGCGCTGGAGGAGCACGAGCGCGATCGCGCAATACTTCGCGGCGCTGCAGGGCCGCGCGCTCGCGATCCTGCCGTGCTTCATGACCTCCGCCGATCCGCGCTTCGTGCCGGTGCTGCCGGACGAGATCGTCGTGACGCGCGCTTTCTTCCTGTCCTGCCGCGAGGATCTGCGCAAGCTGAAGCGCATCACGGCCGTCTGGGACTATCTGCGCGCGGCGGCCGAAGCGAACCGCGGATTCCTGATGGGCGACGGCACGCAGATGGCGTGGGTCGATGTCAAGTCATCCTGATCGAATCACGTTTTGTGACAGCGAGATTGGATCAGGCGTGTTATCCGTCGATGCCCGATCACGCGTCACACAATTTGACTCGATGAATTCGTGTAATTTTGCTTCGATATCCTCTCGAAAGCATCGCCTGCGCGCACAGGCTCGTGCATAATCGCCGCCCAGTCTTATTGTTTTGCCGTGGAGAGCGCGGCGCACTCCATCCCCGTGATTTTCCTTAGTCTTTTTTCCGCCGGCCTCACTGGCCGCTCCGCGCGCTGATGGCTTTCGTCATCTGGTCACGGCGAACCATGTCCCGCCAGCGCATCCGCTTCGTCGAGGCACGCACGGCGCGCGCCATCGCCATCATCGGCGCGATCACGCTGCTGATCGCCGCGCTCGCGCTCGGCATCGCCATCGGCACGATGTTCGGCCGCAGCCATCTCGGCGAGGAGCGGGCGCTGATGTCGCGCCGCTCGTACGAGATCGAAGAGCTCGGCCGCATCAATGCCGCGCTGATCGAACTCGCGCCGCGCGTCGAAGGGCTGTCGGCGGAAGTGAACGAGCTGCACGAGTTCGACGCGCATCTGAAGGCCGCGCACGGCACGGGCGGCACGTCCGGCGTGCACGACGTGCCGCCGCTGCCGGACAGCGAGGAACCGGCATCGTCGCTCGACGGCGCCGGCGGCCCGGCGCTGCCGCCGCGTCTTTGCGATGCCGGCCAGGCGACGACGGGCGCGCCGCGGCAGCGCCTGAAAAGCACGCAACGCATCATCGATTGCCTGAACGACGAAGTCTCGCAGTTACAGACGCAGACGCTCGCGCACTATGCCGCGTACATGGCGTTTCCCGGCCGCGAACCGGCGCCCGGCGCGCGCAGCGGCTCGCCTTACGGCAATCGTCTGGACCCGTTCACCGGGCATCTGAGCTTTCATCCGGGCGTCGATCTCGTCGCGCCAACCGGCACGCCGATCCTCGCGAGCGCGGGCGGACGCGTCGTGCAGGCCGGAGAGCGCAATGGCTACGGCAACGCGGTCGATATCCGTCACGGCGACGGCACGATGACGCGCTATGGACATGCATCGCGCGTGCTCGTCAAAACCGGCGACTACGTGATGCCCGGACAGGAGATCGCGGAAGTCGGCTCGACCGGACGCTCCACGGGCCCGCATCTGCATTTCGAAGTGATCGTCGACGGCGCGCAGATCAATCCCTCACCTTATCTCGCGCTCTTCAGGCGCAAGCAGAATGCGCAAAGTTGATTCGAAGCGGCTGTCGCTGCAACTGACTCGCCAGTCCTATTCGCTCACGCCCAAGCGCGGCGCGGGCATCTGGCTGGGCTTGATCGCGGCCGTCTGCGCGATTGCCGCGCTCGCTGCCGCGGGCTTCGCGCTCAAGCGTTCGAACGAGGACGCGCACAAGCTCGACGCGCTCTGCGCGCCGCCCGCCTCCGAGCAGACGTTGCGCGATCAGCTCGCGCATGCGCAACTCGCACTCGAACAGGAAGCGGCGACCCGCGCGACGCTGGAACAGCGCGTAACGGACGGCACGGCCGAGATTCAGCGTCTGCAGACCGATCTCGTTTTCCTCAAGAAACAGCACAAGACCGATTGAGCGGCACGCCTCGCACGCTCGCTTCGTGTAACCCCTCACCGCATCGCAAGGACTCGACATGTTTTCATCCAAGAAGGATTCCAACGGCGTCAAGATGGCCAAGCTCGCGACGCTCGTCGCGCATAACGTTCATATCTCCGGCGACCTCGAATTCAGCGAGGGCCTGCGCATGGACGGCCAGGTGACGGGCAACGTGAGCGGCCGCCCCGGCGAAGAGACGCTGCTCGTCGTGAGCGATCAGGGCGCGATTCGCGGCAATGTGAGCGCCTACGATGTCATCATCAACGGCTGCGTGACGGGCGATGTCACCGTCGCGCATTTCGTCGAACTTCAGTCCAACGCGCGCGTGCTGGGCAACATCTACTATCAGCAGTTGCGCATGGATATCGGCGCGACCGTCGAAGGCAAGCTGACCAAGTTCGATTCGCAGTCCGCGCATGTTCCGACGCTGCCCGCGCCGCCCGAATACACCATGGACTTCAGCACGAACTGACGGCAGGCGACGAGCGCCGCACGATCAACGCTCGTTGGCAACAGTGCGCATGTCCAGCTAAGATTCGATGGATGGAGGCCACGCGCTCGCGCCCCACGCGAATCATCACGCGACTTCGAGCGCCCATCGACGCGTGGCCGGTGACATCGAAATAACTATAAAGGGCGCCCCATGCTGGTCAATTGCGCGGCTTATCAGAACGGCCGGAAACTCGCGGACGTCAATATCGACGATATCAACGCCTATCGCGATATGCCCGACTCTTTCATTTGGGTTGCATTGAAGGAGCCCGGTCCCGGCGAACTCGCGCATATGACACACCAGTTCGGTCTGCATGAACTGGCGGTCGAAGATGCGCAGCATGGTCATCAGCGGCCGAAGATCGAGGAATACGGCGACTCGCTGTTCGCGGTCTTCCATACCGTCGAGTTCGATGAAGAAGGCGAGGTGCTCGTCGGCGAGATGAACGTGTTCGTCGGCAGAAACTATGTGCTCTCGGTGCGCAATCGCACGACGCAAGGCTTTCAGGAAGTGCGCAAGCGCTGCGAGCGCGAGCCGCATCTGCTCAAGCACGGGCCGGCCTTCGTGATGTACGCGCTGCTCGATGCCGTCGTCGATCGATACTTTCCCGTGCTGGAAACGCTCGGCGCCGAAGTCGACGAAGTGGAAGAGCGCATCTTCGAACAGAAAGGCTCGGTGGAATCGCGCGAGATCATCGAGGATCTTTACTCGCTGAAGCGGCGCATGACGATCCTTCAGCATCACACGGCGCCACTGCTCGAAGCCGTCAGCAAACTGTATGGCGGGCGCTCGCCGGGTGTGTGCTCGGGCATGCAGGAATACTTCCGCGACGTGTACGACCACCTGCTGCGCATCGTGAAGACGATCGAAGGGCGTCGTGAAATGATCGTCACGGCGATTCAGGTGAATCTCGGCCTGATCGCGCTCGCGGAAAGCGAAGTGACCAAGCGCCTCGGCTCCTTCGCGGCCCTCTTCGCGGTGCCGACGATGATCGCCGGCATCTACGGCATGAACTTCAAATCGATTCCGGAGCTCGACTGGATCTATGGCTATCCGACCTGTCTCGCGGTTATGCTGATCGTCGATCTCGTGCTTTACTGGCGCTTCAAGAAGGCCGGCTGGCTGTAGCGAGAAAGCGTCTTTCAGGAACCTTCAGGCGAAATTCATTGTCTAATCAAGCGATTTGCGCGAGAATGCGGAGTGGGCTTGCAAACAGGCCCATCGACCGCATATGACGTGAACGCACGTCGCATTTTCACCGCTTTTCGTATCAACCGCACGTCGGCCATGCTGTTCGCCGATGTCGCCGTCCCGGTCATGCCGGCCACGGCGCGCCGCCTCCGCGGTTCGCCCTGTCGTCCGGCCTATGCCGTCAAGCTCACAACGAGCCTGAAATAGAGACGCGGCGCGCTCCGATCGCACGTTTGATCGTGCCGGACGTGCCAGGCCACGCTTTGCATCGAATCTCACGTTTCGTAGCGACGCAGCCTGCGGGCAGCGGCGCTCGACGCTTCATCGGCGTAGGATTCGCAGATGCACCCATTACTAATCATCACAGGAGCCCCATATGGCGAAAGAAGAACTCATCGAACTCGACGGCATCGTTGACGAAGTGCTTCCCGACAGCCGCTATCGCGTGACGCTGGACAATGGCGTTGTCGTGGGCGCGTACGCCTCGGGCCGCATGCGCAAGAACCACATCCGTATTCTGGCCGGCGATCGCGTGACGCTGGAACTGTCGGTGTACGACCTGACGAAGGGCCGCATCAACTTCCGTCACAAGGACGAGCGCGCCAGCGGCGGCGGTCCGCGTGCCCCGATGCGCCGTCGTTGATGCCTGACCGCCTCATCTGATTCATCCAGCGTGAGCCTGATCCGCAGCGCACGCTTCTGAACCAACCCGCGGATCACCTGTACTTCGACGCGGCCGCATGCCCCGCGCCTGGCCGTTCAAGGCTGCGCGACGCGTCGATGCCCCCTTTCCCGCAGCACCTCAAACCGCACCGCGCGCCGCCAGCAGCGCGTCGATGCCGATCGCGAAGCCGTCCTCGTCGTTGCTCTTCGACACCAGGCTCGCCTGACGCTGCACGGTGTCGGATGCCTGCCCCATCGCGATCGATACACCCGCGATCTCGAACATCGCCACATCGTTGCCCATGTCGCCGAGCACGGCCACGCGTTCCAGCGGCACGCCCGCGATGTGCGCGAGTTCGCGCACCGCGGTGCCCTTGTTCGCCGCGAGGCTCGTGACGTCGAGATAGTAGGTCTGCGAGCGCGCCGCATGACCGCGGCCTTCCAGTTGCCGCTGCAAATCGCTTTCCACGCGCGCGAGCAGCGCCGTATCGGCGGTCGAGCCGACGATCTTGTCGACCGCGTCGAGATCGACATCGTCGAAGCGCGTCACGCGCACGCCCTCATAGCCGACCGTGCGCGTTTCGAGCGGCACGTACGTGCCTTCGGGATTCGTCAGATACCACGCATCGTCGATGAACACCCACGCGTCCACGTTCGCGGCGGCGAGCGCTTCGAGCGTGGTCTGCACGACATCGCGCGGCAATTTGTGCGACGACAGCACCTCCCACGTGTCCGGCCTGACGAGACTGCCGCCGTTGTACGACGCATACGGCATATCGACCGAAAGCGCCTCCACGATATGCCGCATGCCCTTGCCCGGCCTGCTGCTGGCCACGGTGAAGTGCACGCCGGCTTCGCGCAGGCGGTGCACGGCGTCCTTCGCGGGCTGGCCGAGCGCCTTGTCGGTGTAGAGCAGCGTGCCGTCGCAATCGGTGACGACGAGTTCCACCTTCGCGAGCGCCTCGAAGGCCGCGGCGCCGTCGCCGGTCGCGCTGTGCAGGCCGTACTTGCCTTGAGCGTTCATCAGTGCGCCCCTTCCCGCTGATTGAAGTGCGGCAACTGCCGCGTCTCGCGCACCGAGCGCGGATGCCACAGCCGCGCGCCGCCTTCGATGCCCGCCGCGTTCGACACGATCGCCACGTTATCCGGCAGCTTGAACTTGATGTGCGCCGCGTTGCCGCCGCCGATCCAGAGCTTGTCGTAGTTCACGAGCGTCGCAAGAATGCCGATGATCTTCTCCACGCGCCTGCTCCAGCGTTTCTTGCCCGCCTTCTCGCGCGCCGCGTTGCCGATGTATTCGTCGTAGGTCTTGTCCTTCGCGACCGGATGATGCGCGAGTTCGAGATGCGGCATCAATTCGCCGTCGCGAAAGAGCGCGGTGCCCGCACCCGTACCGAGCGTCAACACCATTTCGATGCCGCGCCCTTCGATCGCCGCGAGTCCCTGCATTTCGGCATCGTTGATCATGCGCGCGGGCATACCGCCGAGGCGCTCGGAAATCAGTTGCGCGAGCGGTACGCCGCGCCAGGCCGGCGTGCCGAGATTCGGCGCGGTCAACACGACGTTCTCGCGCACGACGCCCGGAAAGCCGATGGAGATATGCGTCGGCGGCTCCGCGACGATCGGTTTGATGAGTTCGATGAGCGTCTCCACGACCACATCGGGCTTCGCCGGATGCGGCGTCGCCACGCGCACGCGGTCGCTCTTCATCTCGCCATCCTCGGAGATGATGGCCGCCTTCAACCCGGTCCCGCCGATATCGATCGCGAGAATCCGTTCGGCCTTGATCGCGAGTTTGTCCGCCGACACATGCGTTTTCTGTTTGGCTCTTGATTCTGTGCTCACGCTCGTTGTCCTTATGATTGTTGATGAGGTCAGTCTTTCTTGCGCGTATCGGTCAGCGCACGCCATGTGCGGCCGTCCTGCGCCAGCAATTTATCCGACTGCTCCGGTCCCGCACTACCCGCCGCATAGCCGTGCACGGCGAGCGGGCTGTCCGGATGCAGCACGCGATCCACCGCCGCCCACGCCGTCTCGATGCTGTCCGCGCGCTGGAAGAGCGTGGCATCGCCGAGCATGCAGTCGTAGAGCAGCGTCTCGTAACCGACGTTCGCCCGCTCCGCGAAGAAGTCCGCGTAGTTGAAGGCCGATCGCACCTTGCCGATCTGCATCACCGGCCCCGGCACCTTCACGTTGAAGTCGAACGTCGTGCCGTGCGCCGGATCGATGCGCAGCGTGAACACGTTCGGCGTGAGTGCATCGACGGGCGTATCGCGAAACAGCAGAAACGGCACGGCTTTCAGTTGCACCGAAATCTCCGTGCGCCGCTCGGTCAGCCGCTTGCCGGTGCGCAGATAGAACGGCACGCCCGCCCAGCGCCAGTTCTCGACATACACGCGCGCCGCCGCATAGGTTTCAGTGCGGCTGTCCTTCGCGACGCCCGGCTCTTCCTTGTAACCCGGCCCGGCCGGTCCGGCTTCATACTGACCGAGCACGACATCGTTCGCTGTGAGCGGGCGGATCGCATCGAAGACTTCGGCTTTGCGGTCACGCACGGATTCGGCATCGAAGGAATTGGGCGGCTCCATCGCCACCATGCCGAGCAACTGGAACAGATGGTTCGGCAACATGTCGCGAAACGCGCCGGTCTGCTCGTAGAACTTGCCGCGCCCTTCCACGCCGATCGTCTCCGCCGCCGTGATCTGCACGTTGTCGATGTATTCGCGCCGCCAGATCGGCTCGAACATCGCGTTGGCGAAGCGCACGGCGAGAATGCTCTGCACCGTGTCCTTGCCGAGAAAATGGTCGATCCGATACACCTGCGACTCGTCCGCGAATTTGAGGATGCAGGCGTTGAGCGCCTTTGCGGACGCGAGATCGGTCCCGAACGGCTTTTCGATGACGAGCCGCCTGAAGTTGCCGTCCTTCTCTTCGAGCAGGCCCGCCGCGCCGAGATGCTCGATGATCGGCTGGAAAAAGCGCGCGCCCACCGCGAGGTAGAACATGATGTTGCCTGACTTCGCTTTCGCGAGCCGCGCCTTGAGCCGCGCGAAGGTCTCGTCTTCCTCGAATTCGCCCGGGAAATACTCGAGCCGTCCGACGACCCAGTTCCATGCCTCTTCGTTCAACTGCGACGTGTGAAACGTGGCGGCCTTGTCGGCGGCGAAACCGCGCAGCGACTGCGTGAGCTCGTCGCGCCAATCGGACGTCTCGCGCTCGCCGTGGTTCACGCCGATGATTTCCATGCCGTCGTCGAGCAGCTTGTCGGCGGACAGGTTGTAGAGCGACGGCATCAGGAGCCGCTTGGTGAGATCGCCGCCGGCTCCGAAAATCACGAGCGTGCATGGCGGCGCGGGATGCTTGCCGGCGCATGTCGCGCTCGCCGGGTTCGCGGGATTCGCTTCGTTCGATTGATTCGCTTCGTTCGATTCTTTCGGCATGGCGTATCGCCCCTTGTCAGTTGCGCGTGAACATGGAAAGACCTTCGTCGATACGGCACAGTTCATTTCGATGGCGCACTACCCAGCCGCGCGCCAAAAAACGTATGCCGTTTGTAATTTTTAACCTTTCGTGTCGTAAAATATGCGCGCTCGGCGCCTGCGCTCGCCGACCTTGCGACATCGAAGCCGACTCGAGGCCTGGACTACATGAACGCACACGACACTTCCATCGACCTTGCCGCTTACTTCGAACGCATCGGCTTTTCCGGACCTGCGCGGCCCGCGCCGACGCTCGACACGCTGCGCGCGCTGCATCTGCTTCATCCCCAGGCCATTCCGTTCGAAAACCTCGACGTGCTGATCGGCCGTCCGGTGCGGCTCGATCTGGAATCGGTCCAGCGCAAACTCGTCGAAAGCCGGCGCGGCGGTTACTGCTACGAGCATAACCTGCTGTTTCGCAGCGTACTGCAGACGCTGGGTTTTCGCGTGCGCAGCTTCGCGGGCCGCGTCCTCTGGGGCCGCGATGCGCCGGAGATGCCGGCGCGCACGCACATGCTTCTGCTCGTCGATCTCGACGAAGGCACGTTCCTCACCGACGTCGGTTTCGGCGGCATGACGCTGTCCGCGCCGCTCGCGCTCCAGACGGGCCTCGAACAGATCACGCCCCACGGCGCCTTCCGCCTCGACGATGCCGGCGGCGAGCCGCCCGCGTATATCCTGCAGGCGCTCGTGAACGGCGCATGGACGCGCGTGTATCGCTTCGACCTCGACCCGCAGTATGACGCCGACTACGAGATGGCCAACTATTTCGTGTCCGCTTATCCGCAGTCGATTTTCCTCCACAACCTGCTGGCCGCGCGTCTCGCGCCGGGCAAACGTTTCGGCCTCTTCAACCGGCGCTTCTCGGCGCACGACGAACGCGAAGGCAGCGATCATCGCGAACTCGAAAGCGTCGCCGACCTGCGCCGCGTGCTCGAAAACGAGCTCGGCATTCGTCTGCCGGATGACGCCGGTCTCGACGCCGCGCTCGCCCGTCTGCCCTGATGCGCGGACACCCCGGCCGGCACAACCAAGCTTAATCACAGGACCACGATGTTCAAGAAGAAGACGCGCGGCGGCAGCGATTTCCAGACGCATCACCGCAGCACGATGCTCGTGAACCGGCTGCCCGCGTGGCGCTCGCGCCTCGTCGCGATGTTCATCGCGGCGGCGTTCCTGTCGCTTGCCGGGCGCGCGCTGTGGGTGCAGGTCATCGATCACGAGTTCTATATCAGCGAAGGTCAGAAGCGCTATCAGCGCACGCTGGCGCTTTCGGCGACGCGCGGGCGCATCGTCGATCGCAACGGCGCGATGCTCGCCGTGAGCCTCGCCACCTATGAAGTCTGGGCGACGCCAAAACTCTTCGACGGCGATCACGGCAACGAGATCGCGCGCCTGCTCGACATGCCGCCCAAGGAGTTGCAGCGGCGCGTCGAAGGGAACCGCGCGTTCGTGCTGCTCAAGCGTCAGGTGGAAGCCGAGTCCGCCGAGCGGATCCAGACCATCGGGCGCGCGGGCATCACGCTCGTGCCGGACACGAAGCGCTTCTATCCCGAAGGGGAATCGGCGGCGCACGTCGTCGGCTTCACCAATAACGAGGATCACGGGCAGGAAGGCGTCGAGCTTGCCGCCGATACGCGTCTGACGGGCGAAGCCGGCCAGCGCGAGGTGATTCGCGACCGGCTCGGCCGCGTCGTCTCGCAGATCGGCGAACCGGCCATGCCGCAGAACGGCGAGACGATTCAACTGACCATCGACCGGCGCATTCAGCAGCTCGCGCACTCGCAACTGAAGGCGGCGATCGCGAAGCACAAGGCGCGCGCGGGCAGCGTCGTCGTGCTGGACGCGAGGAACGGCGAGGTGCTCGCGCTCGCCAATTACCCGAGCTTCGATCCGAACGACCGCTCGCGCCTCACTGGCGAGCAGTTGCGCAACCGCGCGCTCACCGACACCTTCGAGCCCGGTTCGACGATCAAGCCGCTCGTCGCCGCGCTGTCGATCGATCTGGGCCGCGTGCGGCCGGACACGCGCATCGACACGGCGCCGGGGACTTTCAAGCTCGGGCCGAACGTGATTCACGACACGTCGAATCACGGCATCATCACCGTGGCCGAGGCGGTGCAGATGTCCAGCAACGTCGCGCTCACGAAACTCGCGCTGCAGATTCCCGCGCAGACCATCTGGGACAAGTACCGCGAATACGGCATCGGCCGCGCGCCCGAGCTGACCTTCCCCGGCGCGGCGACCGGCCGCCTGCGCGCGCCCGAACGCTGGAAGCCGATCGAGCAGGCCACGATGGCCTATGGCTACGGCCTGTCGCTCTCGCTACTGCAGATCGCGCAGATCTATACCGCTTATGCCGGCGACGGACGCTTCCATCCGGCCACGCTGATTCAGGGCGAAGCACGCCGCGACGCCGTGCAGGTGACGAAGCCCGCGACCGCGAAAGCCGTGCGCAGCATGCTCGAAAATGCGACCGGCGACCACGGCACCGGGCGCGCGGCGGCGGTCGAGGGCTATCGCGTCGGCGGCAAGACCGGCACGGCGCGCAAGCAGGTCGGGCGCTCGTATGCGGCGAACAAGTATCGGGCATCGTTCGTCGGCATCGCGCCGATGAGCGATCCGCGCGTGATCGTCGCGGTGATGATCGACGAGCCCACAGGGGGCACCTACTACGGCGGCACGGTGGCGGGGCCGGTGTTCTCCGGGATCGTCGGCGGCACGCTGCCGCTGCTCGACGTGCCGCCCGACGCCTGAGCGGCGCGCAGGCGGGCGCGGGCCTTGCTGTATCGATCATGCGCCCCCCGAGGCGCGCCCGCGAACCTGACCGGACTGTAAAGGGCTTGTGCTCTAATGTCGTGTTCGGCACCAAGAGATCAAACGGGAAAGACCATGAAAAAACTCGCCGCGGCGCTCGCGTTGCCTGTGCTTTTCGCCGCTTGCGCCCAGTTTCATAACGAAGATGCAGGACAACCCGAAGTCGAGAAATCATCGACCGATAACAAGGTGAACGGCATCGTCCAGTGCATCGCCGACGAAGCGAAGAAGCACGACGCCAAGTATCAGAAGACGTCCATCCCGCAAGGCGTGATGCTGGAGTTCGGCGATTCCAACGTGATCAAGGTCCGTTACGACAACGGCGAGACCACGTATCGCTTCTATCCGGGCCAGCGTCATCCGTCGAATCTGTGGATCGAAGGCGCGGGCAAGAAATGCGCGCCGGCGGATGCGACCGCCCACGACGAACCCCAGAAATAAGCAGGCACATCATGCGCTCGACCAAAGCCATCAGCGCCGTCGAACGGCTCAAGACGCGCAGCGGCAACGCGAGCTACGCGGCCATCTCGATGCCGGGCGGCCTCTTCTATCTCGTCGAGCGCGCGGCCGAAGGTTCGAAAAAACTCTCCGATCCCATGCCGATGGACGAGTTCGTCGCGTTCGTCAACGCGCGCGAACCTGGCAAGCCACGCAGGGTCAGCAAGCTCGATCTCGCGATGGAAGAACAGATCGGCCGCAGCGGCAAGCGCACGGCGAAAGCGCCCGCCGAGAGCGGCGAATAAGCGCATCTTCCCGCCGTCGCTATCGATCCGCGCCGCCCTGGCGCGGCGCAACATCGAAATCCCCACGTCCCCCTCACATGAATGTGCGATGACAGACGGAGCCAGCAGGCTCGCGTTGCGTACATTTTTGTTAACGATCGAACTCGCTAAGACGGGCAACGATCGGTCTACCGAAGAAAAGAGCAAGGGCCACCCGCAACGCTACAAAAAAATGCGCGGGTGAACGGGGTGCCTGAACGGCGCGCGTGTCCGATGTCTGGACCATGCGCCGCATGGCCGAGAGGAAGACCAAAAAATGAAGAAGAAGAACGAGACCAAGGGCAGCCTTTTGCCCTCGGCGATGGCGGACGTCGAGCTTCAACACATCGAGCGCGCACTCGCGCAACTGCGCACGATGCACAAACAATCATCCGGCACGCTCAACGTCGAGTACTGGCGCGAGCGTCTCACCGCCGTGCTGAAGGGCTATGCGCTCGTGCCCGCGCAGAAGCAGCGCATCGAGGCGCTGCGCATTGCGCTCGATACGGTCGACAGCGGCCCGCGCGACGGCTCCGGCAGCCGCAGGAAGTCGACCAACAGGCTTTGGGCGAAAGCGGCCTGACAACCGCTTTCGCCGCTCGCGCCGCGGCGCGAATCCTTCGTTCGCGCCCGCGTCTCGTGACGAGCCGGGCGCGCAACGGCTTTGGGAATTCTCGACTTTTCACGGCACGCGTGCATCGCGACGCGTCCCGCCGGTACGCCGGGCACCGTTCATGCTCGATAGCAAGACCTTCGATCATGCCGGGAGCTGCCATGTCCATTCATCGTCACGACCGTGCGCGCGGCGCACGCCGGCCCTGGCCGATGCTCGCCAACGCGATCCTCGCCAGCTTCATCGCGGCGTTCAGCACGTACGGCGTCGCGCAGATCACGAACGGCGGCAGCGCCGGCAGTCAGGACAACCGCCAGTCCGATTCGACATCGAGCGCGGCTCCGTCGGGCACGGCGATGCATGAATCGCAGAAGCCGCAATCGAAGGATGCCGCGAAGGGCCGCGCCGCGACCGCGGACAAGCATCACAAGCCCGAAGGCGCCGGCGGCTTCGACAACGGCCTGTACGGCACGGGCGCGGGCAATAACAAGTAGGAGCGCGCGCCCGCGTTTCAGTCGTCGTGCTTTTGCGGCATGCTCATGATTTCCGGCGCGATCGCCGCATGATTGACGATCGCGACGAGCGACACGCCGCCGATCACGTTGCCGATGAACGTCGGCACGAGAAACACGAGGAAGTAGTCCGGGACGCTGGCCGCGCCGATCATCACCGCATACGCCGCCTCGACCGATCCCGCGATCACGTGCGTGAGCTTGCTCACCGCGACGGTGTACGTCACGAGCAGGACGGTCAGGAGGCGCTCCGAGCGCGCGCTCGGCAGCAGCCACACCATCAGCGCGATGAGCCAGCCGGAGAACACGCCGCGCACGACGGTCACGCCGAACTCGGCGGACAGCGGCGTCATCGCGACCTTGGCGAGCGCCTCGCTCACTTCCGGCGAGAACACGCCGCGAATCTGCAGGATGCCCGCGAAGATCGTCGTGCCGACGAGGTTGAAGAAAAGCACGATCGCCCAGAGACGCAGCGCCTTGAACAGGGTCACGAGATCGCGTCGCGTGAGCACGGGCAGCACTGCGGTCAGCGTGCTCTCCGTGAAGAGCTGCTGACGTCCGAGAATGACGAAGACGAAGCCGATCGTATAGCCGAAACTCGATACGAGCCCGCTCCATCCCGCCTCCGGCAACGCGCTTTCGAGAATCGACTGGACGAGAAACGAGAAACCCATCGAAAGGCCGGCGGCGAGCGCCGACCACATCAGCGCGGCGAAGGTGCGCTCCATCGCGACTTCGCCTTCTTCGCGCACGATCTCATGGATGACGAGCGGATGCGGTGCGGAGTGTTCGGCGGCCTGTTCCTGCTCGGCGCTATCGAGGTGCGGCGAGTCGGCCCCGGCTTGCGGCTCGTTCATGATCGTTCTCCCTGAACGCCGCTCGATACGGAAGGTGGATGAGCGGCTGGCGCATCCACGAAGCAGGAAGAATGCCCATCGATCTAACGGGCGATGGTGCCGTCGATGGCGTCATAGCCGCGCCACTTGTAAATGAGCGCGGAAACGAGCCAGCACGCGGCGAAAATCGCGACGATGCCATAGCCGAGCATTCCGAAGTGCTCGGTGAGCGACGCGCTCGCATCCCACAGTCCGCCCTTCAGTTGCAGCCGGTCCGCGATCAGACCCAGCGCCTCGATGCCGCCGACGAGCACCGCGATCAGCACCGACACCAACGTGACCGTGAGGTTGTAGTAGAGCTTGCGAATCGGCTTCATGAACGCCCAGCCGTAGGCGCCCGTCATCAGCAGACTGTCGGCGGTGTCGATGAGCGACATGCCCGCCGTGAAGAGCACCGGGAACACGAGAATCGACCAGACCGGCATGCCGCGCGCGGCTTCGGCGGCCGCGATGCCCATCAGGCCGATTTCGGTCGCCGTGTCGAAGCCGAGCCCGAACAGGAAGCCGAGCGGATACATGTGCCAGCTTTTGCCGATCAGCCTGAAGAGCGGCCGCGCGATGCGCGCGAGCGGCCCGCCGCCGACCGCGAGCATGTCGATGTCTTCGTCGCGGCAGGATTCACCGCGCCGCACGCGCCTGAACGCGCGCCACACGCCGCGCAGCACGAAGAGGTTCATCGCCGCGATCGCGAACAGGAACAGCGACGACACCGACGTGCCGATGATCCCGCCGATCTCGCGAAACTCGGCGAATCGGCCCTGCACGGCCATCGCGGTCGCGGCGATCAACGCGGTAGCCGCGACGACGATCGTCGAATGTCCGAGCGAAAAGAAGAAGCCGGCGAAGAGCGGGCGCTTGCCTTCCTGCATCAGCTTGCGCGTGACGTTATCGATGGCGGCGATGTGGTCGGCATCGACCGCGTGGCGCAGCCCGAGCGAATATGCGAGCAGCGATGTGCCGAGCAAAAGCGGATAGTGGCGGAACGCGACGAGCGCCCAGAGCCACGCGAGCACATTGAACGCGATAAGGCCGGCGACGAGACGCGCGGATTTGCGCGGGAGTTTCCGATGCGTCGGACTCGACGCGGAAGCGGGCTCGAACGGTTCGGTCATATGCGCGCGCGTGCGGTATCGAAGGAATAAAGGATACCGTGAGCGAATGCATGGCCAAAAATCGAATGCTTATTGCGCCGATCGCGAAATCCTTAGCCGGATTCCTTCGTTGGGACGAACAGGATGCGCCGCTAGCATGGCACTTCGCCTTTATCGATGTCCGCCATGCCCCGCTATCTCGACGACGCCCAACGCCAGGAACTCCAGCGCCAACGCGAAAGCCTGCACTGGCGCAGCGAATGGCCGACGTGGGCGGTGATCGTCGCGATCTACGGCGGCTGGTTCGGCGTCGCGATGAACGCCCGCACGATCGGCCTCGTGCCATCCGTCGCGCTGCTCGCGGTGCTGTCGTGCTGGTTCATGTCGCTACAGCACGAGCTGATGCACGGGCATCCGACGCGCTGGCCGCTCGTCAACATGCTCTTCGGCATCGCCCCGCTCGCGGTGTGGTTTCCGTACGAGGTCTATCGGGAGTCGCATCTGCGTCATCACGACGATGCGCATCTGACCGAACCGGGCCGCGATCCCGAAAGCTATTACGTGACGCCGGAACAGTGGGCGAGCGCGGGCCCCGTGCTGCGCGCCGCGCTCGCCGCGCGCAATACCTTCGCGGGCCGGATGCTCATCGGGCCGTGGTTCTCGATCGCGGCATCGTGGCGCGAGGCGATGCAGGCTGTCGTCGAGCGGCGCTGGCGGATCGTCGCGAGCTGGGCGGCGCATCTCGCATCGCTCGTGCTGCTCGCGAGCTGGCTCGAAACGCGATGCGGCATTCCGTGGCGCGCGTTCGTGTTCGGCGTCGGTTATGCGTCGCTCGCGCTGGCTTCGGTGCGCTCGTTTCAGGAGCATCGCGCGGCCGAGGAAGAAAGCGAACGTACGGTCGTTAACGAAGCCGCGTGGCCGTGGCGTCTGCTCTTTCTCAACAACAACTATCACGCCGTGCATCACGATCTGCCCGGCGTGCCGTGGTTCGCGCTCGGCCGGATCTATTCGCGCCGCCGCGACGCCTATCGCGCGAGCAACGGCGGTTTCGTCGTGCGCGGATACGGTGAATGGGCGATTCGCCACGCACTCGCGCAGGCGGCCGAACCGGTGCATCCGTTCGCCGCTGCGGAATCGCCCGCCGGCCGACGCCAGGACGCGCGCAGCGCCGATACGGCCAGCCTCGTGAGCTGACGCGCGGCGCTGTACGATCCGTCATCGACATTCGATTCCCGCTCGCGATGCAATGGCTCGCCGTCCTGCCGATGTACAACGTGACGCCCGCGCTCGCCGCGGACTGGCGCGCGCTGCTCGCTCACGTTCGTGACCGTCTCGCAGACTGGCTGCGCGAACGCGGCGATACGCTCGATATCGTCGATCCCGGTCCGGATCTCACCGCCTTCTGGCTGCGCGACGATGTGCTGCTCTCGCAGACCTGCGGCTATCCGCTCGTGCATGCGCTCGCGAATCGCGTGCGGCTCGTCGGCGCGCCCGACTTCGACGTCCCTGGCTGCGAAAACGGCTCGTATCGCAGCGTGATCGTCGCGGGCGGGCATGTCGCGGCGCAATCGATCGAAGGCTGCCGTGGCCTGCGCGCCGCCTATAACGACGACGATTCCAACAGCGGCATGAACCTCTTCCGGCACGCCGTCGCCCCGTTCGCGCACGACGGACGGTTCTTCGCCTCCGTCACGAAAACCGGCGCGCATCTGGCCTCGCTGCGTGCGCTCGCCGAAGAGCGCGCGGATGTCGCCGCGATCGACTGCGTCACGTTCGCGTTCGCGCAGTCGCATCTGCCGGAACTGACAGCCGGCGTACGCGTGCTCGGCATGACGGCCAGTGCGGGCGCGCTGCCGTTCATCGCGTCGATGCGTGTTCCGCCTGACTCCATCGACACAATTTTTCAAGCACTCGCCGATGCGCTCGATCGCGATCCCGCGCTCGCCAGCCGGCTCGGGCTCAGAGGCCTCGTTCGACGCACCGAAGCGGACTACACGCCGATTCTCGACTACGAACGCGATGCCATCGCGCGCGGCTATCCGCGCTTCGCCTGACCGGAACGCGCCCGCCCGATCCGGCAGGTTTTCCGGAGTTTCGGCACAATCGGCCTTTTAGCGCGTGGCCCAAGGCGCGGTGTGGATGCATCGCGATCCACCACGCTTTCGGAAAGCCGCAATGATCCCCTTCTCGTTACTCGACCTTTCTCCGGTTCCGCTCGGCTCGACACCGGCCGACGCCTTCGCCCATTCCCTCGATCTCGCCCGGCACGCCGAGCGCCTGGGTTATCTGCGCTACTGGCTCGCCGAGCATCACAACATGACGGGGATCGCCAGCGCGGCGACCGCCGTCGTGATCGGCCATATCGCGGCGGGCACCACGACGATCCGCGTCGGCTCGGGCGGCATCATGCTGCCGAATCATGCGCCGCTCGTGATCGCCGAGCAGTTCGGCACGCTCGCGTCGCTGTTTCCGGGGCGCATCGACCTCGGGCTCGGACGCGCGCCGGGCACCGACCAGACCACCGCGCGAGCGCTGCGCCGCGATATGCATGGCAGCGCGGAATCGTTCCCGGACGACGTCGTCGAATTGCAACGCTATTTCGCCGATCCGGTCGAAGGCCAGCGCGTGCGCGCCGTGCCCGGCGCCGGACTGCATGTGCCGATCTGGCTGCTCGGCTCGTCCCTCTTCTCGGCGCAGCTGGCGGCCGCGCTGGGGCTGCCGTTCGCGTTCGCATCGCATTTCGCGCCGGATTACCTGCTGACCGCGCTCGAGGTCTATCGCAAGCAGTTCCGCCCGTCCGCGACGCTGCAAAAGCCTTACGCGATGGTCGGCGTCAACGTCTTCGCCGCCGATACCGCCGAGGAAGCGCGCTTTCACTTCACGTCGCTGCAGCAGCAGTTCATCAACCTGCGACGCGGCACGCCCGGCCAGTTGCCGCCGCCCGTCGAATCGGTCGCGTGCAGCGACGCCGAGCGCGCGGGCGTCGAGCAGGCGCTCGCGTGTTCGGTCGTCGGTGCGCCGGCGGATGTCGAAGCCGGCCTGCGCTCGGTGATCGACCAGACGCAGGCGGACGAACTGATCATCACCGCGCAGATTTTCGATCACCAGGCGCGCCTGCGTTCGTTCGAGCTCGCGAGCCAAGCGCGGGACGCGATCGGCAAGCGCGCGTGAGCGGCGTGCCGCCGGCATAAAATAAAGGGACACAATATTCCCATGCGCCTCCCGCTGGACGCGCGCACTTTTGACAGGCAATAATGAGATACCGGAGGGTAGCGCGGGCCGCGCCGCCTTTCGCGTCCGCCTCGTTCGTCAATCTGAATCCCAATGTAGCGCGCCCGAATTTCGTGCACGCCGGTCGATGGCGCGGTGAAACAACAACAACGACGTCGCAAGACGGGAGGAAGAATGTCGATGCCGAGAAGCGCCGCAACGGGCGCCATGACGCTGCTGACGGAATACGACGATGCCAGCGGACAGGAAGTGCGTTCGCTGCGCCTCGAACCCGCGGCGGACGGCAAAGCCGTACTGCTGATTGAAATCGACGAGCGCAAACCCGGCATTCACCGCGAAGTGCGTTATGAAATAACGCCCGCGGAACTGATTGCCGCCATTCGCGCGCATGGTGCGGAATTACCGGGGGAACAACACAGTCGTTAAAACGTTTTAATAGTTGCCGCAAGCAGCATACAATAGGGTTAAGCGAGGCTTCGCGCGCGTGTTGCATGGCGGCGCGGGCTTTGCCATCGGTTCGTGGCTCCCCGACGTGGCTTTCCGCGCGCATTCGTTTCGCGCGTCCGTCACGGCGATGCTCGGGGCGGGCGAACGTTCGCATTCGGGGCAATGCTTGCATTAAAGGCGAAGCCACCGGCGAATTAATAGGCGTGCGGTAAATACACTAATTGACGCGGCGCAGGCACTGCGTCACGCTTCATAAAACACTTATATTCGAGTCTTCGAACCGCCCCGGTCCGCGCGGGGTTTCGGTTCGTCTTCTGAAAATCAAAAGCTGAATCAGGAAAGCCGTGGACGAAAGAAAGCGAGACAGCATCATTGCGTATTTGCGCAGCCGAATGGCTGAGTTCGGCATAACGGAAAGAGCGTTGGCTGAAGCATTGGCCGAAGCGCCGGTGGTTACTCCACCGCCCTCCTTCACCAAGACCAACGGGGCTCATGGTGCGCCCAAGGCGAGACGGCCGATGCCGCAATTGCCTTTATTCCCGCACTCGGGGGATGGCGCCGCACCGATATTCCGAAACGCGAATGGCGATACGTGGGACGGCCTCGGCGATATGCCCGAGTGGCTCAAACGCGCGGTTCACGCCGGTCAGGACATCGAGTTCTATCGCGTTTGAGAAGTCGTCGGTCAATCATCGGGACAGAAGCGGTTGACGCACGCGCGCACCCACCGTCCCGCCGGCGAGGCCTGCACGTCACACTGAGCACGCGTTGAAACGCACGCGCGCGGCATTGCACGCCGCGTGGTGCGTGTTGCGTCGTCGATCGCGCATTCGCTGCTCATCGGCAGCTTTCATAGGCAATTCGCCGACATTAATCAAGCCCAAAAAATTTTCGCCGATGGTTGCCCGTCGGGCCTGAAAACGTTTATTGGTACTTCTCTGCAAGTCGGCTCAGGAAGACGAGTCGCGCATCGGCCGACGTCAAGCACGCCCAAATCAAGTCCCGCCGTCTCCATTCGACAAGGGGGCAAGCATGAACGCATACGGACGCCGCAGCGATGCACCTGGTGCTCGCGCGCATCGACGGACACAGGGACGGGCATCAGAGCCGATTGCGCTTCGCACAGTCGTGCCCGATGTCGCGGGCAATCGCACGTAATCCGAACGATCGAGCGGCGCGCGCCATGCTCTCTCGCCCCGACACACTGCCGAGCGTCGTGCGACGCATGACCGCCGGGCGTTTGTTGCTCGATGGCGCGTCGGTCGAGGCGGTGGCCGAGCAGTTGCATCTTTCCGTGCAGACGGTGCGGCGCTACAAAGCCATCGTCACCGAAGGCGGCCTCGACGCGCTCGCGAAGATGGGCGTCGGCGGGCGCGCGTCGGTGCTCGATCGCGAGGCGCTCGACTGGATCGCCGCGGCGCTGCAGGGACCGGCACGCGAACATGGTTTCGCGAGCGATACCTGGACCAATTCGCGTCTGCGCGAGCTGATCGAACGGCGTTACGGCGTGCGTTACTCGCGCGTCTATATCTGGCAGATCGCAACCAATCTCGGGCTGGGACATTTGTTGTCGAAGTCGCGCCGCTGAGGCGCTGCTTGCGACGATCAACGAAGTGCTAACTGAACACAGGAGACAACTCATGATTCGTTCGTCAAGCCAATGGCCGCGTCGCTCCTTCACGCGTCTGTCGATCTGCGCGGCCCTCGCTTTCGCGGCGATCGGAAACGCATCGGCTCAGGATGCGGCGTCGGCTTCGACGGCACGCGGCGCGGCGGCGGTCGCGCAAGTGCAGGCACGCGTGGTCGGCATCGATCCCGTGACCAACAGCGTGTCGCTGCAAGGCCCGGCCGGCCGCGTCGTGGACGTGGCGGTCAATCCCGAGATCGGCGATGTCAAGAAGCTGCAGCTGGGCGATATCGTGAACATCGAATATCGCAGCGCGCTGCTCGTTCGCGCGACGAAGGTGAAGTCCGACGGGATCCGTCAGCGCATCGATACCGAAGCGGCGATTCCGGCGTCGGGCGGCGTGATGGCCGAGGCGCGCATCGTCGAGGTGATCGCGACGATCGAGCGCGTCGATACGAAGAACCGGCGCGTGACCTTGCGCGGGCCGAGCCATACGGTGACGCTCGAAGTCGCGCCGGATGTGTCGCTTGAGGGGCTGAAGAAGGGCGATACGGTGCACGCGCAGTTCGAATCGGCGACGGCTGTGCAGGTTTTGAGGGGTGGGCAGGGGATTAAGTGAACGCCGGTGGTGCAGGGTTGGCGCACGTCGAAGGGCGTGGCCTTGCCCCAATCCGTCTCATCAAAGAACAGTCCGAAATGCCCTTACGTTCTACCTTGAGGCAGGAAGGTGATGCAGCGCCGCGCAAATCTATCCACAGTTTTTGTGGAGAGCCTTGTGGATAGCCCCGGGAGCATCGCCTCAACTCGCTGATCGCAAAGGCTTTTCCGCCACACATCGACAACGCGGCAACCGCTGAATAACGAAACGCCCCGAAGGGCGTCTCGTCATCCTCTCAACCTTCCCACAACCTCAAAAATTAAAGTTATCGATATTCGCCGCATCGAACGTAGTCGGTGGTCCGAGGATCACTTCCCCGCTCTTGCCCACCGTCCGCTTACCCAACTTGCCCGCATCGAACGAATCGCCTTCCTTTCCGGTGATCGTCCCCGATGCGAGATTGGCCGCCGCGAACGCCGCCAGATAACCCAACTGACCCGGGTCCCACAACTGGAACGCCTTGACCGTGCCGTTCTTCACGAACGCGCGCATCTGATTGGGCGTACCCAGACCCGTCACCACAACCTTGCCCTTCGCCGGCGAACTCGATATATAACGCGCCGCCGCCGCGATCCCCACCGATGTCGGCGCGACAATGCCCTTCAGGTTCGGATACGCCTGCAACAAGCCCTGCGTCTCGACGAACGACTTCTGATCGTCGTCGTTGCCGTAGGCGATCTTCACGAGCTTCATCTTCGAATACTCGGGCTTCTTGAGTTCCTCCTGCATCCATTTGATCCAGGTGTTCTGATTCGTCGCGTTGGGCGTCGCCGATAGAATCGCGAACTCGCCCTCGCCGCCGATCAGCTTCGACAGCAACTGAATCTGCCCGCGCCCGATCGCTTCCGAATCGGCCTGATTCACGAAGATCTGCCGCCCATCGGGCGCCGTGTCGGAATCGAAGGTCACGACCTTGATGCCCTGCGACATCGCTTTCTTCAGATACGGCACGACCGCGTTCGCATCGTTCGCCGCGATCACGATCGCATTTTGCCGCTGCGTGATGAGCGTGTTGATATAACTCACCTGCGACGACGCGCCCGCATCCGACGGCCCGACCACCTTGCCGTCGCCCTTCATCTCCTTGATCGCGGCCATGCCGCCGTCATCGGCGATCACCTCGTACGGATTGTTGATCTGCTTCGGCAGGAACGCGATCTTCAAACCGCTCTTGATATCGGCGGCGCTCGCCGTCAGCGCGACGCTCGCGGCCAGCAACGCCGCCGCGAGCGCCGGGCCGCGCGGGAATCGAATGAGCTTTTTCATGTCGTAAAGTCTCCTGTCATTGCGCATGACTGCGCTGGTTTGCAACGGATACCCGCAACGGACACCACCACCGAATCAAAGCGCCTGCGCCATCAGACGCTTTTCGCGCGCCGCCCGCCAGCGCGCGACGAGATTCGGTATCAACACCGACGAGAGCAACAGCGCGCCCGTCACGATCGTGAGCGTTTCGCTCGATACATCCGCGAGCGTCAACGCATTGCGCAACACGCCGATGATCACGAGCGACAACAGCACGCCGATCATCGAGCCGCGTCCGCCGAAGATGCTCACGCCGCCGAACAGCACCGCCGCGATCACGGAAAGCTCGAACCCCTCGCCGTTGTCGCCGCGCGCGCTCGTGAAGCGCAACGTGTAGACGATGCCCGCGAGCGCCGCCATCGCGCCCGACATCATGAAGAGTTTCAGCTTCGTCTTCGCGACGTCGATGCCCGAGAACTGGGCCGCTGTCGGATTCGCGCCGATCGCAAAGAGGCTGCGGCCAAAGGGCGTCGCCTGCAACATGACCGTGAAGACGATTGCGCCTGCAATCACCAGGATGAACGGCATCGGCAGGAAGGTGTCGCCGACCGTATTAATGCCGAAAGCCGTGTACGACGCCGGAAAATCCGCGATGGCCTGATCGCCGAGCAGCACGTAGGCGAGACCGCGAAACAGTGCGAGCGTGCCGATCGTCACGGCGAGCGACGGCAGACCGAAGCGCACGATCACGAGGCCGTTGAGCAAGCCCGCGAGCGTGCCGAACAGAAGCACGAGGACGATGACGAGCGGCATCGGCAAGCCCATGTGCCACAGCACGCCCATCAGCGCGCTGGATGCGCCCAGCACCGACGCCACCGACAGATCGATCTCCGCCGCAACGATGATGAGCGTCATCGGCAACGCGATCAGCGCGATCTCGGTGAAGTCCGCGAGCATGTTCGATACATTCGCCGCCGACAAGAAGAGCGGCGACAGCACACGCCCGCCGACGAGCGACACGACGAGCACGATCGCGAGCATCGCTTCCCATTGCAGATGGCGGCGTTTGGTCGTGGAGAGAGCGGAATCGGGTTTAGCCATGATCGCGTTTCCTCATCATGCGGCGCGCGACCGAGCGCGCGAGCAACGTATCGAGCGCGATCGCCGCAACGATCAGCGCGCCTTGAATCGCCTGCTGCCAGAACGGCGACACGCGCAACACCACCAGCGCGATATTGATCACGCCGAGCACGAGCGCGCCGAGCGTCGCGCCCGTGATCGTCCCGACGCCGCCCGTGATCGCGACGCTGCCCACCACGGCCGCCGCGACCACCTGCAGTTCGATGCCCTTCGCCGTGCTGGCATCGACGGTGCCGAAGCGCGCGAGCCACAGCACGCCCGCGAGCCCGGCGATCGCGCCCGACAGCAGGAAGCCGATCATCACGCGCCGGTCCACGCGTATGCCCGCGAGCCGCGCGGCCTCGGGATTCGAGCCGATCGCATAGTGCTCGCGTCCGCCGCGATACTGCTTCAGATACACCGACAACACGATCAGCACGGCCAGCGCGATCAGCACGAGATTCGGCACGCCGAGAAGCGCGCCTGTCGCGATGGTCGCGAAGGCATCGGGCAGGCTCGTCGCGTTGATCTGGCCGCCGTGGACCCATGCGTAATCCGCGCCGCGCACGATATAGAGCGTGGACAGCGTCGCGACGAGCGAAGGCACGCGTCCGAACGTGACGAGCGCGCCGTTGACCGCGCCGATCGCAAGGCCGATACCGACGCCCGCGAACATCGCGACGATCACCGGCATGTGCGGGAACATCACGAAGAGACTG
Organism: Caballeronia jiangsuensis; assembly: GCA_000648925.1. Classification (GTDB taxonomy): domain Bacteria; phylum Pseudomonadota; class Gammaproteobacteria; order Burkholderiales; family Burkholderiaceae; genus Caballeronia; species Caballeronia jiangsuensis. The sequence goes on from JFHF01000041.1 coordinate 59,132, forward strand.
CCCACCGCATATGCCGATACGCCGACCACCGACGCCACCGACAGATCGATATGCCGCATCAGCATCACGATCGTCATGCCTGCCGTAAGCAGGCCGATGATCGACACGTTGAGCAGCACGTCGCGCAGATTCTGCAGATTGAGAAAGTCGGGCTTCACCGCGGCCGTCGCGCCGATCAGCACGAGCAGCACGATGAAGAGCGTCAGTTCACGGCTCTTCGCGATCGAGACCGCGAGGCTCGTGCGTTTGGTTTCGGATGGCGGCATCGCGGGTAGCGTGGGAGAGTGTCGTGTCATCATGCTGCGCGTCCCAGTGAGTTCGGCGTTGCGCCCAGAGCCGCGCTCATCACGCGTTCTTCGTTCGCATCGGCGCGAGCGATATCCGCGCTGATGCGGCCTTCGTGCATCACGAGCACGCGATCGGCCATGCCGAGCACTTCGGGCAGCTCGCTCGATATCATCAGCACGGCCATGCCCTCCTTCACGAGTTCCGCAAGCGTGCGATATACCTCCGCCTTCGCGCCCACGTCGATGCCGCGCGTCGGCTCGTCGATGATGAGCACCGTCGGATTCGTCGCGAGCCATTTGCCGAGCACGACCTTCTGCTGATTGCCGCCCGATAGCGTGCCGACCGGCGCTTCGAGATCGCTCGCCTTGAGCCGAAGCCGCTTGCCCCAGTCCGACGCGAGCATCGATTCGCTCTTCGCGGTGATGAGTCCGTGGCGCACCAGACGCCCGAGCACGGTCAGCGACGCGTTGCGCGCGATACTCAACTCCAGCGCGAGCCCTTGCGCGCGACGATCCTCCGGCACGAGCGCGAGTCCCGCGCGCACGGCCGTCGCCGGATGTCCCAGCGCGAGCTTTTTGCCCGCGATCTTCACTTCGCCGCCATCGACCGGATCGATGCCGAAGATCGCGCGCGCGACTTCGCTGCGTCCCGCGCCGACGAGCCCCGCCAGCGCGACGATCTCGCCCGCGCGCACATCGAAGGACACGTTCTTGAACACGCCTTCGCGCGTGAGATTGCGCACCGAAAGACGCACGTCGCCGGGCGCGACGTCGGCTTTCGGATAGAACGTGTCGAGATCGCGGCCGACCATTTTGCTCACGATCGCATCGATGTTCATGTCCTGCGTGAGCGCGTCGTAGACCTTCATGCCGTCGCGCATGATCGTCATGCGTTGCGTCAGCGCGAACACTTCATCGAGACGATGCGTGATGAAGAGAATCGCCACGTCGCGCTCGCGCAATGCGCGCACGATCGCGAAGAGCCGCTCCACTTCTGGCAGCGAGAGCGCGGCGGTCGGCTCGTCCATGATGAGCACGTTCGCATCGAGCGACAAAGCCTTCGCGATCTCGACGACCTGCTGATCCGCGATCGACAGCCCGCGCACCAGCCGTTGCGCCCGCAGATTCACGCCGAGCGACGACAGCAGCGCATCGACTTCGCGATGCATCTCGTCGTAGCGAATGCGGCCGAAACGGTCGCGCGGCTGCCGGCCCATGTAAATGTTCTCGGCGATCGACAGGTCCGCGAAAAGCGTCGGCTCCTGATAGATCACGGCGATGCCCGCATCGCGCGCTTCGGCGGGATTGGCGAAACGACGCGCGACGCCTTCGACGAGCAGCTCGCCCGCATCGGGCTGATAGACGCCCGCGAGCAGTTTCACCAGCGTCGATTTGCCCGCGCCGTTTTCGCCAAGCAGCGCGTGCACTTCGCCGGGGAAGAGTTGCAGGCTGCCATCGCCGAGCGCGCGCACGCGGCCGAACGATTTGCTTGCATGTCTCAGTTCGAGACGTGGCGTCGTCATGTCTTGACCTCTCAGATGCGATAGATGCGTTCTGCGTTGCGCACGAAGAGCGCTTGTTTCTCGCTCTCGCTCGCATCGCCGACAATTTGCGCATACGCGTTCCACAACGCCGTGTACGTGCCGAACAGCCGATCCACCGGAAAGTTCGATGCGAACATCGCGCGGTCGATGCCGAACGTGTCGATGGTTTCGTGCACGTAAGGACGCAGGCTCTCGATGGTCCAGTCATGATCGAACATCGCGAAGCCGCTCACCTTCACCGCGACGTTCGGGCACGCGGCCAGCATGCGCATGCCTTCGCGCCACGCGCGATAGCCGTGCGTCGAATTGCGGTCCACGAACATGCCCGCATGATTGACGATGAATTGCGTGTCCGCATGCTCGCGCGCGAGTTGCGCGGCCTCTTCCATCTGCGATGGATAAAGTTGCAGATCGAACGACATGTTGAAACGCTTCAGCAAGCCGAAATGCTTGCGCCATTGCGGCTCGCGCATGTAGTGACGGCCGACATAGTCGTACTGCTTGTTGTCATGCACATTGAGAATCTGGCGGATGCCGCGCGTATTGGCGAACGCCGCATGAGCTTCGAGCACTTGCTCAGCGTTATCCGCCGACAAGTCCGCGCCCGCGACGATGCCGTTCGGCATGCCGTCCTTATCCGCTATCGATTGCAGCCAGCGCGTTTCCTCGACGGGATCGGCGGGATCGTGATTCGCATCGACGTGCACGAGCTTCAACACGTCGATGTCTTCTGCATCGCGCAACAGATCCGCGAGCAGATAGTCATGTTTCAAATCGCGCGCGTCGCCGATGAACGAGGTCTGCGGATTCGCGAGCCAGGGGTAATGATGCGTCTTGAGGTCCCACAGATGAATGTGCGGATCGACGACCTGCATGATGGCGTTCCTCGCGAAAGAGGCGAACGTTTCAGGGAAGATGAAAGACCGGCACGAGCGGCGTCACGACAGGCGAGTTGTCCGCGTGCGTTTCCATCAACTCGGCCATGAAGTCCCACCACTTGCGCATGACGGGGAGCGCCGGCAACGAGTCTGTCGTATGCGTATCCGTGCGCTGATGGATGGCGAAGAGATGCCCGGTCGATTCGTCGAGAAAGATCCGGTATTCGCGGATGCCCGCGTCGCGCAACGCATCGGCCAGTTCCGGCCAGATCTCGCGATGGCGCTTTTCGTATTCCTCGCGCATGCCCGGCTTCAGGGTCATGCGAAATGCCACTGTCTCCATGGCGGCCCACCTTCTTTTGATTGGTGAATCCCTGTGTTCGGGACTCGTTGTGCTGCGACTATAATTCGCCGACCGATAACACGACAATCCGATTGCAGGATTGGCCGATCGCAAAAACGTATCGCTGCGCCGTATCATCGCGCGGCTCAAAGCGGACTGTCGAATGATTCAGAACGTGTCCCAAACTGTGTCGCCGAATGCGCTGGTCAATCGGCTGAAATTCAAGCACCTCGCGCTTCTGGTCGCGCTCGACGACGCGCGCAATCTCCATCAGGCCGCCGAGACCATCAACGTGGCGCAGCCGAGCGCGAGCCGCATGCTCGCGGATATCGAGGAAGCATTCGGCTTTCTGCTCTTCGAGCGCAATGCGCGCGGCATGCAGCCGACGTCGCTCGGCACCGCCGCGCTCGCCTACGCGCGCCGCTCGCTCGCGGACCTGACGCGCTTCGCCGACGATCTCGACGCCAAGCGCCGCGGCGGCCACGGTCAACTGACGGTCGGCGCGATCATGGGCGCCGCGCCCGACGTGCTCGCGATGGCCGTCACCGAACTGAAATCCGAGCGGCCGCTTTTGAACGTGCGCATCCTCGGCGAGACGAGCGATCAGGTCGTGCAATTGCTGCATCGCCGCGAAGTGGATCTCGCGCTCGGCCGTCTGACGACGCCCTTGCAGCACAACGATTTCGACTTCGAGCCGCTCGCACGCGAGGCGATGCGGCTCGTCGTGCGCGCGGGGCATCCGCTTGCCGAAAAGACCGAACTCACGCTCGCCACGCTCGTCGGCTGGCCGTGGATTTTGCAGCCGATCACGAGTCCCGCGCGCGGCCTCTTCGAAGACGAACTCGCCCGCGCCGGGCTGACGACGCCCGCCGATATCGTCGAATGTGCGTCGATCTTCGCGACGCTGCAGTTGCTGCAGAACAGCGAAGCCGTCGCGATGCTGCCGGAGTCCGTCGTGCGCGATTATCTGCGGGCGCAATTGCTGATCGAGTTGCCGATCGAGATCGGCAAGAGCCTGTCGGGTTTCGGGCTGCTGCGCCGCAAGTTCGAGACGCTGAGCGAGCCCGCCGAATACTTCATCGCGTTGTTGCGCAAGTACTCGGCGGGTTCGTCTCACTGAAGATTGACGAAGAGGCCGCCATCCACGAGCAAGGATGCGCCCGTCACGTAGCGCGCGCGGTCCGACGCGAGAAAGACGACGCATTGCGCGACATCGTCGGGTTCGCCCAGACGCCCGAGCGGAATGCGCTGTTCCATATACGCGCGCTTGTCCGTGTCCGATAGATCGTCGGCGTTCAGGTCCGTCGCGATGGTGCCGGGCATCACCGAGTTGCAGCGGATGCCATACGGTCCCAGCGCGATCGCGCACGATTGCATCAGCGAGTGGACGCCTGCTTTCGTCGGCGTGTAATGCGTCTGCATGCCGCCGCCGACGAGCGCGCTGATCGAACTCGTCGCAACGATCGCGCCGCCCGTGCCCTGCGTCTTCATCTGGTTCGCGGCCGCCTGGGTCACGTAGAACGCGCCGTTCAGATTCACCGCGACGGTCGTCTCGTAGACGGATGCAGGCATATCGAGAAACGCATGAAACGGGCAGATGCCCGCGTTGCTCGACAGCACATCGACGTGGCCGAACGCATCGACCGTGCGCGCGATGAGTTCGATGCCCGTGTCGCGCTCAGCCACGTTGCCTTCGACGGCGATCGCGCGCCGCCCGAGCGCCTCGATCTCGCCGACGATCGATTCCACCGCCGACGCCTTGCCATAGGACCTGTCGTTATCGCCCCAGTAGTTGATCGCGACATCGGCGCCTTCGCGCGCGCTCGCGAGCGCGATCGCACGGCCGATGCCGCGCGAACCGCCCGTCACCACGACGACTTTGTTCTCTAGCAACATGCGATGCCTCGTTCAGTGTGTATAGGGTCTTTCGAGCTTGCATTCGGGATTGAGCCGCACGCCGAAGCCCGGCGTCTCCGGCACCTTCACGCGGCCGTTCACCGGCACGGGCTCGTCGAGCAGCAAGGGCGTGAACATCGGCACGACCTGATCGGCTTTGGGCGCCATCATCAGAAACTCGGCGAACGGCGAGTTGTGGCGCGTCACGACGAAGTGATAGCTGTACACCGACGAACCGTGCGGCACGACGAGCACGTTGTGCGCATCCGCGAGCGCCGAAATCTTGATGAGCTCGGTGATGCCGCCGCACCAGCCGACATCCGGCTGCACGAGATCCGCGCAACCCATCTCGAACAGCATCCGAAAACCCCAGCGCGTCGCTTCGTGCTCGCCGGTCGTGACCATCATGCCGGCTGGCACGGAACGGCGCAGTTCGGCATAGCCCCAGTAGTCATCGGGCGGCAGCGCTTCTTCGATCCATTTCAGGCCATGCTCGCGCGCCGCATTCGCGAGACGCTTCGCGTAGTTGAGGTCGAGGCTCATCCAGCAATCGAACATCAGCCAGAAATCGTCGCCGACTTTCGCGCGCATGTCGGCGAGCTTCGCGATGTTCTTGTGCAGCCCTTCCTCGCCTTCGGCCGGGCCGTGCTGCAAGGGCATCTTGCCGCCGATGAAGCCCATCTCCTTCGCGAGATCGGGGCGCGCGCCCGTCGCGTAGAACTGGAGTTCGTCGCGCACCGGGCCGCCGAGCAGATGGAACACCGGCTCGCGGCGCACCTTCGCGAGCAAGTCCCACAGCGCGAGATCGACGCCCGAAATTGCGTTGAGCACGATGCCCTTGCGCCCGTAGTAGAGCGTCGCGTTGTACATCTGATCCCACATCTTTTCGATGTCGGTCACGCGCTGCCCTTCGAGAAAGCGCGCCAGATGTTTCTCGACGATGAACGCGCCGATTTCGCCGCCCGTCGTCACCGCGAAGCCGACGGTGCCGTCGCTCGCCTCGATCTCGACGACGAGCGAGCCCAGCACGTTCAGCCCGAACGACTGTCGGCTCTTGCGGTATTCGGGATAGCGGGCCATCGGCGTGGCGATGTGATCGTCGATCCAGTGATCGGCGCCCTGGTCGTGATAATCGGCGCCGCCGCCGCGAACGGTGAAGGCGCGCACCTGGGCGATCGTGGGCATGGACATGATGTGGCTCCGTACGTGTGGTTTCGTTGTTCAGGACGCGTTCGCGGCGTCGGGTATGGGTGCGTGTTCGCTGCGCCCGGGCACGCGCACCAGCGCGACGATGACGAGCGCTGCGAGCACGCTCGCGCCCGCCAGCACCATGAGCCCGGCGCTCGTCGAATGGAACGCGGCTTCGGCGGCGGTGCGGGCCATCGGCGCGAAGAAACCGCCGAGTCCGCCGAGCGAATTGATGAGCGCGATGCCGGCCGCGGCGCCCGCGCCCGTGAGATAGCGCGTCGGAAAGGTCCAGAAGAGCGGCTGTGCGGCGATGAAGCCGCTCGCCGCGCAGCACAGCGCGACGATCGAGACGACGGGCGACGCCGCCACGCCCGACACGGCGATCGCGATGCCCGACATCACGAGCAGCGCCACCGCGCACGGCCGATGCCTTCCGGTGCGATCGGCGTAGCGCGGGACGATCCACGTGACGATCACGGCGGCGATCCACGGCAGCGCCGTCACGAGCCCGACGCGAAAGCCCACCTTGGTGCCGAGCAGCGCCGACACCTGTTGCGGCAGATAAAAGACGACGCCATAGACCGCGGCCTGAATCAGAAAATAGACGCAGCACAGCACGAGCACGCGCGGATCGACGAGCGACGCGAGCACGCTTCGCGGACCGTGCGACGACGCGGCGCGCGCATCTTCGTCGAGGCGGCCGACGAGCAGCGCGCGTTGGTCCGGCGTGAGCCATCGGGCTTTCGCGGGATCGTCGTCGAGATACCAGAATGCCCATACGCCGACGATCGACGCGAGCAGCCCTTCGACGAGAAAGAGCCATTGCCAGCCCTTGAAACCGAACGCGCCGTGCAGATCGAGCAGCAAGCCGGAAAGCGGCGCGCCGAAGATGAACGCGAGCGGCGCGCCGAAATAGAACACGCCGAGCGCACGCGCCCGCGACGATTGCGGAAACCAGCGCGTCAGGTAATAGACGATGCCCGGAAAGAAGCCCGCCTCCGCCACGCCGAGCAGAAAGCGCAAGGTATAGAACGCGGTGGCGCTATGCGCGAAGGCCATCGCCGCCGAGACGAGACCCCATGTCACCATGATGCGGCACATCCACAGCTTCGCGCCGACGCGATGCAGGAGCAGATTGCTCGGCACCTCGAAGATCGCATAGCCAATGAAGAACACGCCCGCGCCGAACGCGAACGCGGCATTCGTCAAGCCGGTGTCCTGCTGCAGCGCCTTTTGCGCGAAGCCGATATTCGCGCGGTCCAGAAACGCGAGCACGTACATGAGCAGCAGAAACGGCAACAGCCTCTTCATCACGCGGGACGTGACGGCGCCTTCCGCTATGGCGGAGTGATTCATCGCGATTCTCCCGAAGACGCAATCAGTACGTCGCGCGTCCGCCCGACAGATCGAACACCGCGCCGGTGCTGAACGCGCAGTCCTCGGACGATAGCCACAGAATCAGCGACGCGGCTTCCTGCGGCATCAGGAAGCGGTTCATCGGGATTTTGGAGAGCATGTAGTCGATGTGCTGCTGCGACATCGAATCGAAGATTTCGGTTTTGGCGGCGGCGGGCGTGACGGCGTTCACGAGGATGTTCTTGCCCGCGAGTTCCTTGCCGAGCGATTTCGTGAGGCCGATCAATCCCGCCTTCGACGCGCTGTAGTGCGACGCGTTCGGGTTGCCTTCCTTGCCCGCGATCGACGCGATATTGACGATGCGCCCGTAGCCCGCCTTCAGCATGTACGGCACGACGGCGCGGCACGTCAGATACGGGCCGATCAGATTGACGTCGATCACGCGACGCCACACGTCGGGCGCGAGTTCCCAGGTCGTGCCGTTGCCGCCGGTGATGCCCGCGTTGTTCACGAGCACATCGATCCTGCCGTGGGCCGCGAAGGCTTTTTTGGCGGCGGCGTCGACGGACGATTCGTCGGTCAGCTCGACGACCGCGTCGCTGACCTTGCGCTCCTTGTACTTCGCCGAGAGTTCCGCGCTCGTGCGCGCGAGGCGCTCGCCGTCGACATCCCAGAGCGACACATCGGCGCCCGATTCCAGCGCGCGTTCCGCCACCGCGAGGCCGATGCCCCGCGCTCCGCCCGTGATGATCACGACGCGGCCGGCCAGGTCGATACGGTTCATGGGTTTGTCTCCTTTCGTTGTTGGTCGCTTGGGGTTGTCATGCCGTGAGAGGCACTATAGTCCCGCGCCAATAGCGCAACAATTCGAAAGGGCGATCGTTCGATAGCAAAAGCGGATCGCGCTATTTGCTTAGCGCGGCGGCTCGTCGGACGGCTGTTCTCGATGAGCTTCGTCCGGCTCGACCGGAGAGAATTGATCACGTTGGGCGGTGCGCGCGTCTTCGGAACGCTTTTTCGCGATCAGAGCCAGTACAAAAAGCGCCGCGACGCCTATTGGAAAGATCAAGAGAGCAGCAACGAACACAACAACCTCCGATTTAACGAGGCGTCGAGTTTATCGTCGATAAAGAAGTCAATTGTCGCCAATATCTGAAATATTCCATTCAACATTCGCGAACTTGCCCGCAGCGTTTCGCCGATCGACAATGCCGGCAGCGCTCCGGGAACGCGCGTTGCTATTGCCACCGGACCGTCAATTTCTGACGCTTACTCAACCTATAAAAAGCATGTTCACTTCGAAAGCCTGCACTGCAACCTGCGTACTCGACGGAAAGCCCGTCACCCTGACTTTTTTCCCCGACAGCACCCTCCTTCGTATCACCGACGCCAACGGCCATTGCATGCGCGAGACGCGCTGGCCCGCGCCGTGGCGCACCTTGCTCGCGACATTGCGCGAGTTCAGCGGACACGAAGCCCGCGACCAGCTCTCAACGCTGCTCGACTCGTTTCCCGCCACATCGAAGCTGTCACGCGAACACGCGTCGGCGCTGGCGTGACGAAGTGCGCGCGAGCGAACGGCGACGGCGGGCATTTACCCAATAACATCAATGCGTTGCACGAGGTCCGCCGAGACATTTTGAGTGCGCGGACCCGCGCCATTTACAATGTCGGACCGACTGCGAACGGGCCGTGAGGCCCACGCCGAACCCCGCCCCTCGCAGGCCCACTTTCACGCATCCGACTGGCTGTATGGTCACTGAAACGTCTTCTTCGGAATCCCTCGCCGTCGCGGAGCGCGTGCGCGAGTTGATGGCCCGTCACGGCATCGGGAAGCGGCAGCAAACCGCCGAGTTGTGCCGCATTCTCGATCTGAGCTTTTCGCAGGGCCATCGCAAGCTGCGCGGCAACAGTCCGTGGACGCTCGCGCAGATTCGCCGCGTCGCCGATGCCTTCGACGAGCCCGCGCTCAAGCTGTTCGATTCGATCAATACGCGCCCCGACGAAACCGAAGGCACCGCGCACGACGCCGTGTTCAAGCTCGGTTCGGTGGAAATTCCCTGCATGGCGTGGGTCGGCAACGCGCTTGACGCGGGCAGCCGTCCGGATTTCATCGCGCAAAAGATCAACAATCGCTGGGTCGTCACGAAGCATGAAGGCGTGCTGCTGCATGAAGCGTGCGACGTCCACAAGATCGAAATCCAGCCACGCCGCCCCGACACGGACAAGCCGATCATCGCCGTCGTGGACGACGACCACGCTTCCGCGGACAACCTGCACGACTACCTCGAAGCCACCGGTTTCACGGCGATGGCGTTCTACGGCCTCGACGCATTTCTCGAAGCGCTGCAGACGCAGGTGTTCGATGCCGTCGTGATGGACTGGCTGTTCGGCGTGCATACATCGGCGGACGCGATTCGCGCGGTGCGCGCGTCGGACAATCCGGACGCACCGGTCTTCGTGCTCACGGGCGAACTGACCACCGGCAAGGCGAGCGAATCGGAGATCAGTCAGGTCATCCGCGACTACGACGTCACGTGTTTCGAGAAGCCCGCGCGGCTCGGCATTCTCGTCGCCGATCTTTCCAAGCGGCTCATGCGAAGCTGACGGCCAGGCTCATGCGACGCGCCGGCGCACCGTCACAGCGCGGTGAACGGCGCCCTTCAGCACCTCGTAGCGCACCGGCTTCAGCAGATAATCGAAGAACAGCACCGCCGCGCTCGGGTCCACCAGTTCGGGCGCGTACGCACTCACCGCGATGATCGGCACGCTTGCCCCCGGCGCACTGCGCGCACGATATTCGTTCGCGAACGAGTAGCCGTCCTTGCCGGGCATGTGCAGGTCCGCGAGGATCACGTCGGCGTCGTTGGCGCGCAGCCATGCGAGCGCGCTGTCGACGTCGGGCAAGGCGACCGCGTAATAGCCCAGATGCGTGAGCATCTCGATCAGCGAATCGCGGATCGACTCGTGGTCGTCGATCACGAGCACGCGCGATTTGCGCAACTCGGGCGCGTCGGCTTCCGGCTCGTTTCCGGGCAGCCGCTCCGCCGAAACCGCCGGCACGCTCACGCGAAACGCGGCGCCCTGTCCGACTTCACTCGACACCTCGATCTTCCCGCCGAGCAGATCGACGAGCCCGCGCACGACGGCGAGCCCCATTCCCGCGCCGTCGAAACGCCGCGTGCTCGATGAATCGAGCTGCGTGAACTCCTGAAAAATAAGCGGCAACTGCTCGCGGGATATGCCCGGGCCCGTGTCGATCACCGAAATGTCGAGGCGCTCGTCGGTGCGCGCGAAATGCACGTCGATGGAACCGGATTCGGTGTACTTGATCGCGTTGGTCACGAGATTTGTCACGATCTGGCGTACGCGATGCGGATCGGATTCGATCGTTTCGCGCTCGCCGGCATAGTCGCCGCGCAATTCCAGCCCCTTCGCGGTCGCGGCGGGCGTGTTCGCATCGACGATCGATTCGAGCAGTTCCTCCGGATCGAAGACCGACATCCGCAGTTCGAGCTTGCCCGCGCCGAGACGCGCGTAGTCGGTCAGATCGCGCATCTGCGCTTCGAGATGACGCGCCCCCGATTCCAGGCGCTGCATGATTTTGCGGTCGGCGTCGCCGCGCGCATTGAGCCCCAGCAATTCGACCGACGAGACGATCGCGTGCAGCGGCGTGCGCAATTCATGGCTGATCATGCCGAGGAAGGTGTCCTTCGCGACGCCCGCCTCGCGCGCCGCGCGCGTCGCCTGATGCTCGGCCGTGAGCGCCGCGCGCTGCTGATCGATGAGGCGCGTGCGCCGATACCCGTTCAGCAGCAGCAACACCGTCGCCGCCGCCGACAGCAGACCGAGCAGGATGCCGCCGTAGATCAGATAGCGGCGCTTCGCGTCGAAGTCGCGCACGATCGCCTCGCGCTCGGCCACATCCATGAGCCGCCGTCCGCTCGCCAGTTCCGCGACGGCCGGCGCGTTCTGACGCAGCACGCCGATCACTCGCAAGGTGTGCTGATGCTCCGCCTGCAGCCCTTCGACGTCCGCCTGGATGGAATCGAGCGCGGTCTGCAACTGCCGCTGGATTTCGCGCTGCCGGTTCAGCAACGCTTCGTGTCCGTCCGACAGTCCCGTCGATTCCGACACCTGTTTGAGCCGCGCGCGCAATAGCCGATAGCTCGCGCGCACGCCGTCCGCGTCTTCATCGATGCCGTTGCGGTACAGCAGCACGTGATTCTCGAAACGCTCATAGGCGATCTGGAATTGCGCGGCGTCCCAGTAGACGTCGTAGGGCACGACGAGCCTGTGCGTCTCGCGCGCGATCAAGCCGGAATACAGCATGTAGCCGACCGCGCCGATCGGCGGCGCAACCGCGAGCGCGATCAGCGCCGCGTACCAGAGACGGCGGAACCACGGGCGCGCGGCAGGCGCGCGCACGGACGTTTCGGTACCGATGACGGCCATGCGCTACTGCAACGCGTCGATGGCGCGGGCCGCGCGTTCGGATGCGACCACGATCAGCTTCATCGTCGCCCGTGTCGCGCCGACGAAGATCTTGCGCGCGGCCTGCTCGTCGAGCGCTTCGAAATCGACTTCCGTCAGGATCACGCACGGCGCGGATTGCCCCTTGAAGCGATAGATCGATTCGAGCAGCACGTCGCCCTCGCGATACTCCGGATTGCCGAACAAGTCGTACGTGCCCGTGAAAGCGCGCAGCCGGTGCGGCCCGAGTTGATCGACGCCGGTGAGCGCCGAGCCTTCGCGGCCCCGAAACGACAGCACCGCGATGTCCTGCTTGCGAAAGCCGAGCGAGAGCGCATGCGTGATCGCGCGCTTGGTCGCCTCGATGATTTCCTCGGGATGCCCGTCCTCGTAGGTCGAGACGCTCACATCCGAGCCGTCGAAGGGGCTGCCTGCGTCGAGCCGCACATCTGACCCGACGATCTTGCGGATGAAGCCGAGCAGATCGCGCGGGCTGCGATAGTTCGTGGTCTCGCGCAGGATGGTCCAGCCCGGCAGCGGCACCGGCTCGCGCAGATAGAGGTTCTGCATCGGATCTTCGAGCCACCACCACGCGCCGTCCGGGTTGAGCAGGCGTTCGAGCGCCTCGACCCACGCCGCCTGAAAGTCCTGGCCTTCATCGACGATCAGCACGTCCGTCTTCCACTGCTCCGGCACGGGCACGGCGGCGAAGCGCTCTTCGAGCGTGGCGAAGACGTTCGGCTGACTGAAATCGGGCGGGCTGCCGGCATCGCGCGCCACCGCCGCGCTCAACTGATGGTAGTTCGCGATCTTCGCCTCTTTCGGCGCGATCGCGCGGATATGATCGGCGAGCGGACGGTTGAAGCACACGTAGAGCACGCTCTTGCCTTGCGCGAGCGCGTCGCGCATCACGCGCACGGCGAGTTGCGTCTTGCCCGCGCCGGCGGTCGCGATCACGCGCAGCCGAAACGGCGCGAATTCGAGCCGGCGCGCCCACGTCGCAAGGCCGCCCGAGAGCCGCGTGACGAGCGTGTTCGCCGCGCCGACGAGCGCGTTGGTGTCGGGCGTGAGCGAGAGTTCATCGGCGAGAAAATGATGGATGCGCGCCGCCGATTCGAAGCGCGGTTCGTCGGGCGGGAGAATGTCCAGCACGACGCGCGCAAGCTGCGACTTGCGGCTCGCATCGACGATCCGCGCGGGCGCGACGCCCGCGATCGCCGCGTTTTTCACGGTGTAGTCGGGGCAAAACAGCAATTCCTCGATCCGGTACGTGCCCGCGCCGAACGCCGCCGTGAAGCGCCGGTGCAGATTCTCCAGCGTGCGCGCGAGTTGAATGGCGACGTTGCGTTCCTTCTGCAGATAGACCTTCACGAGGCCCTGACCGGTCTCGCGCAGAAAACCCGCCTTCTGCTCGATCATCAGCACGCGCCCCGATGGCGCGACGACGACGAAATCCGCCTCGCCGAACACCGAAAAGCCTTCGTTGACGCGCGTCCAGTGCACGCCGTGATACACCGTGTAGTCGTCGGGCAGCTTTTCGAGCAGCGCGAGCGTTTCGAGTTCGCGCGCCGCCGCGCCGGTCGCTTCGAGATTCTTCCAGTCGTCGGGAACGATTCGGGCCATGCGTCGCCTTTGGGCTGAGTGATTGCGTGCGACTCATTGTACGCAACGCGTCCGCCGTGCCGGCAGTCGGCCGAACGGCTAACCGGCGTAGTCGTATCGGCCGCCCCGTTCCAGCGCGCGCTGATAGGCCGGCCGCGCGTGGATGCGTTCGAGAAACGCGCGGACATGCGGCATCGACTTCGCGCCGGCGCGCGTGCTCGCGGTTTCCAGCGGGAAGCTCATCTGCACGTCGGCGGCGGTAAATGTCTCGCCCGCGAACCACGGCGACTTCGCGAGCTCGGCGTCGATATAGCCAAAGTGCAGCCGCAATTGCGGATCGATGAAACTGCTTTGCATCGTCTGCGCGATGCGCCGCGCGATCGGCTTGGCGAAGAACGGCATCTTCGCGCTCTCCAGCCGCCGCGCGACGAGCTTGAGCAAAAGCGGCGGCATCGCGGAGCCTTCCGCGTAATGCATCCAGTAGTTGTAGCGCAGGCGTTCCGGCGACGTTCCGGGCGGCGGCGCGAAACGGCCTTCGCCATAACGGTCCACGAGATATTCGATGATCGCGCCCGATTCGGCGAGCGTCAGACCGTCGTCGGTGACGACCGGCGATTTGCCGAGCGGATGCACCGCGCGCAATTCGGGCGGCGCGAGCATCGTGCGCGGGTCGCGCTGATAGCGCTTCAGTTCGTATTCGACGCCGAGTTCTTCCAGCATCCACAGCACGCGCTGCGAGCGGGAATTATTGAGATGGTGGACGGTCAGCATGCTCTCGCTCTTGTTCATGTTCGACGATGCCGCCCGCGGTACGCCCCTTGCATCCAGTGAACTTATGCGCGCCCGGGCGTCGAAAGGATAAGGCCCTTTCATGAAGGCCACGCAACGATTTCTAGCACACAACGAAAAAGGAGAAGTCGATGACGCTGATCATCTATCTTGCAGGCTGGCTGATTCTGATCGGAGGCGTATCGTGGGCGCTCGTCGCGATGCACGTCGCGCAGCATACGATCATGATCGTCGCCGTCATCATGCTGGGCATCGCCGTCATTACCGGCGCGACGCGGGCTCGCAACCGCGACCGGTCGTAAAAATCGGGGCCGCCGTTCAGCGGCGGCCCTGATCCGTCATCACATCACCACGCGCGCCCCGACCGCGTCCTGGATCAGCGCGACGAGTTCGTCCGGATGCACGGGCTTCGTCATGAAATGCTGAAAGCCTTCACCGATACTGCGCAATCGATACTCTTCGCCGCCGTGTCCCGTCAGCGCGATCGCCACGGAAGGCGGCAGGTTGCCGCGTATTTCGTGATCCCGCAAACGTTGTATGAGATAAAAACCGTCCATCTCGGGTAAATCGAGATCGCAGATCACCGCATCGGGAAGATGCTCGATCGCGGCTTGCGCGCCGTCTTCGGCGTCGGCTACCGCGATCACGTCGGCACCTTCTTCTTCCAGCAACATCTGCAGTGATGCCCTGCTCTCCGGATCATCCTCGATGAGGACGATCCGCATATGCCCCAGTCTTGCCACTTCGTTCATGATGTTCTTTTCTGCTGCCCAAAAAACGGAATTCTCGCGACGGGTCTCCACCTCGCCGCCGCGCGCGCTGTTGCGCGCATTGATTGACACGAAAACGCGGCGGGAATTCCGAACGCACCGTTATTTGTGTCGCGTGTGCGCCGGTGCGGAACGCCTCGCGGTTTTGCGCTGCGCCGATGCGAAGATTTGCCCGGTCGCCGCGAGCGTATCCGAGCAAAATCCGGACCGACCTGTATTCGATGGCGCGAAAGCTGCATCACGCGGTTCATTCGGCCGATGCGCGCCGCCGCCCGAACGCACGACCGTGTAATTTCGGCGCGAAGCGTGCCCTGATTTCCCGTCAGACGTTTGCCTCGCGGCCGGAATCGGGGCGCGACGCGTTCGACGGACCCGCCTGCAACAGCGCGCGATACTCGCTCGGCGTGATGCCGACCGTCGCCTTGAACTGGCGCGTGAAGGCGCTGTGATCGGTGTAGCCGCACAGCGCGGCGACATCGGTGACCTTTTCGTTCGAAACGAGCAACGCGGTGGCCGCATCGAGGCGGGTTTTCAGCAGCACCTGACGCGGCGTGAGGTGGAAGACTTTGTGAAAATACCGCTCCAGTTGCGCGATCGACATGTTCGCCATCTGCGCGAGTTGCCGCATGTTGAGCGGCTGCACGTAGTTTTCCTGGATATGCTGCACGACCGCCGCAAGCCGGCTGTACGCGGGATGCGTGCCTTCGGCGGCCTGCAAGTCGCGCGAGATACCCGCGAGTCCGACGATCGTCCCCTGCGTATCGTGCAGCGGCTGCTTGCAGGTCATGCACCAGCCGGGCTCGCGTCCCGGATACAGATGCAGTTCGAGCTGGTCGATCAGTTGATGTCCCTGCGCGATGATCGCCTGATCCTGCGCCGTGTAGATGCGCCCGAAGCGCCGCGGGAACACGTCCTCCGCGGTCTTGCCGAGCAGCGCCGATTTGTCGTCCTTGTGGCCGCAGCGACGCGCGAGCGTGCGGTTGACCATCGCGTAGCGCGCCTCGCGATCTTTCACGAAGAACACGATGTCGGGCATCGCGTCGAACACCGGCGCGAGCAGCGCGAAATGCGCGAGCATGTCGGAGAGCGTCGACGCCGGTGGTTGCGTAGTCGGCGCTGCGTTCATCGTGAGGCCTGTCGTGCTCGTCATGCGTGGGGAGGTCGGTTGCGTGCTGATCGGTCAGGCAACCGATTATAGGAGCGCGCACGCGCGGACGAAATTCGCGCTGGCCCCACTATGAAACGGGCGTTTCGGTGCTCTCGCGCGCGGCGATCAGCGTATCGATGCGCACCGGCGCGAACGGCGGACGCGCCGCCGTGAGCGGCCATCCGAAATAGATCGCTGCCGCCTCGCCGCAGATGCGCCCCTGACACGGTCCCATCCCGCAACGGGTCTGCAGTTTTGCGTCGCGCCAGTTCGCGTGCGCGGCGACGTCGGCGATCGACACGTCTTCGCAGCGACACAACACGGTGTCCGGCGACGGCAGCGCGCGCGCATCGGCGCCGAGTTCGAACGCGTGCGCCACGCGCCGTGCGAAGGCGCGCCAGCGATCGCGTTCGCGCACGAGACGCGCATCGGCGGCGATGCCGAGCGCCGCATGCGCCGCGATCGCGCCTTCGACGCTCGCCAGTTCCATCCCGCCGATGCCCGTGCACTCGCCCGCCGCGAAGACGTGTTCTTGCGACGTGCGCTGCGAATGGTCGACGAGAATCGCGCCGTCGCGTTCGTCCGTCGAGCAGCCGAGAGCGAGCGCCAGCGTCGCGTTCGGCACGAGGCCGTATCCGCACGCGATGCGATCTGCTTCGAGCGTTGTTTCGCGCCCGCGCGCGCGGATCGTGACCGCTTCCACGCGCGCGTTTCCGTGCGCTCTCACGACGACGCTGCCTGTCCGATAGCACGCCACCCCGAGCCTGACAGCCTGAGCCAGCTTCGCGGGGGTCAACGTCAGCGACGCGACGAAGCTCCCGACGCGCGCCAACGACGCCTGTTCGACCATCGCGACGACATGCGCACCGTGACGGCGCGCCGTATCGGCGGCGGCGAGCAGAAGCGGCCCGCTGCCCGCGACGACGATGCGCTCGCCGCGCACCGGCATCCCGCCCTTGACGAGCGCCTGCAAACCGCCCGCGCCCGTCACGCCGGGCAAGGTCCAGCCTTCGAAGGGCAGCAGACGCTCGCGCGCGCCGGTTGCGAGGATAAGCTTCGGATACGCGAGCATGAGCGGCGCGCCGTCGTGTTCGAGCAGAAGCCGCTTGTCGTCCGGCGCGGCGGCGACTTTCGTCCCGTTCATGACGATGAGATTCGCGTGCGCGCGGGTTTCATCGAGCCACTGACGAAGCTGCGCGGCGGGCGCGAGCGTCGGCCCTTGCCGCCAGATCTGACCGCCGGGACGCGGATTGTCGTCGATGAGCGCGACGCGCGCGCCCGCCCGCGCCGCAATCTGCACCGCCTTCAGACCCGCCGGCCCCGCACCGACGACCGCGATATCGACATGCTCGACGTTCATCGCATCGTCTCGATCGAAAGGCCGTCGCGACACAGTGTCTGACAGCCG
>JFHF01000042.1 GCA_000648925.1 Caballeronia jiangsuensis
AAGCGTATTCACCGTGCTGTTGGTTGTGCTCAGACCCGTCGACAGGCTGTTCACCTTGGTTTCCGTCGAGCTAAGGCCGGTGGAAACGCTGCTGACTGCATTGTTGGTCGTGCTCAGACCCGTCGACAGCGCACTGACGCTGCTCGACAGACTGGTGACGTTGCTATTGGTCGTGCTCAGGCCGGTAGACAGACTGTCAACCTTGGCGCTGGCCGTGCTCACGCCAGTCGACAGCGAATCGACTGTACCGCTGGCCGTGCTCAGCGCCGTAGACATGCTGTTCACACCCGTCGACATTGAACTCACCACGTTGTTGGTGGTGCTCAATCCGGTCGACAGCGAGCTGACAGTGTTCTTCGTGGTGCTAAAGCCGGCGGACAACGAGTTCACCGTGCTGTTTGTTGCGCTGAGACCGGTCGACAAGCTATTGACCGCGCCGTTGGTCGAACTCAGACCCGTTGACAGCGAGCCAATGCCCGTGGAAGCAGAAGAAGACAGCGAAGCGACGTCCGTCGACAGGCTCGTTACGGTACTGCTGATCGTACTCACGCCGGTCGAGAGAGAATTCACCGTGGACGTGGTCGTGCTCAGACCCGACGATAGGGTGTCCGCCTTGCTGCTGACCGTGCTCAGACCCGTGGACAGGCTGTCTGCCCTGCTGTTTGCCGTGCTGAGACCCGTGGAGAGGCTGCTGACACCGCTGTTCGCCGTGCTCACGCCGCTCGAGAGGGAGCTGGCGCTCGTCGACATTGATGTCGACAAGGTCGAGAAGCCAGTGGACAAACTGGTGACGCTGCTATTGGTGGTGCTGAGGCCCGTGGAAAGGCTGGATACCGCGATATTCGTGGTGCTCAGTCCGGACGACAACGAGGTCACCGTACCGTTGGCCGTGCTGACGCCCGACGACAACGAGTTCACCGTGCTGTTGGTCGCACTCAGACTGGACGACAACGAACTCACAGTGCCCGCGGTTGCGCTAACGCTCGAGGACAGCGAACTCACGGTGTTATTGGTCGCGACCAGACCCGTCGACAGCGAACTCACAGTGCTGTTGGTGGTGCCCAAGCCGGAGGAAAGCGAGGTTATCGCGCCGTTAGCTGAGCTCAAGCCGGTCGAGAGACTCGTCACGGAACTGGTGACTGTGCTCAACCCCGTCGAGAGACTGCTTACCGCCGTGTTGGTGGTATTCAAACCCGTGGAGACACTATTGACGGTGTTATTCGCCGTGCTGACGACACTCGAAAGACTGCCGACCGTACTGGTGGTCGTGCTGACCGTCGTAGAAAGACTGCCGACGTTGCTCGACGCCGTGCTTAGACCGAGCGACAGGCTGCTCACCAGACCGCTTGTCGCGCTCAAACCCGTAGAGAGCGAACCAATTCCGGTCGAAACCGACGCGGACAATGTACTCAGGCCGGTAGACGCCGACATCGAAAGAGAAACAAGGCCTGCGGAGAGACTGGTCACTCCGCTATTGGCCGTACTGACCGTGGTCGAAAGCGAACTCACCGTGGTCGACATCGACACAACGGCCGTCGACATGGACGACACAGTAGCCGACGTATTCGTCGAAAGGCTGTTCCACCCTGTCGACAACGAATTGATTGCGGTAGACGCGCTGGTCGAAAGCGAATTCAAACCGGTGGACAGCGAACTCGCAGCGGTGGACATGCTCGATGAGGCGCCCGTCACGGCGGTCGACATGGAGCTGACCGAGGAGGACATCGAGTTGTAGCTGGTCGAGAGCGTGGCCGCGGTAGTGGAGACCGAGTTTGAAAGAGCGAACAATTGTCCGCCGTTCACGGCGTCGGTGCTGTTAGAGGCAAGGCTTCCGTTGGCTACGTTGCTCAGCACGCCATTGGAAAACGAGATCGTGGGGGCAGCGAACCGCACCCCCGTGTTCCCAGCCAGCTTAATGACTCCATCCGCTCCAACAGTCAGGTACGTGTTGGGATTGGACGAGCCCGCCTGCATTACGACGCCCGTAAAATTCGCGCCAGTAACTGTCGTGTCGCAACCGGCTTGTATTGGGGTATTCGATGCCGATGTATAGCTATACCCTTGCGTAGAGCTGTTACACACCGTAACGGCGGGGTTGACGGGGGTGGCCGCCAAGGCATTCGCGCCGCTGAAAAGCAACGCAACCGAAGCGCCAACGCCTGCCGCGCGCCGGGCAACCTTCGGGGAGGCGTCTATATGCTCACGATCGCGCGAGTCAAGAGCCTCCTGATCACCTTCCGGGTCGCATACCGCGCCACCAGAGCTCTTCTTGCCACGGGACATCGCAGTCTCCGCGACCGCGACGAACGTCCCTACTTTCTCATTCCAGATACTGCGGTATGACTTATTCATAAACCGAATTGACCCACAAATAACGAGCGTCTTTTACAAAATAAAAAAGGAAACACCTTTTGACCACGGCACAGAATATTGAGGAGCACCGCTTGCATGAAGCGGACATGTCCTAAATTCAACGAAACTGCAGAACGTGCGCATAAATACACGCAAATCTATATTTTTCGGATAAATCTCATTGATAATATTTAATTAGTTATGCTTATGATTTTGTGGAAAATATTGATAGATCACGACATACGTGTATGCCGACAGGCATTGACCTACTCGAACAACTTACTTTCACAGCGGAAGATGGCTTCGACTAGACGTAGCCGCTCGAACGACAACGCGCTCCGTCTGATCATCGGATCAGACGGAGCGCGTTGACAATTTTGAATCGATCTGTCGACCGAGTTCTGCTTAACGCAGAGGCTTCTTGATGAGCGCGTCGAGTAACCCGGTATACTCGTTGACCAGTCCCGCGTTATCCGGCAAGTAACGCGCAATCAGCGAACGCTGCTTGTCGCGATATTGCGAAAGCTGCGAATCGTGCCGATCGATGGCTTCGACGACCCGTCGCGCACCCTCGTTCACGTTATTGTCCCGATAGTAGTAGCCGAGATCCGTGCAAAGCGTGGCATTGTGAACCAACGGATATCCCTGCCAGCACACTTCCAGATAGAAATAGTTCAGCGGATTTTCCCACTGGTGCGACACGATGATGTCCGTGTTCTCAGCCAGAAACGTCGGCGTGTCGAAGCGGCCAAGAAACACCGCCTTTTGATTCCGCACGATGTCGAGTTGGTTCATCAGCGCGATGAACTCTCTGCACTGCGTGGCCAATTGCTGCGCATTCGTGACCTGGAGCAACTGGATGTCGTTCGGGCGTTCACGGTACGCCATCTCCGCGATCATCGCCGGATAAAGACAGAATTTCACAACATTGATATTCGGCTCCATCACGCTCAGGCGACGCGGTCCCGCTTTCGGCTGATACTCACCCGAATGCGGCAACGAAGCAGTGCGGGCGTTGAGGAACATCGGGCTCCAGATAAACGGCACGACCTGCGCCGTCTGACGACGCATCACCTCAAAGTACGGCGCGCTGATGTTCGCCACCTGCGGAATCATCCAGATGTCATCGTAGCGCTGGTTCACGAACAGGTTGTCGCCGAAGCTCGGCTTGTTGAAAAGAATCGACTCCATCGCATGGACGTATTCGAAACCGCAACAATACGAAACGAGGCGCGCGCCGCGCTGCTTAAGATATTCCGTCGCGTTCGGGTCGATCTGCCCGCCGAGTTCGATCAGCACGTCGATGTTGTCTTTCGCGCCATCGAAGGTCACTGTGGGCCAGCGCTCCAGATCCCAAGGCAGTTGTTTCGTGATCGCCACATGCGTCGTATTGACGAGCACGACGCTTTCGACATTCGGACAGTTCTTAAGTGCTTCAGCGAGAAACACCGCGTTCTGCTTGATACCGTTGTTCCACAGCGTTTCGGCCTCGTGAAACAGACCGATCGTGATACCAATTCGCAACTTCTTCATTCCAATTGACTCCACTGCCCTGCGGCAGAATGCCTGAATCCCGGGCTCACGCCTTCGCGTAGACCGCCTCGATCGCCTCTGTGTACGTCCGCACGTTCTCTTCGTTTTCCGGATCGAGCGTGTGCAGGAATTTTTTTGCGGTCGCGCGGTAGCTCTCGAGATTGGCGTCGTGCTCGGCGAAGGCGCGAAGCAACGCGCGACCACCCTCTTCGCAATCGAAGTCGTGATAGCGGTAGCCGCAATCGCCGATCAAATGCGAGTTATGGATCAGCGGATAGCCGCCGTGGAGCGCCTCGTAATACACGTAGTTTTGCGGGTTTTCCCACTGATGACTGACCACCGCGTCGACGGCAGCCGGCACGATCTGCGCGAACGGGAAGCGCCCTTCGAAGTTGCCGAGGCCGTGCTTCACGTAATCGAGGCTCTGCGCGAAGCCTGCGAACGCCGCGTGATCTTTCAGCTTGAACGTGTTGTATGCCCACACGCGTTCAAGCATGTCGGGATTCTCGCGATGCGCGGCATCGCAAGCGAGCATCGGGATGTAGCTCGTTTTCACCATGCAGACGTTCGGCTCGAAAATGCCCACGCGCCAGCGGCGGCGGCCCGGCTGATAGCCGAATTTCAGACCGTTCTGCAGCTTCGCGGCTTCGCGTTCGAGGACGACCGGACTCCACAGATGCGGCATGAGCTTGACCGGCGCACGGAACAGCGTTTCGAAATACGGTTTGCAGCTGACTTCGTATTCCGGCAGCGTCCAGACTTCATCGTAAGGCGCACCCGAAACGAGCAGCGCGTGCTGAAGGTTGAACACCATGCGCTCGATATCGATGACGTAGTCGTTGCCCACGCGCATCGTGATGATCTTGCCGCCGCGCTCGCGGAACTTCACCGACCATTCCTTGTTGAGTTGCGCGCTCATTTCGATCATGACGTCGAGCTTCGTCTGGGCCGTTTCCATGTCGATGAGCGGCACCGGCGAATCCGAAAGGAAGCGCTTGGCGTCTTCAGGGCCGCCGTCACCGCCGCCCGTCACCAGATACGTCGACTTCACGCGCGGCGAGCGCATCAACAACATCACGAGATAAAGGCAATTCTGAAAGATGCCGTTTTCCCACAGCGATTGCTCGCCCTTGCGGATGTAAATGGAAACGCCGACATTGATCCGCTCCGGCATGCGAGATTTGCTTTTCACGTTCATACACCTACCTCGAGCTTGCTTCCCTGGCAAAGATTGATCAACCGGTCTGCGAACGCATCCAGGTTTGCCTGATTGAACGGATTCACCGCATCGATGACGCGCTGCGCGTTCACGCGATATGCATCCAGATTGCTGTCGTGTTCGCGGAAGGCGCGCAGAAGTTGGCGGCCGCCCTCTTGGGCGTCGAATCCCGGGAAGTAGTAGCCCGCGTCTTTAAGCCACGGCGAGTTGTGGATCAGCGGATAGCCGCCGTAGAGCACGTCGAGATACAGATAGTTCTGATCGTTGCCCCACTGATGCGACACCACTGCATCGGCGTATTGCGCCATGAAGCCGGCGATATCGTTGCGACCATGGAACGTCGCCTTGGAATCGTTCACGAGATCCAGCGAGTTGGCCATGTACATGAGCGTCGGGTGATCCTTCATGTGCATCGAATTGAGCACATGCATGGCGGACACGCTCGAACGATCCGCGCGATAGGCTTCCTCGCAGACGAGCATCGGAATGCTCGACGTTTTCACCACCGATATATTCGGCTCGAACATTGCAACGCGGAAACCCTGCGGCTGAATGGCCGGCTGCGCCGACTCGTCCGCGCGGCGCTCATAGCCATAGCGCAATCCATGCTCTTCCACTTCCGCGATGCGCTTTTCGAGGAACTGCGGATGCCAGATGAACGGAATGAGATGCACAGGGCAACGATGCAACGTGCGCATCATCGGGACAGACAGACGGTCCTTCGACATCAGCCAGACCTGGTCGTAACGGTCGGGACGCATCACATGGACGGGCTTGTCGAACACCGGTGCCTCGACAAGTCCGACGTACGGCTGGCCGCAGCAGTAATACGCGACTTTCTTGCCACGCGCCCGCATCAAGTCGAGCCATTGCGTGTCGAGCGCGCCGCCCATTTCGAAGATGACGTCGACGGCATCGGTCGCATCCGGAGTGCGCATGATGCGCAGACCTTTCGACGCGGCGTCGACTTGCGGCGGCAATGCGTTCTGATCGCCCACATCGATCAGCGAAACGCTCTCGACGAATGGAAGCTTTTGAAGCGCTTCCGACAGAAAGATCACGTTCTGGCCCAGGCCGTTCTGCCAGATGTTTTGGCCTTGATGCGTGACGACTGAAATTCCGACTCGAATGGTCATCGGATTGGCATCCTGAAAAAAGACGAGACTACGCTTTAGAAAAAGAGGTTCCGCGGTAACTTGATCGCGGCGACCCGCAAGGACAAAGGCAGCGGGCGGCGTGGCGTTGCTGGACACAGGCAGCAGCGGCGGAAGTAAGGATTTTCGCGCAAAGTGCGCTGAAATTTCCTAATTGAAACGCTTCCGCGTCTTGATATATCGGGGAACTTCTGAAGCCTAAATATATAGAAGAAGCGTTGAAATTCCCAGCACATCCGGGATAATTGAGAACCCTCTTATCCGAGTCTTAAAGAAACTCAAACAGTCTTAATCGCCGTGACTTTTGAATTTCGAATTAATCTGATTCGCAAAGCGAAAAAATGGTGAGTGAACTCCGAAGCTACAGACAGAGCGAGCAACGGAACAGAGTCGGAATACGAAACCAAGGCGAAAAAAAAGCGCGCCGGACCGCTTACACGGTCGCGACGCGCCTTCTGATGCAAAGAGCTTACTGGTGCGGTGCCAACTCGCTGGCTGCGCGTGCAAGACGCGTGACTTCCTCCCAGTTCTGCGCGGCGAGCGCGGCCTTCGGCGTCAGCCACGAACCGCCCACACACACCACATTCGGCTGCGCAAGAAAGTTGGACGCGGTTTCAGCCGTGATGCCGCCGGTCGGACAGAATTTCAGATTCGGGAACGGTCCGTAGAACGCCTGCAGCATTGGAATGCCGCCCGCCTGTTGCGCCGGGAAGAACTTGACGATCTCGTAGCCCAGCTCCATCGCGGCGATGATATCGCTCGGCGTCATCACGCCCGGCAGCAGCGGCAAGCCTGCATCCTGCGCGGCCTTGTGCATGTCCTTCGTGAGACCGGGCGACACCCCGAACTGCGCGCCCGCCTTCTTCGCCTGCGCGCAATGCTCGGGCTTCGTGATGGTGCCGACGCCGACGACGATATCGTCCGCCAACTGGCTCGCGCGCTCGATCGCGCCGATGCCCGCTGGCGTGCGCAGCGTGATTTCCAGCACTTTCACACCGCCCGCATGCAGCGCGCGCGACACATGTTCACCTTGTTCGACCGTTTCGAACGCCAGCACCGGAATCACCGGGCCCAGACGCACGATTTCGCTTACCGATTTCATTTGATGCGACTCCTGTTTTTGGTGCGGCGCCTTGCGGTCTATCCGCGGGTTCTCGACGTTGCGATGTTCAATGATGCGTGGCGTGCGCCTTGTTCAGCGCCGATGCCGCGGCGCGCGCGTTATCGCGAAGCGGATTCCTGTCCTGCGGGGCCGCCGCGCCGTTCGCCCCGTCGTGCGCGGACGTTGCGCCGATCAGCGCGCCGAACACCGACGCACCCTCTTCCGCCGGCAGCGCCGCGCTACGGAACACGCCGAACAGCTCGCGTCCGAATCCTGCTTCGTTGTCCGCCTGATGCAGCGGCGCCTGCACTTCGCGCGATGCCCACTCGTTCGCATCGATCTCGATGTCCAACACGCCGGCGGGTGCGTCGATCACGAGCATGTCGCCGGTGCGGACCTTGCCGAGCGGCCCTTGCAGCAGCGCCTCGGGCGACACGTGAATGACCGCCGGCACCTTGCCCGACGCGCCCGACATGCGCCCGTCCGTGACCAGCGCGACATGGAAGCCCTGATCCTGCAGCACGCCGAGCAGCGGCGTCAAACGATGCAGCTCGGGCATGCCGTTCGCCCGCGCGCCCTGGAAGCGCACCACGGCGACGAAATCGCGCTTCAGCTCGCCTTTGTCGAACGCTTCCTGCACTTCCTCTTGCGAATTGAACACGATGGCCGGCGCCTTCACCACGCGATGGTCCGGCGCGACCGCCGAAATCTTGATGACGCCGCGCCCGAGCTTGCCCTGCATCAGACGCAGCCCGCCGTCCGGCTGGAACGGCTCGCCGATGCCGCGCAGCACCTTGGTGTCGTGGCTTTCAGGCGCGCCGTCGACCCATTGCAGCTTGCCGTCGATGAGCTTCGGCTCCTTCGTGTAGTGCGAAAGCCCCTTGCCGGCGACCGTCTGCACGTCTTCGTGCAGCAAACCGCCCTCGAGCAGATTGCGCACGAGGAATGCGACGCCGCCCGCCGCGTGGAAATGATTCACGTCGGCCTTGCCGTTCGGGTAGATCTTCGCGAGCAGCGGCACCACTTGCGAAAGCTCGTCGAAATCGTTCCAGTCGATCATGATGCCCGCCGCCCGCGCGATCGCCACGAGGTGCAGCGTGTGGTTGGTCGAGCCGCCCGTCGCCAGCAGCGCGACGATGCCGTTCACGATCGCCTTTTCATCGACGACATGGCCGATCGGCGTGTAGTTGCCGCGTTCCAGCGTGATATCGAGCACGCGACGCGCGGCTTCGGCCGTGAGTGCGTCGCGCAGCGGCGTGTGCGGATGCACGAACGCCGCGCTCGGCAGATGCAGACCCATCACTTCCATGAGCATCTGATTGCTGTTGGCCGTGCCGTAGAACGTGCAGGTGCCGTGGCCGTGATACGCCGCCGATTCAGCTTCGAGCAACGCGGCGCGATCGCATTTTCCGGTCGCGAATTCCTGACGCACCTTGGCCTTGTCGTCATTGGTGAGGCCGCTCGTCATCGGGCCGGCGGGCACGAAAATGGTCGGCAGATGACCGAACTGCAGCGCACCGATGGCAAGCCCCGGCACGATCTTGTCGCAGATGCCGAGGCACAGCGCCGCGTCGAACATGTTGTGCGTGAGCGCGACCGCCGTGCTCATCGCGATGACTTCGCGCGAAAAAAGCGACAGTTCCATGCCGGCGTTGCCCTGCGTGATGCCGTCGCACATGGCGGGCACGCCACCCGCGAATTGCGCGACGCCGCCGTGCTCGCGCGCCGCCTGCTTGATGATGTCGGGGAAGCTCTTGTACGGCGCGTGCGCAGACAGCATCTCGTTGTAGGACGACACGATGCCGATGTTCGGCTCGCGAATCGTCTTGATCGCTATCTTTTCCTCGCCTTCGAGCCCGGCGAAGCCATGTGCCAGATTCGCGCACGAAAGCGCGCCGCGCGCCGGAAACTTGCCGTGCGCGGCATCGATGCGCGCCAGATATGCGGAACGCGTCGGCTTGCTGCGTTCGATGATGCGGTCGGTGACTTTCTTGAGTTGCGAATGCGGGGAAACCATCGAAGCTCCTTCGTCTAACGCCCGGCGCGCCTTCCGTCGAGGTTGGGTGGGATGTTGGGGAACGGCGTTCGAATCGTCGTCGCGCGATATCGCCGTGTTTCGCGATATTAGTAGAAAAACTACATTGTGACAACGAAGTTTCGCACCTACATATTAAGCAACTGCATGGATCGAATCGCTTATGGGGAAACGATCTACGGGAATTCCCTTAGTTTGTGCCGACACGTTCTGTAGTATTTGTACATGATCGATCTTCAGATATAGTCCCAAGCAATTTTCAGCATAGGCGAGATTTCCGATGTTGCTGTCTCAAGTCGAAGCGAAGCGCGAGCAAATGCGGCCGTCGGAGCGCAAGCTGGCCGACTACGTGCTCGAAGCACCGCGCGAGGTACTCGACCTGTCGATGACCGATTTCGCCGCGCGTGCCGGCGTCAGTCAGCCGACCATCGCGCGGTTCTGCCAGGCGCTCGGCTTTTCGGGCTTCCGGGAATTCAAGATCCGCCTCGCTCAGAACATAGCAGCGGACGTTCCCACTGTTTATCGCGATGTGCGCACGGACGAGCCGCCCGCGGGCGTCGCCGCCAAAGTGCTCGACCGGACCATCGGCGCGCTGATCGCTGTGCGCAATTCACTGTCGTCGGATAGCGTCGCGGCGGCCATCGCGATCCTGGCCGATGCGCGCCGCATCGAGTTCTACGGCGCGGGTGGGTCGGGCATTGCCGCGCTGGATATGCAGCACAAATTTTTCCGATTGGGCGTACCGTCTGTCGCATACTCCGATCCGCATACGTACACTACTTCCGCCGCACTGCTCGGCGCGGGCGATGTCGTCGTCGCGATTTCCAATACCGGGCGCACGCGCGACATTCTCGACGCGTGTAGATCGGCGTTGAACGGCGGCGCAAGGGTCATCGCGATCACGCACGGCCACTCGCCGCTCGCGCGCATGGCCACGGTCGGATTGTTCGCAAACGTCGATGAAGACACCGACATTTTTTCGCCGATGACATCGCGCGTATCGCATCTCGCGATCGGCGACATTCTGGCGGTCGGGCTGGCGCTGGCTCGCGGCCCCGCGCTGGCGGACAAGCTTGCCGAAGCGAAGGACGTGCTGGAAGGTCGACGGGTGGGAGCGTAGGCAGCGAAGGCCGCAGCGCCTTCAAGTGAGAGGCGAGCGTTCGCCTATGCTGTTTATCACCCACTCGCGCACCAGGATCACCATGAGCAGCATCTTCTCCGTTGAACGTTTCGAATCCTGCGTTTATTTCGGGAAGCCGGATGAAGCCATCGCGCTGCTTTCCGAACTCACTGCATTGCTTCGCGAGCAATCGTCCACCGATCTGCTGACTCTGATGGCGCCGTCTGAGCTATGGCCGCGTCCCAGCAGATGGTCGTCGCTCGAACGTTTCGCGGCTCGCATGGCGGCTGCCATCACCGTCCTGCTCGGGAATACCGAATTTACGCTTACAGAGGCGCAATTCGAGAACCTCTCGGGCTCTCGCGCCCTCATCCAGAACTTGCTCAGCGCCGCTCCACTCAAGAATGCGGATCATGTCGCACGCCGATTCCTTCCTTCTCTCGCGGAAGATGGCACCGTTCACCTGCCGTTTCCGGATGCGATAAAACGACTCAACATTCTCTGCAATTCCGAATCGCGCCTGTCACTCGACTATGCCGCGTGCATGCGCGCGGATCCGATCGCCACGCTCAATCTGGCCCTCGCGACAGCCAGCGAATTGCTTCCCGGCAGCGCCGATGCGCGCCGCAATCGCGAAGCGCTGCTCGAATGGCTCGACAAGGCTCTCGCCGATCAGAGCGATCTCTGGAACATCGAGATCAACAGATTGTCAGCGCTCTACATGTTGTGCACCTACACCGAAATCGAGCACAGGCACGCGATCAAACGAAGCATCAACAAGCTCATTCGCCACGCGCTCGCGAGCACCGGACTGACCGATCTGAATCCGGACCTCACCGCTGTCCGACGCGCCGCGCGAGCGAAACCGCTGATGCTCGTCGTGCTGGAAGCTTTCACGGACGGTCATTCGATCGTGCGCACGCATTCCCGCACATTGCAGGCCGCGCGGGCCCGCTTCGACATCGTGGCGATGTGTGAAGCCAGCGCAATCGGCGATCTCGGACGCGAGGTCTTTACGCGAGTAATCGACTTGCCCGACGACCAGGGCTTCGTCAACAAACTCGCCGCGATTCGCAACTTTGCGGAGGCGGAATGCCCCGACGTCCTCTACATGCCCAGCGTTGGCATGTCCGTGTTGACGATCAGTGTGTCGAACATGCGCCTCGCGCCGCTACAGGTTGCAGGACTGGGCCATCCCGCCACCACGCACTCCGGGTGCATCGACTATGTCAGCGTCGAGGACGACTACGTCGGCGACCCGGCGTGCTTTAGCGAAGCGCTTTTGAGACTTCCCAAAGACGGCCAACCCTACCGGCCCTCGGGGCTCATGGAAGCACTCCCGCCCCGGAAGAAGAATACGGCGGAAACCGTCAATATCGGCATCGCTGCAAGCCTGATGAAACTCTCGCCAAGCTTTCTGGATGCGTGCCGGCAGATTTCCGTGCGCAGCAAGGTTCCGGTCCACTTTCATTTTTTGACGACCGGCGGAAACGCCATCGCGCTCCTGTATCTGTCGAGAGTGGCCACGCAGACGATAACCAAAGCGCATGGAACGGTCATGCCCTCGCAGCCCTATATGAGCTACGTGAGCTACCTCAACGACATGGACATGTTCCTGAGCCCGTTCCCCTTCGGCAACACGAACGGCATCGTGGACGCGTTCACGGTCGGGTTGCCGGGCGTCTGCAAGACCGGCCGTGAAGTGTTCGAGCGCATCGACGGCGCGATGTTCATGCGCGCCTATATGCCCGGCTGGATGGTCGCGGAAACCGTCGAGGAATATATCGAAGCCGCAGTGCGACTCGCCAACAATCACGAAGAACGCGAATCGCTGCGCCGATACATGCTCGAAAAGAACATCGTGCAGCGATTCTTCGAAGGCCGTCCCGAAGTCTTCGGCGAAATGGTGCTCGATCTCGTCGAACAGCAGCGCCTCAAAACGGCTTGATCACCACGAGCAAGGTCGCGCCGAGCAGCCCGAGCACCGGGAGTTCATTGAACATCCGATACCACTTGTCCGAGCGCTTGTTTTCGCCACGCTGAAACGTGTGCAGCAAGCGCCCGCAATACGCGTGATAGACGATCAGCAACACGACGATCGTCAGCTTCGCGTGCAACCAGCCCTGCCCTGCGCCGATTCCGACGACGAGCCACAGCCACAGCCCGCACGCGAGCGCGGGCACCGCGATGAACGTCATGAACCGAAACAGCTTGCGCGCCATCAGCAACAGGCGCGCGGTGGCGGCGGAATCGGTTTCCATCGCGAGGTTCACGAAAATGCGCGGCAGATAGAAAAGCCCCGCGAACCACGAGGCCACCAGCACGATATGCAGCGATTTGATCCAGAGCATCGTTCTTCTTGTCGGCTCGCGCTTATTGACGGACTTCGCCGCGCCCCAGCACCACGTACTTGAGCGATGTCAGCCCTTCCAGACCGACCGGGCCGCGCGCGTGCAGCTTGTCGTTCGAAATGCCGATCTCCGCGCCAAGGCCGAACTCGAAGCCGTCGGCGAAGCGCGTCGATGCGTTCACCATCACGCTCGCCGAATCCACTTCGCGCAGGAAGCGCATGGCGCGGTCGTGATCTTCGGTGACGATCGCGTCGGTGTGATGCGAGCCGTAGGTGTTGATATGGTCGATGGCTTCATCGAGGCCGCCGACGATCTTGATCGACAGCACCGGCGCGAGATATTCCGTGCTCCAGTCTTCTTCGGTCGCATCGACGAGCCCGCCGATTTTCACCGCTTCGAGCACGGCGCGCGCTTGCCCGTCCACGCGCAGTTCGACTTCCTTCGCCTGATACGCGCGGGCGAGTTGCGGCAACGCCTGTTGCGCGATGCCGCGCCCGACGAGCAGCGTTTCCATCGTGTTGCAGGTGCCGTAACGATGCGTCTTCGCGTTGTCGCAAATGACCGCTGCCTTGTCGAGATCCGCGCGATCGTCCACGTACACGTGACAGATGCCGTCGAGGTGCTTGATCATCGGCACGCGCGATTCTTCCATCAGTCGCGCGATCAGGCTCTTGCCGCCGCGCGGCACGATCACATCGACGAATTCGGTCATCGTGATGAGCTTGCCGACCGCCGCGCGATCCGCCGTCCCGACGACCTGCACCGCGTCCTGCGGCAAGCCCGCGGCTTCCAGCCCGACGCCGATCAGCTTCGCGAGCGCGGTGTTGCATTCGAGCGCCTCGGAGCCGCCGCGCAGAATGGTCGCGTTGCCGGATTTGAGGCACAGCGCGGCTGCGTCGATGGTCACGTTCGGCCGCGATTCATAGATGATGCCGATCACGCCGAGCGGCACGCGCATCTGGCCGACCTGAATGCCGCTCGGACGGAATTTGAGCCCGCTGATCTCGCCGATCGGATCGGCCAGCGCAGCGACTTGCCGCAAGCCTTCGACCATCGTGTCGATCGCTTTATCCGAGAGCGTCAGGCGGTCGATGAACGCCGCATCGTGGCCCTTCTCGCGCGCGCGTGCGAGGTCGCGGCCGTTCGCTTCCTTGAGCGCTTCACGTTCGCGTTCGATGGCGTCCGCCACCGCGTTGAGCGCCGCATTTTTCGCCGCCGTCGACGCCCGCGCCATCGCGCGCGACGCCGTGCGCGCGCGTCGGCCGAGGTCGGTCATGTATTGATCGATGTTCATCGTGAGTCTCTTCCGTGATCCGCTTTCTTGAGCCGCTTTCAGGGCCGAAGCGTCAGTGCATTCATTCTAAGCTGTTGCGTGGATTGCAACAGCCTGCGACAGAAGCGTTCTAGCGACGCGGTCGTGATGCTGGCACGGCCTGCCCCGGCTTGCCGCCGTGCGCGACCGCCATCGCGAGTTCGAACATGCCGGCCCACGGGTCCGGCGGTGGTTCGCTGCCGCGCTTTCCGGTGCTTCCGGAAAGCCCTTTCACCTGACGATCCAGCCGCGCCGCGAGCGACAGCGCCTTTTCCAGCGCTTCGTCCGTCACGCGCGAGAGCGCCGGGCCGATCAGCCGTTCGCGCGGCCCCCAAACGCGGTTCTCGCGCATGAGCGTGGCGAGCGGCTTGCCCGCCGCGACGCCGCGCTTGATGCGCAACAGCGTGCGCACTTCCTCGACGAGCGCCCACAGCACGAGCACGGCGGCTTCGCCCTCGCCCTTCAGGCCGTCGAGCATGCGCGCGAGGCGACCGACATCGCCCGTCAACATCGCTTCGTTGAGCTTGAACACGTCGTAGCGCGCGACGTTCAGCACAGCGTCGTGGATCTGCTCGAACGTGAGCACGCCTTCGGGATACAGCAGACCGAGCTTCTGTATTTCCTGATGCGCGGCGAGCAGATTGCCTTCCACCCGTTCCGCGATGAACGACAGCGCGCGCCGCCCTTCCTCGCCGGGCGCGACGCGCTGCCCTTGCTGCGCGAGCCGCTGGCCGACCCACATCGGCAATTGCGCGCGCTCGACCGGATCGATCTTCAGCGCGACGCCCGCGCCGAGCAGCGCCGTGAACCACGCCGATTTCTGCGTCGCGCCGTCGAGCCGCGGCAGCGTGACGAGCGCCACGACGTCCGGGTTGTCGGCGCCGGCGAGCGTCTTGAGCGCTTCCGCGCCTTCCTTGCCGGGCTTGCCGGTCGGAATGCGCAGTTCGATCAGCTGACGGTCGCCGAAGAGCGACATCGACTGCGTCGCGCCGATGAGCGCGCTCCAGTCGAAACCGCGCTCGACAGTGAACACTGTGCGATCCGTGAAACCGCCCACGCGCGCGGTAGCGCGGATGCGATCGCACGCTTCCTGCGCGAGCAGATGCTCGTCGCCGTAGACGACGTACAGCCCCTTCAGGCCTTTCGCGAGGTGCGCTTCGAGCGCGTCGAGCTTCAGTTGCATGATGCTGGCGAGCGCGCGATCAGAGCGGCGGCACCGGCAGCGGCGCGCGCGGCGCGACGCCCGGCGTCTGCTCGCCCGGCGCCGGATGCAGCGAACGCACCGTCGCGAGACGGCGGGTCAGCTGGTCGACGGCGTCGTTGCGCATGTCGTTATAAAGCAGCACGGATTCCTGGCCCTTTGCAAGCGTGTATTGATCGCTGTAGGTCATCGAACGATTCAATACGATGGCGCTCGGCGGAATCAGCAGCGTGCCGTCCGCGCCCATCAGCGAGTAATTCACGCTGTACACGAGCTCGTATTCCTGCACGACGCCCTGCGCGTTCAGGCTCAGCGTGCGCAGCCCCGTCCCTTCGGACAAATTGAGCGTCGCGTCCGGCTTCTCGAAAGGCTTGACGATCACCGTGTCGCTGCCGCCCTGAACCATGCGTTCGAGGCGCGCGACCATCTGCGGCGCGCCGCCTGTGATCGCGAGCCGCTTGAACGCATAGTCCTGCTGCCCGCGCAGTTGGAAGCCGCATGCCGACAGCGCGGCCGCGCCGCCCACGAGCGCAAGGAACGAGCGCCTGCTTACGCCTTTCTCGACGGCTTTCCCGGTCACATCGACTCCCCTGGTTTTGCGCATCAGACAACCACGTTGACGAGACGCCCCGGCACCACGATCACCTTCTTCGGCGCGCGGCCCTCGGAAAACTTCGCAAACATTTCGTGCGCGATCGCGGCCCTTTCGATGGTTTCCCGCGATGCATCCTTCGCGACCGTCAGCGCGCCGCGTACCTTGCCGTTCACCTGCAGCACGAGCTCGATCTCCGATTGCTCGAGCGCGGCCTCGTCGACCTTCGGCCAGGGCGCGTCGAGCAGCGGGCCGAATTCCTTTTCGTAGCCGAGCTCCGACCACAACTGGAACGTCACGTGCGGCACGACCGGATACAGCACGCGCAGCAGCACGCCGAAGGTTTCATTCAGCACGCCGACGCCCGCGTTCTTCGCGCCATCGACCGCGTTGAGCATCTTCATCGCCGCGGACACGACCGTGTTGTACTGAAGGCGGCCGTAGTCGAAATCGGCCTGCTTGAGCACGGTGTAGATTTCGCGGCGCAGCGTTTTGTCCGCATCGCTGAGGGCCGATACATCGAGCTTCGCGTGCTGGCGCAGCGCATCGGCGTTGTCGTGCGCGAAATGCCACACGCGGCGCAGGAAGCGGCTCGCGCCTTCCACGCCCGCGCCCGACCATTCGAGCGACTGCTCCGGCGGCGCCGCGAACATCACGAACAGGCGCGCGGTATCCGCGCCGTACTGATCGATCAGCGTTTGCGGATCGACGCCGTTGTTCTTCGACTTCGACATCTTCTCGACGCCGCCGAGCACGACCGGCTGACCGTCGGCGTTGAGCGTCGCGCCGGTCGGGCGGCCCTTGTCATCGTGCGCGACGGTGACGTCGAGCGGGTTGTACCAGGTCTTCTTGCCGGCCGCGTCCTCGCGATAGAACGTTTCGTTCAGCACCATGCCCTGCGTGAGCAGATTCTTCGCGGGCTCGCCGAACTTGATGAGGCCCATGTCGCGCATGACCTTCGTCCAGAAACGCGAATACAACAGGTGAAGAATCGCGTGCTCGATACCGCCGATGTACTGATCCATCGGCATCCAGTAATCGGTGCGCTCGTCGACCATGGTCTGCGCGTCCGGCGCGCTGTAGCGCGAGAAGTACCAGGACGAATCGACGAAGGTGTCCATCGTGTCGGTTTCGCGCTTCGCCGCCGCGCCGCATTTCGGGCACGCGCAATTCAGGAACGCTTCGGACTTCGCGAGCGGATTGCCCGAGCCGTCCGGCACGAGGTCTTCCGGCAGCACGACGGGCAGATCCTTTTCCGGCACCGGCACGTCGCCGCAGCTCGGGCAATGGATGATCGGAATCGGCGTGCCCCAGTAACGCTGGCGCGAGATGCCCCAGTCGCGCAGACGCCAGGTGATCTGCTTGTCGCCGAAGTCCTTCGCCTTGAGGTCGGCGGCGATCGCGTCGATCGCTTCCTCGGTGGTCATGCCGTCGTACTTGCCGCTGTTGATGAGACGGCCCGCGGTCTTGTCGCCGTACCACTCTTCCCAGGCATCGGTCGAATAGGGCTTGCCTTCGATGTCGATCACCTGATTGATGGTCAGGCCGTACTTCTTCGCGAAGGCGAAATCGCGCTCGTCGTGCGACGGCACGCCCATCACCGCGCCTTCGCCGTAGGACATCAGCACGTAATTGCCGATCCACACTTCGACCTGCGCGCCCGTCAACGGATGCGTGACGAAGAAGCCCGTGGGCACGCCCTTCTTTTCCATCGTGGCGACATCGGCTTCCGCCACGCCGCCGCGCTTGCATTCGTCGATGAACGCCTGCAACTCCGCGTTGTCGCGCGCGAGGCGCGTGGCGAGCGGATGTTCCGCCGCGACTGCCGCGAACGTGACGCCCATGATGGTGTCGGCGCGCGTGGTAAAGACGCGCAGCAGCTTCGCTTCGCCGTCGATTTCATACGGAAAGCCGAAGTTCACGCCGAAGCTCTTGCCGATCCAGTTCTGCTGCATGATCTTGACGCGCTCGGGCCAGCCGAGGCCTTCGAGATCGTCGAGCAACTGGTCCGCGTAATCGGTGATGCGCAGGTAGTACATCGGGATTTCGCGCTTTTCGACGAGCGCGCCCGAGCGCCAGCCGCGCCCGTCGATGACCTGCTCGTTCGCGAGCACGGTCTGATCGACCGGGTCCCAGTTCACCGTGCCGGTCTTCTTGTACGCGATGCCCTTTTCCAGCATCTTCAGGAACAGCCACTGGTTCCATTTGTAGTAATCCGGCGAGCACGTGGCGACTTCGCGCGACCAGTCGATGGCGAGGCCCATCGACTGCATCTGCTTCTTCATGTACGCGATGTTCTCGTACGTCCACTTCGCCGGCGGCACGTTGTTCGCCATCGCCGCGTTCTCGGCGGGCATGCCGAACGCGTCCCAGCCCATCGGCATCAGCGTGTTGTGACCGTTCATGCGCAGATAACGGTACATCACGTCGTTGATGGTGTAGTTGCGCACGTGACCCATGTGCAGCTTGCCCGACGGATACGGCAGCATCGAGACGCAATAGAACTTGGGCTTGGCCGACGTCTCGGTCGTCCGGTAGACGTCGTTCGCGCGCCAGTTGCTCTGCGCGGCGGATTCGACGTCGGCGGGTACGTATTTATCGTGCATGGTGTGGTTTGGCTTTCGGCAAATGCTGGGAACGGACATTGGAACCAGCCGCATCGATATGAGCGGCGAGTCCAGGCGCTGCGGCATTGCTGACACGGCGCGGCGTCGGAATTCGGGCCTGCTGGCTTCTGCAAGGCCCGCCGAACGGGGAAATCGCGATTATACCGTTCGATGCGCGGCAACTCGCGCGCTTATCGCGCGGGCGCCTGTGCCTGCGACCGCGCGGGCTGCGTGACGAAGCCGATGCGCTCCAGCCCCGCCTGCTGCGCCGCGCCCATCACCTGCGCGATGATTTCGTAGCGCGTCGCGCTCGACGCCCGCAAATGCAGCTCGGGCTTTTGCGCCGTCTTGCCCGCATCGGCGAAACGCGCGCGCATCTGATCGAAGCTGACGGGCGTGTCGTTCCAGAAGAGCTTGCCGGCGTCGTCGATGGAAAGCGTGATGGTTTGCGGCGTCTCGCGCGCGGGCTGCGACGCGACTTTCGGCAGATCCAGCCGGATCGCGTGCGTGAAAAGCGGCGCCGTGATGATGAAGATGACGAGCAGAACGAGCATGACGTCGATGAGCGGCGTCATGTTGATGTCGGCCATCGGCTGGCCGTTGGATTTCTTGTCGAGTCCGCCGAAGGCCATCGCCGCGCGCCTATTCGGCCGGACCGCAGACGAACGCGTGCAGATCGTGCGCGAAGCCGTCGAGCTCCTCGGAAATCTGCCGCACGTAGCGGCCGAGCACGTTGTACGCGAGCACGGCGGGAATTGCGACGACCAGCCCGAACGCGGTCATGATGAGCGCCTCGCCGACCGGCCCGGCGACGTTTTCGATCATCGCCTGCCCGCTCGACGCGATGCTGACCAGCGCGTGATAAATGCCCCACACGGTGCCGAGCAGGCCGACGAACGGCGCCGTGCTGCCCACCGATGCGAGCAGAACCTGGCCGAATTCGAGTCTGCGTTGCGAGCGGAGCAACGCGTGACGCAGCGCGCGCAGCACGCGTTCGCTGCGCTCCACGCGAGCGAGCAGCGCGCCGGGCATTTCAGCTTCCGATGCGCGCCACGCGGCTTCGGCGAGCGGCAGAAACACACGCTCGCGATCGGCGCGCTGCAATGCGCCGATCCCGTCTTTCAGACTGGGCGCCTGCCAGAAACGCTGCAGCGCACGCGGGCCTTGCCATTTGGCGCGCGCGAGAATCCACGCCTTCACGAGCAGGAAGCACCAGCTCGCGAGCGACATCGCGAGCAGCAAGCCCGCGACCGCGTGCGTCACGGCATCGCCGGATTGCAGATAGTGGATAACGCCCGTTGCGGCCATCGTCGCGAAGATGAATCAGCGCAGGCCGAGGACGTCCTGCATGTCGAAGAAGCCCTTGTCGTGCCCTTGCAGGAAGCGCGCGGCGCGCAGCGCGCCTTGCGCGTAGGACAGACGGCTCGCCGACTTGTGCGTGATCTCGATCCGCTCGCCGATGCCCGCAAAGAGCACCGTGTGATCGCCGACGATATCGCCGCCGCGAATCGCCGAGAAGCCGATGGTCGACGGATCGCGCTCGCCGGTCACGCCTTCGCGCGCGTACACGGCGCAGTCCTTCAGATCGCGGCCGAGCGCATGGGCGATCACCTCGCCCATCGCGAGCGCGGTGCCCGACGGCGCGTCGACCTTGTGCCGGTGATGCGCCTCGATGACTTCGATGTCGTAGCCCTGCGCGAAATGCTTCGCGGCGAATTCGAGCAGCTTCAGCGTGACGTTCACGCCGACGCTCATGTTCGGCGCGAACACGACGCCGATCTTCTCGCCCGCCTGCTTCAACTGCGCCTTCTGCTCGTCCGAGAAACCCGTCGTGCCGATGATCATCTTCACGTTGTGACGCAGCGCGGCTTCGAGATGCGCCATCGTGCCTTCGGGGCGCGTGAAGTCGATCAGATAATCGGCGTCGGCGAACACGCGCTCGATGTCGTCGGTCAGCAGAACGCCCGTGGTTTTGCCGAGGAAAGCGCCCGCGTCCTGCCCGAGTTGCGGCACGCCGGGCCGGTCGAGCGCGCCGGCGAGTTGCGCTTCGGAATCGTTGAGAACGGTTTCGATCAGCATCCGGCCCATGCGGCCCGATGCCCCGGCGATGGCGATCTTCATGGCAGTCCCGTGTTGAACCGCGCGCAACACGCGCGATGGATGATGCGGATTGGCGATGCGACTGAAGCGGCGCTGCGTGAAAACGCGCAGCGCGGCTTCAGCTTCAAACGGCTGAACTGCTTACTGGCTTTGCTGCGGCAAATAGAACTGCGCCTGACCGCCCGCATTGGCCGGCGCCGGCGATGTGGCCGCCGGACCGACCGCGCTGCTGTCCGGAATGTTGATCGTCTGCGGCCGGCGCTGCAATTGGATCTGCGAGTTGCTGCCGCTCTGGCCGCTCGATCCGGGCGCGCCACCCGCGGTCTGCGGCACGTTCGGCCGCACCGACGACTGCGTGCGGCCCGTCGGCATGTCGACCTGCGCCGTTGCGCGATTGGCTGCCTGCGCGGCTTGCTGATTGGCGTCGCCCGAGAATGCGGCTGCGGCGTTCGGCTGCGTGGACGGCTCGCCGGACGGCGCGGTCACAGCCGCCGTCGACGCCACCGCCGCCGATGCCGCCGCGGGCGCGGCCGCCTTCGCGACCTTGACGCCCTTGTCGCCGTCGATTTCCGCGAGCAACTCGAGGTTGGACGGCAGATTCTCGCCGCCCGACCAGCTCACGACGCGATCGCTCGCGAAGTTCACGACGAAGTCACGCTGCTGGACGATGGACGTCGACCCGCGTTTGAAATAGAACACATAGTCCCAGCGATCGGCGTGGAACATGTCGGTCAGAAGCGGCGTGCCCAGGAGCTGCTTCACCTGATCACGCGACATGCCGACCTGCATCTGGCTCGCTGCTTCCTGCGAAACGAAATTGCCTTGCACAACCGTGATCCGATACGGTGTGATGCTTTGCGCGATCTTCTGCGTGGCGCTGTCGTACGCCGAGCAGCCGGCGAGCAATGCGGCCAAGGTTGCTGCGATCACGGTTCCCCGCATGCGACGGCTCTCCCTGCAATTCGATAAAGATTTGGAAAACATTTCACCTTTCACGCGAGGCGCTCCGAGGTCGCGCTCTTTTCGTCCAATTCGCCTTGCGTCCTCACGGGATGTCGGGAATTGGAAAAACGCATTACTATGAGAACCTTGAATTGTACTCTAGGGATGCCTAGCCATGACCAATCCCGCCGATCTCAAAAATATCGGGCTCAAGGCGACCCTGCCCCGCCTCAAGATTCTCGAAATTTTTCAGCATAGCCCGGTGCGCCATCTGACCGCCGAAGACGTGTACCGAAGTCTGCTCAACGAAGAGCTCGATATCGGTCTCGCGACGGTTTATCGCGTGCTCACGCAGTTCGAGCAAGCCGGCTTGTTGTCGCGAAGCAATTTCGAATCGGGCAAGGCCGTATTCGAGCTCAACGAAGGATCGCACCACGATCACCTCGTGTGCATCGACTGCGGCCGCGTGGAAGAGTTCTTCGATGCCGAGATCGAACGCCGTCAGCAATCGATCGCGAAGGATCGCGGCTTCAAGCTCCACGAGCATGCGCTCGCGCTGTACGGCGCATGCACGAAGGAAAACTGCCCGCACCGCAAGCATTGAGGTTCGCGCGCCGCGCTTAAGGCGCGTGAATGTGAAAACCGCCGTCCATCGGTTCGATGGACGGCGGTTTCGTTTCGTCTATGCATTTCGAGTCTTGCGTCTGCGATCGATTCGCAGTTGCATTACGATTCGCGCGATGTGCCTCAGGCGGCGTGCACTTCGTGTTCGATCAACGTGTATCGTTCGGGCAGATCGATCTCGTCGCAATTCGGAAGATCGCCGCCGCGATCCACGACGATGAAATCCGCCGCCTTGTCGAGCACGATCAGCGGGTGATGCCAGACGCCGCGCGCATAGTTCACGCCTTGCCAGCCGCGTGCGTGAAACGCGCGCATCGCGGCAGGATCGAACTCGCCAGCGGGCGCGACGACCACGAGATAGCGCACGTCCGCGAGCGGCACGAACGCCTGACTGCCGAGCGGATGCCGCTCCATCATCGAGATCACGACGGGCTGCGGGCGCGGTTGCCCCCGAAACACGTTGATGAGCGGCCGCCCGCCGCTCTCGAAACCGACCTCCACGTTGGCAAGATCGTGAAAGCGCTCGGTCGTGCCCGCGTTGATCGGAAAATGGCGCGCGCCTTCGAGTTCGATGACATCGCCGAACGGGGCGAAGGCTTCGCGCGTCAGCGGTTCCAGCGTCAGCGTTCTCATTCGATCTCTCCGAAGATGCGCAGCCGCGACACCCCGCCATCCGGATAGATGTTGAAGCGCACGTGCGTCACCGGCCCGAGCGCGGCGATCTCGTTCTCGAAGCGATGCACGTTGTCCATCGAGAGCTTTTGTTCGCCGAGCAGCACGGGCCAGAACATCGCCTGCGTGACGAGCGATTCGTCCGTGCCGCCTTCCACGCGCGCCGCCTGTAGCGAGCAGCGATCCGGATAGTTGCCCTTGAAGTGCGCCGTGTCCACCTCGATCGCGCGGATCACGCCGGGATTCGCCAGTGCGACGATCGCCCAGTCATTGCCCGGCTCGCGACGCCGGCGCGTTTCCCAGCCGTCGCCCATGTTCACGCCGCGTCCCGGCATCAGCATTTGCGATGCAGGACCGAAGTGCTGATTGTTCGCCGCGACGAGATACGCGCCGTTTTCGATCGCCGCGAGATCGAGCAGCGTGCCGCGCTCGACGCGCGAGAAATCCGTCTTCGGCTGTCCGTAGACACGCAGCCGCGCGATGCCGCCATCGGGAAAGATGTTCACGCGCAGATGCGTGTAGGCGCGCGTATCGCCGATCTCGACATAGTGATGATGATTGCCTTGCAGCGTCGTCGCCGGCACGATCTCGCGCCAGTCGCCGTCTTCCTGCGGATTGCCGCGTTCGCTGTAGCACGCTTCGATCGACGCCGCCGGCGGGAAATTGCCGGTGAAGTGGCTCGTGTCGATATCGATGCCGTGAATCACGCCCGCGCGCGCGAGCTTGACGATGCAGTAGTCGTAGCCCGTCGTGCGCTTGCGGCGCGTCTCCCAGCCGTCCATCCACTTGCCGTGCTCGTCGTACTTGCCGGGAATGAACACCGCGGGCTGCGGCTCCAGCATGCGCTCCTTCGGCGCGAAGAATTCGTCGGTGGCGAAGAGCGCCTGCGCGCCGAGCCGCGGGTCCGCGAGGTTCATGTAGCGGCGGGCGAAAGCGGGAGCGTCTGCGTCGAGAATCGGGTTGGCCATTTCGGTTTCCTTCGGTTGCGGTGAATCAGACTGCGTGTGCGTTTTCATGACCGTGACCGTGCGCGGGTTCCGGCGCGGCGGGCACGAAGCGGTATTCGGCGTCCTGGTCGAGCACGCGCTTGGCGCGCGCCCGGTCGATGTCTTTCTCCCACACGGCGACGACCACGGTCGCCACGCAGTTGCCGATCAGGTTGGTCACGGCACGCGCGATGCCGACGAACCAGTCGACCGGCAGAATCAGCACGAGGCCGAGCACGGGAATCGCGGGAATCGCGGAGAGCGTCGCGGCGAGAATCACGATGGCCGAGCCGGGAATGCCGTGCGCGCCCTTCGAGGTCACCAGCGACACGAGCACGACGACGATCAGGTCATGCAGCGACAGCGGCGTGTTGGTCGCCTGCGCGATGAAGATCACCGCGAGCGTGAGATAGATCGAGAAGCCGTCGAGGTTGAACGAGTAGCCGGTCGGAATCACGAGACCGACGGTCGAATCCTTCACGCCCATCCATTCGAGCTTGCGCATGATCTGCGGGAGCACGGCATCCGATGAAGCCGTGCCGAGCACGATCGACAGTTCTTCACGCAGATAGCGAATGAGCTTGAAGATCGAGAAGCCCGCGAGGCGCATCACCACGCCCAGCACGACGAACACGAACAGGAAGCAGCTCGCGTAGAACACGATCACGAGCAGACCCAGTTGCTTAAGCGACGCGACGCCGTACTGGCCGGTCGTGAACGCGATCGCGCCGAGCACGCCGAGCGGCGCCAGCTTGATGATGAACGCCATGATGCGGAAGAACACGTTCGACAGTTCGTCGATGAAAACCGTCACGCGTTGCGCCTTGTCGCCGAGCATCGAGAGCGCCGCGCCGAACAGGATTGCGAACACGAGCACTTGCAGGATGTCGCCTTTTGCGAAGGCATCGATCGCGGTGTCGGGGATGATCTTCAGCAGGAAGCCCGCGGTGTCCTTCAGGCTCTTCGCGTGCTCCGTGTACGTGGCGAGCGATGCCGCGTTGAGCGTATGCAGATCGATGTTCATGCCGACGCCGGGGCGCGTGATCCACGCGAGTATCGCGCCGATGATGAGCGCGAGCGTCGTCATGATCTCGAAGTAGATGACCGCCTTCAGCCCGACGCGCCCGACCTTCTTCAGATCGCCCGCGCTCGCCATGCCGCTCACGACGACGCAGAACACGATCGGCCCGATCACCATCTTGATGAGCTTCAGAAAGCCGTCGCCCAAGGGCCGCAACGATTGGCCGAATTGCGGAAACAGCGCGCCCACCACGATGCCGATAACCAGCGCAATCATTACCCTGCCGAACAGCGAATTTAGAAATCTCGACACGACCGTCTCCTCGTGTAATGTCTCAGGACTCGAGCAACTGTTCCG
Source organism: Caballeronia jiangsuensis (assembly GCA_000648925.1). Taxonomy (GTDB): domain Bacteria; phylum Pseudomonadota; class Gammaproteobacteria; order Burkholderiales; family Burkholderiaceae; genus Caballeronia; species Caballeronia jiangsuensis. The sequence continues at coordinate 25,280 of JFHF01000042.1, forward strand.
ACTGGTCGGACCAGTGCTGTGATGTGGAATATTAGAAAGCCGATATAACCCCGTCAAGGAAGCATTCGTAGCGGTATACCCTGTTCGGACCGGGCACGAAAATGCACGCGAAACGGTCGTTCACACGCGCGCGCGGCACGCGCATACAATGGCGGTCAGACCGGCCAATACTGTTTTCTTCCTATGAAAAACGTCCCGCATACCGTGACCGACGCCGCGATCGCGACCATCCGCGAGCGCATCGAATCGAGCATGTACCCGGTCGGGAGCTTGCTGCCGGCGCAAAGGCAACTATCCGAGGAACTGTCGATCAGCAGGGCATCGCTGCGCGAGGCGCTTTCGACGCTCGAAGCGCTCGGCATGCTGCATATCCGGCCGGGCAAGGGTGTGTACGTCAACAACGCGCAGGCGAGCACCGCGCATCCGTGGCGCTTCGCGGATCAGGCATCGCTGCCCGACACGTATCAGATGCGCTTCGCGCTGGAAGGATTCGTCGCGCGGCTCGCGGCGCATTCGATCGGCGATTCGGACATCGACTGGCTCGACGACAATCTCGATTCGCTGCACGGGGCGCTAACGGAATCGGCGCTCGAGGAAGCCGCGCAACTGGACTTCGCGTTCCACATGCGCATCGTGAGTCTCGCGGGAAACGCGGCGATCGAATCGATCCTGCGCGGCAGCGCCGACATCATGAAGGAGAGCCAGCGTCTGCCGTTTTATCGGCGCGAACTGGTGCTGTCGACGTATCACGAGCACGCGATCATCATCGAAGCGTTGAAGGCGCGCGACGGAGAGAAGGCCGGCCGCGCGATCGAAGGGCACATCGTCAATGCGGCGCAGCGCGCGGGCGTGCATTTTCCTGTGCCGAACAGATAAAGCACGGCACTTCCCGATGGGTTCGCGGTCTCAGCAAGGGCCGTGCGTGATGGAGGTTTCTATCCGCTTGCGCTGCCCTGCAATTGGCGAACATCAAGAGGAGCAGCGTCGATGGACATGCAACAACTCGTTTCGGAATTTCTATCCTCGGAGCACGGCGCGCAAGCCACACAAGCGCTGACCGACCAGGGCTTCAGCCCCGAAGACAGCCAGCAAATGCTCGGCACCGCAGCGGAAACCGCGCACGCGCACGCCGAAGAGCAGAGTCAGGGCTTGCTGGGCGATCATCCCGGCAAAAGCTTCTTCGCCGCGTTCGCCGCAGGACTCGTGCGGGGCGACGGCTTTCTGAAATCGATGGAAGAAGGTGGCGAAGGCGTACTCACGGGGCGCATCGCCGAATCGATCGCGGCGCGCATGGGAATCGATCCCGGCACGGCAGCCACGGTTGCGGCAGCGGCGACGCCGTACGTCGTGTCGTTCCTGCGGGAGAAGCTGGCCTAAAGCAGTAACGCAGACCGAAGCACCAAAAACAAAGCCGCTCCGAAGAGCGGCTTTGTCGTTTCAGCGGGCTGAAACCTGCGTCGCCTTACTTGGCGTTGGCAAGCGCGACAGCCGTATCCAGCATGCGGTTCGAGAAGCCCCACTCGTTGTCGTACCAGCTCGACACCTTCACGAGACGGCCCGACACCTTCGTGAGCGTGGAATCGAACGTCGACGAAGCCGGGTTGTGGTTGTAGTCGATGGATACGAGCGGCGCATCGTTGTAGCCGAGCACGCCCTTCAGCGCGCCTTCCGACGCTTCCTTCATGATCTTGTTGACTTCCTCGACCGTCGTGTCGCGCGCGGCGATGAACGACAGATCGACCACCGACACGTTGATCGTCGGAACACGGATCGCGTAGCCATCCAGCTTGCCGTTCAGTTCCGGCAGCACGAGGCCGACCGCGGAAGCAGCGCCCGTCTTCGTCGGGATCTGGCTGTGCGTGGCCGAGCGCGCGCGGCGCAGGTCTTCGTGATACACGTCCGTCAGAACCTGATCGTTCGTGTAGGCGTGGATCGTGGTCATCAGGCCATTCACCAGACCGATCTTGTCGTTCAGCGGCTTGACCAAGGGAGCCAGGCAGTTCGTCGTGCACGATGCGTTCGAGATGACCGTGTCGGAAGCCTTCAGCACGTTGTGGTTCACGCCGTACACGATGGTCGCGTCCACATCCTTGCCGCCCGGCGCCGAGATGATGACCTTCTTCGCGCCGCCCTTGATGTGCGCGCTCGCCTTTTCCTTCGTCGTGAAGAAGCCCGTGCACTCCATCACCACGTCGACCTTCAGCTCGCCCCACGGCAGTTCCGCCGGGTTGCGGTTCGCCAGCACGCGGATCTTGTCGCCGTTGACGACGAGGTAATCGCCGTCCACCGACACTTCGCCCGGGAACTTGCCGTGCGCCGTGTCGTATTGCGTCAGGTGCGCGTTGGTCTTGGCATCGCCCAAGTCATTGATGGCGACGATCTCGATGTCATGCTTCTTGCCGTTCTCATAGAGGGCGCGCAGCGTGTTGCGGCCGATCCGGCCGTAGCCGTTGATTGCAACGCGAATCGTCATGGTCTATCTCCTTGGCTTAAAAAAAACCTTGCTTCGCTGAGATCAATGCTTACGCGGCGAGAACGGCCTTTGCCGTCTTGACCACGTTCTCCACCGTGAAGCCGAAATGCTTGAACAGCGCACCCGCCGGGGCCGATTCGCCGAACGTGTCGATGCCGACCACGCCGCCTTCGAGGCCCACGTACTTGCGCCAGAAATCCGTCACGCCCGCCTCGATCGCCACGCGCGCCACGCCCTTCGGCAGCACGCGCTCGCGGTATTCGGCGTCCTGCTTGTCGAAGACGTTCGTGCAGGGCATCGACACGATACGCGCGCCGATGCCGTCCTTCGCCAGCGCCTCGACCGCTTCCATCGCGAGCTGCACTTCCGAGCCGGTCGCGATGAGGATGATCTTGCGCGCGGGGATGTCGTCGTTCCAGTCGCGCAGTACGTAGCCGCCCTTCGCGATGTTGGCGATCTGAATGTCGTTGCGCGGCGAGAATTGCAGGTTCTGGCGGCTGAAGATCAGCGTCGACGGACCGTGATGCGCGATTGCATGCGTCCACGCGACAGCCGTTTCGACGGTATCCGCCGGACGCCACGTCTGCAGATTCGGGATCAGGCGCAGGCTGGACACGTGCTCGATCGACTGGTGCGTCGGACCGTCTTCACCGAGGCCGATGGAATCGTGCGTGTACACGAAGATCGAGCGCGACTTCATCAGCGCGGCGACGCGCAGCGCGTTGCGGCTGTAGTCCGAGAACGTCAGGAACGTGCCGCCGAACGGACGATAGCCGCCGTGCAGCGCGATGCCGTTGATGGCCGCGCTCATGCCGAACTCGCGCACGCCGTAATTGATGTGATTGCCCCACTGGATGCCCGAAGGATTCGCGTTTTCCGCGTCTCCTGCGGCACGCACCGCTTTGGAAGCCTTCCAGTTGGTGAGGTTCGAGCCGGTCAGGTCGGCCGAGCCGCCGAGCAGTTCCGGCAGCGCTGCCGCGAGACCTTCGATCGTGTTTTGCGACGCCTTGCGAGTCGCGACCGTTTCGCCCTTCTGGTTCGCATCCTCGATGATCTTAGCGGCCGCTTCCGCCCAGTTCGCCGGCAACTCACCGCTCATGCGGCGCGCGAATTCGGCGCCTTCGCCGGCGTACTTCGCCTTGTATGCGTCGAATGCCTTGTTCCACTCGGCTTCGGCGTGCGTGCCTTGTTCCTTCGCGTCCCACGCCGCATATACTTCCTGCGGAATTTCGAACGGACCATAGTTCCAGCCGATGGCCGCGCGCGTCGCCGCGATTTCCTTGTCGCCGAGCGGCGCGCCGTGCGCGTCGTGACCGCCCGCCTTCGTCGGCGCGCCCTTGCCGATGACCGTGCGGCAGCAGATCAAAGTGGGTTTGTCCGACTTCTTCGCGGCGGCGATGGCGGCATCAACCGCATCGACGTTGTGGCCGTCCACCGCGCGGATCACGTTCCAGCCGTAGGCTTCGAAGCGCTTCGGCGTGTCGTCGTGGAACCAGTGCTCGACGTGGCCATCGATCGAGATGCCGTTGTCGTCGTAAAGCGCGATCAGCTTGTTCAGCTTGAGCGTGCCTGCGAGCGAGCAGGCTTCGTGCGAAATGCCTTCCATCAGGCAGCCGTCGCCAAGGAACACGTACGTGTAATGATCGACGATCTTCGCGTCAGCCTTGTTGAATTCAGCGGCGAGCAGCGCTTCGGCGAGCGCCATGCCGACCGCATTGCCGACGCCCTGGCCGAGCGGGCCGGTGGTCGTCTCGACGCCGGCCGTGATGCCGTATTCCGGATGTCCCGGCGTCTTCGAATGCAACTGGCGGAAGTTCTTCAGTTCGCTCATCGGCAGGTCGTAGCCGGTCAGGTGCAGGAGCGAATACAGCAGCATCGAACCGTGACCGTTCGACAGAACGAAACGGTCGCGATCGAACCAGTGCGGGTTCGTCGGGTTGTGCTTCAGATGGCGCGACCACAGCGCGACGCCGATTTCGGCCATGCCCATCGGCATGCCGGGGTGACCGGAATTGGCTTGTTGAACGGCGTCCATGGCGAGCGCGCGGATTGCGTTGGCCATGAGGGCGGTCTGGCTGGAGGTCGGGAGCGTCATGTCGAGTCTGGGCAGGTCCTGAAATGATCCGCGATGCTTCTCTGGCAGTACTTCTCACACGAGCCGGACCCGCAGGACACAACGTTTTCAGGACCGGAACGACGAGAAACGACGAGGATCGGGAGGCCGTCATTCTAACAGACCGGTCCGATTGACACGCGCCTGTAAGGCGCCAGTCCGGTGCGGCCGGGCGTCCCGGCGCGCTGGCATGTTCCGTGCAAAACACCGTCGGCGATTTGCGGGAACCGCTGCGCGTCGCGTGCGTCGCAAGCGAAACAACTGTGTCACGAGATCGTGACAACGCGTGACATTACACGGTAACGCGCGCCGCCAACGGACGTTCATCCGGCGAAATCCGTCCGGCGCGCCGACTTTTTGCAAGTTGCCTGCCGCTCCATTGTTCGTACGGCTTCATGGCAAAATGATTCCCCATGTGCAGCAAGGCTTCAAGGAGTGCTTTCGATGACCGACCCTCGCCCCGCCGACGTGCCCTGGCTGACTCCGTATCTCACCGTGCGCGACGCGCGCCTGAGCATCGCGTTCTACGAGAAGGCGCTCGGCTTCGCGGTGCGCGACAGCGTGAACGACGACGGCACTGTCATCCATGTCGAGATGACGTATCGCGGGCAGTTGATCGTGATGTTCGCGCCCGAAGGCGCATACGGTTCGCAGGCGCGCACGCCGAAGAGCGCGGGGCAGATGGCGCCGCAATCGTTCTATCTTTATGTCGATGACGTCGACGCCACTTTTCAGCAGGCGCTCGCCGTCGGCGCGAAGCCGCTCATCGAGCCGCAGGACCAGTTCTGGGGCGACCGCTTCGCGCAGTTCGAAGATCCGGACGGCTATCGCTGGGCGATCGCGCGGCATCTGCGCTGAAGCGCCGCATCGCCGGCAGGCGTCACCACTATCCGCGGACAGAACGTTCGCGATCGACCATTCATGCCACGTTTTCATGTCGACGGTCCGCTCTTCGTGGGCCAAACCCTCTCTCTTCCCGATGACGTCGTGCGTCACGTGCAGGTGCTGCGCCTGCAAACCGGCGATCCGGTCACGCTCTTCGACGGCCTCGGCGGTGAGTATCGCGGCGAGCTGATCGATATCGCGAAGCGCGCCGCGACCGCGCGCATCGACGGACACAGCGATCGCGAAGCCGAGCCGCCGTATCGCCTGACGCTCGCGCAGGGCGTCGCAGGCGGCGACAAGATGGACTGGCTCATCGAGAAAGCGGTGGAACTGGGCGTGGCGGCCATCTCGCCGATCACGGCCGAGCGCGGTGTCGTGCGACTTTCCGGCGAACGCGCGCTCAAGCGCCAGGCGCACTGGCAGGCGCTTACGCGCGCAGCATGCGAGCAGTGCGGACGCAATCGCGTGCCCGATGTCGCGCCGCCACGCGATCTCCACGCCTGGCTCGCCGATCTCCCCGCCGCCACCGATGGCGAACTGCGCCTGCTGCTCTCGCCGCGCGCCGACGTGAGCTTCGCCTCCCTGCCGGCCGATGCGCCGCGCGGCTCGGTCACGTTGCTGATCGGACCGGAAGCGGGTTTCTCGCCCGGTGAAGAAAGCGCGATCATCGATGCGGGATTCTCCGCGCTCGGCCTCGGCCCGCGCGTGCTGCGCACGGAAACGGCCGGCATCGCGGTGCTCGCGGCGCTGGCCGCGCGTTGGGGTGGATGGTGATCCGCACGGCGCACCCAAACGAAAACAGCCCGATGGACGCGCGTCGCCGCGTCCATCGGGCTGTTGCTTATTTCGACTGGCGCGTTCGTGCCCGCTGCGCCGATCAGACGAACGAATAGAACACGCGGAAAGCCACTTTCCTTTCGGCCCAGAATTCCGCCGCGTCGCGGAAGACGTCGAGCAGGACTTCGCGGCCTTCCTTATCGAATTTCTGCGCGATAGGCAGTTGTTCGAGCACGATCACGAAACCCGGCTGCGAGCCCGCCTTGTGGACGAGATCGGTGAGCGAATCGTAGAGCGCGTCGTAGTTCTTGCCAAAGTGCTTCGGAAACAGAAACGACGTGGCGATGGTCTCCAGCACTTCCTGCTTGCTCTGCGCCTGCCCGAGATACGCGTAGAGGAAATGCTGGCCAAGGCGGTTCGCCTCGTCCGCGAGATCCTGCACGCGGAACGCGCGAATCGACTGAACGATATTCGGCCGCACCGTGGCGAACATCGTTTCCGGATCCTCGTGCGGATGGGCCTCCTCCGGCCTTGTCTCGTCGTCGGGTCTGTTGTCGTGTTCTGTCATGCGTAGCCGCAGTACTCGCTGAAACAGGTTGCCATCGCCGGTGGCGAAAAGATCACTCGCGACGCTGTGGTCGTGCGCGTAGATGTTGTCGCTCATGCCGTAAATCCTGTAGTTAATCCGCAATCCGTTTGAAAGTGGCGTAGTGGTCGTCTGTGTAGTAGCAGTCATCGACCTGCTTCTTCGGGCCGCCGCACACGATCCGGCGCGCGCCGCGATCCCTCGCGCGAGGCGTGGGAACCGTGTATTCGTGGTAGTAGCCGCGTGGATGCCGCGGAAGCAAACGCTCGCGATTGCCGAACACGACGCCGTCCTTCTCGTAAGGGAATGGGCCACCCGTTTCGATCAGCCGCAAGGTCGCGACCGCCTGCCTCGGCAACTGCGCAATCTGGACGGTGGCCAGTCCGTCACGCTTGCGCTCGCCGGTCGCGTCCGGTTGCCGTACCTGCGTCTCCCGGACCGGTTCCGCTGGCGAGACCGGCGCCGCACTCGTGGACGCAACCGGTTCCTGACCGCCGCTTCGAGGTTCATCCTTGCCGCACGCGCCCAAAAGGACGCTCAGAGCGACGAAAAAGGAGAGTCCTCGCGCGCGTGTCACCAAACGGCTGCCCTCGCGTTGCACCAGAATCCGGCGACCATGAAAGATGTAAGGGTATCGCTAATGACAGGGCGAAGCAACGTTGGGCGGAAAATCGGAATTTTTTTCTCAGTTTGGCGGAAGCCTGCCATTTCCGGCCGACATCCCCTTCGACAATTTAGCCCAAATCTGAGAGATTTTTATCTTGAACAGGATAATATTTTGCTCGTGGGATCTTGAAGCCTCTGGATGAGCCGCCTCACTCATCGCCAGCTTCACGGCATTGCGCTCCGCCGCCGATCCTGCGTTTCGCGGGTTAAAGCAGATGCCCCTCTGGCTTTTTCTCGGGCGTGCCGTGGACACACGGCACGCTTTTTTTTCGCCCGGACAAAAAAACGCGGCGGGCAAGCCCGCCGCGTTTCATCGCTTACCCAAGCCCCGATCAGCGCGCCGCCGACGCGTCCGCCACCAGCAACGCCGTCATATTGACGATCCGCCGCACGGTCGCCGACGACGTCAGCACGTGAACCGGCTTCGCCGCGCCGAGCAGGATCGGCCCGATCGCGATGCCGCTTCCCGCCGCCGTCTTCAGCAGGTTGTACGAGATGTTCGCCGCGTCGATGTTCGGCAGGATCAGCAGATTCGCGTCGCCTTCGAGCGTCGATTCCGGCAGCACTTCCTTACGCAGCCGCGCATCGAGCGCGACGTCGCCGTGCATTTCGCCGTCCACGTCGAGATCGGGCGCGCGCTCCTTCAGGATCGCGAGCACGTCGCGCATCTTCTGCGCGGTCGGCGCGTTGCTCGTGCCGAAGTTCGAATGCGACAGCAGCGCGATCTTCGGCACGATGCCGAAGCGCTTCACTTCTTCGGCCGCAAGCATCGTGATTTCGGCGAGCTGCTCGGGCGTCGGATCGACGTTCACGTGCGTGTCGACCAGGAAAATCTGGCGGCCCGGCAACACCAGCGCGTTCATCGCCGCGTAGACCTTCGCGCCTTCCTTCTTGCCGATGACCTGATCGATGAAGTGCAGATGGCGATGCGTCGTGCTCACCGTGCCGCAGATCATGCCGTCGGCTTCGCCCTTTTGCACCAGCATCGCGCCGATGAGCGTCGTGCGGCGGCGCATTTCGAGCTTCGCCATCTGCTGGCTGATGCCCTTTCGCGCCATCATCTTCGCGTACGACTGCCAGAAGTCGCGGTAACGCTCGTCGTGATCCGTATCGACGACCGAGAAATCGACGCCAGGCGCAAGACGCAGCCCGAACTTCTGGATGCGCTGCTCGATGACCGCCGGCCGGCCGATGAGAATCGGTTTGGCGATCTTTTCATCGACGGCGATCTGCACCGCGCGCAACACGCGCTCTTCCTCGCCTTCCGCGAACACGATGCGCTTCTTCTCCGACTCCACGCTGCGCGCGAGCTGGAACACGGGCTTCATCGTCGTGCCGCTGTGATAGACGAACTGCTGCAGATGCTGCTCGTAGGCTTCCATGTCCTCGATGGGACGCGTCGCCACGCCGCAATCCATCGCAGCCTTCGCCACCGCCGGCGCGATCTTCACGATGAGACGCGGATCGAACGGCTTCGGAATCAGATATTCCGGACCGAACGACAAATCCTGAATGCCGTACGCGGTCGCGACGATATCGCTCTGCTCCTGACGCGCGAGCTCCGCGATCGCGTTCACCGCCGCGATTTCCATTTCCTTCGTGATCACGGTCGCGCCGACATCGAGCGCGCCGCGGAAGATGAACGGGAAGCACAGAACGTTGTTGACCTGGTTCGGATAGTCCGTGCGGCCGGTGGCCAGCACCGCGTCGGGGCGCACTTCGAGCGCGAGCTCCGGCAGGATTTCCGGCGTCGGATTGGCGAGCGCGAGAATCAGCGGCTTCGCGGCCATCTGCTTGACCATGTCCTGCTTGAGCACGCCGCCAGCCGAGAGACCCAGGAACACGTCCGCGCCTTCCATCACTTCGGCGAGCGTGCGCGCGCTGGTTTCGCGGGCGAACAGTTCCTTGTCCGGGTCCATGAGTTCGGCACGGCCCTTGTAGACCACGCCGGCGAGATCGGTCACGTAGATGTTCTCGCGCTTCATGCCGAGATCGACGAGCAAGTTCAGGCAGGCCAGCGCCGCCGCGCCCGCGCCCGAGGCGACGAGCTTCACTTCGCCGATGCTCTTGCCGACCACCTTCAGACCATTGGTGACCGCCGCCGCGACGACGATCGCGGTGCCGTGCTGGTCGTCGTGGAACACGGGAATCTTCATGCGCTTGCGGCATTCCCGCTCGACGATGAAGCAGTCCGGCGCCTTGATGTCTTCCAGATTGATGCCGCCGAAGGTCGGTTCGAGCGCGGCGATCACATCGACGAGCTTGTGCGGATCGCTTTCGTTCAGCTCGATATCGAACACGTCGATGCCCGCGAACTTCTTGAAGAGCACGGCTTTGCCTTCCATCACCGGCTTCGACGCGAGCGGCCCGATGTTGCCGAGACCCAGCACGGCCGTGCCATTGCTCACGACGCCCACGAGGTTGCTGCGCGCGGTGAAACGCGCGGCGTTCAGCGGATCTTCAACGATCGCTTCACACGCGAACGCGACGCCCGGCGAATAGGCCAGCGCGAGGTCGCGCTGGTTGATCATCTGCTTGGTGGGCGCGATCGCGATCTTTCCCGGGACCGGGAATTCGTGATAGTCGAGTGCAGCTTCGCGCAACTTGGTATTGGCGTCAGTCGTCATAAGGCGGGCTAGCAGTGCGGGATTTAGAATGGAAGTTCGAACGCATTGTAGCGCCATTCAGAGACGGTTTCGGACCGCGCTCCATGCATTTCGGCTACAAGTGCCATGACCGGAAACGGTCTGATCGCCTCGCGGGGCAAGGCTCGCGGCACATCGTTCGATTTTTTCGAGATGCGGGACGGAGGCTTTCGGGCTTTCCTGCACGTCCCGCACTTTTCTCTTGCAGCGCACAAAAAACCTATTCATCGCCGACGATGCTCTCCGAGTTTTCACTGATCGACCGATTCTTCGCACGACGCGCGACGGCGCCCTCGCCACGTCATGACGACGAGGCCGCGACGCCGCTCGGCATCGGCGACGACTGCGCGCTCATCGCGCCGCCCGCCGGGCATCAGCTCGCCATTTCGACGGACATGCTGGTCGAAGGCCGCCACTTCTTTGCCGATGTCGATCCCTACGCGCTCGGCCACAAGGCGCTCGCGGTGAATCTGTCGGACCTCGCCGCGATGGGCGCGAAGCCGCATGCGTTCACGCTCGCGCTCGCGTTGCCGCGCGCCGACGAAGCGTGGCTCGAAGCGTTCAGCAATGGCCTCTTCGCGCTCGCGGAGCGGCACGACTGCGCGCTCATCGGCGGCGATACGACGAGCGGTCCGCTCAACCTCTGCATCACCGTGTTCGGCGACGTACCGCATGGCGCGGCATTGCGCCGCGACGCCGCGCGGCCCGGCGACGACATCTGGGTGTCGGGCGCATTGGGCGATGCGCGTGCGGGACTCGGCGCGATACGCGGCGAATGGCGCGCGCCCGATGACGACGCCGCCGCGGACTGGAAGCGCGCGCTGGAGCGGCCCGAGCCGCGCGTGGCGCTAGGCCTCGCGTTGCGCGGCGTGGCGCACGCGGCGCTCGATATCTCCGATGGCCTCGCCGGCGATCTCATGCACATCCTGAAGCGCTCGGGCGTTCGCGCCGTCGTCGATGCCGATGCCGTGCCGTGCTCGGACGCCGTGCGCGCGCTGCCCGACGCCGCGCGCCGCGCCTGCACGCTCGCGGGCGGCGACGACTACGAGCTCTGCTTCACTGCGCCCGCCGATGCGCGCGACACGCTCGCGAATATCGCGACGAGCGTGAAAGTGCCGCTGACCCGCATCGGTACAATCGAATCATCCGGTGCGCCGGGTATCGCCGGTATCGCCTGGCGCGATGCCTCGGGCGCCCCGCTCTCTCTGACGTTGCAAGGCTTCGATCATTTTCATGCAGACTGACCCGACACTCGCGGGCGAATCGAACGATTCGCGCAACCCGCCGCGCGCCGCGCCGCGCAAGGCGAGCGCGCGCTTCATGCTCACCCATCCGCTTCATATTCTTTCGCTCGGCTTCGGCAGCGGCCTGTCTCCCATCGCGCCCGGAACCGTCGGCACGCTGTTCGCGTGGGTGTCGTTCGTCGTGTTCAATCCGCATCTGACGGTCGCCGAGTGGGGTGCGCTGATCGTCGCGGGTTTCATCGCAGGATGCTGGTTCACCGGCTTCACCGCGAAGAAGATGGGGATCGCGGACCCGTCGCCGGTGGTGTGGGATGAGATCGTCGCGTTCTGGCTCGTGCTGCTGCTCGTCACGCCCGCGACCTTTACCGGTCAGCTCTGGGCGTTCATCGTGTTCCGTTTCTTCGACATGGTGAAGCCGCCGCCCATCCGCTATTTCGATCGCCATTTGAAAGGCGGTTTCGGCATCATGTTCGATGATCTCGTCGCGGCGTTCTTCACGCTGCTCGTGATCGCGCTCTGGCGCATGACCGCCTGATATTTCAATTCTTCGAGAACACCACGATGCCCACCGACACCGTCGTCCACCAACTTGCGATTCGCGTCGGCAACAAGCTGCGCGACGAGAGGCTGATGCTCGCCACCGCCGAGTCGTGCACGGGCGGCATGGTCGCGACCGCCATCACCGATATCTCCGGCAGCAGCGCGTGGTTCGAGCGCGGCTTCGTCACCTACTCGAATCTCGCGAAGATCGAGATGATCGGCGTGCCGGCCACGTTGATCGAGCAGCACGGCGCGGTGAGCGAGCCCGTCGCGAAAGCGATGGCCGAAGGCGCGCTGCGCAACAGCCGCGCGCAGGTGTCGGTCGCGATCACCGGCGTCGCGGGTCCGGCGGGAGGAAGCGAAGCGAAGCCGGTGGGCACGGTGTCGTTCGCGTGGAGCAACCGGCTGGATACCGGCGTCGAAACGCAACTGTTCAAGGGCGATCGCGAGCAGGTGCGCGCGCAGGCGGCGGCGCATGCGCTGCGCAAGCTGCTGGAGTTTCTGGATCGGAACGAACGGTGAAACGCAGCGACATCGCATGACAAGATCAAACAGCGAGATGGCCGATCCGGCCACATACACCAGAGATCAGGTGGCGCGCTGGATGGGCCCCAAGACCATCGGCAAGGCGCTCGGCTATGTCCGCGATGTCGGCGATATCGTCTTGATGGGAAACGTCCTGCAAGCGGAAGTCCAGGGGACGCAACCGGAGCCGTACCAGGTAGAGATCGAATTGAGGAAGAGCCGGCCGTACGGCTACTGCTCCTGCCCGGTCGGATACGAGTGCAAGCATATCGCGGCCACGCTGCTCGCCTGGCTGGAGCGAAAGGAAGCCGCTGAGCGAAGCGGCTTGAGCCCGGGCGTCGAGCGGTGGCTGTCGGGCGTTCGCGCCAAGGTCGAGGCGACGCGGCTGGCGCAGGCGAAAGCGGCGCGGCCCGCAACCGGCGCGGTGTATCAGATTGTCTACGCGCTCCTGCCGTCCCTGCGCGGTAGCTTCGGTTTCGAACTGGTGACGCTCAAGGCGCGGCTCAACGTCAATGGTGAGATTCGCGCGACGGAAAGCTGGTACCCGAACTACGCCGCCTGGAAAAGCCCGCCGAAATTCGTGAACGCGGAAGACGAAGCGATCATTCGCGCGCTCAGAACCGAGCGCGGCTTTTCGAGCAACTGCTACGAACTACTCGGGAAGCGCGGCGCGGTGGCCTGGCAGATGATGCTCGCGACGGGCCGTCTCTACTTCGAGTCGAACGCGAATGCCCTGCAGTTGAAACAGCCCTTGCGCGAAGGCGCGCGCCGTCGCGGGACCGTCGAATGGATTCCGCGCCACGACGACATGATTTTCGCGTCGCTCGAAACCGAGCCGGAAGGCGGCATCGTGCTGCCGACCGAACCGCCCTGGTATTTCGACGGCATCGCGAAGGAAAGCGGACTCGTCGAAACGCAGATTCCCGACGAACTGCTCGCCGACTATCGGGCGATGCCGATGCTCACGCTGGAGGAAGCGGCTATCGTGCGCGCGACGCTCGCCGACTTCGCTCCCGAGCTGCCCGCGCCGCCCGGCGACGGCGACACGGGAACCCGCAAGATCGACGTCGCGCCGGTGCCCGTGCTCACACTCGACACGCTTCTGCTCGACGCGCCTCGCAGGCTGAATACGCCGCCGGCGGAACTCGACATCGCCCGACTGGATTTCGACTACGACGGCATCACGCTTTCAGCGCAAAGTTCCGAGACGATCCTGCGGCTGCCGGACGGCCAGCGCGTTCACGTCGCGCGCCGGGACGATTTCGAGAACGCGTGCTGGAATCGTCTGGCCAAGGCCGGGCTGAAGTTCATTGGTGGCGTGCAAGACCTTCACGACGATTCGCCCGACGCCGGCGGTTTCATCATGCCCGCGCGCGACGCATGGCCCGCGTTCATCGCGGAACAGTTGCCTGCAATGCGCGAGGCGGGCTGGCGCGTCGTCATCGTGCCGAATTCGCGTTTCGATGTTGTGGAAATCGACGAAGTCGAGGCGGCCGCGCGCGCCGCGGAGAACGGCTGGTTCGATCTCGAACTGGGCATCATGGTCGAGGCGGAACGCGTGCGGCTCGAACCGCTCCTCGCGGAACTCTTCGCCCGCGACCGCCGCTGGCTCGGCGGCGCGATCGACAAGATCGACGACGCGCATGCCGTCGAATTCCGCACGCACGCGGGCAGGCGCTTCAGCGTGCGCGCCGCGCGGATCAAGCCGCTCGTGCGCGCACTGATCGATCTGTTCGACCGCGCCGACTTCAACGCGGAGACGCCGTTGCGGCTTTCGGCGCTCGAAGCGGGCCGTCTCACCGAAGCCGATGAAAAGCTGCGCTGGCAATTCGACGGCGACGCATCGATGGTCGGACTCGTGCAACGGCTGCGCAAAGCCTCGGGCCCGCGCCGAATCGACGTGCCGAGCGGCCTGAAAGCGACGCTGCGCGATTATCAGCGCGAGGGCGTCGACTGGATGCAGTTCCTGCGCGAGCACGAACTCGCCGGCGTGCTCGCCGACGACATGGGCCTCGGCAAGACGGTGCAGACGCTCGCGCACATCCTCGTCGAAAAGGAAGCCGGCCGGCTTACGCAGCCGGCGCTGATCGTCGTTCCGACCACGCTCGTCAACAACTGGCAGGAAGAAGCGCGGCGTTTCGCGCCCGGACTCAAGGTGCTCGATCTGCATGGGCCGCAGCGGCACGACCGTTTCGCGGGCATCGCGGAGCACGATCTCATCGTCACGACGTATCCGCTCGTGTGGCGCGATCACGAGGCGCTGAACGCGCACGACTATCACCTGTTGATACTCGACGAAGCGCAGTACGTGAAGAACGCTTCGAGCAAGGCGGCGGGCGTGATCCGCACGCTGCGCGCGCGACATCGCCTGTGTCTTACAGGCACGCCGCTCGAAAACCATCTGGGCGAGCTCTGGTCGCAATTCGATTTTCTGCTGCCCGGTTTTCTCGGCACGCAAAAGGACTTCGCGGCCCGCTGGCGCAAACCGATCGAAAAGCAAAACGACCCGACGCGCCGCGACCTGCTCGCTCGTCGAATTCGCCCCTTCGTGCTTCGTCGCCGCAAGGACGATGTCGCCACCGAACTGCCGCTCAAGACCACGATCGTGCGCAGCATCGAACTGGAAGGCGCGCAGCGCGATCTCTACGAGACCGTGCGCGCGGCGATGCAGAAGAAGGTGCGGGACGCCATCGAAAAGCAGGGTTTCGCGCGCAGCCATATCCTGATGCTCGACGCGCTCCTGAAGCTGCGGCAAGTGTGCTGCGATCCGTCGCTCGTCAAGCTGCCGGGCGCGAAGAAAACGCAGGAATCGGCCAAGCTCGCGCTTTTGCTCGATATGCTGCCGAATCTCATCGAGGAAGGCCGGCGCGTGCTCGTGTTCTCGCAATTCACGGGCATGCTCGCGATCATCGCCACGGCGCTCGATGAAGCCGGGCTCACGTACGTCACGCTGACCGGCGAGACCGCCGATCGCAAGACGCCCGTGCAGCGCTTTCAGGCGGGCGAGGCGCCGATTTTCCTGATCAGCCTGAAGGCAGGCGGCGTCGGACTGAACCTGACCGCCGCCGATACCGTCATCCACTACGATCCGTGGTGGAATCCCGCCGCCGAGAATCAGGCGACGGATCGCGCGCATCGCATCGGGCAGGACAAGCCGGTGTTCGTGTACAAGCTCGTCGCGACCGGCAGCATCGAAGAAAAGATACTGTCGATGCAGGAGCGCAAGGCAGCGCTCGCGGCGGGCATCCTGTCCGAGGACGCGCGCGCCGTGGAGAAGTTCTCCGCCGAGGACCTCGACGCGCTGCTCGCGCCGATTCCCGATGCCTGAACCGCGCGCTCAGCGGTAGGCGTTGATCGTGTCGCGTGTCTTCTTCGCCGCTTCGGCCGCGGCTTGTGCGTAGTCGTCGCCCTTGCCTGCGTAGATGATCGCGCGCGACGAGTTGATCAGCATGCCCGCGCCGCTCGCGGTGCGGCCCGCGCGCACGGTCGCTTCGACATCGCCGCCTTGCGCGCCGATGCCCGGAATCAGCAAGGGCATATCGCCGACGATCCCGCGCACCGTTTCGATTTCCTTCGGAAAGGTCGCGCCGACGACCAGCCCGAGCTGGCCGCTCGCGTTCCACTTTTCCGCCGCGAGCGTCGCGACGACCTGATACAGCGGCTTGCCATCGGTGGTGAGGAATTGCAGATCGGAGCCGCCCGGATTCGACGTGCGGCACAGCACGATCACGCCACGGCCTTCATGCGCGAGATACGGCTCGATCGAATCGAAGCCCATGTACGGATTGACCGTCACGGCATCCGCCTGATAGCGCTCGAAAGCTTCCTTCGCGTACTGCTCGGCCGTGCTGCCGATATCGCCGCGCTTCGCGTCCAGAATCACCGGAATGCCGGCGTGTTTCTCGTGGATATGCGCGATCAGCGCTTCGAGCTGATCTTCCGCGCGATGCGCCGCGAAGTACGCGATCTGCGGCTTGAACGACGACGCATACGGCGCGGTCGCATCGACGATGGCCTTGCAGAACTCGAAGATCGCATCGGCGCGTCCGTTCAGGGCGCCGGGGAATTTGGCGGGTTCCGGGTCGAGGCCGACGCAAAGAAGCGATTGCGTCCGCGACCACGCGGCGTTGAGAGTCTGGATGAAGGACATGGCGGGATTTCGTTGAACGTCGATGCCACGCATTTTAACGTGCGCGGCATCGCTTCCCTTTCGCGATCAGCGCGCAGCGTCCCGCGCCCGCGCCTTCGCTCCGGCTCGCGTGCGCGGCCTCGAGCGCCGCGCCGCGTCCCCGGTGCGCTCGACGGTAAACCGAAACTCGCGCGACAGCCGCTCGCCCGGTTCGAGCACGGTCATCCCGTGCGCTTCGCCGCCGCCGGGCAGATTCACCGCGTTGATCGGATGATCGACCGGCTCGAAGCAGAAAAAGCTTTCGCCGGGCGGCGCGTAGAGCACGTAGTAATCGGTGTCGGCTGCGATCGTGAGCGACAGGCGGCGCTTCGGCCACAGCACGCTCGTGCGCCCGCTCCAGCCGGTGAACGCGTTGTTGACCATCTCCGATGGCATCGGATACGCGACGCCGAATTGCCATGCGGGCGGCGCGGGCACGTGCCGCACCGGCAGCCAGTCGTCGCCGCAGAGCCACACGCCGCCCGCCGCCGCGGACAACTCCGTGTCCGCCTCGCGCATCAGGAACGGATGCAGCCCGAGGCCGAACGGCAGCGCTTCGTCGCCGGTATTTTGCACATCGAGGGTCACGGCGAGCGTGGCTTCGTCGAGCGCGTAGGTCTGCGAGGCGCGAAAGGCATACGGCTTGCCGTCGCTGCGGTCGAGCGTGAGACGCACGCGCGCGGACGTTTCCTCCGCTACTTCCCACGCGCCGAGCCAGCCATCGCCATGTAGCGGCAGCGGTTCGCCGGCACGGTTGCACGGCACGTCGATCGATCGTCCTGAAAACTGAAAGTGCCCGTTGCCGATACGGTTCGAGTACGGCAGAAGCGGATAGCACGCGAGCTGATTCGGGTCCGTGTCCGGACCGGGATCGACACACGGCCGGAAGATCGGCACCAGCGTGCCCTGGTGGCGCCAGTCGAAACGCGTGATCCCGCCGCCGAGCGACGGCGCGAGTTCGAGCCGCAGATGCGCGTTGGCGAGCGTGATGCAGCCATCGACATCGCGGCCGCCCATTGCGACCATCGCGGTGCCGGGGCCGGGGCGGATCGGCGGTTCGGTTGCGGCGGCGAGCCTCGAACGCCGGGCGTTCGCCTGCTTGGACGTCGATGCAGGATTCGGTCTTTGCTCTGTGCGCGCAACAGCCATGACTCGTGCTCCATCGAGAGGCGAAGAATCCGGCGTCGCCGGGGTGTGCCGGGCGGCGCGTCGGTCGCGCGCCGCCTCGCTATTTTCCGTTACGCCTTGCCTGCGAATACCGCTTCGGCGATGCCGCGCGCGCCGGGTGTCGCGACGAACACGCCGCCTGCGTGCGCATCGCTTTTCAGCGCGTCATCGGCAAGTCCGATGCGCGCGCTCGTGATAAACAGCGTGCCGAAGTCCGTGCCGCCGAACGCGGCGCAACTCGGCTGCGCGGTCGGCACGTCGATGCGCGCGGTCTCGCGGCCATCGGGTCCATAGCGCACGACGCGCGCGCCGCCCCACTGCGCGTTCCACAGGCCGCCGTCGGCATCGACGATCGAGCCGTCGGGCACGCCAGTGGCATCCGTCAACTCGACGAACACGCGATCGTTGGCGAACGTCGGATAGTCGCAGACGCGGATCTGGCGCGTCGGCGAATCGCAGTAGTACATCGTCGCGCCGTCGGGCGAAAAGCCGATGCTGTTCGAAATCGCGCAATTGCCGAGCGGCAGGCGCTCCAGCGACAGATCCCGGTTCAGCCGATAAAACCCGCCGACTGCCTGCGCATCCTCGATATCGTGCTTCGTGCCGAACACGAAGCGCCCTTCGCGGTCGCAGCGGCCATCGTTGAGACGCGTGGGCAGATCGGCTTCGACTTCCATGATCGTGTCGATGTTACCCGTCGCGATCTCGTAGAACGCGAGCCGCGACGCGAGGCCGAGCAGCAGAAAACGCGCATCGGCGCAGGGCGTGAAGCAGCCGAGCCGCTCGGGCATCGCGAACGATTCGCTCGCGCCGTCGCGCGGATCGTAGCGCCACAGCTTCTCGCCTTCGATATCGGTCCACCAGAAGCGGCCGCTCGCGGCGCACCATGTCGCGCCTTCGCCGAGCGAGCATTGGCTGTCGATCAGAAGCTGCGCGCGAGTCGAGTTCATCAGGCCCATCCTCCGTCGACGACGATGTCTTGCGCCGTCATCATGCTGCTGTCGTCCGAAGCGAGGAAGAGCGCCGCGCGCGCGAGATGCACGGGCAGCAGTTCCCCGCCGATGCACTGGCCCTGCTTGATCGCTTCCTTGCCGGCCTCGTCGAGCCACAGACGTTTTTGCTTCTCGGTCATCACCCAGCCCGGCACGAGCGTATTGACGCGGATGCCGAACTTGCCGAGATCGCGCGCGAGGCCGCGCGTCATGCCCTGCACCGCCGATTTCGACGTCGTGTAGACGGGAAAGTTGCCTTGCTTGAGCATCCAGCTTATCGAGCCCAGATTGATGATGGAGCCGCCGCCCAGGCGCTTCATGTCTTCGATCACGGCCTGAGCCGCGAAGAACTGATGGCGGATGTTGACCGCGATGCCTGCATCGTACGATTCGGGCGTGACGTCCTCGATCGCGTGGCGCTTGTCGTTGGCGGCGTTGTTGACTAGCACGCCGATTGGGCCGAACGCTGCGCGGACGTCGGCGATGCCCTTTCTCAATGCGTCGATGTCGGTGAGGTCGACGCGCAGGAACATCGGGCGTGTCTGGTTTGCTGTCAGGGCCGCGCCCAGGCGGTCGGCAAGCGCTTCGCCCGCGTCAGTTTCGATGTCGAAGAAGGCGACTTTCGCGCCCTGATCGAAGAAATGCTCGACGAAGGCCTCGCCGATGCCGGTTGCGCCGCCCGTTATCAGGACTGTTTTGCCTTCCAGGCTTGGGTATCTTGCTAATGATTTGCTGATGGGGGGCATGGGGGTTGTCTCTTTTGCTTGCGCTCTTGGTGGTGGAATCCTGCGTTCGTGTCGGTTTATTAGCTCTGCCCCTCCCCGGGGCGGGGGTCACTTTCTTTGCTGCTGCAAAGAAAGTAACCAAAGAAAGCAGCTCGTCTAAGCCCGCGGTCACACGCACGTTGACCATGCTTGCCAGCCCACGGTGGCCCTCGCCTAAGTGTCGCCCTCGTAGGACTAACTGGGCTTGGATCGCGCACGGTCCGTCGCCTCGTGCCGCTCCACTGACTGGTTCAGCACCAAATAGCTCCGGCCCGCTACGCGGCCGATGGGTCAATCGGGTCGGCGCGTGCTTTCGTACTATTGCCGCCATCTCACTGCATACAGCGCCCCCGCTGGTTTCCCTTGCAGACCCAGCGGCAGCGCGTAGCGCTGTGCCGAAGCTCTTTCGTGCTGAACCAGCGCGCCAAAACATTTGGGGCGGCAGACCGTGCGCGAGCCAAGCCCGGTAAGTCCTTCGAGGGCGACACTTAGGCGAGTGCCACCGGCGGCTGGCAAGCATGGCCAAACTGCGTGTGACTGCGGGCGGTGAGAAGCTGCTTTCTTTGGTTACTTTCTTTGCAGCAGCAAAGAAAGTGACCCCCGCCCCGGGGAGGGGCAGTGCTAATAGACCACCACGAAAGCAGGCTTCCACGAAACCCTAATCACACTAAAACCAAAAACCTTCAATCCCGCGACCCACGATTCTTCAACTGATCGAGCAACACGGCAGCAAGCAAGATCGCCCCCCGCACAAGGTACTGATAGAACGCATCGATATTCAGAAGATTCATGACGTTCTCGACCGTGCCCATAATCAGCACCCCGATCACAACGCCAGAAATCGTCGCCCGCCCGCCGAGCAGCGAAACGCCCCCCAGCACACAAGCCGAAATCACGTTCAGCTCAAAACCTTGAGCAGCATTCGGCTGCCCCGAAGTGATCCGCGAAGCGAGAATGACACCCGCCAGCGCCGTCACCGCGCCCTGAATCAAAAAGATCCAAACCCGCGTGCGCTCGACATTGATACCCGCGAGCCGCGACGCTTCAGGATTTCCGCCGATCGCCAATGTATTACGTCCATACACCGTCTGGTTGAGCAATACGCCAAACACGATGAAGCACGCAAGCGTCACCCAGATAGGCAGGGAAATCCCGACCATCGACAAACTGCCGAGCGCGATGAACGTATCCGACGACACACCGACCGCCTGCCCATGCGACACGATGAACCCGAGCCCGCGCACGATCTCCATCGTCGCCAGCGTGGTGATCAGCGCGTTGATGCGCAGATAGGCGATCACCGCGCCATTCACGAAGCCGATCACCGCGCCCGCCGCCACCGCAGCGACAATCGCGATCGCCGTGTTGTCGGTCGCATTGAGCACCATCGCGCAAAGCACGCCGGCGAACGCGATCGTCGAACCGACCGACAAGTCGAAGTCGCGCGACGCGAGACAGAACATCATCGTGCACGCGACCATGCCGATCTGCGAGATCGACAACGCGAGACCGAGCATGTTCTCGATCGAGAAGAAGTGATCGACGGTCAGCGACATCGTCAGGAACATGACGACGAAGATCACGATCAGGCTGTACTCCGTGATCTGCTGCCACCACTTCTGCTTGTCGTTCTTTTGCGGGATCAGCGCGTTCGCGACGGTCTCGGTCGCCTGTCCCACGATGTTTTCTCTTACTTCCATGATTCGCTCCTCTTGTCCTTACGCCGCTTCGGCGACGCTATCGCTTTGCGGCAGCGCGAGACTCAGCACCGCCTGTTCGCTCGCCTTGTCACGCGGCAACTCACCCGCTATCCGCCCCTGCCGCATCACGACGATCCGGTCGGACACGCCGAGCACTTCCGGCAACTCCGACGAAATCATCACGATCGCGCAGCCGCGCTCGGCGAGCTGATAGATCACGTTATAGATTTCATGTTTCGCACCGACGTCGATGCCGCGCGTCGGTTCGTCGAGAATCACGACCTTCAGATCCGGCTCCGCGAGCCAGCGCGAAAGAATCGCCTTCTGCTGATTGCCGCCCGACAAGAAACGGATGCGCTGCTTGCGGCTCGGCGTCTTGATCTTCAGAAGCTGAATGAAGCGCTCGGCCGTCTGCGCCTCCTTCTTGCCATCGAGAAACAGCCCGCCACGCAGATAGTGACGGCGGCACGAGATGTTGATGTTCTCCGCGACCGTCGCCATCGCGACAATGCCTTCTTCCTTGCGATCCTCCGGACACAGCACGATGCCGTGGCGGATCGCTTCGCCGGTGCTGCGAACCTTGATCGGCTGGCCGTCGAGCGTGATCGTGCCGTCCTTCTTCTTGTCCGCGCCGTAGACGAGATGCATCAGTTCGCTGCGGCCCGCGCCGACCAGACCGAAGAAACCGACGATCTCGCCGCGCTTCACCTCGAAGCTCGCGGGCGCGCTCAATGCGTCACCCAGCACGTTCTTCACCGAAAAACGCACCTCGCCCAGCGGCCGCGCGCGATAGTCGTAGATGTCGCTGATTTCGCGGCCGACCATTTCCTGCACGAGCGTTTCGCGCGGCACGTCCGCAAGCGCCAGATGCGATGCGATCTTGCGGCCGTCGCGGAAAATCGTGCACGCATCGCACAACTCGTAAATCTCGTCCATGCGATGCGAGATGTAGATCAAGGCGCGGTTGTCCGCCTTGAGATCGCGCACGAGCTTGAACAGCACTTCCGTCTCGCGATGCGACAGCGAACTCGTCGGCTCGTCCAGCGCGATCACACGAGCGTTGCGCAGCAGCGCCTTGCAGATTTCGACCATCTGCCGCTGCGCGATCGAGAGCTTGCGCAGCTTCGCGTTCGGATCGAGATCGACGCCCATCGCCGTGAGCCGCTCGCGCACGTGCGCTTTCGCCGCTCGTTTGTCGACCCAGCCGAGCCGGTTCGGCAGCGCGCCGAGCAAGAGATTCTCGGACACCGTCAGGTCCGGCACGTACTGCAATTCCTGGTGAATCACCGCGATGCCCGACGCGATCGATGCCGCCGCGCTCGCGAAATGTACTTCGTTATCGTCGATGAGCACGCGCCCCGAATCGGGCTGGTACTCGCCACCGAGAATCTTCAGCAAGGTCGATTTACCCGCGCCGTTCTCGCCCATCAAGCCGTGAACTTCGCCGGCATTGACGTCGAACGACACGCCGTCGAGCGCGCGCACGCCTGGAAACACCTTGCCGATACTGTCAAAACGCAACGTCGCTGACACATCGCCTCCTGGTTTCGCGCGGGCCGCATCGTCGAGACGCGGCCCGCCATTACAGTTTTAGTTCGACGCCAGGCCCATTTGCTGACGGACCGACGCCACGTTCTCACGCGTCGCCAGCATGCCGGTCGTGAGCGTGAGCGGCGGCGGCGCCTTGCCGTCCTTGATCCACGCGTACATCAGCTCGGACGTCTCTTCGCCGTGGCGCTTCGGGCTGATGATGACGGTGCCGTAGAAGCCCGTCGGATTCGGCTTCTTGAACTCGTTCAACGCCGAGTCCGAACCGCCGATGCCGATGCCGATCATGTTGTCCGCCTTGAAGCCACGGCCTTCCGCCGCGCGCACGGCGCCGAGCACGCCCTCGTCGTTGAGCGCGTAAGCAACCCAGTGCTTGTACTGCGGGTTCTTCGTGAGCGCGATGTTCGCGGCATTGAACGCGTTCTCGGTGTCGGTCTTCGCTTGCGGCGCGGCGACGATGTTCGCCTTCGGGAAGCCCGCAGCGACGAGCGCATCGGTCGCGCCGCTCGTGCGGTCATGCGCGGTCGGCAATTGCTCGTAGGTCACGTCGATCGCGCCGACATCCTTCATGTCCCAGCCGCGCTTCTTGATTTCGGCGGCGATGCCGTCGCCGACCTGCTTGCCGATGTTGTAGGCCGAAATGCCCATATGCGGCACGGCTTCGATCGGCTTGCCCGAACCGTCGACGAGGCGGTCATCGACCGTCATCATCTTGAGCTTGTCGGCCTTCGCCTTCGCGACGATGCCCGGCCCGAGCTTCACATCCGGCGTGCAGATGATGAAGCCCTGCGCCTTTTGCGCGGCGAGGTTGTCGATCGCGCTCATCACCTTTTCACCCGACGGCGCGCCGATCTTCACGAGCGTGAAGCCCTTCTCTTTCGCGGCCATTTCGGCGAATTTCCACTCGTCCTGGAACCACGGTTCTTCCGGCTGCTTCACGAGGAAGCCGATCTTGACGTCGTCGGCGGCCTGCGCGACAGGCGCCGCGATCATGGACGCGCTCGTTGCCGTTGCAGCGGCGATCAGCGTGAGGAACAGTCTGCGTTTCATTTTTTGTCTCCCGACTTCTTCCGATGTCGAACAATGCCCGCGCACGGGCGCTAACGAAGGTGTGTGGCCGCGTTTTTTTCTGTCGTGATGTCGCACCGCGGCCAGTGCGTCATTCTTGGGTGGTTCGTTGTTCAGTCGTGGTACAGCGCGGAACGCCCGCCATCCACGGTGATGCAGCTCGCGTTGATGAACGGCGCCTCGTCCGATGCGAGGAACACCGCCGTCATCGCGACTTCGTGCGGCTGGCCGATGCGCTTCATCGGCTGCAAATCGAGCGTCGCCTGGCGCGCGGCCTTCGGATCGGCTTGCGAATCCCACCAATCCAGCGTCAATTGCGTTTCGATGTAACCCGGCGCGATCGCATTCACGCGCACGTTGTTCGGCGCGTATTCGATGCCGAGCGCGCGCGTCAGTCCGATCACGCCATGCTTCGCCACCGGATACGGAAAGCAGCCGGGAATGATCTTGAAAGCGTGCGTCGATGCAATATTCACGATGCTGCCGCGCTCACGCGCGATCATGCCCGGCAGCACCGCGCGGCAGCCGTTCCACACGCCGTCGAGATCGACGGCGAAACAGCGGCGCCAGTCGTCGTCGGTCATCGTGAGCGGATCGCAGAACACGTTGATGCCGGCGTTGTTCACGAGCACGTCGAGCGGTCCCAGCGAAGCTTCGATATGCCCGACCGCTTCTTGCACCCGCGCGCTCTGCGTCACGTCGGTCTGCACCGCGATCACGCGCGCGCCGCTCACTTCCGATGAAATGCGCTCGGCCGTCGCGCGAGCCGTGTCGATATCGAGTTCCGCCAGCGCCACCGACGCGCCCTCACGGGCAAACGCCAGCGCGATCGCCGCGCCGATGCCGCGTCCCGCGCCCGTGACCATCGTCACTTTGCCGGCGAGCCGATTCATTTGATTTCGCCTCGCGCTTTCGCGAGTCCGTCGATGAACGCCTTCGCGTGCGACGCCGTCACCTCCGCGCTCTGGCCCGGCTTGTACAGCGCGGAGCCGAGGCCGAAGCCGTTCGCGCCCGCGCTCAAAAACGGGCCCATGTTGTCCGGAGAAATGCCGCCGACCGGCACGAGCGGCACGTCCTGCGCGATCACCGCGCGCCACGCCTTCGTCACGGTCGGGCCGAGTTGCTCGGCCGGGAACATCTTCAGCACGTCCGCGCCGTTCTTCAGCGCGAGAAACGCCTCGTTCGGCGTCGCGACGCCCGGCGCGCACGCGAGACCTTGCGCCTTCGCGGCGCGCACGACATCGGCGTCGCTGTGCGGCATCACGATGAGTTCGCCGCCGGCGGCTTTCACGCTGTCGACGTAACTCGGATGCAGCACCGTCCCCGCACCGACGATCGCATCGGCGGGCAGCGCCTGCCGGATCGCCGCGATGCTGTCGAACGGCTGCGGCGAATTGAGCGGCACTTCGACGATCCGAAAACCCGCTTCATACAGCGCGCGGCCCTGATCGGCGGCGTCGGCCGGCGTCACGCCGCGCAGAATCGCGATCAGCGGGCACGCGGCGAACGCCTTCGCGAGACCGCCGTGCATGCCGTACGGCGCGGGCAAATTGATGGGAGGCTGCATTGTGTTGGCTCCTTCTCAGGCCGTGCGCACGGGCGCGGCGACGAGCCCGGCACGCGCTGCAATTCGATAAAGGCCGTGCTCGGTGGCCCGCGCGACGGTCGGCGCGTCGTGGCAACCGAAGCGCGCGAGCGCGGCGCGGTAGCGGTCGCAGAGCGCGTCGTTGCCGATCAGGCGCAAGGTCTTGCCCGCGAGCGCGGATCGTTCGCGCGTAAGCACTTCGTTCAGGCCGCGCAGTTCGTGGCCGATCAACAGCCCCGACAGATAATCCGGCTGCTGCTCGCCCGTCAGCTGACCGGTGAGGCCGAGCGTGCGCGTGGTGAAGATCGTCGCGAGCACGCCTGCATGACCGGCATCGCGCGCCGTATCGACGCCGCGTATGAACGCCTGTTCGTCGTGCGTCGCGCCCGGCTGCATCGTGCGGCCGAGAATCGAGTGATCGCGCAGCGCGGCGAAGGTCTCGCCCGTCATGAACGTGTAGAAACGCTCGATGCGCTCATCGCTCACGAACGCCCATTTGGCGTGCGTGCCCGGCAAGCCGATCAGCGCGCCGCCTGACGTTCCGAGCGACGGCTCGCTCGCCAGCGCGCCGAAAATCTGCGTCTCTTCGCCGCGCATCACGTTGGGCAACACGCCGCGCTCCAGCACGCCGGGCACGACATGCACGTCGACGCCGCGCGCCGACTTCACCGTGACGATGCCCGCGACGAGCGCATCCGCGCCCGCCGGCGTTTCGACGTACGGCGCTTCCACCCAGCCCTGCGCGCTGCCGACCATGCCCGCAGCGATCACGGGCAACGGCGCGGCAAGCGTCGCATGCGCATCGAGCCACGCGCCGCAGGTTTCCTCGAACGCCTGATCGAAGCCGCCCGAGGGCAGATTCATGATGCCGGCCGGCGAAGCGCACGTGTCGAGCACGGCGCCGTCGGCGCCCAGCAGATAGGCGCGCAGCGATGTCGTGCCCCAGTCGAGCGCGATGAGCGCGGGCGTGGAAACAGATGCGTTCATCGCTTGATCCTGCGGGCGGCCAGCGGAGCGCGCCAGCCGAGTTCCTCGGAAATCGCGCGCGCCTCGCGCTGCACGACCGGAATCAGTTCTTCCATGCGTTCATGCGGCATATAGGGAATCGTGCTCGCCACCGACAAGGCCGCGACGATCGCGCCCGACGCATCGCGCACCGGCGCGGCGACGCAGCGGATCGACGCCTCGTTTTCTTCGAGATCGAACGTGAAGCCGCCTTGCGAATAACGCGTCATGCGCTGCAGGAAGGTGTCGAAGTCGGGGCGGTTGTCGGGCTTGAAGCTCGTTTTCGCGAGCACGCGATGCGACGCTTCGAGCAGCTTCTTCCACGCGTTCGATTCGAGGTCGAGCATCATCGCCTTGCCGATGCCCGTCGATGCGAGCGGCATGCGATGCCCGACGCGCGAGCGCATCTCCAGGCCGCGCGTGCCGGGAATCTTGTCGATATAGAGAACGTCGTCGCCGTCGCGCACGCCGAGGTGAATGGTGTCGTGCGTGTGTTCCGCGAGCACCTGCAGGTGCGGGCGCGCGACCGCCGTGAGCGGCATCTGTTCGAGCGCGATCGTGCCCAGTTCGATGAGCTTCGGCCCGAGCAGATAGCCGCCCTGCACCTGGCGCAGATAGCGCGCCTGCACGAGCGAACTGACGAGCCGATGCGTCGTGCTGCGCGTCGTGCCGAGCGCCGCGCCGAACGAACGCAGATCGCGCGCGCCGTTCGCGGCGGCTTCGAGAATCGCGAGGCCGCGCAGCAGCGTCTGGGTGCCGGCCTGCTGCGGCGTGACATCGACGAGCGCGCTCGGCAACGCGATCGCATCGGGATCGGGCGTCTGCTTCGCCCCGTTCGCGCCGTTGCGCTTCACGCTCGGACCGCTTGCATGCGCGGATTGCGCTTCGGCGGCGTCGGTTTCAGGGTTCTGGAATTTGGTCATGGCGCGGGTCTCGATCACGATGCGCGTCGGCTGACGCTCGCGGGCGTCGCGACGTACAAATCGTGTGAAAGGGTCCGCGAACGCGGACAGGCGATCGAGTGCATCACGTGTCTCCGTTGTTCTAATCGTGCGCGCCGCAGGGTTCCTTCGGTCGTCGCACGCATGTGCCGTTTAGGCTTTGGTCGGATTGTAGTTCGGGCTCTTCGAACTATTCAATATGTGATCGTCATGCTCAGATAATGGGAAAATTTTTGAGCGTCGGCGGCAATCCAAAAACAAAAAAGCCCTGAAAAATCAGGGCTTTACATTATTTAGTTTTGCAAACTCTCACTTAATTTCGCAAACCAAAACTCATTGCGGCAGCTCCGCCGCGCCCATTCGGCGCGCGATGACGCGCGAGCGCTGCGACAGATACGGCGCGTTGCGATGATCGTCGAAATACTTGGGCCGCGGCAGCATCACGGCGAGCCGCGCGCTCTGCCCGACCGACAGATTCGCCGCCGATGTCTTGTAGTAATACTGCGCCGCCGCCTGCGCACCGTACACGCCGTTGCCCCACTCGACCGAATTCAGATAGATCTCGAAGATGCGTTCCTTGTCCATCCAGAATTCGAGCATCCACGTGATGACGAGCTCCTCCGCCTTGCGCACATAGCTCTTCTCGCGCGACAGAAAGAGATTGCGCGCGAGCTGCTGCGAAATGGTCGAACCGCCCGCGACGATTTTTCCGCGCGCCTTGTTCTTCTCCCACGCCTGAAGAATGGCGTCGGTTTCATAGCCGTTGTTGTTGACGAAGTTGGCATCTTCCGACGCGATGATCGCGCGCTTCAGGTTGCGCGAAATCTGGTCGTAAGGCACCCAGGTGCGCTGCAGCGACACGCCGGGATGCGTCTTCGCGAGCGTCCACGCATCGGAGCGCATGAAGGCCGTCGGACCGGGATTCACGACCGTCCAGATGCCGATCTGCGCGAAGAAGTAGAGTTGCGTCGCAATGAATGCGATGCCGAGCACCGACACGCCGTACAGGATCCATCGCGCCGGGCCGAGCCGTACCGCCTTGTGCGCGCGTGGCGCGCGGCTCCCGATCGGCGCGGTGGTCATATCAGGCTTTGGCTGCGAGCGTCCGGCGCAATTCGCGCAGCACCGCGCCGCCGTCCGGGCGCACGCCGCGCCAGATGAAGAACGATTCGGCGGCCTGCTCGACCAGCATGCCGAGGCCATCCGATGCGCGCGCGCCGAGCTTCGACGCGTGCTGCATGAAGACGGTCGGTTGCGCGCCGTACATCATGTCGTAGGCGAGCGTGCCCGCGCCGAACGCGCTGTCGTCGCAATCGGGCAAGGCGGCGTCGAGGCTGCCGGCGGTCGCGTTGACGATCACGTCGTAGCGGCCCGTTTCCGCGCTGTCGGCGCCGCCGCCCGCGAAGCGCACGCCGCATTCGGCCGCGTTTTGCGCGAACTGCTCGACGAGCTGATGCGCCTTCGCCGCCGTGCGATTGACGATGGTGAGCGCCGCCGGCGCGCGATCGAAGATCGGCAGCACGACGCCGCGTGCCGCGCCGCCCGCGCCGAGCAGCAGAATGCGCGCGCCCTTCAGGTTCACGCCGAGATTCACCTCGATGTCGCGCACGAGGCCGACGCCGTCGGTGTTGTCGCCGCGCACGCCGTCGGGACCGAAGGCCAGCGTGTTCACAGCGCCCGCCGCCGCCGCGCGCGGCGACAGCGAATCCGCGAGCGCGTGCGCTTCGAGCTTGAACGGCACCGTGACGTTCATGCCGCGTCCGCCCGACGCGACGAAGTTCTTCACCTCACGCTCGAAGCCGTCGAGCGGCCCGAGAATGCGCCCGTATTCGATCGGCTCGCCGGTCTGCTCGGCGAACTTCGCGTGAATCCACGGCGATTTGCTGTGCTCGATCGGATTGCCGATCACCGCGTACTGGTCTTTCATGGCGTCGGTTCCTGCGCGTTGTCCGGCGTTTCCGGTTGTGGCTGCTCCGCCGACGCTTCCGCCTGCGCTTCGGCTTCGCTTTCGGCGGAAAGATCGTCGGTCTCGATGATTTCCTCTTCGGCTTCCTCTTCCTCGGCCGGCGCGCTCGCGGACGGCGCATCGATGACATGCAGCAGACGGCAGGACGCCTCGACCGTCAGTTCATCGATCGACACGACTTCCAGCATCAGACGCGTACCGCGCGCATGCACGCCGAGCCCCGGCACGTGCAGGATCAGCGGAATTTCTTCGAGCCGGACGAGATCGTCCTTGATGACCGACGCGGGAACCTGTTTCCGGTTTTCCTGCTTCAGCCAGCGCAGACACCAGAAATACTCCATGCGGCGCTGATGATCGGCGTACGCGGTGTAGGTGTCGTCGAAGCCCTGCACGACGGCGAAGAGATCCGCATCCTTCGGCTTGAATGGCGCGGCGAGTTTGGCCGTCACGCCATGCTGAACGCACGCGAGCAGTTGCCATTGATTGACGAGATCGACGTAGCGGCGCAGCGGCGACGTGCTCCACGCATATTGCGCGACGCCCAGCCCTTCGTGCGGCGCGGGCGTGGTCTGCATGCGCGTGCGCTTCGGACCGGGACCGCCGAAGCCGCGCTGCGAACGATAGATGCCCGGCACGCCGTGATCGTCGAGGAATGCGCCCCACGACGAATTCGCGAGAATCGCGAGTTCCGCGACGATCAGATCGAGCGGCGAACCGCGACGGCGCGGCGTGATCGTGATGTGCTCGCCATCGACATAGAAGTTGAAGTCGTTGTTGCGCTGCACTTCGCGCTTGAGACAGTAACTCGCGCGCGCCTGCTGACGCTTTTCGAAGAGCGCCTGCGCGAGCGGCCACAGCACCGCGATGTCGTCCTTGTGCGCGTAATCGCCCGTGCCGGCGGCGAGGCTTTCCTCGGTGACGAATGCATCGAGATGGTTGTGACGCAGGTTGCTCTTCACGAACACGCGTTCGGCGCGCGTTTCCGTCGCGACGATGTCCTGCGTCTCGCGATTCACGATGATGTACAGCGACAGCGCCGGACGCAGCCCGCCTTCGCCGAGCGTGAACACATCGACGACGTTGTCCGGCAGCATCGTGATTTTGTCGCCGGGCATGTAGACCGTGGAGAGACGCCCGCGCGCGATCGCATCGATCATGTCGCCGCGCGCGATGCCGAGCGCCGGCGCCGCGATGTGGATGCCCACGCGCACGCGGCCGTCGGAGAGATGCTGCACGGAGAAGGCGTCGTCGATTTCGGTCGTGGTGACGTCGTCGATGGAGAAGGCTTCGACATTCGCTTCCGGCAGATCTTCCGGCAACGGGCCCGGCTGCACCGACGGAAAGCCGGTGCCATGCGGAAAGTATTCCGACAGAAAGCGCGCTTCGTGCAACGCGCGCGGCGACGCGATGCCGCCGCATTCGAGCATCAGCCGCGCCTGCGAAATGCCGCGCGCGGCGGCGGCCGCTTCGAGCGCCTTGTACTCGATGGAATTCTTGTCGGGTTTCGTGAGCAGGCCGAGCGCCTTGTCCTTCAGCGCGTCGGGCAGCTTGCCCGCCTTCAGGTCGTCTTCGTAACCCTGCTGCACGAGCGCCTGCTGACGTTTGCGCTCGAGGCCTGCGAGCGCCATCTGCAACTGCTCCTGCGGCGCGCGCTGATACTGGCCGCGCCCCTTGCGCCGGAAATAGACCGGCGCGCCGTGCATGCGCAGGACGAGCGCCGCGCGTTCGGTCGGACCGAATTTGTCGCCGAAGTAATCCGCGCCGAGCGCCGCGAACGGAAACTCGTCTTCGGGCGCGCATTCCCACAGAAAGTCGAGATCGATTTCCTGCGCGATGGCGTCGGCTTCCTGCATCAGGTCGCCGGCCGCGGGTTTGTCGAATTCGATCAGCACGTCTTTCGCGCGCACCTTGGCGCGCCGCCCGCCCGGCAACTCGACCTGGAACGCGTCGCCCTGTTTGGACAACACCGATCCGGCCTTGAAACTACCCGATTCCTCGAAGAAAACGTTCACTCAATACTCTCGTAAGACGGTGGACCGGGCCGCGTGATTCGCGCCGGTGGTTGAATTAGTGTGACGCCGTTGTCACGCCGCCGCCGGCGCGACGAGCGGTGGCGGCGCCTGATCGCAAAACGCGATGACATCGGCGAGATAGGCCGGGAAGTCGCTGATCGCGTGATCGCCGCCCTGAATCAGCGTGGTCCGCGCGCCGGGATAGTGGTCGAGCATCGTGCGGTAATCGAGCACTTCGTCGCCCGTCGCCGCGATCAGATAGTAGCGCTCCGGCCGCGTGATCGACTCGATCGCGAGCGCGCGCAGTTCGTCCAGATGACTCGGCAATACGGTGATGCTGCCGTCGCCGTGCCATAACGGCTGCTCGCCGAGATAGTGGCTCAGATCGCGATCGGGCATCACCGCCGGATTGAGCAGGACGGCGCGCCAGCCGTGTTTCTCGGCGAGATACGTCGCGTAGTAGCCGCCGAGCGAACTGCCGACGACGGTCACATCGCCCGGCATTTCGTCCGCGACGAGCGATTCCGCCAGCGCGACGGCATCGAACGGCGACACCGGCAGCATCGGGCACTGCCATTCGCCGAGCCGCCCGAGTTCCGCGAGACGCGCGTGCATCACGCGCGCCTTGAAGGATTCGGGCGACGAGCGAAAGCCGTGCAGATAGAGAATCACGAATGTCCTCCCGCGCCACGCGCGGATAGCGCGTCGAGCAGCTTCTGATGGACGCCGCCGAAGCCGCCGTTGCTCATCACGAGCACGTGGTCGCCAGGGCGCGCGGCGGCCGTGACCGCCTTCACCAGCGGTTCGATCTCGTTGAATGCCCGCGCCTTGTCGCCGAGGGGAGACAGCGCCTCGGCGAGATCCCAGCCG
This sequence comes from Caballeronia jiangsuensis, assembly GCA_000648925.1. Classification (GTDB taxonomy): domain Bacteria; phylum Pseudomonadota; class Gammaproteobacteria; order Burkholderiales; family Burkholderiaceae; genus Caballeronia; species Caballeronia jiangsuensis. The sequence continues at coordinate 57,520 of JFHF01000042.1, forward strand.
AGCTTGTCGCGGCCTTCGCGCGCGCCGTAGCCGAATACCAGATCCGCGCTTGCGAGACTCGCGGGCAATTGCGCCTTCATCGTGCCAAGCTTCATCGTGTTGGAGCGCGGCTCCAGCACGGCGAGGATGCGCGCATCGCCGATTCGCGTCCTCAATCCGGCGACGGTGGTGTCGATCGCGGTCGGATGATGCGCGAAGTCGTCGTACACGGTGACTCCGTCCACGCTGCCCTTCACTTCCATGCGCCGCTTCACGTTGCGGAAGCTCGAAAGCGCCTTGACCGATTGCGCCGCCGGCACGCCGACCGAGCGCGCCGCCGCGATCGCCGCGAGCGCGTTCATGCGGTTGTGCTCGCCCTGCACCTGCCAGTCGACGACGCCCTGGCGCTCGCCCTCCCAGTACACGGCGAAATGCTCGTCGACGGGCGCGCCCTGCTCGACGGGCAACGCCTGCCAGCCGCCTTCGACGCCGAAGCGCTCGACGCCCGACCAGCAGCCGCGCGTCAGCACGCGTTCGAGCGCGGCCTCGCGCCCGTTCGTGACGATGCGCCCGACGCCCGGCACGGTGCGAACGAGGTGATGGAATTGCGTTTCGATGGCGGCGAGATCGGGGAAGATATCGGCGTGATCGAATTCGAGGTTGTTGAGCACCGCCGTGCGCGGGCGATAGTGGACAAATTTCGAACGCTTGTCGAAGAACGCGGTGTCGTATTCGTCGGCTTCGATGACGAAGAAGCTCGAATCGGTCAGACGCGCCGAGATGCCGAAGTTGAGCGGCACGCCGCCGATCAGAAAGCCGGGATTCATGCCCGCGTCTTCGAGCAGCCACGCGAGCATGGAACTGGTCGTGGTCTTGCCGTGCGTGCCCGCGACGGCGAGCACCCATTTGCCGTTCAGCACATGCTCGCCGAGCCATTGCGGACCGGACGTATACGGCAGGCCGCGATCGAGAATGGCTTCCATCAGCGGATTGCCGCGCGTCACCACATTGCCGATGACGAACAGATCCGGTTCGAGCGCGAGTTGCTCGACGCCGTAACCTTCGATCAACTCGATGCCCTGCGCTTCGAGCTGCGTGCTCATCGGCGGATAGACGCCCGCGTCGCAGCCGGTGACCTTGTGGCCCGCCTCGCGCGCGAGAACGGCCAGTCCGCCCATGAAGGTGCCGCAGATGCCGAGGATGTGGATGTGCATAAACCGTGTCGCGCCGCGCGGGCGATTGAGAAGCAAAAACAGGAACGGCGCCGTTCGTGGGCAAACCCGTGCAGAAAGGCGCCTGAAGGCGCATATTGTAACCGAGCACGCCTGGCGCTCTTTCGGCGGCGCGAGTGTGCCGCACCGGGTCCGCAAAAGGGCCGTCCGAGCTTATCTAGTATCATTCCGGCATGGTTCGCAAATCACATTTCGATCCGCAGCGCGTGCGCGAGGAAATCGCGATTGCCGCCGCGAGAATGATCGCCGAGGACGGGCTCGACTACTCGACCGCCAAGCGCAAGGCTGCGCGGCAGGTCGTCGGGGAGGCGAAGATCGGCGGCGAATTTCTGCCCGATAACGATCAGATCGAAGAGGAAATCCGCGAATATCAGGCCATTTTCCAGAGCGAGAGCCAGCCGATCGTGCTGCGGCGCATGCGCGAAGTCGCACTCGAATGGATGGAGCGCCTGAAACCCTTCGATCCGTATCTCACGGGCGCGGTGCTCAACGGCACGGCGGGCGAGCATTCGGATGTCCATCTGCAATGCTTCTGCGACAATCCGAAGGAAGTCGCGATTTACCTGCTGAACGCGAACGTGCAGTACGACGTATCCGAGACGCGGCATTTCGCCGGTCGCGGCTATGTCGAGACGCTGAGTTTTCTGCATCGAGTGCGCAACGAGGAGCCGATCGGCTTGCATATCGCGCTCTACGGCACCGATGATCTCCGTGGCGCCGTGCGCGCGGACGGTCGCGGACGCCTCGCACGTGCGAACGCGGCGGCGGTGCGCACGCTGCTCGATCATCCCGATGCCCCGTCGCTGGAAATCGGCGGCTGATCTTTCTTCTGGACGCTCATGAAAAGCACACGCATTCTGGCGGCCCTCGTGGTCGCGGTCGCCGCGACCGTCGGCGGCTTTTACGCGGGTCACGTATTTACCGGCGGCGATAGCGTCGCCGCGACCCCGGCGAGCGGCAACGCCGTAGAACAGCTTTGGAAAGCAACGCCGCCGGGCGCTTCGGGCACGTCCGTGCCGCTCGCGTCGTTCAAGGGCAAGCCGGTCGTCGTCAATTTCTGGGCGTCGTGGTGCGGACCGTGCGTGAAGGAAATGCCCACACTCTCCGCCATGCAGCGCGACTATGAGAAGAAAGGCATCAGGTTCATCGGACTTGGCGTGGATAGCGAGAAGAACGTCAACGACTTCCTGAAGAAGGTGCAGGTCGCGTATCCCGTCTATGTCACCGGTTTCGGCGGCGCGGATCTTGCGCGTAGCTTCGGCAACAACGCGGGCGGGCTGCCTTTCACGGTGGTAATCGACTCAAAAGGACAGATTCGCTCGACAAAACTGGGCGAGGTCGATCCCGCGGAGCTTAAGCACACGCTCGACAGCCTGTAAAAATTCGCCGCCTGTACGCAGTGAATTGCGCTAAGTAAGCCGTGACTTAGGGTACAGTAAGCCGATCTTGCGGGAAATTCAGTCGGCCGTGCGGCGCAAAACGGTAATTTGTCCCATAGTTTCGGAACGCGCCGCACGGTAAAACTAGACAAAATTCTCTAAACGGCGCTAAAGTGCGCCGAATTCCGCACAACCCGAAGCGACTATGACAACTCTGCCGGTGCCGCGTGGCCACCTCGCCGTCGAGTCCGACATCCGTGAAAACGATGGCGGTCGCCGCAGGGCATTCGCAGGCGTCGTGCGCTGGCAGTTCGGACGCGCACTTCAAAGCGACCACGCCGATGCGTTCGACATGAACGCCCGCGGTGTGCCGACCGATTCGGCCGTCGGCGCTTGCGCGGGAGTGCGTGCGCGCGCCGGCCTGCTGGCCGCGCAGGCTCGCGGCTGAGCAGTTCAGAACACCCACAAATCAAGTCAAGCACCGGGCAACCCCGGTCTCCAAGTATTGAAAGGGGATTTTTCGATGGACCTTCGTAAACTGAAAACGCTGATCGACCTCGTCTCGGAATCCGGCATCTCGGAGCTGGAAGTGACGGAAGGCGAAGGCAAGGTTCGCATCGTCAAGAACGCCGCGCCTGTCTACATGCAGGCGCCGCAGCAGTACGCGCCGCAAATGCAGGCGCCGGCCGCGCCGCACTTCGCCGGCGCGGGCGAAGCAGGTGCGCCGGCCGCAGCGGCCGCGCCGGCGGCAGCCGCACCGCAAGGTCACATCGTGACCTCGCCGATGGTCGGCTCGTTCTACCGCGCGCCGTCGCCGGGCGCGGACCCGTTCATCCAGGTCGGCGATACGGTGAAGGAAGGCCAGACCCTGTGCATCATCGAAGCGATGAAGCTCTTGAACGAAATCGAATCGGATAAGGCCGGCGTCGTGAAGGAAATCCTCGTCGAGAACGGACAGGCGGTCGAATACGGCCAGCCGCTCTTCGTGATCGGCGACTGAAGGCGCATCGGGCCGTGCGGCCGATGCGGTCTGCATCGCCGCCGCACAGCTTCACCGCGCCGGCGCGCAGAGCAGCATCGATCCGTCGAGAAGCGCGCCGCCGATTGGATCCCCGAGGGCCGCTCGCGCGAGCCCGTTGATGAGCCGACCCACTATGTTTGAAAAAATTCTCATTGCGAACCGCGGCGAAATCGCGCTTCGCATCCAGCGCGCGTGCCGCGAGCTGGGCGTCAAGACAGTCGTCGTCTACTCGGAAGCCGACAAGGAAGCGAAGTACGTCAGGCTGGCCGACGAAGCCGTGTGCATCGGACCGGCGCCGTCCAACCTCTCGTACCTGAACATGCCGGCGCTCATCAGCGCGGCCGAAGTCACCGACGCCGAAGCCATCCATCCCGGCTACGGCTTCCTCTCCGAGAATGCCGATTTTGCCGAGCGCGTCGAGCAATCGGGCTTCACGTTCATCGGTCCGCGTCCCGAGACCATCCGCCTGATGGGCGACAAGGTCACCGCCAAGCAAACGATGATCAAGACCGGCGTGCCGTGCGTGCCGGGTTCGGAAGGCGCATTGCCCGACGATCCGCGCGAGATCGTGAAGATTGCGCGCACGGTCGGCTACCCCGTCATCATCAAGGCGGCGGGCGGCGGCGGCGGGCGCGGCATGCGCGTGGTGCACACGGAAGCGGCGCTCGTCAACGCGGTCAACATGACGCGCGAAGAAGCGGGCCGCGCCTTCGGCAACCCTCAGGTGTACATGGAGAAGTTCCTCGAGAACCCGCGTCACATCGAGATTCAGGTGCTGTCGGATTCGTTCCGCAACGCGATCTGGCTCGGCGAACGTGACTGCTCGATGCAGCGCCGTCACCAGAAGGTGATCGAGGAAGCGCCGGCGCCGGGTATCGCGCGGCGTCTCATCGAGCGTATCGGCGACCGCTGCGCCGACGCCTGCAAGAAGATGGGCTATCTCGGCGCGGGCACCTTCGAGTTCCTGTACGAGAACAACGAGTTCTACTTCATCGAGATGAACACGCGCGTTCAGGTCGAGCATCCGGTGACGGAACTCATCACGAGCGTCGATATCGTCCAGGAACAGATTCGCATCGCGGCGGGCGAAAAGCTGTCGATCCGCCAGAAGGACATCCAGTTCCGCGGCCACGCGATCGAATGCCGGATCAACGCGGAAGATCCGTTCAAGTTCACGCCGTCGCCGGGACGGATCACGTCGTGGCATACGCCGGGCGGCCCGGGCATCCGCGTCGATTCGCATGCGTACGCGAGCTATTTCGTTCCGCCGAACTACGATTCGATGATCGGCAAGCTGATCGCTTACGGCGCGACGCGCGAGCAGGCGATCAACCGCATGCGCATCGCGCTGTCGGAAATGGTCGTGGAAGGCATCTCGACCAACATTCCGCTGCATCGCGAGATGATGATCGACGCGAAGTTCGTCGAAGGCGGCACGAGCATCCACTATCTCGAGAACAAGCTCGCCGCGCGTCAGGCGGCGGTCGCCGAAGAGTCCTGAAGCACAGCGAAGCAAGAGAGCACGAGACACGAGCATGAGTTACCGGGAATTGATCGCCGAGCTGGATCGCGAGCACGCGGAAGCGCTGTCGGACGCGCTGCTTGATGTCGGCGCCTTGTCGGTGTCCGTCGAGGACGCCGACGCCGACACGCCCGACGAGCAGCCGCTCTTCGGCGAGCCGGGGCTCGTGCCCGAGAAGCGTGCGTGGAACCGCTCGCGCGTCGTGGCGTTGCTCGCCGAGGACGCCGATCCCGACGTGCTGCTCGCCGCGGCCGCGAACGAAATCGGCCTGGCGGCGACGCCCTCTTTCACCGTGCGCGACGTCGAGGAACAGGACTGGGTGCGTCTCACGCAGGCGCAGTTCGATCCGATTTCCATCGGCGAGCGTATCTGGGTCGTGCCTTCGTGGCACGACGCGCCCGACCCGAGCGCGCTCGTGCTCGAACTCGATCCGGGGCTCGCATTCGGCACCGGCAGCCATCCGACCACGCGCCTGTGCATGGAATGGCTGGAGCAATCCGTGCGTCCGGGGCAATCGCTGCTCGATTACGGCTGCGGCTCCGGCATCCTCGCGATTCTCGCGAAGAAGTGCGGCGCGGACCCGGTCGTGGGCATCGACATCGATCCTCAGGCGGTCGAGTCGGCGCGTCAGAACAGCGAGCGCAATCGCGCGGACGTGACCTACGGCTTGCCCGACGCGTGTCCCGCCGGCGAATTCGATATCGTCGTCGCGAACATCCTCTCGAATCCGCTCAAGCTGATGGCGTCGATGCTCTCCGCGAAGGTGAAGCCGGGCGGCAGAATCGCGCTGTCGGGCGTGCTCGCGCGGCAGGCCGACGAGGTCGCGGCGGTCTATGCCAAGTGGATCGACATCGGCGTCTGGCGCGAGCACGAAGGCTGGGTATGCCTCGCGGGAACGCGGCGCGAAAGCCTTTAGAATAGCGCCATCTTCCACGAATAGGCCGTCAGGCCAACGGCACTTCTATATGGCGCTGGCAACCCGCTGCCCTCACTGCGAAACCGTGTTCAAGCTGGACCCGCACCTGCTCGCGCCGCACGACGGCCGCGTGCGCTGCGGCCACTGCCAGGAAGTTTTCGACGCCGCGCATCATCGCTTCGAGCTTCCCGATGAGCCGGCTGCGGCAGGTGTCGCTCAGCATGCCGCGATCATCGACGATGATGTCGCCGTCGGCCCCACGACCAGTTCGGGCGCCGGCCCCGCTCCCGATGCGCCGACGCACGTAACGGCCTTGCCCGACCCGCCGCTGAAACCGCGCCCCTTCGCACCGCGCAATCTCGATCTCAACGCAACCGGGCCGGCAAGACATGCCGCTACGCCTTCCCTGCCGGCGGGCGTCAAGTCGTCCGGCGCCGATAGCGAACGCACGATCTACGGCGATTCCCCGGCGTTCGCGGGTGCCTCGGGGCAAACGCGACCCACGCCACCGCGCACGGAGCCGGCGCAATCCGACGCCGCGAACGAGCCGTCCGCGCTGCCCGGCGAAGCGGGACGCCTGAAGCAGTTCATCCGCGTGGGCGCGCCGCATGCCGATGCCGCGAATTCCGCGCAAGGCGGAGTCGATGCGCCGCTCGGTGAGCCGCCCGTCGCGCCCGTTGCGCCGTTCGCTCCTGTCGACGATCGCGCCGAGCCGTTCATCGGACCGGTTCATGAGCAGGACACGCCGCCCGTGCAGCCGACGCCGGAACCGCCCGCGGCGCCCGCATGGCGCGACGACGCGGAACCGGGCTTCGTCGGCAAGAAACCGCCCGCGCCGGTTCGCCGTGTCAGCGCGAACGAAGCGTTTCCGGTCGTCCGCGAATCGCGTGAATCGCGCGAGCCACGAGAGTCGCGCTCGCCGGCGCGTGTCGGCTCGGGGAAGGCCGTGCGCATGGTGGGCATCATCGTCGCCGTGCTGCTGGCGTTGCTGTTGCTCGTGCAGCTCGCGTGGTGGCAACGCGAATCCGTGATGGTCTTCGTGCCCGCCTCGCATACGCTCTATTCGGACGTCTGCGATCAGATCGGCTGCACGATCTCGCCGCCGCGCGACATCGACGGATTGCAGATCGAGAGCTCGGGCCTGCGTCAGGTCGACGGTCCGCACAAGCTCGAATTGAAGCTGTCGCTGCGCAATCGGCTGGATGTCGCGCTTGCGTATCCGGCGCTCGAACTCACACTGCTCGACGACAAGAACAACGTCGCGATCCGTCGCGTGCTCTGGCCGCAAGATTACGCGCGAGCAGGTACGATATTCGCCGTCGGCCTTCCGCCGCAAAGCGCGCAGCCGGTCGTCGTCCGGCTGGATACCGGCGACGCGGTCGCCGCGAATTACCGGGTTCAGGTCTTTTATCCTTGATCACGGCCTTGCGCCGTTCATCACGCGCAAGGCTCCGAACCGAGTGCCACACGACGCGCGTGCCTGCCCTCACGGCTCGGCACGCGCGATTTTCCCGTCAGCATCTGACAATTCTCTGGAGCGCAACATGAGTCAAGTTACCCTCGGCGGCAATCCCATCGACGTCAGCGGCACCTTTCCGGGCGCAGGCCAGCAAGCGTCCGAATTCACGCTCGTCGGCGCCGATCTCGGCGACATCAAGCTCGCGAACTTCGCGGGCAAGCGCAAGGTGCTGAACATCGTGCCGAGCCTCGACACGCCGACCTGCGCCACCTCGACGCGCAAGTTCAACGAAGCAGCCGCCGGCCTGAACAACACGGTGGTGGTGGTCGTTTCGGGCGATCTGCCGTTCGCGGCGAAGCGTTTCTGCACGACCGAAGGCATCGAAAATGTCGTGACGGCCTCGACGTTCCGCGGCCACGAGTTCGCGCAAGCCTACGGCGTCGACGTGACGAGCGGCCCGCTCAAGGGCCTGACGGCCCGCGCGGTGGTCGTTCTGGACGAGAACAACAAGGTGCTGCACTCGGAGCTCGTGCCTGAAATCAAGAACGAGCCGAACTACGACGCAGCACTCGCCGCACTGAAGTAATTCTTCTGGCGGACCGCTCCCGACCGGAGCGGTCCGCGCATACGAGGCGCGGTGAAAAGCTCGCCGCGCCTCGTATGCGCATTTTTTTCCTCGGCACCTATTCTTAAGGACGTTCGCCTTGGCTACGCTCATCTGCGGCTCGCTCGCCTACGACAACATCATGACCTTCCAGGGCCGCTTCGGCGACCATATCCTGCCGGATCAGGTGCACATGCTGAACATCAGCTTCCTGGTGCCGACGATGCGGCGCAACTTCGGCGGCTGCGCAGGCAACATCGCGTATGCGCTGAAGCTGCTCGGCGGCGATCCGAAGATCATGGCCACGCTCGGCGCGGCGGATTCGCAGCTCTACGTCGACCGGCTCGACGCGCTGGGTCTGTCGACGGAATACGTGCGCGTGCTGCCCGATCAGCACTCGGCGCAATGCTTCATCACCACCGATCTCGCGAACAATCAGATCACCGCGTTCCATCCCGGCGCGATGATGGAATCGCACCTGAACCGCGCCGATGAAACGCGCGGCATCTCGCTCGGCATCGTCGCCCCCGACGGCGCGCGAGGCATGCGCGAGCACGCCGAAGGACTGGCCCGCGCCGGCGTGCCGTTCGTGTTCGATCCGGGTCAGGGACTGCCGATTCTCGACGGTGTCGAACTTTGTCGCATGATTGAACTCGCCACCTACGTGGCGGTCAACGATTACGAAGCCAAGCTGTTGAGCAACAAGACCGGCTGGTCGATCGAAGACATCAAGAGCCGTGTCGATGCCCTCGTCGTCACACGTGGCGAACACGGCGCGCAGATCTATCATGACGATGGCGTGCTCGACGTTCCCTCCGTGAAGGCGCATCAGGTGGTCGATCCGACCGGCTGCGGAGATGCATTCCGCGGCGGCCTGCTGTACGGCATCGAGAACAAGCTTGGCTGGGAGAAAACGGGTCGTCTCGCGAGTCTGATGGGTTCGCTGAAAATCGAACATCAGGGACCGCAAACCTACGCGCCGACGCGCGCCGAAATCGAAGAACGTTTCAAACAGGCTTTCGGAAACAGTCTGTTCTGAGTGATTGGAGTGAAGGAATGAAAACGGTAAGTCGTATCGCGCTGGCAATGGCGCTCGTCGGCTCGGTCGCGCTGACGGGCTGCGCCTACAACAGCAGTTCGTCGGACGTGTACACGGCGTCGCAGGCGCAGCGCGAGGAAACGGTGCGCATGGCCACCGTCGAAAGCGTGCGCGGCGTGAAGATCAGTTCGAACAACGGCCAGCCGACCGGCCTCGGCACGATCGGCGGCGGCGCGCTCGGCGGCGTCGCGGCGGCCAGCGCGATCGGCGGTGGCAACGGCTCGATCATCGCGGGCATCATCGGCGGGCTGGCCGGCGCCGTCGCGGGTAACGCGGTCGAGAACAGCGTCGCGATGAAGAACGGTCTGGAGATCACCGTGCGCCTCGATAACGGCGACATGCGCGCGATCACGCAGACCGCGAACGGCGAAGTCTTCCAGGCGGGCGAGCGGGTGCGTCTGTTGTCGAGCGGCGGCGTCACGCGCGTGACTCACTGAACTGAGGCGGCACTGACATATTCGGCGGACGAATAGCCGCCGCAAGGCGAGCACTTCGTCCGGCATAAGCGCATGTATCGAAAGATGCATGCGCTTTTTCTTTGGCCGCCCGAAGCGAGCGGCAGGCGCGCGATGAAATTCGTTCGCCGAAACGAAAAACCCGCCGCCAGATTTCCGGCGACGGGTTCAGGCCGGGTAGGCTTACCCGGACTAAGGGCACAGCGCACTGTGCCTGGGTGTCGCGTACTGCGAGAGCTTACGGACGGCTGCCCGTCGGGAACGGCCATGCCGCTGCCGGGTTCAACGCCGTCTTGACCGCAGCGGCCGGAGCCGGAGCAGGCGCCGATACGGTCGTTGCCGTCGTTGCGGGAGCAGCAGCCGTAGTCTTCTTCGCAGCAGCGGCCTTCTTGGCCGGCGCTTTTTTCGCGGGGGCCTTCTTCGCAGCGGGAGCGGCAGCAGGCGCAGGCGCAGCGGCTGCGGTCTTCGCAGCAGCCTTTTTCGCAGGAGCCTTTTTCGCAGCGGCCTTCTTCGCTGCGGCCTTCTTCGCGGGCGCCTTCTTCGCCGCGGCCTTCTTCGCAGGCGCCTTCTTGGCTGCGGCCTTCTTCGCGGCTACCTTCTTGGTCGCGACTTTCTTCGCAGCGGCTTTCTTCGCGGGCGCCTTCTTCGCCGCGACCTTCTTCGCTGCAACCTTCTTCGCCGCTACTTTCTTTGCTGCGACTTTCTTGGTTGCCACTTTCTTTGCTGCAACCTTCTTCGCCGCGACCTTCTTGGCCGCTACTTTCTTCGCTGCAACCTTCTTCACAGCGACCTTCTTGGCGGCAACCTTCTTCGCCGGTGCGGCCTTCTTTGCGGTGACTTTCTTCGCTGCAGCCTTTTTGGCGGCGGGCTTTTTCTTGGCAACTGCCATGGTTTTTCTCCTTCAGGTTTTCAGATGAGAGTCAGTTCAAACTACACCCTTCGTCAAAACCCGCTTCCCACGCGTCGCCTCTCACAGCGCACGCTACGAAGCGGATTATTCATCGGCGTACGCTGATCCCACCTGCTTACGCTAATGAATACGGCAAGGCGCGCCGTGCCCCGAGGCACCGCGCGCCAAATTGAGTCAGCACCGCATCTCCGCGGCGCCGGCCATCGCTTGATCGAGCCAGCGCGCATGCCGCTGGCATTTTCCGGGGGGAAGTTTGCCCATCCCATTGAAGGGATCGCAAAACGCCTGTCTTTCATTCGTGCCGATAATCGGCTCGCCAAGTCAGTAGGCGCACTTTGCATCGGGCGACCGTTCTCCTAAACCTTGTCGATCAGGCGCGCGTGAGCGACACGCTGCTGCCTGACCGTCCCATCGATTTCGTCTGCAACACGTCCTGGATTTTTATTATTCCCAGGTCAGCGCGCCGCCGGTTTGATACTCAATCACGCGTGTCTCGAAGAAGTTGCGTTCCTTCTTCAAGTCGATCATTTCGCTCATCCACGGGAACGGGTTTTCCTCGTTCGGGAAGAGCGGGTCAAGCCCGATCTGCTGGCAACGCCGGTTGCAGATGAAGCGCAGGTAGCTCTTGAACATCGACGCGTTCAGGCCGAGCACCCCGCGCGGCATGGTGTCTTCAGCGTAGCGATATTCGAGCTCCACCGCCTCCTTGAAGAGCTCGCGGATCTCGGCCTTGAATTCGGCGGTCCACAGTTGCGGCTCTTCGAGCTTGATCTGGTTGATGAGGTCGATGCCGAAGTTGCAGTGCATCGACTCGTCGCGGAGGATGTACTGATACTGCTCCGCCGCGCCCGTCATCTTGTTCTGGCGACCCAGCGCCAGAATCTGCGTGAAGCCGACATAGAAGAACAGGCCTTCCATGATGCAGGCGAACACGATCAACGACTTCAGCAATTTCTGGTCCGCTTCCAGCGTGCCGGTGGTGAATGCCGGATCGGTCAGCGTCTGGATGAACGGAATGAGGAACTCGTCCTTGTCGCGAATCGACTTGACTTCGTGATACGCGTTGAAGATCTCGCTTTCATCGAGACCCAGCGATTCGACGATGTACTGATACGCGTGCGTGTGGATCGCCTCTTCGAAGGCCTGGCGCAGCAGGAACTGGCGGCACTCCGGAGCGGTGATGTGACGGTACGTTCCGAGCACGATGTTGTTCGCGGCGAGCGAGTCCGCCGTGACGAAGAAGCCGAGGTTGCGCTTGACGACGCGGCGCTCGTCGTCCGAGAGACCGTTCGGGTCTTTCCACAGGGCGATGTCGCGGGACATGTTCACTTCCTGCGGCATCCAGTGGTTCGCGCAGCCGGCGAGGTACTTCTCCCACGCCCACTTGTACTTGAACGGCACGAGCTGATTGACGTCGGTCTTGCCGTTGATGATGCGCTTGTCGGCGACATTGACGCGCGCTTCGCTCTGCGCGGCGATCACGCCGGCGGACGGTGCAGCGGCTGCGGGCGGAACGAAGCCATCGGAGAAGATGTTCGTCGAGTTAGCCTGAGCAGTCTGATGGGTAGCTTGATGAGCTTGCGCGAATTGCGCCGTGCCTTGAGCGTTGCGCAACGTGTTCTGTTGCGAAGCGCTCGAGGGAGCTACGGCAGTGGTCTCGTCATCCCAGTTGAGCATAAATTCTCACCATCAATTTAGATCGGTTTGTACCATCTTTTCATGAGCGATAAAAGAGTTTGCTCATGAAAATTCTCGTTTTCATGCGATTTAGATTCGACGTTGCTACCTGCATACAACACTTGGCTCGCAGCCGTGTGTGTGAAGCTCGATGCGGCATCTGTTGAATCGTGTGTGAAGCGGTCCTGATCGAGTGACTTCGAAGGCATCGCAACGTGCTTGCGCGTGGCTTCATCGATGTCTTGAAAGCCTTGTCCCACGGTGCTTTGCGGCCGACGTGCGATGCATGATGCGAAGCACTTCGTGTTTTGCTGCGAACATAAGCTCGATGTCGAGTGTGCGATCTCGAACGCATCGAAGCGTGGCTCGCTTCGCTCATCGATCGATGTCTCTCGACGACACTCGATGCGATGCAAAACATGAGTCGAGAAGCGAGCGGCTTGCTACCTTCACTCGCGCTCTTCGATGAGCTTCGATACTGTTCATCGAACACGCGCCGCGTCATTCGAAACACCCTCGGACAAGTACGTCGAGGCACCTGCTCCTGCCTGCCGCATGCTTCGAATTCGTTGCCGAAGTTTAGCATTTGGCGTCTCTTATTTCCACAATATCTTGTGCTTGCAAAACCGGCCGATACAACCTATAGCGTGTTTACGCGGCGCTCCGTTTCGACAAAAAACTCATCGTCCTCGCAACGGATCGAGCAGCGAGCGCAGGTTGTTATGGTCGATCTCATGCATCAACGCGAGCAGCTTGCCGAGCTTGCCCTCTGGAAAACCCTCACGCGCGAACCACGCGAGATAGTGACCGGGCAGATCCGCGATGAGCCGATCCTTGTACTTGCCATAGGGCATCGTCTGCGTGACGAGACGTTGCAGATCCTGCGGGTCCATCGTTTCTTCACTCCTCGTTGAATGTTCATCGCAGCACGCAACGCGCTTCGATCGCTCAGCGACTGCTCCATATCGGTGCCATAATCGCCGCTCTTGCCGCCAAGAGTTGACCGCGATTCACCATGCCGCTTGCCGTCAAAGCTTTCATTGCCCCTCTCATCGTCGCGTGCGCGATGTTCATGGAAAGCGTCGACGCCAATGTGATCGTCACCGCGATTCCTGAAATGGCGCGTGCCTTCGGACGCGATCCCGTCACGTTGAAAGTCGCCGTCACGAGCTATGTGCTCGGGCTCGGCGTCTTCATACCGATATGCGGCTGGGTCGCTGACCGCTTCGGCGCACGCGCCGTGTTCCGTACGGCCATCGGCGTGTTCGTCGTCGGCTCGCTGCTCTGCGCGGCCTCCACGTCGCTCGGCCCGTTCACGGTCGCGCGCTTCATCCAGGGCGTCGGCGGCGCGATGATGGTGCCCGTCGGCCGCATCATCATCTTTCGCTCGGTGCGCCGCTCGGAGTTCATTCGCGCGATGAACTACCTCTCGGTGCCCGCAATGCTCGGACCCGCGGTCGGTCCGTTGCTCGGCGGCTTCATCACGACCTATCTGCACTGGCGCCTGATCTTCTTCATCAACATTCCGATCGGCATCGCCGGCATCTATCTGACCAACCGCTACATCGCCAACTCGCACGAGGACCATCCGGGCCGGCTCGACTGGTTCGGCTTCTTCCTCTCCGCGAGCGCGGGCGTGCTGCTGTTGCTCGGGCTCTCGCTCGTCGGCGGAGAACTGATTCCGCAACGCACGGCATTTGCGATGTGCGTGGCCGGCGCGCTGATGGTCGTGCTGTACTGCATCCACGCGCGCCGCTCGGAGAAGCCGCTGCTCGACTTGCGCTTCTTCCGCGTGCCGACGTTTCAGGCGAGCGTCCTCGGCGGATCGATGTTTCGCATCGGGCTCGGCGCCGTGCCGTTTCTTCTGCCGCTCGCGCTGCAGGAAGGTCTCGGCATGACCGCGTTCAAGTCCGGCGCGATCACCTGCGCGTCGGCGTTCGGCGGCATGTTCATGCGCTCGCTCGCGTCGCGCGTGCTGCATCGCTTCGGCTTCCGTCAGACGCTCTTCTATAACGCGGCGCTGTCGGGCATCGCCATCGCGGCGTGCGGCACGTTCTTCCCCGGCACGCCGACCTGGGTGATCTGGGCCGTCGTGCTGCTCGGCGGCTTCTTCCCCGCGTTGCAGTTCACGAGCCTCAACTCGCTCGCGTATGCGGAGATCGAAACGCGCGATGTCGGGCGCGCGACCAGCCTCGCGAGCTTCGTGCAACAGGTGTCGCTTGGTCTTGGCGTGACCATCGCGGGGATCACGCTCGAACTCTCGCAATATCTGAACGGTCATGCGAGCGTGCAATGGTCCGACTTCTGGCCTGCGTTCGTTGTCGTCGGGTTGTTCTCGTTTCTTTCGATGCCGATTACCGCGCGGCTCGCGCATGATGCCGGGACGGAGATTTCGCGTGGCACGCGGGGGTGAGGGTGTTGGTTCTTTTGCGGTGCTGCCTCTTCTGCAGTCTTGCTTCCTCCGTTATCTCGCCGCTTGCTCAGTAGCCGCCTCCCCGGCGGAGGGGTCACTTTCTTTGCTGCTGCAAAGAAAGTAACCAAAGAAAGCAGCTATCCCCAGCCTAAGCACTTCACACCGGCCGCGGCACAGGCGATTGGCCTAATGGCCCGGCTGTAGCGAGTGCCCCCACAAGCAGACAAGGGCTTGGACCGCGCACGGTCTGAACCATCGCGCCACATAACGAACGGGTTCAGCACCAAATAGCTCCGGCCCGCTTCGCGGCCGATGGGTCAATCGGGCGCGCGCGCCCCTCTTCGGTTTCCCTCGCATACCCAACGGCAGCGCGCAGCGCTGTGCCGAAGCTCTTTCGTGCTGAACCAGCGCCCTAGAACAACTGGTGCGACAGACCGTGCGCGATCCAAGCCCGGATGGGCCTTCGAGGGCGACACTTAGGCGAGTGCCA
>JFHF01000043.1 GCA_000648925.1 Caballeronia jiangsuensis
TTTGGTGCTGAACCAGCGCCCCAAAACATTTGGAGCGTCAGACCGTGCGCGATCCAAGCCCGATTGGTCCTTCGAGGGCGACACTTAGGCGAGTGCCGCCTGCGGCTGGCAAGCATGGCCAACGTGCGTGTGACCGCGGGCGGTGAGAAGCTGTTTCTTTGGTTACTTTCTTTGCAGCAGCAAAGAAAGTGACTGCCGCCCCGCACAGGGGCAGTGCTAATAAACCGACACGAAACCGGGATCCGGCGAAAAAAAACCCCACCCATACATCGATCAAAAAAGCCTCAACAACCCATCGAGCCCAACGAAGTTGAACGCGACACTCGCCGACTGCCTCACAACGGGCTTCGCCCGAAACGCCACCGACAACCCCGCTTCGGCCATCATCTTGAGATCGTTCGAACCATCGCCCATCGCGATGGCCCGCTTCGGCTCGATGCCGATCTTCTCGCAAGTATCGATCAGCGTGCGCGCCTTCTCCTCCGCGTTCACGATGTCGCCGACGACCTTGCCAGTCAGCTTCCCATCGACGATTTCGAGCGTGTTCGCGCGCGTGTAATCGAGCCCGAGCCGCGTCTTCAGACGCTCGGTGAAGAACGTGAACCCGCCCGACACGAGCAGCGTCTTCAGACCGGCGGCGCGCGCGCCTTCGAGCATGCGTTCCGCGCCCGGCGAAAGCCTGAGCCGCTCCTCGTAGACACGCTCCAGCGCGCCCGCGTCGAGGCCCTTCAACAGCGCGACGCGCCGCGTGAGGCTCTCGTTGAAATCCTTGATCTCGCCGCGCATCGACGCTTCCGTGATTGCCGCGACCTCGGCCTTCAGCCCGCAGAAATCGGCGATCTCGTCGATGCATTCGATCGTGATGAGCGTCGAGTCCATATCCATCGCGACGAGGCCGAAATCGGCGAGCTGCGCGTTCGGATCTATGTATGCGTAATCGAGCGCATGCGCGCCGCAGTAGGCATCGATATCCGGACGCTGGAGCGGATCGGCGTCGATCAGGCGCAGCAGCGTGTCGTCGGCGCGTTGCGTCTCTCGCGAGCGCGCGAGCGCCGCGAGCGGTCGCAGATGTGAATCGGAGATGGGGCTGGGGCTTTGAATGACGAGGTTCATCGGCGGGGCAAACGCGTGAAGGCGGAAACCGCCATTGTAAAGAACCTTCAGCGCTGCACGCGCGCTGGATCGACGTCCCAGTAAGGCGGCTCGCCGAACTGCGCCGCCAGAAAGTCGATGAACGCGAGCGTCTTCGGCGGTACGAACGCGCGGCTCGGATACACGGCCCAGATTGCCACCGTCTGGGCGAGCGGGTAATCGTCGAGCACGGTGACGAGCTCGCCGCTCGCAATCAGCGGCGCGACGCTCCACGTCGATTTAAGCCCGATGCCGACGCCCGCCGCGAGCGCGTCGCGGATCACTTCGCCGTTGTCCGTCACGAGCCGCCCCGACACGCGCACATCGATCACGCCGGTCGGCGTCACGAAACTCCAGTCGCGCTGATCGGCGAGTATCACGCATTCGTGCCCGGCAAGATCGGCCGGATGACGCGGCGTGCCGTGCGCGGCGAGATACGCGGGCGACGCGCACAGCACGCGCCGGTTGCTCGCGAGCTTTTTGGCGACGAGCGTCGAATCCTTCAGCGCGCCGATACGGATCGCGAGGTCGATGCCTTCATCGACGAGATCGACGATCTGGTCGGTCATGCGCAGATCGACGCTCACGCCGGGATGCGCGCGCAAAAACGCGGGAATCAGCGGCGAGATGTGCTGGCGGCCGAGCGACGAGGGCATCGTCACGCGCAGGCGGCCATGCGGATGCTCACGCGCCTGCCCGACCGAGGCACGCGCGGCCTCGGCGGCGTCGAGCAGCTCGCGCGCGTGCGCCGCGAAGATCTCGCCTTCCTGCGTAACGGAGACGCGCCGCGTCGTGCGATGCAAAAGCCGCGCGCCGAGCATGCGTTCCAGCCCGGCGATGCGCGCGCTCGCCACCGCCGGCGACAACCCGAACTCACGCGCCGCCGCCGACAGGTTCGCCAGCGCCGCCGCACGCATGAACAGGCCGACGTCGAGCAGATCGAGCCGCTCGCGCGTCACGCCGTCCGTCAGGGGATCGCTCGCCATTCGATGGATTTCCCGAAAAATGTTTCATCGATTATGACGGTTTTCGAGATGGCCATCGCGCACTAAGATCGAAGCAAACTCACTACACGGAGCACACACATGAAAGCCATCGGCCTGACGCGCTACCTTCCGATTTCCAATCCCGAATCGCTCGTCGATATCGAGCTCGACAAGCCCGTGCCGACGGGCCGGGACCTGCTCGTGAAAATCGAGGCGATCGCGGTCAATCCCGTCGACACGAAAGTGCGCGCGCCGAAGGACAAGGTCGAAGCAGCGCCGCGAGTGCTCGGCTGGGACGCGGCGGGCGTCGTGGAAGCGGTCGGACCCGAAGTCACGCTGTTCAAGGCGGGCGACCCGGTCTACTACGCGGGCGACATCACGCGCCAGGGCGCGAACAGCGAGTTCCATCTGATCGACGAGCGCATCGTCGGCGCGAAGCCGAAATCGCTCGATTTCACCTGCGCCGCCGCGCTGCCGCTCACGACCATCACCGCGTGGGAAGCGCTCTTCGACCGGCTGCGCGTGTCGGCGGAAGGCAAGGACGCGGGCAAGTCGGTGCTGATCATCGGCGGGGCGGGCGGCGTCGGCTCGATCGGCATCCAGCTCGCCAAGCGCGTCGCGAAGCTTCAGGTGATCGCCACGGCCTCGCGGCCCGAATCGGCGAAATGGGCGGAGGATCTCGGCGCGGATCATATCGTCGATCACTTCGAGGACATCCCGAAGCAGATGAAGGATATCGGCTTCCCGCAAGTCGATTACGTGCTGATCTTCAACGACACGGACAAGCATTTCCCCGCCGCCGCCGAAATCATCAAGCCGCAAGGCGCAATCGCGACGATCGTCGAGAACGCGAAGCCGCTGCCGGTCGAATTGCTGAAATCGAAGAGCGCGGCGTTTCACTGGGAGTTCATGTTCACGCGCGCGATGTTCAAGACGCCCGACATGATCGAGCAACACAAGCTGCTTTCCGAAGTGGCGCGGCTGATCGACGCAGGCACGATCCGCACGACGCTCGGACGCGATCTCGGCAGGATCGACGCGGCGAATCTGCGCGAGGCGCATCGGCTGCTGGAAGAAGGGCGCACGGTCGGCAAGCTCGTGCTGACCGGCTTCTGAGCGCGCGTTGACGAACGTCATCGACATTGCAGCGCACGCGGGTTTTCCACTAGGATGAGCCGCCATGCGGGGCGCTAGACTGAAACCGCCCTACAGCACGCTGGCGCCTCGCGGCGCCGGCCTTCCTCAGCGCTCGATACGGAGGTGGCGGCATGAATCGTCGTTCGGTCGTTCGTCGCATCGTTTCCGTCGCCGCGCTCGCAATGTTCGCGGCGACCGCCCACGCGACGCCAGGCATCAAGGTTCTCTCCGAAGCGCCCAATGACGGTCCCATCAAGTACACGGTGAAGATGACGTCGAAGAGTTTCGGCAACGAGCAGGAAACGCGCACCATCCGTTCCGGCCAGACCGATGACTTCACCTGGCAGGGCTCGGCGCCGGGCGGCGCGCAGGCCGTGCCGGATGCTTGCCCGCAGGCGGCGTCGGTGCCGAAGAGCGCGGACGGGCAGGCGGTGCGGCAGGTGCAGATCCGCTTCGCGCCGGTCGTCGCGGACAACGGTTCCGCGAACGTGCAGATCAGCTTTCGCGCCTACGCGCCGAAGGGCACGAGCAAGGTGACCGTGGGCGGCAAGAGTCTGCAATGTCCGGTCGACAATCGCTTCAGCCAGATCGTGCGTTTCTCGATGCCGACGTCCACCGGCTCCAAGAAAACCGTCACGCTCGACGACGGCACGCAGTTGACCGTCACGGCGAACCGCAAATAACGGTCACTGTCCGACGCGCCGATTTCCGATCGGCGCTTTTTAGAAACGTCACCTGCAACTAACGGTCTTTGTTTCGGGCCGGCTCAAATTTCCCGCGGACGAGCATCGTCAGTAAAGCTTACAGATCGATGCAGCGAATCGCTCGGCGGGTAAATGCAATCGTCCAGACGCCGCGCGGATCGGCGCTTGCATATCTCTTGGCACGCTTCGTGCGATTCCATCCGATACCGCGCTGATTGCCGGCGCGAAAACCGCCTCGGCACACGCGCCCGGGCGTATCCATCGACTCGATCCGACAGCGAAGGTGCCGCGATGCCGCACATGATCTGGAAAGGCGCGATCAGCTTCGGGCTGGTCCACGTGCCCGTGCAACTCTATCCGGCGACGCAGTCGGAGAAGGTCGGTTTCAATCTGCTCGACAAGCGCTCGATGGATCCGATCGGCTACAAGCAGATCAACAAGAACACGGGCAAGGAAGTCACGCGCGACAACATCGTGCGCGGCTTCGAATACGAGAAGGGCAAATACGTCGTGATGACCGACGCCGAAATCCGCGCGGCCAATCCCGAATCGACGCAGACGGTCGACATTCTCGCTTTCGTCGATGCGCCCGACATCTCCTTCCTCTCGCTCGATACGCCGTACTATCTCGCGCCCGATCGCAAGGGCGAAAAAGTCTACGCGCTTCTGCGAGACGCGTTGAAGGACACCGGCAAGGTCGGCATCGCGAGCGTCGTGCTGCACAACAAGCAGCATCTGGCGGCGCTGATTCCGGTCGGCCCCGCGCTCGCGCTCAACACGCTGCGCTGGGGCGACGAAGTGCGCGACTTCAGCGAGTTCAAGTTCCCCGACGAAGACACCAAGAAGGCCGGCGTCACGCCGAAGGAACTGGAAATGGCGAAGCGTCTCATCGACGACATGAGCGACTCGTGGGATCCGGCCAAGTATCACGACACCTTCAAGGACGACATCATGGCGCTCGTCGACAAGAAGGTGAAGGAAGGCAAGGTCGCCGAAGTCATGAAGGTCGAGGAGGGCGGCGAGCAAAAGGCATCCGCTGAAATTCTCGATCTGTCGGAATTGCTCAAGCGCAGTCTGAAGAAGGGCGCCCCGGCGAAACGCGGCAGCAAGGCCGCGCCATCCGACGACGATACCAGCGAGGAAGCGGCGCGTCCGGCACGCAAGACGACGCGTCGCAAACGCGCGTGAGTCACGCATAGACGACGATAGACGACGATGGCCGACAAACTCGAAACCTATCAGCGCAAGCGTACCTTCGACAAGACGCCCGAGCCCTCCGGCGCCGCGAAGCGCAGTGCGCGCGCAAGGAAGTCCGCGGATCACGCGTTGTCGTTCGTGATCCAGGAACACGACGCGCGCCGTCTTCATTACGACTTCCGTCTCGAACTCGACGGCACGCTCAAATCGTGGGCGGTGCCGAAAGGACCGAGCCTCGATCCTTCGGTCAAGCGGCTCGCGGTTCATGTCGAAGATCATCCGCTCGACTACGGCTCGTTCGAAGGCGATATCCCCGAGGGTAACTACGGCGCGGGCAGCGTTATCGTGTGGGATCGCGGGACGTGGGCGCCGCAGTCGGGCACCGTCGAGGAAGCAGCGCGCGAGTACGAGAAAGGCAAGCTCAAGTTCATCCTCGACGGCGAAAAGCTGCACGGCGGCTGGACGCTCGTGAAGAGTCACATGCGCGGCAGCGGCGACAAGGAGCAGTGGCTGCTCATCAAGGAACGCGACGACGATGCGCGTTCCGAAGCCGAATACGACATCCTGCTGAAGAAGCCGGGCAGCGTGATGTCGACGTCGCTCGGTGCGCGCGACAAAAGCGGCGCGGTGCGTGAGCGCACCGAACGCAAGGCCGCCGCGAAGAAAGCGCCGGCACGGAAAACGGCCAGCAAGAAAGCGAACGGACACGCGCATCCGGATATCGTCGCGAATCGCAGCGCCGAATCGTTGCGCACGTTGTCGCACGAGCCGGCGATCGAAGGCGCGGTAAAAGCGAAGCTGCCTGCGACCTGCAAGCCGCAACTCGCAACGCTCGTCGATGCCGCGCCGCCCGGAAATGATTGGGCCTACGAAATAAAATTCGATGGCTATCGCGTGCTCGCGCGCATCGACACGATCAAGGGCAAGCACGAGATTCTGATGTACACGCGCAACGGCAACGACTGGACCGCGAAGTTTTCGAAGCAGGTGAAGGCGCTCGAACGGCTCGATATCGAAAGCGGCTGGCTCGATGGCGAAGCCGTGGTGCTCGACGATCGCGGCCTGCCCGATTTTCAGGCGCTGCAAAACGCATTTGATGTGGGACGCCCGCAGGACATCGTCGTGTATTTCTTCGACGTGCCCTATCTGAACGGCTACGACCTGCGCAACGTGCCGCTCGTGCAGCGCCGCGCGATCCTGAAGGCGCTCATCGAGCCGATAGACGATCCCGTTCTGCGCTATTCGCAGGACTTCGCCTTTCACGCCGACGATCTCCTGAAAAGCGCCTGCGACATGGCGCTCGAAGGGATCATCGGCAAGCGGATCGACAGCACGTATGTATCGGGGCGCAGCGCCTCGTGGATCAAGCTCAAGTGCCGCCGCCGGCAGGAGTTCGTGATCGGCGGCTATTCGGAGCCGTCGGGCAGCCGCGGGCAGTTCGGCGCGCTCCTGCTCGGCGTGTACGACACGCACGGCAAATTGCAGTACGCGGGTCGCGTGGGCAGCGGCTTCGATCACGCGACGCTCGTCGCAGTGAAGAAGGAACTCGACAAGCGCGAAGTGAAGCGCATGCCGTTTGCGAGCGAGCCACAGGAACGCAGCCGTACGCCCGTGCATTGGGTGAAGCCTGAACTCGTGGCCGAATGCAATTTCGCGGAATGGACCAAGGAGCGCATCGTGCGACAAGCCTCGTTCGTCAGTCTGCGCGACGATAAACCCGCGCGTCAGATCGTGAAGGAAGTGCCGGCATCGGCGAAGAAAGTGGCGTCGAAGAAAACGCCTGCAAAGAAGACCGCTACCAAAGCCAAGGCGGGTTCGGCTGAAATCGAAGGCGTGAAGATCAGCCATCCGGATCGCGTGATCGACAAGTCGACCGGCTTCACCAAGCTCGATGTCGTCGAGTATTACGCGTCCGTCGCCGACTGGATGCTGCCGCATCTGAAGGATCGCCCGGTGTCGCTCGTGCGCGCGCCCGAAGATATCGGCGGCGAACTGTTCTTTCAGAAGCACAGCGCGAAGCTCGCGATTCCGCATATCACCCAGCATGCCGATATCGATCCGGGACATCCGCCGCTGCTCACGATCGAATCGTCGCAAGCGCTCGTCGGCACCGCGCAGATGGGCACGATCGAGCTGCATACGTGGAACGCGGTGGCATCGAACATCGAGAAGCCGGATCGCATGGTGTTCGATCTCGATCCGGGCGAAGGCGTCGGCTGGGAACGCATGATCGAGGCCGCGAAGCTGACGAAGGATCTGCTCGCCGAACTCGGCCTCACGTCGTTCTGCAAGACGAGCGGCGGCAAGGGCTTTCATGTGGTTGTGCCGCTCGCGAAGCAGGCCGGCTGGGACGATATGAAGGACTTCTCGCAGGCGGTCGCGCAGCACATGGCGAGCGCGCTGCCCAAGCTCTTCTCCGCGAAGATGGGCATGCAGAACCGCAAGGGCAAGATCTTCATCGACTATCTGCGCAACAACCGCGGGTCGAGCACCGTGGCGGCGTTTTCGCTGCGCGCGCGGCCGGGGCTCGGCGCATCGATGCCGCTCTCATGGGACGAGCTCGATGATGTGAAAAGCGGCGATCAATGGAACATCGGCAACGTGCGCGAGCGGCTCGATGCGTTGAAAGGCGATCCGTGGGCGGGCTATGACAAGGCGCGTCAACGGCTTACGGCCGAGATGAAGAAGCGGCTCGGCATGAGCGGCTCACGCAAGTGAGCGTTCACACAGGGAGACGAAGATGAAGCAGACGAACACGACGCCCGCGAGCGCGCCCGATAGCGGACGCGAGATGGCGAGCAAGGATCGCGCGACCCAAACGCACGACGATGCATCGAACGCGCCGCTGCCTCACGAGGCGGATCAGAGCGTCGAATCGCAGCATGAACATGAACCGCGCGATGTCGGCATGCAGGCGCATGAGGACATCGAACGCGGTCTGGTCGATACGGATCGGCGGGGCGGCGACGACTATCAACGCGATACGCAGCGCGACGAACACGCAAACGTCAACAGCGATGAAGGGCGCCCGGTCAAGCGGTGAACCGAACGGTGAAAACCTTCGCGAATGGCACCGCGCGGGCCGCTTGCGTAGAATGAACCGTTGATCATGAGCGAGTATTGAAGCTATCGTTTGCCGCGTTTTTTCTACCGATGCGCGCAATACATGGCACGCGCGAACCGGTAAGCCCTTCCGATGCTCGCCTTCTTTGCCCCGCCATGCGGACCGAAGCCAACTTAACGGAACATGCCACACGACCTTCTGTCCCGTCTGAAGAACGAAACCGCCGCGTGTCATGCGCGGCTCGAGACTGCGCTCGACCTGATGCGGGACGATCTGCAGGGCGACGAATATATCGCGCTGCTCGAACGATTCTATGGTTACGTCGCGCCATGGGAAGATGCAACCGCGGCTTGCATGCCGGCATCGCTCGCGGACTTTTTCGATGCGCGCCGCAAGGCGCAACTCCTCGCCGCCGACCTCGTCGCGCTGACGGGCGAGACGCAGCGCAGCGCTTCAGTACAACACGCCGATTCGCACGACGATCTGCCGCGCATGCATAACATCGGCGGTGCGTTCGGCTCGATGTACGTGATGGAAGGCAGCACGCTCGGCGGGCGCTTCATCGCGCCTCATGTCGCCGAGCGGCTCGATCTCGTGCCGGGCCGCGGCAACGCGTATTTCGAAGGCTACGGCCCGCGCACCGGCAGCATGTGGAACGCGTTTCGCGAGATCGCGGCGGCGAGCGTTCCCGAAAGCCAGTACGACGACGCGGTGAACGCCGCCATCGCCACGTTCGAAAGCCTGCACGCGTGGCTATGCCCCGAAGCGGACGATGCCCGGCAGCGTCTGCAGCCGGCAGCGGGAGCGGTCTGATGAACGAGTCCGCAAGCGAACCGCCCATCGCGAGAGCTTCGCACGAAGCATCGCAAGGACCGCCGGATGCCGAGGCGCGTCGTCGCACGCTCAGTTCGGGCATCGCGGGCAAGGACTGCGATGCCGAGCCGATTCATATTCCCGGCGGCATCCAGCCGCACGGATTTCTGCTCGTGCTCGCCGACGATCTGCGCATCGTGCAGGCGAGCGAAAACCTTGCGTCGCTGACAGGCGAGGGCGTCGATGCGTTGATCGGCGAGCCGCTCGATGCCGTGATCGGCGCGTCGGCCGCGCAACGCATCGCGCAGGCGGCCGTCACGTCCGCGCTCGACGATGCGCCGCTCTACATCGGTCCGATCTACGTGACAGCTTCGTCCTCCGACAATCCGCTGCGCTTCGATGTCACGATGCATCGTCATGAGGGCGCGCTCATCGTCGAGATGGAAGCCGCCGCAGCCAGCGGCGACGCCTTCGCATCGATGTATCCGCTCGTGCGCACCTTCGCGCGCGGCCTTCAGGACGCGGGGAACGTGCAGGCGCTCGCCGAGCTCGCGGTGCGCGAAGTGCGCGCGATCACGGGCTTCGGCCGCGTGATGCTCTACAGCTTCGACGAGGAAGGCCGCAGCCACGTGCTCGCGGAAGATCGCGAGGAAGGTTACCCGTCGTTCCTGCATCAGTTCTTCCCTGCGTCGGACATTCCGCGCCAGGCGCGCGCGTTGTATCTGAAGCACCGCATCCGCCTCGTCGCCGACGTGAACTACACGCCCGCGCGGCTCGTGCCGAACGTGAACCCGATCACGGGCCGTCCGACCGATCTCACGTACACGACGCTGCGCAGTTTCTCGCCGGTGCATCTGGAGTACATGCGCAACATGGGCACGCATGCATCGATGTCGGTGTCGATCGTCGTGCGCGGGCAGTTGTGGGGACTCGTCTCGTGTCACGATCACGACGCGCGCATCGTGCCGTTCAACACGCGCGTCGCGGTCGAGCATCTCGGTCACATGCTGTCGTTGCAGATCGAAGCGAAGGAAGAGCGCGCCGAAGGCGAGTATCTGGCCGCGCTGCGCCGCACGATGGGCCGTCTCATTTCCGCGATGGGCGAGCACGAGAACTTCGTCGCGGGCTTGCAGGCGGTGCCGAAGGACGTGTTGGGCTTCGCGCGCTCGGCGGGCGCGGCGATCGTGTTCGACGACCGGATCACGCTGCTCGGCGCGACGCCCGACGAGGACACCGTGCGCGCGCTCACGCACTGGCTCGCGGAGAACACGTCCGGCGTATGGGCGACGGATTCGCTCGCGCGCGAATGGGCGCCGGCGAAGGGACACGAGGACCACGCGTGCGGCGTGCTCGCGGTGCCGGTCTCGCAGATCTTTCGCAACTATCTGCTGTGGTTCAGGCCCGAAGTGATGCAGACCATCAAGTGGGCGGGCGAGCCGGTCAAGATAGAAGGCGCCGATGGCGCGAGCGCGCCGCGCACGAACTTTTCGCCGTGGCTCGAAACGGTGCGCGGCCAGTCCGCGATGTGGCGTCAGGGCGAACTCGAAATCGCCGGCGAATTGCGCGGCGCGTTGCTGAACATCGTGCTGCGCCGCGCGGAAGAACGCGCCGAACTCGCGACCGAGCTCGCGCGCGCCAACAAGGAGCTTGAAGCGTTTTCGTATTCCGTGTCGCACGACCTGCGCGCGCCGCTGCGCCATATCGCCGGTTACGGCGATCTGTTGCGCGAGCAGGAAGGCGAACGCATGTCGGACAAGAGCCGGCGCTTTCTGAACAACATGCTGGATTCGGCGCGCTTCGCGGGCACGCTCGTCGACGATCTCCTGACGTTCTCGCAGATGGGCCGAGCGGCGCTCAGACCCGCGCCGGCCGATCTCGGGCAGCTCGTGCGCGGCGTCGTCCAGGAGTTCGAGGCGGAAGGCGCGGGAAGGCGCATCGAATGGGTCATCGGCGAACTGCCGCGCGTCACCGGCGACGCGGCTTTCCTGCAACTCGCACTGCGCAACCTGATTTCGAACGCGGTGAAATATACGCGGACGCGGGAATCGGCGAAAATCGAGATATTCGCGAGCCGGGACGGCGATGAATACGTGATCGGCGTGCGCGATAACGGCGTCGGCTTCGACATGAAGTACGGCGCGAAGCTGTTCGGCGTGTTCCAGCGGCTGCATCGCGCGGAAGAATTCGAAGGCACGGGCATCGGGCTCGCCAACGTGAGGCGCATCGTCGAGCGTCACGAAGGGCGCACGTGGGCCGAAGGCCGGCTGGGAGAGGGCGCGGTATTCTATTTCTCGCTGCCTGTCGAATTCCGCAATGCGAATGGAACGCAGGGCGCGCCAGCTACAAAGTCAAGAAAAGACCATGCTTAAACCGATTTTGCTCGTTGAAGACAATCCAAACGACCTCGAGCTCACACTCGTCGCGCTCGACAAGAGTCAGCTCGCGAACGAAGTGATCGTCGCGCGCGATGGCCAGGAAGCCATCGACTATCTCACCTGCGAAGGCGAGTGGAAGGAGCGAGCGCCCGGCAATCCGGCCGTGATCCTGCTCGACCTGAAGCTGCCGAAGATCGACGGTCTCGAAGTGCTCGACATGATCCGCTCGAATGCGTCGTTGAAGAGCGTGCCGGTCGTCATGCTGACCTCCTCGCGCGAGGAACAGGATCTCATCCGCAGCTACGAGCTCGGCGTGAACGCCTATGTCGTCAAGCCCGTGGAATTCGCGGAGTTCGTCGAGGCGATCGGCGATCTCGGCGTATTCTGGGCCGTGCTCAACGAGCCGCCGCCCGGTTCGACGCGCTTTCGGCGGCCGACGTCCACTCAATGACCGCAGCGCTCATGTTCGCGAACCCGCCCCGTCCGATGGGCCCGCAAGCGTCCTTTGAAGAGGACGTCTAGATCATGCAGCCTCTGCATCTGCTTCTCGTCGAAGACAACGCACTCGATGCGGAGTTGACGATCGCCCAGCTCGAGCGCGCGGACTACGCGGTCGACGCATCGATCGTGTACGACTCCGCGGCCTTCATCGGCGAGCTCGACAAGAAGCGCTTCGACGTGATCCTCGCCGATTTCGTGATGCCCACCTTTTCCGGCATCGAGGCGCTCACGATCGCGAGCGAGCGCTCGCCGGACACGCCGTTCATTTTCGTGTCGGGCCTGCTCGGCGAAGAACATGCGGTCGATATGCTCAAGCGCGGCGCGACCGATTACGTTCTGAAGCAGCGCCTGCAACGCCTGCCCGCGGTCGTGCGCCGCGCGATGCGCGAGAGCGCGGAGCGCGCGCAACGCATCGCGGTCGAGCGTGCGCTGCGCGAGACGGAAACGCATTTTCGGCTGCTCATCGATGCGCTCAAGGATTACGCCGTCATCACGCTCGATCCCGAAGGGCGCATCCGCACGTGGAACGCGGCGTCCGAGCGCATTCTGGGCTTTCCCGCGCAGGACGTGCTCGGCCAGTCCGCGAGCATCTTCTATGCGCAGGAAGACCGCGAAGCGGGCGTGTTCGAGGCAGAGCTTGAGACGGCGCGGCGCGAAGGCAGCGCGAGCGACGACCGCTGGCTCTGGCGCAAGGACGGCCATTCATTCTTCGCGTCGGGCGTGACGACCGCGATCCGCAGCGAGCATGACGAGCTGATCGGCTTCTCGAAGATCGTGCGCGACGCGACCGACGCCCACATGGCCGCCGACGCGCTGCGCCTCGCGAAAGATCAGGCCGAATCCGCGAATCGCGCGAAGGACCATTTTCTGGCGGTGTTGTCGCATGAGCTGCGCACGCCGCTCACGCCGATCCTCGCGGCCGTGCGTCTCCTGGAGATGAAGCATTCGTTGCCGCGCGAGGCCCATCCGACGCTCGATCTCATCCGCCGCAATGTCGAACTGGAAGCGCGTCTGATCGACGATCTGCTCGATCTCACGAGCATCGCGCGCGGCAAGCTGTCGCTCAATTTCGCGAGCGTCGCGCTCGATACCTTGCTCACGAGCGCGCTCGACATGTCCGAGGCCGATCTGCGCACGAAGGACCTCACGCTCGACACGCGTTTCGATGCGGACCATTTCGTCGTGCTCGGCGACGCGGCCCGTCTGCAGCAGATCGTCTGGAACCTGATGAAGAACGCGGTGAAGTTCACGCCGGCGGGCGGGCGCATCGACGTGCGCACCTGGAACCCGGACCCGGCGACGATCGCGGTTTCGGTGACGGACAGCGGCATCGGCATCAGCGCCGAGGCGCTGCCGCGCATCTTCTCCGCGTTCGAGCAGGCCGACGATTCGATCACGCGCTCGTTCGGCGGCCTGGGCCTCGGCCTCGCGATCGCGAGCACGCTGGCGCAGAAGCACGGCGGCACGCTCTCCGCCCACAGCGAGGGGCGCGACGCCGGCGCGCGCTTCACGCTCACGCTGCCGCTCGCCCGCGTTCAGCCCGCGCATGAGGACGAGCCGGCCGTCGAGGCCGCGCGTCAGGAGCAGGGGCGCGCGCTCAGGGTGCTGCTCGTGGAGGACAACGAGCAGACGTCGTCGGCGATGGCCGAGGTGCTCGAAATGCTCGGCCACGAAGTGACGGTCGCCGTGACCGTCGCGGAGGCGCTGGAGCGCGCGAAGAGCGGGCCGTTCGATCTGCTCGTCAGCGATATCGGCCTGCCCGACGGCAGCGGGCTCGACGTCGCTCGCGCGTGGCAGACCTTTCAGCCCGAGAAGCCTTCGGTGGCGATCACGGGCTACGGCATGGACGAGGACATCCGCCGCTGCCGCGAAGCGGGCTTTCGCGATCATCTGACCAAGCCCGTCAATTTCTCGCGGCTCGAAGCGCTCATTCAATCGCTCGCGGAGCAGTCTTCGAAATAGGCTATCTGCGTGCCGGTACACGAAATTTGACGGCGGCGTGGGTAGTCGTGTCGATTGACCGGCTGCCCGTTCGTTGTAGGGTATGAGAGCCGCGCCGACTCCGGCGCGCCTCATTCACTACACGGAGCCGATATGTCCACTTCCGCTGTCAAGCCGATCCCCGAAGGCATGCATTCGCTGACCCCGCACCTTGTCTGCGCGGGCGCGGCCGAAGCGATCGAGTTCTACAAGCGCGCGTTCAACGCCGTCGAGCTGGGCCGCATGCCTGGACCGGACGGCAAGCTCATGCATGCAATGGTCAAGATCGGCGATTCGATGCTGATGCTCGTCGATGAATTCCCGCAATTTGGCTCGGTCGGTGCGAAGGCGCTGAAGGGCTCGCCGGTCACGATCCACTTGTACGTCGAAGACGCCGATGCCACCGTGAAGCAGGCCGAAAGCGCCGGCGCGAAAGTGACGATGCCCGTCGCCGACATGTTCTGGGGCGATCGCTACGGGCGCCTGGAAGACCCGTTCGGCCATCAATGGTCGGTCGCGACGCACACGCGTGACGTCACGCCGGAAGAAATGAAGCAGGCGATGGGACAGCAACCGTGCGCGTGACGCACGATTCCACCAACGGAGATCCGCATATGCACAAGATTTCGCCCTGTCTATGGTTCGAAAGCGCCAATGCCGAAGAGGCCGTGAACTTTTATGTCGACACCTTCAGGAATGCGCGCATCACGGAGATCATGCGTCATACGGAGTCCAGTCCGGGACCGGTCGGCAGCGTGCTCGCCATCCTGTTCGAACTGGAAGGAGAGGCATTCCTGGCGTTGAACGGCGGCTCGGAGTTCAAGTTCACGCCGGCCATCTCGATGTTCATCAAATGCGACACGCAGGAAGAGATCGACCACTACTGGGACAGGCTGCTGGACGGCGGCCAGTCGCTGGCCTGCGGCTGGCTCACGGATCGCTTCGGCGTGACGTGGCAGATCGCGCCGAGACGCCTGCTCAAGATGCTGCAGGACCCGGACCCGGTGAAGGCCGATCGCACCATGAAAGCGATGCGCGAGATGATCAAGCTCGATCTCCCGACGCTGGAACGGGCCTATAACGGCGAGTGAGTTACGCGGCGCGCTTGCGAGCGTTTCGTTCGATCAGCTTCGACGCCATGAACCGGTGATCGCCCGAAAACAGCCGCCGATACGTCAGCACGACGGCCCCGACCACGCCGAGCCCCGACGCCGCCGCGATCAGAAACATGATGACGATCTGATACCGCACCGCCTGCAACGGCGACTGCCCGGCCAGCACCTGGCCCGTCATCATGCCCGGCAGGCTGACGAGCCCGACCACGGCCATCTGGTTCAGGGTCGGAATCATGCCCGCGCGCACGGCCTGGCGCGCGGGCCCTTGCGCCGCTTCCCAGCGCGACGCGCCGAGCGCGAGCGACATCTCGACCGCCGCGCGTCCCGCGGTCAGTTCCTCCGTCATGCGCTCGATGCCGAGCGACACGCCGGTCAGCGTGTTGCCGAGAATCATGCCGAGAATCGGGATGGCGTATTGCGGCTCGTACCATGGATGAATCCGGATCACGACGAACAGCCCGAACGCGCCGATCAGCCACGAACTGCCCCAGATCGACACGATGCTGTCCGCGCGCTGTCCCGCGTAGGTCCGCCGTCCGCGGCCGGAGGCGGCAAAGCCGGCGATGATCGTCATCAGCGCCATCAGCGGCAGCACCACATACCAGCGGCTGAACGCGAACACCCAGCCGAGCACATAGCCGATCAGCAGCAGTTGCACGACGGTCCGCACCGCGGCGATCAGCAACCTGCGTTCGAGCCCGAGGTCGAGCGCGACCGAGAGCGCGCCATTCACGACGATCAGCGCCGCCGCGAGACCGATATCGAAGAGACTGAGGTTCTGATAGCCGCTCATCGTGTATCGCCTCCGAGGACGCCAGCGTTCATCGTCAGATGACGCGTGGCGACGCGCCGCGCCTGTTCCAGATCGTGCGACACCCAGATGCATGCGCGTTCCGCATCCGCGTCGAACCAGGCGGAAACGAGCGCTTCGATCGAGCGCGCCGAAGCCGGATCGAGCGATGCGGTCGGCTCGTCGAGGAGCAGCACGTCGGGCGCGAGTTGCAGCACGCGCACGAGCGCCGCGATCTGCGCCTCGCCGCCGGACAGATCGCTCGCGAGCTTGTCGAGGAAATCCGGGCCGCGTCCGGCAGCAAGCGCGAGCCGCATCACCGTGTCGCGATCGAAATGCGCGTCCCGATAGGTTTTCAGGGTGAACGGATAGAGCAGATTGTCTTCGACAGTGCCATCGAGCATCGCGGGCCGCTGCGCGATATAGGCGACGCGCCGCCGGTAAGCCGGTATGCGCGAACGCGCGATGCGCTCGCCGCGCCACGTGACATGGCCGGCGTCGCACGCATCGAGCAGCGCGAGCGTGCGCAGGAATACGCTCTTGCCCGAACCCGATGGCCCGGTGATCGCAGCGCGTTGACCCGCGTAGAGCGTGAAGTCCGTGGGATGCAGAAGCACGGTGCCGCGCACGGCATCGCGGCGCACGACGCCATGCGCGGCGACGAGCTCGATCGAAGGCGAAGGCGAAAGGGCGGGCGATGTCGCGTCGGGCATCGTTTTTATGTGGGGTCTCGTTCTTCGAGCGGACATCTTACGGACATTCGGCGGTCTGCGGCTACATAGCGCGCGATTCGCGCGGGCACACTATGTGCTGCCGCACTCATAATCAGAAAAAACGGATGGAGCCGTCATGCCGCAGGCCAGTACGACCGGAAAAATCGGAAGGATCGTCGCATGGTTTTTTGCCGTTCTGGCGGTTCTGATCGCAATACTGGTGGTCATATTCCTGACCTTCGACTGGAACCGTCTGCGACCCTGGGTGGATGACAAAGTGTCCGAGGCGATCGGCCGCCGCTTCGAAATCACGGGGGATCTGAAAGTAGGCTGGCGTCGTCCGCCGAACGAGACGGGCTGGAAACGCTGGGTGCCATGGCCGCGCTTCTCCGCTGAAAAAATCACCATCGCGAATCCGGACTGGACGCGTCAGAAGTTCTTCGCAACGCTCGACGAAATCGACTTTCAGGTTGCCGTGCTGCCGCTGCTCGCGCACGACATCGTGGTGCCGACGATCAATCTCGTGAATCCGTCGATCGATATCGAGCGGCTCAAGGACAATCGCAACAACTGGACGTTCAAGTTCAAGCAGTCCACCGAACCGTCCACGTGGAATCTCAAGCTCGGCGATATCTCGCTCGCGAAGGGCACCGTCGATGTGCGCGATGAAGTCACCAAGGCCGAGATGCACGTCGTCGTCGATACGCTCGGGCAACCCGTGCCGATCGGCGATGTGATGAAGCAGCAGGAAGCGGCGTCCGCGAAGTCGTCGTCGGAGATGGTCGGCAAGAGCGGCGCGGCGAAGCTCAACAAGCAGGCCGATGCGGCCGCGGCATCCGAAGCGTCGGCGGCGTCTGCCGCGTCCGCTGCCGCCGCGGCGAACGCGTCCGCG
Source organism: Caballeronia jiangsuensis (assembly GCA_000648925.1). Taxonomy (GTDB): domain Bacteria; phylum Pseudomonadota; class Gammaproteobacteria; order Burkholderiales; family Burkholderiaceae; genus Caballeronia; species Caballeronia jiangsuensis. The sequence goes on from JFHF01000043.1 coordinate 17,399, forward strand.
CCGAATCCGGCGAGCACGTCGGCGAATACGAGCATCACGACCAAGGAAGGCCCGAAACCGCCGATTCCGCCATACGCGTTCGGCTGGACGGTGAAGGGCACCTACAACGGCGGCAAGGTGTCCGGCGATGGCAAGCTGGGCGGCGTGCTCGCCGTGCAGGACGCGACGCGCCCGTTCCCGGTTCAGGCCGACGTGCGCCTGGGCGACACGCATATCGCGTTCGTCGGCACCGTGACCGATCCCGCGCATCTCGCCGCGCTCGATCTGCGGCTGTGGATTCAGGCCGTGAGCATGGCGCATCTCTATCCGTTCACCGGCGTGACGCTGCCCGAGACGCCGCCGTTCGCGACCGAAGGGCGGCTGACCGGCCAGTTCCGCGAAGATGGCAACGTGTTCCATTACGAGAACTTCACCGGGCGCGTGGGCGGCAGCGACATCAACGGATCGCTCGTCTATGCGGGCAGGAAGCCGCGACCGCTCTTGCAGGGCGAACTCGTGTCGCATCTGCTGCAGTTCAAGGATCTCGCGCCGATCATCGGCGCAGATTCGAACGCGAGCAAGGCCAAGCGCGGCGAGACGGAAAAGCAGCCGGCGTCGAAGGCGCTGCCGACCGAGGAGTTCAAGACCGATCGCTGGAAGGCCATCGACGCCGACGTGAAATTCACCGGCGAGCGCATCATCAAGGACCCGGATCTGCCGATCACGAACCTGTACACGCATGTCCTGATGACGAATGGCGTGCTGTCGTTCGAGCCGCTCAAGTTCGGCGTGGCGGGCGGCTCGCTCGCATCGAACATTCATCTTGACGGCAGCACCACGCCGCTGAAAGGCCGCGTGTCGGCGCAGGCGCGGCACCTGAAACTCAAGCAGCTTTTCCCGACCGTCAAGACGATGCAATCCGCGCTCGGCGAAGTCAACGGCGATGCCGCGCTCTCGGCCACGGGCAACTCGCCCGCGGCGCTCGCGGCGACATCGAACGGCGAAGTGAAGGCGCTCATCACGGAGGGCACCGTGAGCCGCCTGTACATGGAGGCGGCCGGACTGAACGTGGCGAACGTCGTCTATGAAAAGCTTTTCGGCAAGCGCGACGTGAACATCAATTGCGCGGCGGCGGATTTCGTCGTGACCGACGGCGTGCTCGATTCACGCGTCTTCGCGCTCGATACGGACGACGCCGTCATCAACGTCGATGGCACGATCAATCTCAAGACCGAGGACATGGATCTCGGCATTCATCCCCACACGAAGGGCTTGCGCGTTTTCTCGTTGCGCTCGCCGCTGTACGTGAAGGGCACGTTCAAGGATCCTCATATCGGCGTGAGTCCGGTGCTTGCGCTGCGTGGCGCCGCCGCGGTCGGGCTGGGACTGATCAATCCGTTCGCGGCGCTGATTCCGCTCATCGCGCCGAGCAACAACAAGCCGCTGCCTTGCCAGCAGATGCTCGCCGATATCGGCCGTCCGCCGAGCGCGCCGCCCGCCGGGCAGAAGCAGCAGGCGAAGGCCGCGCCGGCGTATATGTCGTCGGATGCGGCGGCGAGCGGCGCGGCGAAGGACAAGGGTGCGAAGAAGCCCGCCGCGCCTGCGCCGGCGAGTGCGGCGCAGTATCGGGGCAGCTGATCGACCGCCTCGCGGCTAGAACGCGTACCGCACGCCCGCGAAGATACTGCGGCCTTCGCCCGGATAAAAGATCGCGGTCGACGACGCCGTTTGCGCATTCGCAATCGTGCTGATGTCGCTCACATAACGCTTGTTGGTCAGATTGCGCGCATCGAGAAAGACCGAAAGCCCGTTGCGAAAATCCATCCCCGCCTGCACGCCGAGCAGCGTATAGCCCGGCACGCGCAGCGTATTGGCGTCGTCGGCCCAGGCGCCCGCCGGCACCCAGTCGACCGATGCGGACACGTGAAAGCCGTTGGGCCGCGAGTAGCCGAGCACCGCGCGAAGCACATTCACCGGCACGCCCGCGATACGGTTGTTGCCGTACTGCGGATCGTCCTTGAAGCGGAAGTCGCTCAGATTCCACAAGCCCGACAGCGTGATCTTGTCGCCCGCGCCTGCGTGCGTGATATCGCGCCACACATCGACCGACACGCCCGCCTCGATCCCCTGCAGCACCGTCTTGTTCGCGTTGAACGTCGATGCCGGGATGTCGGGATTCGTCGTGTACTGAAGCAACTGGTCGCGCACGAGCGAGCGATAAGCGGTGACATCCCAGCTCACGCGATCGCGCGTGCCGCGCGTGCCGAGTTCGAGCGTCCACGCGTGTTGCGACGTGAGCGGCGTGAAGCGCGTGGTGTTCGCGAAGGTCTGCGTGAGATCGGTGAAATCCGGCACATCCTGGCTGCGCGTGATGTCGATATACGCCTGAATCTCGCGATTCGGTTGCCACATCACGCCGAGCTTCGGATTCACGCCGCTGAACGTCTCGCTCGCCGACTTGTAGGTCGGATCGGCCGCGAGCCCGCCGTGATCGACGTACTTGCGCACGTCGCGCAACGCCTTGAAGCCGGCCATCAGCGCGACCGTCGGCAGGAAGAACAGGCGGTCTTCGACATACGCCTCGTAGTTGTAGGCGCTTTGCGTCGAGTCGAGCGTCTGCGCGCCTTCGTTGCCCGACACGTTCACATACTGCCGCGCCTGCGTGGTGCCGCCGAAGAAGCGCGCGCCGGCGATGACGTCGTTGCGCAACCCGCCGACGTTGAACGTCGCGGTATAGCGCGGCGCGAAGCCGTAGGTCCAGCCGTCCTGATCGATCACCTGAAAAATCGGGTGATACAGACTCTTGTGGATCGCCCAGGTGACGAAGTCGAGTTGGCCGACATCGAGCTTGACCGTCGTCTTGTTGGCGATGCGCTCGGTGCGCGTGTCGCGCGCCTGATCGCCGGATAGCGCGCTCGCGGACGCCTTCGTCGGGTTGTTGAGGGCATCGGAGAGCGACAGCGTGCCGGGAAGCTGCTGATCGACGACATACGCGCCGAGATAGAAGCGCGTCTCGACGTCCGGCGAGAATCGATAGCCGATATTCGCGTTGAACTGTTCGTACTGGCCGCGCTCGTGATCGCGATAGCCGTCCGCATGGTTCACGGAGAACGTGCCGATGAAATCCAGCGGCCCCATCACGCGCGAAAACTGCGCGCTGCCTCTGACCGTGCCGAAGCTGCCGCCTTCGAGCCGCAGGATGTTGGGCGCATCGGCGGTGTAGGCGGTGGGCGTCACGAAGTCGATCGCGCCGCCCATCATCGACGATCCATACGCGAGGCCGTTACCGCCCTTGTAGACATCGACGGATTGCAGTGCGAGCGGATCGATCTGATAGTAGTCGCCGCTGCCGTCGGCGAGATTGGTCGGGATGCCGTCCTGGAGGATCTCCAGACCGCGCGTGTGGTAGCCGCGTGCGAGCCCCGAGCCGCGAATGGACACGCGCAACTCCTGCCCGTAGCGGGTCTGCACGAAGACGCCGGGCACGTTCTTGAGGACGTCGCGCAGCGTGAAGGCATAGGTGTTCTGGTAGTCGGCGCTATCGACGAAGCCTACGGAGCCGACTGTCTGATCGAGCGTCCGCTTCTCGTCGGCGACGTTTTGCGATGTCAGCGAATGTTGCGCCTGTCCCTGCACGATCACGGCGGGGAGCGTCGTGGGCTCGCCGGTTTCCGTGGTCTGTGCGAATGCGCGTGTGGCGAACATCGCGGTCATGCCGGTCACGAAGATGCTTCTTCGGGCGGAACGCTTCATGATTGCGTCCCCGCGATGTCGTGCGATCGGGACGCGCCATCGACGCGCGGATGTACGGACGGCCTGACGCCGCCCCTCGCTGAAAGAGTGAGCATGGTTCTTCTTGAATTCGTGATGAAGGAGCGCGGCGCGACGTTATGGACGTGCGACGCCGTTCGATGCCGCGATGGCATCGATCCGTTTTGACGAAATCAGATGAGAACCGGTGGAGCGCGTGGTTGCGCGGTGGTGAACGCGGGAGCGGGACGCTCGTCGCCGATCCGCGCGACGACGACGGTGCGGCGCGCCGGGACGTCGAGCGTCGCGGATGCGCGTGCGCTCGAGATCGCGGGCGCATGAGCGAAGAAATGGCAGTAGCCGCAGGCCTGATCGTCGAGATGCGCGAGCGCGTCCGGATCGTGATGGCCGGCAGGAAGCTCGACCGTGGAAGCGGACGCATGCGCCGAACAGAGCTCGGCGCTCAGGTCGCCGGCATGCGCGTTGGCCGCGAGCAGTTGCGAGACCATCGGCGCGAACGTGATCAGCAGCATTGCGAGCAATGCCAGCAGTGAACCCGTTCGTTGATGGACGCGACCGCGCATGAGGGTGAAGGTTTGTTCAGATCCCGAGTGCGGGGATTATGCCATCGGGTTACTTTGTATTACAAAGCAAAACGGACAGAAATTCCTGGGATCAGGCGGCGGGCATGTCGTCGCAAGTTGTCCCCACGAACTGGGGAGCACCCTGTTGAAAAGGCGCTCAAAAGTCTGCTAAATGACTGATGCCCAAGGAAAAGTCACGTGCGCCTCGTGGCGCATCAATGCGTGTCGGGCCTTGCATAACTTATCCCCAGCGCAAGGGGAAAGGGCTGTGGAAAACCGCTTGGCGACTCATCTAGTTTCTTGATTTCGCGCTGAAATCCCCGAGCGACGCGGATCGCGTCCCTTTTTCGTGCTCGCGAGGCGCATCGGTGCGATGCCCGACTTATCCACATTTTCTGTGGATAGCAGTGTTGAAAAGGCGCGCGTATCGACGTTAAGTGTTTGATGAACCACGTTTTGTACGACCTGACCGAACACGCGCACGCGCCGGCGCGCATCGTTCGCGCGCCTTGACGGGATCAGATGGAAATGCCCGGTCCGCCGTTGCTGCCCAGCAGTTGCTCGACGGAATTCGCGTCCGTGTAATCCTGCTCGGGCAGCCCGTCGAACACCGTGATGACGTCGTTGGATACGCCCGCTTCCCGCGCAGCATCGACGATCGCGTCCTTGTTGGCGGGATACTTCACGAGGCGCAGCACCTGGGCGATTTCGTCGTCGATCGGCTCGTCGTTCAAGGCGTGTTTTGCGTGCGTGTCGGTCATTCCGAGGTCCAGGGTCGAGTCGGTGGAGAGGAGGGCGCTCAGGTCTGCACCTGAATGGGCTGGCTCGCCATGCCGTGATTCGGCGTTCGGGACTTCGGCAGCGGCACGTGTCGCCAGCGCGCATGATCGAGGTCCTGCGACGAAATTTCGGGCGCGGGCGGCGCAACGGGCGCGGCGTTCATACGCAGCGCGGCGCGCGTCGCGGTGATAGTGGCGGTCGATTCGTCTGTCGAACTCGTATGCAGCGGCGCGGCATAGCACGAGACCGAAACCAGGGCCATCGACAACAACGTTGAGGTCTTCATCGGGCAACCCCTCCTCACGTAAGCAGCGAAAGGCACCAAGCAAAGCCTATGCCGATGGGCCTTTGCGCCGCTCGCCGTGCGCGCGATCCGTTCGGACGGTGCGCACACGGGCGCGACGAGTGGGCGTCGCGCGGACATACTTCGAGTGAATTGTGAAGTCGATCCGACTCGCGCGAATCACGCGCGCACGCGTCGTTGCGCGCCGCGAAATTGCACGGCTGCGCAGTTTCAGCGCGACGTCGGGTTCAAACGGAAGTATGCGTCCAGAAGGGAGGTTTTGTACACGACGCCGAGCAGCAGCGGCTGCGTCTTTTTCTCGATCACCGGAAGCCGCTCGCCCTGAAACGCGAGGAAGTGCTGCAGCGCTTCGCCGAGCGACATGTCGGGCGTGAGCACGTCGAATTGCGGCTGAAGATAGTCGGCGGCGGTCTTGGTTTTGGTGTCGTGCTCGTCGAGCAGATCCGAGGTGATGTCCTTCAGTGCGACCACGCCGCGAAAGCGCTCGGCTTCATCGACGACGTACAGATATTTCACCGGATATTCGAGGAACACACGCGTCATGTCCTTGATGTTCGCGGTGAGCGGCACGACGGTATCCGCGGGCTTGACGAGCTCGCGCATCTGCGTTGCGGCGAGGCGCACGCGCTCTTTCTCCTCACGATTGCGGCGCAGCGTCACTTCGTACATCGACGTCTGCTCGGACGTGCGCGCGATGAAGTAGGCGATCACGCACGACACCATCAGCGGCAACATGACCTGATACGAGAGCGTCATCTCGAAGATCATCAGGATCGCCATGAGCGGCGCGTGGGTGGCGGCGGCGAGGAACGCGCCCATGCCGACCATCGCGTAGGCGAAGGGCGCGGAAGTCGAGTCCGGCCAGATCGTGTGTACGCCGATGCCGTACAGGCACCCGAGCACCGCACCGACGAAAAGCGTCGGCGTGAAGATACCGCCGACCGCGCCCGAGCCGGCGGTGGCCGCCGTCGCGATGAGCTTGAAGACGAGCACGGTAAGCAGCGCGGTCCATGTCCACGGTTCGTGCAGCAGCGAGTTCACGACCTCGTAACCGTTGCCCCAGACTTCGGGCCACCAGATCGAAATCACGCCGACGATCAGGCCGCCGAGCGCGAGGCGCAGCGGCAACGGCAAGGGCAGCGTCGAGAAGCGCTTCCTCGACGCCGCGAGCAGCCGCAGGAAATGCGGCGCGAGCACGCCCGACAGCAGCCCGAGCACGACGAAGAGCAGCACTTCGACGCCCGTGACGGTCGGAAACACCGGCATCTCGTACGGCGGGCGATAACCCGCGAACTCGCGCATCGTGATATTGGCGACGACCGACGAGACGACGATCGGCCCGAAGCTTTCCATCGCCATCGAGCCGAGCACGAGTTCGGTGACGAAGAACGCGCCGGCGATGGGCGCGTTGTACGCCGACGTGATGCCGGCCGCCGCGCCGCACGCGACGAGCAGACGCAGGCGCGGCGGATCGAAGTGGACCCAGCGCCCGATCAGCGACGACGAGAGCGCGGCGAGCTGCACCATCGAGCCTTCCCGGCCGATGGACCCGCCGCTCGAAATCGTGATGAGCGAGGACAGACTGCGCCAGAGACTTTGCCAGACGGGCACGACGCCATCGCCGATGGTGACGGCTTCCATGTAGTCCGTGCTCGCGTTCTTGCTGGCGTGCCGGCGCGCGATCAGCAGACAGACGCCCGCGATCAGGCCGCCCACGGCCGGCAGCAGGACGCGCACGGGCCAGGGCAGAACATGCGCGAGCGCGACGAGCCCTTCCGACGGATTGCCCAGAAGACGCTGCAGAACCTGAATGCCTTCACGAAAGACGGACGTCGCGAAGGCGCCCGCCACGCCGACGACGACCGCCCAGACGAGCATCGTGTGCGAGTCCGAGAGACGGAAGAGGCGTTGCGCGCGTGTCCGGAGCTTGAGCAGGAATGAGAGCACTTTTACGAAATCGTGGAAAGCTTAGAAGCAAACGGAATAAGGGACTCGCAAGGATAGCATCGCAGGGCGGCGTTGCGGGCATGCTTGCGACAGGCAAAAAAAACCCGGCCTTCACGGCCGGGCGTCGTTTCACGGGCCGCTCGTCACCACTTCGGCGCGAACGGCGGATTCGCGTGGCGCTTGCCTTCGTCGAGCGCGTCGATCTTCGCGATGTCGTCGGCGTCGAGCTTGAGCTTCTGCGCGTCCCAGTTGGCCTGCTGATGCGCCGGATTCGTCGATGCCGACAGCACCACGATATCGCGCGACAACAGCCACGCGAACGTCACCTGCGCGGGCGTCGCGTTGTGCTTCTCCGCGATGGCTTTGAGCGTCGCGTCGGTATGCGCGCGGCCTTCGCCGAGCGGCATGTACGCGGTCACCTTCACGCCGAGCTGCTGCGTCGCATCGACGAGCTTGCGGTTCGCGAGAAACGGGCTCACTTCGAACTGGTTCGTGACGATCTCTTTTCCGCCCGGCGCCTTCAGCGCTTCTTCGAGCAGCGGCGCGGTGAAATTCGACACGCCGTAATGACGGATCAGACCGAGCTTCTGCGCTTCCTGCATCGCCGCGAGCGTTTCGGCGATCGGCACCGCGCCATCGGGCGACGGCCAGTGGACGAGCGCGAGATCGATCGTGCCGATATCGAGCTTCGCGTGACTGTCCTTCAGGCTCGCGACGAGCGCATCGCGCGAGAGCCGCTCCCACCAGACTTTCGTCGTGACCCAGATGTCGTCGCGCGGCACGCCGGAGTCGCGCACGCCCTGGCCGACGGCCGCCTCGTTGTTGTAGTACTGCGCGGTGTCGATATGACGGTAACCGATCTGCAAGGCGCTCTTCACGGCGTTCGTGGTTTTCGCGGCATCGACGCGGAACGTGCCGAGACCGAAGGAAGGAATCGTTTCTACCATGCTGGCTCCTGGTTTGCGTTGGGATTCGAGCGGTTCAAGCGTCCTGATCGAGTTCGGGATAGTGCCTGAAAATGCCCGACTCGTTGAACGGGATGCGCCGTTCCGAATCGACATAAGCCGCGATGTTCGGCCTTTTCAGCACCGCGTCGTGGATCGCCGCGACGCGCGGATACTGTGCGCCGAACTTCTTCATCGCGCGCGGAAAGGCGTAATGCAGGCCGTCGACGATCTGGAAGATCGAAAGATCGACGTAAGTCGCCGCATCGCCGATCATCTGCGTGTCGCCGTGCGGATTCTGCTTCAGCACGCGCTCGAAATACTTCATGAACTTGGGCACGCGCTTGTCGAGAAAATTCTGCGTGCGGATCTTGGCCGCGTCCTTCTGATCCTCGTAGTAGAGATCGGTCGCGAGCGGATGATGCGTGTCGTGCACTTCCATGACGAAATCGGCGATCGTCAGTTGCAGGCCATGCGCGACGTAGCGCAGGCCCTCATCCTTCGGCGCGAGTTTCAGCTTCGGGCCGAGATACAGCAGGATATTCGCGACGTGCGGCACGATCAGTTCGCCGTCTTTGAGAAACGGCGGGGCGAAAGGGATGTGCGGCTCGGTCTTGCTGTTCAGGACTTTCATCATCGCGTCGGTGCCGTAGCCGTGCGCTTTCGATTCGCGGGCGACATCGATGTATTGCGCGCCGGCATCTTCCAGCGCGAGCCGGACGAACTCGCCGCGGCCCTGCAATCCGTCCCAGTAATGGAGTTCGTAAGCCATGAGAAAAGGCTCCTCGTCGAGGCGTGCCGCATCCGCGGCGACGGTTGAGTGTGCGCGTTTTCCGGCGTGCGGCGAAACGCGCGTGCGAAATGGCGAGCGAGCAACACGCGTTCCCGTTTCGCGGCGACGCCATGAATTCGCGCGGATCGTGCCAAAATCGTTGTTTTGTGTTTTCGACGCAGCGGAGAAGGGATGGACAAGCAAGGCTTCACCACAGGCATCGTCCACGGCGACAGAAACGTGGGCGTGGAACATGGCGGCGTGCATCAGGCGATCCACACATCGGTTCAGTACGGATTCGAGCGCGTGGAGGATCTGATCGGCGTCTTTCAGGGCGCGAAAAAAGGCGGCTTCAACTACGCGCGTCAGGGCACGCCGACGACGGCCGCGCTCGAACGCAAGATCACGAACCTCGAAGAGGGCGTCGGGTCGATCTGCTTCAGCACGGGCATGGCGGCGCTGACGGCAGTGTTCCTCACGCTGTTGCGCGCGGGCGATCATGTCGTGTCGAGCCGCTACGTGTTCGGCAACACCAACAGCCTCTTCGGCACGCTGCGAACGCTCGGCATCGACGTGACCATGGTCGATTCGACATCGGCCGCGAACATCGCGAGCGCGATCCGGCCGAACACGCGCATGGTGTTCGTCGAAACCATCGCGAATCCGGGCACGCAGATTCCCGACCTCGCGGGCATCGGCGAACTGTGCCGCGAGCGTGGGCTGGCGTATGTCGTCGACAATACGATCACGTCGCCCGCGCTGTTCCGGCCGAAGGCGGTCGGTGCGAGTCTCGTCGTCAATTCGCTGACGAAGACCATCGCCGGACATGGCGCGGCGCTCGGTGGCGCGGTGACGGACACGGGCCTCTTCGACTGGAGCCAGTACCCGAATATCGCCGATGACTACCGCCGCTCGCCGTCGAAGGAGCAAGGGCTTCTGCAGATCCGCAAGAAGGGGCTGCGCGACATGGGCGCGTCGCTGTCGTCGGAGCAGGCGCATTCGATCGCGATGGGCGCGGAAACGCTCGCATTGCGCGTCGCGAAGTGCAGCGAGAATGCGCTCGCGCTCGCGCAGTTTCTGGAGCAGCACGAGGCTATCGGGCGTGTGTTCTATCCGGGGCTGAAGAGTCATCCGCAATACGACATCGCGCAGGCGCTGTTCAAGGGCGCGTCGTGGCTGCTGTCGTTCGAGTTGCGCGATGCCGGTCGCATGATCGACGTCGTCAACGCGCTGCAATTGCCGATCAAGGCGACGGGACTGGGCGACACACGCACGCTGATCATTCCCGTCGCGCCGACGATCTTCTACGAAGCCGGCCCCGAAGTGCGCAAGTCGATGGGCATTTCGGACGGCATGCTGCGCTTGTCCGCGGGCATCGAGGATATCGACGATCTCATCGCCGATTTCGATCAGGCGCTGAAGCTCGCGGTGTGAACGACAACGCGAATCACGAAGCGCGCGCGTAGTAAATGTTCTGCGGATGCCGCGCTTCGGCAAAGAAGAACCATCGCTCGGCGACGAGTCCCAGATACTGCGTGACGAACGCCAGACCGAACAGCGCCACGGACTGCGCGCCGATGCCGATCAGCATCAGCAGGAACGGCACGCCGAACGCGCCGACGAGAAACGTCCACTTGATGCGCTTGATCGCTTCGGCCGATCGTCCGTGAAAGAACTCGCGCAGATTGAACGCGCCCGCCGTGAAGCCGCGCGATTTCTGCACGACGTTCGGTCCTTTGATGCCCGTCGCGCTTTGCACAGTCGACTTCGGCCGCAAGCGGGCATTGCGCCTGAGCGAGGCGACGCGCGTCGCGCAGCCCGCGAGGGTCAACGTGCACGCGCAAGCCGCGAGACCCGCCGCCGACGACGGCGCGAGCCAAGCGGCGCATGCGGTCGCGAGCGTGAAGCCGGACGCGCAGCCGAGCAGCACGAAGTTGACCATCGTGAGCGGCGTCGCCCATTCCTGCAGGAAGCGCAGGCACGCGTAGATCATCGCGGTGCAGACGAAGAGCGCCGCCGACGCAATCACGCCGATCACGCCGATGACGAGCGACCAGGGCGTGCCGAACCAATGCGCGACGCCGTACAGCGCATCGCACGCGAGAAACGCAGGCAGGCACAGGCATTCGCGCGAGAGCCACGACGTGCGCCACATCGCGATTGCACGCCAGGCGCGCTCCGGATGCCCGAGATGAAAGAACGATGCGAGCAGCCCGAGCGCTCCAAGCACGACCGACAACGCCGCGCCGACGATGAAGAACATCTGCGAAGGCGCGCCGGTCAAGCCGAGCTTCGCAAACAGTTCGACGCCGACGAGCGCGATCAGCAAGCCTTGCGCGGCGCCGCTCAATGTCGTGAGAAACACGACGGAAAACGCGGGTTTCATGGTTGAGCTCCGATGAAAAGTCAGACGCGCACGGCCATCGCCGCGAGATTCAGGTCGCCGTGTGTTTCGGGCGCGGCTTCGTCGGCAGAATGACAGCCGCACGAGCCGCCGCTGCCGCACGCGTTCACCGGACGCCGCGGCAAATAATGATTCGCGGGCTTCGTCTCCCATTCGGGCATCAACTGATAGCCGCCGCGTTCCTCGATCGCTTTCGACACCACCGACTCCGGATCGTGGATATCGCCGAAGAGACGCGCCGACGTCGGACAGGCGAGCACACATGCGGGCTTGCGATCGCGCTCGGGCAGCGCCTCGTTGTAGATGCGATCCGCGCACAGCGTGCACTTCGTCATCTCCTTGCGTTCTTCGTCGAGCTCGCGCGCGCCGTATGGACACGCCCACGCGCAGTACTTGCAGCCGATGCACTTGTCGAAGTCCACGAGCACGAGTCCGTCTTCCTTGCGCTTGTAGCTCGCGCCGGTCGGACAGACGGGCACGCACGGCGGGTCCTCGCAGTGCAGACAGGACTTCGGAAAGTGGATCGTGTCGGCAAGCGGAAACTCACCGGCTTCATAGGTCTGCACGCGGTTGAAGAAGGTGCCGGACGGATCGGCGTCGTAAGGGCGCTGATCCGCGAGGCTGCCCGCTTCGCCGGACGTGTTCCATTCCTTGCAGCTCGTCACGCACGCGTGACATCCGACGCAGACGTTCAGGTCGATCACGAGGGCCATTTGAGTCATGATGGTCTCCTTCAGTTGCCTGGGTTTCGCTTGATGACGTTGCGCAAACGCGCCGCGAACTCGCCGCGCCCGGCGAAGTACGTCTGCACGACGCGCTGGATCGGACCCGGCATGCCGGGCGATGGGCGCATCGGCGCGAATTGCGGCAGCGTGTGGCTCGCATCGGCTTCGGCTGGATAGACGCGCACGCGCACGTCGTACCACGCCGCCTGACCGGTGATAGGGTCCGAGTTGGAGAAGCGCGTGCCTTCGTTTCCGGACGCCGGAAGCTCATCGGTGATGAGGTGATTGAGCAGGAAGCCGCGTTGCGATTCGTTGGCGTCGGGACCGAGACTCCACGCGCCCGACGCCTTGCCGATCGCGTTCCATGTCCACACCGTGCCCGGCTCGACCGCCTCGCTGTAACGCGCCATGCAGCGCACCTTGCCCCATTGCGATTCGACGTAGATCCAGCCGCCATCCTCGATGCCGTTCGCCTTCGCCATGAGCGGATTCATGTACAGCAGGTTCTCGCCGTGAATCTGCCGCAGCCACGCGTTCTGCGAGTCCCACGAGTGATACATCGCCATCGGGCGCTGCGTGACGGCCGCGAGCGGGTACGTCTTGAGGTCGGTCGTATCGAGTTCGAGCGGCGCGTACCAGAACGGCAGCGGATCGAAATACTGCTCGATGCGCGCGCGCAGATGCTCGGGCGGCTGTCGGCCTTTCGTGCGCCCTTGCGCGGCGAGGCGGAACTTCTGCATCACGTCGGAATAGAGCTGGATCAGGATCGGCTCGCTGAATTTGCGAAAACCCTTGTCGACGGCGAACTGCAGATAAGGCCCGTTGCAGTTGCGCATGTATTGCAGCGACTCGGGCAAGGTGTAGTGGTAGACGCAATCGTGCTTTGCGTACTCTTCCCACTGGTTCGGATTCGGCTCGCCGACGAGCGCGTCCTTGCCATCCTTGCCGCGCCAGCCGATCAGAAAGCCCACGCCCGATCCCGGCGCCGTCTGATGATTGATGATGAAGTCCGGATAGTCGCGATACTTGCGCGTGCCTTCGGGCGTCGTGAAGGCGGGCAGCTTCAGGCGGCTGCCGAGTTCGACCAGCACTTCCTGAAACGGCCTGCATTCGCCCGTGCGCGGCACGACCGGCACGCGCACCGAATCGACGGGACCGTCGAACTCGGAGATCGGGCGATCGAGCATCGACATCGCATCATGACGTTCCAGGTAAGTCGTGTCGGGCAGGATGAGATCGGCGAACGCGGTCATCTCCGACTGGAACGCATCGCACACGACGATGAACGGAATTTTGTACTCACCGTTATCGTTTCTGTCGGCGAGCATCTTGCGCACTTCCATCGTATTCATCGACGAGTTCCATGCCATGTTGGCCATGAAGATCATCAACGTGTCGATGGGATACGGATCGCCGCGCCACGCGTTCGTGATGACGCTGTGCATCACGCCGTGCACCGCGAGCGGATAGTCCCACGAGAACGCCTTGTCGATGCGCACAGGCGTGCCGTCGTCGTGAATGAAGAGGTCTTCGGGCGCGGCGGGCCAGCCGAGCGGGCCGCTCGCGAGCGGCGTGTTCGGCTTGACCTGATCAGGATGATTCGGCGGTTTGGCGGACGGCGGCACCGCGCGCGGAAACGGCGACTTGTGACGGAAGCCGCCCGGCCGGTCGATCGTGCCGAGCAGCGACATCAGCACCGCGAGCGCGCGGATCGACTGGAAGCCGTTCGAGTGTGCGGCGAGCCCGCGCATCGCGTGAAAGGCGATGGGATTGCCCGTCACAGTAGCGTGCTTTTTGCCCCAACAGTCGGTCCATTCGATCGGCAGCGTGATCTTGTGATCGCGGCCCACCTGCATCATTTCGGCGGCGAGACGTTTGATGGTCGCGGCGGGAATGCCGGTGATGTCGGCGGCCCACTCGGGCGTGCACGACGCCACCTGCTCGCGCAACAGCGCGAAGGAGGGCGCGACGGGCGTGCCGTCTTCGAGCGTATAGCGGCCATCGAGCGCGGGCTCGGCGTCATCGGCATGATGCGCGACCGCGCGATTCGTCTTCGTATCCCACCAGAGATGATTTTGCGGGAAGAGCGCATTCGACTCGGGCGTCTCGCCGTCCTTCACGAAAAGCCCGAAGGTATCGCTCGCTTCGTTCATGTCGAGCAGTTCGGCCGCGTTCGTGTAACGCGTGACGAACTCGTGATCCCAGGCATCGGCGGCGATCAGCTCGTGGATCAGCGCCATGAAGAGCGCGCCGTCGGTGCCGGGGCGGATCGGCACCCATTCGTCGGCGATGGCAGCGTAGCCCGTGCGGATCGGATTGATCGCGATGAAGCGTCCGCCCGCGCGCTTGAACTTCGAAAGGGCGATCTTGAGCGGATTCGAATGATGATCTTCCGCCGTGCCGATCATGAAGAAGAGCTTCGCGCTATCGAGATCGGGGCCGCCGAATTCCCAGAACGAGCCGCCGATCGTGTAGATCATCCCGGCTGCCATGTTGGCCGAGCAGAAGCCGCCGTGCGCCGCGTAGTTGGGCGTGCCGAAGTTCTTCGCGAAGAGGCCGGTCAACGCCTGCATCTGATCGCGGCCCGTGAAGAGCGCGAACTTCTTCGGATCGGTGGCGCGCAGATGCGAGAGACGTTTTTCGAGCGTGTCGAGCGCGACCTCCCATGAGACCGGCTCGAACTGCGCTTCGCCGCGCAGTGCGCCGGGTTTTCGCATCAGCGGCTGCGTGAGGCGCGCGGGCGAGTACTGCTTCATGATGCCCGACGCGCCTTTCGCGCAGATCACGCCTTGATTGAGCGGGTGGTTCGGATTGCCGTCGATGTACCGGACTTCGCCGTCGCGCAGATGCACGCGGATGCCGCAGCGGCACGCGCACATGTAGCACGTCGTCGTCTTGACATCGAGCTTTTCGTTCTGGGTACGAGCGCCGTGTTCCATGAGTGCTCCTCCAAAAGCGTTTCGCGCGAGGGGGACACTCGCGCGATGGGTACTTCAGTGCATCGATCAGCCGAACAGCTTTTCGACGCCGAGCGTGATCGCGAGACCGCCGCCGACGAGCCACGCATACAGGATCGCGCCGGTGGCGAGGGCACGCGGGCCGGCCTGGCGGATCTGCGCGATGCGCGTTTCCATGCCGAGCGCGGTCATGGCCATCGTGAGGGCGAAGGTGTCGAGCGTGTTGATCGTGCTCGTCGCGACATCGGGCAGCACGTGCAGCGAGTTCACGACGACGAGCGCGAGAAAGCCGAGCGCGAACCAGGGCACCGCGATCTTGCCTTTGCCTTGCGCCGAACCGTCCGCCGATGCGGCACGCGAGCGGCTGATCCAGAAGCCGATCACGAGCAGCACGGGAACCAGCAGCATCACGCGCGTCATCTTGACGATGGTCGCGATGTGCGTCGCTTCCGGGCTCACGTTGCTCGCCGCGCCGACCACCTGCGCCACTTCGTGGATCGTGCCGCCGAAGAACAGGCCCGCGCCGAGCGTATCGAGATGCAGCCAGCCGGCGTTGAGCGCGAGCGGGTAGAGGAACATCGAGAGCGTGCCGAACAAGACGACGCTGCCGACGGCCATCGCGCTCTTGTGCGGTTTCGATTGCAGGGTCGATTCGAACGCGAGCACCGCCGCCGCGCCGCAGATCGCGCTGCCGGCTGCCGTGAGGAGCGCGGTGTCGCGATCGAGCTTCATCAGCTTCATGCCGGCCCACGTGCCGATCACGAGCGTGCTGACGACGACCAGCACCGACACCGTGAAGCCCGACACGCCGACTTGCGCGATTTCCTGAAGACTCACGCGCAGCCCGAAAAACGCGACCGCGATGCGCAGCAGCTTGCGCGCGGAGAAGTTGACGCCTGCCGCCCAGCTATCGGGCATACCGTGCCGCAACGCGTTACCGTAGATGCCACCCGCGACGATGCCGACGATCAGCGGGCTGATCCCGAGACCCGCGACAGCGGGGATGCTGGCGAGGCGCGTGACGGCGGCCGCGAACAACGCGACGAACAGGATGCCGTTGAGCTGCCCCCGTGTGGAAGACGCGGCTGGCGCGAGAGTGTGTGCGGACTGAACCGTGGACATGGATGAACCCGTTTTTAGATTGGATGACTCGATGGGCTAATCCTATTCCCGATATATAAATATGAAAAATCGTGATTTAGAATGACAAGTATCGGACAAGCTGATATTTACGGAAGATGACCCCGGAACAACTGATAACTTTCGCGACGGTCGCGGAGCACGGCAATATCAGCCGCGCGGCGGTGGCGCTGCATCTGTCGCAGCCCGCGGTGTCCGGCCAGTTGCGGCTTCTGCAGGAGGAATTCGGCGAGCCGCTGTATCAGCGCGACGGCCGCGGCGTGCGTCTGACCGCCGCCGGTGAACAGTTGCTCGGCCACGCGGAGCGCCTGCGCGAGACGTTCCGCGCGGCGCATGCGCTGCGAGACGCGTTGCGCGGGCTCGAGCGCGGCACGCTGCGCATCGGCGCGAGCACGACGCCCGCGAGCTATCTGCTGCCGTATCTGATCGCGGCGTTTCACAAGCGCTATCCGGATGTCGTCGTGACGACGATAGACGGCAATACCGCCGATATCGTCGCCGCGCTTGGCTCGCTCGATATCGCGCTTGTGGAAGGCTCGCCGGGCCACGATCTGCCGCTCGGCACGACCGTTACGTCGTGGCGCGAGGACGAAATCGTCGCGATTCTGCCGAACGGCCATCCGCTCGCCGACGGGCGCGAATCCGTCACGCTCGACGAACTGGGCGAGCATCCGCTCGTGCTGCGCGAGCCGGGCTCCGGCGTGCGGCAAGTGATCGAGCGCGCATTCGCGGACTGCGACGCCCCGATGCGCGTCGCGCTGGAAATCGCGGGCGTCGAGGGCGTGAAGGAGGCGGTACGCGCGGGCATGGGCATCGGCTTCGTCTCGGCAATGTCGATTCGTCACGAGGACAGCGCGCTGCAACGTGTGCGCATCGCGCCGCAGCCGCTCACGCGGCGCTTTTCCATCCTGCTGCCGCATGCCGCGACGCCGTCGCGCGTCGCGGCGCGCTTTCTGGAGTTGTGCGACGAGCCGGGTCTGCTCGGCTAGGGAATTCCACTATGGCGCGTCGATAGCGGTCTGACGCACCATTCGTTCTCGACACGGGGCGCTGCGGCGTCCTTTTTGAAAATCGTTTATGGAACCGGTTCCAAACTGGTTTTGGCACTGAAACCGACAGCGAGATGCAAGTGAACGAGATTTCCCGGATCGATAGAGAAGGCACCGAAGTTGTGATCGTCGCGAGCGCGTTCGGCGCGGATGCGATTCGGCGCGACGGTCACGCGTTCTGGGCGGCCGCCGCGGCGCGCGCGGGCGCGGACGGCTTCGAAGTGCGCCGCGAGTTGCTCGCAAACGAAGCCGACGCGCAGCCGGGATCGCTCGCACAGCTCGGCGACCGGCTCAGCGCGCTGGGTTTGTGGGCCGTTTATTCGACGCCCGCGACGCTTTTTCATGATGACGGCTCGCTCGATCGCGCGGCGCTCGAACTCGCCATCGGCGAAGCGGCCGCGTTGAACGCGCGCATCGTCAAGCTGCAACTGGGCGGCACGGAGCGCGGCGTCGCGACCGATCCGGCCACGCTCGACCGTCTGATGACAGGAATCGCGGCGTCGAAAGCGCGCGTCGTCGTCGAAAACGGGCAACTGAAGGCGGGCGGAACGATCGGCGCATTCGACGCGCTGTTCGCCGCGCTGCCGGATCAAAGCGGCCTCGCGATGACCTTCGACACCGGCAACTGGCACTGGGCGGAGCAGGATCCGCTCGACGCCGCCAGGCGCCTCGCACCGCATGTCGCCTACGTGCACTGCAAGGCGGTGATGGGCGAGGGCGCGCGCCGTTTCGCCGCCGCGCCCGCGAACGGCGACGCGCGTTTCGCGACGCTGCTCGCGCACCTGCCGGGCGATGTGCCGCGCGGCATCGAATACCCGTTCATCCCGGGCGCCGACGTTTCGCTCGACGCCGACGCCGCGCGCCAGGTCGCACGAATCGCGGCATTCTGAATTACACATTTTGCATTCAGCATTCATCTGCAAAGGACCCGACATGCAAGCCAAGTCTGAAGCTCTCGACGTCGTCACCTACGGCGAAGCGATGACGATGTTCGTCGCGGCTGTCACCGGCGATCTCGCGAAGGCCGGTCAATTCACGAAGCGCATCGCGGGCGCGGACCTGAACGTCGCGATCGGCCTGTCGCGCCTCGGGTTCAAGGTAGGCTGGATGAGCCGCGTCGGCAAGGATTCGTTCGGGCGCTACGTGCTCGACGTGCTGGCGTCCGAGGGCATCGACGCCACCCGTGTGACGATCGACGAGCGCTATCCGACCGGCTTCCAGCTCAAAGGCAAGTGCGACGACGGCAGCGATCCGGAAGTCGAATACTTCCGCAAGGGCTCGGCTGCGAGCCATCTGTCGCTCGACGATTACGTCGCCGACTACGTGCTCGGCGCGCGTCATCTGCATCTGACGGGCGTGGCGCCCGCGATATCGGCGAGCTCGCGTGAACTCGCCTTCCACATGGCCCGCGAAATGCGTGCAGCAGGCAAGACGATTTCGTTCGATCCGAACCTGCGCCCGACGCTCTGGCCGTCGCGCGAGGCGATGGCCGAGTCGCTCAACGCGCTCGCCGCGCTGGCCGACTGGGTATTGCCGGGCGTGTCCGAAGGACTGACATTGACGGGTCATGCGAAGCCCGAAGACATCGCCGCGTTCTACCTCGATCGTGGCGCGAAGGGCGTTGTCGTCAAGCTCGGTGCGCACGGCGCGTACTTCCGCACGGCGGATGGCGAAGCGGGCGTCGTGGCGGGCGTGCAGGTCGATAACGTGGTCGATACGGTCGGCGCGGGCGATGGCTTCGCGGTCGGCGTCGTGAGCGCGCTGCTGGAAGGACGCGATATCCGTCACGCGATTGCGCGCGGCAACCGTATCGGCGCGCTGGCGATTCAGGTGATCGGCGACAGCGAAGGCTTGCCGACGCGCGCCGCGCTCGACTTGCTCGAAGCAAAAGATTCCAACGACAAGACGGCCAAAGCCGCGTTCGATCTGGCTTAAGCCAGCAACCGAGAGACTCAACCGAATTGCGTTCGGAGACAACCATGCAATCCACGACTCCCAAGCTTGCGGTGCGCCGCTGGTGGGCGATCATGCCGATCGTCTTCATCACGTACAGCCTCGCGTATCTCGACCGCGCCAACTACGGCTTCGCGGCCGCTGCGGGCATCAATCAGGATCTCGGCATCAGCAAGGGATTGTCGTCGCTGATCGGCGCGCTGTTCTTCCTCGGCTACTTTTTCTTCCAGATTCCCGGCGCGATCTACGCCGAGCGCCGCAGCGTGAAGAAGCTCGTGTTCTGGAGCCTCGTATTGTGGGGCGGATGCGCGACGCTCACGGGCATGGTGAGCAACATTCCATCGCTGATGGCGATCCGCTTCGCGCTCGGCGTCGTCGAGGCCGCGGTGATGCCGGCGATGCTCGTCTTCATCGCGAACTGGTTCACGAAGTCCGAGCGCTCGCGTGCGAACACGTTCCTCATTCTCGGCAATCCGGTGACGGTGTTGTGGATGTCGGTCGTATCGGGCTATCTGGTGAATTCGTTCGGCTGGCGCCACATGTTCATTGCCGAAGGCGTGCCTGCCATCGTGTGGGCGGTGATCTGGTGGTTCATCGTGAAGGACAAGCCCGCGCAGGTGAACTGGCTTTCGGAGCAGGAAAAGAAGGATCTCGATGCGACGATGCGCGCCGAACAGGCTGCGATCAAGCCGGTGAAGAACTATCGCGAGGCGTTCAAGTCGCCGGCGGTGATCAAGCTGTGCGCGCAGTATTTTTGCTGGAGCATCGGCGTGTATGGATTCGTGCTGTGGCTGCCTTCGATTCTTAAGAGCGGTTCGACACTCGGTATGGTCGAGACGGGCTGGCTTTCCGCGGTGCCTTACCTTGCCGCGACGATCGCGATGCTGCTTGCTTCGTGGGCTTCGGACAAGCTTCAGGCGCGCAAGGCGTTCGTGTGGCCGTTCCTGCTGATCGGCGCGTTCGCGTTCGCGGGATCGTATCTGCTCGGTTCGACGAATTTCTGGGCTTCGTATGCGTTGCTCGTGATTGCAGGCGCTGCGATGTATGCGCCGTATGGGCCGTTCTTTGCGATCGTGCCGGAGTTGCTGCCGAAGAATGTCGCCGGCGGGGCGATGGCGCTCATCAACAGCATGGGGGCGTTGGGGTCGTTCGTTGGATCGTATTTTGTTGGGTATCTGAATGGGGCGACGGGGTCGCCGGCTGCCTCTTACGTTTTCATGAGTGTGGCTTTGCTGGTTTCTGTTTGGCTCACGCTTGCTGTTAAGCCGCAGGCTGCGGTGCGGGCGGGGGTTGTTGTGCGGTCTTGATGTTTTTTTGTTTTTGGTAGATCCCGTTATCGCGTCGGTCTATTAGCACTGCCCCTGTGCGGGGCGGCAGTCACTTTCTTTGCTGCTGCAAAGAAAGTAACCAAAGAAAGCAGCTCGTTCAGGCCCGCGGTCACACGCACGTTGGCCATCCTTGCCAGCCGCAGGCGGCACTCGCCTAAGTGTCGCCCCCAAAGGACTTGCCGGGCTTGGCTCGCGCACGGTCTGCCGCACCAAATGTCTTGGCGCGCTGGTTCAGCACGAAATGGCTTCGGCACAGCGCTACGCGCTGCCGTTGGGTATGCTAGGGAAACCATCGATCACGATGCAGTGAGATGGAAGCGCAACAGTACGCGTACACCCGCAAACCCGATTGACCGG
The DNA here is from genome assembly GCA_000648925.1 of Caballeronia jiangsuensis. Lineage (GTDB taxonomy): Bacteria > Pseudomonadota > Gammaproteobacteria > Burkholderiales > Burkholderiaceae > Caballeronia > Caballeronia jiangsuensis. The sequence goes on from JFHF01000043.1 coordinate 38,372, forward strand.
TCGGCCGCGTAGCAGGCTGGAGCTATTTCGTGCTGAACCAGTCTGTTCCGTGGTGCGATGTGTCAGACCGTGCGCGGTCCAAGCCCCGCGAGCTTTGTGGGGGCACTCGCTACAGCCGGGCCATTAGGCCAATCGCCTGTGCCGCGGCCGGCGTGAAGTGCTTAGGCTGGGGATAGCTGTTTCTTTGGTTACTTTCTTTGCAGCAGCAAAGAAAGTGACTGCCGCCCCGCACAGGGGCAGAGCCAATAGACCGACACGAATTCAGGATTCGACAAAAGCCCAACCCAAAGAAAACCCCATGAAAAAAACGATCGTAGCCTACAAAGCCTTGCCAAGCGACATCGAAGCCTACCTTCGCAAAACCGCCGACGTAGTGAACGTCGATCCAAACGACCATGCTGCCTTCGTGGCAGCATTAAAAACCGCCGACGGAGCCATCGGCGCAAGCGTGAAAATCACCCCCGACATGATCGAAGGCGCCACAAAGCTGAAAGCCTTATCGACCATCTCCGTAGGCTACGATCAATTCGACGTCGATGACCTCACGCGCCGCAGCATCGTGCTCACGCACACACCCGACGTGCTAACCGAATCCACCGCCGACACCGTCTTCGCACTGATCCTCGCGAGCGCGCGCCGCGTGGTCGAACTTGCAGAATGGGTGAAGCAAGGCCACTGGAAATCGAGCATCGGCGAGGCGTGCTTCGGCGTCGACGTGCAGGGCAAGACACTCGGCATCGTAGGTCTCGGACGCATCGGCGGAGCGGTCGCGCGGCGCGCCGCGCTCGGCTTTCGCATGAACGTGCTCTACACGAACCGCAGCGCAAACGAGCAAGCGGAAAGAGAATTCGGCGCAAAGCGCGTCGGGCTTGACGAACTGCTCGCGCAATCCGACTTCGTATGCCTGCAAGTGCCGCTCACGCAGCAAACACGCGGTCTAATCGGCGCAGACGAACTGAAGAAGATGAAGCCGAGCGCGATCCTGATCAACGCATCGCGCGGGCCGACCGTCGACGAAAACGCGCTCATCGAAGCGCTGAAGAACGGCACGATTCGCGGCGCGGGCCTCGACGTCTTCGAGCAGGAACCGCTGCCCGCCGATTCGCCGCTCATCGCGATGAAGAACGTCGTCGCGCTGCCGCATATCGGCTCGGCCACGCACGAAACGCGTCACGCGATGGCGCGCAATGCCGCCGAAAATCTCATCGGCGCACTCGACGGCACGCTCACGCAGAACATCGTCAATCGCGACGCGCTCGGGCGCTGAAAGCGCGGCGTCGGGCGGGCATGCGCTAACATGCGCGATGCGAGGAGAACGATAATGACGGCATCGCGTCCCGCTTCGAGGCGAAGCGCGTGCCCAAGACCACTATGTCCGACGATCCCACATTGACCAACCGCCCGGCCGCCTACGGCGCGCGCCGCGCGACGATCACCGATGTCGCCCGCGAGGCCGGCACCGGCAAAACCAGCATTTCGCGCTATCTGAACGGCGAGATGGGCGTGCTGTCGCCCGACCTGCGCGAGCGCATCGAAGCGGCCATCGCAAAGCTCGACTATCGGCCGAATCAGATGGCGCGCGGCCTGAAGCGCGGCCGCAATCGTCTGATCGGCATGCTGCTCGCCGACCTGACCAATCCGTATTCCGTCGAAGTGCTGCAAGGCGTCGAGGCCGCGTGTCACGCGCTCGGCTACATGCCGCTCATCTGTCACGCGGCCAACGAAATCGACATGGAGCGGCGCTATCTGCAACTGCTGACGACGTATCGCGTCGAAGGCGTGATCGTCAACGCGCTCGGCGTGAAGGAAGAACTCCTGCAAGGCTTCGCGCAAGGCGGCATTCCGGTGGTGCTCGTCGATCGTTCGGTCGATGGTTTCATCACCGACATGGTCGGGCTCGACAATCCCGCCGCCGTGCAGCTCGCCACGCGTCATCTCGTCGATGAAGGTTTCGACGAGTTGCTGTTCATCGTGCAGCCCGTCACGCACGTGAGCTCGCGGCGTCTGCGCGAAGCCGCGTTTCGCGAGACCGTCAGCGCGCTCGACGCAAGCGGCTCGACGCTCGTGATCGATCTCGCCGATGCATCGCCCGCACTCACGGAACTCGACACGCGCGTCGCGGCGGCGAAAGCGGCGGGCAGGCGCGTCGCGCTTTTCGCCGCGAACGGGCCGGTTGCGCTGCGCGTCGCGGTGCATCTGAAAGAGCGTCATGGCGCCGACTGGCAGGCAAGCGTCGCGCTGATGTCGATCGACGATTCCGAATGGGCGCAACTCGCGGGCATGACGACAGTGCGCCAGCCGACGTACGATATCGGCCGGCGTGCGGTCGAATTTCTCCACGAGCGGCTCGGCGGCGCCGCGATGCCCGCGCGCGAATGTCTGCTGCCGGGCGAACTCGTCGTGCGCGCATCGACGACACGGGAAACGCAACAAGTGCAACAAGCATCACAGGGAATTTGAATGGTCAGTGTTTCGACGTTGCTGAGCCTCGCGCTCGCGACGCTCATCATCGCGGCGATGCCCATCGTGTTGTACACGAAGCTGCGGCCGCGTTTCGGCCTCGTGCCGCGCGAAGCGATTCTCGGCATCGCCGTGTTCGCGCTCTTCGCGATGGTCATCGAACGCGCGCTGCACGGCTTCATGCTGAGCAATCCCGTCACGTCGGCGTGGCTAGTGAATCCCGCGCTATTCGTGATCTACGGCGCGATCGCGGCGGGTCTGTGCGAGGAAGTCGGACGCTTTCTCGCGATGAAATGGCTCATTTCGCGCGAGCCGGGCGCGCTCGATCGTCACGGGCCCGCGCTCGGCTACGGCATCGGGCATGGCGGAGCGGAAGCGTGGATCGTCGGCGTGCTGGTGCAGGTGCAATGGATCGTCTACGCGGTGCTCGCGAACCGGGGCACGCTCGACGCGCACTTCGAGAGCGCGCCGCTCGAGGCGCTCGCACGCATTCATCTGGTGCTGATGAGCCTGTCGCCGTTGTCGGCGGGCATCTTCATCGTCGAACGCGCAAGCGCCTTCGTGTTGCAACTCGGCTTTTCCGCGCTGATGTGGCAGATGCTGCGCGAGCGCTCGCGTCATGCGCTCCTGTTTCTCATCGTCGCGCATGCGCTTGTTGGCTTGCCTGCCGCGCTGTTTCAGGCGCGGCTCGTGCCGCTCATCGCCGCCGACGCCGTGTATCTCGTGCTCGGCGTGATCGTCGCGGTGGCGCTCGTGCGCTACTATCGGCGCGCTGCCGCCCGGATCGCCTGAGCGCGGCCGGGCGAGCGACTTCAATCGGATTTCGATATCGAATGGACGACTATCAATACGACTGTCCGAGCGCGGACATCGACATGCTCGCGCACGTGATCTGCGATCTCTTTCCCGAGCAGACGCAGTTCGCCGAACGTAAGGACGATGAGGGCCGGACCTCGCTCGTGATTCACTACGTGGCGATGCGCTTCGGGTCGAGCGCGCGGCGCATCACCATCGACGTGCGCTTCGATCCGGCCGCGCTCGCGCGTTATCGTGCGATGCCGCCGCGCATGCACGCGCGCAGTTATGCGGTGCTGCGAGCCTATGTGGAAGCGACGCTCGGATCGCTCGAAGAGATGTACGCGGACGGTCAGACCGTGCCGCGCGAAGTGGACATCGAGATGGGCGAGGACTTCGCTTAAGCGTCGCGATAAACCTTCGCGAAGCGCGCGGCCTTCACGACGCCATAATCGCCCGGCGCGTATTGCATGACCCAGTCGCCGGCGTCGCCGGCGAGGATGTCGCCGGCCGTGGATCGTGCGATCGAGAAGGGTTCGTGCATCTCCTTCGCGAGCACGACGCTCGGACGGTTGCGATAAGTGCCCGCCTCGCCATGCGCGATGCCGCCTTCGGGCACGTACTTGGCATCGAAGCGCTCGCGCGACACGACCCAGCGCTCGCCGCTGCTGCCCGTGACGATCGCGTCGCCGCTCGCATAGCGGTTCGGGCCTTCGAGGCTCATGAGTTCGCCCGATGCAGCGGCGAATTCGACGGCGACGGCTTCGTCTTTCACGACGCGGCGTGCGGCGGGATCGGTGGCGAGATCGAGTTTGGACAGATTGAGCATGATGCGATCCGGAGTGACGTTGGCGGAGCGGGATCGTAACGGCATTCGCGCCATTGTGCACCCGTCGCACGAAAAAAAGCCCGCATCGCGCGATGCGGGCTTTCCGGTTCGACGGCCGTTCAGGGCTTGGTCGTCGATGCCGCGTCCGCACCCGCCGCATGCGGACGACGATGCGCGTGGGTGTGCTTCGCCTTGCCGTGCTCGTCGCGGAAGCTCGTATCGGCGAGCTTCTTCTGCTCGGGCGAAAGGCTCGCGTAAAGCGGCTCGAAAGCTTCGACGAGGCGCTTCGTGCCGTCCGCGTTCGCCTGGGTGATCTGCTCGTATTGCTTCATGTCGTCGAGCGCGGACATGGTGTCGCGCTGCGCGATGCGCTGGCGATACAGATCGGCCATCGTGCGACCGTTGTCGCGCATCACGTCGGCGAATTTCGACCACTGATCTTCCTGCTGCGGCGTGATCTTGAGGCTCGAATGCAGATCCGCGATACGCTCCTCGACGCGCGCCTCGCGCTTGCTGGCGGCCGGAGCGGATGCCGCAGTCTGCGCGGCGGGCGCCGATGCCGCGGCGGGCGCGGACGTCTGCGCGAAAACCGGGCTCAAAGCGCAGAAAGCGGCCAATGCAACGAGCGTTCTTTTCATTCGGGTTACCTTCGATCGATATGGAGAGCGGCGTGCTTCGTAAGCTGCGCTGAAAGGCAGCGCGATGAGCACGCCATCGGCGGATATTAGTATCACGATTGCATGCGAATTCGCCTGCATTGCCACAACTGCTTACATTCGAAACGTCTCTGGAAAAAACGCAGTGGATACCTTGTTGAGCATGAGGGTCTTCGTCGCCATCGTCGAGGCCGGGAGCCTGAGCGCCGCAGCGGAGCGCTTTTCGATATCCGCGCCAATGGCCGGCAAGCATCTTCAGGCGCTCGAAGCGCGGCTCGATGCGCGGCTTCTCGTGCGCACGACGCGGCGTCAGAGCCTGACCGAGATCGGCCGCGAATACTACGAGCGCTGCCGTCGCATTCTGACGGAAGTCGATGCCGCCGATTCGCTCGCCGAATCGATGAGCGCGACGCCGCGTGGCGTATTGCGCGTGACCGTGCCGCTCACCTACGGCGTGCAGTTCGTCACGCCCGCCGTGACCGAGTTTCTCGCGGCGTTCGCGCAGATCAGCGTCGAGCTCGATCTGACCAACCGCATGGTCGACATCGTGGAAGAGGGTTTCGACGCGGCCGTGCGCATCGGTACGCTCGCCGATTCAAGCTTCGTCGCGCGTCCGCTCAAGCCGTATGCGATGACCGTGTGCGCATCGCCTGCCTATCTCGCACGCGCGGGCACGCCCGCGACACCCGCCGATCTCGCGGGTCACGAGTGCCTGGGTTTCGTGCATCTGGGCCGCGAGGCGGGCTGGCGGCTCGAAGGCGAAGATGACGCCATGCACGCGCATCGCACGCAGTCCGCACGCTTTCGCGCGAACAACGGGCAAGCGCTCAAAAAGGCCGCGCTCGCGGGATTCGGTCTCGTGCTTCAGCCGCATGCGCTCGTCGAAGATGAGCTGAAAAGCGGCGCGCTCGTCGCGGTGCTGCAGGATTGCCTGCCGAAACCGTCGCCCGCGCATCTCGTCTATCCACGCGATACGCGCGCGACGCCCAAGCTCGCGAGCTTCGTCGATTTCATGGTGACGAAGCTCGGCGTGTGATCGCGTGATCGTCTGATCGCGCGATCGTGTGATACGGGATTCGTTTCACGACGTCTCGGCGATAATGCAAAACACAAAACGCCGAATGCCAGATGGCATTCGAAACGCATAACGCAAAACACAAGATGCCAACGGAGACGCACACATGAGACCGCCGCGCCTCGACCAGCTCGACGACATCGATCGCAATCTCGTCGCGCTTTTGCAGATGAACGCGCGGGAGAGCGTCGCGAATCTGGCGCGGCAACTGGGCGTCGCGCGCACGACGGTCATCGCGCGCATTGCGCGGCTCGAAAAGAACGACGTGATCGCGGGCTACGGCGTGCGGCTCGGGCAGGACGTGCTCGATGCGAGCATTCAGGCGTATGTCGGCATCAAGCTCACGCCGAAGTACGGCCGCGATCTGCAGAAGCGCTTTGCGCGTATGCCTGAGATTCAGTTGCTCTGCGCGGTGAGCGGCGAATTCGATTACGTCGCCTGGCTGCGCGCCGATTCGCCCGACAGGCTCAACGACCTGCTCGACGAGATCGGCGCGCTGGAAGGCGTCGAGCGAACCACGACCTCCATCATCCTCGCGCGGAAGATCGATCGTGTCGGCTGAGCTTTCGCTACATATCGTAGCGTTCGATCGTCGAAACGACGAAGAGCATCGTCGAAGCGCATCATTTTGCGTCTAGGATCAGTATTCGCGCGCTCCTAAACTGTGTGAAGAAGGGCATCGGATCGCCCGCCATCCGCACACGTAAAGGAGATGAATATGAAAGTGGCCCTCGTCGGCGCCGGATTGATCGGACAAAGCATTGCCCATTTGCTGCGTGAAACGGGGGATTTCGACGTCGTCGCGTTCGATCGCGACGAGCACGCGCTCGCGCTTCTCGATGCGCAAGGCATCCCGACGCGCCGCGTCGATTCTGCCGATACGCCCGCGCTGCGCCAGGCATTGATCGGCTTCGATGCGCTCGTCAATGCGCTGCCGTATTACCTCGCGATCAATGTCGCGTCGGCGGCGAAAGCGGCGGGCGTGCATTACTTCGACCTGACCGAGGATGTGCGCGCCACCCACGCGATCCGCGCGATCGCCGACGATTCCGAGCTCGCGTTCATGCCGCAATGCGGTCTCGCCCCGGGGTTCATCGGCATCGTCGCGCACGATCTGGCGAAGCGTCTCGACGACGTGCGTGAAGTGAAGATGCGCGTCGGCGCGCTGCCCGAGTTTCCGACGAACGCGCTGAAGTACAACCTCACGTGGAGCATCGACGGCCTTATTAATGAATATTGCCAGCCCTGCGAGGCGATCCGCGAAGGTCGCACGCAATGGGTGCAGCCGCTCGAAGGCGTCGAACATTTTTCGCTCGATGGCATCGAGTACGAGGCGTTCAATACATCGGGCGGACTCGGCACGCTGTGCGAAACGCTCGCGGGCAAGGTCGAGTCGCTCGACTACAAATCGGTGCGCTATCCGGGGCATCGCGACCTGATGAAGTTCCTGCTCGACGATCTGCGCATGTCATCCGACCGCGACGGCCTCAAGACCATGTTGAAGCGCGCGGTGCCATCGACGGCGCAGGATGTCGTATTGATCTTCGTCACGGTGACGGGCATGCGTCGCGGGCAACTCGTGCAGGACGTATTCACGCGCAAGATCTTCGCGAAGGACGTGTGCGGCTTGCCGATGAGCGCGATCCAGATCACGACCGCCGGCGCGATCTGCGCGGAACTCGATCTCTTCCGCGAAGGCGTGCTGCCGCAAAGCGGCTTCGTGCGTCAGGAGCAGGTGCCGCTCGACGCGTTCCTCAACAACCGCTTCGGCAAGCTGTACGAAGGCGCGAACGCGGTGGTGACGGCGCGGCAACTGGCCGCTGCCTGAGCTTCGCTACGTTGCGATCAGGCGTGCGAGCAATGCGTCGCGCGCCTGATCGGACGACGCGGTGTTGTCGAACATGACGAGCGTCTGCGCGAGCGCCTGGTCCGGCACGAAGAGCCGCTGACGATATTCTTCCCAATGCGCGAGCTTGTACGCATCGTTCGGATCGCCCCGCGCGACGATGCGCTCGCGCGCCACGCGCTCATCCACATGCACCCAGACGACGCGAATGGCGACATCGTCATCGATGCCGAGCCATGCGCGATCGAAGAGGCGTGCGCTGCGCACCTCGCGCGTGAGCGGCGCGACGATCACGACACTCACGCCGAGCGCGAGATTTTCAGCGGCGGTATCGACGAGACAGCGATACTCGGGATCGCGAAAATGTTCGATGAAAAGCGGGCTGTCCCGATCGTGCGGATCGCCGGTCAGCGCACCGATCGCCGCCGCGCTGTAGGCGCCGTAGAGCGTGTCCTTGTCGAGCAGGCAGAAGGGCTCGCCGGTCGCCAGCATGAGCGGCGCGAAAAGCCGCCGGGCGAGCGTCGTCTTGCCAGTGCCGGCATGACCGCAGAAAAAAATCAGATGCTTCACGCCTGATCGGTCCTCGAGAGAAGTGGCGAATCATTCATCCGGGCGCGCGCGCTGATAACGGTTCATGAGCGGCGTGGCGGTGATGCCATGCACGATCACCGAAGCGACGATGGTCGCGATGACGAGCGGCACGAGCGGCGCGGCCACGTCACGCGGCGCATGCTCGAGCGCATAGAGCAAATAATAAAACGAGCCGACGCCCCGAATGCCGAACCAGCTCATGAGCCGCCGTTGCGCGCCGGTCGCATGCGAGCCGATCAGCGATGCCTCGACCGCCGCGGGCCGCAACACGAAGAATAGCGCGACGATGAGCGCAGCCGCTTTCCAGGTGAGCAGGTCGCGCCACATCGTCGCGAGCACGGCGCCGACCATCAGCATGACCGCCACTTCGGCGATGCGTTCCAGCTCGATCGTGAAGCCGTGCACGCGCTCGGCCATGAACGCGTGCGCGCGCGCCGGATCGGCGGCGGCGGCCCCGACATCCTCTGCGTCGATGTTGCCGACCGCCTGGCGCGCGGACTTGCCGCCGCTTTCTTTCTGCTCGACACGGCGCATCGAAAGGCCAGCCGCGAAGACCGCGAGAAACGCGTAGGTATGCAGCAACTCGGCGACGCCGTACGACAGCGCGATCAGACCGAGCGCGTAGAAACCTTCCGGCCCGAGCGCTTCGCCGTGACGCGTGCGCAGATAGGCGACGAGCCGCACCGACAGAGCGCCGAGCAGCCAGCCGCTCACGAGCGCGCCCGCGATGCCCCACATCGCCTGCAACGCGAAGCTTCCGAGCGACGCCTGGTTCGGGGTCGCCTCGACATTGCACACCGCGATGCCGAGCAGCGCGAAGGGCAGCGCGATGCCGTCGTTGAGCCCGCCTTCGCCCGTCAGCGAGAAGCGCAGCAAGTCGATGTCGCCGGGTGCTTCCACCTGCACGTCGTGGGCGAGCACGGGGTCGGTCGGCGCGAGCATCGCGGCGAGCAGCAGCGCCGGTCCCCAGTTGAGCCCGAGCGCGTACGCGGCAAAGAGCGTGAGGACGGCGACGGTGAGCACCATCGCGACGAAGCCGAGCCGGATCGGCAGAATCCAGAGGCGGTCGATGGGCGGCACGCGCAGCCGCAGGCCGATCGCGAACAGCGACACGAGCATCGCGACTTCGGTGATGCGCCTCAGAACGGTTGCATCGGCTGCGAGGTCGAGCGTCAGCAGATTGGCCACGCCGGGGCCCATCGCGAAACCGATCGCGAGATAGAACATCGCGGTGCTGATCGGCAGGCGCTTGAACGTCGAGCTGGCAAGGCCCATGAAAATGAGCACGCCGCCGACGACGAGAAACCAGATCGTCTCGATCATGAATGCCTTCGGACTTCGTGTGCTGATGGTTGAGCGGAACGCGCGCCGTGACGCGCGTCACGTTCGTAACAGCGACAGCACACACCATGCCCGTTTGCACAGGGCGTGCCTTGGACAGCGTGTCTGCCTGTTCATCGACTTGCGCGTAAGATGCATTTCGATGGCGGCATCGCGATTCGTCATCCGCTTCATTCGCACGGAGAACCCAGCATGGCACAGCATTTCGATGCAGTCGTCATCGGCACGGGGCAGGGTGGCTCCCCGCTTGCCGTGCGGCTCGCGCAGAGCGGCAAGCGCACGGCCGTGATCGAGCGGCATCTGTTCGGTGGCACTTGCGTGAACGTCGGCTGCACGCCGACCAAGACCTATGTCGCGAGCGCGCGTGCCGCGCATGTCGCGCGCACGGCGGCGCAGTACGGCGTGATGATCGGCGGCAATATCACCATCGACATGGCGCGCGTGAAGGCGCGCAAGGACGAGGTGATCGAAGGCTCGCGCACGGGCATCGAGAAGTGGCTGCGCGGGGCGAAGAACGTCACGGTATTCAGGGGACATGCACGCTTCACGGCGCCGCACACGCTTTCCATCGAGGCGAGCGACGGCTCGACGCAGGCCATCGACGCCGATCTCGTTTTCATCAACACGGGCACGCGCGCGGTGGTGCCGAAGGTCGATGGGCTCGAACGTGTGCCGTATCTGACCAATTCGACGATTCTCGAACTGACCGAAGTGCCCGAGCATCTCGTGATCGTCGGGGCGAGCTATATCGCGCTCGAATTCGGGCAGATGTTCCGGCGCTTCGGCAGCCGCGTGACCTTGCTCGTGCGCGGCGAGCGCATTCTGACGCGTGAAGACGAGGACGTTGCGCGCGCGATGCAGGACGTGCTCGTGCGCGAGGGTGTCGTGTTTCGGTTCGGGGCGCAGATCGGGCGCGTGGAGCCTGTGTCGGGTGGCATGCGCATCGTCTGCGGCGATGAAACTATCGACGCGTCTCATCTGCTCTTCGCGACGGGGCGCACGCCGAACACCGACGATCTCGGTCTGGAACATGCGGGCATCGCGGTGAACAGGCACGGCATGATCGACGTGGACGGGCAGTTGCGCACGCAAGTGGAAGGCGTGTATGCGCTCGGCGATGTCAACGGGCGTGGTGCGTTCACGCATACGTCGTGGAACGACTACGAGATCATCGCTTCGAATCTCCTCGATGGGGAGTCGCGAAGCGTCGATACGCGCATCATGGCTTATGCGGTGTTCGTCGATCCGCCGTTCGCGCGTGTGGGGATGAGCGAGGAAGAGGTGCGCAAGGACGGCCGCGAGGCGCTGATTGCGACCATGCCGATGTCGCGGGTGGGGCGCGCGAAAGAGCGCGGTGAAACCGATGGTTTCATGAAGGCGCTCGTCGATGCTAGGACGCAGAGGTTCTTAGGTGCGGCGATTTATGGCATCGAAGGGGATGAGGTTATTCATACGTTCATCGATATCATGAATGCGGATGCGCCGTTTATGACTTTGCAGCGGGCTATGCATATTCATCCGACGGTGAGTGAGTTGATTCCTACTTTGCTTGAGGGGTTGAGGCCGTTGGGGTGAGGTTTTTGTTATCGCCGGATCCCGTGATCGTATCGGTTTATTAGCACTGCCCCTGTGCGGGGCGGCAGTCACTTTCTTTGCAGCAGTGTATAGACCGGGGACATGGTTGACACTTTCGTCGGGGACATCGTTGACACTTTGATCATCGTGTATCGGGCTGGTTCGGATCAAACGTCATGAGTCGGTGATGCGCGAAATAGAGGTCGTAGGCATCGGCAATCGTGCTGCTCGGTCGTGCCGCGATGTGCAGTCCGTGCAGTGCGCTGGATACGCGCAAACGGTGCTTTCCAAACGTCACCTTGCCGTTCCAGCCCACCAGCAGTACCTGATCATCCGGTCCGTATTCGAGCGGCGGCAGGCGGCTGGGCATCGCCCGCGCACTAGGCCGATAGCGCGAGATCGGTGTCGCCATGCCGATGCCCGCGTGCGGGCGCTCGAAGTTATAGCTTTGGCGCCAGCGGTCGAATTCAGCCTGCACCTGATCGGGCCCGGTGAAACTGCGGTGGTTCAGCACCTCGGCCTTGAGCGAGCGATGAAAGCGCTCGTCCTTGCCGTTGGTCTGCGGGTGATAGGGACGGCTATGGCTCATACGAATACCCAGCCGAATGCATCGGATGGCCAACTCGGTCAATTCGCCAGGCTTGCTTGGCGTGCCCCACGGCGCGCCGTTATCGGCGTTGATCTGTTGCGGCAGCCCGTAACAGGCGAAAGCGTTTCGCAGGTGCGTGTACACCGTCTCGGTGTCCTGGCTGCAGCACGCCTGCAGCACGAGGTTGAAGCGCGAATGATCGTCGATCACGGTGAGCGGGTGGCAGCGCCTTTGATCGAGCATGCCGAAGTGGCCCTTGAAATCGATTTGCCATAGCTCGTTAGGCTCGGCGCGCTCGAAGCGGGTCCAGGCGGTGGCCGCCTCCGACGCCTTCTCGCCGATGCATCCATGGCGCTGCAAAATGGCATTGACCGTGCTGTGCGAAGGCACGCCTTGCAGGCCTTGATCCTTCAGGCGCCGGCTGATCTTGTGCGCGCTCCAGGCCGGATGCTGGCTTCGCACCTCGAGCACCCGCGTTTCGAGTTCGTCGCAGGTTCGATTCGGGCTGCTGTGCGGGCGTCTGGAGAGATCGCCCAGCGCCTCGCGGCCCCCGGCCCGATAGCGGTCGACCCACTTGTATCCGGTCTGCCGGCTGATGCCAAAGCGTTGGCACAGCTCGCTGAAAGCAATCTCTTGCTGCATGGCCAGGGTCACGAATTCGAGGCGAAGTTGCATGGTGTCCTGCGGGTTCCAAGGCATGGTCGGGTCCAGGCATCGAGATGCCCAAAAGTGTCAACCATGTCCCCGCGGATCTGTCAGCTATGTCCCCGGTCTATACACAGCAGCAAAGAAAGTAACCCCCGCCCCGGGGAGGGGCAGTGCTAATAGACCACCACGATCACGGGATCCGGCGAACGCGAAAAAAACAACCCCTAAACCGAAGGCTTAGCCTCCCCCTCAACCACCCCATGCGCGGTCCGCGTCTCCGGCATCGCAAGCCAGACCATCAAAACCGCGAGCGCCCCCGCCCCGGCGAGTCCGAAAAAGCTCATCGCAGTACCAAAACGATCGGCGGCAAACCCGGCCGCAGCCGTCGAAAGTGTCGCCCCAACACCCGCCGCGAGTCCAAAAAACCCGATCGTCAGGTTGTAATGCCCGCGCCCGCCCGCGACATCCGCCGCGATGAGCGGCAGCATCACGCCGAACACCGCCGCGCTGATGCCATCGAGCATCTGCACCGGCACGAGCAGATACGGGCTGCTGACGCCCGCAAAAAAAATCGCGCGCACCGGCAGCGCGCAGAACCCGAGGATCAGCACCGGCCTGCGGCCCCACTTCTGCGCCTGTCGTCCGACCCACGGCGACAAAGCCGCGACGATGAACTGCGGCACGATGATGCACGCCGCGATCACGAGTTGAACGTTGTCGCCCATGTGCGCAGTGACTTCGCCGGCGGCGAGATTGAGCATCGCCGCGTTCGACAGATGAAACAGCACCACGCACGCCGCAAAAATCAAAAGTCGCCTGTCCTTCAGCAAATCGCGCAAGGATTCGCGCTCCTCGCCCTCGGGCGTGAGCTTGGGTTTGCCGGGCGGTGCGCGCGGCACGACGGGCGGCGCATCGTAGTGAATCATGCGCAGCGCGAAAATCGCCGGCACCGCGAGCGCAGCGGTCAGGAAAAACACCGAGCGCAGCGACAGGTACTCGCCGAACGCGCCCATCAACGCAGCGGTAAGCGCGCTGCCGATCGACGCCCAGCGCGCATTGCGACCGAGCCGGTCGCCGAGATCGGCGCGTGAGACGAGGGCGAGCGAGATCGCCGCCATCGCCGGGACGAGCATGCAGCTCGCGAAGCCGTGCAGCACTTCGGCGGCGAAGACGGGGACGAACGTCGGGCTCGCGGCGAGCAAGAGCGCGCTCACGATGATCGCGATGATCGCGGAAAGCGCGGCGAACTTCTTGTTGCGCATCGCATCGACGAGCGCGCCTGCCGGCAACTGGCTCGCCATCGCGCTGATCGTGCCGACGGAAAGCATCAGGCCGATCTCGCCCTGCGTCCACTTGTTGGCCGCGAGGTACGAAGCAATGAAAGGGCCGAAGCCGGTCTGCACGTTGGCGACGAAGAAGTTCAGCCAGTCGAGCGCGCGCAGACTGCGTGCAATTACCATGTTGTGAATCGGTTCTCGATCTCGTTATCCGTTATCTGGCCGGGCGCGCGCCCGATGCCTGTACCTGCGCCGATGCCGCGCCGGGTGTGCCCGTCGCCCCAGCCCCGGCCGCGCCCGACGAAGCCGGCGCCGACGCCGCACTCGCCGCCGAAGCCGGCGCAGGCACGACGGGCGACACGATCTTGATCGGCTGCTCGGGCGAGTAGGTCGGCGCGGCCTTCAATTGCGCGTCGTTGAAATCCATCTGCAGTTGCCATTGCTTGTTGCGTGAGAGCACATGCAGGTCGCCCCAGTTGGCCGCGACGTGCCGCTTGTCGCCCGCGAGCGAACTGGAAAGATCGAGCACGAGCGCCTGGGGCTGCGCCTGAGCATCGACGAGCACGTCCACCACGCGTCCGATGCGCGAGCCGTTCTTCTGCGCCACCGTCGAATCGACGAGCTGCATGAAATTCGCCGGCGCCTCCGTGACGGGCTGCGGCTTCGGCACCGGATCGGCCGGTTTGCCCTTCGCGGGCGGCGGGGGCGGCACGAAGGTGATCGGCGCAGTCTTCGAATTCGGCGTGAAGCGGAAGGCCGTCCACGGAAAATTGACCTTGCGGTCGCCGACACCCAGGAAGCCCGCGAGATTCACCATCATGAGCTTCGGCTTCGCAGATCCGTCGATATACATGTCCACCGCACGGCCGACGACCTTGCCGTCCGGACGCTGCACCTCGGCATCGAGCAGGCCGTGCAACTGGTCGTGCTGCATGATGCGCGTCGAGATGATCTGCGGCGGAGGCGGCGGCTCGGGCGGTTCCGGCGGCGGCGCCACGGCCGGTTCCGGCGGTTTCGGCTTCACGACGCGGCGCTTCGGCTTCGGCGCGGGCGCGGGCTTGACGGTGGACGCCGGTTCCGGCGCCTGCACGGCGGGCAAGGGCTCTTCGGGCTCGCCGGAGCCGGCTTCATCGGGCGCCGGAATATACGAGTGCTCGACGATCGGCGCGGGCACCTGCTTGGGCATCAGCCCGCATGCGGAGAGCGCGAGCGCGGCGGCGATCGAAATGCTCGCGGTGAGACGCAGCGCGCGCAACGTGCGCGCAATCGCGACGATGAACGCAGCCACGCGCAGCATCGAAGCTGCGGCGGCATTGAAGGCGCTGTCCGCCCGACACGCTCGCGCAGGCGCGTGAAGGTCGATCGGCGACGCATCACCCCGATGCGGGATACCGCCTGTCATCGCAAAAGCTCCATGGTTCCGGGTCACCTGCTTGTCTGGTTCGTTGTTGGATCGGTGTCGTCAGGTCGATTCGACGTGCGCGAGGCGTCGTTCGTTCAGCGGACTGAATTCTGCATGCAAAGAACATTGTGCCGGTTGAATGCCCTCACGCTGATGATCTTGCGAGCCGTGCCGCCGTATCGGGCGCGCCCATCTTCTCGGCGGCGTCCCGCGCACAGAAGCCGCCCGCGTCACGCGCATCCGGATCGGCGCCGCGCGCGATCAGCAAGTCGACGATCTCGACGCGGTTGAACATCGCCGCGATCATCAACGCGGTGCGTCCATCGGGCGATGCGCTTTCGACATCCGCGCCGTGTTCGAGCAGCGTTTCGATCACGTCCGTGAAGCCCTTGAACGCGGCGCCCGCGATCGGCGTCTGGCCATTGTCGTTGCGCAGGTTCGCGTCGGCCCCGTGCTCGAGCAGGACCCGCACCGCGTTCGCGTGGCCATGGTAGCTCGCGAGCATCACGAGGCTGTCGCCCTTGTCGTTGCGCAGATTCGGCGGCAAGCCCTTGTTCAGGAGCGCATCGAGCATCGTCGCATCGCCACGGCGGGCGACATCGAATACTTCGCTCGCGAACGCGATCATGTCGTTGTCGGGGCCGTCGTTCGATTGCTTTGCCGCGTTCCGGTTCTGATCGTGCTGCATGATTCACTCCATTTCGATCGCGCCGCGTGCGCGGGCCTGAGTCTGTCGGGATGCATTTCGGCGCGCATGTCGGGTCGCGCTTGAATTTTGCATGCGCATCGAATGCATTCAATTTGGCATTCGGCATGCAATACGTATGCATGCAAAATGCGAGAGCGGACGCGGGATCAACCGGGAGCATACACAGGTTTGCTTGCGATCCGCGCTTTTCCGCGGGGCGAGTCAGCAGGAATCGCGCCATGGCAGTGATGTTTCCTGCGGGCAGAGCGTGCTGCTTGACGCTTCTTCGCACGTCCCGTTAGGCTCGATGCGACTTCACTTTACGCGCACGCATGTGCCAACGAATATGAATCAGGCACCACCCGGGTCCGACGACACCGCACATTCGGACAACGCCGTGCGCCGCCGCGCGCCCGCCGCCGAGCGCAATCGCGATGCGATTCTATCGGTGCTCGCGCGTGTGCTGCCGCACAGCGGCGTCGTGCTGGAGATCGCGAGCGGCACGGGACAGCACGCCGTGCATTGCGCGGCAGCGCTGCCGGGCGTCGTCTGGCAACCGAGCGATCCCGACGCGGATGCGCGCGATTCCATCGCCGCCTGGCGCGCGCACGCAGGACTCGCGAACCTGAACGCACCGCTCGCACTCGACGTCCTAAACGACGACTGGGGCATCGGACATGTGGCGGCCATCGTGTGCATCAACATGATCCACATCGCGCCGTGGGAGGCCGCCGAATCGCTCTTTCGCGGCGCGGGCGCACGCCTCGCTGCGGGAGGCGTGCTGTATCTGTACGGGCCGTATCGACGCAACGGCGCGCATACCGCGCCGAGCAACGAAGCCTTCGATCAGCAATTGCGCGCACGCGACCCGCGTTGGGGCGTGCGCGACATGGAAGCGGTCGCGGCGCTGGGAGAGAAGGCCGGCTTGACACTCGTGGAGACGGTCGCGATGCCGGCCAATAACTTCAGCGTGGTGTTCGAAAAGCAGGCGTAAAGCGGTCCGCCTTCACGGCGCGTTCACGCTTCGCCCGGACGCGCCACGAACACGCCGCGCCACGGCACGGTCGCCATCAGCGATGCCGCGACGATCATCCCGCCGCCGATCCAGCCCGCCATCGACACATGCTCGCCGAGCCATACGCTTGCGAAGAGCGCGCCGAATGCGGGCTCGCTGCCCATCAAGAGGGATACGCGCGTCGGACTGCTACGCCCGATCGCGTAGTTTTGCGCGAAGAATGCAAATAGCGTGCATGCGAACACGAGATACAGCACCGAGCCCCAGAACATGCCGTGACCGGCGAGTGCGGGCAAGGGCTGCCATTGCGACGGCGCGAACATCAGGGCGATCGCCGCGCTACCCGACGCGACGACGCCCGCCTGCACCGCCGTCACCGTGAGCGCGGGCAGGGGCGCCGCGCGCATCACGCGCTTGGTCACGCAGACCGACAGCGCGCGCAGCACGGCGGCCACGAGGATGAGGCCATCGCCGAAATTGAAGTCGAAGGACAATGTGCCATCGCCCGCGAGCAGCCACGCGCCCGCGAACGACACGCCGACCGCGAGCCACTCCGCCGCGCCGGGACGCCGCCTGAGCATCGCCCATTCGACGAGCGGCGTCAGCACGACGCACAAGCTGATGAGAAACGCGGCATTCGCGGCGCGCGTATGCAAAACACCAAATGTTTCGGCGAGAAAGATCGAGAGCAGCAGCAGGCCGAGAACGAGCACGCCACGCAACGTCGCCGCGCTCGCGTGCCGCAGATGACGCAGGTTCACCGCAAGCAGGCAGAACGTGATGCCGAAGCGCAATGCGAGCAGCGCGAGCACCGGGGAGAACGCGAGCGCGGTTTTGACGATGCCGTAACTGCTGCCCCACACCATCGCGACGACGAAGAGCAGCAGATCGGAAAGGGGAAGCAGGCGTCGGGCGGACGATTCGATGGTCATGCGGCGTCTCCGTCAGGAATAGCCGTCATTGTCGAATGATGCGAGCGAAGCGATAATCCGGTTCTGGCGCACAGCTTTATGATCGCGAACGCACAAATGAATCCAGCCGATCTCTTCGACCTCATGCCCGATATGGCCGTATTCGCGCGCGTCGTCGATGCGGGCAATTTTTCGGTCGCGGCGCGGCAATTGGGCAGCACGCCATCGACAGTCAGCCGCCAGATCAAGCGTCTCGAAGAGGCGCTCGCCACACGTCTCCTCGAACGTTCGACCCGCAAGATTCGCGTGACCGAATCCGGGTATCAGGTGTATCGCCATTGCCGCGACATGGCGGCGGCCGCATCGGGCGCGGTCGATGCGGCGGGGCAATCGTCGGGCAAGCCGCAGGGGCGCGTCGTGTTGTCAGCGCCGACAGCGTATGCAAAATCCGTAATTCATCCGCTCGTGCCGGCATTTCTCGCGGCATATCCGGACGTCGATCTGCAACTCGTCTTCACCGATCACGACATCGATCCGCTCGACAGCGAGGTCGATCTCGTCATCCGCGCGACGAATCATCCCCCGCAAGGACTCGCCGCGCGGCCGCTCGGGCGCGTGCGCTGGCTGTTGTGCGCAGCGGCGGAGTATCTGCGGGAACGCGGCGTGCCGCTGCATCCGCGCGAGCTGGCGCATCACGATTGCATCCATCTCGGCGAAACCGCCGACGACAATCGCTGGCGCTTCACCCGAAGCGGCGAAACGGTGACCGTCGCGGTGCGCGGGCGCTATATCGCCAATCATGCGGGCGCGCGGCTGGAAGCGGCCGAAGGCGGGCTCGGCATCGCGACGCTGCCGGAATTCGCCGCCCGCGATGCGCTCGCGTCGGGCAGCGTGGAGGCCCTGCTCGCGGATTGGGAATTGCAGGCGCGCGCCTATCAGGGTCCGGTGTGGCTGCTTTATCCGCCCAATCGCTTCCTGCCGCCGAAGGTGCGCGCGCTCATCGATCATCTGCACGCGCATCTCGGGCAGGCGACGTGACGTGCGCGCGTGGGCATCGCCCGGCTATTCGGCACGCGCCGAAATGATCGTCGCCGTGTAGACTGCGAATGGTCGTTCATTGCGTCGCATGTGGATGCGGCGCTCAATCCGATCTCCTTTGAACGGAGGCGTCGTACATGCACGCAGCGTTACCGCAGGGCGAGCAGGAAGCCGGTTCCGTCGATACCCCGACGAGGCCGCCGCGCGATCTGCGCCGCGTCGACATTCATCCCGATCATTGGTATCCGCTCGCATGGTCGCGCGAGGTGAAGGCTGGCCATACGCTCGCCGTGCGCTTCGCCGGCGATCCGATCGTGCTCGTGCGCACCGCGTCGGGCAAGGTGTTCGCACTCGAGGACCGCTGCGCGCATCGGCAAGTGCCGTTGTCCGCGGGCGTCGTCGATGGCGAATCCATCCGCTGCTGCTATCACGGCTGGACCTACGACTGCACCGGCCGCTGCACCGATATTCCCTATCTCGGCCGCGAGCGCCTGCCCAATGGCGTGCGCGGATATCCGTGCCGCGAAGCCGGCGGACTCGTCTTCGTATTCACCGGTGACCCGGCGCGCGCCGAAGCCGCGAAGTTTCCCGAACTCGGCTCCGCCTCGGATCGTGCCTACAAGACGCGCCGCTTCGGCCGCGAGGTGAAGTGCCACTATTCCTTCATGCACGAAAACCTGATGGACATGAACCATCAGTTCCTGCATCGGCGACAGATGGGCAGCATGCGCGCGCGTTCGCTCGGCAGACGGCGCGGCGACGACTGGGTCGAAGTCGACTACATCTTCGCGCGCGAGGCGGGCAAGCAGCCCATCGGCGAGGCGCTCGTTTTCGGGGAAAAGCGCGGCGCGAAGCCCGACGATAGCGATAAGGACGTGATGACGATCCGCACCGACTATCCGTACCAGACGCTCAAGATCCGCACGAAGGACGACACCATGGTGATGGATCTGTGGATCGCCTATGTGCCGCTCGACGCCGAGCAGCGCACGAACCGCACGTTTGGTCTCTTGTCGATCCGCCGCCCGAAGATTCCCGGCCTGCTCGATGCCGCCTGGCCGCTGCTCGTGTGGTTTACCGAGCGCATCTTCAAGGAGGATCGATGGATCGTCGAGCGCGAGCAGGAGGCGCATGACCGGCAGGGCGCGGACCACAATCACGAGGTGTTTCCGGTGATCATCGAACTGCGCGCGCTTCTGACGGAGTGCGGCGTGCCGCACGGCGCGGGCAGAAACACGGGCGATGCGCGCCGCGTGCACTTCATCCAGCCGATCCAGGAATAGCCCGTATCCCGAGATCTGTGGCGTTGCGCCGATTGCACGCTGCCCGCGGTGGCGCTATACAGAAGACAGAGACCACACACGGAGGACGATCATCATGAATAGCGACCCGACCAAGCCGCGCGATGACGACGCATCGGGTATCGGAGACGCGCATCCCGAAGTCGAGCATTTCGATGCCGCCATTTCGCACGTCGACGAATCCTACGCCGCGGGCAAGATGGCGGCCGGCGCGGCGAAGGGGATTCTGTACAGCATCATCGAGACGCTCGGCACGCTCGTCGGCGATCCGGACCTGCCGTCGCACGCGCGCTCGGGCTATGAAGGGTTGCTCGAAACGGCGCGCGAACTGCGCTCGAAGATCGAGCACTGACCGTTCGATCGGGCGAACCAAGCTTGCACCGCGTTCGTCCGATGTTCATTTTCGCGTCGGGGCATCGTCGGATAGCTTTCAAAATATTTGCGATGCGCTGGTGCTTCTCGTCGCCCGAATAACGCGCGTACGCGGTCAGCGGTTCTCGGCCCTCTGTTTGGGCCTTCCTTTCTTCCCACTTCAAACGGTACAACCGGCCTCTTGAGATGCAGCAAGCGCGCAAGCCTTGCGCACCGGGCCGCGCGTCGTTTTATCACGAACGGACGATCCTTTTTAACCGTCCGGCACGTCATCGAACGGTCGCATCGGAGCCGTCGACGCGCCACGTTTCTGTCAGTCTGTTGTCAGTTTCGTGCCCGGTTGCCCAATATCTGCAAGCCAGAAAATACTGGTTAACCAGACAGTGAAAAAAAACGACACCAACGCGCGACTTTCTTTCCCATTCGGTCTGTAAGCCATACACTTGCCAGCGATAAAAGTTACGAGTTGAAACATAACGAAGTCGCTAATGCGGCACCGGTTCCAGAACTCGCACGCAAGTCATTGCCCACCGCTTGAGGAGAAAAAATGAAGGGTTTCACGTTGACCAAGGCCGCAGTCGTCGCAGCCACGGCGTTTGCAGCCGCCGCGCCGGCATTCGCGCAAAGCAGCGTCACGCTGTACGGTATCGTCGACGATTCGATCGTCTACCAAAGCAGCCAGACGAACCTGAACAGGTCGACCCCGGGCCGCTCGAACGTCAAGATGGCGTCGGGCATCTGGGCGGGCAGCCGGTTCGGTTTGAAGGGCGCGGAAGACCTCGGCGGCGGCAACAAGGCCATCTTCCAGCTGGAATCGGGCTTCGACATCAACAGCGGGCAACAGCAGTTCACCAACGCGATGTTCGGCCGCCAGGCATGGGTCGGTCTGACGAACCCGGGCTACGGTACCGTCACGTTGGGTCGCCAATACACCTCGTACTACACGCTGCTCTCGCCCTATAGCCCGACGAACTGGCTGACCGGCTACTTCGGCGCGCACCCGGGCGATCTGGACGGTTTGGACACGATCTACCGCGCGAACAACTCGGTCGTGTACACGTCGCCGAAGCTCTACGGCGTGACGGTGAGCGGTTCGTACTCGTTCGCGGGTGTGCCCGACAGCGTGTATCAAGGCTCGACGTGGTCGGCTGCGATCCAGTATCAGCAAGGTCCGATCGGTGGTGCGGTGGCGTTCTCGCGCATCAACAACGCGGCCAACGGCGGCGGCTTCTACAGCGGTCAGTCGACCACCGTCAACGATACGACGAGCACGACGGGCGGCGGCCAGCCGGGCGTGTCGGCAGTGACGGCGGGTTATCAGCGCGCGCAGGCTCAGCAGCGCTTCGCGGTTGCGGGCGGCTATCAGTTCAACAGCGCGTGGGATATCTCCGTCACGTACACGAACGTTCAGTACATCCCGGGCGTGAACTCCGGCTTTACCGATGAAGCCGTGTTCAATACGGCAGGCACGGTGCTGCACTGGAAGGCGACGTCGGCATGGGACTTCGCAGCGGGCTACAGCTACACGTGGGCGAGCAAGGCGAACGGCATCAACGACGCGGCTTCGTACCATCAGTTCAACCTGTCCCAGTACTACTCGCTATCGAAGCGCACGGGTCTGTACGCACTGGAAGCATTCCAGCGCGCGAACGGAAATACGCTGTTCTACCCGAACAACAACGCGGCGACGACCCCGCGCCAGGGCGCAGCGATCGCGACGATCGGCGATGGCTTCCAGGGCGCACCGTCGGCATCGCGCAGCATGTTCGCAGCGGGCGTGGGCATCATCCACCGCTTCTAAGCGACGCTTCACTGCGTGATGCATTAGGCATTACGCATGTTGTATGCAAAACCCGGACGCCTCGTGCGTCCG
This sequence comes from Caballeronia jiangsuensis, assembly GCA_000648925.1. Taxonomy (GTDB): domain Bacteria; phylum Pseudomonadota; class Gammaproteobacteria; order Burkholderiales; family Burkholderiaceae; genus Caballeronia; species Caballeronia jiangsuensis. The sequence goes on from JFHF01000043.1 coordinate 60,654, forward strand.
GGTTTTTTTATGCGCGGCGCAATCGTTGCCTCAGATGAACATTCCCCCGGACACCTCGACGCGCTGCGCCGTCATCCAGCGATTGCCGTCCGAGAGGATCGCCACGATCGCGCCGCCGATGTCGTCCGGCAAGCCAACGCGCCCGAGCGCGGTGTTGTCCGCGATGAACCGATTGGTGTCGTGATCGTCACGCACGACGCCGCCACCGAAGTCTGTCTCGATCGCCCCCGGCGCGATGGTGTTCACCGTGATGCCGTGCGGCCCGAGTTCCTTCGCGAGATAACGCGTGAGCACCTCGATCCCGCCTTTCATCGCGGCATACGCTGCAAAGCCCGGTAACGCGAAACGCGTGAGTCCGCTCGACACGTTCAGGATCGCGCCTTCCTCGTGCAGATAGGGCAGAAGGGTCTGCGTCAGAAAGAACGGTCCCTTCAACTGGATGTTGACGAGTTGGTCGAACTGCGCGGGCGTTGTTTCCGCGAAGAGCGCATGGATGCCGATGCCCGCGTTATTCACGAGAAAATCGAAGTTCTCACGCTCGAACGTGTTTTCGAGCGTCTTGCAGAGCGCGTCCCCGAAGGCGGCGAAGGTGTCGCAGCGGGCGACGTCGAGTTCCAGCACGGCCGCCTTGCCGCCGGCTTTCGCGATTTCGTCGACGAGCGATCGCGCGGCGTCCGCATTGCGGTTGTAGGTGCCGATCACGCCGCAGCCTTGATGCGCGAGTTGCAATGCGGCGTTGCGTCCGAGTCCGCGGCTCGCGCCGGTGATGACCGCGATCTTGCCGCTCATGGTTCCGTTCACGGTGACTGCTCCTTTGATTGCGTGCCCAATGGTTCAATGTAGGACGGCGCAGCGCACGCAGAAAGGCGTGTCGATGCTGCAATGCAAAGACGGCGGGCTCGGCCCTTGCTGCTTCGTTTCGATCGATACACGGACCGGAGAACCGCATCATGGTCAATGGTGAAAGCAGAGACGGCAATCCCGAGCCGCCCGCGAGCTTCGAACGGCCGTTCAGGCTTTTCGCGGTGGAGCAGCGCGTGCTTGCACAGAACGTCGATGGCAAGGTGATCGACATCGGCGCGATGGATTCCAGGAATGGACAGTTTTGCGCGTGCATGGATTCGGGCGATATCGCCACGGAGCCGAAGCGCAGCGCGGAACTTGCGTTGAAGGCGCTCGCCGGCAGGCTGTCGTTCGATTTTCTCGACGGCCTTTTCACGAGCGAGCGCGAAGCGGAGGTGAATGGGCGGTTACAGGATTATCCGAGCGTTGAGTTCGAGCTCGACGAGAGCTAGCTGGCGGGTCGCACGCTCGACGACGGCGTCGCCTTCTTTGAAAACCGACGCATTCCCAGTGACTAATGTTCGACACATCCAATCCAGCATGTTATTTGGATTCCTGAATTGATTTGAGGGCGAGCGAGAAAGCCGTGCGCTGACGCGTTCGAGCTGATTCCCGCCGATTGTTTCATTCAGCGCGTTGCCCGCCACGCGCGATTGCATTTTGCATACTGCCTGCAAAAAACGGCCGAACGCGCCGCGAGCGCGCGCCGCGCAGCTTTTACGCCGTTGTGCGATGCTAGTCGGGCGGCGGCGATCGGGGCATGCCGCATTCAATCGCGGGGTGAATCATGAAAAGAACGCCTTTCGCCACAGTCATCGTCCTTGCGGCAGCGACGCTTGCCGCACCGGCTTTCGCACGTGACGACGGTCCGCGCTTCGCGCAGGACCGGCTCGCAGAGCTCGTCGCGCAGCATAAGGAAGCGAACCGTCACATCGCTCAGGGGCCTTCGCAGGAAAGCCACGCTCAGTCGAAAGCGCAGCAACACGGCGCTTCGTAGGCTGATCTTGCTTGCGGCCTGACGAAGCACTTCGGGTCGCGGCACTCTCGATAAACCGGCGTGCAACGCGCCGGATGAGGTCGTTCGCGCCGGTCTCGGCCGTTGATTTGCGCTCAAAGGTATGAAATTTGCGGCGGTGGCCCGGATGTTCCGCGGCCGCGCGCCGACGATCCTCCTCATCACCTTCATACAGACCCATGCCAAGGAAAGCCCTATCGATTGCCATACTCTCCGTCTCCATTCTCGCAGCAGGCTGCGCGGGCATCGGCCCGGGCCGCCTCAAAGCCGATCAGGTGGATTACGCCCGGGCGCTCGGCGATGCGAAGAAGCGAGAAATTCTTGCAGCGATTGTCGGTTTGCGCTTCGCCGACGCGCCGTCGTTTCTCACCGTGAGCAGCATCATCGCCGCGTATACGTTCGATACCACGGGCGGCGTCGTGCTCAATGCCGGCTCCGGCGCGCAACCGAACTACGCGCAAGCGACGGGCAGCGTCTCGTACTCCAATCATCCGACTTTCACATTCACGCCGACCACCGGCGATGCCTACGCGAGCGCCTACATCCGTCCACTTTCGCCGACGCTCGTGATGCCGCTCGCGGAAAGCGGCATTCCGATAGACCTGTTGCTGCGCATCACCGCGCAGTCGATCAGCGGCTTGCAGAATGGCAACGCGCTGGGTGGGCCGAATGCATCGGGATCACCGGAGTTCTTCTTGTTGCTACAGGCCTTGCGCAGGCTGCAACTGGCGGGCGAACTCAACATCGAAACGCGCAACACGGATGACGACAAGGCCGGCAAGAGCGGCAAGACCGACAAGAGCGCGAAGGGCAACAGCGCCGACAAGGGCGGTGTGTTCATCACGCTCGGCGCGACGCGCAGCGGGTCGAACAAGGAAGTGGTCGACGATCTAACGCTCGTTAGAAGGCTTTTGCACCTCTCACCGAAAATGAAGACTTACGAAATCATCTATGGCCAATCGTCGGATCAGAACCGCATTCCGATGGTCACGCGCTCGGTGCTTGGCATCCTTACCGATCTCGGCGCGCAGATCGCGGTTCCCGACGCGCAAGTGGACAGCGGCGCGACCAAGCCGGGCATCGGGCTGATCGGTGGGGAGACGCGGCCGACCATCGTCGTGAAGGTGGGCGAGAAGGTGCCGCGGGATGCGTATGTGAGCGTGCTCTACGACGAGTCGCACTACTGGATCGATCGCGGAGACTTCGATTCGAAATACGCGTTCACGGTCGTGCAGAACCTGATGGCGCTCGCGGAGGTCACTGACACCACGAAGTCGCCGGTGGTCACGATTCCGGCGAACTAGTCTGTCGGGTCCGTCATGGTCCTTCCTCGCGCTTTCGTGCACGAAGGGCCGTGACTACAATGATCCGATGACCGACATCGACATCAGGCTGCTCCAGGTGTTCGCCGAAATCCACGCGACGCGCAGCGTCTCCCAGGCCGCGGCGAATCTCGGGCTGTCGCAGCCCACGATCTCCTTCAATCTCGCGAAGCTGCGCGAGCATTATCAGGATCCGCTTTTCGTGCGCTCGTCGGCCGGGATGGAGCCGACGCAGTTCGCCAGCGACCTGCATCAGCGCACGGTCACGTTGCTCGCTTCGTTCGACGCGCTTTCGAAGCATCGCAAGTGTTTCGATCCCGAGACCGCAAAGCAGGTGTTTCGCATCGCGATGACCGACATCAGCCAGATCGTGCTCCTGCCGACGTTGCTCAAGCGGCTGCGTGCGATTGCGCCGGGCGTGCGCATTCGCGTGCTGCATATCGACGACACGACGCCACAGTTGCTCGAATCGGGCGAGGCTGAACTTGCGGTCGGCTTCATGCCGCAACTGGAAGCGGGCTTCTATCAGCAGAAGCTCTTCATGCAGCATTTCGTCGGCATGGTGGCGGCGCATCATCCGCGCATTCAGAATGCCGCCGATGCGCCCACGCTCGATGCATTTCTCGCCGAAGGGCATATTGTCGTGACGCCTTCGGGCACGGGGCATTCGGTCGTCGACCGCACGTTGCGGCAGCTTGGCGTCGAGCGTCACGCGGTGCTGGAACTGCCGAACTATCTGGGCCTCGCCAACATCATCGCGCGCACGGATCTGCTCGCGACGGTGCCGCTCAGACTCGCGGAACCGATCGCCGATGAAGCAGGCATCCGCCTGTTCGAACTGCCCTTCGATGTGCCGACTTATCAAGTGAAGCAGCACTGGCACGAGCGCTTTCATCACGATGTCGCCCATCGCTGGCTGCGCACGGTGCTGACGGAATTATTTCTGGAATCGCATGAACGCGGCGAAGGGCAATGAATGCAAAATGCCTTCCGGCGCTTTGCATTCAATATGCTTGATGCATCATTCAGCCACGGTCATCGCAGTCGAAGCGGCGTCGAAACGTTGACGGCGGCGCTCGCGCGCCAGCATCGCAAGTGAGATCGCCGCGATGACGCTCGGCACCGTGAGCAGAAGGAAGATGGTGCGAAAGTCGAACTGCTGGCCGAGCATCACGCCGCCGAGAAGCGAGCCCGTCACCGATCCGCTGCGGCCTACCGCGTTCGCCCACGCGACACCCGTTGCGCGGCTGCCGGTCGGATAGAAGCCTGCGGCCAGCGCATTGCCGCCGACCTGTCCGCCGCTCACGCAAACGCCGATGCCGAAGATTGCTACGACGATCATCGGCACCGATCCGCCCGCGAACGCACACATCACGATGAAGCCCGCCGCGACCAGATATGCCGACGACAGTACGCGATGCGGTTCGCGGCGATCCATGAGCCGGCCAAGCAGGATCGCGCCCGCCGTGCCGCCGATCTGGAACGTCGCGCTCATGAACGACGCCTGCCTCAGCGACAGGCCATTGCTCGACAGAAGCGTGGGCATCCAGCTCGACAGCAGATAGACGATCAGGAGGCTCATGAAGAATGTGGCCCACAAGAGCAGCGTGCCCGCGAGCACGTCCGGCGCGAACAGCGCGCGCACCGATGACTTCATCGGAGCTTCGCCCGCCTGAAAGCGCGTACCGACGGGCAGCGAAGGATCGATGCTTCGAGCGATATGCTCGATGCGTTCGTCGTTGCGCGCGTCGGCCCCACGCTTCGCGACGAGCAGAAAACGCATCGATTCGGGCAACGCGACGATGAGAACGGGCAAGAGCAGCAGCGGAGCGGCGCCGCCGATGGCGAGAATGCCGCGCCATCCCACTTGCGCGAGCAATTGCCCGCTGACGAGACCACCGAGTGCGGAGCCGACCGTGAAGCCGCAGAACATCAGCGTGACGAGGCCGGAGCGCCGCTCGCTCGGACAATACTCGGACGTGAGTGTGATCGCATTGGGCATCGCACCCCCGAGCCCGAGGCCCGTGATGAAGCGCAAGGCGATGAGCCAAGCGAGATCCGGCGCAAAACACGATACGAGGCTCGCCGCGCCGAACACGCCGACCGATCCGACGAGCACCGCCTTGCGGCCGAAACGATCCGCAAGCGGGCCGAACACGAGCGCGCCCGCCATCAGACCGAAGAGTCCCGCGCCGAAGAGCGGAGCAAGCGATGCGGCGGTGAGATGCCATTGCTCGCGCAAGGCCGGCCCGATAAAGCCGATCGACGCGGTATCGAAACCATCGATGGCTACGATCAGGAAGCACAGCAACAGGATGCGTTTCTGAAAGGAAGAGAGGGCGCGCGTATCGATGAATTGATCGACGCGCAAGGCGATGGGTGAGCTCAAGACTGTCTCCTTGTATCTCTGTTTTGCGAGGCCGTGTGAAGCGACGTTATGCACGTCGGGGCTTCGCGGCTATTTCGCTTGCGGTGAGGCGGCCTGCATCGGGCCGCATCTGTCCTGCGGATCATAGACATCGTGTACGCGGTGTCCATAAAGCCGCATCGATAGGCCTTATCGATGGCGTCGATACGTGGCGCGAACCACGCGGCGATATGGGTTATCGACGGGCTGTATGGCCGCGATCGAATTTGCTTTTATGACGCGATGGACGGCCTTTTCACGGACTCGGGCGGCAGGTGAGAGCGATGAACGTGCTTCCCCCAGGAAGCCGCTTTAGGGGAGCCTTTGGGTAGTTGATGCAGGCGGAAGAGATCGATCACCCTGAAGGGCTCGTTGGGTAATGCAGGCGCGGAAGACAGTCAGGTTATGACGCGAGGCGTACATCGAGCGCTCATGCGCACTTCGTTGTCGGCGCGACGTCGGTTTGAATCGCCGCGGACTCGATGCGACGATCGGCTGCCGCGGCGCGGTATCAAACATGCCGAATGCAAAATGCCATCGTGCACAAAGCATTTCGCATGCAAAACGCAAGAGGGCGACATCGCACGGATGTCGCCCTCTTGCAAGATGGCCAACCGAAATCGGTCGGCGATGCTGTCTGCTTACTGGCCGAAGTAGGCGCCGAGCGCACGCGGTTGCGTACCGGTCGTGCGGCCCGACTGCGACGAGCCGTTGGTGACCGAGCCATAGTCGCTCGATTGGACCGGCGCCTGAGCGAGTTGCTCGGCGCTCACGCGGGCTTGAGCTGCCTGGATGTTCGACGGATACGACGGGTCGCTGATATTCGGGTTATAGCCGGCCTTTTCGAGTTGAACGAGTTCGGCGCGCACCTGAGCGCGCGTGACCGGCGTATCGGCCTGCTGCGCAAACGAAAGTGCAGGAACGGCGAGAGCAGCGGTGACTGCGACTGCGGAAATGAACGTCTTCATGTTGACTACCTCCGATTCGGATATCTGATCGTGCTGCTGGTTTCGTGTTAAGCAGCTTGTGAACGGAGTGTAAAGACGAGTTCTCTGAAGATCATTCTCGTTTCCGTTGAATGATCTTTGTCGATATAGGAATAATTGCGTCGAAGCATTGTTGCATTGCGTGGAAGTGTCTGTGCAATGGCGTCGAAGACAGGTTCATGGGTCTCTGCTCGCGCCGTATCGACCTTGCACTGCATTATCTGCATCATGATAGTTCGCCCGTTCTTTACGACTTTCGTAAAGATGCTTCTTTGTACCGGTGAATGATCATCGACGGCTGTGCACCTACACTTCGGTCGTCCGCCTGGCATGTCTCAAGACTTCGAGCGCGCCGGGCTTCATCGAACAATAGAGAGAGCCGATCATGAAATCATGGGTCAATGCAGTCCTCGCAGCCACCGTCTTGTCCGCACCGGTTGCAGCCTTCGCGCAATCGAGCGCGCCTGTGAGTCGCGCCGACGTCCGCGGGGAACTCGTCCAGCTCCAGAAGGCCGGTTATTCGCCTATGGCGGAAGATGCGTCTTACCCGGCAAGACTTCAGGTAGCCGAAACGCGCGTCGCCGATGTGCGCGTCGCTCAGGCGCAGGCGGAAGGGTATGGATCGTCGACGGGCGCAGCGTCGCAATCGGGTCGTGCGAGCAAGCGCGTCGATCCGCAGGGTGTGTTCGTCGGGCAATAAAGCAGTTCATGACGGTCGGCCATCGGCATCTGTGATGCCCCTTTTTGGTCGATTGGATACGAAATTCGAAATGCGCTTCTCGGCGCGGCATGCGCGAACGTGAAGCAACCTCCGCCGCCGGCTAACCGGTGGTTTTGCCCAGTCCGTTTTCACGGCTGGGCTTTTTTGCGTGTGATCAAATCATTCGTGAGACGGATAATTTCGGGTTAACGCGATGCTATTCATGTCGGAATAGTTGCATGCAAAATTAATCAACCGTCCGGTCGGTTAATAGTTATACTCGCTCCATCGCATCTCAAAAAAGACGGCGGAGCCCCGCATGTACACCCAATCCCTCGACCTCCCGAGCCCCACGCAGGCCACTGACGCGGACCCGTCCGCCTCATCCCCCGACCAAACCCGCTTCGACGCGGTGATGCAGGCCGACGGCAAGATCGAGCCGCAGGACTGGATGCCCGAGGCCTATCGCAAGACGCTGGTGCGACAGATTTCGCAGCATGCGCACTCGGAGATCATCGGCATGCAGCCCGAGGGCAACTGGATCAGCCGCGCGCCGAGCCTCAAGCGCAAGGCGATTCTGCTCGCGAAGGTGCAGGACGAAGGCGGCCACGGCCTGTATCTCTATAGCGCGGCCGAAACGCTGGGCGTCTCGCGCGATCAACTCGTCGCCGCGCTGCACGCCGGGCGCGCGAAGTACTCGAGCATCTTCAACTATCCGACGCCCACCTGGGCCGATGTCGGCGTGATCGGCTGGCTGGTCGATGGCGCGGCGATCATGAATCAGATTCCGCTGTGCCGCTGCACCTACGGGCCGTACGCCCGCGCGATGATCCGCATCTGCAAGGAAGAGTCGTTCCATCAACGCCAGGGCTTCGACGCGCTGCTCGCGATGATGAAGGGCACGCAGGCGCAAAAGGACCTCGTGCAACAGTCGGTGAACCGCTGGTGGTGGCCGGTGCTGATGATGTTCGGCCCGAGCGACAAGGATTCGATCCACAGCGGCCAGTCCTTCGCTTGGGGCATCAAGCGCATCTCGAACGACGACCTGCGCCAGAAGTTCGTCGATGCGACCGTCGAGCAGGCGAAGATCTTGGGCGTCACGCTGCCCGACGCCGATCTGAAGTGGAACGCGCAAAGAAACGCGCACGACT
>JFHF01000044.1 GCA_000648925.1 Caballeronia jiangsuensis
TTGAGATAGGAGCAGTTGATGGCGAAAGTCTGCCATTTTCCGAAGCCTGTCCATGTCCGCGCATATGTACGCTTCCGTCGAGGTCGTCCCGAAACGGTTTGTGAACATTGCCGGTCGTGGCCGTCCGTTTAACAACGGAGTTGTATAGCGAGCCGGGGCAACAATAGCCCCGGCTTCTTACGTTGCGAATTAGGAAGCGAAAACCCATGGTTGCAAAAACGACGTACAAATGTGTAGCGAGAGAGATGTCTGGTGGCAGCAGCCACGAACACATCGCCTATCTGTGGTGGATCAAAATCGTCGACGGAAAAACCGTTGGCGAGCCCGCGCGTTCATCCCGTGAGCAGATGGTGGCTTTCATCGAAAACTACGATCAAGATCGGGTTTGGTGCCCAGACGTAAATCCCGGACGCACGGGAGCTTGGGTGCATGTGCATAGCAACGGCCGTATTAAATATGTCCAGACCGTCGCCGATGGTCGCAAGTCGGACAACCTTCTCTCGCTGCCGTTGCGATAGCGCGCCGGTGTGATGACAGCCGAACCTGCCGCCTGTAGCGCGCGCAACAGGTGGCAGGTTGGTCCGCCGCGATAAGTCATTCGCGCTGCCAATTCTTGGGGACTATCTCTGTTTAAGAATTGGGCGTTCGCGATCGATCTCGCTACTCGACTATCAAGCATATGCCAATCGACATTGATCAACTCTGCCGCACAATTAGAACGCCAGGGGAACTCCGAAATTTGCCTGGTTACGTCGAGAAGGTCAATCCCGCGCAGATCGGGCTTCGGCGCGTTATCTGGCCGTATGGCTTCGCGTCCGAAACGCACTGTGCCTTGACGAATTGCGGCACGCCGCACAAGGCAGGGGTGATCATCGAGCTCGAAGACGGCACAGTCTCCAACATTGGACACGTTTGCGGCGCCGACAAGGACAAGTTCTCGTCGAAGTTCACGGCGGAGATGCTCAAGTTGTCCGAGTCGCGACGTCGGGAGGCAATGCTGCCGATCCTTCTTGATCGACCGGCGCTTGAAAGAACGGAACGTGTTGTACGCGCCGCGTACCACGAGGCGGAAAATTGGGTCCGCCGCGTCGCTGCGTTTGCAGCAGGTTGTCCGGAGGCGGACAGGGAACTTCGGCGCCGAATCAGCGGTGGCGCCAGCATGGCAGTTGTTGACGTAGTCGAACGCTCAGAATCTGAAATCCGCGATCTGATAGCGGCTGGATTGGCAAGCAACCGTTCGGCCGCGCGCTACAAGGAAGTTGAGAAGGGCACTATCCGCGGCTCGACTGCGCTATCGCTCTCGGAGCAACGGATTTCGTCGCTCTGGCGCCGCGCAGATGCTTTGCTCGCTGCTAATCCGCAAGCCGTCGACATCGCCGGGCTGCAGAAACTATTCAACGAATCGGTCCATTTGCCAGAAGACGCACGACGAATCCTCGAAGAGTGCGAGGCAGCGCGGGTGTTCTTTACTCCGGCCAACTTTGCCCTGATGGCGATGCTACCGCTATCACCAGCGGCAAAGGGCGTGCTAACTGCGCTTACGATAGACAAACTCGATAACTCTGTAGTGCAATCACCCGCGCGCCAGGTCCTTCCGAATGCGGCAGGAGATCGGCCGCTTAACAAGAGGCAGCGAGATCTTCATCGAAAGATGGAAGCGATCCAGCGCGCGGCGCAACGGGTCATCAAACGATAGCGCAGCAGGTTCCGTTTCTGACCAGAGATCTTGACTAATGCGCATCACTTCGATGGGGTCTGCTCGCCCGAGTCCGCGAGATGGACGGGCGAAAGACGCGGTCTTCGCGCTGAACGTATCGGGCAAGCTCGTGCATGTTTCAGAGGTTCCACGCGGGAAAGCATGTGAGTGCTGCTGCGTTGCCTGCGGCTCACGTGTGATTGCCAAGCAGGGAAACCAAACCGCGTGGCACTTTGCCCACCTATCCACAGCGGATTGTCTGCACGCAGCTGAGACGGCACTGCATAAGGCCGTCAAACAAGTAATCCTCGAAGGAGATGTAATTCGCACTCCTGATCTCGTTGTTGAGGCGAGGGTGAACGTTGGCCCCTATGTTGGTCATGCAAAACGTTGCTTGAAGGGGCGCGCGGTCCTTTATGCTGGGCCTCGACTCGAGGTCCGTTTGGGTGAAATCGTGGCCGACGCGGTGGTCACAACGCACGACAGACAGTTAATCATCGAAGTCGCAGTCGAGCATCCTGTGGACGACGAGAAGCTCCGAAAACTCGCTTACATGCAGACGCCTGCGATCGAACTGGAAGCCTGGAGGTTGGATCGCACGGTGGATTGGACCAAAATCCGATCCTTCATCAGTGAGTCTGTCGAAGGGCGAAAGTGGCTGTTCAACTCGCGCGCCGGGCAACTGATGAAGGAGGCGCAGGCAGAAGCTCAAGCTCTGGCTGACGCACATGCCCAAGCTGCCAGACGCAACGTTACGAGCCGCGATATGCCACGGTCCCAGACAATGGCTGGTAGCTTTGGCCGTCGCGGGGACGATACCGTGCTGACGGGCGATTGGCAAACTGATGCAACGACAAAGTTGAAACGGCTGTGGCACAGACATCGCGTTGACCGGCTTCTCACCGTGACCCCCTCCTTCGCAGCGGCCGATATGATATTGCGGTGGGAGGAGAAGGATGCGCACGAGGGGGATGTGCAATCTCACTTCGAGAGTCTACTTGCAGTGCTGGCGACCATCGCACACATTACATATCGCGATGAGAACGGCGTTATCGTCGAGCTCCGGCAGTAACTCTAACTTGGGGCGAAGCCCGCCTTGTCGGGATCGAACGACAGGACAAGTTAAAGGCGAGGGACCGCGCTATGGCTTGCTCGAGCCGCCACGTCGCCCAGATTGATGCTTCCGTTCGTCATCGCCTCGCTCGCCTTCCATAGTTCTGCCGCGCGCCCACAATCCGCACAATTTCGATAATGCCGGTTCGCTTCAAGATCCGATAGACGAGCACGTAATTGGGCGCCAACACCATTTCGCGCGTGCCGCGGCGGCGGCCGACGCGGTATAGCTCGGGATGCTCAGGCAGGGCGTCCGTCTGTTGTTCTATCCGGTCGTCCAGTTCGAGCGCGGCTGCGGGGTTGTCCTCGGCGATGTAATCGAAGATGTTGTTGCGGTCCTCGCGCGCCTTCGCACGCCACTCGACGATCAAGATTCAGCCTCGCCGCCTGCGAGCCGCTTGCGCAACGCGGCCTTCTTGTCGGCCATCTCCTTTTGCACCTGCGCATGCGGCACGTTCGGCCGCGGATCGTCTAACGATTCCTGCACCTGTTCACGAAACCACTTTTCATATGCGGCCGCGTTCGAGTGCGTCTGCTTCATGGCTTCGGCGCGATCGGGTCGGCTCTGCCGATCGATTTGAGCTTCGTCGGGCCGCCACGCTTCAAGCGAGAATCGCCCATTCTGCAAACCGAGCGCGCGGATCACCTCGAGCGCCTTGACCGGGTTACGAAACGCGCGCGGCCGACGATTGTTCGAGGTGACCAGCACAGCAGTGCCGGCGGTGCGTGTCTCCAGCTCGATGAAGAACTGGCCGCCGTCGGCGCGAAGGATGGCATTTAGCACGCCACCGGCCTGGGCGGCGGCGGTGGCCTGTGACACATCGAGGGTTTTCATCGCGCACTCAATGAACGAGGTTTCCACGACTAATAGTAGCACGTGTACCGAATAATCATCGTGAGTGGTGCCATTTTGTCATAACGCCTCCCCACAGGGGTGTCATTTAAAGTAATACGAATACGCGGCGACATGCAGCGGTTGGATTTATCGTTATTCGTAACTCAAAATTGAAGCTCCAAACAGACAGAGGCGAAGCATGGCAGCCGATAAAAATATTTCGTTACCTGTAACAGAAAAGCGAGGTCGGGGCCGGCCGCGGAAGCTCGACGCCATGACGAACGCCCAGCGTCAGGCCGCCTTTCGGGCACGTCATAAGACGGACAAAAAACCCGTTACCGTAACGAAAAATGAGTATGACGAGCTTGTGCTCGAATGTGAGCGGCTGCGCGAAGAATTGGCGATGGCTCGTCGCGCGATCGCAAAGCCACGCGGCCGTATGGCGAGCGAGGGCGAGCCTCCCGCTGCCTCGGCGGTGTTGGCCAAGCCCGTGCCGCCGGCGGACGAGGCGGAATCGGATAACAAGCGGCTGGTGGTGACGATGAACGGCCGCGAGATTTTTTCGCTCCAGCGTCTGGAGGCGCATTACGGGATATCCAAGCGCGCCGTGCTAGAGCGGCTGATCTGGTGGGTGGATCGCAGCGTCGTGCAGTCCTTTGGAGAGGACGATATGGCATTTAACCGTTACTTGAGTCGCGTAACTAAAAATCGTTGAGGTTTTGAGCAAGAGCTCAGTTGCTCAATCAATGGTTCTCCGCGTGTGTCAAAGACGGATGCGATCGACCACGTCGAGGCTGACGTCGTCGCGGCGCCGGTCATACAGCTGCGTGGTGCGCGTCGACGCGTAGTTCGCCATCGCCGCTGCATTTTCGAGCGTGCCCGTTTTTCAGGTACGCGGTGATGCCGGTTGCGCGGAATGTATGGTTGCCGATCTTCGTGCCGATCCCGAACGCGAGCGCCCGACGCCTGATCATCGCATACGCGTTGGCCTGCGGCAGCGGCGTGGAACTCAGCTGCCCGGTGCCGCGCGCGATCGTGCGGAACAGCGGCCCTTTCGGCTCGTCGCGTAGGCCAGCCTGTTCGAGATACGCATGCAGATAGGCCTCAAGCGTGTGATGACAGGGCATCGCGTGCGCCTTGCCGCCCTTTTCACGCAGGCGCACCCATAGACGCCGCTGCTGCAAGTCCCGCCCCGTCGCGTGCTCGGTTACTACTCGATTGCGCCGACCTCCGCCCGCTATGAGCAGACCCCGGAAAGCGCTCGCAAGGGTCTGCCGCGACACGCGGTACCGGGCTTTCGCCTGGCGCGCCTCGCCACCGACGCAAGCCTGCATGGTGAGGGCCTTGGTACCCAGCTGCTGCTTGCGGCCAGTCTTCGATGCATCAAAGTCGCCGGCGAGGTCGGCGGCGTTGCGCTCTTCATCGACGCCAAAACCGAACGCGCCACAAAGTGGTACGAAGCGCGCGGGGCCGAGCGCCTGATCGGCGTGCCGGATGGTTTTCCGATTCCGTTGGTGATTCCTCTCAAAACCCTTGAAGCCGCATTGAAAGCGGCTGGCAAGCTCTAAGGGGCGTCTCTAATGACGTTTTTAGCCGTCGCCAGCATATGATGCAGCAAGCGATTTTCAAGAAGGCCTCGTGGATGAAAGCGAGCTGTTCGAAGCGAATGCGTAGCCGGCGAAAGTTGTGAAGCCACGAAATGGTTCGCTCCTGTCGCAGATGGGTGGAATAGCCTCGACCAGCGCCTGGAGTTGAGTCACGTCGTTGCGGTTGGCGCCGGTCAGTATCACCGCGAGCGGGATGCCCTGCGCCTCGGTGATGAGGTGGTGCTTTGAACCGGGTCGCGCGCGGTCTGTGGGATTCGGTCCTGTTTTTGACCTGAGCCCACAGCACGGATTGAAGATGAGTCAACGATGACGCGAGACCAGTCGATTTGGTCGGCTGCACGTAACCGCGCAAGCAGCACCTCGTGCAACTGGTCCCAGACGCCTGCCTCCTGCCAGTCACGCAGGCGACGCCAGCAACTCATGCCGCTGCCGCAGCCGATCTCGCGAGGTAGTAGGGGTCCCAACGCAGGCCTGTCTGTAAGACGAAGAGGATATACCCCGCCGATTTTCGAGCACAACGGCCAGAAGGTTATCCCGATCGAAAGCGTCTACGCTGTCTTCGAGGCCAAGCCGTCGATCAACGCGACTCAAGTGAGATACGCCCAAGACAAGGTCGAAAGCGTGCGTCGCCTCTATCGCACGAGCATGCTGTTCCTTGGCTACGGGTGGCGTTCAACTGCCCTCAAGAATGTGGGCAGATGTTGGCGTCCGGTTTGCATCGCTGATCCATGTTAATTGGGGCGCGTTCAAGTGATGCGTCCCTCGGATAACTTCACTGGCGCTTCGGGACGCTTCCGCTGTTGTGTCGTTCTCGTTGAACCGACGGGCGCGGTAAGCATCCCCACCATCGCATCGACAAAATTTTGAAACGGGTCAACTCTGTACCATGCCGAGTCTTTATGCTTATCAGAGTCAATTGACGCCTCGTAGGCCGTGAGAAATCCAGTCAACGACCAAAAGAAGAAGATCACGCGTTGAGCGACTATTTCCGGCGGGAAATCCGAGAGGAAATCGCGTATGTAAGCAACGGCGCGATCGTACTCTTTGTAATTCATCTCACGAGTCAGCGCACGAACTTGCGGACGACGTGACTGCAGTACCATCCCAAGGAACCTTGCAGTATGAGAGATGCTACCGTCTAGGGGCTCCGAGAGTGGCCATGTTACGAGCGCCTCCACAACCTCTCTCAGTGAGCGCGGCCCACCGTTTCGCTCAATCTCTGCCAGCCGCGATCCCCATAACTTGTCGGCCTGGCCCATCGCCTCGATGATCACTTGGCGAATCAACTCCTCCTTGGAGCGGAAGTAGTAGTTCAACGAGCCTGGATTCTTGAGTTCGGCCGCGGCCACGATATCGCGGACAGTTACGGCTTCGACGCCCAACTTGGCGAACAGTCGCACGGCGGCGAGTTTAATGCGGTCAGTAGTATCCATATCGACTAGGTCGTGGGCCGTCGGCACCAACAAGGTGGTTAGAGCATTCTACTTTATCGACCTCAGCCCGAAAGCGGCTTGTTGATAGGACCAAGGCCGCCCGGGGTAGTGGTTTACGCAAGTATACACTTGTTTTATACAGTTGTTCTTGACGCTTGTTTTAGTGGCTCGTATAGTCGACTCACGCTGGCACATTTCTCGAGCAGATCGACCCGATGACACGGATGAGAGACCATGATTTCTTTTGAGCTTTCCGAAGACCAGACTATCGCCCAATCGGCCCTCCGTGAGTTTGCTGCGGAGGTACTTGCGCCAAACGCCCGTGGTGTAGACGACGAGGCAAAGCTCAGCGCTTCAACGCTGAACCTTCTGTGGTCCCTCGGTGTGGCGCAGTCCCGCCTCGGCACGGACGAAGCCGGCGGTGCACTGATGAGCGCACTTCTCCTGGAGGAGCTTGCCCGAGGCGACGCTTCCGCGGCAGTGGCAGTCGCATCGTCGTTAGGCTTTGCAGCAGCTATCCGCGATTTCGGCTCCCCGGAGCAGATCGAGCGTTTCCGTTCCGTTTTTGCCGAGGAGAGATTTCATGCGGCGGGCGTATTGTTGGTTGAGCCGACCCCGGCGTTCGACCGAACTAACCTTCGAACCACTGCGCAAGTGGCGACAGGCGGCTACCTCTTGAGTGGAGTCAAGAGCTTCGTGCCTCTTGTGGACGACTGTCAGCATTTCCTAGTCGTGGCAAAACTGAACGACCAACAGGAAGCGTTCATTGTGGACGCGGGCTGTACGGGCCTAACGATTAGCAACCGACATGCAACACTCGGCTTGCGTGGGCTTGCCGCAGGGGAAATTGTCTTCGATAACGTGTACGTGCCAGAGCGGAATCGCCTTGGCGGTCACGGAAGCGCGGTCGTTGACCGTTTGTTAGACGCCTCTCGCGCGTCACTCTCAGCCATCCTTACCGGGGTCAGCGCCTCGGTAATGGACTATGTGATCCCTTATACAAAAGAGCGCGTCGCTCACGGGAGTGAGCTTGCCAAAAAGCAGGTGATTGCCTTCCGCATAGCTGACATGCACATGAAGATTGAAGGAATGCGTTGGATGTACTGGCGAGCCGCATCGACGATCGACCAGCAGCGTCCCTCTTCCCGCTTTTCCCGTCTTTCTCAGATATATGCGAGTAGGAACGCGATGTGGATCGCTGACGAGGGCTTGCAGATGCTCGGGGGGCACGGATACACCCGAGACTTCCCGCTCGAGATGTGGTACCGCGACGTCAGGACCCTGTCGGTGCTGGATGGAATTGTCGGGATTTAGGATACGTCGAGAAATCTGGGAGATAAGAGATGATTGATTTTGAACTGTCAGAAGGCGATAAAGCACTCGTCGATGAAGCGAGAGAGCAGGCCTTGCTCGCTCGTAAATATGCACGCTTCTACGACAAGAATGAAAATGTCGTCCCGCCCCGAGAGCTAGAGGAGGCCATCGGTCGGCCAGACCCGTTCGAGCAGCGGCTAGATATGGACGGCCAGATCAGCGGGAAGGCTATTGTAGAGGCGCTGCTGCACATGGAAATGTTCCGTGGCGACGTTGTCCCTTTGAGGGTACCGAAAATCAGCCTCGGAAATTATGTACTGGAGAGCGTCGGTTCCCCAGAGCAGATCGAGCGTTGGGGAAAGTCCCGGATTGCCATCGGAATTACTGAGCCAGGGGCAGGCTCCGATCCGTCGCGAGTGACCACGACAGCCATCTACGACGAAGCGCGAGATGAATGGGTAATTAATGGGGAAAAGATTTTCATCACCTATGCCGAGGACGCTGACGCAGTAATGCTGTTCGCGCGCGCAAAAGGCGCTGATGGCAATTTCAGTCTGACTACCTTCTTGGTTGAGAAAGGGACGCCTGGATTTACCGTAGGTCCCCAGGTCAAAAAAATGGGCATTCGCGGGGAAGATACCGCGGGCCTCGTGTTCCAGGATTGCCGTCTGCCGTCATTCAATCACGTCAAGGCGAATTTTAAGACTGTCTTCGAGGTGTTCAATTTCTCTAGACCAATCGTTGCCGCGTTTGGGCTAGGAACCTCGCGGGCGCTTTTGGACTTCACCCTCGAAAAGCTAGCTGAGGTTGAAATCGTTCCCGAATACAGTTCCGGACTTGCCGGACGGTCGGCTATCGTGGATCGCTTGCTTGAGTTGGAGGCCGAGTACGAGGCTGCGTGGCTTTGTGTCGTGCGAGCGAAATGGCTGGAAGACAAGCGAGGCGGCGTCAAGGTCGAGGCTTCAACGGCAAAAGCGATGGGCGGGATGGCATCGCGCCGCATCACCCAAGGCTGTCTCGAGCTGCTCGGAAATTTCTCCTTGACCGAGGCAGAACTCGCGGAGAAATGGTTCCGTGATGCCCGTATCTCCGATATCTACGAAGGGCCGGGTGAAGTTCAGCGTTTGATTATCGCTCGTTCTCTGCTGGGTTACTCACAAAAGGACCTGCGATAAGAGACCCGCGAATAGAGATCCAAAGATAAAAATGCTTAGGAGACGGTAGATGAGTGGCGTTCCCATTGAAGAGCAGTTGCTCCTTCCACGCTTGCTCTCGTATGCATCGCGATGCCACGGCGAAATCGAGGTAGTAGCCCGCGACACGTCTGGGGAAATCTGCCGTCAAACTTATGCACAAACGGAGCTGCGAGCACGACGGTTGGCGTCCTCGTTAATTGCTCGTGGCTATGGCCATGGTACAAAGTTGGCGGTACTCGCCTGGAACACTATTCGATACTTTGAGTTGTTTTATTCGGTCCCTGGTATCGGTGCAGCCCTTCACACGGTCAATCCGCGCCTTTTTATCGACCAGATCGACTACATCATCAACGACGCATGCGATTCCGTCCTCTTCTTTGACGGTGCCACGCTTCCGATCGTTGAACAAATTGCAGAGCGACTAACGAACGTCAAGACATTCGTGGCAATGGGTGCCCGGGGCGAGTTCGCGGAGGCAAAAATCCCGAATGTGGTCTTGTATGAAGAGCTGGTGGAAGAAGGTGACGCGTCTTACGAGTGGCCGGAGTTCGATGAAAAGTCGGCAGCTGTAATTTGCTATACGTCTGGGACGACAGGCGCACCCAAAGGTGTTACGTACACCCACCGCTCATTGATGCTCTCGTCGCTTATCGGGTCAGCGAATATGCCTGGTAGCCCGCACGGCGAGCGACAGGTCTTGCTATCGCTCGCCCCGATGTTCCACGCGAACGCATGGAACTTCCCATTTATGGGCCCATTGACCGGCTCGAAGGTCGTATTCCCTGGGCGCGATATGCGGCCAGAGAGCTTGTACGAACTGATCGAAGCAGAGGCGGTAACAGGTGCCGCGGGTGTGCCTTCGATCTGGCGCATCATAGTTGATTGGCTCGATTGCAACGGAAAGAGGTTTTCCACAATGCGCCAGGCCTTTTCTGCGGGTTCTCCCCTTCCCACGGATCTAATGAAGGCGCTAACTGAACGGTATGGCCTTGACGTATCCCAGTCATGGGGCATGACTGAGGCACCAAACGCAAGCAGCGGGGCGCTTAAGCCGGAGCACAACAAACTTCCTTCAGACGCCAAATTGACTTATCGCGAGAAAGCGGGGCGCGAGATTTTTGGAATGCGCCTGCGCATCGTTGACGATCAGGGCCATGAGCTAGCTCGTGACGGTCGAGCAGTTGGACACCTGCGTGTTCGCGGGCTCTGGACGCCGCACACGTACATTAACTATCCGGACCGTGCAGCCTTGGATGCTGACGGGTGGCTGGTAACCGGTGACGTTGCGACTATCGATTCCGATGGGTATGTCCAGATCGTAGATCGTGCGAAGGATGTCATCAAATCCGGAGGAGAGTGGATTAGTTCCGTAGAGCTCGAAAGGATTGCGATGCTACACCCGGACGTTGAACGCGCTGCGGTAATTGCAGTCGACGACGAGCGCTGGGGAGAACGGCCGATGTTGATTGTCACGTTGCACGCAGCGGCGAAGGCTGATGCCCAGCAGATCATCGAATTCATGCGACCTCGAATCGCACGCTGGTGGGCTCCGGATACCGTGAAGATCGTAGACGCGATTCCGACCACCGCGACGGGGAAAATCAACAAGGTCGCTTTGAGGAAACGTTTTACCTAGCGTTGCTTTGCCTTATTCGCGGGAGAGCTTGCGATCCACATTTTTTGGAGGTGTTCGAGTGAAGGTTCTGGTAGCTGTTAAACGAGTTGTCGACGCGAATGTCAAAGTGCAGGTCAAATCAGACGGGAGCGCGGTCGACCTCAACAATGTGAAGATGTCCATCAACCCGTTCGACGAAATCGCAGTGGAAGAAGCGGTGCGATTGAAGGAGGCGGGTGTAGCCACTGAAGTGATAGTCGTGTCCGCGGGGGCGGCCCAAGCGCAGGAAACGCTGCGCACGGCGCTCGCGATCGGTGCGGATCGCGCGATTCTTATTGAAACGAACGAGGAACTGCAGCCGCTAGCGGTTGCAAAATTACTGAAGGCCATTGTCGATAAGGAGCAGCCGCAACTGGTGATTCTTGGCAAGCAGGCAATCGACGACGATTCTAATCAGACCGGCCAGATGCTTGCCGCGCTGGCCAATATGCCGCAAGCAACATTCGCTTCAAAGATCGCGATCTCCGACGGCAATGCCACGGTCACGCGGGAAGTCGACGGCGGGTCAGAAACTCTATCGCTCCAGCTGCCCGCAGTAGTCACGACTGACTTGCGCCTCAATGAGCCACGCTACGTTACGCTGCCTAATATCATGAAGGCAAAGAAGAAGCCACTCGAAAAGACCACGCCTAGCGATCTTGAGGTTGACGTTACGCCGCGCCTTAAGACATTGAGAGTCGCTGAACCGCCTACGCGCAGCGCAGGCGTAAAGGTCCCCGACGTAAAGACATTGGTTGAAAAACTCAAGACCGAAGCCAAAGTGCTGTAACGGAGAGAACTGACATGACGATTCTAGTTATTGCGGAACACGACAACACGTGCGTCAAGGCCGCGACATTAAACACGGTGGCAGCCGCGCAGAAGATCGATGCCGACGTACATGTATTGATTGCAGGCCACAACGCACGGGCCGCAGCCGATGAAGCTGCAAAGATTGCAGGAGTTTCGAGAGTTCTGCTTGCCGACGCGCCGCAACTGGAAGCCGGGCTTGCCGAGAACTTGGAACCGACAGTTCTCTCGCTTGCGAAGGATTACACGCACATTCTCGCGCCGACTACCGCGGCGGGCAAGAACGTCGCGCCGCGCATCGCAGCGAAACTGGACATGGCGCAGATTAGCGATATCACCGCGATCATCTCCCCGGACACGTTCGAGCGGCCGATCTATGCCGGCAACGCGCTCGTAACAGTTCAATCCGCAGATCCTATCAAGATCGTCACTGTCCGTATGACTGCATTCGACCCGGTCGCAGCGGAAGGAGGCAGCGCGACGATCGATGTGATTGGAGCCGCAGCAGATAGCGGCGTTTCTCAGCTCGTTAGCCGCGAAGTCACAAAACTCGATCGTCCTGAGCTTACGAGCGCCAAGATTATCGTTTCGGGCGGGCGCGGCCTCGGCAGTGGCGAAAACTACATGAATGTGCTTGAGCCGCTTGCCGCCAAGCTCAACGCGGCACTAGGCGCATCGCGCGCCGCTGTGGACGCGGGCTACGTGCCGAACGACTATCAGGTCGGTCAAACCGGAAAAATCGTTGCTCCGGATCTCTATATCGCAGTCGGTATCTCAGGCGCGATCCAGCATCTCGCAGGAATGAAGGACTCGAAGGTCATTGTCGCAATCAACAAAGACGAAGAGGCGCCGATTTTCGGGATCGCCGACTACGGCCTTGTCGGTGATCTGTTTGCAGTCGTCCCCGAACTGGTCGCCTCCATTTAGGGTTTGTTAGCGAGGCTACTCGTAAAGTCGACTCAAAGTCGCGGCTCCAAAACTGGTGTGGAAATAGCGATTAGGAACCTTCCCCCTCCTACTGAAACCGCAATATGCCTAGTTTTCCTGCCCGTCGAATGGATGAGGACGGTTACGAACATTGGTCTACGGACACGGTGCGTTGGTCCGACACCGACCGCATTGGCCACGTGAACCACCTCGCAATTGGCGCGTATTTTGAAACGGGTCGTTCACGATTCATTGCCGAACTTGAAGAGCCGCATCAAACTTTTGTCACCGCGTCGTTGACTATGGAGTTCATTCGCGACTTCATTGGCCCGATCTCGTGCGTATCGGCACGGCCGTCATAGAAGTAGGTAGAACATCATGCAAGCTGATACAGGGAGTGTTCTCGAACGGCGACTGTGTCGCTCTTGCAACAACCGTTCTTGTCCTGATCGACTCCGACACACGTCAGCCCGTAGCTATCCCTGATCAGCAACGTTCGATGATGGGACTGCGCGCACTGAAGTAACCGAAGCACCTAGGGAACGAGTCAGCTTCCGGCGGCGCTTAATAGACTGATTTTCGTTAGCACAGTCGATCTCGGTTGCGAAAACGCACGGGCGAAAAATGGTATCGCAAATCGATCGCGCGGAAGGCCGCGAATATTGTCTGGATCGCGTGGGAGGGGGCGGCGGCCCAAACTACACACGCATGTAGTCGAGGCGCCTCTCTCTGAAGGATCTGATCAGCAGGTTTTGCTTGTTGATTGACAGTCCGGGTGGTCGTTTCAAGCTTTGCGCCCTCTGGACTCGATGTGTGTTTGCGTCGACGTGCGTAGTGGCGACATGCCGCGGGCGGTGTTCCTGGTCGGAATAGATTCGGCTTCCGCGGCTCATTGTCTCAATTGGGTGGCGCTTCGCCGGGCAGCATTCCAAGCATCTGATTACAAGCAATTGAGTTTTATCAGTCGGTAGACAACCGAAACACATGGAGCCAGTATGAACGATCAACCTAAGCAGGACGGGCCGTGTGCCGGACTGCGCGTGATAGAGCTGGGTTCACTCTTTTCGGCGCCAATCGCAGGGCAAATCCTGGGAGACATGGGCGCGGAAGTGATAAAGATTGAGCCGCCCGGCGGTGATCCATTGCGGAAGGTAGGCCCGTTTCACAAAGAAATGGGAGCGCTTTTCATGATGGTCAACCGACGAAAGAAGAGTGTCATCCTAGATCTGAAATCGCCAGACGATCTTAACATTGCCAAACAGCTGATTGCTACCGCTGATGTGTTGATTCACAACAATCGTGCAGGGGTAATGGAGCGACTTGGATTGGGATACGATCGACTGAAGGACATCAATACGAAGCTCGTCTACGCAGCTATTTCCGGCTTCGGCACGTCAGGCCCGTATGCATCAAACGCTGCCTATGACCACCTTTTGCAGGGAATGACCGGGATCATGTACGTGCAAGGGCGGGGAGGTAATCCCGAGCCAATTCGAAATCTGATTGTGGACAAAACAGCCGCAACAATCACGGCCAGCGCGATTCTTGGAGCCCTGCTTCAACGAGAACGGGTTGGAGGGCTGGGCCAACGCATAGACGCGTCCTTACTGAATACGTTCTCCTGGATTGGAATGATGGACAACATCAACACCTTCCAATCGGGCGAAGGAGGAAAGACAGCAATGCTGGATATTCACCACCCCGTTCGCACGCGGGACGGATGGGTAATCGGTCATATACAGAGTGACGAACACTTCTCGGCGGCCTGTCGCATTTTTGGGCGAGAGGACTTGATTGGGCACGATGACTGGAATTCGGTAGCGCAGCGGGTCGAGCGAAGCGGAGATATGTGGCGCGAGTTCAGCAGGCGAGCTAGTGAAATGACGCGCAACGAAGTTTTAGCCCGTGCGGCTGAAAAGGGTATTGCGATTGGCCCCATTTATACACTCGAAGAGTTCCTTCAGGATCCTCAAGTGAAACACAATCACGCATATGTCGATTTCGAAGACCCAGATTTCGGTACCGTCCGTTACATGAATTTTCCAGTCAGTTTCAGCGCAGCGTCGATCGATATAAGGTCACGCGCTCCGCTTCTCGGTGAACACACGGAAGAGGTTCTGACGCTTGCTCGGTCTTGAATGAATAGTTCGGCCTCGCAGGTGCACGTGTCGACGCTACCGCCACGGCGAAAGGTACAAACGAACGCATGTTGTACTGCTACTTCAACAGCGGACGGACTGTACGTCGCAGAAGAGTCTGCCCGATTCGCAGAACAAGAGGCAGTCTTGACCTGGCCGGCCCAACCGGCCCATGCGAGTCGACGCCTGGGCTGTCCGGGTACTCCACGCCAAACGCATTGCCCATCCCGATCACGCGGCGGCGCTGTCATTGTGGCGGCATAAAGGCCCAACTCGGGATGCCTGACTAGGCGATGCGGGAATGATGTCGCTCACGCCGGCATGAGGGCGCATGGAGGCGGCGGATCGACCTAATGCGTAATTTCTTCAACCAGGGCGGCGTCTCCGGGAAAGCCCCAAGGTGCAATCAGGTGATGCGTAGAATATAGTCATTTGTATAAATCAATTGTTTTAAATCGGGACTGATCGGAGGCGTTATGAAAAGGAAGATTTTTGTCGATGTGTACGGACGATCTTCTAGCTCCGCAACACGCGGAGTGACCCTCCCGAACGCTGATCCGAATCGCCGTCCCGTCGCGATCGCGAAACAGAATGAAGCCGGCGCTCTGCGTCGACACCAATCCTGTGCGCCTCAGGAAGCAATGCCTTCGTGGTTCGACATCGTGTGCAAGCGCGCCTGTCAATCACTGCAAGTGGTCGCATTGGCATATGCCGCTTCTGCACCTGCAATCGAGACCGTTGCACGTGACGATGCCTTGCAATTACTCGAGGAAAAAGATGCCCTCCCGTCCGGGTTGGAAGAAAAAGGTGGCAGGTTGGCCCGAAGATGGGCTTGGGGCGTCGGGTGGAAATAAAGCGGTGAAGAATAGGAAAGCTTCTAGAGGGCTCCGTCGCTAAACCTAGGTGCAGCAAACAACTTGTTAAGACGGACAACGTCGCCTTTGCGCGCCCTCCATCCGTTGAGTCAACCCTTACTTCGAAGTCAACTCTATGAAAATTGAAGCAGCTGTTGCGCGCCGTCAAGCTGAGGAGTTCTCCGTGGAAACGCTCGACATCGACGATCCGCGCAATGACGAAGTTCTCGTCCGGATCAGTGGCGTGGGCGTGTGCCACACGGACCTAGCTGTACGCGATGGCGTCCTTCCGATACCGCTGCCTGCGGTTCTCGGGCATGAAGGCAGCGGTACCGTAGTGGCCGTCGGCAGCAACGTCACCAAGGTTAAGGTTGGAGACCATGTGGTTCTGACATTTAGATCCTGTGGGCATTGCCACAGTTGTGAGGACGACGACCCCGCTTACTGCCAACAATTCAATGAGTTGAATTTCGCCGGTGTCCGGAGCGACGGTTCTCATTCGTTGCGTTCCGAAGGCGAAGCAGTCTCTGGAAATTTCTTTGGACAGTCATCCTTTGCTTCGTATGCCCTCGCCTACGAAGCAAACATCGTTAAGGTGGATGAACGGGCGCCCCTTCCCATACTTGGACCGCTGGGGTGCGGAGTGCAAACGGGCGCGGGCGCAGTTATGCGCTCGCTTTCTTGCGAGCAGCATTCTTCCATTCTCGTTCTAGGCGCAGGAACGGTTGGACTTAGCGCGGTTATGGCAGCTGTAGTCCAGGGTTGCAGCCACATCATAGTGTCCGACCCGATGGAAGCCAGGAGGGAACTCGCTCTTGCGCTAGGCGCCACGCACGTCGTTGACCCGATGAACGCAGATCTTGGGACCACGGTTCGCAACTTTCTGCCGCACGGTGTTGACTACGCGCTCGACACGACCGGAAACGTAGCGGTATTGCAATCTACTTTGAGTTGTATGGGACATTTGGGCACGCTCGGACTGGTTGGCGTTCCAAATAAGCCTGGCGTCACGATTCCTGTTGATCCGCTCCAGTTGATGTCGCTGGGCTTGACCCTGAAAGGCATCGTCGAGGGCGATAGCGATCCTGATGTCTTCATTCCTGAGTTAGTCGCGCTATTTCTTAACGGGAAGTTTCCGTTTGACAAGCTCGTTCGGACCTATCCGCTGAGTGAGATTAACCGGGCGGTGACTGACCAGGCGCGCGGCTTCTGCGTCAAACCCGTCTTAATTCCCGCCGAGCAAGGGGAGGCAATTCATGCAGTTTGACAGCGACTACACGATGACGATAGACGGCCGGGGCTTCGAAACGGAGGCCACGATCGATGTCATCAATCCCGCAAACGGAGCCGTCATTGCTACAGCGCCGCGCGCGTCGAAGGCTCAACTTGACGAGGCGGTCGCGGGTGCAACTCGCGCGTTTCCTTCGTGGAGCGCGGCTGGAGTCGAGGCGCGCAGGGACGCTGTGAGGAGGCTGGGATCGAAGTTGGTCGAAAACGCGGACGCCTTAGCGCGACTTCTCACGTCCGAGCAAGGCAAACCATTGGCGGACGCACGTGCTGAAATCTTGGGCGCTGCATACTGGTGTGAGACTTTGGCGACCGTCGATATGCCGGTGGTAGTCGTTGAAGACTCCGCAGATCGGAAGGTCGAGACCCGACGAGTTCCGCTGGGCGTGGCCGCTGCGATCGTACCTTGGAATTACCCCATCTCGATCGCGTTTCTTAAGATCCCGGCAGCGCTGCTCACGGGTAATTGCGTCGTGGTGAAGCCCTCGCCATACACACCGCTGACAACGCTAAAGATCGGCGAGCTCTCTCGTGACCTCTTTCCTGCTGGCGTTCTCAGCGTTCTATCGGGCGGCGATGAACTCGGTCCCTGGATAACGGAACATCCTGGATTCGCGAAAATAAGTTTTACCGGGTCTTCGGCTACGGGAAGGCGTGTCGTCCAGTCGGCTTCGCATACATTGAAGCGTGTCACCTTGGAACTTGGGGGAAATGATGCTGCGATCGTGCTCGCCGATGTAAATGTACACGCCGTCGCTGAAAAGATCTTTTGGTCAGCATTTACGAATGCCGGCCAGGTGTGCATGGCGACAAAGCGCCTGTACGTTCACGAATCGGTTTATGACGAGCTTGCCTTCGCACTTGCGGAATATGCGAAGACGGTAAAAGTAGGCGACGGCTTCGAGCCGGAAACGAAGATTGGACCGATACAAAATCGGGCCCAGTACGACCGCGTTTGTCGCCTTATTCAAGACATCGCTGAGCGTGGAGAGCGAGTGCTGATCGGCGGAAACGTTGTGCCAGGGGCAGGGTATTTCGTCCCCGTTACCATCGTTGATAATCCTGCCGACGATAGTCCAGTGGTTCAGGAGGAAGCGTTCGGCCCGGTGTTGCCGATGCTCAAGTTTTCGGACCTAGATGACGTGATTGCCAGAGTCAATGCGAGCCCATATGGGCTCGCAGGATCGGTGTGGTCGAGCGACCCTGACGCAGCCGCGTTGATTGCAAGTCGCATTCACAGCGGTACGGTGTGGATAAATGACTGGCTTTATATAACCCCCTTCACACCATTTGGCGGCCGCAAGCAATCTGGATACGGGGTGGAATGCGGGCTGGAAGGGTTGTTGGAATATACAGGTACGCAAACGGTGGCGATCAACCGGAGCTAAGCAAGTTCCGATAAATAAGTGGAGCAAGCAGCTTAACAGGGTAGCACCGTAAAACGGAGAGAACAGATGACTGACGCAACCGAAAGCAGACCGGCTTTGATTCCGGACGACATCGCCCGCATCGTTGTAAATCCGAAGTCATACACGGAAGACGACGTGATCTATCCCGCGCTCAAATGGCTGCGGACTAATACGCCAGTAGGACGGGCGGAGATTGATGGCTACGACCCGATGTGGATCGTGTCGAAGCACGCCGACATAATGACGGTAGGCAAGCAGCCTAACCTGTTTAGCAACGCGGCCGAAAGCGAAATCCTGTACGACAGAGCAAACGATCAGTTCATGAAGGCTATGAACAATGGCAATCCGCATCTCGTGAGCAGTTTGACTGCCATGGATCCGCCGATGCATACATCGTACAGGAGTCTGACGTCTAATTGGTTTCTGCCAGCGAACATCCGTCGCCTTGAGGAACGGGTTCGCGTGATCGCGAAAGCCTCCGTTGAACGCCTGCTGCAGTTCGACGGTCGATGCGACTTCATGAGCGACTGCGCGCTTTATTACCCGCTGCATGTCATCATGACCGCGTTCGGAGTGCCGGAAGAAGACGAGGGACGCATGCTTCGGCTGACTCAGGACTTCTTCGGCGTGCACGACCCCGATGAACATCGCGACGAGCTCCCTAAAAGCCCCGATGCGGCGGCCAAGCAATGGCACGCGGCTCTAAACGACTTCTACTCATATTTCTCAGCGCTGACCAAAGATCGGCGGGAACGAC
Organism: Caballeronia jiangsuensis; assembly: GCA_000648925.1. Classification (GTDB taxonomy): domain Bacteria; phylum Pseudomonadota; class Gammaproteobacteria; order Burkholderiales; family Burkholderiaceae; genus Caballeronia; species Caballeronia jiangsuensis. The sequence goes on from JFHF01000044.1 coordinate 19,031, forward strand.
CTCGCGATGATCTGATGTCGCTGATCGCGAATAGTCAGGTCGATGGCAAGCCGATTGAGGAAGAGTACGCAAACGGGTATTACGTCGCGATCGCAACGGCGGGACACGATACGACGTCTTCGACCACGGGCGGTGCGATGCTAGGCATGGCGCGATTTCCTGACCAATTCCGTTTGGTAAAGGAAAACGGCGCATTGATCCCCGGCCTGGTGGATGAGGCGTTGCGATGGAATTCTCCTGTCAAGCACTTCATGCGGACTGCCACTGCCGACACGTCGATTAGTGGTCAGGAGATCAAATCCGGAGATCGCCTTATGCTGAGTTATCCGTCGGGGAATCGCGACGAGTCGGTTTTCGCTAACCCGGACGTGTTCGATATCACCCGGAGCCCGAATCGCCATTTGGCATTTGGATGGGGGGCACACATGTGCCTCGGGCAGCATCTTGGGAAGCTCGAAATGCGGATTTTCTTCGAGGAGCTACTTCCGCGCCTGAAGTCATTCGAACTCGACGGCGATCCGAAACTCGTCGAGACAAACTTCGTCGGTGGATTAAAGCGCCTTCCGATCAGATTCGAGAAAGCTTAAAGAATGCGAAGGACGTAGTGAAGACGTTCGCTCGTGCGGCTGTTTGTTTCAGGGAGATGTAAATGGCGCAAACCGATAGAATTCGCATCGTGATAGTTGGAGCCGGGCATGCTGGGGTCGCTGCTGCCACCTTGTTCGGTCAGCGCGCCCCCAACTGCGACGTCGTTCTCGTGGGGGAGGAAGGTCACCTTCCGTACCATCGGCCTCCGCTTTCGAAGGCTTATCTCAAAGAAGGTTCCGACCCGACGCGGATTCTCCTGAAAGGAGAGAGCTTCTATGCTGCGAATCGCATTGAATTGCAGCTAGGCGAACGTATCGTTGGGATCGACCGCGAGACTAAGCAGATCATCGTGGCCGCGGGTGCGCCGATCAAATACGACGCGCTCATTCTCGCGACGGGATCAGAGCCGCGTCGACTAACCGTGCCGGGCACGAAGTTGAACGGTATCTATGAACTGCGCGACATAGCGGATGCAGACAAGATCCGGGGCGCACTCGGCAAAAGTCGACGGCTTGTGGTTGTAGGCGGCGGGTATATAGGATTGGAGGTGGCCGCTTCGGCACGAGCTGCCGGTCTCGATGTAACTGTCGTGGAACGCGAAGCCCGAATTCTCGCGCGTGTTGCTGGCGCCGTGCTTTCCCAACGTGTCGCCGAATATCACTGCTCAAATGGGGTCGAGATCATTACAGACACCCAGGTAGTAGCGTTTGAGGCCACCACTGATGGATACGTCCGGGCAGTCAGATTGTCGACCGGTGCGACATTGGAATGTGACATGGTGCTTGTGGGCGTTGGCGGCGTTCCGCGTGACGAATTAGCTCGTGATGCAAACCTTTCCTGCGGCGATGGAATCATTGTTGATCACCGAGCACGGACGTCAGACCCGTCGATCTACGCGATTGGCGATGTGAGCGCACGCCCTGTTCCGCTGTACGGTAGAACGCTTCGGCTCGAGAGCGTACAAAACGCGACCGAACAGGCTAAACAAGTGGTCGCGGATATCACGGGGCAGCCCGCGCCGAAGGCAGAAATCCCATGGTTCTGGTCGGATCAATACGATCTAAAAATACAAATCGCGGGCTTACCACTCGACTCGGACAGCTATGTGGTACGGATTGGCGCCGGGTCACAACAGCTAGCGGTGTTCCATCTTTTAGGCGAACGGCTACGTGCGGTCGAGGCGATCAACTCGCCCGCCGAGTATATGGCGGGGCGAGCGCTAATCGAGAGCGGAGGACACTTGAGCAAACAGAAGCTGGCAGACGCGACAGTAGCAATGAGCAACGTTTTAGCTGACTTGTGAATGAAAATTTGGACGGAGTAACTGATGCCTACGATTACATATATTGAGCAGAACGGCGCGCAACACGTGCTCGAGGGTCGAGTTGGAATGAGCGTCATGGAAGTGGCCGTTCAGGACGGAGTGCCAGGAATCATTGCCGAGTGTGGCGGCAGCTGCGCGTGTGCGACCTGTCATGTTTATGTCGCTGAGGAGTGGGCGAACCGCATCGAATCGCCTTCTCCTGAAGAAGCCGCGCTACTAGAATTCGCGGAATTCCGCACCGAATACTCGCGGCTTGCTTGTCAGATACCGGTATCCGACGACGTTGATGGACTGGTGATCAGATTGCTAGATGTGTAATCGAGGATCTGCGCAGCGGCAGCCCACACCACAAAGGTGAAGCAAGACATGCTCCGCACTCTCGACGATGTCTAAGTCAAGGGAAAAGCGACACAGAATCAAGACGCTCAAAGAAGTCGCATGCAAGACGCTACATCGCATGGAGGGCCGCGCGCTGGCGCGGCGTATTTCAACAGCCCGCCCGGGGCGCCCGTACTAGAGCCGGCTCCCGAAGGGGCAATAGCTAGGAGGAGATTTTATGAGTGGCCCCTTGTACCTGCCTAAAGGCGGCGTCCTGTCCGTGGCTGACAAAGACCGGCCATCGTTGGAGTGGATATCTGCACTGAGACGGCGCTATGTGACTGAGCCTGAGATCGATCGATTGCTGACCCGAAAAATGGAGCGACGCGCGGGCCACGTCTATAAGCCCGTCTCCCTGGAGCAGTTGTCTAACTGCCTTGAATCGCTGTTGCGAGCGGAAATCGGGAACGAGTTTGAGATAAGCGATGCAAGATGGCTGTCCGGTGGCGCATCCAAGCTTCAGATGGCCTTCACTCTCGGCTGGGACCGTCCGGGCATCGGCTACGAACGAACGCCTATGGTGCTGCGGATGGAGCCGGCGGAGTCCTTGGTCGAAACCAGTCGGCTTCGAGAATTCCAGCTGATCAAAGCTGTGGCTGGAGTAGTACCGGTGCCCCCCGTGTTCTGGTGCGATGAGGACGGTAAGCATCTGCCTTACCCCGGACTGATTTACGGGTTTGCCGCCGGCGTTGCTAAGCCTAGCAACACCACCAGTGGTGTCTCGGGCGTCGGTACCCAGCTCGCGCCTGAAATCCGGAAGTTGCTTGCCCCACAATTTGTTGAGCATCTTGCCAGTATTCACAGTCTCGACGTCCATAAGGCAGACCTCTCAGCATTCCAGATACCAGTGGCCGGCACGCAGTGCGCGCAACTCGGCCTCGATTGGTGGGAGCGGGTTTGGGAGGAAGACGGCGATGAGGAAATTCCTTTGCTTCGCATGGCGGCCGGTTGGCTGCGCCGCACAATGCCGGTGCTTGACCAGCCGGTCATTGTCCATGCCGATTACCGCCTCGGGAACTTTTTATTCACCGAGCCGGATATGCGTATCTCTGCGCTCTTGGACTGGGAGTTGGGCCGCATTGGCGATCGGCACCAGGATCTAGCATGGACGACTAGCCGTACGCAGGGAAGCTTCGATACAGAGACGAACACGTTCCTAGTCTCCAGCATGATGTCGGAACCTGAGTTCCTTGAGGCGTACGAAAAAGCAGCGAACTTTTCGGTGAACCAACGCACCATGCGTTGGTACCAAGTTTACAACAATTTCAGCTTGGCGGTTTTGCTATTGGGCACTGGCTATCGAATCGCTCGGAATCGCAAAACCCACCAAGATGTTTTGGTAGCGTGGCTGATGGGCATCGGTTACGTGGTCCTTGACCAGCTTGGCGAACAACTCGAGAGGGGACTTTAAGATGCAAATGCGACCCGAAATTCAGATCGCGACCATGATTACGGCAATGACCGACGTCATCATGCCGGCGATTGATCCCAAAAATCGGCTTGCGAACGAGCAATCGCAGCTCGTTGTCGGCATGCTTCATTTGATGGAGAAGCAGCTGCCGCTGCAATTCCGATTTGACCGGGACGAATTACAGCGTCTAATCAAAGCGGCTGGCGACATCGATACGATTTGCGGGGAAGAGTCGGCGCGCTCAGAGGCGCTCAAGAGCCTTAGTGATGCACGCGCAGCAGCAACCGAGACGTTAGAAAAGTGCCAGGTCGAACCTGCCAGCATTGTGGAATTCATTCGCGCGTTGCGTTCGGGAATTGGACTCGTACTCACCGACATCGGGGAGAGAGGCACGGTTGGCCACTTAGAAGCAACCGAGGCGGTGGTTCTGAAAATGTCCCGCGAGCAGTTCTTACGAGATCGGGCGCTGCTGGTTCCGCAAAATTGGGAAACCGATCCGGCATCTTTGCCGTCGATCGAAACGTTGCTTTCGACGGTCTAAACCGGCCGAACTCTGAGCAGCTGTTCGTTGCAAAATACTATGGAATATAGAAAATGAAACCAAATTACGAAAAATTTGAAGGTTACATAAAGAGTGACGGAAATCCTCACTGGAATCAAAGCTATTACTACAACGCGTACGACCCGGTCACTCGAGTCGGCATTCTGATTCGGGTTGGCATTCAGGAGAGCCGGCAGGATACCAACACTTGGTTTATCGTCTTTCAAGATGGCCTTCCGATTTTTACTCGGACAAACATGAACCTGCCGTATTCCGCAGGTCGCCCTCGGGAGGGGTTGGAAATAGCGGGTATGCGCATCCACGCAGAAATCCCGTTGAAGAAAACTCGGATCTCGTTATCTGCAGACGGCTTCTCTGCGGACTTTACATGGGACGAGTTACATCCTATGGAAGATAACGTTGCCATGACGAAGGATACAGAGGGCTCGTTCGCACGCGAACTGTCGCACGTTCATCTTGAAGGCACGTCCACGATCACCGGACACTTTGTCCACCGCGGTGTACGCACTGACGTAAACGCGAAAGGATTTCGCGATATCGCCGCGGGCCCGCGGAACTGGGATGCATTGCTGCATTATCGGTTGGCATGGCCCGTTTTTGAAAACGGTACGGCTTTTGCGGGCGTACATGGCATTTCAACGGAGAAGCAATCCGCTTATATGCGCATGTACCACGACGGGACCCAATGGCGCCGGGTGACCCATATCGATGACCAAATGGTTTTTGCGTCCAATCAAACCTCGGTTGAAAGTGCGCATTGGACCTTCACCGACGATTTAGGTCGGACCTTTGAAATGTCGGGAAAGCCATTGTTCACTTGGCTATTCCCCCTTGACACGTTCGTGCTTTGCGAACAGATGATGGAATTTCGCTTGGGCGATGGAACGATTGGATACGGTCTATATGAGACCGGCTACCGTTTGCCCTGGCGGGGGATCGAATGAGATAGCGCAAACGGGAACGGCCGCGGCGCGAACCGAAAAAATTGTCTATTGATAGCCTCTCGTATGGCGTTGCGCCGAGTGGGAACGACGTCTAGTCGCATAAGCGGTCCCCATGTCTGAGGATAGTCTTTCGTCATGCCGTGGTTCGGGAAGAGATCCCGTGGTCGATGGTAGCGGCAATCGACCCCCCCGGGTCGACGGGCGCATGCGGGCCGTTCGGTGGCGATGGGCTTTTTGCCGGACTAAAAGACAACATTCGGAAAATAGAAACGATCGACCATCGTTTCCGGCTGACTTTCGCAGTCGCTTCGACATTCTGACAGGTGGCTAGCCGTGTAAGACCTTGTCCGGCAGATGATAGGTAAGCCGATTAGTAGAACAAAACAAATCTGAGCACGACATCCCTGCGTTGGTTCCTAGCTAATTGTACGGACAGCAAATACGGAATGTCAGGTTCTCAAATTAGATCAGGAGACGAACATGGGAAGGCTTGATTCAAGCGCACGACGGTCGCTTTTGGGCGGAGCATTGTTTTTCCTATGCGGACTCGCGCAAGCCCAGAGCAGTGTCACGCTTTACGGGGTGCTGGACTCTGGGTTCTTGTACACAAACAAAACGCTCAATTCGACTACTGGACAAAATGGCGGAAAGCAGTTTTCGTTGATCGATGCGGGATTGCTTGCGTCCCGATTTGGCATTACGGGAACGGAGGACTTGGGCGGCGGCCTGAAATTGAATTTCGATCTTGAAAGCGGGATCAGCGCGGTTAATGGCGGTTTCAGTGATTCGAACGGCAATCTGTTCGGTCGTCAGGCCTGGGTTGCACTTGACGGAAACTTCGGCGAAGTTAAGGCAGGTCTCCAATACTCGCCGTTTTATCTGGCCATCTATGAGACCGACCCGCGCGCATTCTGGCAATTCGGCAGCGGCGTTGTTAACTACGCCGACAATGTCCTCGCCACCGGCACCTTCAGCGCAAATGCGGTGTCGTATACCAGCCCGGTGCTCGGCGGGTTTTCGGGTAGCGTAATGTTCGCTCTTGGCGGCGAAGCAGGCAATTTCCAAGCGGGTCGACAATATTCCGCGAGTCTGAAATACGACAACGGCGCCCTCCTGATCAATGCGGCAATTTTCGGCAGCAATAGCGCCGGAACGGGTCAGACTCCTGTTCCCAGTACGTTGGAATTCGAAGGCCGCACGTTGGGAGCGGCATACAGATTCGGCACGCTAAGCGCCAAAGCGTCGTTCGTCAACTACAAGGTCGCGGGGTCGTTCAACAATAACGTCTACGGTGGAGGGCTCGATTATCTTGTACTGCCTCAATTGGACGTCAATGGCGGCGTCTGGGTGACGAGTGACCGTAACGACACAAAGAATCATTCGGTTGTGGTGGCGCTCGGTGCGGAATACTTTGTATCGAAAAGGACTGGACTGTATGCACAGGTGGGTGTCGCGAACAACCATGGTGCGATGAACACTGGGTTATCGATCCAGGGTGCGCTATATGGGGCACCGGGAACCACGACCGGCGTGCTTCTGGGCGTAAGTCATAAGTTTTAGGTGCCCGCAGCAACGTGGGTCGCCTTAACAAAGCGTCGCAATGCGTCTCGTGGCCTAATTTTGAAGGGTCGACCGGCACGGACGCGCCTCGTGACGAGTCCCGTTCGGGCTGGTCGTTGCGCGTTAGGGCCAAGTGCAAGAACCGGTGTCGGTCAAGTTCGGCAACCGAACGTGCTCGCCTACCTTGAATTACGTCGCCCTAAGTAACGGACGCCGGGGAAAGCTTTTGTTCAATACCAAGAAAGGTAGATGATCATGATTCGTTTAAGTGTGGCCGACTCGCGGCGTGAGTCGATGGAATATGACGTCGTGATCGTTGGCGGTGGCCCGGCTGGACTGTCGGCGGCCATCCGGCTCAAGCAACTTGCACAGGAAAAGGGCGTCGAAATCGGGGTCTGCGTGCTCGAAAAAGGCTCGGAAATCGGCGCGCATATTCTTTCCGGCGCGGTGATGGACCCGCGCGGTCTCAATGAACTGATCCCCGACTGGAAGGAAAAAGGCGCGCCTCTTGACGTGGAAGTCAGCGAGGACCGGTTCCTGTTCCTGACGCAGAACAGCGCGAAGCAAGTGCCCAACTGGCTCCTGCCGGACAACTTCAAGAACCACGGCAACTATGTGATCAGTCTCGCGAACGTCGCGCGATGGCTCGGTCAGCAGGCGGAAGCACTGGGCGTCGAGATTTTCCCGGGTTTTCCCGCAGCCGAAGTGCTCTATAAAGACGATGGTTCGGTGCGCGGCGTGGTGACGGGCAACATGGGCGTCGGCAAGGACGGCCAGCCGACTGAAAATTTCCAGCTCGGCATGGAGTTGCACGCGAAGTACACGCTCTTTTGCGAAGGCGCGCGCGGTCATCTCGGCCGCCAACTCACTGACAAGTTCAAGCTGCGCAAGGACGTCGATCCGCAGGTGTACGGCCTCGGCATCAAGGAACTGTGGGAGATCGATCCGCAAAAACACAAGCAGGGTTTGGTGATCCACACTGCCGGCTGGCCGCTGGAAAGCGATACCTACGGCGGCTCGTTCTTGTATCACATGGATAACAACCAGGTCGTGGTCGGCTTTGTCGTCGGGCTGGGGTATTCGAATCCGTATCTGTCACCGTTCGAGGAGTTTCAGCGCTACAAGACACATTCGTCCATCCGCTGGTTTCTCGAAGGCGGCAAGCGTATTTCCTACGGCGCTCGGACGATTGCGGCGGGCGGCTTGGTCTCGCTACCGAAGCTGGTGTTTCCGGGCGGTGCGCTGGTCGGCTGCGATGCGGGGTTCCTCAATGCATCGCGAATCAAGGGCTCGCATGCGGCGATCAAGACCGGCAAGCTCGCCGCCGAAGCCGCGTTCGATGCCGTTCAAGCCGGCCGTCAGAACGACGAACTCACCGCCTACCCCGAAGCCTTCGAAAGCTCTTGGCTCAAGACCGAGCTCTATCGCGCGCGCAACTTCAAACAGTGGATGAGCAAGGGCCTGTACACGGGAACCTTCATGGTCGGACTGGAGCAGAAAGTGATGGGCGGCAACGTGCCGTGGACGCTGCATCACCGGCACGCGGATTACGAGACGCTAAAACCAGCGTCGCAATGCAAGCCGATCGTCTATCCGAAGCCGGACGGAAAGCTGACGTTCGATCGCTTGTCGTCGGTGTTCATCTCAAATACGAATCACGAGGAGAATCAGCTGGCGCACCTGACGCTGAAAGATCCATCGGTGCCGGTGAACGTGAACCTGCATACCTATGCGGGTCCGGAAAGCCGCTACTGCCCGGCCGCCGTGTATGAATTCGTCAAGACCGACGACGGCAACGAACGCCTGCAGATCAACGCGCAGAACTGCGTCCACTGCAAGACGTGCGACATCAAGGACCCGACGCAGAACATCGTCTGGGTGACGCCGGAAGGCGGCGGCGGCCCCAACTACCCAAACATGTAAAGGGGATTTCATTTCTCAGTTGGCGCGAAGAGCCGACCGGGCCAGAAGGTTTCCCCGACATCGTCAACCGTCGGACTGCACATAAGGGTAGCCGACCGACGTGGCAACTGGCAGGGGAACAGGGAAACGGAGCGCGACCAATTTGAAGCTCGGGGCGATACTTTGCTACCGGCGCTACCATCGTACCGATCACGAAGATCTGGAACGCGGCAATTGCTGGTTGCGAAGGGAGGTCGCGGTCATGCTGCAACGCCTTAAAGTACCAAGCGAAGCCGAATCAAAGCTATCGAGCTCAAGCGCATGAGCACAACTCAATGAGTCTCAGAATATCGTTATTTGTTTGCACCTCCTTTGAGCCGAGCGAGTGGCATATGGTCAGTCGTCAGCCCTACTGAGTCCGCTCCATACGACCTTGACAGCATTGCGGTATGTCTTCAATTTTGAAGCGCTGTCGTTACTCCACCGAAGGAAGACGACCAAGCCTTCCAGGCTCGACATGATTAGTGCGCCGCGCAACTCGCGTTCGGCACTCGATAACTGTGGATTGATCTCGCCGACAAGCTCTGCAAACAGCCGCGTGAACTGTTTTTGCATCTCCACGACGACGTCCCGCGCGAATGGTTCGTGCAACGCCAAGCCCCAACTTTCGAAGATAGAAGCGGGGAGACCTGGTTTAATGAGTTCCACGAAAGCATCGTCGACGATTGTTTCGAGCCGAGCTTGCGGGGAGTGGCTTTTGTTTTCCGCGAAGTGTCGGAAGCGCTCGAGATACCGCCTGGAGATTTCTTCGATCGTGGCGCGCAACAGTGCTTCGCGGCTCGGAAAATAGTGCTGTAACGTGCTCAGGCGAATGCCCGCATCATTGGCAACGCGGTTGATGGTGTACCCGGCGTAACCTGCCGCGATTAGCACATTGATCGAGACGTCGATGATTTCGGGCACCCGGCTCTGCCGGTTGCCGCGCCGTTTCACGGGGTCGACGATCGATTGTTCAAGCATCGCCGCCGAAGTGAGCAATTTCTTCATCTTTACTCCATCTTGGACATTGTCTCGCTACTGGCTCAATTTCCCACCCGGTAATGAACCTTGTCGGCGGGACGAGAAAAAGTGCGCGCTGTAGGTCTCGACCCGCATCGCCTGTCGTTCCACCAGACACAAATGTTCCTCACATTGCATCTTAATAGGTTGAATAACCGAAAAAAAGTATTGGTTTAGCTCTGGGTGATGGCTAGGCCGGCCGTCAAGTCCACCGCCAGCGCGCATCCCGTCGGAAGCTCCTAAATCTATCGTTTACCCTCAACATCCACGTAACGGTTGATTTATAGGTTGTACAACCTATAATTGGAGCATGGTTACAGGGCGAAACGCAGAAGCGTCCGGTCATTCTTTCAGTGGCAGGACGGTGGCGTAGCCCGGTGATAGGAGATTGAGATGAACTCCGGTGAGAAGTCATTGCGTTTGCTGGTCGGCAAGTGGTTCGGACTTGCTGCCGCGGTGCCGGTGCACGTGATGGAGTTCAGTCGCACTCCATCCGATCGGAGGCGCTTTGTGCGCGTCGGCGTGGCGCGGCCGCAGGGACGCTTAACTATAGTTTTCTTCCGGCACGATGACGGTTCCTGGAACGTTTTCCCGCCAATGGCGAACACACCGGCGATGCGTCCTTACCGATTCGCGGCCTGAGCGGCGGACGGTACTCTTGCCATGTTTACGGTTGGTGCGGCTCTTAGTAGCCTCACCGAAGGCGAGCAGACGCTCAGCGGTTCGTCCATCTCTCGCATGGACTCTGCGATAAGAGCAATAACGTCTATACCCGAAATAGGCCGGTGATTCCTTCGCGTCGACTTCAACAAGGGGTGGTTATGCTAGATCGTTTACATTCGATCGTTTTGCCCGCGTCTCGAGGCGTCGGACCCGACGATTCTACGTCCGTCGCAGAAGATCAATGCCGCGTAGCCATTCTTGTCCGGCTTGAGGAGATCAACTCTTGTTGGCTTGGCGCGCGTATTGCGATTACTGCGACGGCGGTGTTATGCGTCCTAGGCATCGGCATACTGAATGCTGGATCGGTCATTTGAGACGCTACCGACCTGCGACCTATGGTAAGGGGCATAAGACAACTCGCCTGTACGCGGGCGATGGCCGCCCATGCTTCATCAATACTACCGCCGGCAACATGTGATCGTCCTCGCGTCGCGGGGACTAGCGCTCGCTTCGGTCAATAAGATGGGCTGCCTTTATTCATTTATTCAAGCGCACCCCACCGGATTTTGCAGCACTTTACTCCAAGGGTCCCTTCCAGTTGCTATAGCTGACGGCTAAGAGGAGGCTGGGCAATGTGCATTCGCTGGGCTGCCCGCGTGAAATTGCGTTCCTCGGCTATAAAGACAAAATAGCGAAGATGCCGCGGCTCCATCTCAATACCTCCTGGATATGGCCCGATACTAAATCAGTGTTGGACGGGTCTTTCGGGCGTCCAGTATTCTTCATTCACACCTCCAGTTTCAGCACCAGATTAGACTTACTAAACATATCAGGTTCGGGGTCGAATCAAGGCTTTACCCCCGGAAATAGGAGCAGACGTCATGAGCGTGAAAGTGTTCGATACGAAGGAAGTGCAGGACCTGCTGAAGGCCGCCGCCAATCTGGGTAGCCAGGACGGCAATCCTCGCGCCAAGCAGATTGTCCAGCGTCTCCTGGGCGATCTGTTCAAGGCCATCGACGAACTCGACATGACGCCCGATGAAATCTGGGCCGGCGTCCACTATTTCAACAAGCTCGGCCAGGACGGCGAAGCCGCGTTGCTCGCTGCCGGCCTTGGGCTGGAGAAGTATCTGGACATCCGCATGGACGCCGCCGACCGCGAAGCCGACATCAACGGCAGCACGCCGCGCACGATCGAAGGTCCGCTGTATGTCGCCGGTGCGCCGGTGCGCGAAGGCGTATCGAAGATCGACCTCGACCCCGATGCGCATTCCGGCCCGCTGGTGATTCACGGCACAGTGACCGGCCCCGACGGCAAGCCCGTCGCCGATGCAGTCGTCGAATGCTGGCACGCCAACTCGAAGGGCTTCTATTCGCACTTCGACCCGACCGGCGCGCAAAGCGAGTTCAATCTGCGCGGTGCGGTCAAGACGGGGGCCGACGGCAAGTACGAATTCCGCACGCTCATGCCGGTGGGTTACGGCTGCCCGCCGCACGGCGCGACGCAGCAACTGCTGAACGTGCTCGCCCGCCACGGCAACCGTCCGGCGCACGTGCACTTCTTCGTGATCACCGACAAGTACCGCAAGCTGACGACGCAGATCAACATCGAAGGCGATCCGCTGATCTGGGACGACTTCGCGTACGCCACCCGCGAAGACCTGATTCCGCACGTGGTCGAAAAGAACGGCGGCACGGCGCTCGGCATGAAGGCCGACCCGTACAAGGACATCGAGTTCAACTTCGAGTTGACTCCGCTGGTTCAGGGCAAGGACAACCAGCTCGTCAATCGCCTGCGTGCGTCAGCCCCGACGTAAATCGCTCGACGCGGCGGCGCAACCAAGAAGGCAAGTTGGAGAATCTACTTCCCGTGGGACAACTACTTAAAAACATATATGAAGTGGAAGAGGTGCCGCGTGGTACCGCGGTTTTCTGCGGAACTAAAACGGTGATTGGAAAACTGGAACCTGCTCGGCTTTTTGAAATGGAACTGTTCGATCCGGTGCTAGGCAGAAGTCTTCGTCACAAGTATGAAGTCCATGAACTTGAAAACTGAAAGCTTGTCGAGCCAATCCCTGTAGCCGCAGGGTTTTCTAGCCTAGACGGCGCCTGTTAGCGATGCAACGCTTCGGTGTTCACGGCGACAGCAAATACCAAACCGAATGAAGGCTGCCCAGCGACGACAATCAGGTTGGCCTCCGGAATCAGATAGGGAGTTATCGAGGTGAGTGAGTCCACACAAGCGCGTACATATGACACGCAACCGGTACCAACGTCTGACCATTCTTTCGTTTGGTCCGATGCGCGTCTCCTGGGCTACACGCTCATGGATGAGGTACACAAAGAGTTCTACACAGTCGCCCTTGCGCTCGTGACATGCGACGACGAGACCGCCGCCGCAGCCATAGACGAGTTCGAGAAGCACGCAGTTGGCCATTTCGATCAGGAAGATGAGTGGATGAGGTCGACAGACTTCCCGCCACGCGATTGCCACATCGAACAGCATGCTGCTGTCTTGAAATCGGTGAGAGAAGTCAAGGAAGCGGTTGCCGAAGGGCAAGCCGGCGCTGAAGTCGTTCGCGACCTCGGTGTGCATCTCTTTGAGTGGTTCCCAGGGCACGCAGACTACCTTGACTCCGCTCTGGCAGCATGGATGACAAAGCGGACCACTGGTGGGAGGCCGGTTGTATTCAGGCGAAAGATTTGACCCACGCTTGATCTTGCAGATTTCAGCGGCACAGAGGGCCGGCGAAATCTTACTGGATATCAATTAGCATTACAGATAAATTCCTTTGTGACAATTGCGACATAAATCTCCGATATTGCAGGCGTTATACAGGCGTCGCATTTCAGACCAACATACCCGCCCTAAATGCCTCCGTGGAAGTGTGCTCCAAGCGAGTCATGCAAAGTCGATAAACAAACCGGTGCAACCAATCTTGGGCCAGCGGTCCAACGACTGCTTCTGGCCGAGCTCATCGACGGTCCTATGAGCCTGACCCACGTCGACTACAGTCAATCAAACGGGCAGCAGCGCCTTCATCGTCAACCTTCCGCCAGGTACCGGTGCACGAACGTTACGGCCATTGCGCCCTCGCCAACCGCCGACGCACAGCGTTTCACGGCGCCACGACGAACGTCACCTACAGCGAAGATGCCAGGAACATTGGTCTCCAGATAATATGGATCACGATCGAGAGGCCAGTTGGGCGGCGGGCGCCCATCACGAAGCAGGTCCGGACCCGTGATCAGATAACCACGTTCGTCGCGCATAACCCCCATTTCTGGCGCCCATTCGGTACGCGGCACGCCGCCGATACAGACAAACAGCCATTGAGTGGCAGCACTGCGCTCCTGCCCTGTGTTTCTATCCTTGAGCGTTATCGCCTGAAGCTGAGCGTTCCCATCCAGCCCCGTCACTTCGGTTCGCGTGAGTACCTCCACCTTTGTGGCAGCACGAATGCGATCAATCAGGTATCGCGAGAGCGAGCGCTCCAGCGAGTCGCCACGGACGACGACACTGACCTTCGAGGCGAAGGCAGCAAAATGCATTGCCGCTTGCCCTGCCGAGTTTCCACCACCGACGACGAATACGTGCTCACTCCTGGTAAGCGAAGCTTCACTCACTCCGGCGCCATAGTACAACCCGGCTCCGATGTACTCCTCCTCCTTCGGCAAACCGAGGTGTGCGTATTCAACGCCGGTCGCACAGATCGAAGAGCGCGAGACAATCCTTGTGTCGTCGGAAAGGTAGCCTCTCTGCAGCTTCCCCGGCAGAAGTTCGCCACCGACTCCTTCACGCCTAAGAATCTCGGTTCCAAATCGGCACGCCTGCTCCCTTGCTCGTTCGGCCAGTTCCGCTCCGCTGATTCCTTTAGGAAGTCCAAGGTAGTTCTCAATCTTCGAACTGCTGCCGGCTTGCCCGCCGATAGCCGAGCGCTCGATCAGAACAGTCTTGAGGCCGTCAGAAGAAGCATAAACAGCGGCACTCAAACCTGCCAGACCCGCGCCGTAAATTGCAAGATCGTACTCGACACGCGACGGAGCGAGGAACCAGCCGAGCCGCTCCGTAATCTGGCGTACGGTTGGGGCCTCGATTCGGCTGCCATCCGAAAATACACAAACCGGCAGGCGCGGATCATGGAGATGCTCAACGCCTGCCTGCGAGCGCGCCTCTTCGTCAGTCGTAAGCTGAACCCATTCGAAGGGTACGTCGCTGCGATGAAGAAAATCGCGAATCGTGTACGCCATCGACGAGCCAACCCGGCCGATGATTCTGACAATTGGAGCTGATGTAGTCTCTGACTTAGCCGGCATGGTCGTCTCCCTGCGTGCGGCTTGCCTGCGCGCAAGCGCGGTCCAGCGCGGTTTTTGGCTTCCGCGACACTTCACTTCCGTAGCTCATGTTACCCCGTTCCCTCTTACGACTTCGAGGCGCGCGCTGCGCCGTCTGCCCCATGCCGTCCTCAGTCCCTGCTGAAAAGGGGTTATCGTACTTTCCGTGCAAAATCTGAATTAGAAAGGACTTGCATTGCCATTTGTTCGACGCGGCGGGGAAGGCATTCACGAGGAAAGATCACGCCAGGGAAGGCCTCACGCCCCAACCTAGTCATTCGCGGCTATCGTTTCGCTGCGCTTGATCCCAATTCGCCACTCTCCCTCAGTACTTCTCCCAACGAGATACTGCTTGCAGCGACGTACTTTTTCCCTATACAGTCTGGTATACCAGCAATGAACTCTAGCGAACCAACATAGAGTGGATCTTTCAACCGGCACCTGTTGGACGACCGGGGCACGCATGCCATTGCCACAACGTGCACTGGCGTACTACCAGTGCCTTTCAAACGACTGGTTCAAGCCAAGGCCCTTTAACGTGCTTCGCGTCTTCGTGCAGCAAGCGATGAAGGGAGTGTATTGCTCTGCCGTTAATGCTTGTGTCGGCAAAGGCAATGAGCACCCGGGTCAGTTTCGACCGACGACTATCGTCGGTTGAGCTGCTATGGAATTGACGGCTACGGTACGGGCGTCGCCGGCAACCGAATCTCGCAAGTGAGACTGTGACAGTGGCCTCATCTATGTGCAACCGTACGCCAGACAATTTGTATTCCATAATACAAACCGTCGCTTCGTGCTGGTAGATTTGTAGAAGTCGAGGACCGGTAACTTTATACCAGCCTTGCCGAGTCGGTGGCCAGGCGTTAAGGAATCTTAATGGATGACTCTCTTCTCGCGTCAACTAGGCCACCGCGCCTGGCTTTATCCGGAATCAGCAAGCAATATCCGTCAGTCAAGGCCAACGACGGCGTGAATCTCGTCGTCATGCCGGGCGAAATCCACGCCGTGCTCGGCGAGAACGGCGCTGGCAAGTCCACGCTGATGAAGATCATCTATGGCGCCGTGCGTCCGGACGAGGGCGAGATCCGCTGGGAGGGCGAGGCGGTCGAGATCGACAGCCCGGCGGCCGCGCGCAAGCTCGGCATCGGCATGGTGTTTCAGCACTTCTCGCTGTTCGAGACGCTAACGGTGGGCGAGAACATCGCGCTCGCGCTCGACGAGAAGTTCGACATGAAGACCTTGTCGCGACGCATCCGCGAGGTGTCGAAGGACTACGGGCTCGACGTCGATCCGCAGCGCCACGTACACAGTTTGACCGTGGGCGAGCGGCAGCGCGTGGAGATCGTGCGCTGTCTGTTGCAGAACCCGCGTCTGCTCATCATGGACGAGCCCACGTCCGTGCTCACGCCACAGGCGGTCCAGAAGCTCTTTTTGACGTTGCGGCGCCTCGCATCCGAAGGCTGCAGCATTCTCTATATCAGCCACAAGCTCGACGAAATCCAGTCGCTCTGCGAAACCGCCACCGTGATGCGCGGCGGCCGCGTGACCGGCAACGCCGATCCGCGCCGCGAGACGCAGGCGTCGCTCGCGCAGATGATGGTTGGACATTCGCTGCCGGACTACACGCGCCGCGAGCACACGCCGGGCGAAGTCCGGCTCGCGGTGAAGCATCTTTCGGTCGCGAGTCCCGATCCCTTCGGCACGTCGCTGGACGACGTGTCGTTCGCGGTGCATGCGGGCGAAATCTTCGGGATCGCGGGCGTCTCCGGCAACGGGCAGGCGGAACTGCTCGCCGCGCTGTCGGGCGAAATCCGCGACAAACACGTCGCCGCCGACGCCGTGTCGATCTGCGGCAAGCCCGCCGCGCGTCTCACCGCCGGAGGACGCCGCCGTCTCGGCTTTGCATTCGTGCCGGAAGAACGGCTCGGACGCGGCGCGGTCCCGGCGATGTCGCTCGCGGAGAACGGCCTGCTTACCGCGCATCGCGAAAACATGGTGAAAGGCGGTTGGATCAAATCTGGCACGGTGAAAGCCTTCGCCGAGCGCTGCATCCAGTCGTTCGACGTGCGCTGCGGCGGCAGCGACGCACTCGCGCAAAGCCTGTCGGGCGGCAACCTCCAGAAGTACATCGTCGGGCGAGAGATCCTGCAGGAGCCGAAGGTGCTCGTCGTCGCGCAACCGACCTGGGGCGTCGATGTCGGCGCGGCGGGCTTTATCCGTCAGCAGTTGCTCGATCTGTCGGCACGCGGCGTCGCGATCCTCGTCATTTCCGAAGAGCTCGAAGAACTGTTCGACATCTGCGACCGACTCGCCGTCATTGCGCGCGGCAAACTCTCGCCGGTGCGCAAGACGAGCGAAACCGATGCGGAAGAAGTTGGGCTCTTCATGGCCGGTTTGTTCGAAGAGAAGCGCCAGAGAGCGGTCGAAATTGACACCGTCTGAACGAGAACACAATGACTATTTTCCCCTACCGACTCGAAGCGCGCTCGACCCCGTCGAGCCTCATGCAACTCACCGTGCCGGTTATGGCCACCGTCGCGACGCTTGTCCTCGGCTTTCTGATTTTCAGTCTGGTCGGACAGGACCCGTTGCGGGCGATGAACGCCTTTTTCATAGAGCCACTCTCTAGCATCAACGGCTGGTCCGAGCTCGTGCTGAAGGCGTCGCCGCTGTGCCTGATCGGGCTCGGGCTCGCGGTCGGCTATCGCGCGAACGTGTGGAACATCGGTGCGGAAGGGCAGATGCTGCTCGGCGGAATCTTCGCGAGCGGCATCGCGATTCATGCGGGCGACGCATCCGGCTGGTGGACTCTGCCGCTGATGATGCTGGGCGGCATTGTCGGCGGCATGATCTGGGCGGCGATTCCCGCGCTGCTCAAGAGCCGCTTCAACACGAATGAAATCCTGACGAGCCTGATGCTTACCTACGTGGCGACGCAATTGCTGATCTATCTCGTCAGCGGCCCGTGGCGCGACCCGGAGGGCATGAACTTCCCGATCTCGGCGATGTTCGGCGACGCCGCCTTGTTCCCGCGCCTCTACGGCGAATGGCATTGGACGTGGCTCAAGGGCACGCGCATCAACGCGTCGGTGTTTCTCACGGTGATAGCGATCCCGCTCGTGTGGATTTTCATGCGCAAGAGTTTCGCGGGCTTCCGGATGAACGTCGGCGGTCTCGCGCCGCTCGCCGCGCGCTACGCCGGTTTCTCCGACAAGAAGACGATCTGGACGTCGCTGCTGCTGTCCGGCGGCCTCGCAGGCCTCGCCGGCATGGGCGAAGTGGCCGGGCCGATCGGCCAGCTTCAGGCGGGCTGGTCGCCGGGCTATGGCTTCACCGCGATCATCGTCGTGTTCGTCGGGCGGCTGCATCCGGTGGGCATTGTGCTCGCGAGCCTCCTGATGGCGCTGCTCTATCTGGGCGGCGAAGCGGTACAGACCTCGCTGCAATTGCCGCAAGCGCTCGCGGGCGTATTTCAGGGCTTGCTGCTCTTCTGTCTGCTCGGCTGCGATCTCTTCGTGAATTACCGCATCACGCGCCGCGCGATCGCGCATCACGCCGCATAAGAGGGGCAAGAACATGGACATCAATCAAGCTAGCAATCTCACGTCGAGCGCTGTCATCGCCGCCATTCCGTTGATGTACGCCGGCGCGGGCGAGCTCGTCGCGGAGAAGTCGGGCGTGCTCAATCTCGGCGTCGAAGGCATGATGCTGATGGGCGCGGTCACGGGCTACGCCGTCACCGTGATCACCGGCAATCCGTGGCTCGGCATCGTCGGGTCGGTGTTCGCCGGGCTCGCGATGGCGCTGCTCTTCGGCTTTCTCACCATCACGATGCTCGCGAATCAGGTCGCGACGGGTTTGTCGCTGACCATCTTCGGCATCGGTTTTTCGGCGTATATCGGCAAGCCGTACACGTCGGCGGCGATGCGCTCGACCATCGACGTGCTGCCGGTTCCCGGCCTTTCATCGATTCCCGTGCTCGGCCCGGCGATCTTCTCGTTGACGCCGCTCGGCTATCTCGCGTTCATCATGTTCGCGGTGATCGGCTGGTTTCTCTACAAGACGCGCGCGGGGCTCGTGCTGCGTTCGGTCGGCGAATCGCCTTCGGTCGCGCATTCCGTGGGCTTTCCGGTCGTCGGCGTGCGCTATGGCGCGACGCTCTTCGGCGGCGCAATGGCAGGCATCGCGGGCGGCTACTATTCGATCATCTATCTGCACATCTGGCAGGAGCAACTGACCTCGGGCCGCGGCTGGATCGCGCTCGCGTTGGTCGTGTTCGCGACGTGGCGGCCAGGGCGCTTGCTGATCGGCGCGCTTTTGTTCGGCGCGGTAATGGCGCTGCAGTTCTACGCGCAGGCGATCGGCGTCCCCGTGCCGACACAGTTCCTCGCGATGCTGCCGTATCTCGCGACGATCGTCGTGCTCGCGCTCATCTCGCGCAACCCGAACACGATCAAGCTCAACGCGCCGGCGTCGCTCGGCAAGCGCTTCTTTGCGACGAATTGATGATCGCCATAGAGGCCGTGCAACGGGCTGGGGCGTCATCGCACGGATCACCCGATCGGCGCGTGGCTGCGTCCGCGCGCGGCGCGCCGGCTCAAAGGTGAGGGCATCGCGACATTGGGTGAACCCGTCGCATTCTTTAACGGCGGAGTCCTCGCTGGTGGTGCTCAATTCCGCGCATCGCGCGCGGCCGGGCGCGCGCCAGTTAGCGGCCATGCAGCGTTGTCCGGACCTCGCACGTGCTACAGGTGTGGCAGGACGGGCGTCGACTGGTGGAACTAGCCGCCATCGCCCGGAGGAGATACACGAGATTGCCGTGACGTGGTTCCGATAATGAGCGAGCATCGTAGCCGTCGCAGAGAGTTGTTGAATGCCCACGCAATTGTCAACAGGCACAGCACACCACCCAGCACCGGGATAACCAGGAAGTGTGCCGACGCGCCCCCTGCGAGCAGAATGACAAGGGGGTCCGCACCGGCGGGAGGGTGAACAGTGCGAGTCAACTGCATTACAGCAATCGCGAGTCCGACACCCACCGCCATTTGCCAAACGCCGACTCCTGCAATGGCGAACACGCCGAGGCCCACCGCCGATGCGAACAAATGACCAAGCATAACGTTACGCGGTTGGGCAAACGCGCTTTCTGGAGCTGCGAACAGCAACACGCACGACGCGCCAAAAGGAGCGATGAGCAACGGCAGGCCAGTCTCTTTAACGAGCAACCCCAGCACACCGATTGCGAGCGTGCCTCCTGCGAACCCGAGCGCTGCCGGCAATAGCACTGCACGTGCCGCTGAGCGAGCGCGCTCCTCTACGATATCTGATACGTTTTCCATTAGGCTTCCTGTCGCGAATGTCGACACCGTCATGCGCGGTTGTGCCATGCATGACGGCCGGTTAAAGCTACTCAGGCAACCTTGTAGCGACTCGCCTCTTCAGAACCCTTCGTCGCGTTGCCTGCCGAGTACGAGTGAGCTCCAACGCCGGCGAGCTTGCCACCGTCAACGATGAGATACTCATCGCGAATCGGCCGCTTTGCGAACCAGTCTTCAAGGATTTCGCGCGTGCCAGCGGCGTAGCGCGCTTGGGCGGACAGCGTCGTGCCGGAGGTGTGCGGCGTCATGCCTTGGTACGGCATGGTGCGCCACGGATGGTCGTTCGGTGCCGGCTGCGGGAACCACACGTCACCTGCATAGCCAGCGAGTTGACCGCTTTCCAAGGCACGCACGATTGCATCACGGTCGCAGATCTTGCCGCGCGCCGTATTGATGATGTATGCGCCGCGCTTCATCTTCGCAATCATCGCTTCGTTGAAGAGATGCTCAGTTTCCGGATGCAGCGGGCAGTTGATGGTGATCACATCACACACCTTCACCATCGACTCGACGTTCGGGTGATAGGTCGCATTGAGTTCGCGCTCGACATCCGCCGGCAGCCGGTGACGGTCCGTGTAGTGCAGTTTCACGTCGAACGGCTTGAGGCGACGCAGGACCGCCGCGCCGATACGGCCGGCCGCAACTGTCCCGACGTTCATGCCCTCGAGGTCGTATGCGCGCTCCACGCAGTCCGCAATGTTCCAGCCACCTTTCTTGACCCATTCATGCGACGGGAGATAGTTACGGACTTGCGAGAGAATCATCATCACGACGTGCTCTGCAACGCTGATACTGTTGCAGTACGTCACTTCTGCCACGGTGATGCCATGGTCGATTGCTGCTTGCAGGTCGACGTGGTCGGAGCCGATGCCTGCCGTAAGGGCGAGCTTAAGCTTCGGAGCCTTCGCGAAAAGTTCGGCAGTCAGATACGCCGGCCAGAACGGCTGCGAAATGACGACCTCCGCGTCGTGAAGTTCCCGCTCGAATACAGAGTTCGGGCCGTCTTTGTCGGAGGTCACCACCAGTGTGTGGCCATTTGCTTCCAAGAACTTTCGTAGTCCGAGTTCCCCGGAGACGCTGCCCAGCAATTCGCCCGGCTTGAAGTCGATCAATTCGGGCGTGGGCGCAGTTTGCCCGTCGTGGTACGTCGAGATGAGGGGAACATCGTCACGAGCATACTTCTTCGGCATGCCGTTAACAGGATCGTCATACAGCACGCAAAGAACCTTAGCCATCTGTCTCACTCCGTTTGATTGAATCGCCCCGGCGATATGTCGGTTCGATGAACGCAGTCTCGGCCCCCCTGTCTGATGCGTCCAATCGTTTGGACGAATCTGGTGATAAGCGAGACTTATCAAGCGGCACTGCGTCGGACTCGAGGAAGAAGCGCGTCGAACTGATTCTGCAGGTTGAGCGTAGCGGCCTCCGTCCACAGAGCGGAAACCAACGGCGGCATCGCGGGCTTGTTACGTGTAATCAAACCGATTCCGCGTGTGAGTTCAGGCTCGATACGAACCGCCCGCACCCTGCGCTCCTTGAGGTCATCAAGAACGCTGAGCAGACTGTGAGGCAAGATGCTGTACATTCCCGCATGCTGAACGTTTGAATGCAGCGCAAGCAATGAGTCTGTCTCAAGCACTACGTTGGGCTGAACGCCCTCCCGCCGGAACGCGGCGCTTATCACTTGTCGATTCTGCATGGCTGTGCTGAGGAGGCAAAACGGCAGTTCGCCGAGCGACGACCATTGCGCGGCTTTGCGCCGGGGCGGCTCGTCGGTCCCAGCCGGCGTCAGGAGGAAGTATCTTTCCCGGTAGAGCGGCAAGACCGTGAAGCCTGCCTGTACTTGCTCGTCGAGGTACGTGAAGCCAATGTCGATTTCGTATTCGTCTAGCTGACGAAGAATGGCGTCCGAGCTCAACGAGCGTACGGTGTAGGACATCGACTCGTGCTTGACGCGACATGCGCCGAGAAGCAATCCGATGATGGGCAGGGTGGTCGGTATTACGCCAAATCGCAACGTACCACGCAATCCTACCTGTGAGGAAGATGCATCTTCGCGCATATGCTCAAGGGCGGCAAGCGTCTGCCGAGCCCAGCCCAGAACACGCTCACCTTCATCCGTCAGGCCCAGAAAGCGACGACCTCGCTTGACGATAACGAGCCCCAATTCTGCTTCGAGGCTCTGAATGGCAGAGGAGAGCGCCGGCTGAGAGACGTTGCAGAGTTCGGCCGCGCGGGCGAAATGCTGCTCAGTCGCAAGGGTGACCAAGTATTTCAGTTGCCGAATAAACATGGTGCGGGTACGGTCGCAGAAGGAGTTTTATTGCGAGGTCGCGGGGTAGCAGACGAGGCGCACGGAAGAGAAGCCAGCCCGCATTGCCGCAGCATACGCGCTATATTGTTAGGAATATAACGAGGGGCTCAGTCGATGTCCATGGTGGACAGCGCGTGAATGCAGGGACGTTAGGGACAAGCTGGCTGGGCGCACGTCTCAGCCAACGTCAGAACCCGCACCATGCTCGCGAGCCGGAGGCATGACTACTTCTTCCTTCATTGTTCCCTCGGAAAGCATCGTCAGAATCAAGAGGACGGCAGCCTCTTCTTCGAGGCTCTCGACTTTCTCTTTCACTCGGACGCCGTCCACAGAGACCGCCAGTTCACCTGGGAGGCCGGACCGAAGCAAACTTCAAGCCGATAAGTCGCAAGCGCTTGCACAGCAATCATATGGGAGTCGATGCTGTCTTTTGACATCTTCGGAAAAACCTTGATGAATGGTCGGAGAGCTCTTGCGTTGCTCTGTCGTTTGTGCGATCAACAGTTCAATCTGCGACCAAAATATACGGCCGGATATAACGATAGGTCAACAGAATACGCTTGTAAATACGCTTTGTTGATTGGATGTGGCTCAACTAACGTTTCATTATCGAGACGGTAGGTTTCATAAATAGAACGAACTACAAGCGAAAGCTGCTTAGTATCGTAATTAGCATATACAAGCCATTCGAGTTTCATATCTTGTCGTAGTTATTGGGGCGGCTTAATCTGAATCCCAATAAGCAAAAGCAAAGCTCGGTCAACTGCAACGCTGCTTGTTACGCCGGGCAATCCCTAAATTCATCGGGCTTGTACTGGAGAAGACATGCACAGCAACATGATTGCCGCGGTAGTCACGCGCAGATGGCAACTCGCTCAGGGTTACCACGCGGTGGAAGTCGAAACCAAGCATCGTTCGGAAGTTCCGGCGTTTGACGACGGAGCAATCGTCGACCTCACCCGGGACCACGAAGGTCGCGCTGTGCGTTCCCATCCGCTGTGGCACCTTCCTTCCCGCGAGGACGCATTTGTCGTGGGTATTCGGCAGGAAGCGAACGCCAAAGGGGCGCGTGACGTGTCCGATTTCTCGTGGAATCGCGGCGACGAGTTCTACATTGGCGCGCCTCGAAACACCGAGATAGTGATGGACTGCAAATCCCGGTACATCCTGTTCTCAGCGGGGCTCGGCGTGACTGCAATTGCTGGCATTGCAAAACGACTGGCTGCCGCTGGCAAGTTATTCGAAATTCACAATTTCGCTCGAACCCTTGAGCGGACCATCTTTCGGGAAGAGCTCGATTCACTTAGCGCGTACGGCCGAGTGCATACCAGAATTGGGCTGACGGAAGAAGAAATTAAGCTAGCTACATCGCTCGCGGTGAGCCCCACGCACGCGAACTCGCAAATCATATTAAGTGGGCCGCCGTCGTTCATGAAGCAAATTGAGCGGCAGGCGCGTGAGTGGGTCTACCCATCGAACATCCACAAAATCATTCTTGGAGAGAAGAGAGTCCGAAGGTGATTCTCGCGAAGGTTACGCAGATTTAAGCTGTTTGCCGGTCAAGCGAGCGTCGGCTTCGACGCTCCTGATCGTAGTATGGAATTGAAACGCTGCGGCGAAACCAGCACGCGGTGTCAATCGTCCGCCATTCGCGCTTCCTCGAAACCCGTCCCGCACGCGGACCTTACCTTCGACGCAACCCAGGCGACCCGAAGCGGGTCCTTGGTGGCATAGGTCGATGTCTGAAAATACTTGATGGTTGGCAAGTCCGCTTCCAGTGCCGCCGTATGAAGCGGCAGGAGAGAGGCATAATGCGCCGCGAACTTTCGGCTCGTGGTGAATATCAGATCCGATCGCTGTAGAAGGTGCGGAATCACATCAGCGAAGGGCAGGGTAACAGAGTTACGACGCCGTATCCCGCAGTCTTGAAGAATCTGGTCGAGGGTGGACCGTCGATTCCAAAGGTGTGAATTCAGCGCGACATGCTCGGACCTCTCATATTGAAAACGAGTCAAACTTGCATGGCGGGCGAGTGGATGCCTCTCGCTCATCATACAAACAATGTCATCAGTTCCGACTAATTCATGCCCGGCAGGCGCTGCGCCAAAACCGCTCACGATTGCGGTATCCAACCTGCCGGCGTCCAGTTCGACGAAAACGTCGAGCGAGATCATCGAACGGAACTCTATCGAAATGTGCTCGGAGCTCGCGAGAACTTCCGCAATAATGACTGGAACAAGAAAGGTTGAAATTTCGTCAACGCATGAAACGATACATTTACGTGGCACTACTGCTTCCGACCTGCCTATCGTACGTGCAGTCATGAGGTCGACGCACTCGCCGATAGTGGCCAGCGAATGCATCATTTTCTGTGCGCGTTCGGTGGGAACCAGTCGTGACTTTCCGCGAACGAGAAGCGGGTCCCCAAATAGGTTTCGAAGTCGTGCCAAAGCCGCGCTGACCGATGATTGTGACATGTTGAGTTGAACCGCCGCGCGCGTTACACTTTGCTCCCTCAAAATTGTATTCAGAATCGTAAAAAGATGAAGGCTGATTCGCTCTTGGGTCTGGCACTCGTCGTAACGATTCGTCATGGGCATATGCTTCCCTGCGCAGCCGGGAATACCGCTCAAGGGCGGCAACCGTGCTTAAAGTTCACGGTAGCCGCTGAAGAAATGGATCTATCGGAGCGCCGACGGCAGCGAGCGTCTTCAGATGGCTCGCTCCACATCGGACGTCACTTCCAGGAGTAGTTCGGTCGATTCACCGTAAGCGTGTTCTTCACGGAGATGACGCCAGGCACGTCCCTCGCGACTTGGCCAGCGAGGTCAATCTGCTCCTGACTTTTCACACTGCCCTGGAGCGTTATTTCTCCGCTTTTTGCGCGCACTGCAATGTCGTAAGCAGTCAGCCCCTTTGTCTTCTTCAGGGCTGCCTTTACTCGGCGACGGAGAGTGCCATTGCTAACCTGCGCCGACGAAGCGCCAGTTGCCTCCTGCGTCGCGCTTCCGGGCTGGTTCGGTTGGGCCGGCGCATTAAGTGCCCAAGCCAGCACGGCTACGCTCAGCGTCATTCGAACGATTTCGGTCAACTTCATATTTCTTTCTCCTCTGTCGGTTCTCGAACATTCCCATTGGGAGAGGCCAGCGCGCTCGCTGAGTCTGTCCTATTGGAGAGGCCAGCGCGCTCGCTGAGTCTCATTGAACCACCATCACGTGAAGCCTGCTAAACGAACGTTCTCGTCGGCTTAGCCTCTATCAACCGCAGGTTGAAGATTTGCGTGCTTCACAACACATCCGACTGAGCAAAGCCCGCGGTTATTTGTCAAGGCGCGAGCTTCCCCTGAACGCCTTCGACGAACCAGTTCATGCTGCCGACTTGTTCCGGAGACAGCGTCTTTCCGGCTTCGACGCGAACCTTCCCGGAATCGTCTTTGATTGGCCCGGCGAACGGATCAAGGCGCCCGCTTTTCAAACCGTCTCGCGCGTCGCTGGTCACTTTCTGCGCCCGTTCGGGAACGATGGTTGTGTTGACATGGGTTAGGTCCACCATGCCTTCCTTAACACCCCAATACACCGGCTTGTTCGTCCACGTTCCGTGCTGAATCTCGTCGATGACCTTGACGTAGTACAGACCCCAGTTGTATTCGACGGCACCAAGTTGGGCCTTGGGACCCCAGTTACTCATGTCGGCGTCGAAGCCGAA
Organism: Caballeronia jiangsuensis; assembly: GCA_000648925.1. Taxonomy (GTDB): domain Bacteria; phylum Pseudomonadota; class Gammaproteobacteria; order Burkholderiales; family Burkholderiaceae; genus Caballeronia; species Caballeronia jiangsuensis. Next base: position 45,154 of record JFHF01000044.1, read on the forward strand.
AGCGTACACCTTATGCTCCTCTGCGACAGACATCATCGCGGTTGAGTCAGTGTTCTGAGTAAGAACATCCGCACCGAGGCCGACCAATGTCTCCGCAGCCTGCTTTTCCTTGCCCGGGTCCCACCAACTGCTAATCCATACAACTTTGACCACCGTGTTAGGTGCGACGGAACGCGCCCCTAGGGCGAACGCATTGATGTTACGCACAACCTCAGGAATCGGCATCGACCCAATGAAGCCCAAGACGTGCGATTTCGACATCTGACCTGCAAGAACACCGGCGAGATATACGGCTTCATAGACGCGCCCGTTGTACGTTCCAAGGTTTGGCGCGCTCTTATAGCCGGAGCTATTGAGGAAGACCGTGTCTGGATAGTCCTTAGCTACTTGCAACATCGGGTTCATATAGCCGAAGGCCGTACCGAAGATGACTTTGTCGCCCTGGGATGCGCGGTTTCGGAAGACGCGAGCGGCGTCCGCGCTCTCCGGAACGTTCTCAACCCGAGTGATTTTGATTTGGTTGCCATACTTCTTCTCTGCCTCTTGGATGCCGATCTCGTGGGACCGAGTCCAGCCGCCGTCGCCGGGATTGCCGAAATAGATGACGGAGACGTTCAATGGTGCGGTTCCTGCGTGTGATGCAGTCGAAAGTGCCAGAAGCGGAAGAGCGAGCAGTGCTAACGCGGTGCGATACAGGGCACCTCGGCCTTTATTCAACATGACGAGCTCCAAATGTCCTACAGCAATATGGAAGAAGTGAGTAGACGCGACGGGTTAAACGTTAGAAGTGCAATTTCGCTTCGACGAATGGGGTGCTCTGAATATTCCCACCGACGGAGTTATTGGCTCCAAACTTGTGATACCAGTATTCCCAACCGACGCCAGCTTCAATCCAGTTCTTCTTTCCGAAAGCTAACTGCCCGACATCAACCATGATTTTGGGGTGCAAGAGCACCTCGGTTTTTGTCGGTTGCGTATAGTCGTTTCCCTTCGGGCCAATCACGCTTAAGTACCCTTGAAGGCTAAGAGGAACCGGACCCACCGCAAAAGGTATGTTCCAAGAGCTCTCAACGTTGTATGTCCAGTGAAAGCTCGTCGGACCGAAGTAGCCGTCATTGTTGAATTCCTTGTAGGCGCCGACCGAGACCTGCCAGTATCCAACAGGCACCTTGATGTGAAAGCTGGGTCCAAAGCGAATTGCGAGCTCGCCCGAGGCGTAATAGTTATTCTTCGCGTCAAAGTTGAAGCCAGAGTTGAACCCGATATCGGAGAACGGGCCGAAGGTGAACTTGTCGGTGTTGAATATCTTGTTGAAGCTAAGGTCGTTTCGATATTCAAACCAGCCCTCGTAAGCACCTTGAGGTTGATGACCGGTCGCGTTGGCCGGGTCCTGCCGGTTCGACATTAGCAATTGAGCGTCAAAGAAGTTGGTACCGTACTTAAAGCCGTCCGTATGGGTGAACTCGATGACGTTCAACCCGACGTTGTTGCCGTTGGGATGGTTCGGACTGGTCGCGCCAGGCATCTTGAAATACGGCCCGTACCAGTACGAGATGGAGTCGTCCACCCATTCGAACGCATGTGCTTGTGACGCAAACATGAGGCCCGCCGCCACTGCCAACAAATTTCTCTTCATATAGTTCTCCTAATGTCATAACGTGGCATCTATGCTCGATGCACGACCGTGCGCGTGCTTCTATCTTCCTTGCCCAGTCCGTAGGCGGTCGGTTCGCATGAGCGGCGGCTGCGACCTATGTGGGGGTATAGGTCGGTTGGAGGTCAAGGAACTGACTTAACGCAATCGGTACTCACAAAAGGCTTGACGGTTTGGCCTTCTAGTGCGCACAACTGGTACACCAGAAGGTATTCCAAAAAAGCCAAACGGCCAAGCGTTTCAAAATAAGTGAAAGCCCTACCGTCGCGGGTTTAACGTTTGACACCCGCGATGTGCGACCTGCACGGCGATAACCAACGCCGTGGAACGGCCTGTCGACGCGGCATCAGTCATCTTCGTGACAGTTGCATCGAGGTCATCCCAAAAGTGAAACGTTGCGTTTCATGAATGGCCTTCCGCACTGAAATCTGGAGCGATAGATTCGAACTACCACCTGCCCAAGGTGTTTAGGGTGCCCCCACATAGAAAGTACGCATTGGAACGAGAATCATGCTTATCTATCAGCCGCCGACAGCCGCGAAGTTCATTCCGGTCATTGACCTTGAGGGAAGCTTCTCTGAAGACATTGAGACAAGAAAGAAGGTCGCATGGGAGGTGCATAAGGCCAGCCGCGATACTGGCTTCTTCTACATTTCGAACCACCGCGTTCCAGAGGAGGTCACGCTCGGACAGCTCGCGCTGGCGCGCGACTTCTTCGCGCTTCCGGTTGAGGAAAAGCTGAAAATTAACTTCAACGACAACACGTCGATGCGCGGGTACGAGCCCATGTCGAGCCAAGCGCTAGATGACGGTTCATTACCCGATTTGAAGGAAGGCTTCATGGCAGGTGTCGATGGCCTGCAGGCATATGTCACGAAGGGGGAGTACAACAGCAAAAACCAATATCCTGAGTCCATGCCCGCGATGGGCCCCACGACGGACGCTTACCTCCACGCCATGCTTGCACTGGGACGACATCTCCTAAGCGTCCTGGCACTGTCGTTGGACCTGCCCGAAGACTACTTTTCCCAAGGCGTGGAGATGCCGATGATTACCACGCGACTGCTGCACTATCCTCCGCAGGACAAGATCGGCGAAGGGAACCAACTCGGCGCTGGGGCGCATACTGATTGGGGGATGCTGACGATGCTGCTTCAGGACGACGTCGGTGGACTGGAGGTCCGAAATGCGAATGGTGAATGGGTGCGCGCTCCCTACATCCCTGGCACGTTCGTCGTCAATCTAGGCGACATGGTGCCCCTGTTGACGAATGGGCTATATCACTCGAACATGCACCGCGTGCTGAACACAGCATCGGACCGGCACCGCTACTCTGTCCCGACCTTCTTCGACCCAAACTACTTTTACCGTATCAAGCCACTGGCTTCTTGCGGAGCGGCACAGGATGGCTCAGTCCGGGAGTACACGGTCGGGGAACACATTGCAGAGATGTACGCGAAGACGTACGGGAGTGCCACCGCGGCGTAGGGAAAATCGTGCAATGCGGCCGAGCAGAGAAAAGGTCGAAGCTTTGGCCTTCCTGCTCTGGCGAGGCTTGGTCAACAGCAGAATCGAGTCGTTGCGCAGGCGATGGTAACGCGTCACCCTGTCGGCCCTTCCGGAAGTATGGTTGCCGACGACGCGACGTAGTTGTTGAACGTCGGGATATCGACAACGCTCTGAGCCACCAGGTCGATGAAGGTCTTAAGTTTGTTGCTCCCGTAGCGTTGCCGATGGTAAGCGCAAAAGATTCGCCGCATCTCGGGCTTCCAGTCAGGAAGGACGGGTATCAAGCTACCATGTCGTATTTCGGGTTGGACAAAATAGTCGGGCAGTAGCGCAATCCCCATCCCATCCACACAAAACGTCTTCATCACCCAATAATCATTAGTCTCAATGACGGACCGGCTGATGTAGGGGTGGGACGTCTGGTTCGAATGAAGGGTAATTTGCTCCGTGTGCTCCGGCTCGCGTAAGGCAATCCGCTCGTAGCGAACCAATTCCTTTGGCTCCGAGGGCAGTCCGAGTCTCCGCGCATAGACAGGACTGGCATATAGCCCGTAACTGAGCCGTCCCACTGGCTTGGCTATGACATTCGGCAAGTCTGGCGCCTCTGAACAGATGTAGCAATCGGCGTCTTCTACCCGAGGTGATGAAGGAAGGCCAGCGGCATACAACTCGCAGACAACGTTGTTGTATTTGGCTAAGAATTGCCGAGTCACGTGACACACAAAAGTCGTCGTGAAATGATTCTCGGCGAGGATACACAGCCTTCCCTTCATGCCACTGCTGAGTTCCTGCACCTCAGCGCGGGCAAGCTCCAAACGACCGCCCATCTCCAACAGTAGTGATTCGCAGCGGATATAAAACGCTTTCCCGGCTTCGGTCGGGACGACTCGCCTCGATGAACGTTCGATGAGTTCAACGCCGAGGTCCTCTTCAAGGCGCTGCAGGTGGCGGCTGAGCGTTGACTTCGATATACCAGTCAACGCCTCTGCCTTAGTGAGGCTGCAAGTTCGCACGATTACGGCAAACGCTTCAATAAGCTTGATATCCAGTGCCATCGACGGTCAGAGCGACAAGCTGCGGACCCCAGTGCCCGCCGGGGAATCTGCGACGCCTGAGCCTGGGGCACGACTCGCCTGGCTTTCGTCGCATATTCGCTTCAGAGTACCAGAAGGGATTGATCTCGGCGAGGTGCGAAGAAACCTACCTGCTCCGAGCCGCGTTCCGCGTCTGGCAGCGACCCAGGCCGTCAGGAAACGTAAAGCGGCGCTGCGTTGTCTGAGACACGCCGCGCCGCTCGACTGCGCTTTCCAGTGTTCAACCGCTCTAGACTTCGACGTCCCTTGCTGTCTCCAGGGTGAGGCGCGCCGCTTCTTCGTTCGAACTCAAGCCATTCAGGACGACGTTGAGGACGATGGCCACGACTGCTGTAAGCAGGATGCTGCTGCTCAAGATCGGCGTCAACGCGCTGGGAAGCTTGGCAAAGAGCTTGTCCGAGACAACAGGAATCATCCCGACGCCCACGCTGATAGCGACAATGTAGAGATTGTGGGTATGATTAAAGTCCACCTTGGTGAGGGTCTTGATACCGTTTGAAGCCACCATGCCAAACATGACGATGCCGGCTCCGCCCAGGACGCACGGCGGGATGGAGGCAACGAGCACAGACAACTTCGGGACCAGACCCAGCAGAATCAGAATAATGCCGCCAACAGCGCATACCCAGCGACTCTTCACACCCGTCACAGCAACGAGACCGACGTTCTGAGCGAAAGAGGTGTAGGGAAATGTGTTAAAGAGGCCTCCAATGATATTGCCGACGCCGTCGGCGCGGAAGCCGCGTGTCAGGGCTTTTTCGTCGATGTGCTTCCCAGTGATTTCACCAATCGCCAAGAACATCCCGGCTGACTCGACGAAGGTCACTAGCATGACAACACACATTGAAGCTGTCGCCCAGAGATCGAACTTCGGAAGACCAAAGTGAAGTGGCATTACCCATCCAATCCAAGCTGCATCGTGTAGCCCGGCAAGCGAGACCTGTCCAAGGGGTACTGCAATGGCGAAGCCGAAGACAAGACCGAGGAGAATCGCGAGATTTGCAAAAAACCCGCGCGCAAATTTGACCATAAGCAACACGAAAAGCAGTACGGCACCGGCGATGCCAAGGTAAACCGGATTGCCGAAGTCGGGGTTCCCGAACCCTCCACCGGACCATGCTGCAGCCACACCCATCAGCGACAGACCTACCATGAGAATTTCTGAACCGGTGACAATCGGGGGAAAGAATCGAAGCAGCTTGCCCACGAGCGGCGCCATGAAGATGCCGAAAATGCCAGCAGCAATGGTGGCGCCATAGATGCCGAGCAAGCCAAGCTCGGGATTAGACCCAATTGCAAGCATCGGGCCGAGCGCTGTGAAGGTGACGCCCATCATGATAGGTAATCGGATACCGACGCCCTTGAAGCCAATCGTCTGAATCAACGTGGCAATTCCGCCGGCCATCAAGTCCGCATTTATTAGAAAAGCGACTTGGTCCTTCGGCAGTTTGAGCACCGCGCCGATAATCAGCGGTGTCGCAATGGCGCCCGCATACATAATCAACACGTGTTGTACCGCCAGGAGGACCAACTCGCCCAACGGCAACTTCTCATTGCTTTCAGTATCTAACATGACTCACTCTCTTGGGCAGATTCAGAGTTCCACCAGCATCCACGTGTGTGCGCCGTTGTCTCAACGACGTTGGTACTAAATCGTTGTGTAAAAGAAACCTTCAGATATTTAATGCGGCGATTTGCAGGAAGCAAATCGCCGCTCAGTAGTAACACCTCGCGCCACGCGGTTCGACACGCGCGTGCGGAGACCTACGAACGGTGCGCGTTCACAAAGGCGTCCAACGTCTCAGCCTTTTTCTTAGCTTCGTACACCGCTACCCGTTCCGCGTACAACTCGCGAACAAACTTCGCGACAAGGCAACTGTCGGCGAACATGTTGTACTTCCAACCAGTTCCGTAAGCTGCGAGGTTGATATTGTCGATGGTCATGATTTCCATCTTAGAATCTTCAACCTCGAGGTACTGGTCGATAACCTTTCGAACCAGTTCCTTGGTAGCGGCGAGCTTGTGAGCATGCCATTCCTCGGTGTGCCACTCGCCGGGCTTCGGATTTGAGAACGGATATTGAATCGAGCGACCGGGTCTGTCATACCCCAGGCCATCCCAAGGGCCGGTTTCGAACGCCCACCAGTTACACGGACCGTTGGGTGCCGCCGGTCGGACCTGCGTCCAGACAACCATGTTCTGCTTGAGCCATTCATCGGCAAAACTGTCGTCGTTGTAAGGATCGAGCTTTCTGATGGACTCTTTGTCTCCGCGCATCTGCGACACGGCGTGTTCCACCTCATTTTCAATCTTAAAAATGCAGTGGCTGTAGTCCATACAGAAATTGAATGGGATGCCTCGACTTCTCACCATCTCTGCAACTTTCGTGACCCGGCGAAAGTCCTCCGACCACATGTCTACGTGGCCTTCGTACGAGATAGTCAGCCCGTGAGGCTTCGCAAGGTCATACGAGTACAGATAAGAGTCGGCCACCTCTTGGTCCGTCACGTAATGTCCGTCCGCGTGCTTGGCCCAGACCATAAGGTTGTGAAACTTTGATCCAACTTCGCGAGCACGAACCAGGTTCGACTTCAGTGTTTCTTCGTCCTTGCCTAACACGTAAGTCCAGCTGCCCGACAAAACGGGAAGGTTATATTTATCGCTCGCCTTCAGATATTGCTTCAGTTGATCATCGTCTACGGGAATCCGATCCATGAAGTCCCACAGACCCGTCTCGTGCAAAAGCCGGAACTGTTCTTCGACCGGCAATTCCTCGGCCAGCCAGTCAGTAACTGGCTTCTCCATCGATGACGGTTGAACGCCTCGGCCGGCGCACCCCAGCTTGAACATCTTTTTAGTCATTACATCTCCTAGAAGAATCGGCATCCGCGTCAGTGCTTTAACGTACGCGCAAATCTGCGTACTGGCGCTCGCTCTCAATAACCGGCTCGTGTAGAGCAGCCTTAAATGCTTCGGCTCCGTCTCGTGCGGCCTCGCTCAGTTCCCGCATCCACTTGCGGTACTGGACAGAGACCTTGTCGGTAACCACCGGAACCTCGTCGGTTGTCATTTGCGCCGGCCACTGCGATTCAATGACAGGCTTGTCTTCTGCGAAGACCACATCGTTGAATGTAATGTGGAGGTGGTCTGAGTCATCGGCTTGCTCGCGCGCAAAGATGAGGAAGTTCTTCGTGTGCGAGTCGTCCAGAGGGCACGAGACGTTAAAGAGCACGTGCAAGGATTTGGTCGAATACTTCTCTACCGCAAGATTGATAGCGAACGGCATGCTGCAGTGGTAGGTGAACGTTCCGATCGCTGCATGGTTCGGGACATCCATATCCGGAGGCGTATCGTAGACGAAGCGGAACTGACCGTTGACTCGGTCCATCGGCACTATGGGTGGCTCGGCGTTGTTCGGGTCGAAAAGCGTACCCGGATGGATGAAAGCGAAATGCGAAAAGTCCGTGAAGTTCTCCCAGCGCCGCTCGGCGGAGGCGTCCCACCAGTACGGCTCTTGCACCACAATACGCATCTTCGGGTCTTCGGCCGCGCTGAAGTAGGGAATCTCCGTGCAGTTGAACGATGAATCGAGGCGAACCCAAATCAAGCCGTACTTTTCCTCGCAATCGAAGGTTTCGACGCGGGCCTTGTTCGGAATCGGATTGTCGGGACAAGCGGGAATCTTCGTGCATGCGCCCGCTGTGTCGTATTTCCAGCCGTGGTACGGACACTGCAATTCGCCGCCCACGACCTGGCCACACGAGAGCTTCGCTGAGCGGTGCGCGCATCGGTCCCGCATCGCGACATACTTGCCTTCCAGTTTTGCTACCACCAGTTGCTCTCTGAGCAAGGTGACTGCGAGCGGGCCGAAGCTAGAGGGTTTAGCTTTCTCGAGCTCGGTAACCGTGCACACTGGATGCCAAAAGTGGCGGAGGTACTCGTTATCCTTTATCAGCGGTACGTATTCCATGCCTGTCTCCATCGTTTCTTTGGGGAACTAAATACAGACGTTCTCAGGAGAACTCACTCTCCCAGCGTCCCTTAAACTACGACATCCGTTCTTGGTCTCTTTGATTCATAAACTGGTACACCAGAAAGTACGAAATCAATAACAGCGTGTCAAGCGCGTCTGGTAGCTGGAAGGGGAGTGGTGCCTCCAGCTCAGGTAAGCGACTCTGGTAGAAGCGCTTACCTGAGAGTATTCGGTACATCCGGTGCTAAAAGTTTGGTGCCGCCGTTCTGTCAATCGCGCATTTTGGACGAACGGGGCAGCTCGTCCGGGCCTGAGGAGCAAACGGCCGGTCGTCTAGCTCGCCGTCTCGTCGATGATGTTGGTACGCAGGGCCTCCCGGAATGCCTCTTTCCCGTGTGGAGCCGCGAGCGAGAGTTCGCGATGCCACTTCCGGTACTGGATTGAAACTTTGTCTGTTGCCACGGAAATTTCGTTTGCAGAGACCTCTGCCGGCCACTGCGACTCGATAATCGGTTGGTCTTCCGCCAGCACTCTCTTTTGGAACGCGAGATGCATGTGGTCCGGCTGACCGTCCTTCTCGCGAATGATGACCATGAAGTTCCGACAGGTCTTCTCATCGATTGGGCAAGCGGTGGTCCACAGAATGAAACGAGAGTTGTCGCGCCAGAGGGTGATTTCGAGATTGATGGAGTACGGCATCGTGCATCGGTAGTCGAAGTCACCCATCGGTGCCTCTTCCGGAATGCCTTCCATCTCGCGTGGCGGAGCCAGCTTGAATTGCAGTTCGCCGTCCACTCGGTTCACGAGTACCAATGGATGGCTTGCGAAGAACGGGTCATACAGGGTGCCCGGATGCACAAAAGCGAAGTGCGAGAAGTCCGTAAAATTTTCCCAGCGTCGCTCCGCCACAGTATTCCAAGTGTAGGAGTCGGCGACAATGACCTGCATGTCCGGATTGTCCCAGTCACCGAGGAACGGAATTTCCGTGCAGTCGTAAGAGTTGTCGAGCCTCACCCAGACAATTTCATACTTGACTTCGCAGTCGTACATCGTGAGTTTGGCCCGCGGCGGTACAGGCTTGTCGGGACATGCAGGAATGTTTTTGCAGGTGCCTTCATCATCGTATTGCCAGCCGTGATAGGGACACTGCAGCGTGTCCTTACCCGCGCACTTCGCGATGCTGCCGATAGACAACTGTGCAGAGCGGTGCGCGCATCGGTCGGGCGCGGCCACGAGCTTTCCGTTCAGCCGGGCCAGGACAAGCTTCTCGCCGAGAAGTGTAACGCCCATTGGGCCATGTCCAGAGGCATTCGAACGTTCGAATTCGGCGAGTGTGCAGACCGGATGCCAAAAATGACGAAGATAGGACTTGTCCTCCAAAAGAGGTTTGAACTGCTCGCGCGCACTCATCAGTTGCTCCTGTGGGGTAAGGTGACGCATATCTTAAAATCTAAGAGGCCAAAGCGTCTATCTGGTATACCAGACTAGGCGTCAAAAAAAACGGATGCAATCAGGGATTTCCTGCATCCGGTGGCTCGTGACGGCAGAACATACATGAATCGTGCCAACGTAGCGTTTTTCCTGATATGCGTTTCGGCCGCCTTGATAGCAAAGAACGCTAGAATGCCTGACCGGGCTGTCGGTAGACCGGGCGGTTGGCATGCTGTGCCGCATCGTTCTGTCTTTGGTGCCAGAATGCCCAACTTAGGTACCACGGTCTCCGACTGCTGCCCCAACTACCCTATGCGCTAGCCAGCGCCCTGCCCATCACATGTTGACCCAGAAGATAGTAGGAGCGATCTCGGATGCGATTTACCACCGAAAGCTGCCCCCGGGAACCAAGCTGAACGAGCGGGATATCGCGGAACTCTACGGGGTTAGTCGCACGGTCGTGCGACAAGCACTCATCCGTCTTTCGCAGGACGGGCTTGTCGAAATCTCGCCAAAGCGCTCGTCTTCTGTGTGGCGCCCGACGTTCGACGACGCCTTCGAGCTCTATCAAACGTTGCTCGTGCTCGAGAGCGGCGTGATTGACCAGCTGATAAAGAACATTACCCCTGACCAACTCAAGGCGCTGCGTGCACACACACTGAAGGAGAAGGCAGCCTTCGAGAAGGGTAAGCATGACCTGGGTGATAAGCTCGGCCGAGAGTTTCATGAGCTGATTCTCTCTTTTTTGAACAACGCAACGCTCAATCAGATTCATCACCACCTGAGGCGCCGGGAAGCGCTCATCAATGCGATGTTTCGGGTGGGGTTCGATTATTGCCAGTTGCGTGACGAGCATTCCCACCTGGTCGATTGCCTCGAGAAGAAGGACGCAGCGGCGGCCAAAGCACTGCTCTCATCACACTACAACCTTGTCATCCGTGGATATCGGTTTGACGCGCTGGTCACGCCAGAAGTAGACCTCCGGCTTGCGTTAGCGCTCTAAGGTCTTCCGGACCACCTCCGGCCTGTGTTTTCGGGCCGGGAACCCATCTCCTTGCCGGCCCACTCAGCCGTCTGACGGGTGTTCTCGGTGTTATTCCCAACAAGAAATCGCTTGCTCCAGCGATTTTTTTTGTTATAGAGTCTGGTATACCAGTGAGGCAATCTGACGAACCAATACAGGAGGATACGTGAATTTTGACCAGCAACTGTTCGATGACTGGCACCCCGTCGCAGCGTTCGAAGACGTTCTGCCGGGCCGAAGATTTCATACTCGCCTGCTCGGACGGGTCGTCTCATATATCCGCAAGAACAATGAAGTCACCGCCCAGTGGGACGACGATGGTACGGAACGACCGATGTCTGCCAGGGAACAGTACGGCGCTCTTTGGTTGTCGTTCTCATCGAACCCGAGGAACCTTTTCGAGGTGCCCGAATTCGCGGAACCTGACCGGCGTATCGTGAGCGCTGGGTCGACGCGCGTGAATACGTCCGGCCTGCGGGCCATCGAGAACTTCCTCGACATGGCGCACTTTCCGTTCGTTCACACGGACATCCTTGGTGCCGAACCGCATACGGACGTTGCGCCTTACAACGTGAGGCACGACGAACAAGTCGATGAAATCATCGCTACCGAGTGCAAGTTTCCGCAGCCTCGTGGGTCCGCCACGGCCACGGACGCGCTCGATATGGACTACATCTATCGCGTTACCCGTCCGTACATCGCAATTTTGTACAAAACGTGTCCGCCGGACCCGTCGCGCTGGGACGTCCTCTGTCTGTTCGTGCAACCCGTCGACGAGGAGTGGTGCATCGCTCACACCCTGATGTGCTACGTGGATGACGTGAATTCGGACGAACAGCTCCGCCATTTCCAACAAACCATCTTTGGACAGGACCTGATGATTCTCGTCAACCAAGTTCCGAGACGCCTTCCACTTACGGCAAAGACCGAGAACCCGGTCCGTGCTGACGTCCTCGCGACTTCGTACCGCAAGTGGATGCGCGACGGCGGCCTCACATACGGCGCAATCCGTGATTGAAATAGGGATTGAGATTCATGACTTCATTCGATTCGAATCGCTGGTACCCGATTGCCGGCATTGAGATGCTCACTGAGCGTCACGTCTATCAGACGTCCCTCGCTGGACAGGAGCTGGCCGTCTGGCGCGACGACAACGGCATTACCAACGCCTGGGAAAATCGATGTCCCCATCGCGGCTTGCGCCTCACGCTCGGCGTCAATCTCGGGCATGAGCTTCGATGTCAGTATCACGGCTGGACATATGAGAGCGGCTCGGGCGGCTGCACGTTTGTGCCTGCACACCGCGACGCAACCGAACCCAGCAAGGCATGCGTGAGCACGTTCGCGGTGCGTGAATCGGGGGGGCTAGTCTGGGCGTCGCTCGGTGCGCCTGTCGGCGAGCCGCCTCTCATCAAAACCCAGGAAGGCGGTTCTTTTTTCACGTTCGTGCGGAGTTTGCCGTTCAATCTGCCCGCAGCCGAGGTAGCGAAAGGTCTCCTCGAAGACGGCATTTGCTTCGCTGAGTGCTTTGAACAAGACCCCGGTGGCGTGGGGCTCCGACAGTTCGGCAACGACTCGGTTGCTCTGTCTGTGGGCGAGAATGGCCGCTCGGGTCTGCACTTCTATCTTCAGCCGCACTCCGCAGACAAGACCGTCGTCCATGTGAACGCTCTTCTCCAGGGGCCAGTGACTCACAGCTTCCTCGAGCGCTTCTCGCATGTATTCTGTGAATTTAGACGCGCTCTTGAGCGAGTCCGGGTCGAACAACCCGTCACAAAGGTAGTCGCCGCGCGCAAGTCGACGCAGATACCTGTGCCCGTGCCGGTTGTCGTAGCTACTCCTCAGACCTCCTCGCCTGAGTACCGCTGCAAGGTCACGTCTCGCGTGCAGGAAACTGGCGACATCGTTTCGTTCGCCCTGACGCCGATTGGCCGTACGTTGCCGCAGCTCACGCCCGGCATGCATGTGAGTGTCACGACGCCTTCGGGTTTCGTTCGCCAATACTCGATTATCAACGGACCGCATGAGCGTGAAGCCTTCCTGATTGGCGTCAAACGAGAGTTGCAGTCTGTTGGCGGCTCGAAGTCTATGCATGACGATGTGCAGGAAGGTACGGAACTCAAAATTACCGTTCCGCGAAACGGATTTCCGTTGCGACGTAATGGTCGTCAGCCGGTTCTGATTGCTGGCGGCATCGGTATAACGCCGATCCTCGCGATGGCACAGGCGCTTAACGTGAGCGGCGACAAGTATGCGATGCACTACTTTGTTCGCGGCCCCGAGCACACTCCGTTTTCGGAACGCCTGCGTACGCTGGGTAGCAACGTCATTATTCATGCAGGTTTAGACGTCGAGGGAACTCGTCGTCGGCTTGAGGAAATCGTCGAAAAGCTCAATCCGGAGCAGACCGAGGTATACACGTGCGGCCCCGGACCGATGATCGATACGGTGAAGGATGTCGCTTGTAAGCGTGGCATTCCAGAAGAGTCCGTTCGCTTCGAATACTTCAAGAACACGGACATTCCGACAGGTGGTGAAGCGTTCGAAGTCACGTTGGCGAAATCCGGGAAAACCTTCATGGTGCCGCCGGACAAGACGCTTCTGAAGGCATGTTGGGACGAGGGTGTGCCTCTTGAAGCCTCGTGTGAGCAAGGTGTCTGCGGGACCTGTATGACCGCTGTCCTTAGCGGTGAGCTTGAACACCACGACACCTACCTTTCGAAACGGGAGCGCGAGAGCGGCAAGTGGATTATGCCGTGCGTTTCTCGATGCAAGAGCCAGAAGCTCGTGCTCGACGTCTAATGTGAGTCAATATGATTACGCTCTACGATTACGAACTTTCGGGAAACTGCTACAAGGTCCGATTGCTGCTCTCCATGCTTGGACTTGAGCATAGGCTTGAGTCGGTCGAGTTTTATCCGAGCAAGTTACATAAATCCGACGCGTTCCTTCGAGTCAATCCGCTCGGACAGCTGCCTGCACTTACCGACGACAAACTTACGCTTCGCGATGCACAGGCGATTCTGGTCTACCTTGCCTCTCAATACGACAAGAGTGATCAGTGGTACCCGAGCGCAAACGCAAATCTAGTCGGGGAAATCCAGATGTGGTTGTCGTTCGCCGACAGTCTCACGGGCTCCATCTCCGCGGCACGCCTGCATGACCTCTTCTTCTTCGATTTCGACGAAGAGGCCTGCCGCAGACGCGCTCACGAGTTGTTGAGGATTCTCGACGAGCATCTCTGGATGCGTGAAAAGACTGGAGGAAAATTCCTGTGCGACGCGGCGCATCCGACGGTCGCCGATATCGCGTGTTTCCCTTACGTCATGCTCTCGGACGAGGGTGGAGTGTCACTCAGCGATTACGCATCGGTGCGCCGTTGGACCGACCGAGTGAAACGCATCCCGGGGTTCATCGTGATGGCCGGTGTGTTCCCGACGGCCCAACTGCCGGCGCAGTGCAATGCGCAGCCTCGCCAGGCGAGTGCCTAATGCGCTTGGCGCGAGAGCGCAACCTCAAATTCAACTTACCTACAAAGGCTTAGATCGATGAAAACGAAAGCAGCAGTCGCATGGAAGGCAGGCGAACCTCTGACCGTGGAAGAAGTGGACTTGGCTGGCCCGCGCGCAGGTGAAGTCCTGATCGAAGTCAAAGCGACCGGTATCTGCCACACCGACTACTACACGCTTTCAGGCGCCGACCCCGAAGGACTCTTCCCGGCGATTCTCGGTCACGAAGGAGCGGGCGTCGTCGTCGACGTTGGTCCGGGCGTCGGCACGCTCAAAAAGGGCGACCACGTCATCCCGTTGTACACGCCGGAATGTCGTCAATGCAAATTCTGCCTGTCGCGCAAGACGAACCTCTGCCAGTCGATTCGCGCGACACAGGGCAAGGGCCTTATGCCGGATTCGAGCTCGCGCTTTTCGATCGACGGCAAACCGTTGTTTCACTACATGGGCACCTCGACGTTCTCGAACTACATCGTCGTGCCCGAAATCGCTGTAGCGAAGGTTCGTGAGGATGCGCCCTTCGACAAGATTTGCTACATCGGCTGTGGCGTGACCACGGGTGTGGGCGCAGTGGTCTTCTCGGCGAAGGTTGAAGCGGGTGCCAATGTGGTCGTGTTCGGGCTCGGCGGAATCGGGCTGAATGTGATTCAAGGCGCGAAGATGGTCGGCGCGGACAAAATCATAGGCGTTGACATCAATCCGGGACGGGTCGAACTGGCGAAGAAGTTTGGTATGACTCACTTCGTGAATCCCAAAGAAGTGGACAACCTCGTCGACCACATCGTGCAACTGACGGACGGTGGCGCTGACTACTCCTTCGAGTGCGTTGGCAATACGACCCTGATGCGTCAGGCACTTGAGTGCACTCATAAGGGCTGGGGCCAGTCGTTCATCATCGGCGTCGCTGCTGCAGGCCAGGAAATCAGCACGCGCCCGTTCCAACTCGTCACGGGCCGCGAATGGAAGGGTTCGGCCTTCGGCGGAGCACGCGGTCGTACCGATGTTCCGAAGATTGTCGACTGGTATATGGAAGGCAAGCTCAACATCGATGACTTGATTACTCACCATCTGAAACTCGAGCAAGTGAACGAGGGCTTCGACCTGATGAAGAAGGGCGAATCCATCCGGTCTGTCATCATCTACTAAGGAGATTTGATGCCGCTCGCTAAGGTCGAGGAACACGCAAGTTTCGGCGGTACGCAGGCAGTTTATCGGCACTCTTCACGCGCGGTCGGAGTGCCGATGAAGTTTTCGATTTACCTTCCTCCGCAAGCAGCTACGAAGAAGGTGCCGGCACTTTTCTACCTCGCCGGATTGACCTGTACCGAAGAGACGTTTCCCATCAAAGCCGGTGCTCAGCGCTATGCGGCCGAGCATGGCATCGCGCTTATTTCGCCGGATACCAGCCCCCGAGATACCGGCATTCCTTGGGAGAATAACTCATGGGAATTTGGCACCGGCGCTGGCTTTTATGTCGATGCGACCGTGGCACCTTGGAACAAGCACTTCAAGATGTACTCGTACGTGAAAGACGAGCTTCGAGAACTTGCGTTGGAGCATTTCCCTATCGATGAGAGCCGAATTGGTATCTTCGGCCATTCGATGGGCGGACACGGTGCATTGGTCCTGGCCCTGCGCAACCCGCATATTTATAAGTCGGTTTCTGCCTTTGCTCCAATTGCGGCACCGATGCAATGCGACTGGGGGCTGGGCGCTTTCACGGGCTATCTGGGAGATGACCGCAACGAGTGGAGGCGCTACGACGCCAGCGAACTCATGCGAACGATGAGTACCCGGTTCCCCGAGGGGATTCTCATCGACCAAGGGCTGGACGACAAGTTTCTTACCGAGAAGCAGTTGAACCCGGAGGTATTTGAAACAGCGTGCGAGAAAGTGGGGCAGCCTCTTACGCTTAGAAGGCATGAGGGCTATGACCATGGATATTTCTTCATCGCATCGTTCATTGCTGACCACATCGCTCATCACGCACGCGTGCTGAACGCTCAGACCGGTTCGAACTGACCTCACCCAAGCGTCTCGGCCGCGCTGGCCTCCTCCGGCGCGTCCTTTTCGCCCCGGCATGCTCGGGGCTTTTTTCTCCTTTGACTCGGCATGAGCGCAACACTGGGCTCGAGCCGTTGATTGTTCGGGCAATGCGTCGATAGACGCTTTCGGCTCACCGGATTCGGAGTCCAAAAATCTCTCCTGTCACAGACGGACTCCGACTTCCCCCCAGTCACCCGCTGGGGGGTCTTTTTCATCCCGGACTGTCTTTAGCGGGAGAACTGTGAAAGCACCAAATCGGACCGCGAGGGCGCTGGCGTCATTTCGCAATGCATGCTTCGAGGCCGCAGAGCTACCTCCTCGAAGCACAATTGCTTTGCTTGCGACTCGCTGCGCGATGCTGAAGTGGCAATCAAACGGGCTGTAGCATTGGGCCTAACTTTGGACGATGGTCTCTTACGAAAACTTTTTCCGCTGTCAGTGCAGTTGTTCGGACGCTTGAGAGAAAGGAGGCTTCGTCCGCCGACATCGAAATGGCATTCGTGGCCGCGAAGGAGATTGCCGGTCTCTGACTCGACGTTTCGATGTCAGTCCTCCATCAAATCCTTGATATGCGCTTAGACCCGGGCAGGCTGACAAGCGGCTCGTGACCGTCCGACCGCGATCGCCAACCATGTCGTAAGGAATATCACGATGAATACGGGATTAGCCGCGGCCGATCTTTCCAAGCAAACTCACGAGAACGCGTTGAGCGTGGTGGGTGCCGAACATGAAAACCGTCTGCTAGTGATAGGCGAGAGCACCGATGACGGTCTGGGGAGAGATATTCGATATCTAGGTCGCCTCCTAGGAGAGGTCCTGCGCGAGCAAGAAGGTGACGCAGCGTTCGAACTTGTAGAGACGATCCGACAGACAGCTGTTAGCGTGCGCCGCCAGGGCGCCGAAGCAGCGCATGCAGTAACGGAGCGGCTGCGCGCCCTATCTTCGAAGCAGACTGTAAGCGTGGTGCGAGCGTTCAGCTATTTCTTGTTTCTCGCGAATATCGCCGAGGATCGTCACCACAATCGCGTGCGTCGATCTATTGCACTTGCTGGACACACACTGCAGCCCGGGACAATCGCTCATGCAGTCGCGCGCGTGTGCCAGCATCACGAGGTGACAGCAGCTCACGACCACCTGCAAAAATTTTTCGACTTCGCTCACGTCGTGCCAGTCCTTACGGCGCATCCTACGGAGGTATCTCGTAGAAGCCTACTTGATGCCCAACGCATCATCGCTCGGCTCCTTGCAGAACGGGAACGCGACATGACCGTTCGTGAGCGCACCCAGCATGAAGCGATGCTTCGCGCACGCGTGACAACGCTCTGGCAAACGCGCATGCTGCGCGATACGCGTTTGACAGTCGTCGATGAGATTGAGAATGCTCTCTCTTACTATCGTGCGACGTTCCTTGGGGAAATCCCTGCGCTTTATTCTGACATCGAAGACACGCTCGCTCAACACGGTCTCTCGTCTAATGTGCCCCCATTCCTCCAAATGGGCAGTTGGATTGGCGGCGACCGTGACGGAAATCCAAACGTTAATGCGGAGACGCTTGAGGTAGCGATCGCTCGCCAAGCCACCGTGGCATTTGAATATTACTTGGAGGAGGTTTTCCAACTGGGCGCTGAGCTTTCGGTGTCGGACACCCTAATCAGCTCAAGCCATGCCTTGAAAGAATTGGCGGGAATCTCTCCTGATCGGTCGCCACACCGGACCGATGAGTTGTACCGCAGGGCGTTGATTGGGATTTATACGCGTCTCGCCGCAAGCGCCCGTGTACGTCTGGGCGAAGGCGCGGTCGCGCTACGAAATGCGGGACGCGGGGTTGCTCCCATCCGGGCCATTCCTTACGTTGATTGCGCCGAATTTACGAGTGACCTAAACGTGTTAAGGGACTCGCTCGCGGCGCACCACGGTTCTTCGATGTCAAAGTTGCGACTATCGCCGCTTATCCGAGCAGCAGAGGTTTTTGGGTTTCATTTGGCGAGTATCGACCTGCGCCAAAGCTCTGACATCCATGAGTCTGTAATCGCAGAGCTGCTTGCTCGAGCGAACGTCGTTCCCAACTACGCAGCGCTCCCGGAAGAAAAAAAGCGAGAAGTGCTTCTTAGGGAACTGACACAACCGCGACCGCTGCGCGTGCCTCATGTGCAATATTCTCCGCTTTTAACTGTCGAACTCGGCGTTCTGGAATCGGCACGAGAGACGCGAAAAAGATTTGGCACGCGCGCAGTGCGCAACTACATCATCTCGCACACCGAAACGGTCAGTGATTTATTGGAAGTGATTCTTCTGCAAAAGGAAGTTGGCTTGCTAGCAGGTTGCCTGGGCAGCCACGACGATCCAGCCTCTCTTGGCCTTATGGTTATTCCGTTGTTTGAGACCATCGTTGATCTACGCAATGCTCCGGTTATTTTGGGGGAATATTTCCGGCAAATAGGTATCGATAAACTCGTAGAGAACCAGGGGGGAGAGCAGGAAGTCATGCTGGGCTATTCCGACAGCAACAAGGACGGCGGGTTTCTTACGTCGAACTGGGAGCTGTATCGTGCCGAGCTGGCATTAGTGGCCCTCTTCAAGAAAAGTGACATTAAGCTGCGCTTGTTCCATGGCCGAGGTGGTACGGTCGGACGCGGCGGCGGCCCGACCTATCAAGCAATTCTCTCCCAGCCGCCGGGGACGGTTCAAGGTCAGATTCGCCTTACCGAGCAAGGCGAAGTAATCACAAGCAAATTCTCGAATGCGGCCATTGGCAGACGAAACCTAGAAACAATCGTTGCGGCGACACTGGAAGCATCACTTTTGCCACATGAGACTGCTTCGACGCATTTGCCGGTATTTGAGGCGACAATGCAAATACTTTCAGACGACGCGATCCTTGCCTATCGTGGACTTGTCTATGAGACGCCAGGCTTCACCGAGTACTTCTTTTCTTCGACTCCAATCTTGGAAATCGCAGAACTGAATATCGGTAGCCGTCCTGCTTCACGCAAGCTTCAAGATCCCGCGCAACGAAAGATCGAGGATTTGCGCGCTATCCCGTGGGGATTTTCCTGGGCCCAATGCCGCTTGCTGCTCACGGGCTGGTACGGGTTTGGCACCGCGGTGACCATGTACCTCGAACGCGCAGGATCCGAGGAAATGCGAGCCAAGCGACTAGCGACGCTTCGCAAGATGTACCAAACATGGCCGTTCTTCACTAACCTTCTATCGAATATGGACATGGTGCTGGCCAAAACAGATCTCGCCGTGGCCTTACGGTATGCACAGTTGGTCAGCGATGAAAAACTCCGAGACACCGTCTTCGGTGCGATCGTCGCGGAGCATGAGCGCACTCAAGTCGTGCTGGCGGATATTACCGGGAGTAGTGAGAGACTGGCTAGCGAACCGCTACTTGCCCGCTCGATCAAGAACCGTCTTCCGTACCTCGATCCGTTGAATCATATGCAGGTCGAACTTCTCAGACGCGTCCGTTCTGGCGACCAAGACCAATCGCTCCGTCGCGCAATTTATCTGACGATTAATGGGATTGCTACCGGCTTACGAAACACAGGTTAGCGCTGGTTCATGATTGTTGCAAAGGTTGTGCTCAGCAACATCGGAATGACGAACGGTATGATCCGTTCGTCGCCTGCTCAAACTCAAGCGGTATGCAATTCGTTTATAGAGCGTATGAAGTCGCAGCACTATAGTCTGCGGAGCGTCGGGTCGATATACCTACAGTCTCGACTCTCATAACGACGCAATCATGAAGTTTCTTCTACGCCTATCTGTTCGGCAAAAGCTCATCATCGCGATGGGCGTCTCCGTTTCGATCTTCGTCCTTGTATCGACCGCGCTGAGCGTGTTCCTCACAGGCCAAGCACTGAAGGAGCGCGCCGTCAAACAGGAGTTGCCCACCGCTGTCGGTGAGATTCGAAATGACGTGCTACGCAGAATTACAGGGCCATTGGCAACGGCTCAGAGTATTGCATCGAACACCTTCTTACTGAACTGGGAGTCCCATGGTTTGCCTGATGATGGGATGCAAGCATGGAAAGATTATGCTCAGCACCTGAGATCCGAAATTAAGGCAACTTCAATTTCCTGGATCTCGGAATCAACGGGCCAGTTTCTTAATGAAGGAGGGCTGGTTCGGCGAGTATCGCGAAGTGACCCGGATGACCGGTGGTTCTACAGCTTTCTCAGCGGAGGCGCGCCATATGAAGTCGCGCTTGGAAAAGAGAAAGACTCCACAGTCTATAGCCTCTTCATTAATGCGCGCTTTGAGGTTGGTGGAAAGAAAGGCATGGGATCGCTGGGATTTGCGGTGAGTGATCTGGCCGACGCAATCCGTTCTTATAAAATCGGGGAGCACGGCTTCGTTTATCTGACGCGTCCGGACGGGGTTTACCTAATTCACCGCGACGTATCTCTCGCAGACGGGCGCCACTCCATGAAGGATGAATCCGGTCTCGATGCTCAGGCAATCGCTGCGTTGCTCAGCGGCCAGAAGTTTTCAACGACTAAGTATCAGGCGTCGGATGGTACGCGCCTAGTCGCGGCTTCTTACATGCCAGAGCTTAACGTCTACGTCGTCGCAGAGGTTCCGGAAAACGAAGTGTTGGGAAAGATCACTCAAACTTCTACGATTTCTGCGCTTGTCGCGGCGCTTATAGGCGGCGGCGTCGGTATGGTCATTATCATGCTGGTTAGTCAAACCATTGCAGGTCCGCTTCGTAGGGCCGCTGCGATGTTGCGAGAAATCGCCGATGGAAATGGCAATCTCACGCACCGAATGAAGGTTGAAAGCGACGATGAAGTTGGTGCGCTGGCAGCGTCATTCAATCGCTTCGTCGAATCGTTAAGCCGCATCATGTTTCAGGTGCGCGAGAGTACAGTTGCAATATCCAGCGCCTCACGCCAGATCGCAGCCGGGAATATGGACCTTTCCGCACGGACAGAAACTCAGGCGTCAAGCCTCGAACAGACTGCTGCGGCCATGGAGCAGCTTACGTCAACGGTTCAGAGCAACGCCGCGAATGCTCGGGAAGCGAACGATCTTGTCGTTGTGGCAGCAAGTCGGGCTCAGCGAGGCGGCAATGTTGTCGGAGATGTAGTGTCGACGATGAACGAGATAGCCGCCTCGTCCAAAAAAATCGGCGACATCATAGCCGTAATGGATAGCATTGCCTTCCAGACAAACATCCTTGCGCTCAACGCAGCAGTCGAGGCAGCACGGGCTGGCGAACAGGGGCGCGGTTTCGCAGTCGTTGCCTCGGAAGTGCGCGCACTTGCCCTTCGAAGCGCGAGCGCTGCAAGGGAGATCAAGGAGCTAATTGATCATTCCGCACGTAGCGTAGCGGCGGGTGCGCAGCAAGTCTCAAAGGCGCAGACGTCGATGGCGGAAATCGTCGATGCCGTCACACGGGTCACAGCAATCATGGGCGAGATTGCGAGCGCAAGTGTGGAACAGGGCGTGGGAATCGGGCAGGTAAATCAAGCGGTCGCTCAAATCGACGAAAATACACAGCGAAACGCCGCGCAGGTTCAGGAGGCCGCCGCCGCCGCCCGTTCCATGGAAGAGCAGGCGACAAGTCTTTCACAAATCGTTGAAATGTTTCAGATCGACGAGAGTCCGCACGTCGGCTAACAAGATTGGAACGGCGCGCGGCGACGTTGATGGATCTATCAATCGTCGTGCGCGCCTATACGGACTGTCGCACAGCGAGAGTGAGCTTCCAAGACCGCTATTTGCCGTCTTCCTGTTCCTCTTGCTCACGTTCAGTGTATAGCGCATCAGGAAATGCTTCCAGGCGTGACTGTGGAATCAGCTCGCCGCTTTCGTCAGATAGTCCGTATGTTCCATCCTCGATTTTCTGCAGCGCTCGCTGGATATCACCCAATCGATGATTTGAGTAGTTGAGAGTGGTTTTCGCCAACGTGTTCTTACTACCGTCGGTCTGGAGCAACGCCGCTTCCATTTCCAGAAGACGCTTACGCTGTTGCGCGAGGAATTCTTCGTCAAACTTCCCTGCAGATCCGCCCATGACTTCTCCGATAAGAGCCGGCTCGGTTGCATCGATCGAGCTGCGCGCGACCAAGTCGATGCGACGGCTTGATCTCGAATTAACAAACTAGTCGTGGCTCAATGGTGAGGCGACGTGGAGGAAGGTGATGCTCCAGGCAAACCGGAGCGTCCCGTTCAGCGTTAGTATGCAATTCGCGTTACGACATCAAACGGTAGATCGTTCTGCTTCAACTGAGCTGCCACTGCTTGTTTAGCATCCTCGTTTCGCGGCACTTCGAGATAGCTGCTGCCAGAAAATCCGGGCTCAAACTTAATGCTCGCTTCATTAGCGATTGTTTGCAGAAGATTGTATTCGGACGACTGCAGAAATTCATCGTCGGCCTGATGTCGTACGGCGAAACATGTCAGCATCATTGAACTCCTTTGTGGGCGGTGGGATACCGTACATCGCCTACCCCCTTCGGCTTCGCGAACCAAGGGGTTTGAAGGGACACGTCCCACGCTATCCTCCATTGAGGCAAGGCGCGACGTTCGGACAACCATTATGCTGCCCATTGCTTGACCGATTACTTACCAAAAAGTATGGAGTGTCGATACTGCAATGCCTTTGATAGAGGCATTCTGTGCGATGCTAGATCAGGGGAACGCGCTGGATGGTGGCTGGCGATTGCCGGGTCTTTGAATGAAGAAGAAGTGGTTCCTGCATCGAGCCAATACGCCTCCACACGGAGTGATCTCGAGATTGAAGATTTTTATTTTGCCTTAGGTCACAGATTTTACATAAAGGAATTTAACGCCAACTAATCAGCATCACTAACCAAAATAATCTTGAGCACGGACGCATCTGTCTATGTGGTGTTTGTTTCGCCGCCGCTACATGAGCTTTCGCAGTCTAGGAAACTACACATCTCATCGCTTGTTGTGAGATCATACAGCCCAGCTACGTTTAGATCTCCATTATGCGGGCGCGCTCAGGGCCGAGCGGACTGCGCGTGAAAGCTCGTCGAGTTGAAATGGCTTGCGTAGCGCCGTGAAGCGCTTATCAGTGATTGTCGAAATATCGACATCTGCGTAGCCTGTGGCCAGAATTACCGGCAAATTCTCGCGCAATTCGTGGGCCTTCTCTATGACCTGCAATCCGTTCATTCCAGGCATGGCATAGTCGACCATCAGCAGGTCAGGGTCGTCGACGCGAAGGCGCTCGAGACCGCTCACGCCGTCACGAGCTTGAGAAACGGTATACCCGAAAGCCTGCAGGCATTCGACAAGCATGCTTCGGACGTCCTCGTCGTCCTCGATTACAAGGATGTGGCGTCCCTCC
>JFHF01000045.1 GCA_000648925.1 Caballeronia jiangsuensis
AGTGAGCGGGAAACAGCGCGTTTGATCGAGCAGAGGGAAATCGCCCTTGAAGTCCATCTGCCACAGCTCGTTGGGCTCGCCGCGCTCGAAGCGCTGCCAGGCGGTGGCATCGGCCGAGGCCTTCTGGCCGATGCGCCCGTGGCGATGCAGGATCGAATTGACCGTGCTGGGTGCCAGCTCGGCCAGCCCCATATCGACGAGGCGTCGGCTGAGCTTACGCGCGCCCCAGGCCGGGTGGGCATCGCGCAGTTGCAGCACCTGCTGCTCGAGCTCCGGCGCACTGATGCGCGGGCTGGTGAGCGGGCGACGGGAGAGATCGGCAAGCGCCTGATCGCCGCCCAATTCATAACGTTTAAGTATTTTGTATCCCGTCTGCCGGCTGATGCCGAAACGCCGGCACAGCTCAGTGAACGGGATCTCGCGTTTGAGCGCAAGGCTCACGAAATCAAGGCGAAGTTGCATGATGTTTTGGGGATTCCACGGCATGGTTGGTCTCGGGCGTTGGATGCCCGAAAGTGTCAACCATGTCCCCGCACACCTGTCAGCGATGTCTCCGGTCCATACACAGCAGCAAAGAAAGTGACTGCCGCCCCGCACAGGGGCAGAGCTAATAGACCACTAAGAAATCGGGATCCAGCGAAAACCCCCTCATCAGTATCACTGATCTGCGCGCACCCGCCAGTCGCCGCCCAGCGCGACCAGCAAGCCCACCGAGGCGACGGCCCGGCGCGCATCGATCTGCTCGGCGGTGCGCTCGTTGGTGAGCGCAATGGTCTGCGCGGTCACGACATCCAGATAACTCACGGCGCCGGCATCGAAACGATTCGTCACGAGCTTCAGCGAGAGCGCCGCCGCGTCCGACGCGAGGCGTTGACTGCGTGCTTCGTCCGCGAGTGCGTTCAGCGCGGTGAGGTTGTCCTCGACTTGCTGGAACGAAGTCAGCACGGTTTGCCGGTAATCCGCGACATAGCCGTCATAGCGCGCATGTGCGCTCGCAAGCGATGCCTTCCGGCGCCCGCCATCGAACAAGGTGCCCGCAAGCTGCGGACCGAGTGACCAGAAGAGACTCGGCGCGGTGAGCCAGGGCGCGAAGAAGCTCGACTCCAGACCCGCGCTCGCGCTCAGGATCAGATCGGGAAAGAACGCCGCCCGCGCCTCGCCGATTTGCGCATTCGCGGCGAACACGCGGCGTTCCGCTGCGGCGATGTCCGGCCGGCGTTCGAGCAATTGCGAAGGCAGCGCCTGCGGAATCTCCGGCAACACGAAGGTTTGCTTGCGCGCGGGTATCGAGAAGGTCGAAGCCGGTTCGCCGATGAGCGTCGCAATCGCATGTTCGAGCATCGCGCGTTGCGAGGCGGCCTCGGTCGACTGCGTGCGCGTGCTTTCCAGTTGCGCCTGCGCCTGCGCCACCGCCGATGCATCGATCGCGCCGCTCGCGAGTTGCCGCTTCAGCAGTTGCAGGGCGGCGTCATAAGCGGTGACGGAATCGTCGAGAAGCTGCTTCTGGGTATCGAGCGAGCGCAGATTGAAGTAGTCCACCGCGAGCTGGCTCGAAAGCGACAGACGCAGCGCCTCGACATCGGCGGCGCTCGCCTCGGCGCTGGCTTGCGCATCGAGCGCGGCATCGTGGATGCGGCCGAAAAGATCCGGTTCCCACGATGCCGATACGCCTGTCGAATAGTCGGAGATGGTCTGTCCCGCCAGCGATTTGCCGAGCAGATTCTGCGATGTGCGATAGCGGCTCTGCGCCACGCCGGCTGTCACCGTCGGGAAAAAGCCCGCGCGCTGATAGTCGACCATGGCGCGCGCTTCCTGCAACGAAGAGACAGCTTTCTTCAGCGATTGATTCGAGACGTTCACGCGCGCTTCGAGATCATCGAGTTGCGGGTCCTTGAACGCCATCCACCAGGGGCCGCGCGGTGTCGAATCGGCGGGCGCGGCAACCGACCATTGCGGCGAGCCCGCGAAATGCGCCGGAACGGCGACCTCCGGTGTCTGATACGGCGGCACGGTCGAGCAAGCGGCGAGCGTCACGCAGACGAGGGCAGCGGCGCAACGGCGCAGCGCGAAAGGGACACGTTTCATTCCGTCCTCCTTCACGATGCGCTCGCGGACTTGGAGATCTTCACCGCTTCGCCGCTCGTGATCGCGTCGCCGGGGTTGTCGATCACTTTATCGGACGACTGCACACCGGTCATGATCTCGACATGCGTGCCGAAATCGCGGCCGAGCGTCACGGTCTTGAGACTGATCCTGTTCGATGCATCCACGGTCGCCACCGTCACGCCGTTCGGCCGGAAGAGCAGGGCGCTCACGGGGAGATCCAGTTTCGGCGTCTGACTGACGAGTTCGAGATGCGCCTGCGCGTACGCGCCCGGCAACAGCGCGCCATCGGAGTTCGCCACGTCCAGCTCGACGCGCAAGGTGCGGGTCACCGGGTCCATCGCGCCGGCGTTGCGCGCGACCGTCGCGGGGAAGCGTCGTCCGGGATATTGCTGCGCGGTGAGATAGGCCTGGGTCGTCGAGGTCACGTAAGGCGCATCGCCTTGCGGCACATCGATGAATACGCGCAAGGTATCGCTCTGCACCACATGGAAGAGTTCGCCTGTGGTGCCACCGAGGTCGGGTGTGCCGCCCGCCGTGACGAGCGCGCCGACATCGACACGGCGCGCGCTGACCACGCCATCGAACGGCGCGAGCACCTTTTCGTAGGACGCGAGTTCCGTGAGGCGGCGCACGTTGGCCTGCGCGGATGACAACATGGCCTGCTTCGCGAGCATATCGCCGGATTTCGTATCGGCATCCTGTTGCGACACCGACTGCGTCTTCAGCATGTCCTGCCAGCGTGCGGCCGTGTCCCTCGCATAGACGTAGTTCGCTCGCGCGGTGGCTTCGTCGGCGCGTGCCTGCTGCAATTGCGCATCGACCTCGGGTGTCTGGATCACCGCGAGCAACTGCCCTTGCTTCACGTGCGCGCCGATGTCGGCATACCAGTGCTGAACATAGCCGCTGGTGCGCGCATACACAGATGCGTCCGAGAACGCCGACACGGCGCCCGGCAACAACAGTTCCTGCGTGGCCGGCGCCTGACGCGGCGCGATGACCGATACGTTCATCACGCTCTGGACATCGGCCTGCGTGGCCAGCACGCTCTGTGCGTGCAGGCGCGGAATGATGCCGGCGCCGAGCAGCGCGGCGGCGATCCCGAGGAGAATTAGCGCCGGGAGAAAGCGCCGCCTGGTCGTGTGTTCGTCTTGCTGGTTCATGATGGTCGCTATTGGGCGTCGATGGAAGGTTGTGCACTCGATGCGCCCCGCGCAGCCTGCCGTCGCGCGAGCCATGCATGCACGACGCCGAACACCACGGGCACGAAAAGGAGCGTGGACACCGTGCCGAGCATCAGGCCGCCGATCACCGCGCGTCCGAGCGGCGCGTTCTGTTCGCCGCCATCGCCTAGTCCGAGCGCCATCGGCAGCATGCCGATCAGCATCGCGAGCGCGGTCATCAGCACCGGGCGAAAGCGTGAGAAGCCCGCTTCGATGGCGGCCTGCACGGGCGGCATGCCATCGCGCAAGAGTTCGCGCGCCGCGTTGATCACGAGGATGCTGTTCGCCGTCGCGATGCCGATGCAGAGAATCGTCCCGGTGAGCGCCGGCACGCTCAGCGTGGTGCCCGTCGCGAAGAGCATCCACGCGATGCCCGCAAGCGAAGCAGGCAATCCGCCGATGATGATGAGCGGATCGAGCCACGACTGAAAGTTCACGACCATCAGCAGATACACGAGCGCGATCGCGAAGACGAGTCCGATGCCGAGGCCGCTGAACGACTGCGTCATCGACTGGACCTGCCCGCGCATGACGATGGTCGAGCCGCCCGGCAGATGCGCGCGGCTCTGCGCGATCAGGCGCGACACGTCCGCGGCGACGCCGCCGAGATCGCGACCCTGCACCGATGCGTAGATATCGATGACGGGCTGCACGTTGTAATGCGACACCACCGCTTGCTGCGAGCCGCGCTGCATGCTGCCGAGCGATGCCAGAATGCTCTGCGGCGCGCTCGATGCCGCGTGCTGGGTGAGCGGCAGATTGGCGAGCGTCTGCAACGAGTGGATATCGTACTGAGGCACCTGCGCCATGAGCGGATAACTCACGCCGTTCTTCGGATCGAGCCAGAAATTCGGCGTGGTCTGCGAACTGCCCGAGAGCGAGATCAGCATGTCCTGCGCGATCTGCTTCTGCGTGAGGCCGGCGAGCATCGCCTTGGTGCGATCGACGCGGATGTTGATCGCCGGGGCATCGTCGGGCTGCTGGATGCGCGCATCGACGAGGCCGTGCACGCCGCGCATCCTGGCGAGCAGATCGTTGGCCACGGCGCGATTGGCGACCAGATTCCTGCCGACGATCTGTATGTCGATCGGCGCTGGCTGGCCGAAGTTGAGAATCTGGCTCGTGATGTCGGCGGGCAGGAAAGAGAACGTCGTGCCGGGGAACGAAGCGGCCAGCACGCCGCGCAGCTTCGCGACGTAGGATGCGGTCGGCGCATGACCGGGCTCGAGGGCGATCATGATGTCGGCATCCTCCGAACCGATAGGCGCCGACGACGAATACGTGAGGTTGATGCCGCTCACCGGCAGGCCGATGTTATCGAGCAGCGACGCCTCTTCGGACTTCGGTATCACGGTGCGGATTTTCGCTTCCACCTGATCGGCGAGCCGCGCGGTCTCTTCGATGCGCGTGCCCGTCGGCGCGCGCATGTGCAGGCGAATCTCGCCGGTATCGACACTCGGAAAGAAGTCGCGTCCCGCAAACGGAATCAGCGCCATCGAAGCGGCGCAGAAGAGCGCGAAGACCAGGATGACCGTGCGCGGCCGGCCCGTGTTGTTCGCGAGCGCGGCCTTGTATCGCAGACGCAGGCGCTCGAAGCGATGTTCGAATGCCGCTTGCCCGCGCGAGAGAAACGCAAATCGCCCGGCCGGCGCCTGCTTCGAGCGTGCCTTGAGCAGGTACATGGCGAGCGTCGGAATCAGCGTGCGCGAGAAGAAGTACGACGCGCACATCGCGAACACGACCGCTTCGGCCATCGGCACGAAGAGATAGCGCGCCACGCCCGACAGCATGAACATCGGCGCGAACACGATGCAGATGGAAAGCGTCGAAACGAACGTGGGTACGGCGATTTCGCCGGAGCCGTTGAGAATGGCATCCGCGAGCGGCGCGCCGTTCTCCAGATGATGCGTGATGTTTTCGATCGCGACGGTCGCATCGTCCACCAGAATGCCGACGGCAAGCGCGAGACCGCCGAGCGTCATGATGTTGATGGTCTCGCCGAGCGCGGACAGCGCCAGCAGCGAGGTAATGACCGACAGCGGAATCGTCACCGCGATGATGAGCGTCGCGCGCCAGCTGCCGAGAAAGAGCAGGATCATCATCGCGGTCAGGCACGCGGCGATGAGCGCCTCGCGCACCACGCCGAGGATCGCGGACTTGACGAACACCGACTGATCCGCGAGCGGCACGATATGCAGCGCCTTGGGCAAGCCCGCGGAGATCGTGGGCAGCATCGACTTGATCTGCTGGATGATGGTGAGCGTGGACGTGCTGCCGGTTTTCTCGACCGTCAGCAGCGCGGCGCGCTTGCCGTCGCTGCGCACGATGTTGGTCTGCGGCGCATAGCCGTCGCGCACCTGCGCCACGTCGCGCAGATAGACCACGCCGCCGTTCACCGCCTCGATGGGCAGATCGTTGAGCGCCGCGACGCTCTCCGTGCTGCCGTTCATCTGGACGTTGTATTCGCGCGTGCCGATCTTCGCGGTACCGCCCGGCAGGATCAGGTTTTGCACGTTCACCGCGTTGACGATATCGCTCGGCGACAGATTGCGCGCTTGCAGCTTGCGCGGATCGATATCGATCATGATCTGGCGAATCTTGCCGCCATAAGGCAATGGCACGGCCGCGCCCTGCACGGTGGCGAGCTGCGTGCGCACGAAGCTGTTGCCGAGGTCGTACAGCGATTGTTCCGGCAGCGTCGCACTGGTCAGGCCCAGTTGCAGGATGGGCACCGTGGACGCGTTATACGTGATGATATTGGGCGGCAGCGTGCCGGGCGGCAGCACCCGCAGAATCGACGCCGAGCTGGATGTCGCCTGCGCCACTGCACGATTGATATCCGCGCCGGGGTGAAAGAAGATCTTGATGATCGACACGCCATTGAGCGATTGCGACTCCACGTGCTCGATATTCTCGATATCCGACGTCAGCGCGCGCTCGTAGTTGGTCGTGATGCGCCGGGCCATGTCCTCGGCTGAAAAGCCGTTGTAGGACCAGACGATGCTGACCACCGGGATATTGATGTTGGGGAAGATATCGGTCGGCGTGCGCAGGATCGTCAGCGGGCCGATCATGAACAGTAGCAGCGCCAGAACGATGAAGGTATAGGGCCGCCGAAGGGCCAGGCGAACGATCCACACGAGCAGTATCCACGGTTGTTACCCGACGCCAGAAGGCGCCGGGTCTTGTGATTGCACAACGGGATGGAGTGTGCGGGCCGCCGCCTTACCTGATACTGTCCGTTAAATGACAAGCTTGTAATCTGCGTCGACGTGTGGCGACATCGTTCGCCCGGAGCCGGGCGTGCACCGGACCGCCTTCAGGCAAAGCGTCCGTGTCGTCGCGTCGTCTCGCTAAGTTCGATCCGCTCGAAAAATCGGCCCATCGACAGGGTTAGCAATGCGCCCAGCGAGACGGCGTAGACGGAGCCAATGATCAGTGTCAGCATGAAAATATCCTCGAGAGTGATTCGATTGATTGAGGCGCTCGCGAAGCGTTCTTTTTATTAAATCGACGTTGCGCCTTCGATCAAATTGCTACCGAATCCTTAGCAGCGTCTTAGTACGAGAATATCGGCCAAGGTTCGTCAGTCGGCCCAGTTGACCCAGCCGAAGTGCGCCGTCACCAGCACCGCGACGCCGAACGCGATCCGATACCACGCGAACGGCACGAAGTCATGCGTCGCCACATAGCGCAGCAGCCAGCGCACGCACACCCAAGCGCTCAGGAACGAGAAGATCAATCCGACGGCGAACAAAGGCGCGTCGGTCGCCGCGAGCAGATGACGTTCCTTGAAGAGGCTGTACGCGCCCGCGCCGATGAGTGTGGGAATCGCGAGAAAGAAGCTGAACTCGGTCGCCGCGTTGCGGCTCAGTCCAACCAGCATTCCGCCGATGATGGTCGATCCCGAACGGCTGACGCCCGGAACAAGCGCGAGACATTGCAGGAGACCGACCTTGAGCGCATCGAACGGCGACATGTCGTCGACGGTGAAGACGCGCACCGTGCTCTTGGGGCGGCGCTCGGCCCACAGGATCACCAGCGCGCCGGCGATGAAGGACGTGGCCACGACCGTCGGGGTGAAGAGATGCGCCTTGACCGCCTTGCCCACGAGAAGACCGATCACCACCGCAGGCAAAAACGCGATCAGCACGTTCAGCACGAAACGCCGCGCGCGCGCTGAATCGCCGAGTGCGGCGGCGGTGTCCACGAGACGGCGCCAGTAGAACAGGATCACGGCGAAGATGGCGCCCGTCTGGATCGCGATGTCGAATACCTTGGCCTTCTCGCTGGTGAAGTCGAGCAGCGACCCGGCCAGGATCAGATGCCCGGTCGATGAGATCGGCAGGAACTCCGTCAACCCTTCGACGATTCCCATGATCGCGGCCTTGACGAGTAACAACATATCCATTTGCATTCCGCTCCGGTTTTTTGGTTGGTATGAGCTCGCTCGGGCTCACGCGTCGAGTCAGGCGGCACTCTGCCGGGGCTTACTTAGATGTTGCTTAGTGACCTCTGTTTACTTAGCGTAATCTTTCATTTCTGCTGTTTCGCCTTATGTGGCGGGGCATTTCGGCAAAAGCACGTCCGAAGACGTTTACACCTTTGTAAATAAACATTACAATCCGTCCCGTCAGTTATTGAGGATGATTCTCATTAACTGCGTCTAACGCGATTCGTCTCGCGCCCGTCCGCTCCATGCACGTGGGGCTTCATCCTTCTTCACACTGTCACCATGCCCGCTCTGTTAAAGACGCGGACGCGTCTGCTCGCGTCCGTCGGTGCTCTTTATTGCGCAAGTTTTCTCGCTCCGTCTCAGGCCGTCGCGCAGTCCGTGTCGGCGCCGGTCTCGAACGACGCTTCGCCCCAGTCCTTGCCCGCGGTTCAGGTGAATGCGAGCACGGTGCAATCCGACCTGCAGACGAAGGAACTGCCTTCGTACAAATTCACCGCGCCGCTGCTGGACACGCCGCGCTCGATCACGGTCATTCCCGAAGAGCTCATCAAGGAAACCAACGCGACGACCTTCGCCGATGCGCTCAAGACCGTGCCCGGCATCACGTTCCTCGGCGGCGATGCGGCAGCGAATCCGTCGGCGGACCGGCCGGTGATCCGCGGCTTCGAATCGCGCAATTCGATTTTCGTCGATGGCATTCGCGACTCGGGCGTGCAGAACCGCGAGACGTTCGACATCGAGAGCATCACGGTGATCAAGGGTCCGGACTCGGTGTATGCGGGGCGCGGCGCGGTGGGCGGCTCTATCGACATCGAAACCAAGATGCCGAAGAACGAGAACTTCATCAACGGCAGCGTGGGCATCGGAACCGATGCGTACAAGCGCCTGACACTCGATGTGAACCAGAAGTTCGCCGGCGACAACGCATTCCGCTTCAACGCGATGGGCTTCGATGCCAATCAGGCGGGCCGCAATAACGTCTATAGCAAGCGCTGGGGCATCGCGCCGTCCGTCGCATTCGGCCTGAACAGTCCGACGACGGTCACGCTCAGCTACTACCATCTGAATAGCTATGACATGCCGGATTTCAGCGTGCCGTTCCGCTCGACGGGCGGCACGCCGATCAACAGCGATCGCGGCCAGTTCTACGGCCTCAATAACCGCGATTATCGCTATGGGCAGACGGACACGGGCGAGGTGCGCATCGAGCATCGCTTCAACGAAAATCTGAAGCTCAGAAACACGACGATGTTCGGCCGGTCCACGCTCGATTACATCGCGACGAATCCACAGTTGACGAGCCCGACGTCGAACATTCTCAGCTTGCAGGCGAAGAGCGGCAAGTACGCGACCAACAGCATCACGAACCAGACCGAACTGACCGGCAAGGCGACACTCCTCGGCATGCAGCACACGATGACGGGCGGCGTCGAGTTCAGTCACGAGCACAGCCTCTATGAAGGCTATCTCGTCTCGGATAGCGCCGGAAACAATATCCGGACCGGCGGTCCGTGTTCGGTGGCATACAACTGCACGCCGGTCAACGCGTGGAATCCGGACAATCCGTGGCTCGGCAGCGTTCTGCTCAACGGCGACAAGGGCTTTCCCGGCGCGGCGACGCATACGCAGACCAATACCGCATCCGCGTATCTCTTCGATAGCGTGAAGATCACGGACCGATGGATCTTCAACGCGGGCGTGCGCTTCGATCGCTTCGACGTCACCTCGACTCAGGCAGGCGCGCAAGACCTCTCCAACAATTCGAATCTCTTCAGCTATCAGCTCGGCCTCGTGTACAAGCTGATGCCGACAGTGAGCCTGTACACGTCGTATGGCACGTCCGCGAATCCGCCGGGCGCGAACGCGGGTCTCGGCGGCGGCACGGATCAGCTCACGGCCACGAATCAGGATCTGTCGCCGGAACGCAGCCGCAACATCGAAGTGGGCGCGAAGTGGGACGTGCTGGATCGGCTGTCGATGAACCTCGCGCTGTTCCAGACCGACAAGACCAACGCGCGCGTAAGCGACGGCCTCGGCGGAACGATCAACGCGGGCCATCAGCGCGTGCGCGGCGTCGAAGTCGGGACCGCGGGCAATATCACGGGCAAGTGGAGCGTCTTCGGTGGCTACTCGTATCTGGATGCGATCACGGTCGACGCGGGCGCGGCCAGCGCGGCATCGTCCGGTCTGCCGATGGTGATGGTGCCCAAGCACAACTTCACGCTCTGGTCGTTCTATGACGTGCTGCCGAAGCTGAAGGTCGGCGCGGGCGCGACGATCGCGAGCAAGTCCTACGCGTCGGTTTCACCGACGGTGCTCAAGTGGACGCCCGGCTACGCGCGCTTCGATGCGGTGGCGACGTATCACGTCGCGAAGAGCGTCGATTTGCAGTTGAACGTGAACAACATCTTCGACCGCAAGTACTTTTCGAGCGCGTACCCGATCTATGCCACCTGGGCGCCGGGACGTTCCGCGATGCTGACGCTCAACTTCTATCAATAACGTGGGCTGCGCGCGGCTCAACGCCCCTTCCACGGCACGAGCCGCCGTTCCAGCGCGCGCATCCCGAAGTCGAAGATCCACGCGATCGCGCCGATCAGCACGATGCCCATCACCACCACGTCGGTGCGCAGAAAGCTCGATGCGTTGAGCACCATCTGCCCGAGGCCCGCGGTCGCGGCGATCATCTCGGCGGCGACGAGCGTGGTCCACCCGAAGCCCACGGCGATGCGCAGGCCCGTGAGTATCTCGGGCAACGCGGCGGGCAGCACGACGTGCCACACGACCTGCCGGAAGTTCGCGCCGAGCGACCATGCCGCGTTCACCTGCTCGGCGGTCGCGCTCTTCACGCCGGCGCGCGCGGCCATCGCGATCGGCGCGAAGCACGCGAGCCAGATCACAACGATCTTCGCGGTCTCATCGATCCCGAAGTAGATCACGACGAGCGGCAGATACGCGAGCGGCGGCAGCGGCCGATAGAACTCCAGCGGCGGATCGAGCACGCCCCGCGCGATGCGGCTCACGCCCATCAGGATGCCGACCGGCACCGCGGTTACGACCGCCAGCGCGAATGCGCCGAACACGCGGATCGCGCTCCACAAAAGATGTTCGGAGAGCGGCAGGCCGCCCTGGAGCCGCCCATGCAATGCATCGACGAATGCCTGCCAGACGGCCTCGGGCGAGGGCAGAAAGAGCGGTGGCAGCCAGTGAAAATGCGTGGCGGTCCACCACAGCAACGCGAGCGTCGCGACACACAGCGCGCTGGGCAGCGCGGTCGGGCCCGCGCCCGGCATGCCGCGATAGCGCGTGCGTCGTTTCGTGCGGGCGGCGCGTCGTGGAGTCTGCGGCGTCGTGGTGGAGCGCGGCAGCGAAACTTCGTGTGCGGGATGAGTCACGCCACCTCCGTATCGGTGCGATGCAGGCGGCGCGTCAGCCGCTCGCGCCACTCGATGAACGCGGGCGACGACTTCACGGCGCGGGCATCGCGGTTGCGGATGTAGTCGCGCGAAAAGGGCAGCTCGTGCACTTCCTCGATGCGTCCGGGGCCGGGCGTCATCAGCACGAGGCGCGTCGCCAGAAAGAGCGCTTCCTCCACGCTGTGCGTGATGAAGAACACCGTCTTGCCGGTGCGCGCCCATACGTCGAGCACGAGTTCCTGCACGTTCTCGCGCGTGAGGGCGTCGAGCGCGCCCATCGGCTCGTCCATCAACAGCACTTCGGGATCGCTCGCGAGCGCCCGCGCGATGCCGACGCGCTGCTGCATGCCGCCCGAAAGCGCGTAGACCTTCGCCTGCTCATGCTGCGCGAGGCCGACGAGCGCAAGCGTGCGGCGCGCGATCTCGCGGCGCTCGTCGCGCTTCACGCCGCGAAAGCGCAGGCCGAGCGCGACGTTGTCGATGACATTGAGCCACGGCATCAGCGCATGTTTCTGGAACACAACGCCGCGCTCGGCGCCGGGCCCGACGATCGGCTCGCCGTTGAGCGATGCGTCGCCTTCGGTCGGCTCCAGAAAGCCGGCGAGGCAATTGAGCAATGTGGTCTTGCCGCAGCCCGATGCGCCGAGCGCGACCACGAACTCGCCGCTGCCGATCTGCAAATCGACGCCCTTCAAAGCGGGCGTGCTCGCGCCTTCGTAGGTGACGCCGAGATTGCGGATGGAAAGCGACGTCATTTCGCGGCGCCGGCGATCAGCGTGCGGCGATGGATAGCAGGTTTCATGGCGCGGACGAAGTGATGTAGAGAAGCCTTCGACTATAGGCACTCTGCATGCCGCCGCTACGAATCAATCATGCATAGCAAATTACGCGTCGCGTGCTTCGCATATACGGCCGGCCGCACTTCGAATCGTTCGATGCGCGATGCTCACGAATAGAACGATGGCTTCGGAATCTTTCCGTTGAGCGCCCAGTCTCCCAGCTCGCGCACCTTGTAGTCGATCGGATCGTGCAGCGTATGCACACGCACGTTGCGCCAGAAGCGGTCGAGGCGCAATGCCGCCGTGGTCGAGCGCGCGCCCGTCACTTCGAACATGCGATGCGCGACCTCCAGCCCCGCGCGCGCCGCCGCCACTTTCGACGCCGCCACGGCGACCGCCACTTCGCCGCGCTCATGTTCGGTCAATGCGAGGCCGCGCTGCCACGCGCGGTCGAATGCCTGCATCGCGCGCTCGACGAGGAGGCGCGCGCCTTCGAGCGCGACCCAGAAGTCGCCGTAATGCGCGAGCACGTAGGGATCGTCGGCGGCACGCTCGGCGGCCGAGGCGATCCACGGCCGCGTCTGCGCGAGCGTCGCGTCGCGCGCGGCCTGCAACGCCCCTTCGCCGATGCCCAGATAGATGTGGCTCAGGATCGACTGTGCAAGCAGCGGCCGCAGCGTGGCGAACGGGCTGGAGAGCGGTCCGGGCTGAAGCAGCAGTTCGTCCCTGGCGATGGGCACGCGCTCGAACACCACCGTGCCGCTGTCGGTCTGACGCTGCCCCATGTTGTCCCAGTCGTCGAGCACGGTGATGCCCGCGCGATTCGTCGGCGTCACGCCGATGAGCAGACGCCCGTCGCCGTCGAAAGCGGAGGCGAGCAACTGGTCCGAATCGCGTGCGCCGGAACAGAAGCTCTTGCGGCCGTCGAAGACATAGCCGCCGGCGTCATCAGGCAGGGCGCGCGTGCTCTTGTCGAGCGGATTGAGCGCATTGCCCCAGAACCACCCTCGCTCGACGGTTTCACCGAGCCAGCGGCGAACCTGCGTGTCGCTGCCGAACAGACGGATCGTCGCCAGTTGCAGGTGATGGAACGCGAAGAGATGCGCGAGCGAACTGTCGACCTGCGCCATGCGCCGCACGACATCGAGGGTCGTCGACCAGTGCGCGCCGTCGCCGCCGAACTCCGCCGGAATCGAAAGCCTGAGCAGGCCGCTCTCGCGCAGCAGGTTGCGTTCATGGAAAGCGGTTCCGCCCGACTTGTCGCGCGCGGCGGCCGTCTTCGCCCATTCCTCTAATACCGCGTTCAACGGCTCGATCCATGCAGCGTCTTCGGTACGACTCATTGCGCTATCTCCTGATTGTCACGGTTTCCTGGCTGATTCACTGCGTCGCGTCCATTGCAGACGCGAGAGCCACATGAAGGAGTTTCGCCGATTGCGAGCCAGCGCGCTGGCTATCGCGTCACGTTCGCTTCGTCCCCTGCGCATACGAAGTCTTGTAGATGCCGCGCGACTGCAATTCGGGAATGACGAGATCGATGAAATCCCCGTAGCTTTCCGGCGACGATTATCAGCAACGACCGCGCCGACGCTAAACGACGAATTGTCAGAAGCAAAGGCGAAATCGTCGTGACACGGCAGCTTCGGGCATTCGAAATATTTCTCGATTGCCTGTGGCGTGCTGTCGTTGGAAGGTTCAGACTCATCGAGTCCGTGCCAACGCGTGGACGAGAGCATCCGTCACGGAGGAAAACATGCGCAAGCTGTTCTTCACAACAGGATCGCCCTTCGCGCGTGCCGTACGCATCGTGCTCGTCGAAAAAGGACTCGACTTCGAGCGTGAGGAAACCTACACGACGCCCAGCGCCGAAGAACGTGCGAAGGTGTCGCCCACTCTGCAGGTTCCTACCCTGGTCGATGGCGAGCGGACCTTATGGGATTCCGCCGTGATCATCGACTATCTCATGTCGAGTTATGCAGGAAGTCCCGCGCCACAAGGCATGGCACCGCTTGCGGCTGATTACGTGCGCGCGACGCAAGGCTGGCACGACAAGCTCGTCCTCGCCACGTTGCAAACCTTCGGCGTTTCGACGACGACGGTGTCGCAACTGCAATGGTCCGGAGTCCGGCATGAAGAGAACGGACATGCCGCACGATGCGCCATTCGCAATCAGCATCTTCTCGATTGGTTCGAGGCGCAGCTCGTCAGCGTCGACGACGGTTTCGTGCCCGGCGTGGTTTCCGCTCAGGACATCGTGCTCGCATGTTTGTGTCACTTCATCGAACGTCGGCCACTGCGATTATCGTGGCGCTCTCCAGCTCGGCCCAAGGTCGAGTCGTTGGTGGCGCGTATGGAAGGACGACCGTCTTTCCGGCAGGAGGGCGCGCTCTGGTGGGAGCCGGGCGTGACGTATGCAACCGCCGCTGAAGTGGAGTGGGCGAGCCGTAAAACCATTTACGACGGGCCCGGCTTCAGCGACTGGACAGCGCAGTCCGCCATTTCCAGACAGTAATCGCCCGCGTTATCGAGCCTCGTTCGTTCGATTGCTGGCGAGGGCATGAATGAGTGCAGGCCGGCGGTTGCCCTGCCAGACACGTCTGACGATCGCGGGACTGAACAGCGAAGACGGCGGCATCATCAGGTTGACGACCTTCAGAAACGCGGTCGCCAACGTGCTGTCCCGTGTCGCAGCGAGATGAAGCTTGCCGATGTACCAGTTGATGAAGCGCATCGCCGGCGGACGCGCGCCCTCGACGTCCGGATGGCGGAGATCGTTGCCGACCGCGATGTCCCACGGAATATCGACGATCCTTGCAGCCGCCCCGAAGAATCGACGCGCAAGGCCGGACGAGCCCGTGCGCAGGCACCGATGCAGCGCCAGCGCTTCCTCTGCCGCGACCGTCATGCCCTGTCCGTAGACAGGGTTGAAGCTGCAGATGGCGTCGCCGAAAACCAGGTAATTGTCGGGAAAGCGCGCGAGCCTTTCGTACCGCCGGCGCAGGCTTGAGACATGGCGGTAGCGCCTGTAATCGGTCAGCGGCTCCGCTCTTGCGACGACGTCATGAAACTCCATGGTCGGCAGCGTCGCCAGATACGCGAGAAAGCCCGCGTCGTTGTCCGGTGCATCGTCGCCAAGATAACCCCCGGCGCTGACGATCCACGTTTCGTTTTCCTGTGCGAGCATGACGCCGTTGCGCCAGTTCGGCGCACTACCGGCGACGACGATACCGTGCTTGCCGTCGAGATCGCCCGGCCGGCGCCGATAGGTGCGGGTCATGTAGCAGATGCCGATCTCGACCTTCTCATCGTCGGGAGAAGGGTAGCCGAGCGCTTCGAGCCACGCGGGAGTGGATGAGCCGCGACCGGTCGCATCGACGACGAGGTCCGCTTCGATCATCTCTTCCGGCTCGCCCTCGGCACATGCGCGCACGCCCGTCACGCGCTTGCGAGCGGGATCGGTGACAAGCGCCCGCACTGCGCAATGTTCGATGGCATGCACGTTGGGCAACCCGAGAAGCCGCCGACGCAGATGGCCTTCGAGCACCGGACGGCTCGCAAGCAGACCGATCAGGTCGCTTGCACCGTTGGCAAGCCTGACGTTGCGGCCGATCCAGATCACATCGTTGGCTACATCGCCGATCAGACCGCCGCTTTGCTCGACGACGTCATCGTTATATCCGGGGAAGAATTCCTCGAAGATCGCACTGCCGCGGGCGAGGAGTCCGTGCGTGTGACGACCCTGCGGCACGCCCTTGCGCGCGCTGTCCGTTGCCGGAAACGCATCGCGTTCGAGCACGGTGACGCTGGTATAGAAATCCGACAGGACGCGGGCGGCCAAAAGCCCGCCTACGCCGGCGCCGATCACGATCGCATGTTCGCCCAGTTTCTTCATGGCAATCCTCCAGTTCAGTCTGTCGCGATGAGCCCGGCGGCCATCGTCTGCAGGCAAATGCTAGGATTGCGTCGTCCCCTGAGCGTCCCCCGGACGCCGTCGTCGAGAGCTTCCTTCATGGCTTTGTTCAGCGTGCGAACGCTTGGATTTCCGGAGATTCGTCGGGACGGCCGGCCGTGCCAACTGGCCTTGCGCAAGGGCATGGCTCTGCTGGTCTATCTGGCCGAAGCGAAGACGTCGATCGGGCGCGACGCCTTCGCGACGATGCTGTGGCCGGAAGGCGGCGAAGAAGTGGTGCGGGCGCGGCTGCGGCGTCTGTTGCATCGTCTCCAGCTTTCGCTCGGCGAGAACGTTCTGACCATCGACCGCACGACGGTTCGATGGTCGGATTCGATCGACCTGCAAGTGGATTCACGGCGATTCGAAGAGGCCTGCGACCGCGGCGAATTCGACCGGGCGTGCCGCGAGTATTCCGGCGACTTTCTCGATGGTTTTTCGCCCGGCGACTGCCCGGAGTTCGACGAGTGGGCTTTCTTTCGTCGCGAGGCATTGCGGGGCCGGGCGATCCAGGCGCTCGAGCGCGTGGTGCAGGACAGGAACGCGGCCGGTGACTTTGCTGCGGCGGCCGCGCACGCCGGCCGTCTTGTCGAACTCGATCCGCTCAGCGAAGTGTATGGCCGTCATCTCATCCGCAATCTCCTGCTTGCCGGCGACCGGGCCACGGCCCAGCGGCACTTCGAGGCCCTGACGCGTCGCCTTCGCGACGAGCTTCGCGTGGCGCCCGAAGCCGAGACGCGCGCGCTGCTGAGCGACAGCGCAACGTTGACCATCGACGATCCGCCGTCCACCCGCTACGTCGGCGGCGGCGGTGTCCATCTCGCGTTCCAGACCTACGGCGTCGGCGGAATCGATGTTCTGCTTCTGCCCGGCTTCGTCTCTCACGTCGAGCGGGTGTGGGAGGAGCCGCGTTGCCGGGCGTTCCTGTCCGCCCTCGCCAGAATGGGCCGTCTCATCCTGCTCGATCGTCGCGGTGTCGGACTCTCGGATCGTGTCGGGTTTAATCCCGGCGTCGACGCAACCGCGCAGGACATCGGCACGGTACTCGACGCTGCCCGCAGCCGTCGGGTCGTTCTGTTCGGTGCGTCGGAGGGCGGACCGGCGTGCATCAGGTTTGCCGTCGATCACCCCGATCGCGTCGCCGGCCTCATTCTGTTCGGCTCCCTGGCGAAAGGGACCGCGACGCATGACTATCGCCACGCGCTGCTGGCAGGTCAGTATGACGAGTGGCTGCGGCAACTCATTGCAAGCTGGGGCGGGCCTGCGGGTATCGAGACATTCGCGCCGAGCCTCTCCGGCGATCCTCAGGCGGGAGCCTGGTGGGCGGGCATGCTTCGGGCTGCGTCGAGCCCGGGAGCCATCAAGGGCGTGCTGGAGGCGTTGCGCGATATGGATGTGCGGCATCTTCTGGGCCGGATTGCCGTCCCGACGCTGGTGCTGCACCGTCACGACGACCGCGCCGTTCGCATCGGCGCGGGCCGCCATCTCGCCAGCCATATCGCGCATGCGCGATTCGTCGAACTCGACGGGGCGGATCACTGGGTTTTCGCCGGAGATCAACGACCTGTCCTGGACAACGTCAGACGTTTCGTCGAGAGTCTTGCGGCATAAATGCGAACGGAGGGCGGACCAACCCGTTATGAAGACATTGTTGATCGTCTATCACACGATGACCGGCGGCACGCAACAAATGGCCGAGGCGGCCGCTGTTGCTGCGCGAGAACAATCCGGTGTCTCGGTCAATCTGAAGCAGGCGGTCGAAACAGGCCCGGAAGACGTTCTTTCGGCCGATGGTTACCTGTTCGCAACGCCGGAAAATCTCGCGACGATGTCGGGTCTGATGAAGGACTTCTTCGATCGCTGCTATTACCCGGCGCTCGATCGCCTGAACGGCCGTCCTTATGCGGCGATGATCTGCGCAGGTAGCGATGGACAAGGTGCGCTGCGCCAGATCGAACGTATCGCTCTGGGATGGCGTCTCAACGCGGTGGCGCCGGGAATCATCGTCTGTACGCATGCACAGACGCCAGAGCGCATTCTGGCGCGCAAGGTGATCGGTAGCGCTGACCTCGCGCGCTGCGCGGAGCTTGGCGCGGGATTGGCGGCCGGTCTTTCGCTCGGCGTGTTCTAGCGTCGCATCGACTTTGAAGGCGCGACAATCCGGCGGTTCGATATGAGCGGTTCACGCCCTCTGCAAGATGTCCATTGCCGTTTCGGTATCCTCCAAGGAATCGACCGCGATATAGGCGATGAATTGCGAGCCAAGCACCGCGGCGGACACACCCCGAAGGTTGACGCCCCCATCGGCAAGCATTTGAGTGACTCGCGCGACGATTCCCAGTTGATCCATACCCATCACACGGACGGAGTGAAGGCTCGGAGTCACGCTGAATCCCGCCTGCGTAGCGGCACGGATCTCGCTTTCCCCCTGCAATGGTGCGACGAATACGACACCCTTGCCCGATGCTTCAGGCGTGCGCCGCGCGACGACGAATTGCAGATCGACGCCAGCATCGCGCAATGCATTTAACACCTGTGCAAGGCCGCCCGGTTTGTCATCGATGGTGGCGGCCCAGACATCGACACGTTCGACGTGCAGTTCCATGGCAATTTCTCCCGACAATCGCATTGCAAATCAAAATCTAGTTCATCGATCGCGTGCGAACAAGAAGGGGAGTTAAGCGACGCGCGAAGACTGGCGGTTACGCACTGGGAGCCTGCGGCCTGTTGTCCGGTGTCGTCGTCTGTGGAATAAGCAAAAACTTATAGGTCGGCGATAAATACTAAATAGTGTAAATATTTTTGGGACCTTATATTTTTTGTCGACGTCAAACGAGCCGGCCCACGGCGACGTGCACGCATTCAACGATTCTGAGAGGCAAGCAATGGCAATCGACGCGATCGTAGCGAACATGGACCCCGTATGGACCAGCACTGTCGAAGACACGAAGCCGGCAGTGAGATACGAGCAGAGCGCCGCGCTCAAGCGCTTCCTGCAAAGCGTGCGTGACGACGGCTATCCGCTGCTGCTCATGAGCGAGCTCAACGCGGAGACGCTGAACGATGCCATCAGCGAGACTCTCGGCGACGACGGCATCACGTACTTCTCGTCGATCCTGTCATCGAGCGCATGCATCTCGCGCTATGAGGTGGCGCTTCATACGCTCGCGACGCCCGCGCACCGGGTGGTTGCGGTGGGTGTCGATGAACGTGAAATGGAAGAGGCGCGTAACTCGGGCATCACGCAGTGTGTGCCTTTGAGCGATGCATTGCGCCGCGGCGACGCGCGGTTTGGTCCGTCCGAGCGCAACGAATCGGTGTAACGCACTCAGTCTTTCTCCGGGTAAGCAATGTAACG
Source organism: Caballeronia jiangsuensis (assembly GCA_000648925.1). Taxonomy (GTDB): domain Bacteria; phylum Pseudomonadota; class Gammaproteobacteria; order Burkholderiales; family Burkholderiaceae; genus Caballeronia; species Caballeronia jiangsuensis. Next base: position 19,285 of record JFHF01000045.1, read on the forward strand.
GATGATCTTCCAGCTACCGTCAGGCTGGCGGCCGAATACATCGAGGCCCGTCTCATCGTTGGACTCTTGCTTGCCGTTCTTGGTGACAATCGATCTCCATGTCAGGCGCACGATCGCGAGGTCGCCAGAGACGATGATCTCCTTGATCGTGAGGTCGTAACGAAGCGTTTGCGCAGGGTCGGCCAGCGCGTGGTGCAGACGGGCACATAGCATCGGGTAGGTCCGCTCGGGCGCGTCATAGAAATCGTAGCGAAGATCGGGTGCGAAGAGGTCGCAGATATGCGCGGCACGCCGTGCGTTGAAATCTGCGCGCCACTGTGTCAGGGCGGATCGGATGATGCTCGCGGGATCATCGTTGGCTGCCGCTGCGTTCAGCGCGCAAGAGAGTGCGGTCAGGACAACGCCGACCGTGGCGATGCGAAGTACCCGTCGAGTCATTTCCGGCTCCTCTTGTATGCGTGCGCGGGATCGTTAGGATTCCGCAGGTAATCGCAGGGCACGGCATTACTGTCGATGCCAAAACATGAAGTCCAGTTCGCTTGTCAAGGCACGCCGTTTCTGCAGTATTGAGCGAAGCCGGGCCGGTCGGAAAGACGTTCCAGATAGGCGGATACGGCGGGCAGCGCCGGATGGTCGAACGGCGTTTCAAGCCAGCGATTCACGGAAAGCGCAATCGGAATATCGGCGAGGGAGAATCGTTCTCCTGCTACGAACGCTTCAGTTGCGGACAACTGTCCGTTCAATATCGCCATGTTTCTGTTCCATGCAGCGATCGATTGGGCGGTCTCTTCCGCCGCGCGGTGTGTCGGCGACTGCCGAACCAGCGCAAGGAACGCATAGCTCCACGAGCGGTTCAAGTCTGTTGCTTGCCAATCCATCCACTGGTCGACACGGGCGCGCATCTTCGGCTCCGCCGGATACAGGTGCAGACCGTCGTAGCGTGACGCAAGGTAACGGATGATGGCGTTCGACTCCCACAAAATGAAGTCATCGTCCTTCAGCACGGGCACCTGGCCGTTCGGATTCAACGCAAGAAAATCGGGCGTCAGCGTAGAGCGAAAGCCGCTGCCCCAATCCTCTCTCTCGAAAGGCAGATGCAACTCGGTGCAGGTCCATAGCACCTTGCGCACATTGATCGACGAAGCCTTACCCAGGATATTGAGCATGGAGCGTCCTGAAAGCGGAGGGTTCGCGTCACTGTAGACCGCGTTTCGATGCGAGCGCAATGCACAGTTTTGCGCGATACCGCCGCTTCAGTCCAATCCGTGGGCGACCTGATGTAGTTCTCTAGTAAGGCCTGTTTTACGCATTCTTGCGGCGACTTGTCGCGGATTCGGCCCAACGGACCCACTATCATTTGCTTGATCAGACAATCATTGCAGGGGCCAGAAATCCCCGATGCTGGATGACGGTCCCGGTACCCATCAGGGCCCGGCTCTTGATGAGATTCCATTCATGGCAAACCTTTGTCCTCGCGGCTCGCCGCACAGAAGTCATACGGGCGTCAGCACGCAGTTCGTTTTGAGCCGGACTGCGCAGATTCTCGGCATGCACCCGATGATCATCGGGGTTCTCGGCACCGGCCTTGCACTTGGCCTCGTGAGCCTGATGCTCGATGCGGTACAACTGAGTCTCGGCGATGCAACGGTACTCGTGCTCGCCGTGGCGCTTGGTACCGTGGCTGTTTCCGCCTCCTGGCTCCTTGCATTCATGCTTCGAGAGCAGGTCAGCAAGGAGACAAAGCTCAGGCGCTTGTCGACGACCGACCCGCTTACCGGGCTTGCCAATCGCCGCAGCCTCGAATTGCATCTGGCTCAGGAGTGGTGCAAGGCGCGGGAACGCGGCTCGCCTCTTTCTGTTCTGTTCATCGACATCGACCACTTCAAGCGATTCAACGACACCCTCGGACATGCTGCCGGCGACGAGGTGCTCATCGCGGTTGCGCACTGTGTTCAGCGGGTGGCTCGCCGGTCCGTCGACTTTGTCAGCCGATACGGCGGTGAAGAGTTCGTGGTGGTCCTGCCCAAGGTGACGGCCGAAGCAGCAACAGTGATGGCCGATGCAATCAGAACCGAGGTGCAGCGCATGAAGCTTCCGCGCCTCACGGGCAAGGATCGATGCATCACGGTATCCATCGGTGCTGCGACATGCGATCCGGACGAGGACTTCGCGCCGACCCGCCTCGTCGAAGCGGCCGACGCGCAGATGTACGCCGCCAAGTTGGCTGGCCGCAATCGCGTATGCGCTGTCGCATTGAGCAAAGCCGCTGTAACGACTCGAGCGTTGCTGTAGGCAAGGCAGCGCTTCAGGGCGACTCCTTCTCCCAACCTGGTCCGGGATCAAACGACTTCATCGCCTGTGCCTTTTTCGCACCGTCCGGGCCAAGATCGCGTTCATAGACCTGTCCGTCGTGACTGACCATAAAGCTCTTGATGCCCGTTTCCCCATAATGGGCGGGCCATGCGATCACGGCAAAGCCGCCGAACAGACGGCCGTTGACCATGTAGTCGTATGCGCCGCCCGGCGCGTGAGACCCCTGGGCGCGTAGCAGCTTGTAGTGGTAGCCGTAGTAGCCACCCTCCGATCTCGCGCGAGCGCCAGCCGTCATGAAGGCCGGACCAAGCGGGCTCGGTTCTTCATCGGGGCTGGTAGGCCAATACAGCCCGTCATGCTTGCCGTCGCTGCTGGCGAACTTGTCCGCATAGACATAGACCTTGTTGCCGTCGTGATACTTCGATGCGTAGTCACGCTGGGCATCGTAGATGGCGAGCATCGTCTGGATCACGGCAAGCTCGTTGCGTCCGATCTGCCGAAGGCGCATCTCGTCGGCGCCTGCGCGCATGTCGAATTCCCAGCCTCGCTGTGTTTTCACGAGCGGGATGGGCAGCGTCCAGCCATCGTTGCCGACGACGATCCGGGCGTGGTCGCTGTCCGTCGTCCTGATCGCGTGGGAAGCCTGCCACGCGGTCAGGAACTTGCTCCGGAGCTCCGCGCCGACCGAAGGAATCACGTCGCGAAAGTCAGTGCCCAAAAGAGCCTTGAGTTCGCCTTCGTCGTTGTCGGCGATCGCGGTTCCGAAGGCGTTCATCGCCGCATCGGGCGTCTGGAAGAACTTCTGCGCGCTCATCGCCGGAACCGGGATGACGGCGAGCGCGAACGCGACGATCATCGTGCTTCCGGCCACGGCGAGGAGCGCGCCAATCTCGGATAGTCTTTTCATGATCGCTCTCCTCATCGCCGTCCGCCGCCGCGCCCACCGCCGCCACCGCCACCACCACGCGCGCCGCCGCCACCGCCACCGCCGCCACGATGGAAGTTCGACGACTGGACGCTCGACTGTCCACGGTTGAAATCGCGTTGCGCCGCACCACCGCCGCCGCCGACGCCCTGGAATGCTGTATCGCGTGCGCCGCCAGCATAGGCCGCTCGGTTGCCCGGCTGCGCGCCCGCTGCGCCGCCACGGGCGGGTGATTGAGCGCGATCCGGCATTTGAGCCGCCCGATTGGCGGTCTGAGGACGATTGCCCGCTGCAGCCTGACGATTCGGCGGATTCGCTCGATTGCCCGCCGCCGGCTGACGATTGGGCGTATCCGCGCGATTGCTCGCGCCCGCGTTATTCGCGCCGGCGCGGTTGGCGACGTTCGCGTTATTCGCGCGGCCCGTCCGGTTAGCGGCTCCCTGATTGCGTGCCGCCGAGCGATCCGCCGTGCTCGCGCGCTCGGGCGTAGCGCCGGTGCGTCCGCGATAGTCGCGTCGTGCATCGGCGCCTTGCACGCCGCGTGAGTACTTGTCGCGCGTCGCGTTATCGCGATAGGCGACGCCCTGGCGGTGCCCCGCGTCATGCTGCCACTTGCCGCCCTGGACCTTGGTGCGATCGAAGTTGCGGTCGATGTTCGTCGCCTTGTTGATGTTGACGTTGACGTCGTTGTTGTTCCAGTTGCAATTGCTGAAGATCGCGCCCGCCGCGGCGATACCCAGACCCCACGCAAATCCGCTCGCGAGGGCGGCTCCGGGGTAATAGGCCGGTGGCGGCGGCCAATACGTCGGCGGGTAGGCCGGGGCGGGCCAGGCGCCATACACGACGGTCGGGTTGTAGGAGGGCACATAGATGACCTGCGGGTCGGCAGGTTCGATGCGCACGATATTCTGCGCGGGAGGCGCCTGACCCGGCTGGCCGCTCTGGCTCGCGGCGGGACGCGCTTCGACGCTCACCTTCTGCTGCGGGGTGGACTTCAGGTGTCCGGAATCCTGCGCGCGAATCCTCAGGCGCTGCACGGCGGCGAGCACGTCGTTTGGCTGCGCGAGAAAGGCATCCCCGAGTCGCTGGGTCCAGTCCAGCTTGTCGTTCATGGGTACGAGCACCTGCGGAAACGCCACCAGCGATTTGACGCTGACGTCCCAAGTCTGATTCTGGACGGCTTTCACTGCGGCGTCGCCCTTCACATCCGGATGCGCTTTGACCCAGCGGCCCGCGTGCACGATTTCCAGCGGATACGTCGAGGCCATCAGCACCTGCGACAACAGCGAATCGGGATAGAGCGCGATGGGCGCAACCAGCGCTTCCAGTTCCTCGGGCGGATATTGCTGAGCCGAAGGCTGGGTCGTCGAGGCGGGCAACGGAGGCAAGGCCGCAGCGGAGGCCGGGGCCACTGCCGAGGCCGGCGCCGCGACGGAGGCAGGGGCTGCTGCCGAAGCTGGAGCGGCTGCCGATGCGGACTGACTCTGAACCGGCTGATCCTGTTGCTTCGAGGGGCAGCCTGTCAGCAAGACGAGGAGGCTCGCGCTAAGGAGCCGTCCACTCCATGTCGTCATGACCACCCCCGTTCGGTCCGTTGTCGGCAATATGGTCGCTCAGTGAAGAATGGTCTGGCTCGTTGTGTCGGGTGAGCGGCCACACTATCAGCATAGGTCGGGTGGTCGTGTCTGTCAGGTTATCGCCGACACATCGTCTCGTTGGGACACGCACGCGTCCGGTTCCTTGAATTCACTCTGGCGTTCGCATACTGTGACCAAAGAAGCCGTCTGCTCTCTTGTACGGGAGTGACGTAGCAGACCGCGATGACTTCCCTGAAGGAGATGAACGTGCGAGCTTCCGACATCATGACGACTTCGATCATCACGGCCAGCCCGGACATGTCCATACGGCACGCTGCGGGAATGATGGTATTCGCCGGCATCAGCGGGATGCCTGTGGTCGATGCGTCCGGCAAGTTGCTCGGCATGGTCACGGAGGGCGATCTGATGCGTCGCGCGGAGATCGGGACGGGCGTCAAGCAGCGCTCGTGGTGGCTCGAGCTTGCCGCGTCCACGACTGAACTCGCGAGCCAGTATGTGAAGGAACACGCGAGGAAGGTCGAGGATGTGATGAGTACCGACGTCTCGACGGTGACCGAAACATGTCCCGTCGCCGATATCGCCGAACTGCTCGATCGTCGGCGTATCAAGCGCGTGCCGGTCATGCGCGACGGAAAGGTCGTGGGCGTGGTAAGCCGGGCCAATCTGATTCGCGCGCTCGTGACCATGGCACCCGAGGTGCCCACGACGGCGGAGAGCGGCGATAACGCGATTCGCGAAGACGTGCTCGCGGCCATGAAGGATCATCCCTGGGCGCTCGCGCGGGAAAACGTCACCGTCGAAAACGGAACCGTGCATCTCTGGGGGCCGGTCGTTCGTTCGGAAGAAGGCAACGCGATCCGCGTTGCAGCCGAGAACGTGCCGGGCGTGAAAGACGTCAGAACGCACTTCGGGCTTCCGCCATCCGATTCGTCGTCGCGTTAGCGAGAACGAACTTCTTTCGTAGCGTGGATCGCGCGAAACTGTCCACGACAGGTGTGCGTACATACGGCAGACGCGGCGGCGCGCGAGCCGCGCAAAAAACTAATGACAAACGATGAACAATCAACTATCTACTTTGGGAGACTGAAATAGTTGGCGTAGTCCGATATTGCTTTCGCGGTGCGCAGCAAACTATGTAATACGCAGGCAAGACAATTCGGCGCATTGAGGGCGATCAAATGAACGAGATCCATGCGATGCGTGTCTTCGTGCGCGTAGCGGATACGGAAAGTTTCCACAGTACCGCTCGACAACTGCGGGTCTCCAACGCGTTGATCAGTCGCGCGATCGCCTCGCTCGAGGCGCGTCTGAAAACCCGGTTGATCAATCGCACCACCCGCAAGGTATCGCTGACCGAAGCCGGCGCGCGCTACCTCGAAGGATGTCGCACGTTTCTGGAGGAGCTGGATCATCTCGGGTCTACCATCGCGCGTACGGAAGACGGACTCAGCGGCGCGTTGCGCGTCGTCGCTTCGACCGCGGTTTCCCAGTTCACCTTGACTCAACTCGTCGACGGATTCCGCACGCTCTATCCGAGCGTAACGGTACGGCTGACGCTTGCCGAGCGGCATGTCCATTTCGTCGAAAATGGATTCGACGTCGGCATTGTCACGGAGCTGGCGGATGACACGGCGGTCGTCAAGCGGACGGTCGGCGTCAATGCGTTTGTCTCTGTGGCCACGCCGGCTTTTCTGCGCGAGCATGGTCTGCCTGCCGCGCCGGGAGAGTTGCGCAACCTTGCTTCGGTCGGGTTGGAGGAGGACGTACGCAGTCAGACCTGGAATTTCCGTGACCGTCACGGCGTCGTGGATGAAGTCACGCTCGCACCGGCGTACTCGGTCGATAACTGGTTTCTAGCTCGTCTCGCGACATTGCACGGCATCGGGTTCTCGATCCTGCCGAGAGGCGTGGTGCAGACGGATCTCGACGACGGCATGCTCGTTCGCCTGTTGCCGGACTATTCGATCGACGTGTCCGACAAGCATATCTTCATTGCCTATCCGGTGCGTCAGCATTTGCCTCGCAAGACATGCGTGTTCATCGAATATGCACTGGACTATCTGAGCCGGGAACTGGCAGTCTCGACTCGGCGAACTGAAGACATCGACTCGTTGGCTCTACAGCCGCCGCGATCGCTTCCTGATGCGATTAGCATCGCGGCGAATGCGATCTAACGGACAACGAAATAAATGAATAGTTACGCTCGATCGACTCAATGCCATGAACGGAGGCGGACATGAAGGCGAACCCACATGCTTTCCCAGGTCGCGTTCTTGCCGGACTGTTGTTGTCATGCACATGCGCCCATGCTGCGAACCTGAACTTCCTCAAGGACACGCCGATCAGCTATATGAAGCCCGCCGATCGCAAGGCGCTCAATCGCGCCGCTCAGGAAGCGCTCGACACGAAGAAGGACGGCGAAACGATCAAATGGAACAACGATGGCACGGGTAACACGGTGCATATCGAAGGCACGGTCACGCCGCGCGATACCGTGAAGCGCGACGGCGGGACGTGCCGCAAAGTTACGCTCGTCGCGGTGGCGAAGGGACAGACGCAGACCTGGACGCCGACCGCGTGCAAGAAAGGCGAGGCAGAGTGGCGCATCGAGAAGCAATGACGCACGCGCGATCTTGAAGTCGCAAAGCGCCTTATCCCGGCTTCTCAATGAGAAAGGCTCAGGCGGGCTTCCTCAGAAAACCCTGGTTGCCGCCGTTCCGGTTGGGTGCGAAACCGTTGGCCTGAAGCGTCTCTTCCGCCGTCTCATAGAAAACGCCGATCTGCATGATCTCTCGTGCCTGCTCGGCCGTCGCGATAGGGCGACCGAATTCGCCGGCGATACGGACCAGTTGCCTGATCTGTTCGACGGAGCTCATCTTGCCCGTGCGAGTCTGATTCCACAGAACATCTTCGATGCCGCATCGCACATGCAGGCCCAAAGCTATCCCTATCATATTCACCGGCAATACGTTCAGGACAGAGCTTTCCACCGTTATGACTGCGCCGTCGGGCGCGGCCCGCAGAAAGTTAGCCAGGTTATAGATATTCGCCTGATCCATCCCGCCGCTGATGGCGACCCAGTTCATTACCAGCGGCCCTTTGTAGACACCTCGGCGAATCATCCGCTCGATGGTTTCGAAGCTATTGATGTTGTAGCACTGAAACTCGCTCTGGATTCCGGATGCCGTCAGGCGTCGAATGTGCTCCTCGACCCAGCTAGGATTCGAAGGGACGATCATGTCCTTATAAGCTTCGTACAGATGCGGGAATCCGCGCGAAACGCCCTTGAAGTCATCCAGACCAGCATGCTCCGTCACGTTCATTTGCGTGGTATTGACCGTCACCGTCACCTGGTCGGGCTTCGGATCGAGTTCGGCCAGCATGTGCCGCGTGTCGTCGCTCAACCATTTGGCTGCCTGTCCCTCCGACTCGGGAGCAAAGCTGATGGAGCCTCCAACCTGAATGATCATTTCGGGCACACGGGCGCGCACGCCGGCAATCAGCTCGTTGAACATGGACAGCCGCTTGCTACCTTTGCCGTCGGGTTCGCGCACATGCAGATGCAGAACGGTGGCGCCGGCTTCGTAGCAATCGACTGCTTTCTGAATCTGCTCCTCCATCGTGACAGGGATATCTTCCGGAAAGTCGGAGGGAATCCAGCCCGGCGCGTAGGGCGCAGCCGTAATGATCAGGGGCTGCTGATTCTCAGGGTAAAGGTGACCGTCGAGAAAGTTCATGGTGGTGGATGGATGAATTGAAAGTTTGACTACGAACGCCTCGCGCCCGACGCTTCCGCCATGCTGAACCGCCTGCCGACGATGAACACGGCGAACGGAAAAATTGCCAGGAGCGGAAGGCAGTGCAAGGCGACTTTGAGGCCGACTGCGTCAGCAGCGGCGCCGGTCAGGAATGGGCCGGCTGCGAGACCCAGGATGTTATTGAATAGCGTAAGCGTCGCAAATGCCGATCCATGAATGGCCGGTGACGTTGCGCCGGCGATGATCGGGCTGCATGTGCCAAACGAGCTTGCAAGAAAGAACACGGCGAACGCGAGCAGGACGAGTTGCAAGGTTCCCTGTGGCACCTGGAACGCGATCGTCAAGAGCGTGCCGAGCGCGAGGCAGTAGACGATCGCCATGTTCCATCGCTTGAGGGAAGAGCCTCCACTGACCCGGTCGGTGATCACGCCGCACATGAGTTGCCCCAGACCGCTGACGAGCACGAGACCTGCCGCCGTCAGTGCCGACTGACTGACGGACATGCCCCAATATCGATTCAGATAGCTGGGCAGCCACACGAAAAGCGTTCCCTGGATGAATACCTGTAGCGCACATCCGAGGTAGGCGCAGAACACCGACCGGCTCGGGAAGATGCCTGCAATGAGTGCGCGGAAACTCAGCCTCGCGGACCCATATGTGAACGGTGCGACATCATCCGGATGTGCGCGTTCGAGCCTTTTCTCCGTCACGACGCAACAGTAGACGATAAGAAGCACGAAGCCGAAGATCGCCATGACACCCATGGACCAGCGCCAGCCGAAGTGTGTCGCAACGACACCGGAAAGGGAGACACCGAGCACCGATCCGAACGCCGCAGCAGAAGTGAAGCCGCCAGCAATGCCGGAGCGCATGTGTTTCGGGAAGATGTTCACGAGTATCGCGATCCCGACGCTGCCATAAGCCGCCTCGCCGACGCCGACGCAGAAGCGCGCGACGAGCATTTCCTCGTAGTTGCTTGCAATCGCGCATCCCAGCGTCGCGACGCTCCACAGCGCGACCATCAGCGCGATGCTTTTCACGCGTCCCCAGCGGTCGGCGAAGATGGAGAACGGCAGCGTCAGAATGCCGACCGTGAGCGGCACGACACCGCTGATCGAACCCAGATGCGTGTCGGACATTTGCCACTGGACTTTCAGAATCGGAAAGAGCGCATTCAGCGCCTGCCTTGACATGTAGTCGGAAAGCAGGAGGCAGAACATCAACGCGAAAACGACCCACGCGTAGGAGCGGGAGGGATCGCGGGTAGCAGCGGTTGAGGCCGGCACTTCATTGGTGGTTGACAGACTCACTGGTGTCTCCTCTTGTGACTGACGAACTTCTTCACCACGATGCAAGACTATCATCGCTTATAATTCATGTCGACATTAAACGAGTAGGGGTTAGACCTCATGCGGGTCGAGTGTCGAAAAAGGGGATTCGACACTCGACAGAGCCGGGACTGTTATTGAAGAAACGAACGGAAGGAGGGGAATTCATGCTCGCTGAGCAGCGAGCATGCAGGTGCGGCAAGACGCGTTTCGCTTGATCCGCGAGTTGAAAACGATGCAGGAAATGCTCTGGCGAGCTTAGGTCAGCGAGGCCTTCTGCGACTTCCCGGCACGTGCGACACGGCGCGTCGCTGATACTGGCGCGATCGCCTGAACCGCGGCATCCCGTGCTTCGTCGAGGCGCTGTGCGGCCAATGAAAGCAGCGTTTCATTGTCGCGGCCGACGATCACCTTATGCAGTGCGCGCCATCGTTTGAGCGAAACGCGAATGGACTGCGGATCTGCCACCATGCTCAGCCTCAGATAACGAAGCGTTCGCAGCGAAATGGATTGCAGAATATCGACCAGAAGCCGGTTGCTGCAGAGATCGACCGTCGCGAAGTTCAGCAGGAAGCTTTCCACTGCATAAGCGTCCGGAGATTCATCGGCCGCCTTGACGAGCCTCGGCAACCGTTCGGACATGAGCGCTTCAAGCTCGTCGGGGCTTTCATTGGCGACCTGTTCCAGCATCGTCAGATAGAGCACGCTGCGCACGCGGAAGATATCCCGAAGCTCGCTTTCGTCAGGCGCGGTGACAATGGCGCCTCGTCTCGCCTGAAATTCGACCAGACGATCGCGTTCCAGGATGCGCAGCGCCTCGCGAACCGGTGCGCGGCTCACGTGAAGCACTTCGCTGATGTCCTTTTCGAGCAGGCGTTGTCCCGCTTTGAGCAGATCGAGCGTAATGACCCCGGCCAGGCGCGCCGCGATCTGCTCGGCTATCGGTGTAGACGCATAAGCCGAGTCCTGTCCGCGGAGCACGGCGCGCTCGACGGCCAGCATCAACGGATTTTTCGGCGTCAGAAGTGCGGAGAGGTCGGGAAGATTCTGCGTCTTGAGTCGAGCCATGACGATTCGGAGCGGTCTTTAACATATTGATTCTAGGACGCGACGTGTGTAATGTCGACAAAAATATCGCCGACACTAACCGGACAGGCGCGACGGCTTGCCGAAGGCCATAGTGGTTATTCCGTGCAGACGGCGCGGCGGCTATCCTATAGGTTTACCGGCTGAATTCGACGACCCCGCCATGGCTATCTTCGTTCGCAGCGCATCGCTGATCAAGTATTCCAGTATTGCCCGTGCCGCAGGCATCGATCCGGTCTGCAAGGTGCGCAAAGCCGGGCTGGATCCGGACTGTCTGAGCGCCCCCGATTTGCGCATTCCCGAGTCGGGGCTTGCGAGCGTGTTCGAGGAATCGGCGAGATCGTCGGAGCTTCGATCACTCGGCGTGCGCATCGGCGAGGCGTGGCGGCTGTCGGACTTCGGCGCGGTGAGTCTCTATCTCCAGCATCAGCCGACGCTGCGCCATGTGCTCGCGGAGATCGAGCAGTATCGTCATATGCTGAGCGATTCGGTTTCGATCCGCGTGGCGGACTTTGGCGACGTGTCGCTCGTGCATGTGGTGCTGGTCACCGGTCGGCCCGATCCCGGGCGCGATATCGTGGAGTTGACGGTCGGCGCGGTTTTCAATCTGATCCGCGGCATTCTCGGCGCGCAGTGGAAAGCGCGCGGCGTGTATTTTGCGCATGCCGCGCCTGAAAGCATGCGGTTTCATCGGCCGTTTCTCGGGCCGAACGTCGAATTCGATTCAGAGTTCGACGCTATCGCGCTCACGCGTGAGGAACTGGATCGGCCCAATCCGCTCGGCGATGCCGTGCTCGCGCGTTACGCAAAAGAACTGCTCGATTTGCGACTGCCATCGCGACCCGCATCGATAAAGGACGAAGTGCGGCGCGCGATCCATATCCTGCTGCCGCAGGGGCACGGCGCCATCGAACGCGTTGGACAGCGCCTCGGCTTCGCGCCTCGCACGCTGCAACGGCAACTGGAGCAGGCGGGACAGAGTTTCTCCGCACTCGTCAACGAAGTACGTGGCGAACTGGCGATGCGATATCTCGGCAATCGCCGCCATACGGTCTCGGATATCGCAATCCTCGTGGGCTTCTCCGAAGTCAGCGCGTTCTCGCGATGGTTCAGTTGCGAGTTCGGCAAGCCGCCTACGCGCTGGAGAACCGACTACTTTGCAGACGACGCGAAAGAAACACACTGAAGCGTCGCGATGTCCCGCGCCGCAGTGCGATCGCACGAAGTTCACACGATTCCATCCGCTTCGAGTTGCGTGATCTGCTCATCGCTCATTTCGAGTAGCGAGTGAAGCACTTCACGCGTGCCTTCGCCGAGCGGCGGCGGCGCGCGGCGCACAGGCGGGCGCGCACCGTCGAACCGATACGGCGGCGACAGCACCTGCATCTCACCGGTTTCCGGATGCGGCACGTTCGTGACGAGACCGGAACCCGTCGCCCGTTCCGACGACAACGCCTCGTGCAGACCGAGCACTTCGCCGCACGGAATGTTCGCCTGTTTCAGACGCGCCAGCAAGACGGCGCGCGTGCGCCGCGCAAGCTCGCGATCGATCTCCGGCAATAACGTCGAGCGGTTTTGAGCCCGGGCGATGTTCGTGCGGAAGCGGTCGTCCTCGGCGAGGTCGGGGCGATCGATCACGTCGCAGCAGAACCGGACGAACTGCGCATTGTTGCCGACAGTAATGACGAGCGCTCCGTCCTGCGCGTCGAAGACGCCATACGGCACGATCGACGGATGCGCATTGCCGTAACGCAAAGGATCTTTGCCCGTCATCAGCGCTTCGAGTCCGTAATACGACGTGATCATGAGGCCGCAATCGAACAGCGCCATTTCGATGTGCCGGCCGCGTCCCGTTCTCTGGCGCTCGAACAATGCCGCGAGCACTGCCTGCGCCGCATACATGCCGGTGAACAGATCGACGGCGGCGATGCCGAATTTGAGCGGCGGCTGGCTGGCCTCGCCATTTAACGCCATCAGCCCGGCTTCGCCTTGCACGAGCAGGTCGTAGCCGGGACGTTCGGCTTCGGTTCCGGTCGGATCGTAGCCCGAGATCGAACAGTAGATGAGCGACTCGTGTTCCTGCTTCAGTTGCGCGTAGCCGAGTCCGAATTTGTCGGCGCCGCCTGGTTTGAAGTTTTGCACGACGACGTCGCACTGCCGCGCGAGCGCTCGTGCAATGCGCTGTCCTTCGCTGGTTTGCAGGTCGATGGTGACCGAACGCTTGTTGCGATTCGCGCTGTTGAAATAGGACGTTCCCGATAAACCGGCGCGCAAGCCCCAGTCGCGCGTATCGTCACCGCGTTGCGGATGCTCCACCTTGATCACCTCCGCGCCGAGATCGCCGAGCACCATGCCGCACCACGGGCCTGCGAGCACGCGGGAAAGATCGAGAACGCGCACGCCGGCGAGCGGCAGCGAAGCAATATGATTCGACATCGGGTTTCCTGATGGTGTGATGGAGGAAGCGGGACGTGCGTGAGCGCGCGGCACGGTCACTCGGTTTGCGGTTCAGGCACGCGATCTTCGGCGACGGCGGGCGCCACGTCCCGCTCGACCGCGGCGATACGCCCGACATCCCTGTTATAGCTGCGCATGGCGACGACGAAGAACACGGCCGCCAGCAGACTGGACAGCGGCGTGAGGGCCAGTGCATGCTGCAGGCCCCATCGATCGGACAGGATGCCCGCCAGAAGCGGACCGACGGCCAGTCCGAACATGTTCTGGAACAGGGACAGCACGGCGGCGCCCGTCGAGCGCATGCCGGGATGAATGACGTCCATCGCGACGCCCGCCACCACGCCCACCGTGCAGTTCATGAAGAATGCGCCCACGACGATCAATCTGAATTGCACATCGCCCGTGTAATGTCCGCCGAACGCCGTAATGAAGATCGCGGATGTCGTCACGCAAAGCACCGACAGCGCGGGTAGCTTGTTACGCGGCCTGCGTTGCGCCACGCGTCCCACGGCGATGCCCCAGAACGTGCAGCTCAACGCGCCGATCAGGACGACAGCCGCCGCCGCTCTGGACGCCGACTCGGCGTTCATCGCGTGATAACGGTTGAGATAGCTCGGCAGCCACGACCAGATGGCGGACACTGTGATCAACTGCGCCGCCGCGCCTGCGCAGACGAACAGCAAGGTGGGCGTGCGCATCAACGTGCCGAAGATATGGCTGAGCGTTTCGCCTAGCCGCTGCGGGGCGCGGCTCGTATCCGATGTCAGCGGCACGGAGTCGTAGTCGCGCACGCGCAGGTAGATGAGCGCCAGCACGAGCCCGGGCACGCCGACGACGCCGAACGCGGCCTTCCAGCCCCAATGCGCCGCGATGATGCCGCCGAGGAACACGCCCAGCACCGAGCCCAGCGATGGCGCCGCGAAGAATGCGCCGAGCGTCGCGCTTCGCAGTCGCCGCGGAAACAACGTCGAGATGAGGGCCGCGCCTACCGAGCCGTAGCCCGTTTCCCCGAGGCCCACGACAGCACGTGCGGCGAACAACTGACCGTAGTTGCCGGTGAACATGCACGATATCGTCGCGAGGCTCCACGCGATCGCCATCACGATGATGCTTTTCACGCGCCCCTTTCGGTCGGCGATGAGCGCGACGGGAATGCCGCCTGCCGCCACGACGATCGAAACGATCGACACGAGCGAACCCAGTTGCTTGTCGCTGAGACCCCATTCGCTCTTGATGTGAGGGAAGAGCGAAACGATCACCTGCCGATCGATGAAGTCGAACAACATGAGCGCGAAGGTCATCGCGAAGGCAAACCACGCTTGCCGCCGGCCTGTGACGTAGCCGTCGTGGTGGCTGGCCGAGGGCGCATCGGGAATCACGTTCATGCTTGCTTGTCTCCTGGAATTTCTTTTCGGGCGGCGCGTCATAACCCGGCCCATTCGACTCTGAGGTCTGTTCGACGGAACCGCTTTGCAACTCGCGACAGCGACTTATCAATCGATGTCAGTGTGCGTGACAGTCGGCGCTCAGAACGGCCGTTCACCCCGGACGGTGGCGCGTTCCATGCGACGCGGCGCCGGCCAGTAATCGCTCACCGCGTAGTGCTGAGTCGCCATGTTGTCCCATATCGCCAGGCTGTTCGGTTCCCAGCGGAAACGCACCTGATACTCCGGAATGGCCGCCTGACTGATCAGATAGTTGAGCAGCAGGCTCGCGCCCGGCGTCTTGTCCTGTCCGAAGCGCACGTTCTCTGGCGTGTGATAGTTGATGAAGTGAGTCGAGAACGGCCCCACGTACAGGACCTTTTCACCCGTCTCCGGATGCGTCCGGACCACCGGATGATCCACCAGCGGATTCTTTCTGACCAGTTCCTCGCGCTCCTCGGTCGTGAGAATCGCGCCGAACGAATGCTCGATGCCATGTTTGGCACGCAGGCCCGCGATCTTCGTCTTGATCTCTTCCGGCAGGCTGTTGTACGCCTCCACCATGTTCACCCAGATGGTGTCGCCGCCCACATCCGGACACGAGATGCAGCGCAATACGGCAGCCCTCGGCGGATTGGCGCGCCACGAGGCGTCGCTGTGATAGGTGTTCTCGAAGTGATCGCGCTTCTCGCTCTTGTAGATCTCGATCAGACCGGGATATCCCGGCACCGTATTGGCGACGGGATGATCTTCGAGATCGCCGAAGCAGCGCGCGAAGGCGACATGATCGGCGCGCGATATGTCCTGGTCGCGAAAGAACAGCACGCGATGCTTCAGCAGCAGCGCCTTGATCTCGGCGAACAATGATTCGCTTCGCGCGACATCCGCGACATTCACATTCGTGAGTTCCGCACCGATCGAGCATGTAAGCGGTTTGATTCGCATGGTGGCGCTTTCCTTGAAATCATGAGGTCGGTGAATTCGTTACGGCCTGATTGTCTTGACGACACGATTCGCGTGCTTGACTGATCGCGTCACGGTTTGGCATTCGGGATGCGGGGCGACGGGCTTCGGCGTTTACCCGCAGTGTCAGCAAATGCCAAGTGCGTGGCTCGATTCGTCAAGTCGGCTGTCCGGGACAAATCTAGACTGGCCCGGACGATTGCTTCATTCGGGAGCAGTGCGGATTTCAAACGACGGCTGCGAATCCACGTGCTTC
Source organism: Caballeronia jiangsuensis (assembly GCA_000648925.1). GTDB lineage: Bacteria > Pseudomonadota > Gammaproteobacteria > Burkholderiales > Burkholderiaceae > Caballeronia > Caballeronia jiangsuensis. The sequence continues at coordinate 35,393 of JFHF01000045.1, forward strand.
GTAATTTATGTCGACATAAATATATTTGGCTGATAGACTGAATCCAGCGTGATGCTGCACGTCCTCGCCTTTCGATCCTCGACGCAGCCGGGGTCATGCGTGGGGATCGTGATTGGACAGTTCGAGCCGATCGAATCAGAAAAGATTCGGTATGCAGAATAAACAAAGCGGAGACGAAATGAGGAAAGCACGACTCGCGATTTCTGTAATGGCACCACTGGCGTGCGCGCCCGCATTCGCGCAAAGTTCGGTCACGCTATACGGCATCGTCGATACGGGCGTCGAGTATCTGACGCACGCGACGCCGACCGGCGGGTCGGTTGCGCGCATGCCGGTGATCGGCGGCGGCGACGTGCCTTCGCGGTGGGGCCTGAAGGGATCGGAAGATCTGGGCGGCGGACTGAAAGCGATTTTCACGCTGGAAAACGGCTTCTCCCTCTCGAACGGCGCGCTGCAGCAAGCCGGCCGTCTGTTCGGGCGTCAGGCCTATGTCGGCCTGAAAAATGGCTGGGGACAGCTTACCTTCGGGCGTCAGTACAGCATGCAGACATGGGCGATGACCGACGCGAACATCGTCGGTCCCGCCGGCATCGGCAGTCTGGGATCGCTGGATAGCGCGTTGCTTGCGGACCGATTCGATAACGCCGTCGCCTACATGGGCACGTTCTATGGATTCACCGTCGGTGCAACGTATTCGTTCGGCCGGGATGCATCGACGGCAGGCAATTGCGGCGGTCAGGTTGCGGGCGACTTCGTGGCCTGCCGCGGCTTGTCCGCCATGATCAAGTACGACGCGAGCAACTGGGGCGTCGCGACGTCCTTCGAGGAACTGAGAGGCGGGCAGGGCTCAGCGCCGAATACGGTCGTGCCGGGCGCGCCCGGCGTCGCGTTCACGAACTCCGGCGATACCGACCGCCGCTATCAGGTCAACGGTCATCTCACCGTCGGGCCGGTCCGCCTGGGCATGGGCTGGATTCATCGTCTTCTTCACGGCGACGTGCGTTCGGTCAAGACCGATGTCGAATACCTCGGCGCATCCGTCCTCTATGGCGCGTGGCAGTTCGACGCCCAGCTTTCGCACATAGGCAATGCAGCCGATGACGCCGATGGCACGCTCGGCATGCTCAGGGCGAACTACTTCCTGAGCAAGCGCACATCGGTGTATGGCGTCGCGGGTTATATGAAGAATCACGGAAAGGGCGCGATTTACTCGGTATCGGCGGGCACCGCTGTTCCCGCCGCTCCGTTCGGAGGCTCGAATCAGATGGGCTTCGAAGTCGGCATTCGCCAGATGTTCTGATGCGATCCCGACATGAATACGCGATGTCCCGCAAGCGCGGCGCAACGAGCCGCGATAGTCGATCATTCACCAAGGAAAGTTGAACATGGCAAAAGCAATTCGCTTCGATGAAATCGGTGGCCCCGAAGTCCTCCGCCTCGAAAACGTTGCAGTCGGCGAACCCGGCCCCGGCGAGGCGCGTGTGCGTCATACGTTCGTGGCGGTCAATTTCATCGACATCTATTTCCGCACGGGGCAGTATCCGCTTGCGTTGCCCAATGGCCTCGGCTCCGATGCTGTGGGCGTGGTCGAAGCCATCGGCGAAGGCGTCGATGACATCAAGGTGGGCGATCGCGTCGGCTATCTGCTGGGCCCGCAGGGGGCCTACTCGGACGTCCGCGTGATGCCCGCCGATGTGCTCATTCCCTTGCCCGATGGGATCAGCGACAAGACGGCCGCGACGCTGATCATGAAGGGCATGACCGCGCAGTACCTGTTTCGTCAGGTGTACCCGTTGAAGGGCCACGAAACCATCCTGTATCACGCTGCTGCGGGCGGGGTCGGTCTTATCGCATGCCAGTGGGCGCGTGCGTTGGGCGTCACGATGATCGGCACGGTCAGCTCCGATGCGAAGGCCGAGGTGGCGAAGGCGAATGGCTGTACGCACACCATCGTCACTTCGCGGGAAAACATCGCCGAACGTGTGCGCGAGCTCACCGATGGCAAGGGCGTCGAAGTGGTTTTCGACTCGGTGGGAAAAGACACACTCGATGCGTCGCTGGACAGCTTGCAGGTGCGCGGAACGTTGGTGAGCAATGGCACGTCGTCCGGTCCCGTGCAGATCGACACGCGCGTACTGGCGCGCAAGGGATCGCTCTGGGTGACGCGGCCCGCGATGGTGCATTACGCGACGCCGCGCTCGCATATGTTGTCGATGGCTCGCGAGCTTTTCGATCTCGTGCTGGCCGGGAAGATCAAGAGCGAGCCTGGACAGATGTTCGCGCTCGATGAAGCCGCCGACGCGCATCGCGCGCTCGAATCGCGCAAGACGGTGGGGTCCACGGTGCTCGTGCCGTAACGTCGAAGATACGCGCGACCGCGCGTGCATGAGAGACGCTATGCGGCTTTCGACTTCACCCTCCGAACATCGAACACATGTCCAATTCGAACATCACATCCGCGACCGTGCTCATCGTTCCGGGCTTGCGGGAACACGTGGCGGACCATTGGCAGACGCTGCTCGCGCAGAAGCTGCCGCGCGTGCGAAGCGTCGCGCCACTCGAGCATGACAAGCTCAGTTGCGCTGCACGCATCGATGCGATCGAGCGCGCGCTGGGTTCGATCGAAGGTCCGGTCATCGTCGTCGCGCACAGTGCGGGCGTGATGATGCTCGCGCATTGGGCGAGCCGCCACGCCTCGCGTGCGATTCACGGTGCGCTGCTTGCGGCGCCTGCCGATCTCGAAACGCCCATGCCACCCGGCTATCCGACGATCGACGCATTGAACGAGCATGGATGGTTGCCGATTCCGCGTAGCGCCTTGCCATTTCCGAGCATCGTCGCGGCAAGCAGCAACGACCCATTGACGCGGCTCGCGCGCGCCCGCGAATTTGCGCGCGCGTGGGGAAGCCGCTTCGTCGAACTCGGCGATGTCGGTCATCTGAATCCGGCGTCGGGTCATGGCGAATGGTCCCTGGCCGAGGAATTCATCGGCGAACTCGCCATGCCGCGATAGCGTCGCGCGCTGTGCCGAATCGTCCACGTCCGTTGCAACGGCGGACGCAATCAACGTCTTTGCGCGCTGTCTACGTGTCGCAAGGAATTCTGCCTCTCACCTGGAAATCGACATGAATTTTCTCGACGGTCATCTCTTTCCCGAGAACCAGCAACCGCTGATCATCACGGCTGCGCCCTATGCGCCCGGATGGCTGCCCGGCGACTTCCCCGAAGACATTCCGGTCACGATGGAAGATCAGATTCAGAAGGCGGTGGACTGCTATAACGCGGGCGCCACCGTGCTGCATCTGCACGTGCGCGAGCTGGATGGCAAGGGCAGCAAGCGCCTGTCGATGTTCAATCAATTGATTGCAGGCGTGCGCAAGCGAGTGCCAGACATGATCATCCAGGTCGGCGGTTCCATTTCGTTCGCGCCCGAGGATGAAGGGCAGGCCGCCAAATGGCTGTCGGACGATACGCGCCACATGCTGGCCGAACTCGAACCGAAGCCGGATCAGGTGACCGTGACGGTGAATACTTCGCAGATGAACGTCACCGATCAGGCGGAAGACGCGGACTTCAAAGGCACGTCGCGCGAGCAGCCCGCGCTGTTCAATGCCTACAAGGAAATGACCGTTCCCGCGCAGCCGGGATGGGTCGAGGAACATGTGCGGCGTCTGACGGCCAAGGGCATCCAGAGCGCCTTCCAGTGCTACAACCTCAACAGCTTCGAATCGGTCGAGCGGTTGATGCGGCGTGGCTTCTACAAAGGTCCGCTCGTGATGAACTGGGTCGCGATAGCCGGCGGCATGGACACGCCGAACGTCTACAGCCTCGCCAACTTCATTCGTGCCGTGCCTGACGGTGCGGTGGTCACGGTGGAAAGCAACGTGCGCAACGTGCTGCCCGTGAACATGTGGGGTATTTCAATGGGTCTGCATGTACGTTGCGGTACGGAAGACTGTCTGTGGAATCAGTCGCGCACCGAGAAGATGAGTACTGTCAGGCAGATCGAGCAACTGGTTCGCATGTCGCGCGAATTCGGACGCGAGATCGCGACCGCACAGCAGGCCCGCGAGATTTCGCGCATCGGGGTCTTCTACGATACGGTGGAGGAATCGCTACAGGCCAACGGCTTCGCGCCGAATCGCAACGGCGGCACTCAGGGTTTCCTGCGCAAGACTGCCTGAAGCTGCGAGCGAAGTAGTAAAGACACGGCCAGCGGTATCCGATGCATGAAACGGATACGCTGGCCGTGCTGCTGTTCAGGAAGCAACACGCCGCGATGCTTCAATAAGGCTTGTCACCGATGATGCCTGCGCGCTCCATCTTGCGCGGCGCCGGCCAGTAGTCCATGACCGCGTAGTGCTGCGTGGCGCGATTGTCCCAGACGGCAATGCTGTTCGGTTTCCATCGGAAACGTACCTGATATTCCGGAATCAGCGCCTGGCTTTGCAGATAGTTGAGCAGGAGGCTTGCGCCCGGCGTCTTGTCGAGGCCGTAACGGACGTTGTCCGGTGTATGGAAGTTGACGAAGTGCGTCGTGAAGCTTCCCACGTACAGGACCTTCTCGCCGGTTTCCGGATGCGTGCGCACGACGGGATGTTCGACGTCCGGATTTTGCGCGGCGAGCTTGCGGCGTTCGTCGGGATCCATCGCCGCACCGAACGAATGCTCGATGCTGCTTTTCGCCCGAAGACCCGCGATGCGATGCTTGATCTCTTCCGGCAATTGCTTAAAGGCCTCGACCATATTGACCCAGATCGTGTCCCCGCCGGTTTCGGGGCATTCGATGCAGCGAAGCACAGCGCCCATCGAAGGTTCGGGCCGCCACAACCCGTCGGTGTGAAAGTTGTTTTCGTACGGATTTTTCGCATCCGATCGATAAATCCGCACGAGGCCCGGATGTTCCGGATCGCTTCCCGCGACCGGATGATCTTCCAGATCGCCGAACTTGCGCGCGAACGCGACATGCTCTTCCCGCGAGATGTTCTGATCGCGGAAAAAGAGCACGCGGTGCTGTAGCAGCAGTGCCTTGATCTCCGCAAACAAGGACGCATCGCGCGATGCATCGCCCAGGTTGACGCCCGACAGTTCCGCGCCGATACAGGCGGTGAGCTTTTCAATCTTGATCATCAGCATGTCTCCTCATTCCATAGCCGGTCGTCTCCATCATAGTCGCTTGATTTATTCGTGTCGACATAAATAAAGTTAGAATCGAGCCGTCGTTTTATGCGTGACGGAAAGTTAGCCGGCGTCGCGATACGCATCGACCGCGCTGCCGATGGTCGGATGAAAGCACGCGTCGGGAAAGATCGACGTCAGCTCGAAGCGTCTGAGCTTGTCGCGGACGGGGTCTTTCATCTCGGCGAAGTGCAGCTCGATGCCGCGCTCTCTCAACGCGCGATGCAGCTCGCGCAGCATGTCGGCGGACGTCACATCGACGCTCGTCACCGGCTCGGCAGTGACCACGACGCGCTTCACCGGCGTCGGTGCCTCATTCACCGCTTCGATCACTCGCTGCTGAAACAGCTCCGCGTTTGCGAAGAAGAGCGGCGCATCCCATCGAAACAGCAGCAGTCCCGGAATCTGTTCCGCGTTCGGGTAGCGCTTCAGGTCGTGATAGCCGCGCAATCCTTCCACCCGGCCGAGCACCGCGAAATGCGGGCGCCAGCCGTCCCAAAGGAATTCGATGACCGCGATCACCACGGCGATGCAGATGCCGGGTATTGCGCCGAACACGGCAACGCCGACGAAGCAGCACACGGAAAGCCAGAACTCCCACTGCTGGATGCGATAGATGCGCTTCAGGTCGCTGAATTCGAAGAGACCGATCGCCGCCGCGATCACGACGGCCGCGAGCGCGCTGCTCGGCAGATGCCGCAGAAGATTCGGCGCGGCGAGCAGCACGGCCGCGACGGCGAGCGCGCCGACGATGCCCGTCACCTGCGTGCGCGCGCCCGCCGCTTCGGCGACCGGCGTGCGCGACGAACTGCTGCTGATCGGAAAGCCCTGGAAAAGCCCGGTCGCGAGATTGGCGACGCCCAGCCCGATCATTTCCTGATTCGGATCGACGCGCATGTTGGCGCGTGCCGCGAAGGTGCGCGACAGCACGCTCGTGTCCGCGAACGCGATCAGCGCCACGGCGCAACCGCCGAGCACGATCCGGACGATGTCCGCGCCGCTCGCCCACGGCAGCGACAACGCGGGCAATCCCTGAGGAATCGTCCCGAGCACCTTCACGCCTTGGCGGTCGAGATGAAACACCATGACGCACAGGGTCGCGAGCACGACCGCGATCAGAATGCCCGGCACCTTGTCGAAGCGCTTCAGCAGCAGGATGAGCGCGAGACTGCCTGCGCCCACGGCAAAGCTGGTCCAGTTGGACTGCCCAGCCGCGATGGCTTTGACAAGTTCAAACAGGTCGCGCAGCGGTCCGCGGTCCTCGATGGAGATCGCGAAGAGCTTGGGCAACTGGCTGATCAGCACCGTCAGCGCGATGCCGTTCATGTAGCCGTAGCGGATCGGCTTGGACAGCAACTCCGTGACGAAGCCGAGCTTGAGCATGCCGAAGACGATGCAGACGATGCCCGACACGATCGCCATCATGCCCGCGACGGCGATGGCGCGAGAAGGATCGCCCGACGCGCCGATCACGACGACCGCGAGGACGGGCGCGGCGAGCGCCGAGTCGGGACCGAGCACGAGAATCCGGCTCGGACCGAAGATCGCGTAGGCGAGCAGCGGCACGATCGTCGCGTACAGACCGCATACGCCGGGCACGCCCGACGCCTCCGCGTACGCGATGCCGACCGGCACGAGCATCGTCGTCAGCACGAGGCCGGCGATGATGTCGTTCTTCAGCCACCCGGCGCGATAGCTCCTGAACATCGCGACAATCGGCAGATGGCGCATCCAGCGCTGCACCGCGCCGGTGACGACCTGTCGCGACCGGGGCGTGTGATCAGTCTGCATGGATCGGCATCGTCGAACATTCAATGAAGAAAGCGCGCAAGCACGACGACGTATGCCGCCGTGATCGCGAGCTGACACAGCGTCACCGGAAGGCCATAGCGCAGGAAGCGGCCGAAGCTGATCGGCGCGCCTTCCTGCGTGCAGATTCCCGCAGCCACGACATTCGCCGCCGAACCGACGAGCGTCGCGTTACCTCCGAGCGTCGCGCCGTACATCATCGCGATGAACACGGGAATGACCGGCGCGGGCCACTGCGTGAACTGGTCCGACAAGGCCGATTCCGGCACGAACTCCGCGGTGACGAGATAGCCCTTGACCATCAGGATGGACGCGGCCGCCACCGGCACGTTCGCGAGCAGCGAGGAAAGCAATCCGATCCCGCAGATCATCGCGAGCGCGACGAGCGTGAGGCGCGTGCCGAACACCTCATATAGCTTGAGCGACATGACCTGCAGCAGGCCCGTCTTCGCCATGCCCTGCACGAGACAGAAGATGCAGGTCAGGAAGAGCAGCGTCTTCCAGTCGACATCGCGCAGCACGCGATCGGTGGGCTCGACCTTGAACGCGTACGCGACGAGCAGCGCAAGCGCGCTGGCGATCACCGCGACCACGGGCGGCACGATGCGCGTGGGCAACTCCTCGCCGAGCACGAACAGCACCATCATGAGCGCGAGCACGAGGACCGCCAGCGCGGCGTAGACCGGCCGCTTCAGTCTGGCCCGCGCGGTGCGGGGCGGCAGGGGCTTGACGCTGCGCCAGATGCCGCGCATCAGAATGGGCAAGAGCGGAATCACCACGCCGATCGCGAGCAGGCCGCCGAGGCTCGCACGCCGCAGATACTCGCCGAAACTCATGCCGATCGAACTGCCGACGAGAAAGGTCGTCGGGTCGCCGACGAGCGTGAGCAGGCCGGCGGCATTGCTGAGGAGGGCGGTGAGGATCATCGGCGGCACGATGTCGATATCGAGCGCGCGGGCGACGCGAATGATGATCGGTGCGAGCAGGATCACCGTCGTCGCATTGGGAAGCAGCGCGCACAGCGGGGCGACGATCACGATCAGCAGGAGCAGAAAGCGCTTGCCGCTGCCCGCCGTGGCCCTGAGATAGTAATCGCCGACGAGATCGAAGAGACCCGTGGTCGCCAGTATGCGCGCGACGACCATGCCGCCGAACAGCAGGCTGAGCGGGCCCGCCGCGGTTCGCGCGGTCGCGAGCAGATCCTGTTCGTCGATGATGCCGAGCGCGATCAGCACGCTCGTGCCGACGAGCGCGGCGACGGCCATGTCGATCAGATCGAAGGCGATCACGAGGATCACCACCGAGAACACGCCGACGACGAGATAGATTTGCCAGTCGCTCATGATGGGCCCGCGCAGGCGTCATTGCATCGGCGGCGCGTACATCAGGCCGCCGCGTGTGTAGAGCTCGTTCAGGCCGCGATCGAGCTTGATCGGACTTCCGGTGCCGAGATTGCGGTTGAACATCTCGCCGTAGTTGCCGGCGCTCTTGAGCGCGCGAAGCGTCCAGCCAGGGCCGATGCCGAGCGTCGCGGTCACGCTCGCGTCCGGAACGAGCGCGCGCGCCACGAGCGGGTCTCTCACGCGCTCGGCCTGATTCTGACGGGTCACGCCGAGTTCTTCAGCGGCGATCAGCGTGAAGAGCACCCAGCGCACGATGACGAGCCATGCGTCGTCGTCGCCGCGCACGGCTGGCGCGTGCGGCTGCTTCGAGATTCGTTCCGACAGGATCGCCAGCGCCGATGCACCGCCGGGCGTGCGGCTGCGCAGCGTCGCGAGCAGGGAAAGATCGGCCGTCATGGCGCGGCATCGCCCGGAGGTGAAGGCCTGTTCGAGTTCCGCCGCCGAGCCGAGCACCACCGGCTTCAGATCGAGCGCGTTCGCATTCGAGTAGCCGACGAGATTGTCTTCGCTGGTCGTCTCACGTTGAACGCAGACGGTCACGCCCTTGAGGGATGCGAGCGTGCGAATGCCGCTCGCCGTCGAAACCATGAAGGCCTGCGCGTCATAGAACAGCACGCCCGCGAATTGAATGCCGAGCGTGCCTTCACGCAGGAGCGTCCAGGTCGTGTTGCGCGCGAGCAGATCGATGCGGCCCGTTCTGAGCGCCGGAAAGCGGGCGGATGCCCTGAGCGGGACGAAGGCGACCTTGTTCGCATCGCCGAGCGTCGCGGCGGCCACCGCGCGGCAGAAATCCACGTCGATGCCGGACCATTGTCCGGACGCATCCCGCTGGGAAAAGCCCGCGATGCCGTCGCTGACGCCGCATCGCAGGACACCTCGCGCTGCGACCTGCGCGAGCGTGGCCGATCCCGCCGCGAAGGCGGGGACCGGCGCTGCCGGCAGCGCGAGCAGCGCGGCGCCTACGATCGCGATGAGATTCGCCGCAGAATTGCGCATCGTCTTCTCGATATGAAGACTCATGTTCACGTCGTCTTGTCACGTGGTTCGCCGTCCGGCGGGACACGTGCCAGATTAGGTTGTAGACGAAAACTGGTCCAGTTCAAGCGTTCGTTTTGCTGAGGTCGCACGCGTTGGCTGCAACGAAGCAGGACGAGATCGCGATCCAGTGAAGCATGTGCCTACGGGCTCCACGACATCGGCGCACGCCCCGCGCGGAATCTGTCCGCTCGCGACAAACCTTGAACCCTTTACGTATATCACTATGCTGTAAGAAGGCCGAAACCCGATCCGCGCGTGCGCGGTCCCGGGTTTCCTGCGTTGTCCGCGCTCGATGATCCGAGCGCCTCATCGCGTCGAACAATCGCTTTCGTCAAGCGCGCTAACCGCCGGCACAACGATGCAGATGCGTTGACGCAAGTTTTCGTGTCTGCGTTGGTTGCGAGCCGGTTCAGGAGAACAACGCATGACAAAGCTGCTGATCGACGTGGTCATCTTTCTTGCGTCGGCGCTGATCACCGTGCCGCTGGCCGTTCGCTTCGGCTTCGGCGCGGTGCTCGGCTACCTGCTTGCGGGCGTTTTGATCGGCCCGTGGGTACTGAGGCTCGTGACCGATGTCGATGCGATCCTTCACTTCTCCGAGCTGGGCATCGTGCTGATGATGTTCGTGATCGGACTCGAAATGAAGATCGACGCGTTGTGGGCGATGCGCCGCACCATCTTCGGCTACGGAACCATGCAGATGACCGTTTGCGCCGCCGCGCTGCTGGGCGTTTTCCTGATGCTGGGGCTGCCCTGGCGCATTGCATTGACGGGCGGCCTCGCGCTGTCGCTGTCGTCGACGGCGATGGTCATGTCCGAGCTACAGGAGCGCAAGCTCATGGACATGCCGACGGGCCGCGCGGGGTTCGGCATTCTGCTGTTCCAGGACATGGCGGCCATTCCGCTGATCGCGCTCCTGCCGCTGCTCGGGCCGACGGTGCCCATGCCCGCCGCCGAACCGGGCTGGCTCGTCGCGCTGAAGGCGCTCGCCATGCTGGGCGCCATCGCGCTCGTCGGGCGCTATCTGCTGAACGCCGTGCTGCGGCTCATCACGAGCACGGGCGTCCCGGAGATCTTCACCGCATTCGCATTGCTGTGGATCGTCGGCATCGCGCTTCTCATGCAGAGCGTGCATCTGTCGATGTCCCTGGGCGCGTTCGTCGCGGGCGTGCTGCTCGCCGATTCCGACTTTCGCCACGAAATCGAAGTCGATATGGCGCCGTTCAAGGGCTTGCTGCTCGGTCTGTTCTTCATCGCGGTAGGCATGTCGATGGATTTCAGCGTGCTCACGCGCGAGCCGGTGCGGGTAGCAGTGCTCGTCGTCGCGGTGGTCAGCGTGAAGGCGGTCGCGCAGTGGTTCCTTGCGCGCCGCTTCGACGTGCCGGCATCGCACCGGAGCTTCTTCGCCATTCTGTTGTCGCAAGGCGGCGAGTTCGCATTCGTCGTGATGGCCGCGTCACTGGCGGCGGGTGTCATCGATCAGCGTCAGGCATCGCTCGTCACGCTGGTCGTCGCGCTCTCGATGGTCTCCACGCCCCTGCTGCTGCTCGTGCATCGCCGGCTGTCCGAAAAGACCACGCGGGCTCGGGCAGGGTAAGCGTGTTTCCTCGAGCGCCGCATTCATACCGTGATCGCCGGCTTCATGCGCCGATTTGTTCTGGAAGTCATGCTGCCCGTTTCGTATTCGAACGGGTGAGCGCGAGGAGGCACGAAAATGCTATCGCCGATTTCTGAGCGCACGCTCTCCAGGGAACTGCTCGATGTTCTGATACGCGCCGGACTCGTCGCCGTTCTGGCGGTCTTCTGCTTTCGGGTATTCGTCCCGTTCCTCGACCTGATGGTCTGGGCGCTGATTCTCGCGGTCACGCTGTACCCGCTTCAGGTCCGGCTCCGCGGCGCGTTTGGCGGCAAGGACGGTCTGATCGCCACGTTGATCATCTTCGTCGCGTTCGTCGTCATCCTCGTGCCGACGTATCTGCTCGGCGTGGCGGTTGCGACGTCCATCGAGCGCGCGATGGCCATCGTCAGGAGCGGCACCTTCCAGATTCCGCCGCCAGCGGAATCGGTGGCCGCGTGGCCTCTGGTCGGGCAGCGGGTGTACGACTTCTGGGCGCAGGCGTCGACGGATCTCACGGGTCTCGCGCAAAAGTTCGCGCCGCAGATCAAGGAAGCCGGTCTTGCCGTGCTCGGCACGATCACGGGACTTGGCGCCGGGCTGATCGTGTTCTTTCTCGCGCTGATCGTCGCGGGCATCTTCATGGCGCATGGCGAGAAGGGCTATGGCAGCGCCGTGCAGATCGCCTCGCGCATCTCCGGACCCGAAAACGGCCAGCAGATCGCGGATCTTTGCACGGCCACGATTCGCGCGGTGGCGCAAGGCGTGGTCGGGATCGCGTTCATCCAGATGCTGTTGATCGGCATCGGCTTCGTCATCATGGGCATTCCCGGCGCGGGGCTGCTCGCGCTCGCCGTGCTGCTGATCGGCATCATGCAGTTGCCGGCGACGTTGATCACGATTCCCGTCATCATCTTCGTGATCGTGACGAATGGCGTGAGCACGGCGACGATCATCTTCTCGGTCTATACCTTCATCGCCGGTCTCGCCGATAACGTGCTCAAGCCGATGCTGCTGGGCCGTGGCGTCGCGGTGCCCATGCCCGTAGTGCTGATCGGCGCGCTCGGCGGCATGGTGACGGGCGGCGTGATCGGCCTGTTCATCGGTCCCGTGATGCTCGCGGTCGCCTACAAGCTGTTCTGGCGCTGGGTGAAACAACAACCGTCCCTGGAACCCCCGCAACAACAGGAGCGGCTCTGAGGGATCGCCGTCGATGCATGCCTCCCGGATCAGACGGTTGCGGTTGACGGACTGCGTCATCGTGGGCCTTGCGTCGTTGCTGAGCGGCTGCATGCGCGTGGGGCCGGACTTTCATCCGCAACACGAGCCTTGGAGCGAACACTGGAACAGCACGTCGCTCGAACAGGTCACGCAGCAGGCGCCGCAGCCCGATGTCCGGCAATGGTGGCGAATCTTGGGCGACGAGAATCTCGAACGCCTGATGGAACAAGCCGATGCCGGGAACGGCGACCTGCAGATCGCCGGACTGCGCGTGATCGAGGCGCGTGCACAACTCGGTATCGCGCTCGCGGGACGCTATCCGCAAGTGCAGCAGGCCAGCGCCGAGGCGCTTGCGTCGGCGCAAAAGCGTTCGGATGGTTTCGATCCGCGCTCGGGCGTGTATTTGCAGTACGGCGCGGGCTTCGTCGTCGGATGGGAGCTCGACTTCTGGGGGCGTTTCGCACGCGCGATCGAGTCGGCCGACGCCGCGTTCTTCGCCGCGCAGGCGAACCGCGACGCCGCGCTGGTTCTTCTGCACGCTCAGGTCGCCGAAACCTATTTCACGCTGCGCACCGGCGAGGCGCGCCTGCGCATCGCCCGCGAGAACGCTCAGTTGCAGAAGCGCAGCTACGACATCGCGCAAAAACTCTTCAAGGCCGGCGAGACGGATGAACTGGATTTCCAGCAGGCGAACACCCAGTATCTGGGTACGTTGAGCAGCATCCCTGAACTCGAGAGCCAGATCGTGCTCGCGAAACACGCGTTGTCCCTGCTGATGGGCAGGCCGCCCGGCCCGTTGCCGGAAATCGTCGTGTCGTCCGGTAAGGCAGGCGTGATTCCGCTGGTGGATCGCGCCGTCCTGCAGGACATACCCGCCGATCTGCTGTTGCGCCGCCCCGACGTGCGCGCCGCCGAATATCAGATGGCCGCGCAGTCGGCGCTCATCGGCGTGGCGGAAGCGGATTTCTATCCGTCGGTCTCCCTGCTCGGCACGCTCGGCTTCAGCGCGAGTTCGCTGAAGGGCTCGCCGAGCACGCTTGCCGTGGCGATCGGTCCCAGCGTGGTCTGGAACGTCTTCGATCACGGCAGAATCACGAACAATGTGCGCGTTCAGGACGCGCGGCTGCAGCAGTTGACGGTCGCTTATCAGAACACCGTGCGCGAAGCGGCGCGCGAGGCCGATGACGCCGCCACGTCGCTGATCGCCGCGTCACGCCGCGACGCCATCCTGAACGACGCGCAAGGGGCCGCGCGGCGCTCGTTGACGCTCGCCAGCACGATCTATCGGGAAGGGTATTCGGACTTCCAGCGCGTGCTCGATGCACAGCGCGCGCTGTTCGCCCAGCAGGACGCGTATGTCGTCAACCGGCGCAACGCGGTCGGCAGTCTGATCGCGCTCTACAAGGCGCTGGGCGGCGGCTGGACCACGCGCCAGCCGCTCGTCGATGCCGCCACACGCCAGCAGATGCAGCAACGCACCGATTGGGGCGATCTGCTGAACGAGGTGAGCGTGCCATCCGAAGGAGCGGCCCGATGAGCGAAACGTCCGGGTCGTCGGAAGCCGCATCGGCGCGCACGCCGCCGCCTGCTCCGGCTGGCGATCCATCGGGCAGGGCGCTGAAGTGTGTGATCACGCTGATCGTCGTGAGCCTGATCTGGTATCTGCTGGCGGACCGCATCACGCCCTATACGCAGCAGGCGCGCGTGCAGGCCTATGTGGTGCCGGTCGCCGCGGAAGTATCGGGCCGGGTGACGCGCGTGCTGGTGCGTGACAATCAGGAGGTCAACGCAGGCGACGTGCTTTTCGAAATCGACGGCGAGCAATACCGCATCACTGCCGATCGCGCTCGCGCCGATCTCGAAACCATGCGCCGGCAGATCGGCGCAAGCACGGCTGGCATCGATTCGGCGCGTGCGTCGCTGCGCGCGGCCATCGCGAACGAGGTCAAGGCGCGGCAGGACAGCGAGCGGCTCGAAAGGCTGTATCGCGAGGACGAAGGCACGATCTCGCTGCGGCGTCTCGAAGTGGCGCGAGCGACTTACGAGCAAGCTCAGAGTCAGGTCGCCGCGGCGCGTGCGGAAGTCGAGCGCGCACGCGAACAGCAGGGCGGCATCGAGGCGGAGAACGCGCAGTTGCGCAGCGCGGCCGGGGCGCTCCAGAAGGCCGAACTCGATCTCGCCAACACGCGCATCAGGGCGCGAACCGGCGGCGTCATCACCGATCTCGGCACGGAAGTCGGGCAGTTCGCATCGGCAGGCAAGGCGGTGATGACGCTGATCGCGATCCGCGACGTGTGGATCAGCGCCGACATGACCGAAAACAATCTCGGCCGCCTGAGGCCCGGCACGCCTGTGGCCATCGTGCTGGATGCGCTGCCGGGCGAAGTCTTCAAAGGGCGGATTCGCAGCATCGGGTTCGGCGTGAGCGTGGGACAGAGCACGCCGCCCGGCAGTCTGCCTTCCGTACAGACAAGCCGCGACTGGCTGCGGCCGGCCCAGCGCTTTCCGGTGATCGTCGAATTCGACAAGGACGAGCGTGCGCGCCTCTACAACATGCGTGTCGGCGGGCAGGCCGAGGTGATGGCGTTTCCGAGTCAGGGCAATCCGCTCAATCCGCTCGGCCGCATGTTCCTGCGTGTGATGAGCTGGCTCGCCTACGTCTACTGAGAACGCCGATGGAAAACACGCTCCAGCTTCCGGGCCGTCGCACGCTGCGCATGGCGACCGGGACGGCGCTGTGCCTCGCGATCAGCTTCGCGTTCGATTTCCCGATTCCCGTGATCGCGCCGGTGTTCGCGGTCTTTCTGCTCGCGACGCAGAACCGGCCGCTGTCGTTCAGGGCAGCCGCGATATTGGCGCTGGTCGTGATGCTCACCACCGGTAGCGGCCTGCTGCTCGTACCGCTGCTTCGACATTACGCGCTCGCGGGCGTGATGCTCGTCGGCGTGTTGCTCTTCGTCGCGTTCCTCTACGGCGTGCGCGGCGGCAACAACCTCGTCGCGACCTTTCTGGTGGCGGGCGTCACGATGATCTCCGCGGCCGGCACCGCCGACTTCCAGGTGGGTGCAACGGTGGTCGGCGCGCTGGTGAAGGGGCTGCTGCTCGCCTTGCTGGTGTCGGCGCTCATGCATGGCCTCTTTCCCGAGAACGCGAACGCGCGGCCGCCGCCTGCCGCGAGAACCGTGTCCGCCGATCAGGCCGCGCGCATTGCACTGCGCGCCGCGCTGGTGGTCATGCCGGCGTACCTCCTTGCAATGACCGACCCGGCGAGCTATATGCCGATCATCATGAAGTCGGTCAGTCTCGGCAGACAGAGTTGCACTACGACCGCACGCGGCGCGGCGCGGGAGCTCATCGGCTCGACACTGCTCGGCGGCTTGCTCGCGATCCTGTTCTGGTTCGCGCTGAAACTCTCGGTGCACCTGTGGATGTTCTTCCTGTGGATGCTGCTGTTCGGTTTGATGGTCGGGCGCAGGCTCTACGGCATCAGGATGACGCGCTATCCGCCGGGCGTCTGGCTGAACGGCTTCATCACGATGATCATCCTGCTGGGCCAGTCAGTGCAGGACAGCATCGCGGGCAAGGACGTCTATACCGCGTTCGCGGTGCGCATGGGGCTTTTTCTTGCGGTCAGCCTTTACGCGTGCCTGATGCTGCAGGCTTTCGATCGACCTCGCAGCGGATGATGGCGGACGGCTCGCACGTTCGACTTGACCGCATCCCGCTTAGTCAGTATTTGATGTCTCTTGCGGTTTGGCGCCCGTGCTGCTTCGTCTCCCGCTTGTCGTGCCGGCAATGCGCGTTCGATTGCTGGTTGGCGGCGCGGCAGTCCTGCTTGGTGTGCCGGGCGTCCTGGCGCGTATCCTGACGGACGTCGCGACCGGCGCGACGTTGCTGCGCCTGCTCCGTTGCCAACGACATGCCCGGCCAGGAGCAGACGAGCATGGCAGCGACCAACGCGGTGAGCCTGAGGTTGCGAGCGAGCATGATGTGAGTTCCGGAGGACGAGTCGATACATCTGGAATGTGATGTGTGCATCAAGATAGCCGCATCCTCGACCATTGTGAATCGGCTTTTGCAACGACGACGCATAGCGATAAACGGCACGATGATTCGATTGATCAAGAAATCGAAATACTGTGAGACAGACGGGCTCATATCGACCGGAGAGAGCACCTGTGAAACGATGCAAAGCGATCACCGGAGCATGCTTCTCGTTTGTCGTAGGTAATGCCTGCGCAAGTCCGGTCGATTTCTCGAACGCATTGCCCAATTTCTTTGGCGCGGGAATCGGTTCGACCACCGAGTATGCGGGCGGCAAGGATCGCATCGTCGGCGTGCTTCCGGGTATGCGATACGTGACGAGCGGTGGTCACCTGTTCGAGTGGTACGGCACCTATGCGCAATACAACTTCGGGAGTCTGACCGGATTCCAGTGGGGGCCGGCGCTGGCGCTTCGTCTAGGACGACGGAATGTCGATGACGAGGTCGTGTCGCAGGTGCATGACGTCTCCACCACGGTGGAAGGCGGCGGGTATGTCGGCTATGAGTACAGTCACGTCGGCGATGTGCCGTTCCGTTTGCGCGGGGAGGTGACCGTTGTCACGAATGCGGGCTCCGTCTACACGGGCGCGCGCACCACACTGAATACGAGCGCATGGTTTCCACTGCATTCGCGCGTGTTCATCGGCGGCGGAGTCGGTGCGACATGGGTGAGCGGTGGCTTCAACGAAACTTACTACGGCGTGACATCCGAGGACTCCCAGAAAAGCGGATTACCGGTTTTCAATCCCGGAGGCGGCCTCAATCAGATTACCGGCTGGATCGCCGGCATCTTTCAAGTCAGCCCGAAATGGTACGCGGGCGCGATGGTTTACTACCAGCGCCTGATGGGTGATTCGGCAGCCAGCCCCATCGTGACGCAGCGTGGCACGCGCAATCAACTTACTTACGGCGTCGGGATCGCTTATGCCTTTCAATGACCTTCTTTGAAACCGGGACGTCATTGGGCGCGGCTTATAGGCAATCCCATCATCGTCTGGGTCGACATCGATCCGATCAGGTTGCTTGAATTCACGAACGAGTTCGCATACTGTGAGCAGAGCAGCGTGCGGTTTAGACCGCGTTGTCGTTCCTGGAAAAGTTTGCGCGGAGAGGAACGGCCGGCACACCTCATATCTCCGTGAAGCGTCGATAGCAGTCAAAGAGAGGAGGTAGCCATGAATCGTCTCAAAGGAGCTGTAGTGCTGATGTCGATCGCGTTCGCAACGAATGCGTGGGCACAAACCGATCAGGGCGCGGCTCAGCCCGCGCATAGCGACGAAATCGTCAAGATGCGAATGGAAGTCTCCGCAGCAAACAAGAAATATAACCAGAAGGTCGCAGCGGCCAAGAAGGTTTACGATCACAAGAAGGCGGAAGCCGCCAAAGAGCGCGACGCGGCCATCGCAGCAGCACATGGCGGTGCGCCTGCGCAATGATCGCTGTGTCGTGGCGATCTGCAATCGGATGTTCTTTCGGAACTGAGACGGCCCTGTAACGACCCGGGCTCTGGAACACGCGCGGTGTAGCCAATCCTGGTGGTGCTGGACATGCGTGAGTGCTTTAGCGTGATCGTCGTCATCGCATCCGCGCTGTGCGCAGGCGGATGCGCAGTCCCTCAAACGCCGCCTGAAAGCGGCGCGCAAACGGTCGCTCCGACACCTGTCGCAAGCGGTACGCAAACCGTGGCTCAGGCGTCGGATGCGGGACGTGCGCAACCCGTCGCGATGGAGTCGGGTTCGCTGGACGCGCTCGTCGGTCCGATTGCGCTCTATCCCGATGATCTCGTCGCGATCATTCTTCCGGCATCGACTTATCCGGTCGAAGTGGTGCAGGCAGACCGGTTTCTCGATCGCAGAAAAACCGAGAAGAACCTGCCGGTCAACGAAGCATGGCAGGATCCGATCAAGGCGCTGCTGAACTACCCCGAAGTGCTCAAGACAATGAGCACCAATCTCGACTGGACGGTCGCGCTCGGCGAAGCGGTGGTGACCGATCAAAGCGCCGTGTTGCAGGCCGTGCAGCGTTTCCGGCGTCAGACTCAATCGGTGGGCAATCTCAAGACGGATGACAAGCAGACGGTGGTGGTCGAGAAGGAAGTCATCAAGATCGTTCCGTCGAATCCCGAGGTCATCTACGTGCCGCAGTACAACCCGTCGACGGTCGTCATCAGCAGCCCGACGCCGGTGTATTCATACTGGCCGGCGCCTTACCCGGTCTACTACTATCCCTACGCACCGGGCGCGGCATTCGCGACGGGCCTCATCTGGGGCGCCGCGATCACGGCGGCGTGGAACGGCGGGCACTACGTGTCGCACTACGAGGGCGGCAACAACACGATCAACATCAACCGCGAAGGCAACGTCAACCGGGCCGATGTCAAGAACGAGCTGAGCAATCGCGCTGCGAACCGCTCGGCGAACGGAACCTCTGCGTCGCAGCGCTCGACCCAGTGGCGCTCGGAAAAGAAGCCCGGACAGGTATCGGGCGCGAGCACGCGCGCATCGGCGCAACGCGTGGGCGATGCGCCATCTCGCGCCGGCGCGCGCGCCCCGACGGCCGCGCAGTCGCCACGCGCACCGAGCGCCGGCAACCTTCAGGGACGGGGCGGCGACGCGTTCAGCGGCTACGGCTCCGCCCAGGGCGCCAGAGCGGACAGCGCGCGCGGCGCGGCGAGCCGGCAGTCGATGCCGGGCGGCCAGGGCGGACGCAATTTTCAGGGCGGCTTTTCGGGCGGTGCGCGTGGTGGATTTGGCGGAGGCGGCCGCGGCGGTCGCCGATAGGAGACGCTTCATGAATAGCACGTCTCGTCGATTCGTCGCATGCGCGATCGTCGCGATGCTCATCGTTCCTTTGCGCGTTCACGCCGCCGGGGATCAGGAGACGTTCAGGACGCCGGAAGAAGCGGTCAGCGCGCTGGAACAGGCGCTCAGGTCGAACGACGACGCAGCGCTCATCGCCATCTTCGGCAATGCGCACAAGGAACTCGTCGTGACGCCGGATGAAGCCGAGAACCGCGCGCTGCGCGCCAATGCGCTCGCCGAGTTCAATGCGTATCACATGCTGGAGGAAACGTCGCCGGACCGCCGCGTTCTGCGTATCGGCGATGAAGCGTGGCCCATGCCGATTCCGCTCGTTCGCACGCAGGGCGCGTGGCGCTTCGCAACCGAGGAGGGCGAGCAGGAAGTGCTGGACCGGCGCATCGGCGCGAACGAGCGCGAGGCCATCAAGGTGATGCGCGCGTATGTCGATGCGCAACGCGATTACGCGACGCGCGACCGCGTGGGCGATGGCGTGCTGCAATATGCGCGCAGGCTCGGCAGCACGCCGGGCAAGCGTGACGGGCTGTATTGGCCCGCGGATGAATCGAAGGGTGAAGAGCCGAGTCCGTTCGGGCCGCTGATCGCAGCGAGCGCGAATTATCTCAAGGATCGGAACCCGGGCGACGCGTATCACGGATACTACTTCCGCATTCTCACGCGACAGGGAAAGCACGCGCCAGGCGGTCCTTTCAGTTACGTCATCAACGGGCGCATGCTGGCGGGCTTCGCGATGGCCGCGTATCCCGCGCAATATGGCTCAAGCGGCGTGATGACGTTTGTCGTCAACAACAACGGCGTCGTGTATCAGAAGAATCGCGGCGCATCGGCTAAGCCGCTGACCGAGTTCGATCCGGATGCGTCGTGGAGCCGTGTGCAGGAGCCTTGAGAGACGAGCTCCGCCAGCCGGACTGCGATCCGGCAATTCGGCCGAAAAAAGCGAACTCGCGCGACGCGACGGTCGTACGTGCCGCGCGAGATTGCGCTCACTCGTTCAGGCGAGACACCTTGGTGCCTTGAAGCGAAGCGTCGGCCATCAAACCTGCGTTGGTCAGTACAAACGCTTGAACCGGCTTCGATGCGGTGGTCGTATCGATCGCGCCGTTTGCGCCCATCCTGACCAGCGCCACGGAAGCGTCCGCTCCCGCCGACCAGCCGTCGGAGTTGCGGAATTTGGCGAGCGCGTCCTGGGTCATGAACAGAAAGATCAGCGCCTTCGATTGCGCGCCCGCCTGCAAACCGAGCGAGCCTGAAGTCGTGCTGTAGTAGCCGACGGTGTGTCCACCCACACGGAGCGAGCCTTTTCCGTACTGTGCGCCGACGACGAAGCCCGCCTGGAGCACGGACGGAAACACGAGCACGCCGCTCGCTTTCGCCACCAGTTCGCGTGAACCGCCTACGGTGGCGTAGAGGCGCTGAAGTGTGCTATCGACGTCGGCGTCGATGGAGCGCCGCAGATCCGCCGCGCCCGCCGCCTGTTCGGCTCCCGCGTTTCTATTGGCTGTGCAGCCGGAAAGCGCGAGCCCTCCGAGCGCCAGAACGGCGGTCGACTTGACCATGAAGTTTCGTCTATGCATCGTTGTTCTCCAGTGTGGAATGTAGAAAACCTCATAGAGCAGCAGCGAGACGCACGACCAGTTATAGCACAGCGGCAAGCTTGGGCGAGAAGGGAAGAGAACGCATCGACCCAGGTGAGATAAAAAAACGCGCATTGGGGGAAGGTCTTTTCCTGGTACGCCTTCCTCGTGTCACGCGAGCGATCGGATCGTCAAGCCGCGCGACGACCCACTGCTTCACCAGAAGCCAAGCAACTTCCACCAGAGGCTGCCGACCACCGCGAAGATCAGCAACTCCACCAAACACATCACGAAACCGACGCGCCACCAGGTTCCCATCGTGACATAGCCGCTACCGAAGATGATCGGCGAGGTGCCCGTCGCGTAGTGCGTCAACGTCATCATGATCGCCGAGCCGGCCGCCATCATCAGCATGAACGGCGCCACGTATCCGGGCGGTATCAGATGGACGCCGACCGTCAGGAAGGCGAGCATCATCGCGCTGATGTGCGCCGTCGTGCTGGCGAACAGGTAGTGTGAAAAAACGAAGGCCAGTACCAGGATCGTGGCAGTCGCGCCCCAGCCGATGCCGCTGGCAACGATCGCGCCTTTCATGGCTTCCGAGAACCAGGTGATCACGCCTTGCTTGTTCAGTTGCTCGGCCAGCATGATCAGCGCGCCGAACCACACCAGCGTATCCCAGGCGCTTTTCTCCGACAGCACATCGTCCCAGTCGATCGTGCCGGTGATGATCAGCAGAAACAGGCCGACGAACGCGACCACTGTCGGATCCAGGATGAACGACGGACCGAACACCATCGCCGGCACGTCGGCCCACAGCAGCAGTAGCAGCGCGAAGGTTCCCAACATGACCCGTTCCTTCGGCGACATGGGACCCATCTTCGCCAGTTCAGCGCGGGCATACGCTACCGCGTTGGGTGTGGCATGGAGCTGCGGCGGCGCGAGCGCATAGATCACGAGCGGCATGACCAGCAGGCATAGCAGGCCGGGCAGCAGCATGCACAGCGCCCAGCTCGTCCAGGTCAGATGCAGGCTCTGATTGGTCGCCTTGGCGATGTAGTCCACCACCAGCGGATTGGGCGCGGTGGCGGTCAGGAACATGGCCGAGGTGATAGGGTTCGCGTGATAGTTGACCATCGCGAGGTAGGTGCCGACCTTGCCCTCGGTGCCCTTGGCCGGATCCGAGTCGAAAGCGTTGGCGATCGACTTCATGACCGGATGCACGATGCCCCCGCCGCGCGCGGTATTGCTCGGTGTGAACGGCGCCAGCACCAGTTCACAGACGGCGAGACCATAGCCGATGCCTACCGTGCGCTTGCCGAGCAGCGAGATGAATATCAGGCCGATGCGGCTGCCCAGGCCGGTCTTCTTCAGCCCGCGCGAGATCAGGATGGCCACTACGATCAACCAGATCAGCGGGCTGTCGAAGGCGGTCAGCGCATCGGCGATGGCTCCCTTGGACGAGGTCGAGGTCACCTGTGACAGCGAGAGAACTACGATCGCCATCACCGCCATGACCCCGATCGGCATGACCTTCAAAATAATCGCCACGATTGTTGTCAGAAATATGGCGACGAGGCCCCAGGCCTTGGGCTTCAGCCCCTCGGGCACGGGTAGCAGCAGGAGGATTACCAACACGGCCGTTGTGATCAGCGCGGGACCGAGTCGGAACGGGACAACGCTGTTGAAGTAGCGGAACGTCGCTTTTAGTCTTGTGAACATTCTGCGATCCTTCCAGGAATAGTTGGCCGCGTCCGCTGGAACATAGTTCAGAGAGCACCGTTTGGCAATGAGCAGCTTGCCTCTCCTGATTGCCCTCATGCACAAGAAACCCTGGTCCCTCCGATAGCGCGCGCCGTCTCGACAACCTGCGGTCCGATGTCCGCTATCGCACGCCCCAGCGCGCTTCGGTCAGCAACTCGCTCAGCCGCCCGAGATCGGTCACGGTCTCCGATGTATACGGCACGCGCTCGCAGGCTTCGAGCAAGCCGCAAGCGATGGAATCGGGCAGACGCGAGAGGATGGCGCGGCCCGTCGCCGAGCTTCATCATCGACCACGCCGAGATCGATGCGGCCCACGCGCACATCGGCGAGCAGCGAGAAGTAGTCTTGATAGGTGGATACATCGGTGCCGGGCAGCGCCTCGATCATCATGTACTGCACGCTGTCGACGAGCGTGCCGACCTTTGCGCCCTTGAAGTCCGCAAGCGAGCCATAGTGCTTCTTGTCGCCATCGCGGATGACGACGCCTTCGCCCCGGCCGTAGATCGGCGCGCTGAAATCGACCACCTGCGCGCGCTCCTCGGTGATGAAGAGCGCTGCTCCCATCACCATGAACGCGATGACGGGAGCGATCCCGATACGGACGCGCAATGCGCCCGTCGAAAGACAGCGCTATTGCGACCGCAACCCGAACACGGCGACGCCATTCTTCGCGCCCACGTACACCTTGCCGTTCGCGATCATCGGCGTGATGAACTTGTTGCCCGCACCGAACTGGTCGCGCCCGCCGGCATCGACGCTGCTGTAGAGCTGATGATTGAGGTTGGTCGCGTCGTAGGCGCGCAGAACGCCGATCGACCCGTTCTCCGCCGCCCACAGAATCGCGTTCGACGTGCCGTTCGCCGAAATGCTCGGCGTCGCGCCCGGAAAGGCGAACGCGTTCAGCGTCTGACTCGACGGCGTTCGCGACAGCGCGGCGTTCGTTACCGTGAACGCCTTGATGTTGTCACCGACCGAGCCGAAGTAGACGGTGTTGTTGAAATACGCGGGCGAGCCGAACATCGGTCCGCGTATCTGGCCGACGAGTTCCTGATAGATGTGATCCGCGTTCGAATCGAACTTGCCCATCGACCAGCGGTTCACGACATAGATCGTCGAGTTCTTGCCCGCGCCGACCGCGAGACGCCAGACCTTGCCGCTCGCATCGGTGAAATCGGGCAAGACCATCGCGCCGCCGGAACCGAGGTCCTCGTCCTCGTTCGATTCCTGCACCGTGTTCGACGGCTGGAAGTAGTCCTGCACTCTCAAGGGCCCGAGGTTCAGCCGCAGGAAGCCATTGCCGAAGTCGCCGTTGATCGGCATCTCGTGCTCGTTCTGCGTCGGATCGAAGGTGCCGTTGGCATCGAGGAAATAGATCGATTCGCCATCCGACGCGAGGCCCGCGCCGCTCATCCAGATCGAGCCCATCTGGCCGTTCGGCGTGACGTTCAGCACGCTCGCCTGTTGCAGCGTGTTCGCGTCATAGCCCATGACCCAGCCGGTGTACGGCATGAAATCGCAGTGCGAAGTCCAGGCGGTGTAGACGACGCCGTTGAGCAGGAGCAACGACGCGCGCTCGGCGTACTGACCCGGATCGAACGTGAGCGTGCCGTTCTGGCTGCCCGCGCCGTTGCCGGGATAGGTCGCGCGGATTTCGGTCGGACCATTGAAGAGCTCGGCGCCCGTCGTGATGTCGAGCGCGTGGATGCGCTGGTGATAGCCGCCTGACGCATCCTTCGACATGCCGACGACATACATCGCACCGTTCGGTCCGCGCCCGCGATCGATGACGGGCGTCGCCGTCACACCGATGGTCGGCGTGATCTGATGGCAGTTGTGATCGTCGCTTGGCTTCTCTCCGTTGCCGAGCGTCGAGACTTTCCATAGCGTCGCGCCGCTATCGGCATCGAAGGCGTAGACGCTGGCGTTCTCCGTCGCGACATACACGACGTTATGCGCGGCACCCGCGATCGGGACGCTCGCGAGAAAGAGCGGCTGTGCATCGACGGCGCCATCGACGGAATAGAAAGCGAGCTTGCCGAAGGTGTTTTGATTGACGTTCGCGAGCGTGAGGGTCGTTTCAGCGAGTTGCTGTCCGGTGCGGGCGATGTCGTTGTGCCAGGTGACGACGTCCATCGCGTTACTGGGCGACGATGCGTTCGCCACGCTCGAAGCGGCCCGGCTCGCTGCGGCCGATGTTGCACTGCCGCCGGAGTCGCCGCCACTGCACGCCGCGATGATTGCCGCGATCAGCGCGGCGCCGAGTGCCCCGGAAAAAGCGGAAAAACGCGCATTCATTTGCATTCTCTTTCTCCGGAAGGGCCGGAACGGACAACGCGGTGTCGGGCGACATCGGTGCTGCAACAGAGCAATCCTGATGCCCCGTAGCAGCGTGTACCCGCAAACCCGCGCATCAGCGAAGCGAGGAAGCCGTCGAGCGCCGTGAGTGACGCCATTCGGCCGCTTTTGAACATTGAGAAACGCAGGGCGAGCGATAAACCCGGCTTACAAAAGAGCGCGTCAGTTTTGCTCGCGACTCGGGCGCCCCGCGGGTTGGTGACGGAGAACAGGGACGGTCTCGCCACCGAACGTTCGGGCGTAACGTGGAAGGCTCTTTACCGACTGAAAGCTATCGCAAATCGCGGAGTGAATCAATCATGCAGGTTTTACATTGCGCTTTCGAACCCGACAGGCGGCTAAAACGAATGTGTCCGAATGCACATATATACCTACTTATTTCGAGTCTCCAACTTTCATTGCCTATTTGGGCTGCTAATCTTTGACCCAATGGTCATGCAAATTGCAATTCCTGACTTTCTGGATGAGCCCTCACCGGGGATTATGAACGTGCCGATGACGACGATTTCGGAAAGCCGCGAAACGATGCCCGACAGCATGACATGCGACATGCATGCACCTGCGCCATCACCGGCTCGCCGCTCCCTGCTTTGCCGCATGGCCGCGCTCGCTCTTGGTGCAGTGTCGTTGCCTTCGTTCGCGCAGCATGGCGATCTGGGACTCGTCACGCCGCCAGTTCGTCTCGACGATACGTGGCTCGTCGATCAGACCGGCGAGAAGCGTCTGCTCAGCGACTTGCTGCACCAGCGCGTGACTGCACTGCAAACGGTCTATACGGGTTGCGGCACGATATGTCCCTTGCAAGGCGCGCTGTTCAACGCGGTTCAGGGACGGATTGCGCAAATCCGCGCGCATCGTCCCGTGCATTTGCTGTCGGTCGGTATCGATCCGCTTTCGGATTCACCCTCGGCATTACGCGCGTGGCTCGCACGCTTTCAGGCGGGTTCCGCGTGGGAGGCAGCGACGCCGGCACTGGCCGATGTAGACCGGATGCGCGCGGCGCTGTCGGGCAGCAACGCGCCTCTCGGCGACATCGCTGACCATTCCACCCAGGTCTATTGCTTCGATGCCAACGCGATGTTGCGCTGGCGTAGCGCCGATCTTCCTCGTGTCGAAGACATCTGCGATGTACTCGGCGCGCTCGCACGTACATAACCCGCTTCATGTACGGGGGCAACCATGCCTGCAATCCGTCCGACGAGCCACGCGTCCAGCCTGCTCGACCGATGCATGCGTTTCTTGCTGCTCGTCGCGTTGCCGCTGGCATTGGCGAGCATGCCGCACGCCGTCCGCGCGCAAAGCTCGGCGCCCATCACGCTGAGCGGCACGAGCCTGTGCGCCGACGTCAGCGGCGAGTCCAGAACGCCGGGCGCGCCTGTGATTTCGTGGGTCTGCACGGGCGGCGCGAATCAGCAATGGTTCCCGTCCGCTACCGGCACGCGATACAACCTCATCAATCAGAACAGCGGCCTGTGCATGGACGTGTCGGGCCAAAGCATGAGCCCGGGCGGTCCCATCATCCAGTGGACCTGCAATGGCGGCACGAATCAGACCTTCTCGTTGACGCCGCAAGGCGCGGGCTATGCGATCGTCGCGGGACATAGCGGCTTGTGCGTGACAGCATCGAGCACGACGTCGCAAGGTAACCAGTTGACGCAACAAGTGTGCAATGGAAGCGCGACACAGACGTGGCAAGTGGCCGGCCTGCCGGTGCAGCATGCCGCATTGCCGTCGAAGTGGACGACGCCTTATCAGTTGCCGCTCGTTCCGCTGCAAGCCGCCAATCTGCCCAATGGAAACGTGCTCGTCTGGTCGGCCGACGCTCCGCTCGACTTCACCGACAGCGCGAATCCGCCAGCGAGAACGTACACGGCGATCTTCAATCCATCGAACGGCACGAGTTCGCAAATGATCGTGACCAATACCGCGCACGACATGTTCTGCCCCGGCATCTCCAATCTCCCCGATGGCCGCATCTTCGTGACCGGGGGATTGAGCGTGCGACAAACGAGCATCTATTCGCCGACGACCGGCACATGGACCGCGAGCAATCAGATGAACCTCCCGCGCGGCTATCAGGGCAGCGTGACGTTGAGCAACGGCAATGTGTTCGTCATGGGCGGCTCGTGGAGCGGAGGGCTCGGAGGAAAGTCCGGCGAAACGTGGACCTCGGGCTCGGGCTGGCGGATCAATAGCGCGATTCTCGACGATTACATTCTCACGAACGACGCGAGAGGCGTGTTTCGCGCCGACAATCACGCGTGGATGTTCGCGGTCGGCAATGGACGCGTGTTCCATGCGGGACCGAGCCGGGCCATGCACTGGTTCGATACGGCAGGCAACGGCACCGTGACCCCGGCCGGCAACCGCGGCAGCGACGGCGACGCGATGAACGGCAATGCGGTCATGTACGACGTCGGCAAGATTCTCGCAGTCGGTGGCGCGCCGAGCTACGATCAGTCGCCGGCCACGGCCAACGCGACGCTCATCGACATCAGCAGCGGCAACGCGACGACGCAGACCATCGCGCCGATGAGTTACCGGCGCGCGTTCAACAACAGCGTCGTGCTGCCGAACGGACAGGTCGTCGTGATTGGCGGACAAACCTTCGCCGAGCCGTTCTCGGACAACAACGCGATCCTCACCCCGGAACTGTGGGACCCCGCGACCAACACGTTCTCGCCGCTCGCCCAGCAGGCCGTGCCGCGCACCTACCACAGCGTCGCGCTGCTGCTGAACGACGGTCGCGTGCTCAGCGGCGGCGGCGGTCTGTGCGGATCATGCGCGACCAATCACACCGACATCGAGATATTGACGCCGCCGTATCTGCTCAACGCCGACGGATCGGCCGCGTCACGTCCGAGTCTCAGCTCCGTTCCGAGCGATGCGCAACTCGGCACGACGATCGTGGTGACGGCCAGCAGGAGCGCGCGCGCATTCGTGCTGATGCGCTCTTCATCGGTCACGCACTCGCTGAACAACGAGCAACGGCGCGTGCCGCTCACGTTCAGCGTCGGCACCGCGGGGGAGTTTCAGTTGAACATTCCTTCCGATCCGGGCATCGTGGTCCCCGGCTATTACATGCTGTTCGCGTTGAACGCCAACGGCGTGCCGAGCGTTTCGCGCGTGCTGCGCGTGCATTGAATGGTCCGACGCCGCTTCCTTGAAGCGCGGGCCGCAGCGATGCTCGTCGCATTCTTCGCGATGACGCCGCTCGCGCACGCGCAGACCACGTGCGAATCCGCCGACATGGGCTGCGCGATCTTCAACGGACAACACCCGATGACCGCACATCTGCGCGACGACGATCGCCCGTTGCCTTCCTTTGCGACGCGATGCGTCAATTGCCATGTGAGCACATCGACGAAACCCGCGTTCGCGCCGCCGCTGACGCACGACGGCCTGCTCGGCGCCGCAAGCCGCCGCGGCGGGCCGATCAGTCACTATGACGCGACGGCTTTCTGCCGCGCCGTGAAGGACGGCGTCGACCCGGCGGGCGTCCTGCTTCGCAAGTCGATGCCCCACTACCGGATTGCCGACAGCGAATGCCAGGCGCTTTGGCAATACGTCATGCATCGATGAGCGCGGGGGTAATTATTCAGTGCGCTATGAGCCGGGCTGCTCGCACCCGTCGCCGCCGTGAGCGCCTTCCGCGGGCTCGATGACGGACGTTGGCCTTGCCATTAAAAGGGCGCTTCTATCCCCAAAGCGGCCCGAAGGGAGAGGCGAACGGGGCGACCTTTGCGGAAGTTGGAGTGGGTTGAGTTCTACATCCGCATTGCGGCGGCGAATTGTTGACGCTGGCGGCGTCATGCGACTGCGGTTGCCTAAAGTTTGCAATGCGTCTGCCGTTAGAAAGGGCGCGACCATGCAGCAGGCCGACCGACGAAACAAGCGATTCGCTTTCCATACATGATTCAGAGTGATTGTGCCGATCTTGGCCGTGCAAGTCTGCGACCGTCTATGTCGCGGCAATATGCTTTCGGCTGCACCATCGTCTTGCTTATCGCCGTCATCGATGCGGCGTGGATTTCGCTAAGCGGGCATGCCGTCGTTTTGGCGAGTATTTCCGCCAAATGCAGGGCGGCGGGTTCCATGATTTTTCTCGCTGTACTGTTGCGCGCGCTCATGTGTGTACGAGGGTATCGCGCTGTTGCGCAGAGGTTTCAATACCCGAGGGTGGCTGACACGGCCGCATGGGGCGCGCTGCTCATCTGCTTCGTATCAGCCGCTGGCGTTCTTTCATATCTCTGCGTGTCGATAGACGCGCCACTCATCGATAGCCGCCTGATTGCTTTCGACCGCGCGCTCGGGTTCGACTGGCTTGCCGTCTACAAATGGGTACAAGCTCACCCTTACCTGCGCGAAGCACTTCAACTCGCTTATGGAAGCGGACACGTCCAATTGATAGCGATCCCGCTGATTCTTGGCTTAACCGGCAAGCCGGAAGAATTGTCGGATTTCTTCTTTTATCTGGCGATCGCAACCGTTTACCTTGTTTTGATCTCGACACCCTTCCCAGCAACGAGCGCGTTTATTCACTTCGATGTAGAGGACCGCGCTGCTGCGGAAACTGTCTCCGATTTTGCCTTGCTCCGTGACGGCTCATTGAAGATGATTGACCTTTCCAACCTGCAAGGTCTGGTGTCGATGCCGTCTTTTCACACGACATTGGCGGTCCTGTTCACTTATTCGCTCGCGAGGATTCGTTGGCTGTTCTGGATCGCCGTTCCACTTAACGTGACCATGATCGTTTCCACGCCGACGCAAGGCGGCCATTATCTGGCAGACGTTATCGCAGGACTCTTTTTGTCCATGTTGACCGTCCAGACCTACAAAAAAATTGCCAGACGAAGCGAGCGCACTTTTGCTACCCGTCGCACGCCTTCAACCCGAAGGATAGCCGAGGTCACCTCCGAGCCTCTGCTGCAAGCGCATCCCTCCGACCGCATTTAGTCGAGGAGTTGCATTGGAGGCGGGAAAGACTGAGCGCTCGGCGCTGGCGACGTGCGAACGGCCGGAAAGCGCCTCCGCCTAACCTGCCCACGATAGATACATCCGCTCGACCGCCCGCCGGCAGGTTCCCCATCACAAGCACGAACCCATCAAAACCCGCTCTGCCGAATCAGCGCGCCGAGCACATGCGTGCCGCCCTCGATCAGCAGACTTCGACGCGCGCCGTCGATCTGCAACTGGCCGCGCGTTTCCCACAGGTTGGCGGGCGGCGCATCCAGTCCGACGAGCACATGGAACAGCGCCGGGTTGGGAACCAGCGCGCCACGCTCCGACGAAACCGCAAGCGGCCCCTTGTAGCGCGACGCGA
This sequence comes from Caballeronia jiangsuensis, assembly GCA_000648925.1. Lineage (GTDB taxonomy): Bacteria > Pseudomonadota > Gammaproteobacteria > Burkholderiales > Burkholderiaceae > Caballeronia > Caballeronia jiangsuensis. The sequence goes on from JFHF01000045.1 coordinate 65,536, forward strand.
GCATCGGGTGATCGAGCTGTCGCACGCGCGTGGTGTCGATGGCGAGCACGCGCCCCGCGATCGGCGCGATCTGTCCGACGGGATAGAAGCGCGCCAGGTCGCCGATGGCAATGCGCTGAACTTCATCCTGTTTGACGAACGCATCGACCTGCCAGCTACGCGGATCGATCAGCACGCCCACCGGCACCTTCGGATTGATCCATTGCCCGGCGCGCCATTGCGGATCGACATCGGTCCATAGACCCGCGAACGGCGCACGCAGACTCAGGCGCGCGATCTCCGAATGCGCCGCGGCGGTTTCCTCGTACTGCACGCGCAGGCGCTCGCGCACCGAGGTCTGCTGGTCGAGTCCGTTCGCATCGGCGATGAGGCCCGCGAGCCGTCCTTCGTAGCCGCGAATGCCGGCCTCGCTGCGGCGCATGCGCGCGGCGATATCGGGTTCGTCCATCTCCATCAGCGTCGCGTCGGAACTCACCGGACCGGAAGGCAGAATCGTCTGGATGCGCGCGGGAAACGGCACGAACACGCGCAGCACGCGCTCCGCGCGCGCGACGCCGTCCGCGTGGATCTGCGTGCGCCAGGGCAGCGCGAGCAACACCAGTGCGAGCGCGACGAACAGGCCGATCACGAGCCGGTGTCCATGCGCCACGCGCCGCCGATTCTTCCACCAGTAGCCGAGCTCGCGCCATACCGGCAGCACGATGAACCAGCTTACTTCCACGACGAACAGCATGATGCCGAGCAGCTTGAAGAAGAACAGATACACCGTGACCGCGATGCCGAGAAACAGCACGAGCCGATAAAGCCAGGTCACGAACTCGAACGCGACGAGCAAGCGCCGCTGCATGACGCCGAACGGCTCCGGCCACGGATCGTCGAGGCCGAGAATCGCGCGTCGCAGGCTCACGCGTGCGAGCGCGGACGCGCGGAAATGCAGGTTCGGAAAGTCGAGCAGATCCGACAGGATGAAGTACCCGTCGAAGCGCATGAACGGACTCGCGTTGAGCGCGAGCGAGAGCACCCAGCTCGTCGTCGCGAGATAGAGGAAGGCGTTGCGCAGCGGCCCCGCATCGCTTAGCGCCCAGCACAGCGTCGAGAGCCCCGCGAGCGACAGTTCGCACAGAATGCCCGCCGACGCGATCGCGAGCCGCTGGCGCGCGCGTTTGAGCTTCCAGCTTTCGCCGGTGTCGGTGTATAGCATCGGCCACAGCACGACGAACGCCACGCCCATGTGCGCGACCTTCAGCCCGAGCCGCGTCGCGACGATCGCATGGGCCATCTCATGCAGCGTCTTGGCAACGATAAGCGCGAGCGCAAAACTCAGCATCCCTTCGACGGAGAAGGACTCGACCACGGCCTTCGTGAACACGTCCCACTGCTGAAGCACGAGCACGATCCCGGCGACGCTCGCGATCGCGACGACGATCGGCGTCGCCGGCGTGAAGAGCCAGTCGAGGCGCTTCGCGAGCCACGCGAGAAAACGCTGCGGGCGCACCAGCGGAATGCGGAAGAACAGATAGTGATGCAGCCACCAGCGCCACGTGAACCATTGCGCGCGGCGGGCGTTGCGCAGGCGCGCGAGCGTGTCGGGTGTCGGTTTCAGCAGATCGTGCCGTTCGAGAAACGCGCGGAATGCGATCACCTGCTCGATCATCGGACGCAGCGCGGTATCCCGCTCGATCTCGCTACAGATCTGCGCGGGCGGCCGGTCCCAGCGCAGCAGACATTCGAACTCCAGCCAGCCGATGCGATAGAAGCGGTTGACGACGATGTCCTGAATGACCCACGCGGGCTCGCCATTCCTGCCCGGCGATGCTTCCGAGAGGCGCAGGTCGTCACGCAGGGCGGGCGAGGGCGCGTCGGGATCGATGTTCATCACAGTCCCGTCCAGGCGCGCAGCGCGGCGAGCGGCCGGCGCAACAGGTAGTACGCGAGGCTCACCGGGCGGCCGTACAGTTTCGCGGTGCCGTGCAGACCGAGCCGCGCGTGCTCGCGTTCGTTCGCGTCGTCATCGACGCTCGCGAGCAGCCGGTACGCGACGATGTCATCCTCGGTCGCCTTCGCTTCGTAGCTCGTTTCGACGATGCGGCCGTGCAGCGGCGCGAGCGGCCACGCCGTCAGATAGAGCGTGACTTCGTCGCCGGGATCGAGCGCGATGGCGTCCGCGACGGCCAGATGGATGAGGATCGCGGGCTTGCCCGGATCGGCGAGTTGCAGGATGCGCTCGCCGGTGATGACGGGCTTGCCGATCCAGTCGTTCGGATCGCTGAACACCGCCACGCCGTTCTCCGGCGCGAAGACGCGCGTGCGCTGCAACTGCGCCGTCACCGCGGCGAGTTCCGCGCGGCGCTGTTCCGCGACGCCGTTCAGCACGGTCAGCTCGTTCTTGCTCTGCGCGTTGTCGAAGGCGCGCTGGCTCGCGGCGGTCAGTTCCGCATCCGCGACGGCGACCTGTCTTTGCAGCACGTCGACACGGCTTTTCAGCGACGTTTCGTCGAGCGAGAAGAGCAGCGCGCCCGCGTCCACCCGCTGATTAGGCCGCACGGCGAGCGAGGCGATGACGCCGTCGATCGGCGAGCTGATGATGCGCGCGCTGCCCGAGACGATTTCCGCAGGCGCGAGCACGGTCTGCCGCACCGGAACGAACAGCAGCAGCGCGGCGGCCGCGCACGCGACGAGCACGTGCCGGCGCGACGGCCGCCAGCCGAAGCGCAGGCTGCGGCGCGTGAGCGACCACCAGCAGTAACCCCAGGTCTTGACCGTGCCGCGCAGCACGGCGG
>JFHF01000046.1 GCA_000648925.1 Caballeronia jiangsuensis
TTATGAAGCTCTCCCACTTGCCGATTGGCGATGCCATCTGATGAAGGTTATGGAGCTCTTGGCTTGGTTGCCGCGCCCAAGGAAGAGTGAACTGATTTCATCCGACAGAACACGAGTCACCATTCGTAATTGGTCGACCCGAAAGGGGAAAGAGGTGAAAAACTTCGGTGGTCTCTTTTATCTTGGAAGCTGAGAACCCGTGGGTCGTCCCCGAGGTCGCCTAGTCATCTATGGTTGCAGCGCTTTCAGTGGCGCGTTGACAGACAGGCGGTCGGACGAACGGGTTAGCTATGATTCTTGCAGACCGGGCAGTACCATTGTCCGAAGTGAGCGTGAATGCCCGAGGCAGGTGGTAGGAGTACTTTCTTGCCTTGCGTCTCGAAGCACGCCACGCAAAAGGGACCTTTGTCGCCAAGTCTGTAGCCGCCCGTCATCGGTTCGGGTTGCTCAGAAGAGCGCGCTTCGACAATCGCTGACAGTTCGACGTTCTTCCGCGACAGGTCCGCGAGCTGCTCCTTCAGGGCCACGACCTCGAGCTTGGAGTCGGCCAGTTTCTCCTGCAAGTCCGCAAGCAGGCTTTTGAAATCAACGTTCTTGACCTGTTCGTTGACGTCACGCAGTTTTTTTGCAATGTCAATCGAAAGCTGAATCGACGAAATGAGATCTGGCATCAAGATGCTCCTACTTCGAATTGGAAGGGCTGTCCGTCGCGGCGGTTTTGGTGCTGCAAACACTTAGTTGATGCGATGCGGTGACTGAACCGAGGTGAGCCACCGCACCATCTAACGTTATGGCTTGCGCCACTTATCGGGCTTGCCGCCCGAGGTGTAACGGACGCGTTCCACGAGCACCGGCCCATCTGGATTTAGCTTGCGAGCCAAGTCAATCGCTTCCGCTTGCGTTTGCGCAACGCCGCTCGCGCGGCCGGCAGTGGGGCGACGAACGGCGTAGTCGCCTTTCGGGCGACGTTCGACGAAGATTTTCTCAGTCATTTCCAGTCCTTAGCGATTGGGAAGGGCAAGAAGATTGTCCGTCTTGCGGCTATCAGCGACGGTTTGCACGTATTTGACCCGGCCGTTGGTGTGCACGTGCACCCACGCTCCTTTGAGCTGCGGATTCCGGTCGGGGCACCAGACCGAGGTGTTTCCATTCTTCTCAATGAAGGCAACCATCTGCTCCCTCGAACTGGAGCCGCTTTCGCCGTCTTTGCCATCAGTTACTTGAACCCACCACAAATGCGTGATGTGCTCATGCCCTTGGCCACCGCCCATGCGTTTGGCCACACATCTGATCGTTGTCGTCATTGTTGAACCCAAAAAATGAAGGTTAGCGCCCACAATTTGTTCGGTGTAGGCATATTTTCAGTATCGGTTTCAAGAACCCTCTTGTCAAGTATGAAAAATGCGTCTACTCTGAACTTTTGAGATGTTAATCTCGGGTACCTTTCGTCCGTCGTTTGCCGCGGTTCATAACATGACGACGGAAGTCCTGAAGCCCCGATGCGGGATTGTTTGTGTGCGGCGCCCTCATTACTCTCTTGGAGAAGCCTGTTGTCTACCCCCCTCGGCGACAAGATTCGCGCTGAAAGGAAACGTTTGAAATTGACTTTAGATGACTTGGCTCAAAGGACGGAGTCAAGCAAGAGCTACATCTGGGAATTGGAAAATCGTCCAGTGGTGAGGCCTTCTGCGGACAAGATTAGAAAAATCGCTGACGTATTTGGTGTCACCGTAGAGTTCTTGCTTGACGACGAAAAGCAGGACCCATCCAAGTCAGATGCCGATCAAGCGTTCTTTCGAAGGATTGGTCGTCTTGACGCGACCAAGCGAGCTCAGCTTGAGAAATTCCTCAAAGCGATCGACGATGACTGAGCCTACGACCCCCGCCGCTTGGGGCATTCAACTGTCCAAACTGTGGTTAGCATCAGGACAGACATTTCCCGTAGACGTCAAAGTTTTGGCACTTGAAGTGACAAAGCAGCGATTTGAGGACCCGATTGGCTCCGTTGTGCCGCATGGTGTGCCAGGAATTGATGGGATGTTGTCGTTGAGAGCAAAGAAGGACTACTGGGTGATTTCCTACGATGAGACGGTCTCGATTCCCGGTCGAGTCAACTTCACTTTGGCTCACGAACTCGGACACTATCTGTGTCATCGAACGGAGCAGAAGCGTTTTCGTTGCGGACAGTCCGACATTCTTGACTACAGCAGCGGCTCGTCGCGCAAGATGGAGCGCGAGGCGAATGTTTTTGCGTCGTACTTGCTGATGCCTGCTACAGACTTTCGCCAACAAATTGCCGGAGCAACGGTGTCGCTATCTCATCTCGGCATGATTGCGGCTCGATATGAGACTTCATTTACGGCGACTGCATTGAAGTGGCTTGAGCTTACTGATGAAGCTGCCATGCTGGTGGTTGCGCGAGACGAATTTGTTTGTTGGTCTTATCCAAGTAAGTCAGTCTCAAGCGCATACCTAGCTCCGGGAACGCCGGTTCCCGAGTCGGCTGTAGCGAGAGCTCAGGGAGCTGCGAATCATTCGGGCGATATCGTTCTCCGTGTTGCCCCGGGTGTATGGCATCCCTCTTTGGAGGCGGAAGAATCGCTTATCGTCTCTGATCAGTTCGACCTGACGATTTTCCTGATTCGCTACCCGGGTGCGCGCTCAGTCGAGCACGTCGAAGAGGAAGTGGGAGACGCGGTTGACGGTATGAGCAAGCTAGGCGCGGGGCTTGGATGGATGCGGTAGGGAGGATGTGCCAGTTATTGCAGCCATCCGATCGTCTTTTAAGCCGATATATGTACGATAAAGTTACACATGGCAATATGAGCAAACACATAAACTGACGGACCTGCTAACTCCACTGCATTGAGGGGCGAGATGATTGCGAAAAAGCACTATTCCTTAACACCGCTTGCGCGGATTGATGTGCTTGTGTGTGATAGTCGCGTGGTGTTAAGGCCAGCATCGACGCGAGTAGTGGCTGCTTTCGATGCAATTTACTTGTGCACTCCACTGCGAAGCAATGAGTTGCCATCCGGAGAATAGCGAGGTAGCTTCGAATTCCGACGTTGTCTTGGCCGTGGCTGACTTAATCGCGGCACCTACGGCAAAACTTGGCATGTCGGAGGAAAATACCGACCTAGCCCTTCGGCTTATGCAATGGAGCTTCTTCGGGTTTGAGAAAGACATGCCGTGCACGCCTATCAAAGCATAGTATGCTCCGCTGAGATCGCATCGGTGAGTCCTCGCTTTACGAAGCTGTGAGAAGTGCTCCCCGTCGTCGTTGCCGCGCTCTTGTAGTTTGTCATAGCTTGACCGAGACGTCGTTTGCATGTGGCTCATGGAGGCGAAATTCGTTACACTCCGTGCAGGCGGTAAAGCTGTTGAGGTGCAAGCAGCTGAGACGCAGTAACGCTCGCGCAATACAAGATCCGGTTTGCCTATCTATGAACCCTTTGGCGACAGGGGGAGATGTCATGCTGATCAAGGAATTGTCCGCAAAGGCCGTCGCAATCGGCGTAGTCCTGAGCGTTTGCGCCTTGGTGTTTCTCTGGCCACTCAATGGCTTTGGCGCTTCGGTCGCCCTCATCGCTTTCGTAATCGGTGCTGGCGGGTCAGAGTTGATCTTCAGACTTTCAAAGCCTCGCACGCCTCCAGGGAGCGAGAAACCGGCGGCGGGCGAAAAATGACTCATATAAAAGCTCTGCGGCTACGATGCTGGATTGTAAGCATTGCTTTGGCTTTGACCGCGGCTTGCGGAGCCCTCCCGGACAAGAACCCGGCGTCGGGCGGCGGCCTGCTCGGAGCCCCTCCGCCCATAGGGTGGAATAATTCGCCGGTCCCCGCTGGCCAAGAGTTGATCGAAGTTCGCGGCTATGTTTTGGCGCGTAACGATCAGGTACCAGACGGCGCAATCGGATACGCCGTTCCAATATTCACAAGTCGCCAAGAGATCGATCGTTTCTGCCCCTTGTTCCTTGATCGAATGAGTATCAGTGGTGCCCTAAACAAGGGCGCGCCGATGCGAATTAATTCCTACGGGCAGGAAAAGCAGATTGTCCCATTTGTCTGGCCAGTGACTAGCTGGTCTGCGAATGACACGGCCGACTGCAAGACACTTGGCGACCGCTACGACATCTCAGGAGCCCGGACGTTTTTTAAACAAGCACAACAGACGATCGGAGCCCATGGTGGCCGAGATATTGATGCCCTGCGTAACGGCCCCTTCATTTTGACAGCAAAAAGGGTTAGCGGGTCAATGGTGCTGTACGACTTGTCGCAAGCTCCTGACGACGATTATCCGACTTGGCTGACCCGGGCGATCGAGCAGATGAGCAATCCGCTCGCCACGCAGACCGTCTACGTAACGCCCAACTGGCACGACAAAGCACGCTACTATGTATTTGGAACCATCCCGGCCTTCAACGGTATTCTCGACGTGCTAATGCCGGGATTCAAGGGCGCGCATGCCAAGAGTTAATGCTCTTAAAACTCAGCGTCTGTCCTGGTTTAGCTCCGGTCGCGCGAGATAACTATTGACCTGGACAGACTTCGCAATGCCGTCAGAGATAGATTGGGCTTGATCGACCACACTCCGATGAGCGGAGAAAGTCACGAGGACGCCAAGATTGCCTTCGGTACGAGCCAGATAGCGGGTTTGATAATTTTTGACTTCTGAGTTCAAGTAAGTCGCGTCAAGCCAGATGGCTTGGCCTAAGAGTGTGCTTGTTGGAGCTCGGACGGTTTCGACACCAGCCGTCGAGCCGACGTCATCCTGAAGATGTTGAATATAGAGTTGCGGGCTATCCGTCTCGCCAACTTCCTTGGCGGTAAGAATCGCGATCATGCTGTACTTGCCATTAGAGTCGGCAGGTGGTCTGCAGACAAACTCCGTCACTTCGAGATTACATTGCCAATCGTCTGGGATGTCGAAACTGATGTAAGTGTTTGCAAAAGGTTTCGCCTCTGTAAGATTGACGAGGAGGGCAAACAACATAAAACCGAAACTTAATTGTGAGAGGTATCGCATTTTCCGCACAGTCTCCTCGTCGACGCTTTCTATTTATCGTGCGGGGCGTCGAAAGAATCAAGTTAACCTTGCATTCTCCGGAGAATTTTGTGAACTCCGTCCTGCGAAAAGTGACCAGCTTAGGCGCGGCGGCCATTGCCTTGTCGGCCGTGCTTGGTTTTGCTTCACCTCACGACGAGCAAGTCCAGGTTGCTTTCAAAATGGACTACTACGATGTGGCCGGTGAAACTTGGCCTGAGGTGTGGAGTTCAATTCAGGCGGGTCTTAAACGAGAGAAGGACCTTCAGGGAAGATATGAGGGACTCACATCGTATTCCATCAAACTGGAGCCTGAAGCTCTCGTCGCGAACAATACGTGTTCCTCAAAAACGGCTGCCATCGCCGTCAACCTGGTGGTCAAGGTGCCAAGATTGACGACCCGAAATTTAAAGCAAGGCCAGGAATGTTGGGCGTTCTATGATCGATCTCTCTCCGACCATGAGGAATGGCACGTTCAAATCGCCATACACGATATGCAGGCGCTGCAAGCCAAGATCAGATCCTCGCCAAACATTAGCTGTGAGGAAATCGTGGGGATGGTGAAACAAGACTTCCAGAAAATGGTTGATGAGCAAAATGACTACGATGCCATCACAAATCACGGGCTGCAGCAGTGGAGAGCCTACGGGCTCGATAAGCCGAAGGAATCCGACTATGACGCCGAGGTTCGAAACCGTTGTTTTGGCTGATGCGTTGGCTTGATGCCTCTCGGGACGCACGATGTGCGTTCAGCATCGCGCGACCGGGGCGGCATGGCTGGCTGACGGCACTAACCTGATGCAATGTCGGTAGTAAGCGCCGTCAGCCGCCGGCTGCCGCACAATGAATGTCCCGTTAATGGACGTCGAGCTTCAAAGAGGCTTGAAGATGGACATGCCTTTGCCAAACAGGCGATCATGCATCTCAGCGGCATAACGGTCAGTCATGCCAGCGACGAAGTCGCACACGACGCGCGCCTTGCCGGCCGCAGTATCAGCGTCGCGGTATTCCTGTTGCCAGTCATCAGGCAGCAAGCGACCTTCGGTATCACTGAAGGCCACGAACAGGTCACGCACAACGTCTTTGCCTCGATGCTCGACAACCGCAAGCCGGGATGAGCGAATCACAAGTTCGAAATTCAGATGCTTCAGAACTTCAATCCGGAGGAGGGCCTCGCGACTCAAGATGACCTTCGATAGTTGCGGATACGCGTCGTTGATCTTTACCTCGACGGAATCGATAAGAGAACCGACACGCTCGGCAGTGAACTGATTGCGTGCAAGAGAGTTGCTTGCCAGTTGCCTGTCGCGCAACCAAGCGTTGGCACCAGCGCGGAACTTGTTGGCCACACCTGTGTTGGTGGAGACGCCATTCTGCGGTTGTAGACCCTTGAACACATCTTCAATACAGTCAGTAAGCTGCCCCGAGTTGTCGAGCGGCTCGTAACCCGAGTCAGCCAACGCCTTGTTCGTCTTTTCCAAGACGGCGTCCGCGATCGGACTTTGGTTCGCAAGTGCGTCGAACAACGAGTACGGCGTTACAAAGCCGGCGTGCAAGGAGTCCTCGAGGTCGTAGGTCGAGTAGGCGATGTCGTCAGCGAGGTCCATGATAGAGCACTCGATCGTCTTGAACTCACCTACATGGCCTGGAGCGATCGCGTCTTTGATATTCGAAACGAGTTCCTTCTCGCTGTCGTAGTATCCCTTGACCAGAGCGGAGCCATCCCGCCGTTCGAGCGGGATGAGCCGGTCGTATTTGAGAACCGACGCGAGCGCTCGCATGGTCAAATTGAGTCCGAAGGCGTTTGACGGAGCGCCTGTCGAATCGCTAACCAGCTTTTGCTCGGTCGCTGAAACGATCCGCAGCGTCTGCGCGTTACCTTCGAAGCCACCGTGCGCGACCATCAATTCGTCCAGCGCAGCCTCGCCGTTATGGCCAAAGGGCGGATGTCCCAGATCGTGGGCGAGCGAAGCAAACTCTACAAGATCGAGGTCGATGCCGTCGCCAAAATTGCGCGCATCCGGCAAATGGTTCAACCGGGCTGCGATGCCGCTGGCGATCTGGGCGACCTCGAGGGAGTGCGTCAGACGGTTTCTGAAGAAGTCGGACTCAGCGCCGGGAAACAGTTGGGTTTTGCCTTGAAGGCGGCGAAATGACGGCGCATGAAGCAAACGCGCGTAGTCTTTGCGAAAAGCCGTGCGGCCGATTTCGCGCGTAGGGTCTACGCCTTGGTCACCGTTTTGGCGCCTAATATCGTCAGATGTATAGAAATCGGGCATAAAAAAACCGGGCAAAGAGCCCGGTTCCTCGAAATCGGTAAAAATTACCTGCGTTTCGCAAGAGTGAAATCAATGGCCGTAAAGGTTGCGTCCTGTTTCAGGCGCAACTCAAGACGACGATTTCCTGTGGCGTTCGAGCCCTGTTTTTCAACCAGTGAATCAATGTACTTGAAGGCGAGTGTGTCCTGTGCGGTCGGCTTGGCCGGTGTATTTCTGCGGTCAGATTGGCTCATCATGCGCTCCATTTCATGTACGAACACATTATATAGCGACCGCAATCCGGAAGGTGCTGCTCTACGCTAGCGGGATCGCGCCTGTAGTCGTAAACACACAGTAACGAGCAGTTTACACGCCCCGATCGCGGTCACGACGCCAACTAAGGCAGACCGCCATCGGCGCAGAGTAGTCGGGTGTCGGACTGCAAAATCGAGATGATGCAAAAAACCGAGTGTGCATGGCGGTGCTCGCCCGTCGCATTGTGGTATCGACCCAGAACTTCTCCATCGTCCTGACACTATCTTTGGAGTCAAGAGAACTGCCTGCGAATTTGTATTGTTGCATGCTAAGACGTCGCTAGGGCCTATCCTGTGGTCAGTTTCGCGTGACATGAAGTCAAATATTTGCAGCGCCATGCGAGTAAGATTTTTCATTGAAGATGAAAAGTTACGCTCGGTTTCCGAGTGTCGGCGTTGTGCTATAAATCCTTGTCCGCGACAGCCCCGGCAGGTGCCGTCCACAGAAACCTGCGGTTGTACCGTGCCCTGAGAGTAGAGCAGTGATGGCAGATAAGAAGACAATTTTTGTGGGGTTTGCTATTGAAGATGAAAGGCAACGAGACTTTCTTAAAGGGCAGTCACTGCTGACTGCCTCGCTCTTCGAATACATTTACATGTCTGTTAAAGACGCTTATGTAACCGGCTGAAATGAAAAAGTGCGTACGCGAATGAAGCGGTCGGATGGCGTGATCGTTTTGGTGAGCAAGAATTCTGCGGCCTCGACGAGGAAGAAATGGGAAATCCAACATGGCTTGCTTTCCTGAAGTTTTACCATTGATGGGCACTGAGCTGCCATCCATGGGCATGCCGTTCACGTACAGCGCGGTCCTTCACCATAAAAGATTCGACATTGGGCAGCCTTTTTCTCGTGAAACTACCGTTTCGCTACCGTGTTCACTGATAGGGAAATGAGTTGCCGCGTCATCGATGATGATCCGAGAGGAACTGTTGATTCAATGACGAAGGTCAAATCAGTTTGTCGGCGAGCGTGCTGTGGTGTTGAAACAATGCACCGGGCTGCACAAATTTAGATGATGTCTTGGTCAACAGGGCGTTGACAGACACGTATTGCAACGATTCAGGACTAGGGGTCCAAGGAAAGTTTTGAAGCAACTGAGCATCTACTAACTCAGTAGCGACTTCGACAAATTGCTGAGCCTCAGCCCTTGCTTGCTCTGGACTTTCAGCAACCTGCGGCCAAGGGATGTCTGCTACGTTCGCGAACGGAAGCTGAAAACAACGCGACACTTCTTTGCTGGCGAGAACGAGAGGAACACTTCCAAGTCGTTTCCATGTCGCGAAGTTTTCGCGGATAGCGACGTCACGCGCGTCTGCCAGCCAATCGACCTTGAAATTGCAGAGTTCGACACACACGTCGACAAAAAGGAGGTCCTCTTCTTGAAAAGCGCTTGCGCTGAAGAGGCCTTTTTGATGAGCGCGTGTTACTTCACGAGAATCGATAAATGCAACCAACGCGTTTGCATCTTGGGGAAGCTCGCTGAAGAAAACTTGCGCAGGAACCAGCATGCCAAAAGACTGAGAGGTTCGAAGAGTGCGGGTATCGTCTGCAAAGATGGACGTGTTCATAGTAATGGTTCTAAAAGTGTAGGCAGATGGAGTCAACGCCTAGCCCTACTGGCAAACCTCCAGACTTCGATCTGAAGTCTGGATAAGAGTTTTCTCGGACGTTTACTCAATCAATCGGGCGAAATTGCGAGAAATCAGCGGGTAGGGCACGGACTTGTAGTTTTGGCAGCGCTGACGTGCGCGTTAAAAAGAGCTTCTCCAATCCGTGTAACAAGCCCCACTACCAGGGCGTTGCCCATTAACATCGCACGAGCGACGTCGCTAACACCGGAGACGTCCGTAAACCCACGCGGGAAACCGTTGAGTTCTTCTAGCTCTTCCGGAGTTAGCCGCCGGAGTCTCCCTGAATGGCTGGCCACAACATGCTTGGTCCGCGTCGCGCTGGTCCCCCCTTCGGAAGTAATAATGGTTCTGGAAGGTCGGTCGAGTGGGTCTGGGAACGCCATTGCCCCTTCCGAGTATTCATACTCGAACCCATCCTTGAATCGGAGAGCTTTCTTCGCCGCTTTTGCTGCCGCCCACTTTGGCTTGTCAGCGTCCGATACGTAGAAATTTGTCGGGACCGGGCCGGTCTTACGAACGACGTCTCCTAACGTCAACGCGCCTACACTACCGGTAAAGTCCGAGAAATCACTTAGCGCGGCAGGTGTAACCTGCGAAGTCCATACGTAACCGTCGAGCATCAATCCGGCGTTTTCGAAACGGGTTTTGCCATTTGAAAGTGCGCGATAGGACATTTGTTCCTGAAACGGGTCGTTCCGTACGCGGAAAGCTGGGGCCCCACCATCGTATTGATTTGCAGGCTTGGCCGGCAGGGCGCGAGTTAGGGTAGACCGCATAAACCAGTCAGCCGAGTTCGTAGCCATATCTCGCTTCGCTTTTTGAAAGACGTCGGTATTCTCGTGATACGCAACGATGAAGGTACGGCGTCGGCGTTGCGAGAACCCGTAGTCTGCGGCGTTAACTACGCGCCATTCGGCCGCGTACCCAAGCTGGAACAGCGTGGACAAGACCATGGAGAAGTCTCGGCCCCGGCACAGAGCGGGCGACGAAATCAACCGGTCCACGTTTTCAAGAATAAGATATTTGACGGGCTTTCCGTCGGCAAGTCGCTGCTTGAGCAACTCTGCAATCGACCACCAGAGAACGCCCTTCTTACCCGCGATGCCTGCCGATTTCGACAGCGGTTTGGCAACAGAATAGTCTTGGCAGGGGAAGCCGCCGACCACGACATCCGGGTCGGCAGCGCGGATAGCATCGCGTCCTGCATCTGAATTCAAGACGGCCGCAATGTCCTCGTTCAGGTGAATATCACCCGACCACCGGGCTTTGTACACGTTGCTTGCGTGCTGTACCTTGCGGCTCGGTTCAAACTGATTGCTGAGATTGACGTGAAATGGGCTTCCGTGGACCCGTTCGAGACCAAGTCTAAAGCCGCCGACACCGGCAAAGAGTTCCATCGTATTGAGATGAATCGAAGTATTAACTGAAGACACCGTATTTCCAAGTTGGGGAGGTGTCCAGTTAAGGGAGCGGTGTTTAAACGCTCCAAGTCGTCGGCGTGCTGCTGGTTTTAGGTTTTCACTGTGAGAATTAGAGAAACGCGGGCCGCGCAGCAGTGTTAGGCACTGCGCTTACGGCTTCGACGTCGAGTGGCGATGTGAGCCGGCTCAATCGCGCTCGACTACGTCGAGGCGGCACTGGTCCTTGAGCAGGTGGACGGCGCTCTAGTCGTTGTTTATGCGCTTCAGATAGCATTGCGTCGGTACTGCACCGGTCGAGTCCCTTGCTGGACTCCCTCGAAGGACTGTTCGAGGCGACGAAGTTTTACGCGTCTATCGTTGCGGAGAGCATGACGGATCGAGCGCGCACAAAGCTATCGCCGGACCGCGGCCACGAGCGCCTGGTCTACGGCCTCATCAGCGCTGCCGGTGCTGTGACGTTCAATCTAGGCAAGTTGCGCGGTTAGGGGCGGCTTCGCCTCCACCTAAAACGTGTTGCAAAGGCATGAATCGCGCGTGGCGCTGATTCGCGGCACCCCATCCATTTTGGATGACCATTGTTTTTCGCTTTAGAACTGCGATTGCGACGTAGCCCAAGGGTGTGGCGACCGCTTCGCGCCGGAACAAGATTGCCGTACCGGCGCGTGGCAAACGCTCATTCAATCTCTGCCCACGGAGGGCGACACCACCTAAAACCGCTTTTGTCGCCTTCAGTCAACGCGACACCGTTTTAGATTTCTGCAGTTTTCCATGCGTTCGCTATATGTCACAGCAGCACTTCGATAGCTGCTTCACCTGACAGGACACACGGGAAATCCAACCATGCCTAAAAATACGCTTTTCGATACCACGTTCTCTATGCTGGCTATTGGCGGCCTTAGTCGGAACGCCGAGTTCAAGTCTTCGTGCCAAATGGCGAAGCAGTTTCCGGGAAACTTGCCTGTCTTGAATGCAACGGTGGACCCTTCAGAGTTCAATACCTTTATGCAGGCACATCAGAACGGAAATGCCCCCAGTTGCTTCGGATTCGGAAATATAGCGAGCCTTTCGCGAGCAGGTGACAAGATGCAGATTATGACCATTCGCTTTCAGGTCGGTGGCGTGCAGTTCTATTGGCTCGCAGATATGTCTGACGGTGATGTTTGGCGCGCAGTTGATGCGTGGAGAAAGCGCGGGCAGGTCCCCATCGCAATTGGCCATTCAGACCAAATGGCCTATGTAGTCATAGACTATGCTGCAGGCAGCATGACGCTCGACCGCTTCAGGGACCAAATTCGTTCGGAGCCTTCGCAAGAATTCTTTGACATGGTCAGCGATGTTGCGAGCAGTGGATTTGTCGAGGCCCAGGCTACTACCGACATTCCGGATACCCCTCTGGACCGGGTCATTGTCAACCTGCTTGTGAGTCCCCGCCAGCAGCAATATGTACACGGCAATGTGATGCGCGACAAGCCTGTGATGGCAGACGGGGGAATGTCGGTGCACTGAGGCTGGAATGATTAGAAATCGCGGCTTTGATAAGCCGCGATTTTTTAATACTTGTTCTGATTTTTCCAAACAAGCGCTATGCCGGCCCTTTTGTGATGGAACACGCCGCCAACATTGGCTTGACGTTCGTCGCGTTTGTCTGCCCGTTGACGTCAAAGTCGTTCAATCGCAGTAAGAAAATCGAACAAGGCTTGGCGGTGCTGAAAGGATCGATGCCACAGCCTGCTCGTGCGATGGCTTCTCAAAACCGACTCTGTCTAGGCTTCTTTGGCCAACTTCGCAGTCACAAGCAGCGTCCTGAAACGTAAAGTCGGTCAGCATTGCGATGTGGTACAGGATAGAGTCGGCTCAGCCACGCGTGCCGACCCCGCTCTCGGCTAGCCGAGAGCCCTCTGGCATCTCAATGGCGCACTTGTGGTTCGGATAGACGTTCAATTTGCGTGCCGAGTCGTTTATGAACGACCGATGGAGATAGAGAAGTGCTGCCGGTGGCTCGACGGGACGATCGGCGATTTGGTGTAAGGCCGGATCCTGCCGGCAGGCTCGGTTCTACCAACGTCGGAACCGTAGCGGTTTACCCTGCCTGAGACAGGATGGCATAAGAGGCTTAGCGTCGTAGGGTAAGGTGGCTATCGAACTCTTGGTAGCCAAACTTTCGAAATGACTCGGCTCACAGGCCAGACCTCGCTGCACGGCTGCGGCCGAAGCCGAGAGGACCGCGTTGGACAGTCAAGAGCAATTTGCCAGACTCGACCGGGACGGCGACACCAACGCGCAATGTCTTGGGGTGGGTTATCCACGTCAAGATAATCGTGTGATTGCGCTAGTTTGATCTATACTCAAGTCGCGCGGTGAGTCACGCGCGCCTATTCGCGGGTTAGAAGTAAAATTATATTGATACCTGCCGTCTTCCTCGCTTCGTCTGCAGCTTCGCGTGTATTTGAAAGAGAGCGTATTGGCTTGTCTCTGTGGGGCTGCGATCCCGACAGGATGCCACGATTTTACTTGCACATGCCGTCGCCAAGCTTAACGATGATCGGCATGTGGCGGAACCGGAGCGTTTGCGAGCAGTCCTTTTCGCTGAAGTTATTGCGCTCGCGCATTGATGCCGCCCCACGTCAAAAGCTCCTAGGCGTATGACAAACTGGTAGACAGCCAGATGAGCAAGCACATCGATAATCCGTGTAGTCGGTCAACTCAGTTGGTCTCAGTAGATGAAGTTACAGCAAATGAGCAACTGTCTTCTGCACGGCTCTCCCGGGCAGGCGTGCTCCTGCGGGACAGCCGCTCGACAGTAACTCCGCCATCCGCACGGATAGTGGCCGCCTTTGATGCCATTTACCTGTGCTGCCTGCGCTTCAAAGATTTGAGTTCGCAAGGGGAAAATGATGTCAAAAATGCGAACTCCGATGTTGTCTTGGCCGTAGCAGACTTGATTGCGGCAACGACAGAAAAGCTTGGCATACCTCCGGACGGTGTTGACCTTGCCCTCCGACTTATGAAATGGAGCTTTTTCGGGCTCGAGAAGGACATGCCGTGCACGCCTGCGCGTGCATCGGATCTCGCAGAAGCGGTATTACGCGAAACAAAGCGTTTGCATTTGAATAGCGGCGACAGCCGGTTTTAGGTCGCGAGCTCAAGCCAATTGGTGTGCAGGCTTTTGTAAGATGAGATGCAGCCCGGATACACACTGACGTTGCGGTGTATCTAGGAGACGGTCGCTGTCCGAGCGTCGAGCCTGTCTGCGACGGATTGCGTATCAATTGAGAAGATTCGAAGTCGCAGCGCGCTTTGGTCGCACAGGCCTTTCCGTCACCCCCCAGGGCCGTATCGCGTGGCAAATTGCTGTGTACTTTTCACCCACGAGACGCTTCCGCATCTGAACGCGGATATACGCCTGTTTGCGGCATATCGGATTGACGCTAAGTGCAAGCAAAGAGTGGCGAACGCATCAAGCGAAGTTGAGCGGCGGTGATATGACCTGCACTGGTTGGAAGACAGCGATGCGCCGCATCGACTCGGAGTTCGACATACCACAGTTCG
This sequence comes from Caballeronia jiangsuensis, assembly GCA_000648925.1. Taxonomy (GTDB): domain Bacteria; phylum Pseudomonadota; class Gammaproteobacteria; order Burkholderiales; family Burkholderiaceae; genus Caballeronia; species Caballeronia jiangsuensis. The sequence continues at coordinate 14,222 of JFHF01000046.1, forward strand.
TCGCGTCAGCACTTGTGCGCACCCTCGCATCGCACAACTTTCGGCTACCCAACTCGGCACGCGAAAGGTTCGCAAAGCTGCCGACAGCGTCGTTCTCCGCATCGAACAAATTGTTCGAGAGGCTTTTAGCGAAGATGTGCATCGGAGCGACGCCGATGACTGACTTTACCGAAGCGGAGACCGCATCCGTGTCTGGCGGTAGATGGTGACGCCATGATGGTTGTAACCGTTCCACCCTACATGGAAGTCGAATGGGCCTCCCGAACTGCAGATTGGCTCATTCCCTACAACACGACCGATTGGGGCAGTGGGCCAGTGCAGACGATGCTTCGGCTTGGTACCGGGTCAATCGTGCTCGACTACGGTGATGCTGCATCGGTCCTTGAACGGGTGGACGGCGCTCTAACCGTTGTTTACGTGCTTTCAGATTGCGTCGCATCGGTTCGCTACAAGTGGAATTCCATGCTTCTCCAGTCTCTTGACGGGCTGCTTCAATCCACGAGGCTCTACGCGTCTATCGTCGCCGAGAACACGGCCTACCGAGAGCGCGCAAACGTCTTGACGGACCGGGCTCAGCTACATCAAGTCTATGGGTCGATTAGCGCCGCTGGCGCGGTCACCCTCCACGCGTAAATAAGTTGCGTTTCTCCGACGGGTTCGTCGGTCGACAAACGTCATCGGATAGATGAGGGCTACGAGCGGTTGCTTCGCAGTACGGCATCCGTTTTAGATGTTCACCGTGTTTCATTTTAGAAAACGCGATCCCGACAGTACATCGCTATATGTCTCAGGCAGCAACGTCGCTTTCACGACAGCGATAGCTGCCCAGACAAACCCAGAGCCGGCGGATAGCCGGAAGTCCAGAAAAACCCAAGGTAGAATATGAACTACGAAATCGAAGACAGCAGTGGATTGTTTGCATTAGGGGGAATCGCCGCAGCCTGGCAATTCAGAGACGGATTCCCTCTGGCTCGAGCTGTACTTGCTGACTTCCCTGTTTTGACTGCGTCCCTTGACCATCACGATTACGAGGCTTTAGACGTAGCGTTGAAGGCAGACGCCCCCGTGTCGCTCACGTCCCAGACGGTGCAACACGCTTCAGCTCAACTGCATCAGTTCACGCTTACGACCTGGGGCCTCCATGTCCACTGGTTATCCGATGCAAACGCCTCAGAAATCAGGGCCGCAATGAGGACTTGGAAGAGCGCTGGCGAGAGTGCCTTCGCACTGTTGCTACCCGACACTGCCCCGTACAACTGTCTTTTCGGCAAGGTGGGCTTTGCCCTCCCGTCCAGTTCCGCAGCGCTCAAGCCTCACAAAGCGCAGGCCGCAACATCGTTCTCGCCCGAGCTGATTACAGCGATGGTTGCGGTTGGAAACCGCCTCAAACGCGCGAGCGTCTTAGGCGATGGCGCATCGATTCAGCGTCATGCAGTCAACCTGCTGTTGGCGGGGAGCATGGAAGACCAGTTGAGTCATCCCGGCTCGATTGCAAGCGTATTGCACGCGAGCCAAGCACCGTACACCCGGCATTGAATCGACCCGATATGCCGCAGAGATCGTTCGCTGCGGCTTTTATCCAGGCGAAATCGGGTGCTTGGTGATTGCACAACGTCGTTAATTTGAGGGTGCTAAGTCGGCTGTGTTCTGTTTTCGCGGGCCAGCAGACCACCCCTTTTTTTGGGGGCGACGAGCACCGCTATGGGTGCCTTTCACACTCCGTCGCAGCGAGCCTCATCGCGTGGCGAGGAGGCGCCTGCGCGCTCCATTTCTTCTTGCGGAATCAAGGCTGCCCGTTCACAGCTTAATCTCCGCTGCTCGGCGCAGGCGTGCTTGAGGACGTGCCGACCGCTTCCACGCGAACCCGACCGACCGTGCAGGCGCGTGGCAAACGTCCGATCAACTTCTGCGCACGACTACCGATTCGCCTCTGCGACATCATTCGCACGCCAGCCGACCGCAGTCATGCATGCCCGGATTTGCCGCACAGGGCAACGGCAAGTTGCCGTCCATCCTCTGCTTGTCAGGGAGCAGCGAAATAACACCCAATGTTCTCGAAACGCGTCTTTTTTCGCGTGGCGCCACAAAAATCCACTTTCTGCTCATGCGTTTGCCGTGATGCGCTTCGCGGCATGCTGAAGGAGACTTTCTGTGGGAGATCGCGTCGATGGTGATCTGGTAGCCTCCTCTGTCTGCCGAGCGTGCTTGCGCGCGCCGACCATGAAGGGCGCTTCAGTCCCGAAGTCGACAAGCATTCGCAGTCAAACTAAGTGCGCTTGCGTGGACGCAGCCTTATTCTCGGGTTGTGCGCAAATAGAACGGCGCCCTGGCGCGGCACCAAGGAAGCTTGCTCTTCTCCTTGCCGAAGCCGGAGTAGCGATGCCTCGAATTCTTCCCATCGACCGGATTGTCGAAGACGTTGGTAAAAGGAACTCACTTTCGTTGCGTTTCCCAACATTCCGTTCACACTGCGCCACCCCATCCCGGTCGCGAGTTTGATAAGAATTGCATCTATTAGCGTTCGGTCATCGTTCGAGGCTTCTAAATGATAGGGTCGGACGATATGTTTCAGTTGTGACCATTCGGTGTCGGCGAGACCCCATCCATTCGGTCCTTCAATGAGGTTCGTGTTCTTCAGTATGGGATTCAGATTTTCCAGAGCACCTTGACTCGACTGAAGTGTGAACTCGACTGGTTGTTCTCCACCCCAGGAGAAAGCCTGCTCTTGTGGTTTCAAGCGATGCAAAGACATCGAAGACGCGACAAAAACTCGCCCGTGAAGCGAACCTGTGAGCACGCCATCAGCCAGCAGCTTCGGCAATTCAAGGCCAATAGCTCTACGCAAAGCGTTCGCGCGGATGGAAGCAAACGCTTCGCGTGCCGACGGAAAGAAATACATCCACTGGAGAAGCGCTGGTTTAGGCGGTGTTGCCCATATGCGGCGGGACAATCCGCGATGTATCAGTACACAGCCAAGGCCTTTTGCCTGCATTACCGGCGCAACAATTTGGTCGAGGCTTGTCGGGCGATAAAGATGATTGAAGAAGATAGAGTTTGGCGTGAAAAGTGCCTTAACTACAACCAGGGCAGGAATCAGCACGCGCAAGCCTAGATAGTGCGCGACGTAGATTTTGTGAGAGTCACCCGGGCCGCAGTAATGCATGCCTGACAAGGCTAGATATTCCGCCGAGTCCGAGACTTCCCAATCGTCGAAATTTGTCGTAAATCTGAGCTTGGTTTTACCAGACTCTCGCATTTTGACCCGCCATAACGAAGATGCCTCTATCCAATCTACGCTACCGTCGTTGTCAATTACTTTCCCTTCTAATCGCCCGTTCTTGCGTTCAATCGAATGCAGCCACATGCTGTCGCTCCTCAGTTCAAGGAACGTATAGCGACCGCCTTACCTAAAATGATTGCATCCACATGGCCATATGATTTATCAAAAATGAGGCGGATGACGGCGTATTCGAGCGATCGAACGACTCCGCTAATGTCCACGCAACCGGAAGCTATAAAGGCAAGCGAATCTATTGCGGGGAGGCCCGTCGCAGCCAAACACCTACCGAACCGACGTAGCCTCGGTTTGAACGTTTGGCCCCCCGCGAACGGACGGGCCGACGTTTGTGCTAATTTGGGAGCACGTTGTATCAAGAACGCGCGGAAGTCAGACTGCCTTTGTCGACGGGCAAGGAGGAGAGATGACGTCAAATTTGGACGAGGCAGGGGACGGTACAATCTCCGTCGCACAAGTCGCAGGCCTGCTTTTCGTGTCGCGGCCTCATGTGATAAAGCTGATTCAGCAGGGATTACTTCCGCTGCATCACCGCGACGGGGTTGAGATGTTTGTGCGAACCGAAGATGTCCTAGCCTACCGAAAGCAGCAGCTCACCAAAGCGAAGGAGTGGCTTGGTTCTCAGAAAGAGGAGAACGAGCCGCCCGGTCTTTGATGCGCGACGGGGCCTTCGCAACGTTTACCAGCGCAAGACCGGAATGAGCTTCGCCTCGATCGCGCTGCGTCCTAGGTTCGGGATTAGCCTATCCGCGCCCCCTCAGATATGGGTGCAAAAATCTAGCCGTTCAACGAGAGTCCCGCAGGGCGCGTGCGACGACCAGCCGCTTCAGGCATCGCTTTCCAGCCGGCGCGCGCCACGCTCCCGCGCTCGCGGTACCGCTCAGACTGGTTTGGCCAGATGCCGCGCTTCAGAAGCTAGCGGTGAGACGGACGGCGCGACCGTTTAGTTTTCCAGCCTTAAGTCTCACTGCTGGCCGATCCGGTTGGTCCGGTCCGTTGTAAAGAGGGTGTTCAGGCCCAGATCGATCGGTATTGCCTCGGGTCGCAGCCGGCAAGCGCCTCGGGACGCACAAGGGAGGAATCAATCAACGTCGAGCGAGCCAAACCGGACATTGTCCGGGAGCATCAACTCCGACTGGCTGAACGATTTGCAGTCGATATCTCCAAATGCCCCGAACAGGGCTGCGAGCAGTCGTTGCCGGTCACCGTCCGCGACATTGAACCGCGCGATCGTCCATCCGACTGCATGCACGAAGAGGACCGAAAAGCATTGCCGAGAGAGCAGATTGACTGCGAGCGAGTCAAAATCCATCGCGATTGACGAGTTTCCCAACAAAATTAGGACATTACGGTTCGGCTCCTCCGGCGGGCCAAAGCACTTTATTGCAAAATAACTCGCGATATTGGCGATGTCTGATGACTCCGCGAGAACGGCGACACAGGGCGAACTGTCGTCCTGCCGACCCACGCCAACCGGAAGGTCCCGGGCCGCAAGTGGGAAAGTTCGATGTATTCCTGACTCGCCGGTCGCTCGAATGAGCTCAATGGCATTGGTCGTTGTAATGCCGCTTACCAAGTCGGCCGAATTAACGGCTTTATTGCTGGTTCGCTGATGTGATTGCATTGCTGCCGTCCTTTCTTCGAAACGTACTCGCGTGCAGTGAGCGGCGAATGCTGTCGCTAACGTAACAACCTATGGCGGGGGGCGTAGGCGATCCGTCGGCGGTGTGCCGCTAGAAACGACCGCCGAGCTCGAGGCGCGACGGTCGTGAAAATGGATGTGATAGTTCAGCGGGGGCCTTCGTGCCGACCGAGCGTCGTATACCGGCGACGCTTAATCGTTCCACGAACAGGCGTCCGGACACCGCTGGACGAAAAGGTCCGGTCTCGACCGAACGCGCGCCGACGCGAAGTACTGAGACAGCCGTCCATCGTTTCCAATTTCAAAATATGCAGCCGGTACGATAGCTATATCATCGGCCGCCCCGCTGACGGACGACCCAAAGACTATGATGCTTCGGGCCGCTCTTTCGTCGTCGTGTTGATAGTTCTCTCCGGCCGACGCATCCAAGGCTTCCCACGTATTGAGGAAACGCTCGCTCCAGCTGTAGCGGACTAGATAGGTTATGGCCCGATGCAAAAAGAAAACGAAGAGCGAGCCATCGGAGCCAAAAAGAGGTTGAAATCCATACTTCGGCTCAAACGCGATGGGGCCGTTCCCGAGAAGAAACAAGGATGTTGCCTGGCGGTGCTCGAAGTCGATTTCGTTATGCGGGACGAGAATGTTCGCGGCTTGTGCGTTCCAGTCAATCTCTTCATTGGCAGGAATGGCAAAAGACAAAACATGCGTCTCGGAAATCGCTTGCTGCAACTCTTTCGGGAGAAACACCTTGGCAACGGCAGCGCACGCGGTCAAACCAGCGTGCTCCGCACAATCTGCGAGTTCGTCGAACAACGCAACGTTGTCGACGATAACGATGCCGTCGTTCTGACGAACCGCATTTCGGTTGATGGCTTGGTTCACTTTCTGAGTCCTTGCAGTGTGGTTTGGCCCGGCGTGTAAGGGATCCGTTTTAGCCTTTTTCCACTCATTCTTGATACCGAAGCCAAACCCGTCCGCGTGGGCGCCAGCGCGCCTCGCCTGGTGCCGCAAAGATGTTCAACCGGGACAGGTGATATGCAGCCTCAGAGGCCCAAAACTTCGTCTAGCTGGCACGCTGCCCCCATTGTTATTAGATGACTGAAAGCAGTCGTACCATCCGCCTTGGCTCGTGAAATCGCGTGACGGTAGTCGTCGGGGGCGAGTGTTACGACAGACTCGGCCGGTTTCTTCTTGCTGCTCTTAGCGGGGGAGCGCGGCTTCGTCAACGCTAACGCCGCTTCTGCTCCGGCCGCGACCCCTGTGACCTTTCCGGCTGTATCGACCTTCTTCGCGGCCCACGCCGCTCGCTCGTCGTCGATGCCTGCTTGCTGAAGCACCTTTGCAACGGCCGGAATGAATTCCTCATCTCCAGGTCGAACGCTCGCGCCACGTTGGCGAGAACCCTCGAAGCTGGCGAGGCTGTCTTCGAGGAGTGAGCTCAAATAAAGCGGTGGTATGTCTTCATATGCGCGCAACGCTTGCGTGTCGCCCGTACGCATCGCATCCAGCATGCGCTTGACCGGCTCGAGTTCGGCGCCGAAGACCGATGTAATCGTCGCGGCCGAGAACGTCTCGCTTCGATCAAGCATGGCGCGCCACTGCGCACACGCAAAAAGCTTGATAGCAATGTCAGGCACTGCCTGCGAGCACGCCAGCATTGTGTTCGACATGCCTTGAGTTAGTATCACAGGCGTCTTAATCCACTGGTACTCGAACAACTCGAGTAGGAAGTCCTCCCATTCGCCAGGGTTCGTCAGGTCGCCGCTCGACTGAAATGTTGACCACGTCGGGAAGCCGTGCCCCGCGCTACGCCGGCCTTGTCTGAAGTCAAGCCCGAGCAACTCGGACGCTTTGTGCGTGCCGACAAAAACAATCGGGACGCCGAGTTCATTGGAAGCGGTGACCAGGGCAGACATGAGCGTCTGCTTCGATGTGCCCGCGTTGCGCAAATTTTGAATCTCGTCGACAACGAGCACCCCGACGAAATGGTCATGCATGGCGCGAGCGGCGTGATTCAGCAGCAATTCGCCGCTATTGCGATTGTTGTTGACGTGCATCCCAAAATAGTCTGCGTCCGGAACCAGCTGGTCAATTTTCCGGAGGATGGAGGCGGCGAGTCCCTTCGTCGACAGTCCGTCATGGGGCGCCTCAATATGTAAGTACGGTATCTGATAACAGTGCCACTCGCGGTGATAAATGACAGGTGGATACCACGAGAAAATTCGGCGGATTGTCGTGGTCTTTCCTGTACCCGACATCCCGATAACTCTTGACGACAACTGCTCTTCGGTAGGAGGAAGGTACGGGGCGGTGAAGGCTCGGCCGGCTTGCATCGCCTCGTACAAGTTTTGAAACACGCGGACATGCTCCACAGATGACGGACGCCTTCCCACGTATCCTGACCGAATGAGTGTGTCAAAGGCACGTGCCAGCTGAACATGTCGCTCCATTGGCCGCAGGAACGACGAAAGTCCGGCGACCATTTGTAGTCTCTCGTGCGTCTCCCAATCCCGCTGCTCCGCGTCGAAGTCCGGGGCGACCATGATTCTGTCAATAAGGGTGTCATCATCGACCGAGGGAGGCAGTGCCTCTATGAGAGGGTTTCCACTGTAACGCGGAATACGTTGCGGCGTGTACTGTGCCTCCACAACGACCTTACTCTGAGCCGCGTGCATTCAGTTTCTCCTGTGCCTTTCGGCGTAACATGTCTCGCAGGGGCGATGAGGTCACTTTCGCGGGAACGCCCGCAGCGCTGGACTCAAGGCGTGGTGATGGCTCGCTCTTACTACCGTCATCAGACGCTGGGCGAGCAGATGGCGCCGTTTGCATTGGAATAACGTTTGTGGGAAGGGGTTCAGTAATCGTTGGCATGGCCGCATCTTCGCGTCGGCGAGACGCGAGCTCTGATGCACGAGCGAATGCGGTATCCGCTCGTCTTCCTGAGCGCGACTTACCCTTGCTTGCAATCTTTCGCTCTGCCACCGCAGCCTCGCTCAACCCTCGAATGTGCTGCCGCAGCTCGGCCTTCGCCTGATCGGCACTAGCCTTATTCTCAAAATTGTTCAGTTCGGCTCGACGGAAAATGTATTCCACTTCGGCGAATGAATAGCCAGCGAAGTCCTTGCTCGCAGGCGCGAGCCTGCACTCAAACGTCTGGCGACGGTCCGCAGGGTTATAAACGATGATGGAGGAAGCTGAGCGAGGGTCATACGACATTTCGACAACAAAGTTGCCCCGTCTTCCCGCTTGTACGTACCATCCAAGCTCGTTTGCTGACGGGCAATCAAATACAAGCCGCTTGAATTTAATTCCGTCTTGCGTAACTGTCGCCTTATCTTTCGGCAGCAGTTGTAAGCGGAGAAAATCATAGTCATACCTGGCAAGCGCGCCGCTGCGACGTGCGACGTCGTCGTTCCACAAATCAAGGGGCACCGCCGGCGTGCCAGACAGCACATGTCGCGGCTCCAATCGATAGCCTTTCATAACTTTTCGATTGTGCGCAATGACGTGCTTGATAACGATCGACGTGAATTCGTCCAAAGTCAGGGATGCGTCTTGATAGTAACGCTTCTGTCGGCGCTTGATGGCGTTTATAGGCGGCTCGTATCCGGGCGTCACATCTGCAATCGACGCGTGAAGCAGCCTAAACCCGCATTCGACAGTGCCTTTTCGATGCGGCAAAAGGGACTGGGTGTTGACAACAATCGACTGCATTCCGTCGCAAATCCGATAACTATTGTTGCTGTTCATCTCGCCACGGTCGCCGACCCATTTTTCTGGGAAGGTAGCGTCGGCGGGCCAATCCTCTGGGTCGTACGGGATGCCGTACTTAGCACACAACGCTTGCTTGTCCGCTGCGACGCTCAGGATCGCGAGCATCGCGCCTGTCCACGAGGCGTTTTCCAGGCCGACATAGAAACCAACTACGAGTCGGCTCCAGCGGTCGTAGATGAGATAAAGCGTAGGCTTTCCGATAATTGTCGAGCGGTCTTCCAGCGCAACAAGGAAGACGTCTCCGATCGTTGCATCGATTTCGTAGATGTGGCCAACGCCTACAGCTTCTTCGAGCGCGCTTCCGAGATGAGCGCCATGCTCGCGGTCGAATTCTTTCGACCCACGCTTTTTCCGGAGGATTTCCGTGAGCGTGAACTTCGTTCGGGCAATGTGTCGGAACTGAAAAATTGACGGGCATTCTCCGTCCGGATGCAGATATCTCGTGCCGTTACCGTCGAGGTAAGAGTAGAACTCTTCTCGCATGCGAAAGTGCGCGCCGGCGAGGGTCGAAATTTCGCCGTCGAGATAGTATTTACGGATTGCTGTCCCAACGTTCTTGGCGTCTTCGGGCGTCATCTGAAAGGTGCGATACTTTCCATCCTTGGGCCGACGACCGCGGCCTGCGGTCAATTTCTCGTTCGAGCGCCCGATCTTGTCGAAGTCAGGAATGAGCGCAAGCCGCGTTTGCCCATTACGCCAATACAGGCGCAGGTATCGATAGAGCGTCGTTTCGGATATGCGCAGCTCTCTCGCGCGCGCCTCGACCAACGGTCCTCGAGCGGACGCTACGAAAATCTGAGGATGGTTGATGAGCGGTTCGATAGCGTCATAGGCTTTGTATGCACGCCGCCTCGCCGTCTCTGAATAAAACGCGAGGTCAGGTTGGTGACCGGCCTCCGACCCGCGAAGCGCCTTGACCGATACGTGACCCGTCAAGACGCCAAAGTCTCGATATTCAGGCCAGCGACCGGGACCCCTCACGGGCATGACCCAGCCGCGGTGCCCCTCAAGGTCAATGGAGAGAACGCGGTACCGAGTCTGGTCGGCAGCATCGAAGAGGTCGTTCTTGAGCAGCATGGCTTGATTTCGAGTCGTTAAAGAAAAACGGTGTTCAGGCGATTGAGACTCTGCGTGGAGGCTGCTCGTCATCAGCGCACAGCGTAAAGCTGCTAACTGGCGCCTGTTCCAGGTGCGGGACATTCAAATCACAGCGCAGCGTTTGCTCCCAGAGGAGCACGCGTGCGACGCGCAGACCTAGGCCGGGCGCGACGCCGTGACGACGGTCAAAACCATTGCAGTATTCGGCTAGTGAGTCGAGCCGCGTCGAACGAGAGAATTCGTTTTTCATCTGCCCGCACAGCTCGTGCAGTTGCTCAAACGATGGAGAGGTTTGCCCGGGCTTCCATGTCGCTCCGCGAAACCACTCGATATTTCGGACCTTTTGCATTGGAAGCGACGAATGAAAGACCAAGTGATGCTTCACGTCGCAGCCAGCAAAATACGCATGCGTTATCTGTAGCTTTTCGACGGCGCGTTCATTTTCCGCGTCTTCGGAGCGCTTGCAGTCGAACGCTTTCAGGCAGGGCCCGTCCGCTTGGTCAATCGCTACCAGGAAGTCAACTGTCATCACCGCAGGGACCGATGTGCCTGGGTATGTGGGGTGCTTGACCCCCAAGGCTGCGGCCACCTCCAAGGTAGTCTCCCGAGGCAATGGAAAACCTTCGTAGACGGCGGTTACGTCCCTGCAAAATTCGAGACAAACGAAGGTGTTCCATTCGACATCGGACACCATCTCGATCGTGCGGCCAAATCGTTGGCTGTATGCCCGATGAGTACGTCCGAGAGAGGAGAAATCAGCGGTGCCGACCCACGGCTTGTACTGTGCTCCCTCGCCCTCGCCGTATCCTTCCCGGATCCGTCGTGCGACTAATTCCTCGGTCCACTTCTTGACACCACGTGGCATCGCGCTCACTCCACAAGGACACGCGGCGGCGCCGCGTTATTGGAGCGTATAGCGCTGCCGGCCGCCGGTCGGCGCAACTCGGGCCGTTTTAGACGAGCTGAGACCGAACGATTGGTTTTAGAACAGTGTCTTGTGTCTGCTCGACGCAGCAGCGGATGCCTATTCCATGACCAAAAATTGAAAGCCGTTTGCGCCGCTTTACGGCTGAGCACCGTCGAATCCGGTGACATCTGTGGAAACCGCAGCCGTAGCCGCGACTCCGCCGCTCGGATACGACCGTTTTAGGTGGGCGGTTCCGCGAGCGCTTTAGATGTGAGAGTATTACCGGGCGCCGTCAGGTTTCTGGCGGGAGGTCCGTGTGATCGGGTAACAGAAGACGTTGAATTTGGTCGAGCGTCTGCCTGAGCGCCGCCGAATTGTTGCAGGCAACAAGCACTGAGCGGCACAGGTATTCGATGGGTATGGCGCTTCGCGAAGCATCGACGATCGTCAATGTGTGGGGATTTCGACGGCCGACGTCCGCGCGAAGAACATCTGCTCGCTTACGCAGGTCGTTCTTCCGATGCAGCCGATTTCCCGAAGTCGTCGCACCTACCGTCCGTGAGGCCAGGCCATGGGGTAGCAAGCTCAGAATCCTGCGGTAACCAATGTCGACGACGTAGGAACCGTTCAAAACCACTTGCAAGTTAGATGCAGCCTCGGCGATGGCTGAAAGTTCGTCTAAGAGTTCGGAATTCGTAGGCGGCCTACGAGACGCTGACGAGTCGCGTGCGACCTGAGGGCGGGTCCGTCGTGGGAAGACGACACCCTCGACGCCCAAATATAGGACGGAGCTCATGAAAGACTTGGCTCGGTTTTTGAGAAGCGACGTGCGCTGAGGTTTGTAACGGGTGGGGTGGGTACACCAGCGACGTCGAGGGCTCCCTGAATTGGACTTTGACTTTTAGAGAGCGCGTGCAGATATACACACCAAGGTAGTACATGTCGACGCAAATGCAAGCGAAAGACGCTGATGGGCCTGAGACGGCATGGGCGAGGCTGGCGTCTCGCGCAATCCGTGTCGCCCTCACACGTCAAGATGTGAGCTATGCACAGCTTGCCGCAGAGCTTAATCGGATGGGCGTCACGGAGTCAGCTCGATCGGTTGAGGGAAAAGTACAACGAGGCACTTTTCGTTTCACCTTCTTCCTTCAAGCGCTCGTGGCGGCGCGGGTCGATTGCACGGAGGCTTGGTCGCAGAGGCTGGAGGCGGCTGGTACATGGGAGGTCCGCGCTTGTAGCCTACTGAGCTACTTGATGTCGCAACAGCCATGGCTTGATTGGCGGCTCCTTGCGCGGCGACTCTCGGAGATCGGCATCGAAATTCAGCCTGAGAACCTGCGAATACAAGGTGAGGAAGGGATTTTTTCCGCGGCGTTGTTTTTTCAATGCGCCACTGTTTGCCGGTTCGAGGACGTTCGATCGTTCCTCGACTTCTCGTCTTTGAACGTCGCTGCCTTAGCGGGCAGGGCGGGCTCCTGAAGTCCAGTCGACTTCCATTCCTTGCAAGTTTCGCGACGTTGTATATAATCCGAGAGACGTGTAGAAATACACGCTCCGTCGCAGGCTATAAGTCTAATTACACAAGCTCGCGCGTCTCCTTCAGCAGGTTGCCCACGATTCAGCGCAAATTCGCAGATGAAAGGCAAGCCTGCTCCTTCCGGTTTGAGTCTCATGTCAACGTCGGATATTTGCTCGGCTTCAGTCGAGCTGGAAATCGGACTGGTTGAATGGCGCGTGTTGGCAATCGTGCCAAGCGGCGGTTTCCACTTCGTCGGCTTCAACGAAGTGACGCGCGTTGGTCGAGTAAGTTCGCCAATCGTATCGTTTGACTGTAGGGATAGAAGAGGGCTCACCACCTCCGGCCGTTTCTATCGGCTTAATGGCGACAGTGGTTTGCCCAGGCCCGCTGAATCCGTATGGTCCATCTACTGTTTTAGAAACCGCATTGGAGATTACTTCGATGCGACGCACCTTTTCGCGCCGGAGGACCGCATGACTTCGCCAAGTGACCGGACTCGTGCGGTGCTCGACACGCGTTGGTTTCTGCAGACGCTGGCCGAGGGCGAGCAGACATCCATCGCAGGGTTGGTGCGCAGTGTTGCAATCGGCCTCCTTCGGCATTATCCGACGGACACTGAAATGGCTGTTTCAGCAACCGTCGCTCCGACGATCTGGTCGGCGCCGCGCAAGGACCGCGCCGATGAACGACGGTGAGCAGGCAACACTGATAGCGTAGCTCGGCGCGCCTGTCTGACCGTACCGAATGCTTATGAGCAGCGCCCGCGAAAGTAACTGTTCTGATCCCAATCGTTTCACCCACGTTTCGTTATATCTGGGCGACTGCGAAGGTCCGTCGTGCAGCTTGGTATGCGATGGCGTGTCAGATGCTTCGGGAGGCTCGATCTGGGCGCGTGCGCTCGATGCGCTGGCGAAACCTTCGCCGCCCGGTCCTTATCCGTCAGCAACGCAGACGACGTTGTTTGTCTACGAAAGTGTCGGTGCCACGCTTGTGCGCGATGTCAATCCAGCCGTCACTCGCGTTGACGTAAGGTGCGATGCCGACGTGGCGGACGTAACTGTTCGACCGTCTGGCGCTACTGAATTCGATTTTCGCGTTCGGTACGTGGTTGGCGACGATGCAGTGATTATGGCGCGGCGAGCGCTGCAATTCTTGTTGTGATTTCGGCCCGGGCACGCTGATCGACATCTCGCAGCTTGAGGCGGACGGTTGACTGGGCGGCACAAGGTCGACCGAGGCTGGCTTCATCTACACCCTGCGGCTAGGTACGTCGGAGGGGAAGTGTGCGACATCCTCCGAGGCATATGGCCGATGAACCTCAGCGAAGAAGTCATCACGCGCTTCGAGTTTCGTGCCCGCTTGGGCTTAAGCGAGGAAATGCTCAACTCGCTTCTTTCCAAGGGCAGCGTCTTTTCCCTTGGATGCGGAAATGAAAAGTCTTTTCCAGTAATCCTGTCGGAACCACAGCTCGACCGACGCCGGCTTTTCTCTCTGTGCAGGATTATCCGCCCGGCCCCACCCGGTGCGCGGCTTTCGTTTCTAACCTCAGGCCATGAGGCGCTTCGGGGAAAGTCGCCTGTCGAGGCGTTACATAACAAGACACAATTTCGCTTGGTACGAGAGATTGCCAGCACTTGGGCGTCGGAATGGGTCCGAACGATAGTGACGGTCTACCTCGGTGCCCATTCGACGGCGCCAGTTCAAGTGCCAGCGTATGTGGCTATTGACGAGGTCGATCCTCGGCGCTGTGTCTGGGTCCGAGCAGCTAACGCTATGGGGTCTGGGGGGTACATCGCACCTGAGGCGCCGTATCCGTATGCAACACGAACGACGGCTTTCATCACCCGCAAATCAGCCGGATGCTCGCAGGAACTCGTTGACGCAAGGCTCGACATTGCGGTTCTCGGTCGGGTCTGCTTCGCAAGCGTCTATCTTCGCGAGCGAACTCTAGGTCGCTATCGGGTGGTGCTGAACGCCGACCGCCTAAATGTCGTTGAGGTATTGGAGGAGATAGTCGGCGTGATGCAGCGCGAAGACTCGGAGAGACGTCGAAACCACGGATTCGCAACATCGAGCAGAGTCAACGGCGACGCTTCGACGTAAAAATCTCGTTTTAGACGTATTAATCCCATATATGGGATTTTAGAGGCGACGCAGCATAGGGCGGGGAATAATGAGCGTTTTCCTACGCCCCTATGCGGATGACCGACTGGTATCAGATGGCTGGCAACGTCCTGCGTGCAGAGCTTGCTCGGCAAGGCGTGAGCTATCGCCAGTTAGCGCGGATGCTTACAGACATCGGTGTGGACGAAACAGAGCGCGCCATCGCGAACAAACTGTCTCGCGGAAGCTTTAGCTTCGCGTTCTTCCTTCAATGCATGCGGGCCCTCGGGCGAGTCGACGTCAAGCTCGATTTGACACACGTTCCCGGGAAAGGGTGATCAGATTTTCGTGTAGGAGCGATGGCGCTTCATTACCGTTACGAAGACGCTTCTCGCGAGCCGCCGCACGGGATCCCTGTAAGGTAGAACCATCATCACGCGGGCTAGACGGGGCGCCGTTAGGCCCATCAGGGGCAGCATAAGCACCCTTCGCCCGTTTCGACTTACCTCTAAGACTTACATTGAACCTGCGCACAACGAACGCCTGCAAAGGCTCACCTTGTTGCGTATAATCTCATATATGGGATTAAAATCTCCTTTATGTGGTGGTAATTGGGTGTATTGGGCGCGAAACCCCGGTGCTTGCCGCCACGGACGGCTTGCCGGCGTTCCGTGCTGACAAGCTGTGGGACTTGGGAATCGACGATATGCACGCAACATTGAACCATGTTGACTGGAGCAAGCCGGTTATCTACTTGGGATTCGGCGGCGTTCTCCATGTTGGCGCGGCGACGATGGACAGAGAGGGAAACATTCGCCTTCGCGGCGGACAGCAAACCTTCGAGTATGCGAGGTTGCTTGCCGACTTGTTGCGCCCGTATCCGTCCGTGCAGATCGTTCTAAGTTGCGGCTGGATTGATACCCTCGGCGAAACGCTAACGTCGAACCTTCTCCCAACGGACTTGCGAAAGCGGGTTGTCGGAAGTACCAAGCTATTCAGCGAGGGGCTGGACGGCTATGAGGAGGGTCAACGTAGGGTCATGCGCGTTCTTCGCCACGCGCAAACGACCGGCGTTCGTCGCTGGCTTGCGCTTGATGTGACAGTGTCGGCGGTCCCAGTTGCCCGCTGGAAAAACTTCCTCGTGACACGCGCCGACGTGGCTTTGGGTTCGATAACCACCCAGCGGCAACTGCAGTCGTGGCTTCGCGAGAACGCAACAGATACGCCGTGTGACGCGGTCCGTCGCGCGGCGTAACCCGCGATTTCCTCGTCGATATAAACCGGCTTCCCTACCTTCTTTGCTGGAGGAGGGGGCTCAATACGCCGCGGCCAGCGAAGTGCACCAAGCGGACGTTCATGGGTGCGACCCTGGGAGGAACAGTCGGAAGGGGAACAGCGAGGCGCACATGCCCTCGAATAATTCGATTGAGTCACGGCGATGTACGCCGACCGTGATGCCCGTCAAAGGGCGAAACTCCCCCGGCCCAACCTCATCACGGTTGGCTAAGGGGGCGTTTTGCCCAAAATTCAAGACTCTCTTGGTAACCTAGAGAGTCTCTGCCCGCCTGGACGGCATGCACGTTGAACATGCTGCTTTGGCTTTTTGCTTTCCCCAACCAAGGCACGCTTCGTTGTCGTCGCTTCGCTTTTGCGGAAAAGAAATGTTCTAGCTCGGCTTCAAGCATCGGCGAGAGATCCCTTTCACCGACGCAGAGCCTGCATGTCGAGAACCCACTGCTAAGTGTGGAGACGAGCATGAGACCGGCGCAGTGACAACGAGTTATCGGTGACGACGGTTCGGAACCCTGCATGACATGGGCAATTGAATTCTCGAGCTAGAGTCTGAGGTTAAGGATAATGCCTGTCAGAAATCGACCGGAGAAACAGTTCAGCGGCGCTAAGCGCGGAATAGTCTGGGGCCGTTCCGTCTCTCTCCAGCAATCGCTGTAACTCTCGGACATGTTCTTTCGGAACAAGAATCCACTCGGCCTCCATCGCTGCGGCCAGCGCAGACAATGTTGAGTTCGCTTCACTGTCAGTCCCCACTAGGGCGGAACTCAGAGCAGGCATCGACATGCTCATGCGTTCGGCCAACGTCTCAAGCGCGACGCCTCGCTGGAGCATCAAAGATTCGAATTGAGTCAGAAAGGACATGACAAGTCTCCAGCGCGAGTTGAGCGCGACGATGGCTTGGGACCTTCGACATGCCGGCGGCAAGCCAGCCGCGCATGATCGCCTTTCACCTGAATGCTACTGCACAACGGCACCTTGGGCGACGAATTGTGGAAGGGGCGAGACGAGATGAATGCGCAACGTTGTTTTCTTGGGCTGTTCGGATGATTGTGTGGAACTCTGTAAGGTAGCGCTGTCTAATGAGTACTTTACGCTCTGGGCGGACTATGTGAAGTTAACCGAACCTTGTGAGTCCGTTTCCACACGAAAATCCGAATACCCTGGTTTGAACGATTTGCCGCAAGGCTCGATCGTCGACGTCCACACCCACTCGCTTTACGTCGTGAAGACCATGCGCGGGCAATTCCGGAAGGGGATGAATCTCGAGCACTGGGATTTTCTCTCTGACGCGGTCAACCGTCACCGCATCGTCAATTTCCACTACGTTTGTGGCCACGCCGGTCACCGAATGAACGAGTTGGCCGACAGTCTCGCGAAAAAAGGTTCGACGCTTTCTCAGCGCAATTCGAAGTCTCTCGTGAATCGGTCTGCGTCACGCTCAGTCATTGGCGGAGCCAATCAATTTCGAAGGTTGCGGCTCGAAAGGAGCAGACGTCAAGGAGGACCTTGGCCGCGATCTGTTAACGGCGGAAAGTTTGTGCCGCCTCGAGGAAGCATCGCAGAAAAACGTGGGATAGAGTCGGCTGTCGGTGCGGGCGTCCACCCAATGTGAGTCGCATAAGCCAAGTTGTTGTAGCCGGCTGTGCCAGCGATAAACCATACGCATCTAAAAGTTGCTTGCCGAAGAATTGCTCACATTCAGTTATCAGCCGCCGGCGGGTCTCGCGGTCGCGAAGGTCTTCGTACCCTCGAGCGCGCAGCGCAGCAACGTATCCTTCGGCACAGTCCCGCCAACTTCCCGGCTCAAGTTGCAGGGCTTCAGAAGCGAGCACGCACAGAAGCCGTAGAACGCTTTTGGATGCGCAAAACCAAGGACGTAACGTATGAGTTTCGCTCGGCAGAAAAACTGTTTCTTTCCGTAATCCATCAGGAAGATATGCTGAGGTTTCTAGTAGCCGCGAATTATGCTTCGGACATGTCAGCACGCCAGGAACGGCGTGTGTTCTGTGCCAATAAGCCTCGCCAAACTCGCGCTCATCCTGAGCCGCGCAAGCTGAACAATATCGCCTGAACGATACGCGTCGACTTCGATTTGTGAATTGCGCCCCGTACGCAGAACGTGACTGAAGTCCATCGCCATGGATTGCTGCCCGTCGTAGAACTGCGATCTCCGACGTATCGTAGGTCAAACATACGAACGCAAAGAGCGTGTGCTTTTCCAGCAGATCGGCAGCCGATGTAGCCGTGTAGTCCGATAAACGCAACAGGTTGCCTGGCACAATGAAGGACGGGTATCTTGGGGGCACAAGTCTTGAAATCTGAACCATCGTTTCCACGGAAAGACCGAGACGACGCGAAGACCGAATCAATAGACTTCCCAAAAGCTCGTCGGGATAGGGTCTCGGAAAAAGCATTGTGTGCAGACTCCCGGCTGTAGGCGACTGGGTGCTAATGCCAAAACTCGCGCGACCCGGGCTTGCACCCAATCGACCAATTGCTCGTTTAATCGAGCATATCGGCTTTATTGGCCGATTTGACGAACATGAAAGTTGACCAGACAGCTAGCCTTCCGCCCTTCTTGCTCAAGCAAAGCCGACAACTCGGCGAGCTTTTAAGCCGCCTGCGCGTCGCGCGAGGTGTCAAGCAAACTGATGCAGCCGCTCGGGCTGGATTGTCGCGCAACACCGTCTATCGGCTGGAGCACGGAGACCCGGGTCTCGCGGTAGGGCAGATTTTCCGCTACCTCGAAGCCATCGCGCCGGGAACCACGCTCGAGAGTCTTTACGAGCAAAAGGACCCTGCATTACTTGCGCAAGCTGCTCGTGAACGAAGAACCCGAGTGAGCGGCTTGAGCGCGGCCGAGCTCGACGAGCTGAACTTCTGAGAACAACATGGCCAACTGAGAAAACAAGTTCACGGTGTTTGCACGGCCAAACCTTCAGGCTGAGCCGATGATGGGCGTGAACGACTAGAACACATACCCTACCTGATGGAGGCCTCGGAGCGAATTAAGCATAGCCTGCCGGTTCCCGCTGATCTGGAAGCAATTTTCGTTGTTGTTTGCGGAGCCTAAGCAGGATCAATGTCACGCATTTCGTAGCCCGCATCTGTAGGCCTACTTTGACGCATGCTAACGTAGGGTTTGATGAAGAGCGACAGTACCTTCGATAGCTTGAATTGTAGATGTCAGATGAGCGAAGACAAGGCCATCTGAACAGTTGCCGTTGCAAAGTTTCGGGGTACTCGCGCGAGAAGGTAGAAATTAACGGCTATTCGGGTTTCGTGTGGGAGTCTGTGAAGTGATGCGATCGACAAATGGGTATAAAAGCGCGCTGCGCGGTTGCGCAGAAGCGGGGCCAACCGATGACGTTTCATCACAGCGGGAGCTTGGCCCGTGAGAATTGTTGCACCTGATCGAAAATCACAACGCCGTCACGGATGCTCAACGGCACAGACAGCGTCTGCCATGCGCGCCAGGGACTGATAAAGTGCAACCGGTGCTTGAGCGAAGGCTCACTGGAGAAACGGTTGACGATGTCGCGAAACTCGTTCTGATCATTGGAGAAAAGCGGACCCAGTACACCCACCGCCTGGTCGCGAACTATTTGGCAACGCGCCCCCGACCTGGTCGTAGCAATGTGACTCTTGAGTCTTGAATCTAAGCCACTGTGCTGATAGAACGCTCGCCATTGCTCCCGGCCGTGCAGGGCCGCGATTCGACGCCATGCGTGCAACAACACGGGTATGCGCGCGTGCTTTCCGCCGTTCATCGGCGAGGACGACACATCAAAAGTCCGCTGTAGCGCCATCCCGCCTTGAGGTTATCCGGTTATCCACAGAATTTGTGGGCAAGCCTGTGGAAAACAGAAGCGCCGATCGGCCATTGGTCTGCACTAACCCCCGTCGGAGAGCCGGTAGACCCACGTGCCGCTTCCGGCATCTCCGTGAGTATCATCGTTCCTGACGCGGCGCACACCGTTTGAGGATTTTTTGCCATCCATTACGGGCGCGCACAGCCTCACCGAGAATGTCGAGATACTCGTCGTGATCCACACGATCATCCGCCGGCAACGAGGCTTTGGCGTGAAGCGCGAGCGCCGCTTGCCGTTGTCGGGTGCCTTCAGCCAGCGAGATGATACGGCTGTACGCCTCGCACGCGTAAGCAAAAGTCTCGCGCTTCGAATAGTCGATGTTCAACAAAAATTCCTTGCGACGTTTCTCGTTTAGCCCGACGGTCGCTCGTTTGCAGTTGTGGAAGATGTGCGCCGCCTCGTGGACGACGAAATCCGCAAACGGGTCAGTTTCCTCAAAGTACATCGTAGAGACAAAACAAGTTGTCTCTTCGCTCAGCCCAACGATGCCGTTCGCCTCTTGCGATAGGCCAGGGGCACCGACACTCGCTAGATAGATGTTGGCGACGTCCCATGATGTCGACAACCACGTTTGCCGCGCGAGGACTGCGGCGACGTTGTCCGGGGTGAGAAACACGACGCTGCGAGCCAGTGTGTCCAAGATGATGCAGTGTTCATCGGCGGGAAACAGTCCATTGACCATCGGCGAAAGCTTGTCGCGGGCCCAGGCGTTCAGATTGCCTGGCACGCTCGCCTGGCTGCCCAAGCCATGCGCTCGCCGAAGCGTCTCTTCCACAAGCGCTGTTCGCAAGCAGTGCGTAGCCCGTTGCGCGACGTCGATAAAATTGTCGCCCGGCCAGCCCGCGAAGTTGCTGTCGTAGTCGCCACTATCGAGGTAGCGCTTCACTTCGTATCGGAGCCACGCCGGCGTGCCGACTTTCGGGCTCTCATGGTCACGGTCTGCGACGCTCGATGACACTTCCATATTGTGAGAGTCGGTTGATGCGGAAGGACAAAGCTCGAAGATACTGCGGAACGCGACACACTTCAATGGCTGCGCGATACGACTCCTAAGGCGTCTCAAGGTTTCGCCCCGCGTTGCCAAAAAACCTGCCGCGCATGCGCATCGGATATGACCTGAGCGACGAACAGACGTCCGCGTTCGCGTGCTTGAGCGCGCCGGTGAAAAACGCAGCGAGACGCTACATTACGAGCCGTCAAGACTCACTGTCATCGAACACAACCGCTTCAAATATGCAGGGAAGAAGGATGGCGAGTCGACCATCGTCACGGCGAGCGCTCAGCCCTCGCCGCTGCCCAAGAGCAATGCGAGCGCGAAGCTGCTCTCAAACATCTTCATCAACACCTACCTCGATCATCTGCCCTTGAATCGGCAGTAGTTGCGCATGCGCGTCGTGGTATTCATTTGCCGCGAGTCACGCCGTGCGACTGGAAGTTGGCCGCAGCAGAGTTGATTGCTGTGCTTATGCCACCGCTGCACGCGCGCCAATTGCAAGCGCCTCGCATGCGTGGCCACCTGGACGTGGAGCGCGGTGTTCTCGAGTTTTGCATCGCCGAGCAGCACCTGGATCACGTGGATAGCCCCGCGCCGTACGCGACCGACAGTGCGGTCTGGTGCTTCAGGTTGCCGGCCGCCTCGATGAGTCGCCGCACTTGATCGGGACTGAGCACGACGGGCAATATGCGGGGCACGCGCACCGGTTGCATCCTGACCATCAGCTCGGGGCGGTCGAGCGTGACTGTGAAGAAGAACTTCAGGCCGGCAATCGCGTGGTTCAGCGACACGGCCGAAGTGCCGTGGTCGACCATATAGAGCTGTTAGCGGCGCAGGTCCTCGACCGTGGCCGTGTCAGGTGAGCGCCCGAGAAACCTGGCGAACTCACGCACGATGTGCAGATAGGTGTCCTGCGTCTTGGGGGCAAGTTGGCGCATGCGCATGTCGTCGATCATGCGCTGGCGCAGTGGGCCGGCGTTTGTCGGTAAGGAGGTCATGATTCGGCTCCTGTTGAGGAACGAGGCGGATTGCCTCATTCGCCAACATAAAGCCGGGTGACCGGCCTCTCCCTGACCACCAGCGTCGGACCGTAGCCCCCTACAGCGCGAGCGGTTTAGTCCTGCGACCCATCAGAGACGTTCGGCTTGGCGCCACCTCAATGGCCGTTTCGACGATGGAACGGCCATTCATGCTGTCGCGTCTGCCGCCACTTGATCGGCCATTGCTGTCGTTGATCCATCAACGCGCACGGCCTCAAGGTCGCAATCACCTGACTTCTTCTCTTCGAATTCAAATTGACCTTCACAGATCAATCTACCTGTTGCTGCCTCCGTCTAGTTTGCCAAGACCGCTTAAAGCAGCGGCATGACCAAATGAGACCATCGGCATGGCTTGGTGATCGGCACCGCCTGGATCACGTGGGCTTTCTTTAACTGCCCAAGATACCGGGGCGATTTCGGGAGCCGTAGTCGTATGGTGTAGACATCCGAAGTTGAAATAAACCAGCGAATAGCGAGAGTCAGTGTGCCGCCCAGCTGCTACTCGTACTCCAACAGAACTCGGCGGCTTCATAGGTTCAGGGGGTATATTTAGACAGTGCCGACGTTTGAACCCTTTCGCGCGGAGTTCCCGTGTACCCAGTGATCTATCGCGTTTCAAAGCAGGATCTCTACCTCGCCGGTCACATACATCCTTATGCGGCTAACCACACATTTCAAATACCAAGAAGGCTTTTATTTCCTGCGACCGGAACCTCATAGTCGTCGCCGTGCCCCGCAAGCGCCGCCTTGTATCTGCCGCTGCCAGCGACGAGTCTGAAACCGCCGTCGGTGAGCGTGCGCACGATGACAGGCTAGATGACTCCCTTTTCGCACACCGACGCGGTCAGCTATATCCTCGGGGAGAGCGGGATCTAGCTTAAGATCGATCTCGAATTCGGCATCAAGGTCGACGTCGATGCGTGCACTACCGTCGGAATCATCGTCAATGAGCTCGTCACAAACTCGGTAGAACACGCGTTTGCCGGTCGCCCCGGCAAGAGTGCGATTTCGTTGCAACTTGTGGACGAGGCCGATTACGTGGTGAGCCTCTCTGACAAAGGTTAGGGCTCGCCGACGCGGGAACTTCGCGAGAATATCGGGTTGCGGACCGTGCGAAAGATGCTCGAAGGACTCGGCGGCAGGCTTGAACTCGTGACGGCGTTCGGGCGAGGCATGACGGCGACCCTCCGGCTGGCGGCGACACCCGATTGCCGTCGACTTGACGCTGCACAAGTCGCGACTTCCAGCTAAAGCGGCGTTCCATTTACGCAATCCGCGTCAACCGTAGCCACGAGGGTCGGGTCTCGGTATCGCTCGCGTCGAGGGCCATTCCGCTCTCCCTGTCCCACGCGTCGCGATGCACTGAAAGCAGGTCTTCAGCCAGCCTGGCGCAGTGGTCTGCAGATAGGTGGAATCCGAGCGCCTTCTCGGTGTGCGACTCAATGTGAAGTGCAACAAAAAGCGTCACGTCTCGATAGCCCGGTGCGTCGCTATAGGCCACGTATTCCGCTTCGTAGGTCTGGCTGCCAATTCCTGCATCCGCTGTCGGCGGTGCAGTGTTACGCGCGCCGATGCCCCACTGATTGATCATCGTCTGCCATCGCACGGCGCCGCCCGGAAAATAGTTGTGAACCTCTACCGCTGGCCGATGGTCCAGCCGAAGCACCGCCAAGCAATGTTCGAACAGATCGTCGTCGAGCCCGCGCAGTTCGGTCAGATCAAAGGGGAAGTCTGCTCCGTTATAGAGCCCGGCCAGGAAACGCGCGATCACCCCCGCTTGACCCGCGTCGCCCTGTGCCACATCGAGCAACGTCGCGAGCGAGTCAACGCCCGCATCCTTGTCCTGCGCGCGGATTTCGGCGGCACGCTGCGCGGGTGTCGTACCCTCGTGCGCCGTCGCGAAGAAGTCGTTGGCCGTCTCATTGAAGGCGTCGAACAGGTGGTTGGGGACCGTGAAAGTAACGGTCCTGCCTGAATCTGACGGTTTGCTCATGGCGTCATAGTTGTTGACGTGCTGGTGAACAGACTCAGCTGTCACCCTCGATCGAAGGCGTCGCCGCTTGCGCTTCCATGCGGCTTTAGTAATGGGGTGTTCGATTCCTCGACCAGGCTCCGACCACAACCGCCATTGACGCCACGTATGCCTGCAAATCGAAAGCTTTGACGACGTACGCATTAACCCGATGTTCGTACGCCTCGGCGATATCCACTGCACGTGCAGAAGTGGCCAACGCAACGACCGGAACGAAGCGGATTGAAGGCGTCGAGCGTATAACACCGAGTAGTTCCACCCGGTCAATGGCTGGAAGCTTCATATCCAGCAAGATCAGCGAAGGATGAACGGCTGGGCGCCCGGCAAACCTTCCCTCACGTCGCAGATACTGCTGCGCTTCAAGGCCGTCGGCGACCGTTTCCACCTGAGCGCGCACCCCGCATTTTTCTAACGCATCGATCGTTAGTTCGCGATCGTGTGCATTGTCTTCAACAACAAGAATGGGTCGTTTCATCGAGAGGCGTGCAGCGCAGAATGGTCCGGGTGATACCCGTCGGCTAAGGTCCGCTAGCAATCGTCGCGCCTATGTCGGCTTTTCGTCCACTGTCGAGATTTTCGGCATCTTTTGAGTAGTTAAACCGCGTTTGACAAACAACAAGCGCGAATTGCGTTCGGAAGTGGCTGAGAATGATCTGTTCAGTACGAAGTTCGAGGCCCACTTGCGTGTCGGGCCTATCTAACTTGGCGTCTGCGCCGCCTTGCTGTCGGTGTATACGGCGGCAGCACATTCACCGCCGCTGCTGGAGTCTGCGCGGAAAGATCTTGCGGCCAAAATCACAGCATGCGGCGCGTTTTCCCGCAATATTTTGTTGTCGAGCGCGAGCGTGTCATATGTCTGTTCGCACGTTCGTGCCGAAGCCTCAGCACACGCTCGCTCATTATTGAAGCGAGTCGCGACGCGCATGCGGGATCTAAGGATGCGGGCATTGCGCCCACATCGCATCGCCGATGCCGATCTACCGACGCAGTCTTGCCCGCGCGGCGCGAAATGCCAAAAAGCCATTGCCGGCAATGCCGGTCAAACCCAGGACTACCAGCGCTTCAGTTGGACCGAATACTGTTGCAAGCGCGCCCGACAGCAGCGTTCCGATCGGCCAACATCCGATCCCCACAGTCACGAGCCCAAAGACGCGACTGCGCATGGCACTGGGCACGGATTCGATCACGATGGTCGTCTGATGTATGTTATATGCGGCGCTTCCGAGCCCGCCGATAAAGAAAATCAGAAGCAGCAATACCAGAGAACACCGATACGCGCTTGCGAATCCGGCAATTGCGATCGCCAAGAAAAGCAGGATCGACCCGCTCAGCAACCAGCGCAGAGATCGCCCGCGCATGCGAGCGCTTCCTATCAAGGCTCCGGCGACAAACGACCCCGCCGGTTCTGCCGAAGAAAGCACGCCAATCATCAAGGCTGACAAATTGAAGTTCTCTCTTCCCAGAGGCGTCAGCAGAACGTTGTAGCTGTAACCGCACAAGTTCGTGATGATCGTCGCAATCAGAAGCGCCATGATCGTTCTGCTGTCGCGCGCATATCGCCATGCTTCGCTGAGGTCACGGCGAATCCGGTACAAGGAGAGCCGCTCCGTCGATGCCTGCATGCACTCGAGCCGCGAAATGAGCGCGGCGGCGCAAAGAGACGCCGCCGCCGAGAGAAAATACGACGTAGCGACGCCGAGCGCCCCGTAAATCCAGCCTCCGAGCAGAGGCCCGATACAGCGCGTCGCGTAGTTGGTCATGCTGTCGACGGCAACCGCGCGAGAGGCCAGCGACGCGCCCGCCGTCTCGCCGATCATACGCCGTCGTGCCGGCATCTCGGTGGCATAGACGACACCGCTCACCAGCGCGGCGGCGCACAGGTGCCACGTAGACAATGCCCCGAGCAAAGACAAGAGCGCGACCGTCGTGGACGAGGCGCTCGCGAGCAACAGACCGAAGAACACAATTTTCTTCCGGTTCACTGCATCGGCGACCACACCCATGAGCGCTCCGCTCAAAAGAAGCGGCAGACTTCGGCAGGCCGAGACCATCGCGACTGCCACGGCGGAATTCGTCGCGTTGAAGGTGAACAGCGCGGCGGCCAGCATTTCCAGCCACATCATGGAGGTCGACACCGCACCGGCCGTCCAGAGGGGTATGAAGCCCTTCGCGCGCATCACGCCGGTCGAATGCAGCGATGGACCTACCGTCATCTGTTCGTCTTCCATGTCTCGTGCGTTGGCGATGGAGGCGCTGGATAGCCGCGCTGTTCAGCGGTGGCGGTACGCCGTTTGCGCTACCTGGCACGTTGTATGGACGGATCGCACCCAGTATCGATATGCACCCCCCCTTCGAAGCGTTCCGCGACCTCACCGTATTCCACTATGCCCATGGGAGGCAAGCATGGCTGACAACGATCGCGCGCACAACCCCGTCGACGCTCTGAAGACCGAACGGGCCGATGGTACCTACGAGTTTCCGACAAGCGCAAGCATGGCATCCGGCGATCAGAAGAAACCCCTCGCGAACAACGACGACCGCAGTTTTCGTGAAGCGTCCCACTCGTGGGATACGAGCAGCGACGGTGCGTCATCGAGCGACCTACGCGCGAGCGCGAAAAACAGGCTCGCCGACCTGCAGGGCGCGATGAGCCGAAAATACCGGGTCGCAGCCGACACGACGGACGATTTCGTGCACGAGAATCCCTGGAAGGCCATCACGATGGCCGCACTGGCCGGCGTGGTCATGGGCATGCTCGCCTCGCGTTGAGCGTGGCGTGTCAGACAATCAACATCCCTCCATAGGAAAAGAGCATGAACACCTCCGCTACCGAAGAGCAGATCCGCGCACTTGCCTACCGGCTTTGGGAAGAAGCCGGAAGCCCGGAGGGCCGCTCCACCGATTTCTGGGTCATAGCGGAGCAGCAACTGGCGCGCGAACTGGGCATGGGCGACAACACATTGGACCAGGCGCCCGCAAACGGGGAAGGCAGCGGGGAAGGTAACGGGCCCCCTTTATAACGCCGCGGTCCAATGTGTTCCCCCGGATCGCTAGCTTCACGGGCGCATGCGCTGCTTGAATGGACTCGGCGGCAATGCCCCGCCGAGGATTGTGCAATGCGCTCGAAGGCATCGAACGGCTCGGCACCTCCATCGTCGATCTGATGGAGCTCTTGGCCTTGACAGCAGTCTTGATGCGCGCCAGGAGCTCGCGAACGAGCTGAAATACGCCGGCAGCACGGAGGATCCTGCGGCGATGAACACGTGGCTGCATCGCGCGGTCATGCAAAAGCTCGCAGAAAACGGCAGCCGCGTGCCGGACGATGTCAAGCGATGACGCGGGTCCTCGCCGCGTGCCGATCCAATTAAAGTTGTGCTCGATGCGCGACATCGCGAAAAGCGCCGCCGCGCGTCGGACGTTGTGGCGTTCGCCGTGGAAGACTCGTGTTTCGTTTCACGTGATGATATCGCCGCCCGCCGCTTGTAGGACCCGCGAAGTATTGCGCGGGCGGCAGCCTGCCATCAAGCAAGTCATCCGCAACACCTATATTTGGTACCTACACGTGCGCATGGCCGGCGAGGGCGACCAACGCACTCGCAGCCTTCCGGCATGCGCAGCGTTTAGGTAGCGACGCCGGTC
The DNA here is from genome assembly GCA_000648925.1 of Caballeronia jiangsuensis. Classification (GTDB taxonomy): domain Bacteria; phylum Pseudomonadota; class Gammaproteobacteria; order Burkholderiales; family Burkholderiaceae; genus Caballeronia; species Caballeronia jiangsuensis. The sequence continues at coordinate 41,430 of JFHF01000046.1, forward strand.
TCGGGCCGAGCTGCTCGCAGGATCAACCGAGCTTGTTCTGGTGACAGTCGTAAGCGGCGCGCCTGGCACCATCACGCCGACACCGTCGGTCGAACAGGAGCAGGAGATCGTGAAGCCCGCCCCGACCGGTGGCACGACCGAAGTTCGGAACGGCAGGACGGTGGTCAAGGTCGATGGCATAGTCGATGCCGAAATGCTACGTACGGTTCTGAAGAGCGTGCGATCATGCTCGGAGATCCAACAGTTACGCGCGTGTGGATTGCGGTTGGTGTAACCGCGATGCGTAGTGTTTTTCCGGCTCTGGCTGCGAAGGTGCAAACTGCACTCGAAGAGAATCCGCTTGGCAGCGATGTGTTCATTCCCGGGACGCCGCGACGATCTTGTAAAGACCATCTGGGCAACCGATGACGGTAGGCCCGTCAACTGTGCGCTGTCGGAAAAAAGTATATGGACAAGCTAGAGGAATTGAATTTCACGGCGGGCGTGCCCCTCCCGGCAGCATACCCAGTCATGCGTCGTCCTGCCGCGCTTGGCGAAGCGCTGCCTCTAACTGGTCAATCGTGTAAGGTTTGCGAAGGCTTTGCCAAGGGAAGTCGCCCGGGGTTATGTCTTGAACTGTATCCCCGGATGCGAAGATGACTGAGATGCCCGTTTGTACCTTAGCCACGCGACGAGCCAGTTCGACACCAGAAATGTGGGGCAGATGGACATCGGTGAGTAGTACATCGAACGCAGCGTTCTCGACTGCGTCCAGAGCGGCTTGGGCGCCGGGCGCGGTGATAGGATGGTGCCCCAGCATTTGCAGCAGTTCACTCACTGCGTCGCATGTCGGCTCGTCATCGTCGACGACGAGAACCCGGAGAGCGATATGCTCGGCGACTGCGGGGTCATTCGGCGAGAAAGCGTCCGCTTCGCCCAACAGAGGCTTTCCCTCAGAGCCCAGAACCTGTCGGACTTTGTATGCGAGTTCCATACGACTGTAGGGCTTGGTGAGCAGTTCGACGCCGGGGTCCAGACGGCCGCCGTGAACAATTGCGTTCTGTGTATAACCCGAGGTAAAGAGGACGCGCAAATGCGGCTGTAGCTGCACCGCACGTCGGGCCATTTCGGGACTCTTCAACGTCCCCGGCATGACTACGTCCGTGAAGAGAAGGTCGACATGAACGCCACTGTTGAGCACTACGATGGCCTGGTCAGCGTTGTCCGCTTTAAGCACGGTGTATCCAAGATCAGTGAGCATCGCGATCACCGTCGCTTGTACCTTCTGATCATCCTCCACTACCAACACCGTCTCACTGCCGCCCATCGTCGGGGCGTTGAGCCGTGTCGCCTGCTCGCTCGCTTCCGCCGACGTTCGCGGAAGATAGATTCGTACTGTCGTGCCGTGTCCCGGTTCACTGTAGATCCGGATGTGTCCGCCACTCTGCTTGATAAAGCCGTAAGCCATGCTGAGGCCCAATCCCGTTCCCTGACCTTCAGGCTTTGTCGTGAAGAACGGGTCAAACGCCTTCTCGAGCACATCGGCCGACATCCCTGACCCGGTATCCGTCACGCCGAGCATCACGTATTGACCAGCCGGCACATCCGAGAGCGAGCGCACATAGTTGTCATCGAGCATCGCGTTTGCCAACTCCAATGTCAGTTTGCCGCCATCGGGCATGGCATCACGCGCGTTGATTGCCAGATTTAAGAGAACATTTTCGAGCTGGTGAACGTCAACGAAAGCATTCCAAAGACCGCCGGACACCACTGTCTCGACTTCGATGGTTTCTCCAAGTGCTCGACGCAGCAAGTCATCCGTGCCGCGGACCATGGCGCCGAGGTTCACCGGCTCGGGGCGAAGCGCCTGGCGCCGGCCAAACGCCAATAGTTGTGAGGCGAGCGTTGCGCCGCGTTCGACTGCCTGAATTGCGTTTCCGACGCGCTCCATTGACCACTGATCCCGGGCGCAGCGGGTTTGCAAGAGTTCGAGGTTGCCGCGCAAAACCTGCAGTACGTTGTTGAAGTCGTGGGCCACGCCTCCCGTAAGTCTGCCAATTGCCTCCATCTTTTGCGCACGGAAAAGCGCGGCTTTTGTTTCCTCGAGAAGCTTGTCGGCTTCGCGCTTTTCAGTGACGTCTCGAGTAATCTTCGCAAATCCCAGCAGGATGCCGGAGTCGTCGCGGATGGCATCAACGATGACGTGGGCAACGAATCGAGTTCCGTCTCGTCGTACGCGCCATCCTTCTGATTCGAAACGTCCCTCGCGGGTTGCGGTCTCAAGTGCGCGCTGAGGCAAGCCGGAAGTAGCGTCCTCCGGCGTGTAGAATCGGGAAAAATGCGAGCCGATCACCTCCTGTGCGGTGTAACCTTTGATGCGCCTTGCGCCGTTATTCCAGTTGGTCACAAGTCCGCCGGGTGACAGCATGTAAATCGCATAATCAGAGACGCCGTCAACGAGCAATCGGAATCGTCGCTCGCTTTCGATTACCGCTTCGTGGGTTTTTCGCTTATCACTCTCATCGCGTACCAGCTACTGCGTTGCCCGATATTCAGAGGCGGGACTATCAAACTTCTCCGTGCGAGACATGGTCGTTCAATATTTGTAGACGGAACGACGTGTATTCTACGTTTTGCAGGAAATGTGGGCACGGCGATTTCCATCTTCGTGCCGCAGCCCATCTCTAAGCGACCGGCTTCCCGGAATCGACCGGCGACCCTGACTCCGGAAGCAAACTCCGGCAGAAGCGTCCTCGCCTGCATAAGCCGTTCGGCACAAACGCCGGTAGTCGGACGCTAGCATCGTCGAAGCCGTCCGCTTCGGGTATGCCCGCAACCCAAACCGCCCGGCGGACGTCGCGATCCGATTGCCGGATACTAACGAGAAGCACCTTTCGATAATGCCCGACATAATAACGCTAGCGGCGAACTTGCCTGACATAGATGAACTCGTTGACATGCACTGAATCTTGATCCCCGAATCAAGGCGCGACCGGTCTTTTTGCCACAACAACCACGCGATCCAGAGTGACCTGATGACTCGATTCGAGAACGTTGCGAACAATCGGGCGCGCCGCAAAATTCATGCAGGCCAGATTTCCATGCGCACGAAGCTGCCTTCCCTCCATCTCAACGGCTGCATTGTGCCAGTGACGGCGGATGGCGCAATCACCATGATGACATTTATTGCATATTTGGTTCAAATCGGTTGACGAATCTGTGATGGTTAAAGTGCTTGGCTGTAGTAATCTCGAATCGACGGTTGCTCGCAGTAGGTGATTTGCTGTCGGCCTCATGTATGAAATCAATGCGGTCTTAAAGTCAGAGTCGGCTCTCGCTCGATCGCCGTCCGGCCTTTTACAAGCACAGAAAAAGATTTTATGTCTTTACCTATAATAGATGGCCCTCCTGTGGCGTGTATGTCCTACGGCAGGATTGTCGTTGAGTGTATTCAGATGATACGGAATTTCGAGGAATGGTTGTCAGATGCCGCAACGTACGCGCAGGCTAAATCTTTTGACGTTGATGTCCTTCTAAATAGCCGTCTTGCGCCAGACATGGGCAATCTCATTTATCAAGTCCGAAGCGCCTGCGACTACGTGAAAGGTGCAGCAGGGTGGCTTACAGGTCGAGAGCCGCCTCATCACACCGATGACGAGCGAACACTTCAAGAACTCAGAGCGCGAATCGACAAGACCGTCAAATTTGCGGAGAGCGTAGACCCGGAGCAATACGCAGGAGCAAGCCAGCGACGCATTGCCCACTCAATGGCGCCTGATGGCACGGTCAGCGAAGAAGAGTACCTAATCAGCATCGCACTACCCAATGTCTTCTTTCACGTGACGACTGGCTATGCAATCCTTCGCCACAACGGGGTAGAACTTGGAAAGAGAAGGTATTTAGGATTAACGCACGGTGAGCATTGATTTCGCTGCTTTTCGGTCAGACGTTAATCGAGTGTATTACGAGGCAGGGTAAATTTTGTGTCTGACGGCTACGCCGAAGGCAACACGACACGGCTTCTTGCAAGGCGCCTGCATGGAATTCACGCAGCGCCCATGAAAACTTCGATTGCGTGACGCCCAGACTGCTCGACGTGTCGCTTACAAGCAGCGGCGGCTTGAATGGCATCGTTACGCATGACAGCATCAACGATTGCAGAAATTTCGCCGCAAATTTCGGCAAAGCGTCCTTCTTTCATAATTGCTTTCACCCGCAGCATTGTTAAGCGTGTATGTATTCGTGGAAGCAACTCTGAAAGAGCAGGATTATCCGCGCCTTCTAGTAGCACGTCGTAAAACTTAGACTTTTTCTCAGATACATCAATACCTTATCGGTCGAACTCAAATCGCGAATTGTAAGCAGCGTCTTTTGCGCTTTTAAAAGTCCGACCCGCATGTCATTAGACGCCCACTCCGTGAACCGCTGTCCAGCCAATTCTTCAAGCACAGCGCGCACTTGATAAAGCCCCCGCGCGTCACTCAAGTTTAGGATGGCGACGACTGGACCCTTGTGCGGAATGATCTGTACAAGCCCTTCGGCTACCAGCTGACTCAGCGCTTCACGAATCAGCGTTCGACTTACTCCAAGCATCTCACACAACTCGCGCTCAACCAACCGGTCACCAGGTTTTAACGTTAAACCATTGATGCATGATCGCAATCCGTTGATAACTTGTTGTCGCAAAGTGGCTGCGGGCCTTATCACTTGCCTATCAACATTCATTTTTTTGGCTATGATTGGTGGTTCTGTAAAAGACATTGTAGCATTTCGCTTTCTTTGATACGGCAACGATTAAACTTACGAGTTTCGATTGTGCAAATCCCTAAAGTTCCACTTACATCGGCCGATAGGTAGCGTGTTGAGCATATCAATGTAAGTTGCTGAAAAGTTTACAAAATGTAAAGTTATGGCCTATGCTGGCGGGCAGTTTTCTACGGGAAGCAACAATTAATGGGGGTAATGTGATCGAAGAGAACGAGTTCGCTGTTCAATTGCCTTTTGGTACGGAAAGCTTCGCCGATAATCCCGAGCCGCGCTGTCCTTGTCTGCTCTTGCTCGACACATCGGCGTCGATGCGCGGCGCTCCGATCGCCGAACTGAATTCGGGTATCGCAAGCTTTAAGGATGAGTTGGCGGCGGATAGTTTGGCAATGAAGCGAGTTGAGGTTGCGGTTGTAACGTTTGGACCGGTTGAGGTCAAAAATGAATTTCAAACCGCGCCGCATTTCCAGCCACCGCGGCTGGAAGCCGCTGGCGTGACCCCGATGGGCGAAGCCATCGAACGAGGGCTCGAACTTTTGCAGCAGCGAAAATCCGAGTACCGCAATAACGGCATCGCGTTCTATCGTCCGTGGGTCTTCATGATCACAGACGGGGCACCCACTGATGCATGGCAACAGGCAGCAGAACTTATCCGTGAAGGCGAAGCGAATAAGTCATTCGCGTTTTTCACCGTCGCGGTCGACGGGGCTAATCTCGACATCCTCCGCCAAATTTCGGTACGCGATCCGGTCCGGCTCCAGGGATTGAGATTCCGCGAACTTTTCCAATGGCTGTCTAATTCAATGAAATCGGTGTCGCAATCGACGCCGGGTACTGCGGTGGCTCTCCCGGCACCTTCTGGCTGGACCGTAGTGTGACCTGGAAAACCGTTAGCGCCAGCGTGGTAGGCACGTCCCACACTCAACAGGGTGGGGAGTGCCAAGACACCTGTCTCGTGCAGTCGTTGATAGACCGCAACCAGCAACAGCGTCTGGTTTGTCTGTTGTCTGACGGCGCAGGCAGTGCCCGATTTGCGGCGAAGGGTGCCGATTTGGCATGCTCGACAGCCCTGACGGCAATCGAGCACACGTTCAAGACGACAAACCACATTGACGGTAGCGCTGTGGAAGGTTGGATTTGCGCGGTCAGAGCGGCAGTGACGGCGGCCGCGAACGAGTCCGATGCCACCAGTCGCGATTACGCATGCACACTTTTGGGTGCGGTGCTTGGGCCTGAGTCTTCGGTATTTTTCCAGATTGGAGATGGAGCTATCGTCGTGGCAAGCGAGGATGTTCAGGGCGTTGTGTTTTGGCCAGAGGCTGGTCGTTACGCAAATATGACAAATTTTGTCACCGACGATGATTCACTCATGCATCTTCAGATCGCTGTAACATCGAGCCCCGCTGCAGAGCTGGCGCTTTTTAGTGATGGGCTGCAGCGGCTTGCGCTGACTTACGAATCCCAGACACCATACTCACCTTTCTTCGACCCAATGTTTTTCGTGTTGCGGAGGAAGAGCCTGAGCGAGTGCGAGGCGCTAACGGTTCAATTGGCGCAGTTTCTCGACAGCAAACAAGTCAACGAACGGACCGACGACGATAAAACGCTCGTCTTGGCAACCCGCAGAGTAGTTTAGATGGATTTCTTCGATAGTCAGGGCAAAAAAATCGTTTTGGGTAAGGAGTTAGGTCAAGGCGGTGAGGGTGCCGTATTCGACGTGCAGGGGCGCGGCTCGAACCTGGTGGCAAAGATTTATCACGGGAACGTCTCGCAGGATCGTCAGGCCAAGCTGCGCGCAATGACCGCGCGGAAAACCGAGGCGTTGGGCAACATTGCTGCGTGGCCTATTGATACTGTTCATACATCGGTCAATGGATCAGTTCACGGCTTTTTGATGGCAAAGGCAGTTGATGCGCAACCGCTTCATCATCTCTACGGACCTGGCCATCGAAAACAGCAGTTTCCCAAGGCTGATTGGTCTTTTCTGTTAAGCGCGGCACGCAATGTTGCATCGGCTTTTACTGTTGTACATGCATCCGGCAGCGTCATCGGTGACGTCAATCCGAACCTCGTTTTCGTGAGTCGGGATAGCACGGTTCGATTGATCGACTGTGACTCGTTCCAATTTGTCGACAGTGGCCGCACTTTCGCGTGCGAGGTCGGCGTGCCGACGTTCACACCACCCGAGCTCCAAGGGCTGCTGAGTTTTCGAAACGTCAACCGAACCTCGAATCACGACAACTTCGGCCTCGCGTTGCTTGTCTTCCATCTGCTCCTGATGGGACGCCATCCGTTCGCCGGCGTCTATCGCGGGGCAGGCGACATGTCGCTAGAACAAGCTATCAAGGAGTTTCGGTACGCTTTTGCGTCTCCAGGAGGAGGCACAGCGATGTACCCTCCGCCTAATACGGTCGGCACTGACATTCTTCCGAACGACACGGCAGCAATGTTCGAGAAGGCCTTTGGCAGAAGTGGCGAGAAGCACGATGCACGACCGAGCGCCGGCGAGTGGATGTCGACTCTTGATCGCGCTCGCGCGCAGATTCAGACTTGTACCTTTGATACCTCGCACAAATACTACCGCGGCCGGAGCGCATGCCCATGGTGCGAACTCGAGCGGTCTGCAGGAGTGGCCTTTTTCTTCAGTCTGGGCGCAGCCGGGTTTCAGGCCGCCGCTCGAGGCTCGGGGTTTGACGTTGCCCGCGTCTGGTCGGACATCATGGCCGTTCGCTCGCCGGGGATCGCGGCAAAACCTGATGTTAAAAGGCCGCAAAGCCTGAAAGCTACGCCATTGCCGGCCGATGCGAGGAATGCGCGGTTCTTGAAACGCACACGTCGCGTACTTGCCGTCGTTGGGGTTGTATTCGGACTGGTCAAGTTTCCTGCATTCTGGTTCTTCATTTTGATTGCTGGCGCGCTGCTGTTCTACGCTGGAGGCGCGCCTTCGCCAGAACAAACTCGACGCAAGACGCTTCTGGAGACAGCCAATCGGGTTTTGGCTGCTGCTTGGTCGCAATGGAACATGGTCGCCACCGACAAAGCGTTCCATGACAAGCTGGAAGAGTTTAAGCGAGCACGGCAGGAGTACGACGATTTGTCGAATCGGTTCTCGAACGATAAGAGCAAACTGCAAGCGAACATCCGTGAGCTGCAGATGCGCAACTTCCTTGAGAAGTTCTTTCTATCCGACCACGACATCCCGGGCATCGGACCGACACGCAAGACGACCTTGGCTTCGTTCGGCGTGGAGACTGCCGCCGACGTGGAATGGAACAAGATCCACTCTATCAAAGGATTTGGGGAGCGCCTGACCAAGGAATTGGTGCAATGGCGTCGTAGTCTTGAGAAACGCTTCGTGTTCGACCCCAGCAAAGGTGTCGATCCTGCCGACATGGCCGTGCTGCAGCAACGGTACGCCCTGATTCGCAAGCAACTCGAAGCTTTACTCGTTTCCGGCCCGGCGCAACTCAGGCGCGTCGTGGCAGAAACCGAACGACAACGCGTTCTGCTGCAAGATATGTTGGTGAATGCAGAAACTCAAGTCGCTCAAGCCGAATTGGACTTCGCGGTATCTAAGTGAGCCGTAGAGAGGCGCAAGGACGGTTAGTGCTTGACAGCGATGGAATCGTGCGCATCTTTGTTGGTTAGCTTAGCACCGCATTTCACAACAGATTGGCCGCGTTGCCAGGCTTTGAGTGTTGTCTTGCCAGATGTATCAACCGGCGTGATCCTCGAATAGTCGGAGAGAACGGCATACTCACCGCTCGCCGCTATCGAACCTAACCAATAGTTTTGGCAACGGGCAGGTGCAGGAGAGGTAACCACGTTAGGGCGTATAAGCCCGCTCATGTCTGGTGTCGGTGCACCTGCTCGAGAGCTGGGATCAGGCGCCGACATCGTTGAATTCGTATGGTTGGCAAGCGTTGCAGTCCGATCGGTCGCCGCTGTGGGAGGCATGGGCATTGATGAACCGCGATTCGAGGAAGTTGCCTGTGCACGCATTTCCTGCTCATCTTCTGCCAGCCAGTCACGACGACACAGTGCCTGCAGAAACTGGTTGCGGCAGTTGTTCTGATTGACGCGATGCTCGGCGCTTCGCACGACGCTCGCCTCTTCGGCCGTGAGATCTTGATGCCGGCAAAGCGCAACGTATTGCCCCGTGCGGCAGACCTGAAGGTTTTCGCGATGTTCGGCCATACTCACCTGTTGTTGCTGCTCCGGCGTCAACTTTGCATGATTGCAGAGCGCGACGTATCGTCCCTGGATGCATGTGTCGAAGTTTGCACGACGTTCCGCTGAGTCGACCGAAGCTCCTTGGTCGGAGGTTAGCCATTCATGCCGACAAAGGGCCGGATAGTGGCCGTCAAGACATTGCGTCAGATTGTGAGCGTACTCTGCTTTTTTGGCCGCCAGCGCCTGGTCGGGGGTCAGAAGGTCGTGACGACAAAGGGCCGGGTACTGCCCAGACAGGCAATTGCTCAAATTGTCGACTGTCTGTGCCGACGCATGCGGACAATGGATACCCAAGACTATGAGAAGAAGAGAAACTGCAACTCTGCCTAACATCATGAGGTGGTCCCAACACTGCTTGCCACTGCGTTCGACGGACTTGAAGAGGTGTTGTCTCGAGAAGCGGGCTCAATGACATAGGATGAGCCGTTAAAGCGCGCCACAGCGGTGACGCTGACAGGGACGACAGTTCCACTGGCGTTTCGCTTTCTACCAGAGACCGTCAGCTGAAGCGGATAATAGGCACTCTTGTTGTCCCTGAGAAACTGAACAGAAACCGAATAGTTTTCGCATTCGGATTTCTGCGCATCACATTGGGATGTTCCCGAGTTGTCTCCGCCGGTCTCCACAGAGGCAAGCTTGCGGAAACTCTTTGCGTCGACGCTGAAGATCTCGATCGAGCTCGTGTGCTCGCCCATACCTGAATAACTTAAGGGGAAGATGAGGCCCGGATGTCTCCGGCCTAGTTCGACTAAGGCGACCTCCGAGAAATCGTACGTGCCCCAAGCGCCAAGCGTACCCAAGTCGACCAATTGAGAATCGAGTTGCTCTTCGCCTTGAGATGTTTGCACGGTCACGACTGCAGACACGATTGGTGCGCACGCGTGGCACTCGTAACCTTGCGCCCGTACAGGAGTTGATTTGAGTAGATATACGGTGCGCTCTTCGTTAGGAAGCTTGAGACGAGCTTCAACCTTCACCGCATAAAGTCCATTGTCACTGTCGGACGGACCGACACCGTCGAGGCCATGAAAAGAGGCTCGGTCGCGCGTGCCTGTGCCACTAGAAGGATCAAAGGTACGGAACGCTGCCAGTGATGACAGCACGGAATAAGGCTGCTGCAGGGGGGGGCCGGATTGTAAAACAGAGATGGGCGCGGAGGCAGACTGACCTACGCCGCCTCCTCCTGTTTCTGAGCCACTCTTCTCAACGAGCGACAACCCTTCGGAGGCAGCCCCGACCGGTACCGGGTGAGGCGGCTGCGCGTCCGCCGCCAGCGAAGTGGAGGCTATTTGCCGCGTGGAATGTGTTGTCGCCTTATTTTTAGGCAAAGCTTGATAAATGAGCGCCAAAATCGCAGCCATTCCGAGTGCGCCCACGACTTTACGCAGCACGCTGCGTGTTGGCGTAGAACCTTTCTTGGCTGCCGGCGAAGCTTGGCCCGAAGACGACGCTGAAGCTGGATTCACGCGTGGAGCGCTATTCCCGGAAAACATCGCGCTTACCGCCACAGCGATTGGCGTTGGACACTGATGAGATTCCAGCATGCTCCGTATCTGGTCTGCCGTGTATCCCTGAACCTTCAGGTCGATCGCCCACGCGGTCATACCTTCTACGAATACCTTCTCAGGATCCTGGAAGGAGTTTGTGCGAAGGGTGCTGCCGTGCCCTTGAGCGTGGCGCTTCACGTCGTACGCGCCTCGTTTTGCGTCATCCGTGAGAGTTGAATAGGCTTCAGCCAGAAGCGAGAACCGCTTCACCGTGTCCGGCAAGGCGTTGCCATCGTGGCTCGGATGAAGCTTTGACGCTGCATATCGATACGCAGCCGCTATTTCGGTCGTGGACGCATCCTCACGCACGCCGAGGGCATTGTAAAAGTCTTCAGCCATCTTGGATTCTGTGTCGCTTAGGAAGCGTGAAAGGCATCGGAAGCCGTAAATCGGAAAATGCTGTCTAATGATGGCTCGTGTTGGCCCTTCTCATTCCGTGAAACGAAACGTCTCACGGACTGGGACGCCCTGCTTATTTGACTGCAGAACCTACGGCGCAGGCGAAGCTCGGTCTGTCGCAGGTCCCGAACGGCCATCGACAATCGAACATGATCCAAACGTGTTCTAACGGACGATAAGAGACTTTCTTTAGCGCAAACTTCCCAACTATCTAATTTTGGCTTCTATCAACGAATTGTCCTCGGATGGCGCCGGACGAGGAGTCATCTGGACCCAGCAAAGGATATTCGCCGGACAACGCAGCCAGCGAAGGCGTCTTCAGGCGACCCAAGACGGAAATGTTCTATTATCGTGATTGGCGAGCTACGACCGTTGATCAGTTTACCAAGGTCCTCAACTCCTACACCCGGTGGTACAACGCAACGCGGATCAAGGTCTTGCTCAGCTTCCTTAGTCCGGTCGAATACCGGCAAATCGTCGGACTCGCGGCATAAATCAATCCAAGAATTTAGCCGCACCCCCGCGGAGGTAGTTGGAGTCACTTCGCGTTGGCGCGCATGCTTGCTTCGCGCGACCGCAACGTCGCCAACTCTCTCGTGAGTCGCGCACTGACTTCTCTGCTGTAAGAAAACTTTTCAGAGAGTTGCTGCAACAACAGTGCATCGAGTTTTTCTGCAGGTGCGAATGCACCGCTTGTGGGCCGCTGCCTCCTTAGCAAGTCCCCGATTTTTGCGCGCAAACTCACGACGTCTTCTAGTCGTCCGCTTTTCGCGCGCTGGAATAGCCGTGAGATGTCTTTAGCGACGGGCTTTTCCCGTGGCACCGAACCCCTTTTCGGCTTGTCCACAAGATTCAACAGCTCAGGTGATGGTTCTTCGCCTCGGAAGCAAGCTCGATAGGCTTCGATAACCTCTGGCTTATTCAAGTGCGCGACATGTCGCAGTCCCGTTCTATGGCGCAACGTCGCGGGCTCGCGTGCCTCCAGAAACAACGAACTCCGACGGTGTGACATGCCGAACAGGGTACAAAATTGGGATGTCGCGAGCGAGGGCTGCAACCAGAGCTTAGCGGCAAAGATTTTTTGGATGTGGTCACGTGCGGTCGTTGCCATGGGAACATGTTTCCTGATGATTGGAAGCATGTGTAGTTAGCCTTTTTAAACGCGTGATTGAGTTCGTTGGCAGCATTCCACGTCTGGACGCACTTCTGAGTGCTTTTGATGCCAGCACCATTGCGAAGTTCACTACATGTTTTAGGTGGCGTTGTTGCCCGATCGGCATGCGCTGCAATCACTCGCTTGGATGCACTCGTCCTATTTCGTTCTCCGCTCCGGAAACGTCATAAGGTGAAACGTGCTGCGACAGTCAGGCATGCCGCAGACGAGGCTCGTGGATTCTCAGTAGATTGGTGTGCCTCCGCACATAACCATCGTTGTGGCCCTATGAAACTGCGGTTTGCGACCGGAGCATGAAGAGGCTCTCACGCACTCATTCCGGACTCTCCAAACCAGATCCTTTTTTTCTCTCAAGCCTGAATAGGAGTGCGAAGGCAAATATCATATCTTTACTCTTCGCTATTTAACGTTCGGGATGGAAATTGTCGAGCATTGCGCAGACTCAGTAGGATGCCTGTTGCTTCGTCTAAACATGAATTTAATTTCCCTTTAAACTTGAGAAAAAGCTATGCGAAGAGATAAGCTGAAGAAAGTGATTGAGTTTGTAGGCGTGGCTTTTCTCGGGTTGGCACTTGCGTCAAGTGCAATCGGAGCAACGATCGAGTGGCAGCTGGACAATCGCTTCAGAGCGTTTGACTTCGAATCGTCCCAGGAGTCGACAGCCCAACAATCCGCCGAGCGTTATGAGAAACTGTCGTATCGAGATGGCGATACACCTTCCGGTTGGATAGACCGAATCGAGGCATCTGGTGGGTCACCGTATGTGAGCTCCACTGGGCCCTGAATTGAAGACGTCAATAACATCAACCCTCGCTATGCCGATAACTACGTGAATTTGCCAAGTCAGATCTCAATAAGCGCAAAATTGTCCGGCCTTAAAGCAAACGCGTCGCATGATGTATGTGAATGGAGCATTGATGGGCTTGTTGTTCACACGGGACAATGTGGAGAAGGCATAAATCACGTAATTTTGCAAAAAAAGTTCGGGCTACTCGTGGTGCGCGCGTCTGGAAGTAAGATAGCCGAGGAACTCGTTAGGCCGACGAGTTTCATAATCGTTGGGCTAGGGGATTCTTACGGTGCGGGAGAGGGTTCACCAGACGCACCAACGATTTGGAAAGCTGAAATACCTTTCGATGAGTGGCCACTTGGTGATTCGAAGCATATCAATCAATTTGTTGAAAGTCCTGCAAAGTGGCAATCTACCCGTTGCAATCGGTCGTTTTATTCCTACCAAAATCTGGTCGCGTTAAGAGTCGCAGCGCGCCATCCCCATGAATCCACAGTTTTAGTGCAGTTCTCTTGCGCCGGAGCAGAGATCATAGACGGCTTACTTGCGCCGCAGAGCTTGCCATCGGGCCACCCCGCGAGAAATTGCAAACCGGTATTCCAGCGCTCCTCAGTCGACGAATTAGATCCGGAGTGTGACGTGCCGATCTCTCAGTTGAACGCAACTGTCAAGGCATTGTGTGCCGGAAGTCCCAGCCCGATCGAAAGCGGTTTTAAGCGAAGCCTTATTGGGCGATTTACGGGCACTAGATACGCGACTCATGAGCCGCCTTGGATTAAGGATCTCGTCGAGTGTCCTGCTGCTCAATTTCGCCGCCCTGACCTAGTCTTACTTTCGATTGGCGGTAATGATCTGGGATTTAGCGGCGTGATTGCGTGGGGTTTGCTGCCGTCCGGTCGTAGATTGGGGATTCCTCCACAGGTGGTTTGGAGCAACTTCATTACAGGCGTCGCTAGAAAAGGAGGCGGGGTAGTTTGTCCATACGCTGGAGCCTCCGATGACTGTAGCTCTCTAAAAAAACTCACTGCGATTCAGCGAATCGCAGAATTGCGGACACGACTTTTCGCGCTGGATATGGCGTTGACGAAGTTGTTGCAGGTCGAGCCTGAGAAGATCGTGGCAAACGAATACCCAAACTCGCTCCACGACATGGGTGGGAAGTTGTGTGGCAATCCGCCTCACAAAAATTATAATAACGCGTGGTATGCGGCCCGAACTCTCATTCCACGAGCATTGGTTCCTGTTGAATGGGAAATTAACCTTACCGAGGATGAGGCAAAGACTGTGAACCGCGCAGTTCTACCTGCTTTGAACAAAGCGATTGAAGATAGTGCGGCGGAGCTTCGCTGGACAGCCGCCTCAATGGACGGAGTTATGAACCGAAAAGGGTGGTGTACAGGCGATGCGCAAACATTGCTATCGCCAAAGGATGCCCATTCATGGCACCCTTACGCCAACAACACGAGGGCAATTCGTACCGGGAACGATTCGTTTCTGACGCAGTGGCCAGGTGATACGGGGCGTCAAGATGGCATCGATGGCACGTTCCATCCGAATGGACAAGGCTATGCGGGTATGGCGGATGCAGTCTTGAAGGTATTGCACTGATCTAAAGGCAGTCTCCGTCAAAAAGTGGGGCACAGGCGGACGGCTTGCGCCGATAAACATGGTTTGTGCATTCGGGAGCTCTTTGAGACAGATCCGTCGTGATCTCAGGCGTCTAATGCGTTTGTCTGAATCATCCTAAGATGACGAATGCCTCGGCTATGAGGCGCAGCCGTTCGTCGTCGAGATACAGTGACTTGCGATGTTCGAAGTGATCTCTCGCGCGTTCCATGACCGCAACAGTGTGCGCAGGCGGCGCTAACGCTCTTGTAAGCGCGTCGGCGAGTGCTTTCGCCCATTGCATGTAGATTTCGATTTCCTGTTCGAGACTGTTCGCCCATTCACCGCCGCGGAGACACTTGCGTGTCGCGTCGAGGGCAAGTCGGAGGTCACCACATTGTTTCCACGAGCGATGTAACAGAAGCACGAACAAAGAACACAGTACATCGTCGACAGGGAAAAGTGCGCCCAAGACAACATCAGCGTGGCCGTGCAATACAACAGACCAGCCTCCGGCCTCGCCAAAAGCGTTAGTCCCTGCCTGCGCGCTGGCGCAGGCAACGGTGATTAGCGCTTCAATTCGCCCGCTTTCAGGCCGAGTTGCGATGGCTCTCGCAAGCTCATATGCAGAAGTCGAAGCATCCTCAAGCCCTGTGACGGCTGTCCGCGCAGTCCCGTGGCACGACAGTTGGACCAATGTCGGTGTGCGTTGAAGCAATGCTTCTTTGCCGAGAAGTAATTCACTTGAGTTGCGCCACTGTTCTCTGGTGACAAGCAAGTCTGCGTAGACGCCCGGAATCGCTCCCATCGCAGTATCCCGATGGACATTGTCGAGCTGCGCACCAGTGTGACGCGGTGAATGAGCCAACACTCCGAGCAATCGGTCGGGGTTCGGAGGACGAATTACGTGCGTCTCTTCCAGACGCTCGGCGGCTTGTGTCGCCAACTGAATGCCGTGAAAGACCCGTATCGGTGCGCGGTCATTCAGGATCTGCCAAGGAAGATGTCCGAGTTCGTGATGCGTCGCGAAGAAAATGTTTTCTACAGAGGGGGTAACGTAAGGCTGAATCGTCGCCCAGCCTGCTTCCACGGCCTTGCGAAGAAACTCGCCGTCGGCAATCACAGGGTGCGAGTCGACATGTGCTCCATTTAGCGACGGCGTCCCCGTCAGAAAGCCGGCACTTAGCCCGCTTAATGTCACGTCTGACCATGCCCGCGTTGCTCTTCCGTGCAATGCCACATCCAGCACGAGTGGTGGCAGAGTTACCACTTGGACTTCGGGAGCGACCGACTGAACGATGAGCGCGCCGGCTGCTGGACGCAGGATTGTGCGACCATCTCCACCAGATGCTTCAGTCATCAGAAATCGAAAAATAACTACAAATGCGCGATGGTGGTCGGTGCTAGGCGAGGCTGTTGCCCTCATTAAACGGTCAATGTTAATTCCGTCCGTTTGCTCATCTCCCGCACGGGTAGCCCTCAAGGCGGTACGCAACTCTGAAATGGTGCGTTCTCGACGTGCACGCAAATCGAATATATGGATCTCTGCTTCACGTAGCGTAGAGCTTGGCGTACTGAGGTCCTGAGCTCGGGCTTCGAGCGATTGAAGCTCTCCACCGATTTGTCGAATTGCTCGCCGGAGCACTCGTACCGAGCTTGCCACACCCGCTCCATTCTCTGAAGGCAAGTTTGAACTTTCTCGAAGAGCTGCCGCGAAGCGTCCGAATTGATTCGACAGCAATGCCGGTACAAGTCTGACTTTGTTTTGGCACAACCATCCCAACGCGAGTCCGAGGACGGTGGCCATCTGTCCGGCTCCAGCGGGCTTCTCATCAAGTGGGTCATTGACGATATCGAGCCAATCGAGTGACCAGTCGCATAGCATCATGGCGCGCTCGGCGCATTCGCTAACACCGATTGCAGAAGCATCACTAAGCTCAATCAATGCCTGCATTAGCGAGGTTGCGACTTCCGGCAACTGAGCGTCTGCGTTACCTTGAAGTGACTGCAAGAGTTCGAAACATCTTGGCCACATGGTCACAACGTAAGCCACGCCGGAGGCGGCCAAAGCGTTGGAGATGAGATTGAGCCGCACTACGATTCGATGCGACAATGAGCGATCAGATTCGGGAAGCTGGTCTGCGATTCTAAGGGCGTGGCTGAGATGTTCGCGTGCTTCAGTATGTTTTCGAGCAAGCATCGCAGTAACGCCCTGATTCACAAGGACGTCGACATATTCAAAAGGGAATTCTGCTTCCTGCCCAAACTCCCCAAGGACAGCAGCGGCACGGTCAAGTTCGTTTGCTGCTGCATTGAGCTGCTTCAAGTGCAGGAAATTTCTGGCCCGATTCAGACGCAGCAAGAATCGCATTTCTCTAACTTCGGCTAGTTGCGGAAGCGGTGCAATCCGAGCATCGACGAGGCAGAACGCGTGTTCAGCGTCATCGAATCTCCCCTGTGCGTTGAGCGTCATCGCATAGTTAATGCGCGCGCTAATGCCACCTAATTCCGCACCAAGTCCTGACAGTTGGTCATAGAAGGCATTGGATTGTTGGTGGCAGTACTGGGCTTCGTCGTAGCGACCCATCGCGTCAAGATTCTCGCCACGATTTAGGGATATTAATGCCTGCTGTTCCAGCTTAGGCGGCCCGTCGGGAAGTTGATCTGCCAGTGCCTGCAACGACTTGAACTGGTCTTCGGCATCCTTTAGTTGGCCAAGTCTCCGCAAAATGAGTGCACGGTTCTGGCGGATGCCAACTAGCTTGTAGGTCCTTTCTGGGCCTTCAGGCAACTGCTCGTAGTACCTTTCAGTCTGTTGCGCAAGTTGCTCCGCTTCATCAAGGCGGCCTTGATCAAGAGCGCTATTCGTCCGCCCTAGGCTTATGCTTGCCAAATCGGATTGTGCGGCATCTCTTTCTCCTGAAGGCAATGCATTTAGCAGATACAACGCTTGCTCATACAGTGTATCCGCCTCTAGTGAACGGCCGGCTTGCTGGTAGGACTTGGCTCGATTGATTCTGACGGTCACTGCGTTTCGACGCGAATCCGCCGAGTACGGTGCAAAGTGATCAAAAATATCTTGTGCTTCCTGCGCAAACGCGTCTGATCGGTCTGTGTCCCCTGAAGAGGAGAGCGTCACGGCGTAGTTCATCAGCACAAAAGCGCGGCATTCCTGGGTCACGTACTCGTCGGGAAGTCGGCTGATGAGTAAGAGAGCGTCGTTGAAACATTCTTCGGCTTCGGCGCTACGCGACATTGAATCGAGAAGAATGCCTCTATTTATGAGGACACTGATTTGTTCAACGATATGATCTCTTGACTCCGGAAACCGCTGCAGCGACTTCAACAACTCGGTATATGTCGCGTCAACAAGCTGTAGATTGCCCTCACTCGAAGCCTGCTGCGCTCGGTGATAAAGGTTTTGTCGCGCTAGAAATTCGGAAGTGTCATCTGAAAGTTGCGGCTCTTGGGCCAAAGGCTCGGGTGTTCGCAGCACCTCGTCCAACGCAGCGAGGCCCGTTTGTCTAGCGACCGCCGATTTCCTAAGCGCCGACAATGCCGTCAAGAGTCCAACCGTGGCAAACATATGCTCCGAAGAAGCGCCGAGGTCGAGTGCTCGTTCGCTTCCTGCGGAAAAACCAATCTCGGCAACCTTCCATTGCGCATGCTTGAGCGCTTCCATGCTCTGTATCAGAAGGGCCTGGAGCTCAGTCACCTCGGAATCGGCATTTTCGAGTTCAGGATCGTTGCTTGCGCTCACTTCTGCCACCATGCTGTCAATCATGCTGCCGAGCGCTTGGACAGCCTGAACAGATTCTTCAATCAAGATCGGGTCACCGGAGTCTTCAGCGGCTTCCCGGCAATGTTGAAGTAGGACGCGAGCAAGCGTGATGTCCCCCCCACCAGCGATTTCTATCGCCGTTTTAGGTAGGGTTAGGAGAAAGTTGTCAGTTACTCTCGTCATTGCTTAGCCCGGCGTCGCGATCGTTGATGACATCCACAGTTGCTCCGGGCTCGGCAAACACGGTGTACGCCAGGTAGCTCGGATCCCCGGTCGCTTTGACAGCAGCGCGCGCCAACTGCGTTGACTCGCTGATTGACAGTCCATCAAAAAGACCTTGGTAGAACGTACGCGAAAACAGCGCAGCACCATCGTCGAAGACTGACCAATATGTGCCGACGAAAGCGCCTGCGCCAGCTCGAAGAAATTGTGCCGACCAGCCACCAACATTGGTCAAAGATAAACCTGCGCGTCCTGACTGACACGAATTAAGGAAGATAAGCGGTTTCCGTTTTCCAAGATTGCGAGCGGATCCTGAGATATCTGTGCTGCGCAAACACAATCCTGCGTCCAGCTCAATCTCTGAGCGCCCCGCGCTTCCACCAAACGCGCCATGACCCGCAAAATGAAACCCATCATATTGAGCATTTGCGAACGCGCGGATGATCCTCGCGTAATCCGCGTTAAGGCCTTCGACTCTGCGCTGCGTGCCATTCTGCGACCGCAGAAACTCTGTTTCCTCTTCGGTGGCTCGAAGCCCCGAATCGACGGGCGCCACAACCGCCATGCAATCAAGCGTGAGAACCGAGCGGCGCGGAACGCCGGGCATCCATCGAGTGAGCTGGAAAGCCTCACAGAAAAATGGACCCTCTACAATCGTGCCATCCTCAAGGCCTTGAAGCTTACATAGCTCCCAAGGGATATAGGGTTCGTCAGATTGGATCAAAACCGTCTTGATGCGAGTCCTAAGGGTCCAAACGAGTTCGCGTAGGTCGCGGGGAAAGACCGTCTCAAGGAGCCAGCTCCCTCGTTGTGCCAAGTGCAGTTCAATGTGCGAGTACGTCCCGGTTGAAGCGTCCGCGAGGGCCTCAAAATCAGCGAAAAAATCGTCGAATAGTTGTTGAGGATTCTGTTCGACAGGGATCGGCCCGAACTTCATAAAGTTTACTTTATGGCTGGCATCTGCTGCATTCAGGAAGATGGTGTACGACGGGGGTGTCTTTTGCTCAAGTACGAGCATCGTCAAATCATTTCCATGCCCGAATTCGCGCTCTGTCTGAGCTTGCAGCGCTACCTGTGTGCGTGTCGACGACGTTGGGCCGTCGTTAGTTACTTGAGCGGCCACGGTCAACTGTGCAACCGCTTCTCCCCCTCGGAACACAAATACTCTTATTCGGGCAGTTCCGGCATTCTTTGCTAACGTCAAAAAGCGAATGGGCGGTGAGTTGTCGCTTGTTGCGACGCGCATCTGTAGCTCGCATGAGCCGACGATTTCTACGTTTGCAATTGGCTGCACAACAACGTCAAACGTGTCATTGCTCGCCGACCCGAAGCTCGAGTCTTCGACCGTCGATTGAACCAGCCTTACAAGCATTGACCGTTGTTCGCCAGCCGCGAGCCGTGAGGGAAAGTCGACACTGAGCACGCACGCTCCTGACTGTACGTCAGCGAAGGGAACGTTAATCGGTTCCCCGCGCACATGTCGGCTACCGGCAGTTACATCACCGGCGCGCCGGCGAGCCGCAAAGGCCGGGTCGTCTGCGTCCCAGATACCCGCGATGACATCGCCGTCGATCGCGATACATTGCGCTGGGACAGCGTCAATGGGAAGGTCACCATCTACCAACGGAACGAGCACATGCAAGGACGACGCGGTCAGATCCTCCACATCCTCTTGGGTTTCAGACGCGCTGGCTTCATTCGGCGCTCCCGTCGACAGACGCTTGAGGGCATGAAGTAGAGGAGAGTTTGCTCCCGAAAAAAGTAGTTCGGAAAGCTCATCTGCTCGCCACCATAAGCCTTGTTCTTGATTCACGCGAGCGACCACATTTGTGGCGCCGCTTGCTCGAAGTAACTCGTTGACTTGTAAGCCTGTATGTCGTTCGTCGATTAGCAAAAAATCGGTGGTCGCGCCGTCCAGGAGTCTCATCGTCGTGTGCTTAGGAGTGGGAGAAAGGCAGTATATACAGCGATGGTAGGCAGCATTAGCCTCGTCCCGCTCGGCGATACCAATTTCCCGCAGAATGAGCTTCGCTAGGCATAATTCGTATGAAGATTTAGTTCGCCGTCTGGGTAGATAGCGACGATAGCTGTTGGGCACGAGCCAGAAGCTGCGGAGAGAGCCCACTCGTTTTGCTGATAAGTTCTCAGCGCGCGACATAGTGGTGGCGGAAGCTGCTGGCAAGAGAGGCGATCGGTGTGTCTTGGCGATGGCCGTCAAGAGGAGCCATCGAGCGTGATGAGCTATGTCATCTCACGGTGATGGAAGGCTGTCAAATGACCTCCGTAAAATCGTATCTATCAGTGTTCGGCATCTCGTGAGGTCAAGATAACGGCTTCGGAATTTTGACTTTTGTAGATGGCTCACTGCCATCGACGAATCGCCGTGGCAAACAGGTCGAGTTCGCGGCATTCGGAGAATCGTGGGACGACACGGCATGAATTCGTCGCGTAGTTGGTCGAGGACAGATCGGCACGCGGATGGTCTACGGCGGAGTGCCTAAATTCCGCGGCGCATACGCTGGCGATTCAGTGAGCCTGTGCGTTATCCACGGATCAACTACGTTCTGCTTTCAACAACGGCTCTATCTGCGAGCCAACGCCGCTGCGCTTGAGTGCGCTCGGTCCGGGCTGTTCGCGTCGAATCCGACATGCGAGTGAGAAGGAAAGGCATCTGGCAGTCTTTGGCGGATCGCGAAGAAAAAGTCTGATTCTAAAATTTAGAAAATACACGTTGTGCAAGCATCGCTATATGTGACAGGTAAGCATGGGTTAATCGCAATTGGACGCCCGTGCTGCTGCGAACAAATCGAAGGTCGCTATCCAAAGCGATGTTCACACTTACATAGGGCATGTCGACATGATGTTTGGCAACAACAAAGATAGCGGCTTTTTTCCGGTGGGCGAGCTTGCTGAGGCGAAGCAGTTCCGGAGCGGGTTCGCAATGGCGCAGACGGTAGCGCCCACGTTCCCAGTGTTGACGGCAGCGCTCAGTCATTTTGAGTACCGTGCAATTGAATCCGAAAGCGAAGGGGCAGGGTCTCTCGCGTTTGAGGCCGTGTCGCACGAGTCAGCTAACTTGTTGCAAATCTCTCTTCAAGTGGGCGCGCTCAACGTGCACTGGCTGGCGGACGCGAGCGCGCGGGAACTTCGCCTGGCGATGGATGAATGGAACCGAGCAGGTAAGGCAGCGTTCGCCTTGTGGCTACCGGACGGTGCGCCATCTAATTGTCTTTTTGGAACGCTCGAGCTACAAAGCTCGTTCGAGCCAAAGTCGGTGCTGCCTGGAAGTCGCGAAGGCAAGTCTCCGGATACCTGGGACGTCCTGAAGGCCATCATCGCGATTGGCAATGCGTTGCAAGATGCGGGCGCTGAACAGCTAGGTATTTCGAACAATCGAGAGGCCGTCAACATCTTGATGACAAACCACATCAAGAAGGTCGTTCACCATATGTCCGTGTCAATGTCCTCCGATTTTCTAGCTGAACGTGCGTCTGGAACAGTCCATTGAAGATTGAACCTTTAGGGCTATGGTTGTGTCGGGGCGCGTTAGCAACTTTTTGTGCCCGCTGAACTAGATATTCTCGCAAGCGCACCGGCTGTTTTTGCCCGTGCGCTTGCGTTCGTTGTGACGTCCAAAAAACAGATCACATCAAATGCGTCCTCGAGCACCGTGTCCGCGAGTTTGTCAAGCTATCATGCCGAGTTGAGCTTCTCGTTATAACGAAGAGGACCTCGACGAGACCACGGGAAAAAGAATGACAAAGCAATGGGCTCCATCCATGCTTGGCCGGAAACTGACGGGATCGGTCGACTGGCAGTTGGAGCTTTCGGGGCTTCAATTGTCACTGGCGCTAAATGGACAGACTCATCGAGTCAACGTGGAGGAAGAGACTGCGTACCGCATCAAACAGGGTCTGCTGTGGACGGATGTGACGTTCTATCCGGGGCATCGACGGGAGATTAAGGCTGATGGTCTTCCCAATGCTCAGGCAGCCTCTCTGTCCGAAGCTCTGGAAACTGCTTTGTTCGATAAGCGAACGCGGGAAGACGTCGCTCATATACAAGGCGCTCGACAGGCCATAAGCCAGTGGCTTGATAGCAAAGCCGCGCAGGAGGTGAGCGCCAAATCCGATCGACGGTGGTTCACGAGTGAAATGCAGACGGCCCTTATACAGGCGCGGCCCACAATCGACGCGGCGGACGTGCGAGCGCGCATGCAGAAGCCGGCTGTCAAAGCATTCCTGGCCGAAGCCGCGGGAGGCATTGAGGGCTCCCTTGATCAATGGGCTGTCGACCATCGCACATTTTGGGCTTCTCTCAACGCTGCGCATACAGAGCGCGAACTGGTTGACTGCAAAAATTTGTTTGATAAAGTCGAAAGCAAGCCTCTGACCGAGGAACAATCCCGGGCAGTGATCTGTTTTGATAATAGAGTTCAGGTTGTTGCTTCTGCCGGGTCAGGCAAAACATCCACAATGGTTGCGAAGGCAGCTTATGCAATCGACCGCGGTATTGTTGCACCAGAACGAATCGTCCTCTTGGCCTTCAACGAAAGCGCGGCCGAGGAGTTGGAGGAGCGAACGACAAAGTCCTTCGAACGGCTGGGCATGATTCATGTCTCGGTCAGGGCGTCCACCTTTCACGCTCTTGGCCTTGGCATCATCGGCAAGGCCACCGGCCAGAAGCCAGACATTCCCGATTGGACCACTGACACGACCGCGGGATTCCGAAAGCTCACTCAGATTATCGACGAGCTCAAAGACGCCTCCCCGAGCTTTCGGACCAATTGGGACATGTTCCGATGCGTCACTCCGCGGGATTTGCAAACATCGACGTTTAACGGCAATGATCGCTGGGACACAATTAACGGAAAGCGGGTGCGCAGCCAAGAGGAGCTTTTCCTCGCGAACTGGCTTTTCTTTAATGGCGTCAACTACAGATATGAAGAGCAGTACCGTCTCCCAACCGCCGACGAGGACCACCGTCAATATCGACCGGATTTCTATTACCCGGATGTCGACCTCTACCATGAGCACTTTGCGTTGGACGCCGATGGAAAGGCCCCGGCTCACTTTTCAAAAACTATGTTGAGGGCGTGGAGTGGAAGCGCCAACTGCACAAGGAGCGTGGGACCGAACTAATCGAGACGACTTCGCACCAAATGCTTATCGACGAGGCATTCGATCATCTGGCAGCCGAGTTG
Source organism: Caballeronia jiangsuensis (assembly GCA_000648925.1). GTDB lineage: Bacteria > Pseudomonadota > Gammaproteobacteria > Burkholderiales > Burkholderiaceae > Caballeronia > Caballeronia jiangsuensis. The sequence continues at coordinate 65,127 of JFHF01000046.1, forward strand.
AGTAGCCGAGGTATCCAGCTCAATTTCAATCCCGATCGTCCGGTTCCTTTTGGCGGCCAGAATCCGGTGGCGTCCGCTGAGCTAGTCGGACTCATGCGAACGTTCATCAGTCATGTCAAAAGCAACTGTTTAACATTCTCCGCGATGCGGGCGCGATTGAAATCCCTGCCCGTAGATACCTTCATTTATCGCCACGACAAGTTCCTTTCTCTCGCGGAGCCAGTGCTTGACGCGTGGAATGCTGCTTTGGCGGCTGAGAAAGGCATCGATTTTGAGGACATGCTCAACCAGGCCGCCGAGCTTCTGGAGAGCGGGCGCCACGAGACGCCGTTCGAGCTGGTCATGGCCGATGAGTTTCAGGATGCCTCTCTAGCCCGTGCTCGTTTGTGTCGTGCCCTGGTTCAGAAGCCTGGCCGATATTTTTTTGCAGTCGGTGATGACTGGCAATCCATCAATCGCTTCGCAGGAGCTGACGTTTCAGTCATGACCGGTTTTCGTGACTGGTTCGGTCATGGACAGGTCCTAAAGCTCGAACAAACATTTCGTTGCCCCCAAGGGCTTTGTGACGTGTCGAGTCGGTATATTTTGAAGAATCCAGCTCAGATTCGCAAGCAGGTGAAATCAGTAACGCCGGCTGTCGGAGACGTGCTTCAGGGGTTTCAGGTGACGCATAAAGACAAACTAACCGATGCGATTGACCAGTTTGTCATGCGTCTGGCAGCGGGAGTAAAAGACGGGAGCATCCCGCCAGGGCGTGAAGGGAAGGTGTCAGTTTACGTGCTGGGCCGCTACAACGTTCACCGCTATTACGTGCCGTCACGCAAGGCTCGATTCGAGCGTTGGGTAGACCTTTCCTTCCTCACAATTCACCGGTCCAAGGGCAATGAAGCAGACTACGTCATTTTGCCTGAGATGATAAGCGTGGCGAAGAGTCGAAGTTTTCCTAACAATCGCGCTGACGATCCGGTTTTGACGCTTGCCATGCCCACAGGCGACGAGTGCGACCAAGGGGAAGAACGGCGCCTGTTTTACGTCGCGTTGACTCGGGCCCGGCGAAGCGTCGCGATGTTCACGGTCAGCGGTTCCCGCTCCAGCTTCTTGCAGGAGTTGGCTGATGAAGGCTTCGTATCAATCACAGACTCGGATGGCAATGCTATTAAGGAACAGCATTGTCCTTGGTGCAAGCAAGGAGTGCTGGTCATGCGAACAGGGCCGTACGGCGAGTTTCGGTCCTGTTCCAACTTCTTTACCTGTACCTACAAGCCAGGAAAGCGGGCGTCAATTTCGAAGACTCTCACTGATCGGGGCACGGCGCCCACTTCCTCCCGGTCGATAAGCGCGACTTCGGCGCTAAAGTCTGAGACATCCTCGGCCCTTCCGAGAGGGTTGTCTTCAATAAGTTCGGCGAGCCAGTCAAACTCGACTCTCGCAGAGGAGGTGACCGGTATGCCGAACAAGCAGCGCTTTTCGGTTAGATCATTCTTCAAAGCTATCAATGATGGTGTATCACAATTGAATGACTACGTTACTCGGGCACAAGCTCTTCAAGTTTCGACGTCCGAGCTTGAGAAAGACTTGTTTGCTGAGCGAACCATCATCGAAGCTGCGTTTGATTTCGCCAAATCGACCAAAGAGATTGAAATTAAAAAACAAGACCCTCGTTTTAGAGAGCTATATGAGCAAAACGTTGAGAGACTGGGCCGGTTGCTGGAAGAGTCCGGATCTGAACGTGAAGAGTCGCGGCGGATAGTGCGCCCTCTGTCAGCTTTGCTCGGACCGAACGCCATAATGACCCGGAAATTGAGGCGGCAATTGAGCGCAAAATAGCGGGAATGCGCGTTGATCGAGAGGACTTCCTGTCGCGCATTCACGCACAATTGGCTGGCGACCAAGTACTTTTACGTCATTTCCTAAGCAACCTGCATGATTTTCATGGAGACTGCTAACTGCGCAGTATCGACCCCCGGTCCTCGTTGAAGTTGCAACAATAGCCGTCTGGACCTAAAGGTGAGACGTCGTGTATGTTAGGTCCGCCCTGCATTGCCAATAGTAACAGCATCTGCTCAGCGTACCTCGAGTTTGCCGT
>JFHF01000047.1 GCA_000648925.1 Caballeronia jiangsuensis
GGAAGCGGGTCCGCGACCGGCGGTGTCGGATGTGTTGCGGGTTTCTCGGTGGCTGCGATCGTCGGGGTGTTTCGAGGCGGCTCGGTCGTGCGCGCGACGGGCGTGACGGGCGCGGGCGTTTGTGTCGCCGGTTTTGTAGCGGCTGGGGCTGCTGCTGTCAGCGTCGTCGTGCTGATACGCGGTTCCGGTTTTTGCACCGATGCGATGACCGGCGTCGCCGGTTTGATCGACGGCGCAGCGGCAGCGACCGGCGCGCTCGTCGTCGGGTTCGGTGTCGCGGGCTTCGCCACGGCTACGGCGGTCGGTGGCGCGATGCTGGGCGACGGCGGGTTCGCCGTTGCGTGTGCCATTGGCGCGGCGGGCATCGTCGGCTTCGCGGCGGCCAGCGTGCTAGCCGATGCAGGCGTGCTTGCGGCGACGACGCGTGGTGCGACCGACGGGGCTTCCGTCGTCGCATGCGCTGCGAGCGGAATGCTTGGCGGCTTCGCGGGTGCGGCGGCGGCTATCGTGGTAGCCGATGCAGGCGCGCTAGCGGCGACAACGACGCGCGGCTCGACTCGTGGTGCTTCCGTCGCCGCACGCGCTGCGAGCGGAACGCTCGGCGAGGCAACGGCGTGTTCTTCGCGCGCGTGATTCGCCTTCGCCATCACCGACGCCGATGCCGGCGCGACGGCCTGTGCGTTCGTCGATTCCGGTTTGGCTCGCATCAACGATGCATGCCGCGCAGCGTCGGCGCCCTGCGCGCCGGACGCGCGGTCGCGAACCGAGCCCGCCACGCTGATGCCTGGATCGTCGCTGACCGGCGGGGCATTGTCATCCAGACGCGCATAGAAGTAACCGCCGACCGCAATGCTCGCGACCACGCCGCTGACCAGCACGGCGATGGTCGTGTGCGCGGACTTGCGGCGCTGCTCCTGCGCATCGCCGGGCTCGATGAAGTTGGGATAGGACGTCAGCATCCTGCGGCGCACGAGGCGCTGCAGCCAGTGGCTGTCATCCCAATCGACGATATCGAGTTGAGCAGGCACCGGCACGGGCGCGCGGGTCTCCGCGCGGCTCGTGAAAATCGCGCCCTGGCGATCGGCGCCGCAGGACGGGCAGGTGTCTTCCTCGGCTGGCGAAACCGTGTTGCAGCGTTTGCAGATGACGGAGTCGAGTGACAGCGAGTAATCAGGTCGATTCATGTCGTACCCTTCTTCGAGTTATGGCTCGACGCATCGCGCGAGCGGGTCACGACATCGAGATGGTCCTAAGCAACCCGAAATGCGGGCGCTGCGCGAGCGAGCATCCCCGTGATGCTCCTCGCGCCGGGATTCTGAATGCCGATGGGAGGTATTTTTGCGGCGCGCGGTGAAGCGCGTCTACGCGATTGCGCACATTCGCGAATCGTGACGCCGGGGAGAAGCGATAGCGACATCTGTACAAACACGACATAGCCATCTGGATGACTTCCCGCAAATGTTTGCGCGGGCGAAATTGCGTGTCATCAGATACAAAAGGACGATGACAATGCAATCGAACGGCTTTGACGCGACGGCGCGGCAGTTGATAGTCGGACTGCCGCTGTTCATGGGCATGATCGAATACATCTTGCGAGTGGCGCTGAAGCAGCCCGGGAAGGACGATTTCTTTCCGATCTCGCTCGTCGCCTCCAGCGTCAGTCTGAACATTGCGCTGGCCGCGCTGCCGGGCGAGCTGCGCGGCGGGTTCTGGACGTCGGCGCAACGAATCAGTCAGGCGATGTTTATCGCGAATCTGGGAATTTTCGCCTCGCTGATTGGCGTGCTCCTGTGGATATACTTGCTCGTGGCTTCGTTTAGCGAAGAGGTCCGAGGAATCTTGCCGCTTCATTCGTTGCGAGATTCTTTGGTCTACTATGTATTTTCAATCGTGGCGAATGAATGGAAGGCGAGGGTGGCAAGATGATGAACTTCGTACTGGGATTTTTTAGAGAGTATTGGCCCGTCGTCCTGGCGTGCGCGTTCGCGAGATACGGTGCTCCCGTTGTGGCGGACTGGCTTTTTCGCCATTTCCCGAAGGAAGCGTCTCAGGGCGGAACGGAGCGGCGTTCGGGCGTCGATTGACACGGCTTGACGCGAATAGGTCAACGCGACGCGATCCCGGAGTGCGTCCGGGAACGGCCCGGCCCAAACGCAAAAAAGCCGCTCACGACGGAGCGGCTTTTCCAATAATCTTGGTGCCCAGGGCCGGAATCGAACCGGCACGCCTTGCGGCGGGGGATTTTGAGTCCCCTGCGTCTACCAATTTCACCACCTGGGCCTTGATCGACTCGCACCGCAACACACCGCAGCAACAAGCCAATCGAGTCGGCGATTATGACCGAAAACACCGCCGCCGGCAAGCAGCAACGACGGCGTTTTCGCAAGCTCGGAAATTACTGGGCGAGATACGTGAACGCGCCGTTCCTGATCACGCCCATCACGCTCGCGCGCTGATCCAGGCCGACGTGATCCGTCGCGCTCGTATTCACGACGCCGTTCGGCACGACGAGCTCATGCGCGTGCTCCAGTTCCGAGCGCAGCGCCACGCGAAACTCCTTCGTGCCCGGTTTGCCGGACTTGAGCGCGCGCGCGACGGCGTCCTGCAAACGCGGATAGACGCCCGCCGCATCGCCCGCGAATTGTGTAACCGTGCCCTTACCGTACTTGTCCTCGTAGGCGTTCACGAACGCGAGCGCAGCCTTTTTCGACGGATGATCCGCCGGCAGCGTCCGCGCGACGACGGCCGGCTGCGTCGGAAACAGCGTGCCTTCTACATCCTTGCCGCCGAGCTTGATGAACTCGGGCGTCGCGATGCCGTGCGTCTGATAGATCGCGCCCTTGTAGCCGCGCTCGACGAGCGTGCGTTGCGGCAACACCGTCGGCGTGCCCGCGCCCGCGATCAGCACCGCGTCCGGCTTCGCGGCCATCAGCTTGAGAATCTGGCCGGTGACGCTCGCATCGGTCCGGTTGAAGCGCTCGCTCGCGACAATCCTGATATGGCGCAGATCGGCGAACTTGGTGAACTCGTTGAGCCAGCTATCGCCGTAACTGTCCGCGAAACCGATGAAACCGACCGTCTTCACGCCGTGATTGGCCATGTAGCGCGTCATCACGTCGGCCATCGCGCGGTCGGTCTGCGCCATCTTGAATGCCCACACCTTCTTGCCTTCCTGCGGCTCCACGACCGAGGCCGAGCCGATCAGCGTGATCATCGGCGTTTCGGATTCGGCGACGGGATCGAGCGCGGCAAGCGCGGCGGGCGTGATGTTCGGCCCGACGATCACATCGACATGATCCTCGCTGATGAGCTTGCGGATGTTGCGCACGGCCGCGCCCGGGTCCGAGCCGTCGTCGAGGATGATGTACTCCGCGTTCTGCCCGGCGATCGTTTTCGGCCACATCAGCATCGCGTTCTTGCTGGTGATGCCGATCGCGGCGGCGGGGCCGGTGCTCGACAGGTCGATGCCGACCTTCAATTGCGCGTGCGCGGCCGCGGCGATTACGGACAAGGCAACGCCGGCAGCGAGCCGGCGCGTGAACTTCGACAGCGTCATCGGAAAGGTCTCCAGGGGAGTGAATTTTTTGAGGCAGCGTGCGCCGCCATTTTATTCAGAGCTCGTAGCTCTCGTGCTCGCCGGTAAGCGCCTGCTCGATCAGCTTGCGGTTCAGCGACGGCGACAGCAGCTCGACGAGCGTATACACATAGCTGCGCAGATACGCGCCCTGCTTGAGCGCAAGGCGCGTGACGTTGGTGCCGAACAGATGGCCGACCGGCATCGCGCGCAGATGTTTGTCGCGCTCCGGATTGAACGCGATATCCGCCAGAATCCCGACGCCGAGCCCCAGTTCGACGTAAGTCTTGATCACGTCCGCATCGATGGCTTCGAGCACGACGTCGGGCGTCAGATTGCGCCGGGCGAACGCCTGATTGATTTTCGTGCGCCCGGCGAACGATGCCTCATAGGTGATGATCGGGTATTGCGCGAGATCGTCGAGCGTGAGCGTCTTGCGTTCGAGCAGCGGATGATCCGGCAGCATGACGGCGAGATGCTGCCACTGAAAGCAGGGCAGCGACACCAGTTCCTTATAGTTGGCGATCGCCTCGGTCGCGATGGCGATATCCGCCTGATCGTGGATGACCATTTCGGCGACTTGCGTCGGGCTGCCTTGCAGGATCGAAAGATGGACCTTCGGAAAGCGCTTCTTGAATTCCGCGATTGCCGCCGGCAATGAATAGCGGGCCTGCGTGTGCGTAGCGGCGATGACGAGATTGCCCTGATCCTGCGCCGCGTAATCCTTACCGACGCGCTTCAGACTCTCCACTTCCTGCAATATTTTCTCGACCGACGCGAGGATGATGCGCCCCGGCTCCGTCAGGGATCTCACGCGCTTGCCGTGCCGCGTGAAGATTTCGACGCCCAGCTCGTCCTCCAGCTCGATGATCGCCTTCGAGACGCCCGGCTGTGATGTATACAGCGCCTTCGCGGCTTCCGTCAGGTTGAAGTTCTGCCGGACGGCCTCGCGCACGAAGCGGAACTGGTGCAGATTCATATATAACTCAGCCGCATATCAAAGTAATTTTTCAGTCGTTTGCAATATATAGCAGGTTCTTTACTATCAGTCCAATTTTTCCAATATCCATATCTCTATCTGTCATAAGCAAATGAGCGTTCCGTCTGAACGACGCTCGCGACAGTGACTCAATGGATATTCGATGGATGAGACGCGCGACGTAACCTAGGACGCCGCGCCTTGACAAGAACTTGGGGCCCCCGAATGTACCAATACGATCAGATCGACCAACGCATCGTCGACGAACGTGTCGCGCAGTACGCTGACCAGGTCCGCCGCCGGCTGTCGGGCGAATTGACCGAAGAGGAATTCCGTCCGCTGCGTCTGCAAAACGGCCTGTACATGCAGCGTCACGCGTACATGCACCGCATCGCGATTCCGTACGGCAACCTGCGCAGCGACCAGCTCCGCATGCTCGGCACGATCGCACGCGAACACGACCGCGGCTACGGTCACTTCTCGACGCGCACGAACATCCAGTTCAACTGGGTCGAGCTCGAAGAAACGCCGGAAATCCTGCGCAAGCTCGCTTCGGTGCAGATGCACGCGATCCAGACTTCGGGCAACTGCATCCGCAATATCACCGCCGACCAGTTCGCCGGCGTCGCGCCCGACGAGCAGGTCGATCCGCGTCCGTGGTCGGAAATCCTGCGTCAGTGGTCGACATTCCATCCGGAATTCGCGTGGCTGCCGCGCAAGTTCAAGATCGCGGTGAACGGCTCGGCGGAAGACCGCGCGGCCGTGCAGATCCACGATCTCGGCGTGTATCTGAAGAAGAACGCGCAGGGCGAAGTCGTGATGGACATTCTCGCGGGCGGCGGTCTCGGCCGCACGCCGATCGTCGGCGCGATCATCAAGCGCGATCTGCCGTGGCAACACCTGATCACCTACTGCGAAGCCGTGCTGCGTGTGTACAACCGGTACGGCCGCCGCGACAACATGTACAAGGCGCGCATCAAGATTCTCGTGAAGGCGCTGTCGGCGGAGAAGTTCTCGAAGCAGGTCGAGGAAGAGTGGCAGCATCTGAAGGACGGCCCGTCGACGATCACGCAGGAAGAAGTCGATCGCGTGTCGACGTTCTTCGCGCCGCCGGTCTACGAAAAGCTCGCGGACACGGATGCCTCGTACGAAAAGCATCTGATCGAAAGCAAGCCGTTCGCGCGCTGGGTCGAGCGTAACGTGCGTCCGCACAAGGTGCCGGGCTATGCGGCGGTGACGCTGTCGCTGAAGCAGCGCCATATCGCGCCGGGCGACGCCACCGACAAGCAGATGGACGACGTCGCCGCGCTCGCCGACGAGTTCTCGTTCGGCGAAATCCGCGTGTCGCACGAGCAGAACCTGATTCTCGCGAACGTGAAGAAGCGCGACCTGCACACCGTGTGGGAACGCGCGAAGGCGCTCGGTTTCGCGACGGCGAACATCGGCCTCCTGACGGACATCATCGCGTGCCCGGGCGGCGACTTCTGCTCGCTCGCGAACGCGAAGTCGATCCCGATCGCGCTCGCCATTCAGGACCGTTTCAACGATCTCGACTACGTGCACGATCTCGGCGATCTGTCGCTGAACATTTCGGGCTGCATCAACGCGTGCGGTCATCACCACGTCGGCAACATCGGCATTCTGGGCGTCGATAAGGACGGCTCCGAGTGGTATCAGTTGACGCTCGGCGGCGAGCAGAGCTCGGGCGCGACCGGCGCGCATCTCGGCAAGGTGATCGGCCCGTCGTTCTCGGCCGAGGAGATGCCCGACGTGATCTCGCAAGTGATCGATACCTTCGTCGACAACCGCATGGAAGGCGAGCGCTTCATCGAGACGTTCGGCCGCATCGGCATGGCGCCGTTCAAGGAGCGCGTGTACGCATCGCGCCAGGCTCACGCTTAAGGATTTGCAAATGACGTTGATCATCAAGAACCGCGCCGTAGTCGAAGACGATTTCACCGTCGTGCGTGCCGCCGAAGACGGCGCGTTGCCCGCTGTCGATGCATTGCCCGCCGGCAAGATCATCGTGCCGTTCGCGCTCTGGAAAGAGCACAAGTCGGCGATCGTCGCGTCGCGCGCGAAGGAAGACATCGGCGTGTGGCTCGCGCCGGATGACGAACCCGCGGACCTCGCGCCGGACTTCGGCCAGCTTTCCGTGATCGCGGTCGACTTCCCGGTGTTCCGCGATGGCCGCGGCTTCTCCATCGGCCGCCTGTTGCGCGAGCGTTATCAATGGACGGGCGAACTGCGCGCGATCGGCGACGTGCTGCGCGATCAGGTGCTGTTCCATTCGCGTTGCGGCTTCGATGCGTTCGCGGTGCGCGCGGACAAGGACATCAACGACGCGCTGAACGCGTTCAACGAATTCACCGAGCTGTATCAGGGCGCGACCGACAATCTCGAACCGCTGTTCCGCCGTCGCGCGGCGCTCGTCGCAGCTCTCGGAGCCTGATGCATGACCCCTGAATTGCAAGCCAAGGTTGAACGCCTGGATGCGCTGCTCGATTCGATCGCGGCGCGCCATCAGAGCGTCAAGCTAGCCAGCAGCCTCGCCGCCGAAGACATGGTGCTCACGCACGCCATTCTTTCGCGCGGCGTGAAGATCGGCATCTTCTCGTTGAACACGGGCCGCCTGCATGCGGAAACGCTCGGCATGCTCGACACCGTGAAGGCGCGCTACGGCTACGACATCGAGCAGTTCCATCCGCAGCAGGACGCGGTCGATGCCTACGTGCGCGATCACGGCCTGAACGCGTTCTACGAAAGCATTGATTTGCGCAAGAGCTGCTGCCATATCCGCAAGGTCGAGCCGCTCAATCGCGCGCTGTCGGATGTGTCCGCGTGGGTGACCGGCCAGCGTCGCGAGCAATCGGTGACGCGCGCCGAGCTGCACGAGGAAGAGCAAGATGCGCCGCGCGGCATCGCGAAGTTCAATCCGCTCGCGGACTGGAATGAAGCCGATGTATGGGATTACCTGAAAGCCTTCGATGTCCCGGTGAATCCGCTGCATGCGCGCGGCTATCCGAGCATCGGTTGCGAACCCTGCACGCGCGCCGTGCGTCCCGGCGAAGACAGCCGGGCGGGCCGCTGGTGGTGGGAATCGCGCGACACGAAGGAATGCGGCCTGCACATCACGAACATCAAGATCGTCGAAGAAGCTCCGAGCTCGGCGATTTAAGGCGCGCAAGACGCCGCATCAAACCCTGTCATTGAACGCATCGTCGCTTTGGAAATCGCATGACGCTGCATAAAAAAGGATCGACGAACATGAGCACGACGCTCGACTCAACCGTCACCGCACCGATCGCCAACAAGGCGACCCGCATGGATCACCTGGATTGGCTCGAAGCCGAGTCGATCCACATCATTCGCGAACTCGTCGCGGAATGCAGCAAGCCCGCGCTCCTGTTCTCGGGCGGCAAGGATTCGGTTGTCGTGCTGCATCTCGCGCTCAAGGCGTTCGGTCTCGGCGCGGGCCGCGCGACCCAGTTGCCGTTCCCGCTGGTGCATATCGACACGGGTCACAACTTCCAGGAAGTGATCGACTTCCGCGACGCCCGCGCGGCCGAAATCGGCGCGGAACTGGTCGTCGGCCATGTGGAAGATTCGATCAGGAAGGGCACCGTGCGCCTGCGTCGCGAGACGGATTCGCGCAATGCCGCGCAAGCGGTGACGCTGCTCGAAACCATCGAGGAATACGGCTATACGGCGATGATCGGCGGTGCACGCCGCGACGAAGAGAAGGCGCGCGCGAAGGAGCGCATCTTCTCGTTCCGCGACGAATTCGGCCAGTGGGACCCGAAGGCGCAGCGCCCGGAACTGTGGAGCATCTACAACGCGCGTCTGCATGCGGGCGAGCATATGCGCGTGTTCCCGATCTCGAACTGGACCGAGCTCGACGTGTGGCAATACATCGCCCGCGAGAAGCTCGAACTGCCGTCGATCTACTACGCGCACGACCGCGAGATCATCCGCCGCAACGGTTTGCTCGTGCCGCTCACGCCGCTCACGCCGCTGCGCGAGGGCGAAACGTCGGAAGTGGCGCAAGTGCGTTTTCGGACCGTCGGCGACATTAGCTGCACGTGCCCGGTCGCGAGCGACGCCGACGATGTCGAGAAGATCATCGCCGAAACGGCCGTGACGGAAATCACGGAGCGCGGCGCGACGCGCATGGACGACCAGGCGTCCGAAGCCGCGATGGAACAGCGCAAGAAGCAAGGTTATTTCTAAGCCACACGCCCCAAGGAACGAAAGAATCATGAGCATTTATCAAGCTGAAGACCTGGGCGTGTTGCGCTTCATCACGGCGGGCAGTGTCGACGACGGCAAGAGCACGCTGATCGGCCGTCTGCTGTACGACAGCAAGGCTGTGCTGTCGGACCAGTTGTCGGCGATCTCGCGTGCGAAGAACAAGCGCACCGTGGGCGATGAAATCGATCTGTCGCTGCTGACGGACGGCCTCGAAGCCGAGCGCGAACAGGGCATCACCATCGACGTCGCGTATCGCTATTTCGCCACCGCGAAGCGCAAGTTCATCATCGCCGACACGCCGGGCCACGAGCAGTACACGCGCAACATGGTGACGGGCGCATCGACGGCGCATGCCGCGATCATTCTCGTCGACGCCACGCGCGTCACGTTCGAGAACGGCGTCGCGCAACTGCTGCCGCAGACGAAGCGCCACAGTGCGATCGTCAAGCTGCTCGGCCTGCAGCACGCGATCGTCGCGATCAACAAGATGGATCTGGTCGATTACAGCGAAGCGCGCTTCAACGAAATCCGCGATGCATATGTCACGCTCGCGCATCAGCTCGGTCTGTCGAACGTGCGCTTCGTGCCGGTGTCAGCGCTGAAGGGCGACAACATCGTGACGGCGAGCGAGCGCATGCCGTGGTACGCGGGCGAGCCGCTGCTCGATCTGCTCGAATCGCTGCCGGTCGCGCAGCCGAACGATCAGGCGCTGCGTTTCCCGGTGCAGTGGGTCGCGCGCCAGGACGGCTCGCAGGCCGACGATTTCCGCGGCTACATGGGCCGCGTCGAGGCGGGCGAAGTGCGCGTCGGCGATTCGATCCTCGTGCTGCCGGCCAATCGTGAAGCGAGCGTCGCCGAGATCATCGCGCCGGTGCCGGGCGGCGTCGCGCCGGTGGATCGCGCTTTCGCGGGCCAGACGGTGACGATTCGCCTGACGGAAGACGTCGACGTGTCTCGCGGCGATACGTTCGTGCCGGCATCGCAGAAGGTCGAGCCGACCAGGAAGCTCGAAGCGGACCTTTGCTGGTTCGACGAAGAGCCGCTCTCGCCGCAGCGCAAGTATCTGCTGAAGCAGACGACCAACACGGTGTTCGCGCGCATCGGCGCGGTGAAGCAGGTGCTGGATGTGCATACGCTGTCGCATTCGGTCGATCGCACCACGCTCGCGATGAACGATATCGGCCGCGTGGCGCTCACGCTGCAGAAGCCTATCGTCGCGGACGAGTACGATACGCATCAGGGCACCGGCGCGTTCGTGCTGATCGACGAGGCGACGCATCACACGGTCGCGGCCGGTATGATTCGTGCCATTGCTGGCTAATATCGACGGACAAGCGTATGGGTAAGGTCTATCTGATCGGAGCGGGGCCGGGCGCGGCGGATCTCATCACCGTGCGCGGCATGCGTCTGCTCGAACAGGCGGATGTCGTGTTGCACGATGCGCTCGTAGAATCTGCGATGCTCGACTACGCGCCGAATGCGAAAAGGATCGCCGTCGGCAAGCGTTGCGGACAGCGTTCGACGGCCCAGCATTTCATCAACAAGCAGATCGTCGATGCGGCGCTGGAGCATGGCGTCGTCGTGCGTCTGAAGGGCGGCGATCCGATGCTCTTTGGCCGCGCGGACGAGGAAATGCGCGCGCTCGAAGCGGCGGGCATCGAATTCGAAGTGGTGCCGGGCATCACGGCGGCGCTCGCGAGCGCCGCGACGCTCAAGCGCTCGCTGACGCTGCGAGGCGTGGCGCGCAGCGTCGCGCTGGCCACGCATTCGCGCGCCGCCGACAGCGATGAAATCCGCGAGCAGGCAAAGGCGGATTCGCTCGTGTTCTACATGGGACGTGACAGCGCGCCGGATATCGCGCAACAGCTCATCGATGCGGGCCGGCCGGGCTCGACGCCGGTGGCGATCGTCGAAGCGTGCAGCACGCCGCGCGAACGCACGCTGACGTTGACGCTGGCGCGCATGGCGCTGGGCGAGGCGCAGGATTGGCTGGACCCGTCGCAGCCGAGTTTGCTGATGATCGGCGAGGCGTTTCGCGAGCGGGCGGCGGCCAAGGCGAAGGTGCATCTGAAGGGGATGCAGGCGGCGGCGTGATGCTGGTTCGGCTGGCGGATAAACAAAAAAATGCGCACCGGAGACGGTGCGCTTTTTTGTTTCCGGACCTCGTGATTCAAAAGTCTACGAGCCGGATTTTCTTCTTTTTTGAATTAGCCGCCAGAACGGTATCGAGCGTGGCCATCGTCTTTGCCTTGCAGTCCAGTGCGGTAGCGAGATGAAGCGCGTCTCCCGCACGGAGCCCGGTCGATGCGTCGAGCGTGAGAACGGCTGCATGATGGAACACCGGCGGCTCGATCGGCGTGAGTTGCAGATCGCTCGCGCACATTCGTTCGAAGCTGCGCCACGCAAAAGCGGACTGATCTTCGGTCATCTGACCGCTTCGCCGCTTGATGCCGAGCGCGCTGGCAAACTCGGTGACGCACCACGCTCCGGAAATCAGTTCGTCCCTGACGGACGCGTACCAGCTCGAAACGGCGGCGGTCATGCGTTCGCGGACGCATAACGTGACCAGAACGCTCGTATCGACGTAAATCATCAGTAGCGCGCGCCTCTGCGGAGTTCGTCGATGACGGAATCGGTCATCGGCATGGCGTCGCGTGTTTCGGCCAATTCTTCCGCGAACGCCCGGCGGTCCCATTTGGCGGCACGAAGGCAGATTCCGCCGTCCACCGTGAGGTTGACCTGCACCTGGTCGCCCTCGGAAAGGCCGGTGTGCCGCAGATAGTCGGCGGGGATGCGCACTGCGAGGCTATTGCCCCATTTAGAGATGAGCAGGTTCATGCGGAACTCGATCGGATATACGAAACGGTATATCCGAGTATATGCTTTTCGAGTTGCGTGGCGCCACTCGGCCGAACGGCCAGCGCTGAACTACCGACCGACCTGCCGCAAACAATACTGCGCCACCGCATCGAGCACCGCATCGTCCTCCCCGACTGCCGTCGCGCAGGAAATGTCGACATCCGGATGCGCCGCCCGGCACTTCTCGACGATTTCCGGCAAATCCTTCCTCACATGTCCGCCTTGCCCGAAGAACACGGGCACGACCGTGATCGCATCGCAGCCATCGGCGGCCAACTGCGCGACCGCGGTGGGCAAATCGGGCGACATCAATTCGAGAAACGCCAGTGAAACCGGTTCACCGCGCACGCCGCGCAGCTTCACGGCAAGGCGCTCGAACGGCTCGGCCCAGCGCGGATCGCGTGCGCCGTGGCCGAACAGGATGATGCCGTGCGTCTTCATCGCGCGCTCCTCGGAAGAAACGTCAGTGCCGCTCCACCCACTTCAGGCCCACCAGCCCGATCACGAGATAGGCGAGGGCAGGCGCCGCCGCGGTGATCGGCGCGGGCCACGTGTTCAGATTGCCGATATGCGAGAACAGCGTGTTGAAGAGCTGGAAGCTCATGCCGATCATGATGCCGCCGAACACCTTCATGCCGACCACGCCTGCGCGCGTATGCAGATACGCGAACGGCAGCGAAAGAATCAGCATCACGAATACCGCGAACGGATAGAGAATCTTGCGCCAGAACGCGATCTGATACCGCTGCGTATCCTGATGATTTTCCGTCAGATGCTGGATATAGCGGAACAGATTGAACATCGACATCCGATCCGGCGACACCAGCAGCACCGACAGAATCTGCGGCGTCAGCTCAGAGCGCAACGAATACTCGGGCAGCGTGGTCTGCGTCGCGCGGTAGACCGGGTTCAACGCGTCGCCGGGATTCGCCGCTTGCGGGGCAGCGTCGTTCAGTTGCGTGTCCGTCACGCCCGTGAGCTTCCAGTGGCCCGGCGGCTCATACACGCCGCTCTTCGCAATGCGCACGTTCGTCAGCCGGAACTTCGAGTCGAATTCGTAGATGCGCACGTTGGCGATCGTCGTGTCGGGATTGAGCGTGCCGACGTTGACGAAGCGCGTGACCTGCTCGCCGTTCTCCTTGGCCGTCAACGTGTCCTTCACCCATACGCCCGACTGAAAATTCGACGACACCGACGACCCGAGCGCCTCCAGCCGCACGCGCTCGGACAACTGGTCCGTGTAAGGCCCGACCACTTCGCCGATCAGATACGTGATGAGCACCATCGGAACGCCGATCTTCAGGAGCGAACGCAGCGCGGCGCCGGTCGAGAGCCCCGACACGCGGAAGATCGTGAACTCCGAAGCCGCCGCCATCTGCGCGAACACGTAGATGGCCGAAATGAGCGCGGCGACGGGAATGATCTCGTAGAAGCGCGAAGGCGTCTGCAGCGCGACGCGCAGCACCGCGAGCGTGAACTTGTAATTGCCGTGTCCGACCGTGTTCAGTTCATTGATCAGGTCGAAGAAGAAGAACAGGCCCGAGAACGCGAACAGGATGAAGATGAACGCGAGATAGATCTGGCGCGCGAAATATCGTTCGTAGATGCGCATCGCGTCAGGCCCCCTTCGACAGCGACGGGAGCTTGAAGAGCGGCCGGTTACGGATCCGCAGCCAGAAGATGAACGCGACGAGCGCGCCGACCACGATATGCAGCCCGACGAGACCCAAGCCGAACGACAGCTTGCCCTGTTCGATCCACGACTGCACGACGTTCAGCAGATTCGAATAGGTGAGGTAGATCAGCACGGCCATCACGAGATTGATCGTGCGGCTGCGGCGCGGGTTCTGATAGGAAAGTGGAATGGCGAGCAACATCAGATTGATGGCGATGAGCGGCAGACCCATGCGCCACGCGAACTCCGCGAGATTTTCCTGAGTAGGATTGGCGAGCAGATCCGGCGTGGAGATGCCCGTCGTGGTCGGCGTATTCACGAACTGGTGACTCATTATCTTCACACCGTAGCGCTCAAACTCCATGATGCGGAAGTTCGGCTGGCCCGGCTCGCCGTCGTACCGGCGGCCGTTGTCGAGCACGATGAAGCGGTCGCCGTCGGGGCGCGTTTCGGTATGACCGTTCTTCGAGACGATCACGTTGACCTTGCCGCCTTCCGTGCTCGTGACGAACACGTTCTCGACGTGCCCCTGATCCGGCGACATCTTCTCGATGAAGAACACGCGATGGCTCGACGGCGATTCGCGGAACTGTCCCGGCGCGAGCAGCGACACTTCATCGCGCTGCTGAAAGCGCTGCTTGATGAGCTTGCTCTGCTGGTTCGACCACGGCCATCCGACGAACGCGAAGAACATGATGAGGATGATGATCGGCGTGGAGAACACGGCAATCGGCTTGATGAGCTGCGTCTGACTCACGCCCGACGCGAGCCACACGACCATTTCCGAGTCGCGATACCAGCGCGTGAGCACGAAGAGAATGGAGACGAACAGCGTCACGATCAGCATGACCGCGAGATAGCCGATGACGGTGAGCCCGATCAGCACGACGACGTCTTTCGGGTCGATCTGACCTTGCGCCGCGAAGCCGACGATGCGGATCATCATCGTCGTGAGCATGATCGTGAGCAGCACCATGAACACGGCGCCGGCCGTGTACGCGAGTTCGCGCTGCAGGGAGCGTTCGAAGATCATTGAATTTTTGCTTGGAGCCGGCGGCGATGCGGAAATCTTGCACGCATCTCGTGGCTTACGGGAAGGGTATTCGCTTACCCTCACGCCGCCCGCCTGTGACCGCCGCGGAAAAAATAGCGGATAATTGCGGCTTTCATCCTTCAGCCAAGATTTTATCCGAGGATAAGCGCGATGGACTTTAGCATAAAAGCCTGTGATTGGAGCAAGGGCGAGGCAAATGGTTTCCTTACCGGGAAGTCGGATGTCATCGTGCTCGGCATCTTCGAAGCGCAGACGCTCACGGGCGCCGCGCGCGACATGGACGTCGCCACTAAAGGCCTGATTTCGCGCGTCGTGAAAGCCGGCGACATGAGCGGCCGCGCGGGCACGACCCTGATGGTGCCGGAAGTCACGGGCATCGGCGCATCGCGGGTGCTGCTCGTCGGTCTCGGCAAGCAGGACGCCTTCAATCAGAAAGCCTATGGCGAAGCCGTGCGCGCCGCGTGGCGCGTGGTGCTCGGCTCGAAAATCGGTCAGGCGACCTTCACGCTCGCGCAACTGCCGATCCAGGAACGCACCGGCGACTGGGCCGTGCGCGCCGCGATCCTCGCGCTGCGCGAGCTGACCTACAAGTTCACCCAGATGAAGAGCAAGCCGGACAACGGCGCGCGCTCGCTCAAGAAGATCGTGTTCAGCATCGATTCCGCCGACGAGAAAGCCGCCAAGGTCGCGGTGAAGCAGGGCGTCGCGATCGCGAACGGCATGGACCTCACGCGCGATCTCGGCAATCTGCCGCCGAACGTCTGCACGCCGACGTATCTCGGACAGACCGCGAAGAAGCTCGGCCGCGATTTCAAGCTGAAGGTCGAAGTGCTCGGCCAGAAGCAGATCGAAGCGCTCAACATGGGCTCGTTCCTGTCGGTCGCGAAGGGCTCGGTCGAGCCGCCGCAGTTCATCGTCATGCATTACCAGGGCGCGGGCGCGGCCGCGAAGGGCAAGAACGCGCCGGTCGTGCTGGTCGGCAAGGGCATCACGTTCGATTCGGGCGGCATCTCGATCAAGCCGGGCGAGGCGATGGACGAGATGAAATATGACATGTGCGGCGCGGGCTCCGTGTTCGGCACGATGCGCGCGGTCGCCGAGATGGGCCTCAAGCTCAACGTGATCGGCGTGATCCCGACCTGCGAGAACATGCCCGCGGGCAACGCGGTGAAGCCGGGCGACATCATCACCGCGATGAACGGCACGACCATCGAAGTGCTCAACACCGACGCCGAAGGCCGCCTCATCCTGTGCGACGCGCTGACCTACGCGGAGCGCTTCAAGCCCGCCGCCGTGGTCGATATCGCGACGCTGACGGGCGCGTGCATCATCGCGCTGGGTCACCACAACACGGGCCTCTTCTCGAAGGACGATGCGCTCGCGGGCGAACTGCTCGACGCGTCGCGCGAGGCGGTCGATCCGGCGTGGCGTCTGCCGCTCGACGACGAGTATCAGGATCAGCTCAAGTCGAATTTCGCGGATGTCGCGAACATCGGCGGACGTCCGGCGGGCAGCGTAACGGCGGCGTGCTTCCTGTCGCGCTTCGCGACGGCTTATCCGTGGGCGCACCTCGATATCGCCGGAACCGCGTGGAAGAGCGGCGCGGCGAAGGGCGCGACGGGCCGTCCCGTGCCGCTGCTCTCGCAGTTCCTGATCGATCGCGCCGGCGCCTGAAGCAGGCATGACGCGCATCGACTTTCATACGAATGTCGGCGATCCGCTCGCGTACGCCTGCCGCCTCGCGCGCAAGGCGTACCTGAGCGGCAAGCCGCTCGTCGTGCTCGCCGAACCGCAGCGCCTCGCTGCGTTCGACGAGCAGTTGTGGACTTTCCAGCCACTCGAATTCGTGCCGCACTGCATGGCGAAGAGTCCGCTCGCGGAGGACACGCCCGTGGTGCTCACGTCGAATCTGGACGACGCGCCGCATCATCAGGTGCTCGTGAATCTCGGCGCGCCGGTGCCCGCGCAGTTCGCGCGCTTCGAGCGGCTCGTGGAGATCGTCGGCAGCGAGGGCGATGAACTCGCCGCGGGCCGCGAGCGCTATCGGTTCTATCGCGATCGCGGCTATGTCATCGATACGCACAATCAGGGCGGTTAGCCGCACAGAGGCCGCGTCCCTGCTGCACTAAGCTCTGCTCACACATGGCGCTTCGCGTGAGACCCGAGTCAGCACGGACGCGCACACGCTGGCCGACAGGAGACCTTTGAATATGACCGACAAGCCCGAATCCTTCGATTCGTCCATCCCCGTTCTGACCGATGTCGTCGTGCCCGGCAAGCCGGAGTACGCGCGCGCGCCTTCCGCCGATGAAGCCGCGATCGAATACGACGCGGAGCGCATCGCCGAGCGGCTGCGCGGCCGCTTCACGAGCTTCCTGACGGGCGATGCCCGCGCGCTGATCGAAGACCGCTGCCGCGAAGTGCTGCGCGAGCAATCGACGCAACTCGTGTCCGCGATCACGCGCGAAGTCGCGATGGCGCTCGAAGGGCGGATGAGCGAATGGGTGCGCGACGCGGTTGAGGACGAACTGCGTCGCCAGCGGGGCGAATGAGCGCGTTTCATGCGGAATGAAGAAGGGGCGCACGCGCGCCCCTTTTTTCTATCCGCGTCGCGCTCGATTTATCCCGTCACCGCGCCCTTATTAGCCGGCTGCGCGAGCGCCGCGAACTTCGCCAGCACGCCGCGCGTGTACTTCGGTGCGGGCTGTTTCCACGCGGCACGGCGGCGCGCGAGTTCCGCATCGTCCACGTTCAGTTGCAAGAGCAGCTTGTGCGCGTCGATGGTGATCGAATCGCCTTCGTGCACCAGCGCGATCGTGCCGCCCGCGTATGCTTCCGGCGCGACGTGGCCGACCACCATGCCCCACGTGCCGCCCGAGAAGCGCCCGTCGGTGATGAAGCCGACCGATTCGCCCAGCCCCTTGCCGATGATCGCCGATGTCGGCGCGAGCATCTCCGGCATGCCCGGGCCGCCGACCGGTCCGAGATAGCGCAGCACGAGAATATCGCCGGGCTTGATCTTGTCGGCGAGAATGGCGTCCATCGCGCTTTGCTCGTCCTCGAACACGCGCGCGGGGCCGGTGATGACCGGATTCTTCAGGCCGCTGATCTTCGCGACCGCGCCGTCTTCCGCGAGATTGCCGCGCAGAATCGCCAGATGCCCTTCCTTGTAAAGCGCCTGCTCGATCGGGAAGATGACCTTCTGATCCGCACGCGGTTTGCTGGGCACGTCCTTCAGTTCTTCCGCGATCGTGCGCCCCGTGATCGTCATGCAGTCGCCGTGCAGGAGGCCCGCATCGAGCAGGATCCGGAGCACTTGCGGGATGCCGCCGGCCTTGTGCAGATCGGTGGCGACATACTGGCCCGACGGCTTCAGATCGCAGATCACCGGCACTTTCTTGCGCATGCGCTCGAAGTCGTCGATGCTCCATTCCACTTCCGCCGCATGCGCGATCGCCAGAAAGTGCAGCACGGCGTTGGTCGAGCCGCCCGTCGCCATGATGAGCGCGACCGCGTTCTCGATCGATTTCTTCGTGATGATGTCGCGCGGCTTCAGGTCCTTCTTCACCGCCTCGACGAGCACGCGCGCCGACTCCGCGGCGGAATCGACCTTCTCCTGATCCGGATTCGCCATCGTCGACGAATACATCAGCGACATGCCGAGCGCCTCGAACGACGAACTCATCGTGTTGGCCGTGTACATGCCGCCGCACGAGCCGGTCGACGGGCACGCGTTCTTCTCGACGCCCTTGAAATCCTCTTCCGACATGCGGCCCGCCGTGAATTCGCCGACCGCCTCGAACGACGACACGATCGTCAGATCGCGGCCCTTCCAGTTGCCGGGGCGGATCGTGCCGCCGTACACGTAGATCGACGGCACATTCATGCGCGCCATGCCGATCATGCCGCCCGGCATGTTCTTGTCGCAGCCCCCGATCACGACGACGCCGTCCATCCACTGGCCCTGCACCGCGGTCTCGACACAGTCCGCGATCACTTCGCGCGACACGAGCGAGTACTTCATGCCTTCGGTGCCCATCGACATGCCGTCGGAGATTGTCGGCGTGCCGAAAATCTGCGGGTTCGCGTCAGACTTTTTGATCGCTTCGATGGCCGCGTCCGCCAAGCGCTGCAGGCCGGCGTTGCAGGGCGTGATGGTCGAATGCCCGTTCGCGACGCCGATCATCGGCTTGTCGAAGTCTTCCTCCTTGTAGCCGAGCGCGTAATACATCGAACGATTGGGCGAGCGCGCGACGCCCTGGGTGATGTGCTTCGAGCGGCGATTGAAGGCCATGATGTGCTCCTTGAGGGGATGTTTTTGCTCTAGTGCAGCAAGAATGCAACTCCCGCGATGTGTCTGTCCAATATATTATTCAAGGCTTATTAGGTCGCAAAAAATATCAATGGAGCAGAGAAATCCGCCCATCGAGTTGCGTCTGTTGCGCTACTTCGTGACGGTCGCCGAAGAGATGCACTTCGGCCGCGCCGCCGCGCGTCTCGCGATGACGCAGCCGCCGCTCTCGCAGGCGATCCGCGCGCTGGAAGAGGCGCTCGGCGTCGCGCTTTTCGTGCGCACGAAACGGACCGTCGAGCTCACGCCCG
Organism: Caballeronia jiangsuensis; assembly: GCA_000648925.1. Classification (GTDB taxonomy): domain Bacteria; phylum Pseudomonadota; class Gammaproteobacteria; order Burkholderiales; family Burkholderiaceae; genus Caballeronia; species Caballeronia jiangsuensis. Next base: position 18,995 of record JFHF01000047.1, read on the forward strand.
TCGGCAAGGATCTGCTGCCGGAAGTGCGCCGCCTGCTCGCGTCCGCCGACACGCTGCGCCCGCTCGCGCAGTCGCTCGCGCGCGGCGAGGCGGGCGTGCTGTCGCTCGCGTTCGTCTCCACAGCCGATTACGGCCTGTTGCCAGCATTGTTGCGCGATTTCGGCGCGCGCTATCCCGGCGTGCGGCTGCAACTGACCGAGGCGACGAGTGACGTGCAGATCGAAGAACTCGTCGCCGGGCGCATCGACGCGGGTCTCGTGATTCCGCCGCTGCCGCCGCGCCATGCCACGTCGCTCTCGTATGTGGCGGTGGCGCGCGAGCCGCTCGTCATCGCGATGTCCGCCGATGCCGCGCTACAACTGGGGCAGGGCGCCGACGAATGGGCCGACACGCCCGTCGATCTGCACGATCTCGCCGCCGCGCCGCTCGTCGTCTTTCCGAGGCGTCTCGCGCCGGGTTTGTATGACATCATCATGGGCTGCTACGGCGCGGCCGGCCTCACGCCGCGTATCGGCCAGGAAGCGATCCAGATGCAGACCATCGTGAGCCTCGTGTCCGCCGGGATGGGCGTCGCGCTCGTGCCGCATTCGCTGCGTCATCTGCGGCGCACGGGCGTCGTGTATCGTCCTCTGCGGCCGCTGAACGCGTCGGCGATGCTCGTCGAAACCGGCCTCGTATGGCGCGCGGCGGAAGTGAGCCCGGTGCTCGCCGGGTTCATCGAGATCGTCCGTTCGCGGGCCGAAAGCGCGGGTTCTGTATGATTCGCCCTTGTAGTTCGCTCTAGCTCCCACATCAGAATGCTCATACATCCCAATTTCGATCCCATCGCGATTCATCTCGGACCGCTCGCCGTGCGCTGGTACGGCCTCATGTATCTGGTGGCGTTTGTATCGGCCATCGTCATCGGCCGCCTGCGTCTGCGCCTGCCTTACGTGGCCGCCCAGGGCTGGACCGTGAAAGACATCGACGACATGCTGTTTTACGGCGTGCTCGGCACCATTCTCGGCGGGCGCATCGGCTACGTGGTCTTCTACAAGGCGAGCTATTACGCGGCGCATCCGCTCGATATCTTCAAGGTCTGGGAAGGCGGGATGTCGTTCCACGGCGGCTTTCTCGGCGTGACGCTCGCGATGGTGCTGTTCGCGTATCACCGCAAGCGCACCTGGCTCCAGGTGACGGATTTCGTCGCGCCGATGGTGCCGCTCGGCCTCGCGGCGGGGCGTCTCGGCAACTTCATCAACGGTGAGCTGTGGGGTCGCGTGACGGACCCGAACGCGCCGTGGGCAATGCTCTTCCAGAGCTCGACGAACGACGACGCCATCTGGCTCGCGAAAAATCCGCAACTCGACGCGCAATACCATCTCACCGAAGTCTTCCAGCGTTATCACATGCTGCCGCGTCATCCGTCGCAGTTGTACGAGATCGCGCTCGAAGGGCTCGTGCTGTTCATCGTGATCTGGACGTTTTCGCGCAAGCAGCGTCCAGTTGGCGCGATTTCGGCGCTGTTTCTGATCGGCTATGGACTGGCGCGCTTCACCGTGGAATTCGCGCGTGAGCCGGACGACTATCTCGGCCTTCTCGCGCTCGGCCTCTCGATGGGCCAATGGCTCTCGCTGCCGATGATCGTCGCGGGCGTGCTGATGATGGTGTGGGCGTACAAGCGCAATCTGCGCCTGCCGCCCGAATCGGCGAAAGCCTGAGCAATGCGGGGCGCGCGCCCCGCATCGATTCAACGCCCCATCTGCACGGAACCGGACACGTCGACGGTCACCGTCGTCGTGCCGGCTTCCATCGCGATCGGCGCGGCCATCTTCGCATCGGCGCTCATCGCGCGCGATTGCATCATCATGACCGGACGCGGCTGCACGCCGCTGTGTCCGACGTTCACTTCCCGAATCGTGAAATTGCTGTAGCCGAAGCCTTGCGCGGCGGTTTGCGCCTGCTTGCGGAAGGAATCGATGGCCTGCGTGACGAGCTTCTGCTCGGCCGCGCGCTGCGCCTCGGGCGACAGCGAGAATCCGACGCTGCCCACCTGCATCGACGAACTCATCTTGCCCGCGAGCTTCGACGCCGCCGCGAAGTCGTGCGATTCGAGCACGACCTCCGTGCGGCCGCGCCACGCGGAGATCTTGCCGTCGCGATCGGTGGATGGATACACGGTGAACGAGCCGCTCTTCGCGGTCACGCCATCGACGCCCTTGACTTCGCGCAATGCGGCCTCGGCGCGCTGATTGAGCGTCGCGGTCAGCGACGAGGGATCGGCTGCTTCCTGCTCGTAGAAGAGCGTGATGTTGACGACATCCTGCGGCACTTGCGCGCTCGCCTGCGCCGAAAGAGAAAGCACGCCCGAAGGTTGCGGCTGGGTAATCACCGTCTGCGCGGCGGCCGTTTGAGAAAGGGTGAACGCTGCGCCCGACATCGCGAGGAGCGCGAGTGCGGCAGCGGTTTTCTTGTTGATCATCGAAGGACTCCGAACGCGGGATATCGCGTGATTCGCGACGGGATTTAGTCGCGGCCTTCGTGTCGTAAGTTCCTTGTTAGACGAGTTGTTCGGTAATAAAGCGCCACTGCGCTTCGGTCACCGGCGTGATCGACAGGCGATTGCCGCGCGCGAGCACCTGCATGTCCGCGAGCGCCTCGTGTTCACGCAGCGCGGCGAGCGGAATCAGCGCGGTCTTCTTCACGAACTTGACATCGACGAGCATCCAGCGCGGCGTTTCCTGCGTGGACTTGGGATCGTAGTAATCGCTCTTCGGATCGAACTGCGTGGGATCGGGATACGCCGTCGAGCACACTTTCGCGATGCCCGCGATGCCCGGCTCGGGGCAGCTCGAATGATAGAAGAGTACGCCGTCGCCGATCTGCATCTGGTCGCGCATGAAGTTGCGCGCCTGATAGTTGCGCACGCCTGTCCACGGCAAGGTTTTTTTCGGCGCGTGCGCGAGGTGATCGATGCTCGCTTCGTCCGGTTCGGACTTCATCAGCCAGTAGCGCATGATTGTTCGTTATGCGGAATCGACGATGCAAATGAAAACGGCACCGGAAAAACCGATGCCGTTCTTTAGATAGGTCCCCGCCACGGCCGCTAGGCCGGCATCCTGAACCTGGGTTCAAGATTGGTCGCGGTAAGCAACACTTCGGGTACATCGGACTAGCGACGCGCGCGCCCGTGCTGCAAGGTTCCGCAACCGTGCCAATGTGACATTGGTTCAAGGAATATATGACCTTGGCGCACCAGGCAGGGAAACGTCACTCTACACCAATCGTTTGCCTTTCGCAGCCCCGCCGCAGTTTCTTTTTTCGATTGACATTGCGCGCCGATTGACTCGACGCACAGACATCTCACTGCACTTCGTATTGCGCGATGACGGCGCCGAGTTGCTCGTTCATCGAATGCATCGTGCGGCGGATTTCCTCGGCGGGGAAGGCCTCGCCGTGACGCACGCTGTCCTGCAACTTAAGCAATTCCGACGCCAGCGAAAGCGCTGCCATCACCGCGATGCGATCCGTGCCGCGCACGTTGCTTGCATTGCGCACCTTGTTCATCTCGGCATCGACGCGCGCGACTGCTTCGCGCAATGCGCCTTCCGTTTCCGGCGAGCACGCGAGGCGATACGGCTGCCCGAGAATGGAGACTTCGATCTGCGTGGTCGTCATGCCTTCTCTCCTTGATGATGCTCGCCGTGCAATTCCGCTTCATGTGCTTCCGGGGAATCGGCTTCGAGGAGATCGAGTTGATTGTCGGCTTCGTCATGCTGCCCGGTTTTCGCGCGCGGCAGCTTTTCGAGAATCGCGTTGAGGCGAACTTGCGCGTCGTCGATTTTCGCGGAGAGCGAGTCGCGTTCGGATTGCAGCGTATCGCGCTCTTCACGCACTTGCGCAAGCTCGGCCTGCACGTTCGCATAGTCGGCGCGCAGTTGTTCGAGTTGGTCTTGCAGTGCCTGGCGCGCCTGATTGTGGCGCTCGCTGATCTGGATCAGCCGGCCGATATTTCCTGACAGTGATTCGAGTTCGTTGAGCATGTGCTGCGTCCTCTAAAGACCTCGCATTTTAGCGCGGTTCAACGGAGCTTCCGATAATTGTCTCGTTTCGAGACGTAACAACATGCGATCTTGCGCTTAATCCTTCGAATCAAGCGCATGTCGACATGCATTCGTGTGCAGAAAACGCGAGCGCTGGTGATGGCTCGTGAGGACAGGCCGGCCGATTCTCGTTCGATTCGTCATGTGCCGCGCCCAACTGTCCGCGCCGTTTTCTTGACGGCCCCAACACGCGCTCCTACACTTGCCGCACTTTTTGGTGCTCGCATTCGCGGATCTCGCGGATGCAGTCAAACGGGAAACAGGGAGCGAAGTCTCCGAAGTCCGACCGGGACCAACCTGGGACGAGCCAACCTGTGCTGCCCCCGCAACGGTAAGCGACCGCAACGCAAGTTGCAAGTCGTCTCATGCGCGTTTTTGCAGCGCGAGCGTGTGGATTTTCATCACACAGGGTTCATCGCCCGAATCGACTGCAAGAAACGTGTCGACGCCACTGCGCACGATGCGCGGGAAGGCGAGACGATTCATCGCCAGCCCGGATACCGGCCAGAGTTCGACGCATCGGCGCTGATTGCGCGGTGCGTTCGTCGCGCATCGTCCTCGCGGGGAGCGGGGTCGCGCTCACGCGAAACGGACACTTCATTCATGGTATTGCCACAGGCCGCCCTCAAGAACGGCCGCTCTCGTCATGGCGCGCTCGTTGCCGCGGTCATCGGTTTGCCGCTTGCCGGCGCCGCACATGCCGCCGATGACGCTTCGCAAACGCTTGCTCCTGTCGTCGTCACCGCGACGCGCGCGCCGCAGCCGCTCGCCGAATCGATCCCGCAGACATCGGTGTTCGATGAACAGGACATCGTCGACGCCAACGCCGACGATGCGCTCGGCCTCATCGCGCTCGCGCCCGGCGTGCAGATCACGCGCAACGGCGGACCGGGCGCGACTTCAGGGCTTTACATACGCGGCGCGGCGTCGTCGCAATCGCTCGTGCTGATAGATGGCGTGCGCGTCGAATCGGCGTCGCTCGGCGCGGCGCAGCTATCGCAACTGATGCTCGATCAGATCGGGCGCGTCGAGGTCGTGAACGGCAATGTGTCGGCGTTGTACGGCTCGAATGCGATCGGCGGCGTCGTGCAGATCTTCACGAAGGAAGGCGAGCCGCATCCGCCGCGCTTCAACTTCGAAGCCGAATACGGCAGCTATCACACGCAGCGTCAGTCGGCGGGCGTGAGCGGCGCGCTCGACAAGGACGGCCGCACGACCTTCAGCCTGAACGTCTCGCGCGAGAAGACCGACGGCTTTTCGTCGATCGATCCGAATATCGCGCCGGGCGCGAATCCGAACGCGAACGGCTATCTGAACGAGAGCGTCGCGGCGACGCTGCGTCACCAGTTCAGCGACAAGTGGGCCGCGGGCGTGCGCTTCCTGCAATCGAACGGCATCAGCAGTTTCGACGATGCCTACGGCCTGCCGACCGATATCAACGAATCGCACGATCGCGTGCGCTCGGCGTCGGTGTTCGCGAACGGCAAAATCACCGGCGATTGGACCACGCACTTCACGATCGCGCAGGGACAGGACCGCGCGAACATCGAGCAGAACGGCGTCTATACGAACCGCTTCAATTCGGAGAACCGTCAATACACGTGGCAGAACGACTTCAAAATCAGCGACGCGCACAAGCTGCTCTTCGGTTACGAGCATCTCGATCAGACGCTCGATTCCGATCAGCTCAGCGCGCCCGATCGTCACGTGAATTCGGTGTTCGCGGGCTATGTGGGGCACATCGGCGCGAGCGAATTGCAGGCGAATCTGCGTCACGACCAGTATTCCGATTTCGGCGGCGCGAACAGCTACTATCTGGGCTACGCGTATAACTTCGATGCGCACTGGAAGGCGAGCGCGAGCTATGCGGCATCGTTTCGCGCGCCGAGCTTCGACGATCTCTACTATCCGTTCAGCGGCAATCCGTCGATTCAGCCGGAGCGCAGCCATTCGGTCGAGGCGGCATTGCAGTACGCATCGAATGCGCTCGGCGTCGCGCGCGTAACGCTGTTCCAGACGCGCTATTCGAATCTGATCGACTATGTGTCCGACGGCGGTTTCTACTATGTCGCGCAGAACGTCGGGCGCGCGAAGGTGCAGGGCATCGAGGGATCGTGGGCGGGACATGTCGGCGCAACCGATGTGCGCGCGGGCGTCACGTTCCAGAATCCCGTCGACGAGACGAATCACGAGGATCTGACGCGGCGCGCGCGGCGTTTCGCGACGCTCACGGCGCATCGCACGATCGGGCGCTGGCGTGTCGGCGGCGAGTGGATCGTGAGCGGGCAGCGCAGCGACTACGATTCGACGCTCGCGGGGTATGGCATCGTGAATCTTTCGGCGCGCTACGACATCTCGAAGTCGTGGTACGTCACGGCGCGCATCGACAATCTGTTCGACAAGGACTATGAACTTGCGTACTCGTACAACACGCCACGGCGCGGCGCGTACATCACGTTGGGCTGGCATCCGTCGTGAGCCACGCGCCTGAGCGGCTTGCGCGTCCGCACGCGATGAACGCGAGCCGCGCGGCCGCGATCTGGATCGCGCTCGGCGTCGCGACGTTCGTCGTGCTCGTGGCGTCGCTCATGACGGGCAGCGTGACGTTGCCCGTATCGCGTGCGCTCGGCGCGCTCTTTCACGCGAACGCCGCGACACCCGATATCGCCGATGAGATCGTGCTGACGCTACGTTTGCCGCGCGCGCTCGCGGGCTTCGCAACGGGTGCGCTGCTCGCGATGGCCGGCGCGCTGCTGCAAGTGCTGCTGAGGAATCCGCTCGCGGAACCGTACGTGCTCGGCGTATCCGGCGGCGCGGCGACGTTCGCGCTTGCCGCGATGCTCGCATCGGTGCCGTGGTGGGGCGTCGATATCGCGGCGTGCGCGGGCGCGTTCGCATCGATCGTCGTCGTGCTCGGACTCGCGCGCAAGGACCTTTGGCAAAGCGGACAGGATGCGTCGCCGAGACTCTTGCTGACGGGCGTCGTGATTGCATCGGGATGGGGCGCGCTGATCACGCTGATTCTGAGCATCGCGCCCGAGAACCGGCTGCGCGGCATGATCTTCTGGCTGACGGGCGATCTCAATGGCGCGGCGGCGCCGTGGCCCGCGTTGATCGCGCTCGCTGTCGCGCTCGTCGCGATCGTTCCGGTCGCGCCGCAACTGAACGTGCTGCTGCGCGGCGATGCCACCGCGCGTGCGCTCGGCGTGCCGGTCGAGCGCTTGCGCTTGCGTGTGTATCTCGTCGCATCGATCGCCGCGGCGGCTGCGGTGACGACGGCGGGGACCATCGGCTTCGTCGGACTCGTCGTGCCGCATCTGCTGCGCCTCGCGTTCGGCAACGATCAGCGCATGCTCGTGCCCGCCGCCGCGCTCGCGGGCGGCCTCGCCGTGATGGCCGCCGATCTCGCCGCGCGCACCGTGATCGCGCCCGCGCAATTGCCGGTGGGCGTCGTGACGGCGTTGATCGGCGTGCCGATGTTCCTGTGGATGCTCCTGCGGAGACCGCGATGAGCCTGCATCTCGATGCCATCGTGCTTCGCGCGGGCGCGCGCACGCTCATCGACGGTCTCACGCAGACGATCGCGGCGGGCGAAGTATGGTGCATCGCCGGGCCGAACGGCGCGGGCAAGACGACGCTCATCAACGTGCTCGCCGGTCTCGCGAAACCCGCTTCGGGCCGCGTGTCGCTCGATGGCCGCGCGCTTGCAGCATGGCGCGCGGCTGACCTCGCCCGTCGACGCGCGTTGATGCCGCAAGCCACGCACGACGCCTTCAGCGCGACCGTGCTCGACACCGTGCTGCTCAACCGCTTTCCGTATCTCACCGGCTGGGGCTGGGAGAGCGAAGACGACCGCAGCGCGGCGCGCGCGGCGCTCGTCACGCTCGGCCTCGCGTCCTTCGCCTCGCGCGACGTGCTGACGCTCTCGGGCGGCGAACGCCAGCGCGTCGCACTGGCCGCCGTGCTGTGCCAGAACGCGCCGTGCCTGTTGCTCGACGAACCGCTCTCGCATCTCGACCTGCATCATCAGATCGACTGTCTGCACGCGTTGCGCGACGCCGCGCGCGAGCACAAGCGCACCGTAATCTTCTCGTGCCACGATCTGAATCTCGCGCGCCGTTTCGCGACACACGCGCTGCTGCTCGACGGTCACGGCGGCGCGCACGCGGGCCTCGTCGCCGATGTCCTCACGCCCGAACGCGCGAGCGCGGCATTCGGCTATCCGCTCGCGCTGATCCGCGACGGCGAGCATGAAGCGCTCGTGCCTTCCATTCATCGCCCTTGAAGGAATTTCGATGTCCACGCTCAACGACATCCCGTTGCCCCGCGCACTCGACCGCGCGCCTGAAGCCGAACTGCGCCGCATCATCGACATGAAGACGAAGCCGCCCGGCAGTCTCGGGCGGCTCGAATCCCTCGCGCTGCAAATGGGCCTGATCCAGCGCACGACGAAGCCGCGCATCGAACGTCCCGCGATGATCGTGTTCGCGGGCGATCACGGCATCGCGAAAGAGGGCGTGAGTTCGTTTCCGCAGGAAGTGACGGCGCAGATGGTCGCGAATTTTCTGACGGGCGGCGCGGCGATCAACGCGCTGTCGCGCTCGGTCGGCATGTCGCTCGAAGTCGTCGATGCGGGCGTCGCGACACCGATTCCCATCGATCACGGATACGAACGTCTGTCGCTCGGGCTCGGCACGCGCAACTTCGCGCAAGAGCCTGCGATGTCGCGCGAGACCGCGCTCGAAGGCATCGCGCGGGGCGCTGCGCGCGTGCGGCATCACGCGTCGCTCGGCACGAACGTGATCGGCTTCGGCGAGATGGGCATCGCGAATACGTCGGCGGCGGCGTGTCTGATGAGCCGTCTGTGCGATCTGCCGATCGACGAATGCGTCGGGCGCGGCACGGGCCTCGACGATCACGGCCTCGCGCACAAGCGCGATGTGCTCGGCCGCGCGCTCGCGCTGCATCGCAATGAAGGCGATGCGATCGACACGCTCGCGACCTTCGGCGGCTTCGAGATCGCGATGATCGCGGGCGCGTATCTCGCCGCCGCCTGCGAAGGCATGACGATTCTCGTCGATGGTTTCATCGCGACGTCGGCGTTGCTGGTGGCCGCGAAGATCGCGCCCGAGGTGCTCGATTACTGCGTGTTCGCGCATGCGTCGAACGAAACCGGGCATCGGCGTATGCTCGCGCATTTCGATGCCGCGCCGCTGCTGGAACTCGATCTCCGGCTCGGCGAAGGCACGGGCGCGGCGCTCGCATTGCCGATCCTGCGCGCGGCCGTCGCGTTCATCGACGAGATGGCGAGCTTCGAGTCGGCGGGTGTGTCGAACAAAGCCGATTGATGCGACCGCTCGACGAACTGCGCTACTTCTTCACGGCGCTCGGCTATTTCACGCGCGTGCCGGTGCCGCGCTGGGTCGGCTTCGAGCGCGAATATCTGAACGCGGCGGCGCGTTACTTTCCGCTCGTCGGCGCGATGGTCGGCGGCGTTGCGGCGCTCGTCTATCTCGTGGCGCTGCGCGTGTTTCCGGCGGGCGTCGCCGTGTTGCTTTCGATGGCCGCGACGCTCGTCATGACCGGCGCGTTCCATGAAGACGGACTCGCGGATTGCGTCGATGCGTTCGGCGGCGCGTACACGCGCGAGGATGCGTTGCGCATCATGCACGACTCGCGCATCGGTGCGTTCGGCGCGATTGCGCTGGTGATTGCGATTGCGTTGAAGTGGCAGGCGCTCGCTGCGTCGCCGCCGCAACGCGTCGCGATGACGATGATCGCCGCGCATGCCGCGAGCCGCGCGTTCGCGATCAGCTATCTCGTCACGCTCGATTACGTGCGCGCCGAAGGCAAGTCCAAGCCGGTCGCGCAGCGCATGAGTCTTGCGTCGTTTGCGCTGGCGCTCGTGTTCGGCCTGCCGTGGCTCTTCGTGATCGACTGGAAGCTCGCGTGCTTCACGATCGGCGTGCTGATCGTTTTGCGCTTTTTTATCGGGCGATACTTCGTGCGTCGCATCGGCGGCTATACGGGCGATTGCCTTGGCTTCGCGCAGCAAGTGTTCGAAATCACGATCTATCTCATCGGGCTCGCATGGATCTCGTCCTGATTCGACATCCGGAAGTCGCTATCGAAGCGGGCGTGTGCTATGGGCAAACCGATGTGCCCTTGCGGTGCGATGTGCGCGATCTTGCCGCCGCATTGACGGCGCGGATGAAGGCGTTGAACGTGCCCGCATGTGTCGATGGATGGCACGCGAGCCCGCTTGTGCGATGCGCGTCGCTGGCGCAGGTTCTTTCCGTCGATGCGCATATCGACGCGCGTCTCTCTGAAATGCACTTCGGCGCGTGGGAAGGCCGCGCGTGGGATGCGATCGATCGCGCGCTCATCGATGATTGGGCCGGTGATATCGAACATGCTCGTCCGCATGGCGGTGAGAGTTTTTCGCAGTTCGCGCAGCGGGTCGTTGGGTGGTTTGAGGCGACATGCGTCGGGCGGAGTGCTGTGCATGTTGTCGCCCATGCGGGGGTTATGCGCGTGCTTGCGGCGCATCTTCTCGGTATTTCTTATGAGAACGCGTTGCAATGGTCGATTGATTTTGGTGGGGTTGGTTGGTTTAGGTGCGTGCGGGGGGAGTGGGTTGTGGTGCGGTGGAATGCTTAGGGCTTTGCCGGATCCCGGTTTCGTGTCGGTCTATTAGCACTGCCCCTCCCCGGGGCGGGGGTCACTTTCTTTGCTGCTGCAAAGAAAGTAACCAAAGAAAGCAGCTTCTCACCGCCCGCGGTCACACGCAGTTTGGCCATGCTTGCCAGCCCGCGATGGCACTCGCCTAAGTGTCGCCCCCAAAGGACTTACCGGGCTTGGCTCGCGCACGGTCTGCCACACCAAATGTTTTGGCGTGCTGGTTCAGCACGAAAGAGCTTCGGCACAGCGCTACGCGCTGCCGTTGGGTATGCGAGGGAAACCATCGAAGAAGCGTCGGCTAATCCGATTGACCCATCGGCCGCGTAGCGGGCCGGAGCTATTTGGTGCTGAACCAGTTTGTTCTGTGGTGCGATGTGTCAGACCGTGCGCGGTCCAAGCCCTTATCTGCTTGTGGGGGCACTCGCTACTGCCGGGCCATTAGGCCAATCGCCTGTGCCGCGGCCGGTGTGAAGTGCTTAGGCTGGGGATAGCTGTTTCTTTGGTTACTTTCTTTGCAGCAGCAAAGAAAGTGACCCCCGCCCCGGGGAGGGGCAGTGCTAATAAACCAACAACAAAACGGGATCCGGCGAAAACCCAGCTATTTCCCCCGCCGCCCGCGCGCAATTTCAAGATCGCGGCAAAGCTCCGCCGCACCAATTGCGAGCCGAGGAGTCGGCCGGTTGATGAGATCCCCATCGATCCCAAAGAGATTCCCCCGCGCGACCGCCGTCAACGATGTCCAGCGCTTCCATCGCTCAAGCGCAGGCAACTGGCGATCAGGTTTCGTCGCGCCGGGCGTCGCAGTGACGATAGCTTCGGGATTCGCCGCGAGCACGGCTTCGGTCGATATCGTCGGCACGCGCGGCTTTTCCGCCGCGAACACGTTCACGCCGCCACACAGCCCGATCACTTCGTCGAAGACGTTGTCGCGATTGAGCGTCATCAGCGGATCGTCCCAGACCTGATAGAACACGCTCACGGGCGCCCGCGCCGCATAACGCGCGCGCAGTTGCGCGATATCGCGCCTGAACGCATCCGCACTCGCGCGTGCCTGCGCTTGCGTGCCAAGCAGCGCGCCCAGCTTGTCGATGCTCGCGGCGATTTCGTCGAGATGTTTCGGCTCGCTGAAGTAGATCGGAATGCCGAGCGCCGTCAGCCGGTCCATCTGACGCGCCGCGTTCCCATGCCGCCACACGACGATCAGATCGGGATGCAACGCGACGATGCGTTCCAGATCGAGCGCCTTGTTGTCGCCGACGCGAGGAATCGCCTGCGCTTCCTTCGGATAATCGCTATACGTCACCGCGCCGACGATGCGCGCGCCGCCGCCCGCCGCGAACAGCAGTTCGGTCACATGCGGCGCGAGACTGACGACGCGTTCCGCGGGCTTCGCGAGCGTGACCGGTGCGCCGCTGTCATCGGTGACGGTGATCGCATGCGCTTGCCCAACAGCGAAGCCGATCAGCAAGGCGATCACACCACGCAAGATCACGCGCAAACCTCCCGCAACGCGAGCGACAGGCGCGCCCAGTCGCCTTCCGCGCCCGGCAATCCGATGCGCAGGCTCGGCGTCATGCCGGGCAGATCGAAGAGACGCGTCCAGATGCCACGCAACGCGAGCGCGTGTTGAAGCGCTTTGGCTTCGGGCGTCGGTGTCCACGCGAAAAGTGGCGTCGCGCGCACGTCGAAGCCGTGGCTCGCGATCAACGCGGCGAGGCGTGCGCCGTCGCGTTGCAACCGTTCGCGCGTGTCGCGCTGCCAGTCGATATCGGCGAATGCGGCCATGACCGCGTGACGCGCCGGACCGCCGACGGTCCACGCGCCGAGCGCGTCGCGCAATGCATCGACGATCGAAGGCGCGGCCAGCACGAAGCCCGCGCGGATGCCCGCAAGCCCGAAGAACTTGCCGACCGAACGCAGCACGATCAGCCCTTCGCGCGCGGATTCGCTCGCCAGCGACGACGCGGGATCGACATCCGCGAACGCTTCATCGAGGATCAATGTGCCGCCGCGCGATGCAAGCTGCGCGTGCCAATGCAGCAGGGTTTCGCGTGAAATGCGTTCCGCCGTCGGGTTGTTCGGATTCGCGACGATGACGTGATCGAGCGTATCGGGCAAGTCGCGCCCGGTGACATCGAGCGTCGCGATTGCGTGTCCGGCGCGCGCGAACGCCGGCGCATATTCGCCGTAAGCGAGCGGCGCGACGCCCGCCGTCGCGCGTCGCAAGAGCGCAGGCAGCGCGCGGATCGCCGCCTGCGAGCCCGCGACCGGCAACGCGAAAGGCGCGCCGTAATAGCGCGCGGCGCAATCGGCGAGGCCGTCGTCGTCTTCGGGCAGACGCCGCCATGCATCGGGCGGCACGGGCGGCACCGGAAAGCCGCGCGGATTGATGCCCGTCGAGAGATCGAGCCAGTCGTCGAAAGGAATCGCGTAGCGTTGCGCGGCTTCGCGCAGATTGCCGCCGTGCCGGATCGGATGCGTCATGTCAGCCGCTCGTGGTTACGCTGATCGCGGCGAAGACCAGCAGCGCCACGAGCCACATCAGCATCGCGCGCTCGACGAGCCTCAACGCCGCGACAACATGCTTCGGGTTCGCCGTGTGACCCGCGCCGAGCGTCGGGCGCGTTTCGAGCACGCCGTGATAAACCGCCGCGCCGCCGATCAGCACGTTCAAACTGCCCGCGCCCGAGGCCATCACGGGACCGGCGTTCGGACTGTCCCACGAGCGCGCTTGCGTGCGCCAGCAGTGCCAGGCCATGTGCGTATCGCCGGCGAGCGCGTAGCTCGCAGCCGTGAGACGCGCGGGAATGAAGTTGAGCACGTCGTCGAAGCGCGCGGCCGCCCAGCCGAAGCGCAGGTAGCGCGGCGTGCGATAGCCCCACATCGCATCGAGCGTGTTGGCCAGGCGGAACATCAGCGCGCCCGGGCCGCCCGCGATGGCGAACCAGAAGATCGCGCCGAAGATCGCGTCGTTGCCGTTTTCCAGCGCGGATTCCACGGCCGCGCGCGAGAGCGCGTTTTCGTCGGCCTGCGACGTGTCGCGCGACACGATGCGCGAGGTCAGCGCGCGCGCGTGGTCGATATCGCCGAAGCTCAGCGCGCGCGCAATGGGCGCGATATGTTCGCGCAGGCTCTTCGCGCCGAGCGCGAACCACAGCAGCAGCACATGCACGAGGCACGCATAGGCGAACGGCAGCGCGCCGACGAGCAGCCACGCGATACCGACCGGCGGCGCGATGAGCACGAACCACGCGACGATGCCCGCCGGCCGCGCACGACGGCCGGTGTTCATGCGCGCTTCGAGTTGCGTCGCGAGCTTGCCGAAGCCGACGAGCGGATGCCGCGCGCGCGGCTCGCCGAAGATGCGATCGACGATCACGCCGAGCACCGCGAGCAGGGCCATCGCGTAGGCGGAGAGAAGGAGCATCGCGCTTATCCCTTGAGCGCGAGCGGCAGACCCGCGACCACCAGCGTCGCGTGTGCGCTCGCGGCGGCGACGCGCTGATTCAGGCGGCCGAGTTCATCGACGTAAAAACGTGTGACCGAGCCAAGCGGCACGACACCCAGACCGATTTCATTGCTCACGACGATGACCTTGCCGCGCACGCTCGCAAGCGCCGCATCGAATTGCGCGAAGGCTTCGCGCGCGCTGTCGGGCAAAACGGCGATTTCTTCGCTCGCGCTCGCCGATGTGAAGAGCAGATTCGCGAGCCACAGCGTCAGGCAGTCGATCAGCACGCAATGCCCGGCGCGATCCGCTTCGCGCAATGCGCCCGCGAGATCGAGCGGCGCTTCGATCAGCGACCAGTGCGCGGGCCTGCGCTCGCGATGATGCCGCACGCGCTCGGCAAACTCCGCATCGCCCAGATGTTCGATCGGCGCGGTCGCGATATACGTGACGGGCAGCCCGCTTTCGGCGGCAAGACGTTCCGCGCGGGCGCTCTTGCCGGAGCGCGCGCCGCCGAGGATGAAAGTGAGATCGGGGGTCATCGCAATATTGTACTGACGGGCTAAGATAGCGCGTCGCTCTTCATGGGAATCTCCCGATGTCTTTCACGCCACGCGGCACGCTGATGATCCAGGGCACGACGTCCGATGCCGGCAAGAGCACGCTCGTCGCGGGCCTGTGCCGACTCGCGCGGCGCGGTGGCGTGCGGGTCGCGCCGTTCAAGCCGCAGAACATGGCGCTCAACAGCGCGGTGACCATCGACGGCGGCGAGATCGGCCGCGCGCAGGCTTTGCAGGCGGTCGCGGCGGGCGTGCCTGCGCGCATCGACTTCAATCCGGTGCTGCTCAAGCCGACGAGCGATCGCGGCGCGCAGGTCATCATCCACGGTCATGCGCACGCGAACCTCGATGCGCGCGCGTATCACGATTACAAGCGCATCGCGTTCGACGCCGTGCTCGCGTCCTACGCGCGTCTGCAAGACGAATTCGAAGCGGTGATCGTCGAAGGCGCGGGCAGTCCCGCCGAGATCAATCTGCGCGACGGCGATATCGCCAACATGGGCTTCGCGGAGCGCGTCGATTGCCCGGTCGTGCTCGTCGCCGATATCGATCGCGGCGGCGTGTTCGCGCATCTCGTCGGGACGCTGGCGTGTCTGTCGGAAAGCGAGCGGGCGCGCGTTCGCGGCTTCGTCATCAACCGGTTTCGCGGGGATATCGGCTTGCTCGAACCGGGGCTCGACTGGCTCGTCGCGCAAACGGGCAAGCCGGTGTTCGGCGTGCTGCCGTATTTGCACGGCCTCACGCTCGACGCCGAAGACATGCTGCCGAGCCAGCCGCACGTGCGCCGCGATGCGGCCGCGTTGAAGGTGATCGTGCCGGCGCTGCCGCGCATCAGCAATCACACGGATTTCGATGCGCTGCGCGCGCACGCACAGGTCGATTTCAGCTATGTGCGCGCGGGCATCGCGCCGCCCGCCGCCGATCTCATCGTGCTGCCCGGCTCGAAGAGCGTGCAACGCGATCTCGCGTGGCTGCGCGAGAACGGTTGGGATCGCGCGATCGAGCGGCATCTGCGTTATGGCGGCAAGGTGCTGGGCATTTGCGGCGGCATGCAGATGCTGGGACGCACGATCGATGATCCGGATGGCGTCGAAGGCGCGGCAGGTTGCGTGAACGGGCTCGGGTTGCTCGATCTTTCCACGGTGCTGACGCAGCGCAAGCAGTTGGAGAACGTCGTCGGACGATTGACGATTGGCGATACGGGAGCGCCCGTGCGTGGCTATGAAATCCACATGGGGCGCACGCATGGAGCGGCGCTCGCGCGGCCGCTCGTCGCGCTTGATTCGGGAAGCTTCGACGGCGCCGTTTCCGACGACGATCAGATCGCCGCGACCTATCTGCACGGCGTGTTCGATACGCCCGAAGCCTGCGCCGCGTTGCTCGCGTGGGCGGGTGTTGAGGGCGCCGAGCCGCTCGATTACCCGGCGCTGCGCGAGGCGTCGCTCGATCGGCTCGCGGATTCGTTCGCGGAATCGCTTGATCTTGACGCGTTGCGAGCGTCGTTTTGTTGACGCGTGCCAACGTGCCAGGACTGCAACGTGCGTCGTCCTCGTGACAAATCTTGACTGCTGACCGATCGCGCTTTCGGTTAGCTTTGTTTCTCCCGTGACTCCGGTCGCGAAAGGAGAATACAAAAAAATGAAGCGGTACTTCATCGTTGCAGGCGACATGACGACACGGGGCGGAATCGTGACCGAAGGTGATTCGCGCTCAATGAATCACGGAAAAGCACAGTCTTATCACGGCGCTCGCGTGCGTTGTCCGTCATGTAAGTCTGAAGGTTATATCGCTGGCGCGGGGCCGACCCGGCCGCACACGATTCACGGCAAACAGGCTGCGCTCGAGGGCGACCTCTGTATCTGCAAATGCAGACCGTTCCCCCTGTTGATTGCGTCGATGCACAACGCATGGATGTCGTTCGGAGACGGTGAACTTGCCGCAATGGGTTACGCGAGTGACGGCAGCCGGCTATCCGAGAGTCGAAGCGACGGGTTCAACCGGCTCTTTCGATTCATCGATGAATACGGAACGCCAGTCGCGGGCATTCGCGTTCATCTTACTGACGTCGACGGGCAGACTAGTTCCGTCGTCACCGACAGCGACGGGCGGACGCTCGTGAAAGCCGGAAAGGCCAATCAGCGAATCGGGGTGGCGCTTTGGGAGGCAAGGCAATGAGCGGCACCGGCGACGTTATTTGGGCACCACTTACACGTAGCGAAGACGAAACGCCTTACACCTGCAAGCTCAAGGTCTACTGGAAAACAATGCGAGCATGGACTGAGCCGGACGTCGACGCCTATCATGCGGCGGTGCCTCATCTTGCGGAAGTCGCTCACATGTCTGGACGACGGTTCACCTGCGAAGATTTTGCTATCGAGTTGTTGTGCTCATTCGCCTCGGAGCGAGGCCTTCCCGTCAAGCTCACCGATGGCGTTCGGGAATATCGCAACATGGACATTTACGACCCCGATTACCACGAGAACTATCCGCAAACGCGCCGTGGATTTATCAGCATGGTCATGGCCTCGTTCGGCGCGCCCGACATGCAGCGAATCGGAACGAACACGATTCGACTGTCCGGTCCTTCAGACTTGATGGCTGGCGACATATTGGCGCTTGCTCACGACAGCAAAGGTCGGGCGACCGGCGGTCGCGCTCATCATGTTCAGGTGGTTACGCACAGAACTGATTCGCGGATCGACATCTCGCAAGGCAATTCCAACTGGGAGATTCACAAGCCCATCACCTGGATCAACAAAGTGTTTGGGCGCAATTCCGCCGACCCTGATCAGCGCGCCTATGCGGGTATGCCTCCCGAGACGGGCCAGTTCATCCGCAGTGCGGGTGCTGGCTGGGACTACAGAAACAATGATACGGGAAGCGTCCAGAAGGATTACCTCAAGTTCTTCGAGCCCTACCGATGGAATTTCCTGGAGTTCAACAGTTGATCGCGAATTCCGAACTCCTTGGCTATGCGTCGATGCTAGCCGACGGTGACGCAGCTTACATTCTCTGGTTCATCGGCGCGCTATCGCTGGTTGCCTTCTTGGCCGGACTGCGCAGCGAAGCGCGAAGTTCTCGCTGGTACCAGATATTGCAGTCCGCCGCATTGCTGGCCCTGCCGGCGTTGCTTCTTGTAGGAACGGTTGTCTCAATGATTCCACCGGCTTGAGCGTGCGTGAGACGGCCTCCGTGGGCGTCAGCCTTTGCCGGAGGTCGTTGTTCATCGCCACGGTATAAAGTGTCCTTCGCTCAATAAAGAATCATCTGCGTGCAGCGAAACATCGCGATGAGCTTGCCATCCCCGTTCGTCACGGTCGCGTCCCACACCTGCGTGCTGCGCCCGAGATGCACGGCCGTGGCCTTCGCGACGATCTTCCCTTCGCGCGCCGTCGAAACGTGGTTGCTCTTCAGCTCGAGCGTCGTGAAGTTCTGCGCCTTCTCCGGCAGATGCGCGATGCACGCATAGCCGCAACACGTATCCGCGAGGCCGACGACGGTCGCCGCGTGCAGAAAGCCGTTGGGCGCGAGCAGTTCCGGACGGATCGTGAGTTCGCCGTTCAGTTCACCCTGATCGAGCGAAATCAGTTGCACGCCGAGCAGATCGGGCAGGCGGCCTTTCTGGCGATTGCGCAGGAAATCGAGCGTGACATCGGGACGGAGCTGGGTCATGGGCGGTAGGAGTCGGAAAAGATGACGAATGCCGATATTGGCGGAGAATACGGCACGGCCGTTCGGCCAGCGTGCCGGATGCATCACTTTTGCCGATAATATCAACGCTCGAATCATGCACCTGTTCTTGTAACGACGAAAATCGTGCGCGCCGGGCGGCCAAACGCCCGCGCGCTCAACAAAATCCGGGACACTTCATGACCGTGATCGTGGTGGCAAATCCGAAAGGCGGCGTAGGCAAAAGCACGCTCGCAACCAATCTGGCCGGGCATTTCGCGTCGGAAGGCGAGTGGGTCGCGCTCGCCGATCTCGACAAGCAGCGCTCGTCGCACGCGTGGCTTTCGCTGCGCGTCGATACGCTGCCGAAGATCGAGGAATGGAACATCGACGTCGATTCTCCGGCGAAGCCGCCCAAAGGTCTGGAGAAAGCCGTCGTCGATACACCCGCCGGCGTGCACGGCAATCGTCTCGCGCTGGCGCTGGAACTGGCGGACAAGGTCATCGTGCCGCTGCAGCCGTCGATGTTCGATATCCTCGCGACGCAGGACTTTCTCGCCAGACTCGCAAAGGAAAAGGCGGTGCGCAAAGGGGCGATCCAGGTCGGTGTGGTCGGCATGCGCGTGGACGCGCGCACGCGCTCGGCGGACCAGTTGCATCGCTTCGTCGAAGGGCTCGATCTGCCCGTGCTCGGCTTTTTGCGCGATACGCAGAACTACGTCCAGCTCGCCGCGCACGGCCTCACGATCTGGGACGTGGCGAAGAGCCGCGTCGAGAAAGATCTGGAGCAGTGGGCGCCGATCATCGAATGGGTGTCCAAAAAATAAAAAAGCCGGCGTCCCGCAGGAAAGCGCCGGCTCGTGCCAGGGAAGCGGCGATTACGTCCAGTTCTGCGTCGGCACGTGATCGCGGCTGCCCTTGATACGGTTGTCGTCGTCGACGAACACGAGATTCGGCTTCCAGCCCGCCTTGATCTCTTCCTCGTCGACCTGCGCGAACGCCGCGATGATCACGAGATCGCCCAGTTGCGCGCGGCGCGCGGCCGAGCCGTTCAGCGAAATCATGCCGCTGCCGCGCTCGCCCTTGATCGCATACGTGGTCAGACGCTCGCCGTTGTTCACGTTCCAGATGTCGATCTGCTCGTTCTCCATCAGGTTCGCGGCTTCGAGCAGGTTCTCGTCGATCGCGCACGAGCCTTCGTAGTGCAACTCGCAGTGCGTGACCGTCGCGCGGTGAATCTTCGATTTGAGCATGGTGCGTTGCATGATGCTTCCTTCAGATTTCGAGATTGTCGATGAGGCGCGTCGAGCCGAGTTTCGCGGCCGCGACCACGACGAGCGCGGCGTTTGCGTCGACGTCAGCTTCGCCCGGCGGCAGCAGGTTCGAACGCTTGCGCACGCTGATGTAATCGGGTTTCCAGCCGCGCTCGGCGAGCGCGTTCATCGCGTCGCGCTCGAGTGCGGCGATATCGCGATTGCCCGACAGCACCGCTTCGCGCACGCGCTGCAACTGCTCGGCGAGCTTGGGCGCTTCGGCGCGCTCAGCCGCCGACAGGAACCGGTTGCGCGACGACAGCGCGAGTCCGTCCTCGTCGCGCACGGTCTCAGCGGCGACGATTTCCGTAGGCAGCGCGAACTGGTGGCACATGGCGCGCACGATCATCAGCTGCTGATAGTCCTTCTTGCCGAACACCGCGACGCGCGGCTGCACGCACGACATCAGCTTCATGACGACGGTGCACACGCCCGTGAAGAAGCCGGGGCGGAACTCGCCTTCGAGAATGTCGCCGAGATTGTGCGGCGGGTGCACGCGATACTCCTGCGGCTCCGGATACATGTCCCGCTCGGTCGGCGCGAACAGCACGTAGACATTTTCTTTCTGCAGCTTGTCGATGTCGTCCTGAAGCGTGCGCGGATATTTGTCGAAATCCTCGTTCGGGCCGAATTGCAGACGGTTCACGAAGATGCTCGCGACGACCGGATCGCCATGCTGGCGCGCGAGGCGCATCAGGGAGAGATGGCCTTCGTGGAGGTTGCCCATCGTCGGGACGAAGGCGGTTCGGTTCTGGCCGCGCAACTGGTCGCGCAGTTCATGGATGGAGCTGATGACTTTCATCGAGCGGGTGTCTCCTGGCGGGCGGCGTGATTCAGCGTCGCACCGAGGCTAGGGAATGGATAAGCGAATTCTAGGCGGGCGAGTACGCGAGTCTCACGTAGATCGGCGCGTATGGCTCGGGCTGCGTGATTTCGATCAGCGATTCGCGCGACAGCTCCAGCATCGCGATGAAGTTCACGACGACCACCGGCACACCGCGCGAAGTGTCGAAAAGCTCCGTGAACTCCATGAAGCGCGCGGTCTGCAGCCGCCGCAGGATCACGCTCATGTGCTCGCGCACCGAAAGCTCCTCGCGCGAAATCTTGTGATGCTGCACGAGCTTCGCGCGCTTGATGACGTCGGCCCACGCGGCGCGCAGGTCGTTCATGTCGACATCGGGGAAGCGCTGCTCGGCGGACTGCTCGATATAGATGTCCGCGCGCAGGAAGTCGCGGCCGAGTTGCGGCAACTGGTCGATCTTCTGCGCCGCGAGTTTCATCTGCTCGTATTCCAGCAGACGGCGCACGAGTTCGGCGCGCGGGTCTTCGGCGTCCTCGCCGGTGTCGGCCTTCTTGACCGGCAGCAGCATGCGCGACTTGATCTCGATCAGCATCGCCGCCATCAGCAGATATTCCGACGCGAGCTCCAGATTCGATTCGCGGATCTGGTCGACGTAGCCCAGGTATTGCGCGGTGACATCCGCCATCGGGATGTCGAGCACGTTGAAGTTCTGCTTGCGGATGAGGTAGAGCAGCAGGTCGAGCGGGCCTTCGAACGCTTCGAGAAAGATTTCGAGCGCGTCGGGCGGGATGTAGAGGTCAGTGGGCAGCTTCCAGAGCGGCTCGCCGTAAAGATGCGCGATCGCGACGCCGTCGATGGTGTCGGGCGTCGAATCAGTCGCGGGCGTGGCGAGCGCCACCGCCCGGTCTTCCCGTGCGTCGTCGCGCTTGCCCTCGTGCGGCGCATGCGCGGACGATTGCGGCTCGTGGCCGGCTGCGCTCACGTTCAGAAGTTCTGGTAGTAGACGTAGGGCGTCTGGTTCACGCGCGCCTGCTGCTGCGAGCTGCGCTCGTCGAGGTCGATCGGCTGCTTGTCCCACAGAAGCGCGCGGCCGCGGCGCTGTTCTTCTTCCAGCGACGGCTTTTGCTCTTTCAACTGATTGATGAACTGGGTGATATCCGACTGATACATGATCCGGCTTCCGTTGGGGTCGAGGCGACAAGCCTCTTTTGACGATATCGGCGCACGCGGCAACCCGCATCGCGCCTGTGATTTTGCCTTTTGGCGCAATTTTACCGCAAGCGTGCGGCGGCAACGCATATCGGCGCGCCGCTGTTTCGCGTCTCGAAAGGCGCACGCGCGTGCAAGTTTTGCGGAACCCGGCAGACGCACAGCCGTCAAAAAGGCCCACGTCTCGCGCGAGATCGGCCGTCTTACGGTGCCGGCGCACGCCGATGTGGTGAAATAGCGCCTGCGCCCGGCTTGCACATCGGCTGCACGTTTTCCTTTCATTCCCACTCATCCCGATGCCGGAGGTCACGTTTGGCGGGGCGTTCGTTTGATCCGCTGCGCGCGTTGCGCGTGATGCCGCCAGGCGCGCGACGCTGGCCGGCCCTGATCGTCGCGTTGATCGCGTTCGGCCTCGCCACGCCCGCATTCGCCAAGTACGAGGTCGATGTCGACGCGCCGCGCAGCGTGAAGAAGCTGCTCAAGGAGAACCTCGACATCGCCCGCTTCGCCAAGCGCGACGACGTGAGCGACGACCAGTTCCAGTTCCTCGTCACCGCGACGCCCAAGGACGTGCGCGATCTCGTCGCGACCGAAGGCTATTTCACGCCGGTCGTGCGCACGGACGTCACGACCGTCGACGACAAACGCAACGTCAAGGTGAGCGTCGATCCCGGCCCGCGAACGATGATCGCTTCGGTGCAACTGCATTTCACCGGCGCGGTCACGACCGAGGACCGCGCGCAGGAGAACGCGGCGCGCTTCGCCTTTTCGGTCAACGAAGGCGATCCGTTCACGCAAGGCGGCTGGGACGACGCGAAGAACGCCGCGCTGAGGGCGCTGCAATCGAAGCGCTATCTCGGCGCGAAGATCGTGCGCTCGCAGGCGCGCATCAATCCGCGCGCGCATCTCGCCGATCTCTCCGTGACCTTCGACAGCGGTCCGACCTTCACGCTCGGCAAGCTCGACGTGAGCGGGCCGAAGCGCTATCCCGCGTGGATCGTCGATCACGTGAATCCGATCCAGGACGGCGAGATCTACGACGTCGCGCGCATCAACGAGCTGCAGCGGCAGATCCAGAACACGCCGTACTACGCGAGCGTGGCGATCGATGTCGATAACGACGTCAGCAAGCCGGCCGATACGCCGCTGCACGTGAAGGTGAGCGAGTATCCGTACAACAGCATCCGCTACGGCGTGGGTTACGCGACCGACACCGGTTTTCACATCCAGGGCGCGTACAGCTATCTCGATACCTTCGGCAAGGCGTATCCGTTCACGATTTCCGGCCGGCTCGACCAGACGCAGCAGTACGGCCGCGTGCAACTGGCGATGCCGCCCGATTCGCACGGCTGGGTGAACGCCGTGTTCGGCTCCTACACGATCACCGATGTCTCCGACACGAACATCTACAGCGCGCGCGTCGGCGTGCAGCGTTCGCGCTCGCGTCAGAACATCGACACGACGTTTTCGCTGACTTTCTACGACGATCGCCTGACGCAAAACGAGCCGAATCCGTCGACGGCGCGCGCGCTCGTGCCCGCATGGAGCTGGGTGCGCCGCGACGTCGACGATCCGCTGTTTCCGCGGCGCGGCAACATCATCCGCGCGGAGGCGGGATTCGCCGTCAAGGGCGTGATGACCGATCAGACGTTCGCGCGCCTCTACACCAACGCGCTGCAATATGTGCCGCTCGGCAAGAACGATTTGCTCGTGTTTCGCGCGGAATTCGGCGGCGTGTTCACGAGCGGGCCGTCGAGCGGCGTGCCCGCGTCGCTGCTGTTTCGCGCGGGTGGCGCGAACTCGGTGCGCGGCTATAGCTATCTGGGTATCGGCAACAACGTCGCGGGCTCGGTCTTGCCGACCAAGTACATGGTGACGGGCAGCAGCGAATATCAACACTGGTTCACGCACGACTGGGGCGGCGCGGTGTTCTTCGACATCGGCACCGCGACCGACACCTGGAGCGAGCGCGTGTTCCAGCCGGGCGTGGGCGTCGGTGCGCGCTGGCGCAGCCCGGTCGGCCCGGTGAATGTCGACCTGGCGTATGGATTCAAGAACAAGAGCATCAAGCCGTATCTGACGCTCGGCATCGCGTTCTGATGCGCGTGCGAACGATGAAGGAAAGCGAACCGGCATGACGGACCCGACGAAGCAAGCGGACGCCGAAGCCCCGCCGCCCGGCAACGAAGGCGGCGACGACGACGGCAACGCGAAGAAGACGCCGCCGCGCAAAAGCGGCTGGCGGCGGCTTGCGCGCTGGATCGGCGCGCTCGTGCTCGTCGTCGTGCTGATCGCCGCGCTCGCGGTCGGCGGCGTGTTCTTCGTGCTGACGACCGAACGCGGCACGCGCTACGCGTGGGACGCGGCGACCTCGCTGCTCAAGGGACAACTGACCGGCAAGCTCGACGGCGGCGCGATCGCGACCGGCCTGCAACTGCGCGACGTGCACTGGAAGGACGGCAAGGGCACGGACATCGCGGTCGACAGCGTGTCGGGCCGCTGGGCGCTCACGCGCGAGCCGTTGCGCTTCACGATCGATTATCTGCACATCGGGACGGTCGATGCCCGCATCGCGCCGTCGAACGAGCCGAGCAAGAAGACGGAACTGCCGAAAGACCTGCGCATTCCGATTCAACTGGCGATCGACGATCTCTCCGTCGAGAAGCTGCGCCTGCATCAGGGCACGACGACCACCGAATTCTCGCGGCTGCTGTTCAACGGCCGCAGCGACGGGCAGCATCATCAGGCGACCGTTCAGCGCCTCGACACGCCGTTCGGCTCGGTGACGGCGTCGCTGAAACTCGATGGCGGCGCGCGTCCGTTTCCGCTCTCCGGCGACGCGGGTTATGCCGGCAAGGTCAACGGCGAAACGGTGAACGTGAGCGCGCGGCTTTCCGGCGCGCTGGAAGACCTGATCGCCGACGTCGACGCGAGCGGCATGAAGCTCAACGGACGCGCGCATGTCGAAGCGTTGCCCTTCGCCGACGTGCCGCTCAAATCCGCGCTCGTCACCTTCGATCACGTGAATCCGCAGGCATTCAGCCCGGGCGCGCCCGAGGCCGATCTGGCCGTGCGCGCCGAGGTGAAGCCGGTCGAAGGCGCGGACCCGAAGGCGTTCGTCGTGAGCGGGCCGGTGTCGATCGTCAACGCGAAGCCCGGTTCCATCGACAAGAAACTGCTGCCGCTCATCGACGCGCGCGCGAACGTGCGGCTCGACGCCTCCGAGCAAAGCATCACCGACCTCAATGTGCGGCTCCTGAAGAACGCGACCGTGACGGGCGGCGGCGCGCTCGCGGGCGGCAAGGGCAAGTTCGACCTGAAGATCGCGAAGCTCGACCTGAACGCGATCGAACCGACGCTGCGCCCGACGGATTTCGCCGGGCCGGTCGGCATCGTCCTCGCGGGCGACACGCAGACGATCACCGCCGATCTCAACGATCCGAAAGCAACGATCCGCGCGCAGGCCAAAGTGAAGCTCGATCCGAAGCAGACCACGCTCGACGACGTGAAGCTCTCGGTCGGCAAGGGGCGCGTCGAACTCAACGGCGCGCTCAAGAAGGACGCCAATTCGAGCTACGACCTGAAGGCGAAAATCATCAACTTCAATCCGCTGCTGTTGCAACAGCAGTTGATCGCGCAGAAGCCCGCGCCCGCGAAGAAAGGCGCACCGAAGAAGCCTGCCGCGCCGGCGCGCGTGATCGAAGCCCGCGTGAACGGCACGCTGGCAGCATCGGGGCAGCTCGCGCCCACGCTCACGACAAAGGCCACGTTCAAGCTCACCGACAGCATGTACGACAATCTGCCGATGACGGGCGAGGGCACGGTGCAGGTCGCGGGCACGCGGCTGTTGCCGAGCAAGGCGTCGCTGTCGGTGGCGGGCAATAACGTCGATCTGAACGGCAGCTTCGGCGCGCCCGGCGACCGGCTGCGCTTCAAGGTCGATGCGCCCGCGCTGGAGCGCCTCGGCTTCGGCATCACGGGCACGGCCAAGGCGGACGGCGATGTGACCGGCTCGATCGCGCATCCGAATATCGCGGCGAACTATCAGGCCGATGGCGTCGTGTTCGGCGCGAACCGCGTCGGCCATGCGGAAGGCCGCGCGGATATCCGCGACGGCGCGAACGGCGCGCTCGTCTTCACGCTGAAGGCACGCGATGCGAGCACGGAGGACGTCGAAGTCGCCAACCTCGACGCGAATCTGAACGGCACGCGCGCGCATCACACGCTCGACGTCACCGCCACCGGCAAGGTGCGCGGCCAGCCGGTGAATCTCGCGCTCGGCGCGGCCGGCAAGTTCACCGACGCGCCCGATGGCCCGCACTGGGACGGCTCGATCACGAAGCTGTCGAACAAGGGCACGCCGTCGCTGAATCTCGAATCGCCGCTGACGGTGAGCTATGGTCCGAAGCGCCTCGTGCTCGGCGCGACGCGGCTGGTTGCGGAAGGCGCGGTGCTGAATCTGAAGTCGTTCGCGATGGAAAACGGCCGTCTGCAATCGGCGGGCACGCTCACGAACCTTTCGGTGCCGCATCTGCTCGAAGTGCGTCAGGAGCTGACGGGCGCGGAGCCGCCGATCCGCACCGACCTCGTCTTCGACGGCGACTGGAACTTCTCGCTCGGCGCGACCGCGACGGGCTACGCGCAGCTCAAGCGGCGCGGCGGCGACGTGACGATCGACGGCACGCGCGGCCTCTCCGCGCTCGGCATCTCGGACATCGCCGCGCGCGTGGACTTCAGCGGCGGTAATCGGCTGAACGCGTCGCTGCATGCGCAGGCGAGCCGTATCGGCGTGATCGACGCGAACGTGCACACGACGCTCGTCGATCGCGACGGCATGCTCGCGCTCGACGACAACGCGCCGCTCACCGGCGGCATCGACGCGAACGTTCCCGAACTGCGCACCACGGGCGGGATGCTCGGCGCGAACTATCTGCTGGGCGGGAAGATCGCGCTCAAGCTCGTGATCGCGGGGATCGTCGCGAAGCCGAATCTGTCCGGCTCGCTCACCGGCGACAACCTCTCCGCGACGGTCGTCGATCAGGGCGTGCAACTGAAGGACGGCATCATTCGCATCGCGCTGTCCGAGAATCTCGTCGATCTTCAGAAGGTGGAGTTCCACGGCGCGAGCGGCACGCTGCGCGCGACCGGCAAGGTGCGGCTCGACCAGCAGCAGCCCGATCTGACCGCGAGCATCATCGCGGACAAGCTGGAACTGTTCGCGTCGCCGGATCGCGAGCTGATGCTGTCGGGGAGCGCCACCATCGCCAACGCGGGGCTGCAGGGCGGCATGGCGATCGACGGCAAGTTCACGGTGGATCACGCGCTCATCGACCTGCCGGAATCCTCCGCGCCCTCGCTCGGCGACGATGTCGTGATCGAGCGCCCCGACGGCACGATCAAGGGCGGCAATCAGCCGATCACGGCGGCGACCGAGAAGCCGGTCGGGCCGTTCACGCCGCGCGCCAATATCGCAATCAATCTCGGCGATCGCTTCCGCTTCAAGGGCGCGGGCGCGGATCTCGGGCTGGCCGGCACCATCACGGCGATGAGCGCGCCGAACATGCCGCTGCGCGCCGTCGGCAACGTGCGCGTGACGACGCCGGGCTCGTCGTACTCGGCCTTCGGGCGCAAGCTGAACATCGAGAACGGCTACTTCACGTTCAACGGACCGGTGGCGAATCCGGGCATCAACATTCTCGCGATGCGGCGCAATCAGGAAGTCGAGGCGGGCGTTCAGGTGACGGGCACCGTGCAGGCGCCGGTCGCCAAGCTGATCTCCGAGCCGAGCGTGCCCGACAACGAAAAGCTCTCGTGGCTCCTGTTCGGCCACGGCACGGACCAAGGCAACAACGTCGGCCAGCAGAGCGCGATGACGAGCGCACTTGCGCTGCTCGGCAGCAAGGGCGGCGCGAAGATCGCGCAGACGGTCGGGCTGGACGAATTCACTGTCGGTTCGAGCGAAGTGGGCCTGACCGATCCGCAAGTTGTGCTGCTGTCGAAGGCGATCAACGAGCGGCTCGTGATCGGCTATGAGCAGGGGCTGCAATCGGCGGGCAACGCGGTCAAGGCTACGCTGAACCTGTCGCGGTTTTGGGCGGTGACGGCGTATGGCGGGACCTATCAGGGCGTCGATCTGTCCTACACGCGGCGGTTCAATTCGTGGGCGCGACTGTGGGCGTCGTCTTCGTCGGCTGCGCGCGCGTCCGCGGCGGATTCCGCGTCGGGGGCGTCGGGCGCGTCGGGAACGTCGGCGGCGGATTCTTCCACGCCGGATCCGGACTGAGCTTGCGCGCGCATCAACGAAAAAGGGCACGCGAATCGCGTGCCCTTTTTCAGTTCTTCGAACCGTCTTACTTCACCCTCATGCCCGGTTTCGCGCCGCTATGCGGTTCGAGAATGTAAAGGCCGGGCTCGGCTTTTTCGTCCGTCGCCGAAGCCGCCAGCACCATGCCTTCCGACAGCCCGAACTTCATCTTGCGCGGCGCGAGGTTCACGACCATCACGGTGAGCTTGCCGATCAGATCCTGCGGCTGATAGGCCGACTTGATGCCCGAGAACACGTTGCGCGTCTTGTCCTCGCCGACGTCGAGCGTCAGTTGCAGCAGCTTGTCGGAGCCTTCGACCGCCTTGCAATCGACGATCTTCGCGATGCGCAGATCGACCTTCGCGAAATCGTCGATGGAGATGACGCCCGGTTCTTCCTGCTTTTTCGCGACGGTCTTGGCCGGAGCAGCCGCGGCCGCGGCCGTTTCGGCGGCCGGCGCGAGCGATTCGCGATTCGCGGCCAGCAGAGCCTCGATCTGTTTCGGATCGACGCGCGTCGTCAGATGCTTGTACGCGTTGATCGCATTGGCCGACGACAGCGGCTTCGCGGCATCGGCCCAGACGAGCGGCGCGATGCCGAGGAACGCTTCGACCGATTCCGCCAGTTTCGGCAGCACCGGCTTCAGCGCGAGCGACAGCAGGCGGAAAGCTTCGAGGCTCACGCTGCACGTCTCATGCAGCGCGACGGCATTCGCCGGGTCCTTCGCCTGATCCCACGGCTTCGAGGTATCGACGTAGGCGTTGACGGCGTCGGCGAGCTCCATCGTCGTGCGCAACGCGCGGCCATACTCGCGCGATTCGTAGAAGCCCGCGATCTGCGGAATCGCCGAGCGCAATTGCGTGACGAGCGGATGATGCATCGCGCTGTCCTGCACGCGGCCGTCGAAGCGCTTGATGAGAAAACCCGCCGCGCGGCTCGCGATGTTCACGTATTTGCCGACGAGATCGCTGTTCACGCGCGCCTGGAAGTCTTCGAGGTTCAGGTCGATGTCTTCCATCGTGCTATTGAGCTTCGCCGCGAAGTAGTAGCGCAGCCACTCGGGGTTGAGGCCCGTGTCGATCACGCTCTGCGCGGTGATGAAGGTGCCGCGCGACTTCGACATCTTCGCGCCGTCGACGGTCAGAAAGCCGTGCGCGAATACGTTGGTCGGCGTGCGATGGCCGGAGAATTCGAGCATCGCCGGCCAGAAGAGCGTGTGGAAATACAGAATGTCCTTGCCGATGAAATGGTACTGCTCGGCTTTCGCGCCGGGCTTCACCCACTCGTCGAAATTCACGCCGATGCGATCCGCGAGATTCTTGAAGCTCGCGTAATAGCCGACCGGCGCATCGACCCAGACGTAGAAGTACTTGCCCGGCGCGCCCGGAATCTCGAAGCCGAAGTAGGGCGAGTCGCGCGAGATGTCCCAGTCGGCGAGTTTGGCTTCGCCCTTGTCGCCGAGCCATTCGCGCATCTTGTTGGTGGCTTCGGGCTGCGCGAGGCCGCTCACCCAGCCGCGCAGGAAATTCTCGCAGCGCGGATCGGAGAGCTTGAAGAAGTAGTGCGTGGACGTCTTGCGGATGGGCGTCGCGCCCGACACGACCGAGTACGGATTGATGAGTTCGGTCGGCTGATAGGTCGAGCCGCAGACTTCGCAGTTGTCGCCATATTGATCTTTCGCGCCGCACTTCGGGCACTGGCCCTTGATGAAGCGGTCCGGCAGGAACATTTCCTTGACCGGATCGTAGGCCTGCTCGATGTCGCGCGCCTCGATCAGCCCCGCTTGCTGAAGCGCGCCGTAGATCGTGTTGCAGAGGACGCGGTTTTCCTCGGCATCGGTCGAATAGTAGTTGTCGAACGAGATGCCGAAGCTGTCGAAGTCACGCTTGTGCTCTTTCCACACGCGCTCGATCAGCGCTTTCGGCGTGATGCCTTCCTTTTCGGCGCGCAGCATGATCGGCGTGCCGTGGGTGTCGTCCGCGCCGACGTAGTAGACCTCGTGGCCATGCATTCGCAGCGACCGAACCCAGATATCCGTCTGAATGTACTCGACCATGTGGCCGATATGAATCTGACCGTTCGCGTACGGCAACGCGGACGTGACGAGGATCTGGCGGCGGCCGCTTTCATTGACGGAGGCGGCAGGCGCGGCGGTGGCAGTGGCTGAAATCGGTGCTGACATAAAGGCGCGGCCCGTGTGGGAGTGCTGGGGGTTGGGGAAAAAGCGGATTTTGATTTTAGCAGGGCGGGGGGAGAGGGCGCGCGGGGCAGAGGTGGAAGGCGGGATTCGAGGCGTGGTTGGCTGCTTGTGCGCAACTACGAAATACAACGCCCAAAAAAAACCGGGGTCCAATCGGGCCCCGGAGCAACAACGACAAGAGGAGAATGGCAGGTGATGGCATCGCCATCCACCTACCGTAAAGACAGACAACGGCACTGCGTCCAAGTTTCAAATTTTTTTCAGACGACTGAACGCCGCGCAATCCGTGCTCTGATCGCCGCCTTCGCGACGGCGCATTCTCCTTTCAAATCAATTGCTTTACTGCACCTGACCCGGCTGCGCGGTGGCGCGCAGATAGATTTCCACGCGGCGATTCTGCGCGCGGCCCGCTTCCGTCGAGTTGTCCGCGATCGGCTGATTCTGGCCCATGCCCGATGCCGCCAGGCGCTGCGCCGGAACGCCGTGCGTCGCGATGTACGACGCCACGCTCTGCGCGCGGTTCTGCGACAGCGTCTGGTTGTAAGCCGCCTGGCCGGTGTTGTCCGTATGGCCGACGACGCTCGCGATCAGCTCCGGATGCTGCTGCATCGTCTGCGTGACGGAGTTCAGCACCGGATCAAACGACGGCTTGATCGCGTAGCTGTTCGTATCGAACGAAATCGAGTTGGGGATGTTCACCTTGAGCGAGCCGTCCTGCTGCTCGGTCACTTGCGTGCCCGTGCCCTTCGAGTCGCCGGAAATCTTGTTCTTGATCGACTGCCAGTTGTAGCCGGTGATGCCGCCCACCGCCGCGCCCGTGGCCGCGCCGATCGCCGCGCCCTTGCCGCCGCCGAAAATCGCGCCGATGCCTGCGCCGGTCGCGGCGCCTACGCCCGTGCCGACCGCCGTGTTGGTGCCTTGCTGCGATGCGCAGCCCGCGACGAGCGCGCCGGCCACCGCGAACACGGACAGACGGGTGAAGAATTTGGTGTTCATATTAATCTCCTTGAATCGACAAGCGTTTCGGCGCAAGTAGCGCCGACAGTGCGAAAGGGTCTTCGGACGAGCCTCCGGGCAAGCCTCTACAATAATGAGAAAGGCGCCCGGCTGCCCGATGCGATGCGTCCCCGGAAAGATTTTGCAGCGGGATAGTGCAGTGCCCGCGCGTCACGCGCAACGGCGCTAACAAATACTTTCAATTTCTTCAGTTTGTTGTTGCGCGTCGCAGCGCCTTAGCAACAAGCGTTCCATGGAGTTTCGATGAGCATTGACCGCGCGAAGATCGACACCGCACTCGCCACACTGACCGATCCCAATACCAACCGCAAGTTCGTCGATACGAAGAGCATTCGCAACGTATCCGTCGATGGCGCGAACGTCGCGGTGAGCGTCGTGCTCGGCTATCCGGCGAAGACGCAGTTCGGCCCGATCCGCGAGCAGGTGCAGGACGCGCTGCGTCAGGTGCCCGGCGTCGCGAACGTGACCGTGGACGTGTCGTCGCAGGTTGTCGCGCACGCGGTGCAGCGCGGCGTGAAGCTGCTGCCGAACGTCAAGAACATCATCGCGGTGGCGTCGGGCAAGGGCGGCGTCGGCAAGAGCACGACGGCCGCGAATCTCGCGCTCGCGCTCGCGGCGGAGGGCGCGTCGGTCGGCATGCTCGACGCGGACATCTACGGCCCTTCGTTGCCGATGATGCTCGGCATCACCGGCCGGCCCGAATCGCCCGACAACCAGACGATGAACCCGCTCGAAGGCCACGGCATCCAGGCGAATTCGATCGGCTTTCTGATCGAGCAGGACAACCCGATGGTGTGGCGCGGTCCGATGGTGACGTCGGCGCTCGAGCAGTTGCTGCGTCAGACCAACTGGAAGGACCTCGACTATCTCGTCGTCGACATGCCGCCGGGCACGGGCGATATCCAGCTCACGCTGTCGCAGAAGGTGCCGGTGACGGGCGCGGTGATCGTCACGACGCCGCAGGACATCGCGCTGCTCGACGCGAAGAAGGGCTTGAAGATGTTCGAGAAGGTCGGCATTCCGATTCTCGGCATCGTCGAGAACATGAGCACGCATATCTGTTCGAATTGCGGCCACGAGGAACATATCTTCGGCGCGGGCGGCGGCGAGCGCATGGCGAAGGAATACGGTGTCGAGATTCTCGGCCAGTTGCCGCTCGATATCTCCATTCGCGAACGCACCGACGCGGGCCAGCCGACCGTGGTGTCGCAGCCGGAGAGCCGTATCGCGGAGACGTATCGCGCGATTGCGCGCCGCGTCGCGATCTCGATCGCCGAGCGTCAGCGCGACATGACCTCGAAATTCCCGAGCATCGTCGTGCAGAACACCTGATTTCGAGCACCCGATCGAATCTGCGCGAGCCTTGTGCAATGCGGCTCGCGGTATCATGTCGCCTTCGATGCGCGGCAGCGTGGACGCACTGGGCGTCGGCGGGCCGCCGAGAGGATCGCATGGGACACAGATTCGACGGGAGGGCGCTTCACGCCTTGATCGCGACGGCCGCTTTCAGCGTCATGCTGAGCGGTTGCGGCCTCATCTTCCAGAATCATGAAAAGCGCGCGGACGCGGTCCTGCAACCGACGCCCGGCAACGCGACGCGCGGCACCGTCACGCTGATCGAGCGCGCGGACGGCGTGCAGGTTTCCTACAACCTGACGGACATGCCGCCGAACAGCGACCACGCGCTGACCGTGCACGAGCGCGGCGACTGCATCGCCGTCAACGAGCAGGATGCGAGCCCGGTGTTCGCGCTGCCTTCGGAGCGCAGACGGGCGACATCGCGTGTCGAAGGCGAACTCGGCAATATCCACGCGGACGCGACGGGCGCGGCGACGGGCTTCATCGTCGCGACCGAAGTGTCGCTCGACGGCGTGCGCTCGGTCATTTCACGCGCGATCATGCTGCATCGGGAAGCGGTGGACCCTTACGCGAGCGCGCCGCACAACGTGGGTCCGGCGCTCGCTTGCGGCGTGATTCGCCGCTAGACGCCGCGTCTTTCGCGCCGCGCCCGACGCGCTCGCCCGATCGCGTAAAATACGCGCTTTCGTCTGGCCCGCGCGGCGAGCATCGCCGCCGGAGACCTTGCCCCGTTTCACCGCAGGCGGCGGTCGCGAGACCCGAGCCGTTCACCGTTGAGTAGCGTTCCCTATGAGCATCAAGTCCGACAAGTGGATTCGCCGCATGGCCGAAGAGCACCGAATGATCGAGCCGTTCGTGCGCGATCAGGTGCGCGTGACCGAGGACGGCCGCAAGATCGTGAGCTACGGCACGTCGAGCTACGGCTACGACATCCGCGTCGCCGATGAATTCAAGATCTTCACAAACATCAATTCCACGATCGTGGATCCGAAGAATTTCGACGAGAAATCGTTCGTCGATTTCAAGGGCGATGTCTGCATCATTCCGCCGAATTCTTTCGCGCTCGCGCGCACGGTCGAATATTTCCGCATTCCGCGCTCGTGCCTGACCGTGTGTCTCGGCAAATCGACCTATGCGCGCTGCGGGATCATCGTCAACGTGACGCCGTTCGAGCCGGAATGGGAAGGCTACGTGACGCTCGAATTCTCGAATACGACACCTTTGCCTGCCAAAATCTACGCAAACGAGGGCGTCGCCCAAGTCCTGTTCTTCGAAAGCGATGAAATGTGCGAGACGTCGTACGCGGATCGCGGCGGGAAGTATCAAGGGCAGCACGGCGTGACGCTGCCGAAAACCTGATCATCGCCGCGCTTTCAGAAACGCACACGGCAAACGCTTGTCGAAAGACCGCTGGCTTCGAGATCGCTTCTCGGGCAGCGGTCGTTCCATTTGGAGATTCGCCTCATGAAGTTCCGCTTTCCCGTCGTCATCATCGACGAAGACTTTCGTTCCGAGAACATCTCGGGTTCCGGCATTCGGGCGCTCGCCGAGGCGATCGAGAAAGAAGGCGTCGAAGTCCTCGGCCTGACGAGCTATGGCGATCTCGCCGCGTTCGCGCAACAATCGAGCCGCGCGTCGTGTTTCATCCTGTCGATCGATGACGACGAGTTGCTGCCCTACGCCGACAATGTCGTCGTGGAAGGCGACACGCCGGAGCTGGCGTCGGCGATCGTCGCGCTGCGTGCGTTCATCAACGCCGTGCGCCGCCGCAACGCGGACATCCCCATCTTCCTGTACGGCGAAACGCGCACCTCGCGCCACTTGCCGAACGACATCCTGCGCGAGCTGCACGGCTTCATCCACATGTTCGAGGACACGCCGGAGTTCGTCGCGCGCCACGTGATCCGCGAGGCGAAGGTCTATCTCGATGCGCTCGCGCCGCCGTTCTTCAAGGAACTGGTGCAGTACGCGGACGAGGGCTCCTATTCGTGGCACTGCCCGGGGCACTCGGGCGGCGTCGCGTTCCTGAAGAATCCGCTGGGGCAGATGTTTCACCAGTTCTTCGGCGAGAACATGCTGCGCGCGGACGTCTGCAACGCGGTCGAGGAACTCGGCCAGCTGCTCGATCACACCGGGCCGGTCGCGGCGTCGGAGCGCAACGCGGCGCGCATCTTCGGCGCGGATCATCTCTTTTTCGTGACCAATGGCACGTCCACGTCGAACAAGATCGTGTGGCACGCGACCGTCGCGCCGGGCGATATCGTGCTCGTGGACCGCAACTGCCACAAGTCGATCCTGCACGCGATCACGATGACCGGCGCGATCCCCGTGTTCCTCACGCCGACGCGCAACAACTTCGGCATCATCGGGCCGATTCCGCGCGACGAGTTCAAGCCGGAGAACATCCGCAAGAAGATCGAGGCGAATCCGTTCGCGCGCGAGGCGCTCGCGAAGAATCCGAAGGTCAAGCCGCGCATTCTGACGATCACGCAGAGCACGTATGACGGCGTGATCTACAACGTCGAGATGATCAAGGACCTGCTCGGCGACATGCTCGACACGCTGCATTTCGACGAAGCGTGGCTGCCGCACGCCGAGTTTCACTCGTTCTATCAGGACATGCACGCGATCGGCGCGGGCCGTCCGCGCACGGGCGCGCTCGTGTTCGCGACGCACTCCACACACAAGCTGCTCGCCGGCATTTCGCAGGCGTCGCAGATTCTCGTGCAGGACAGCGAGAACAGCGCGTTCGACCGCCATCGTTTCAACGAGGCGTATCTGATGCACACGTCGACGTCGCCGCAATACGCGATCATCGCGTCGTGCGATGTCGCGGCGGCGATGATGGAAGCGCCGGGCGGCGAGGCGCTCGTGGAGGAATCGATCGCCGAAGCGCTCGACTTCCGGCGCGCGATGCGCAAGGTCGATGCCGAATACGGCGACGACTGGTTTTTCAAGGTGTGGGGCCCCGACGCGCTGGCGGAAGAGGGCATCGGCGACCGCGAGGACTGGATGCTGAAGCCGAACGACCGCTGGCACGGCTTCGGCGCGCTCGCCGAAAACTTCAACATGCTCGACCCGATCAAGGCGACGATCATCACGCCGGGACTCGACGTGGACGGCGAATTCGGCGAGTCCGGCATTCCGGCCGCGATCGTGACGAAGTATCTGGCGGAGCACGGCATCATCGTGGAGAAGACCGGGTTGTACTCGTTCTTCATCATGTTCACGATCGGCATCACGAAGGGCCGCTGGAACTCGATGGTCACCGAGCTTCAGCAGTTCAAGGACGACTACGACAACAACCAGCCGCTGTGGCGCGTGCTGCCGGAATTCGTCGCGCAGCATCCGTCGTATGAGCGCATCGGCCTGCGCGATCTGTGCGGGCAAATCCACAGCGTCTATCGCGCGAACAACATCGCGCGTCTGACGACGGAGATGTATCTGTCGAGCATGGAGCCCGCGATGAAACCGTCCGAAGCGTTTGCGAAACTCGCGCACCGCGAGATCGACCGCGTGCCGATCGACGAACTCGAAGGCCGCGTCACGTCGATCCTGCTCACGCCGTATCCGCCGGGCATTCCGTTGCTGATTCCGGGCGAGCGTTTCAATCGGACGATCGTCGATTATCTGCGTTTCGCGCGCGAGTTCAACGAGCGCTTCCCGGGCTTCCACACGGATATCCACGGGCTCGTCGGCGAGATGATCAACGGGCGTATCGAATATTTCGTCGATTGCGTGCGCAATTGATGTTCGCCTGATTCGCTGCTGCAAAAACAAACGGCCCTTAAAAGGGCCGTTTGTCATTTCAGGAACGCCGATCGTTCAGATCAGGCCTTCCGCCTTCATCGCTGCCTGCACGCCCGGACGCGCGCCGACGCGCTCCTGATACGCGACGAGCGCCGGCCACTTGCCGAGGTCGAGATCGATGTACTTCGCCCAGCCGAGCACGGTGAAGAGATAAGCATCGCCGATGCTGAATTCGTTGCCGAGCAGGAATTGCTTGTCGTCGATTTGCTGCGCGACGTAGGCGAGACGGCGTTCGAGATTAGCCATCGCGGCTGCTTTCGAGTCGCTGCTTGCGGCCGGATTGAAGAACGGCGAGAAATTCTTGTGCAGTTCCGTGCCGATGAACGTCAGCCAGCTTTGCAGGCGATAACGCGCCATGCCGTCATTGAGCGGCGCGAGATGCTTCGCCGGCACCTGGTCGGCGATGTACTGCATGATCGCAGGGCCTTCGGTCAGCAGTTCGCCGTTGTCGAGCAGGAGTGCGGGCACGTAGCCCTTCGCGTTGATCTTGTTGAAATCCGCGCCGCTCGCGGTGAGCTTGGTCTTGAGGTCGACGGCTTCGATTTCGAAAGCCAGTCCGGATTCTTCGAGAGCGATATGCGATGCGAGGGAACAGGCGCCTGCTTTGTAGAACAGTTTCAAAACAATTTCTCCAGGGTGAGTCGGCACGATTATGAAGGAAGTCGTTTGTGCGTGGCTGACCGGATTGTGAAATTGTCTGTGTCGTGGGTGGAGATAAATCCTTGCAACGAATCGGATTCTTCGTGCGTTTATTCTGGATTACAAAATATACGATTGAGTTTCAATGCTCCAACCCAACGCCTCGCTAATCGATCACGAACTTTCGCGGCAACGTCGGGCCGCCAGCCGGCGGCATCGCAAACCCGGCATCGGCAGCCATGTCGTGCAGCGCGATCTCGATGCTCTCGCACATCGCGTTCAGCGCGAGGTCGTTCTCTTCGAGGCCGAACGGATCTTCAATCTGCGCGGCGATCGCTTCCAGCGCCATGAACGCATACGCCACCAGCAGCGCGAACAGCGGCGTGAGCACACCGGCGCCATCGACGAGTCCGAACGGCAGCATCACGCAGAAGAGGTAGATCGTGCGATGGATCATCACCGAGTACGAAAACGGCAGCGGCGTGGTCGCGATGCGCTCGCATCCGCCGATCACATCGGAAAGCGCGTTCAGATTGTGCTGAATCGCGAGCATCGCATAGCCGTCGAGCGCGCCTTCGCGCCTGCGCTCGGCGACCCATTCGCCGAGCCAGAGCAGAATCAGCGCGGGCCGATACTTCGCCGCCGCGACGCGCGCGTGCAAATCGGATGGCAATCGCGGAGCCAGGTCAACGAGCGCATCGGTGCCGCGCAACTGATGCCGAAGCGCATGCGCCAGTGCGCCGAGCGCCGCGAGGAAACTGCGCGTCTGAGCGCGATCCCGCGGCTCCGGCAGCGACAACACCTGCTGCGCCAGTGCGCGCGACGTGTTGAGCAGCGTCCCCCACAATTTGCGGCCTTCCCACCAGCGCTCGTAACTCGCGCCATTGCGAAACCCGAGAAACACGGCAAGTGCGATACCCACGAGTGCGAACGGCGGCGTGCCGAGGCCGATCGGATAATGGCGCATGTGGTCGTGCATGAAAATCGCCGCCACCGACAGCGCGAAGATCAACCCGAGGCGCGGCAGCAGTTGCGGCAGCACGGAGCCGTGCCACACGAACAGCAGCCGAAACCAGTTGAGCTTGGGGCGGATGATCATGACGGAGCGTTTCGATGAGCGCGAGTGAGCAACATCCGATTATCCCGAAAATACGTGCCGTCGCGCAGAGACATGACGACGCGTTCTGCAACGAAAAAGGCCGTCCTTGCGAACGGCCTTCGATGTCACGAGGCAAACGTGGCGGGCGACGCGATCAAAGCGATTCGCGCGCCGCCTTCGCCGCCGCGCGCACCTGATCCGGCGCGGTGCCGCCGGGGTGATTGCGACTCGCGACCGAGCCCTCGAGCGTCAGATATTCGAACACGTCCTCGCCGATCAGATGCGCGACGTTCGGCAGTTCGCGGCGCATCTCGTCGAGCGACAAATCGGCGATATCGCACTCGCGATCCACGCAAATGCGCACCGCATGCGCGACCGCCTCG
The DNA here is from genome assembly GCA_000648925.1 of Caballeronia jiangsuensis. Classification (GTDB taxonomy): domain Bacteria; phylum Pseudomonadota; class Gammaproteobacteria; order Burkholderiales; family Burkholderiaceae; genus Caballeronia; species Caballeronia jiangsuensis. The sequence goes on from JFHF01000047.1 coordinate 57,570, forward strand.
TGCGCGTCGCGGAAGGGCAGGCCGCGCTTCACGAGATAGTCCGCGAGATCGGTGGCGGTGGAGAAGCCTTGCAGCGCCGCCGCGCGCATCGCTTGCGGCTTGACCGTGATGCCCGCCGCCATTTCCGCGAAGATGCGCAGCGTGTCCGCGACCGTATCGACGGTATCGAACAGCGGTTCCTTGTCTTCCTGATTGTCCTTGTTGTACGCGAGCGGCTGGCCTTTCATCAGCGTGAGCAGCGCCATGAGATGGCCGTTCACGCGGCCGGTCTTGCCGCGCGCCAGTTCGGGCACGTCGGGGTTCTTTTTCTGCGGCATGATCGACGAACCCGTGCAGAAACGGTCCGCCAGATCGATGAAGCCGACGCGCGGGCTCATCCACAGCACGAGTTCTTCCGAAAAGCGCGACACGTGCGTCATGACGAGCGCGGCCGCCGCCGTGAATTCGATCGCGAAGTCGCGGTCGGACACTGCGTCGAGCGAATTCGCGCAGATGCCGTCGAAGCCGAGCGTCTTCGCGACCGCGTGACGATCGATCGGATAGCTCGTGCCGGCGAGCGCCGCCGCGCCCAGCGGCAGACGGTTCACACGCTTACGCAGATCGCGCATGCGCTCGGCGTCGCGCGAAAACATCTCGACGTAGGCGAGCAGGTGATGACCGAACGTCACCGGCTGAGCCACTTGCAGATGCGTGAAGCCCGGCATGATGGTGTCGGCGTGTTTCTCGGCCATGTCGATGAGCGCGAGACGCAGATCCGTAAGCAGTCCGCCGATACGGTCGATCTCGCCGCGCAGCCACAGGCGGATATCGGTGGCGACCTGATCGTTGCGCGAGCGGCCGGTGTGCAGGCGCTTGCCGGCATCGCCGATCAGGGCGGTCAGGCGCGCCTCGATGTTCAAGTGCACGTCTTCCAGATCCAGCTTCCACTCGAACTCGCCGCGCTCGATTTCGCCCTTGATCTGCGCCATGCCGCGCTCGATGGCGGCGAGATCGTCGGCGCCGATGATCTTCTGCGCCGCGAGCATCGACGCGTGCGCGAGCGAGCCCTGAATGTCGACGAGCGCGAGCCGGTTGTCGAAGAACACCGACGACGTATAGCGCTTGACGAGCTCCGACATCGGCTCGGAGAAGCGAGCCGACCAGGCTTCGCCTTTTTTGTGGAGTTGGGACGTCATGGTGATTTTCTCAGCGGAGGGTTTGGCTTCAATTCGGCTTCGGGAAGACGAAAATTTTAACATTCGGCACTATTCGGACCCGACGAGGATGACCAGCTTCAGATCCTCGCGATGCGCCGGCTTGAACGTGATCTGGTTGAACACGACAGTCCCGCGTGACGGATGATTGAACGCGCGCTCGCCGCCTTCGCGCTCGAACACGTCCTGCGACGCCCAGAATCGCGCGAAGGCGGCGCTCGCGGCGCTCAGATCGTCGATGAGCGTGCGGGTCGGCGCATCGTTCAGATGGCGGATCGAATCGGCGCGGAATTCGGCGGCAAGACGGCGCGCGCGCGTTTCCCAATCGACGATCAACGCGCGCGCCGCCGGCGATGTGAACGTGTAGGTCAGCAGATTGCGGTCATGCTCCCCATCCAGCCAGCCGACGAACAACGCCGATGCATGCTCGTTCCAGCGCAGCGCGTTCCACTGACGGTCGAGCACGTAGGCCGGTGCGCCGATCAGCGCGACCGTCTGCAGCAGCGCGGCGGGCGCGTCCTGGCTGGCGGGATCGGGCTCGGCGGGATCGCGCTGGGCGGCGAGCTCGAACAGATACGCGCGTTCGGCGCGCGACAACTGCAACGCGACGGCGATACGCGCGAGCGCATCGGCGGAAGCGGACACGGGACGGCCCTGTTCGATCCACGTGTACCAGGTCGGGCTCACGCCGCACAGTTGCGCGACTTCCTCGCGGCGCAGGCCGGGCGTGCGGCGGCGCGGACCGGCCGCGAGACCGACGGCCTGCGGCGAGAGCCGTTCGCGATGCGCGCGGATGAATTCGCCGAGCGCATGGGCGGGCGTATCGGCGAGGGGTTCGTTTTTGTCGGTGAGGGTCATTCAAACGTCGACAGGTGGTTTCTATACCAGAATATCTGCACAACTTGTACTGGTACAACGTGGGCTCTATTGTAGCGGGCAGACCTTCCCCACATCGAACCGGAGAGCGCGATGAAACACCACGACCAGGTCGCAGACGCATTCGGCAGCACTGCCGCCGCCTATCTCACGAGCGCCGTCCACGCGAGCGGCGCCGATCTTCAGAGCCTCGCGGCGACTTTCGCGGCCACATGCGGCAACGCGGTCGTGCTGGACATGGGCTGCGGCGCGGGGCACGCGAGCTTCGCGATTGCGCCGCACGTGCGGGAGGTCGTCGCGTACGACATCGCGCCGCAGATGCTCGCGACGGTCGATGCCGCCGCGAAGGAGCGCGGCCTGACGACGATCCGGACGCAGCAGGGCGCCGCCGAAACGTTGCCGTTCGCCGACGGCACGTTCAACTGGGCCGTGAGCCGTATGAGCGCGCATCACTGGCGCGACGTGCCGGCCGCGTTGAGGGAAGCGCATCGCGTGCTGAAGCCGGGCGGACGGCTCAGGTTCATCGATATCGCGGGTATCGACGATCCGCTTTACGACACGCATATTCAGGCGATCGAACTTCTGCGCGATGCGTCGCACATCCGCGACTATCGCGCCGATGAGTGGATCGCGATGCTCGATGACGCCGGTTTCGACGCGCAGGTGACCGAGCGCTGGCGCATTCCGCTGGAATTCGAATCGTGGGTGACGCGTATGCGCACGCCGGCCGAGCGTGTGACGGCGATCAGATCGATGTGGGCCAGTGCGCCGGATGAGGTCCGGCAGTACTTTGGGGTGAAGGACGATTGCTCGTTCGAGCTGGATGCGGTGATGATCGAGGGGAATCGGAGGGGGTGAAGGGTGTTGGACTTTCGCCGGATCCCGGGTTCGCGGTGGTCTATTA
>JFHF01000048.1 GCA_000648925.1 Caballeronia jiangsuensis
GATTCGATGAGCCCTTGGTGTCGAAGAGACGCCAAGTGAGCCTCCAGCTCGTTGCGGACAACTTCGTCCTTGTGGCTGTACGAGAAGAAAATGTTAACCATAAGTCTCCCTATTCCCGATTTTGTGACGCTATAGCGGCACCCAATGAAAACTAAGTCTCGATAGCACACGAAGTACTTGCGCGACTTTGTCTTGCTTTACGGGCCCATCTACGCTTGAGCGTGACGCCGGACTGCTTTTCGATGATAATACACGGTAAACTGTGTGTGAGAAGTGGCACTCGGGAATTTTTATTCAGATGAATTCATTACATTTTGCCTACGCCAACTTTGGGGAATTACTCGGACGCTTGCGGCTCGGCGCTGGCTTCATCAAGCAGCAAGAGCTAGCCACAGCATTAGGAAGGACCCAACAATCGGTCAGCCGTTGGGAGAGCGGTGCTGCTCGCCCACGCGTGAGCGACATCCGCGCGCTTGAAAAGCTGCTCGGGGCGAAAGATGGTGAGCTCATGATCGCTGCGGGATACCAAACTGCGCCGCAAGAGGTCTCCTTCGAGACCTCGACATCGCTTGACCGGCCTCTTCCACTCCCTGCTCTAACGCCTGAGACTTTTGAGAGTTTCTGCGCCTCTCTGCTCGATGGTCTGTACAGAACTCGCGATGGCAAGGTGTGTCGATACGGCGGTACCGGTCACAAGCAGCACGGAATTGATCTTGTCGCCACCGGCCCCTTTGGAATACATACATTCCAATGCAAGCGAGTTAGTGAATTCGGTGCCCAAAAGGTGCACGCGGCTGTTGCCCAGCAAACGTTCGTTTCTGATCACAAAGTTTTGCTTCTCTCCAGCGTTGCTAGCCCAAAGGCACGAGATGCAATCGCTCTCCATTCCGAATGGGAGTTGTGGGATCGAGAGGACATAACGCGAAAATTTCACCAGTTGTCCGCATTTGATCGTTTGGACCTAGTTGACCGCTATTTCAACGGACAACGCCTCGACCTGCTTGGAGAGCGAGAAGCCGGCCCAATACAGACGGCGGAAGCCTTCTTCAAGCCGTTCTTAGTCCCTGGCCGATTTTTTAATCATTCGTGGGAGCTCATTGGACACGGCTCTGAGGTTGAAGAAGTTTTTGATTCCTTGCGCGACGATTCAATCCTAGTGACTGGACTTGTCGGTGCCGCCGGATCTGGAAAAAGCCGAATTCTGTACGAGATAACGCAGAGACTCGCTGACGAAACCTCCTTCCTGATTGGATGTATTTCTCCGACAGAGGAGATAAAAGCTCACCACTTGGAAAACCTGCGTGATTCCAATGGTGGAAAAACCATTCTTATCATTGACGATGCACACGAGCGCGAGGATTTGGGAACACTTTTGCGTCATGCTTCGGTGCCCGAGAACAATACTCATTTGCTCCTAGCGTTACGCCCCTATGGAAGAGAAGCGCTTCGACTCCAGGCTGCGGATGTGAGCTTGTCAGGTCCACTTGTCCGCTTTGTGGATGTCCAGCAGCAGACCCGCGAACAGGCACGTGCCCTCGCAGAATCTATCCTCGCGGCGTGCGGTGCACCTCCAACTTCGGCGTCTGACATAGCTGGTGCAACTTACACCACTCCACTTGCGACCGTACTGGCGGCACAATTGGTCGCTCGCGACAAAATTTCTCTACAGCTACTTGGGAACGCGGAAGATTTTCGGACCCACGTGCTTTCTCGGCTTCAAGACGTAGTTGCCCTCACTCTAGTAGGAGGTCAGGACGTTCAAAGACTTCGCGCTGTGCTTCGAATCATCGCGTTGCTTCAGCCCATTATCCCTGACGACCCCAGTTTCCTTAACATCCTCGCACAGGTCGAGGGTGTTGGACAGGCAGATGCTACCCGGTTAATTCGTCTTCTCAGCGAGGCAGGCGTTCTTTTTAAGCGCGGCGCTCGACATCGCCTTGCTCCTGACCTCTTGGCAGACGAAGTCATACGCGAGCACTACCTAGGAGCCAACGGCGAAGCGAATCAGGACGTCTCGAAAGTCTTCGACCTCTCCTGCGCGCATCTCTTAAAGAACTTGTTCATCAATCTCGGCAGATTGGACTGGCGCTTACGCGAAGGCAGAACTGACGACAGCTTATTGCTCAACAGTCTCAAGACAAAACTGCAATGGGGCACGAAGTATGACAACCCGCACGCGGAAGCTGTCGAGGCAGTAGCTTATTACCAACCTCGCTTGGCTCTAGACTTTGCAAAAAGGCTCATCGATGAAGGCCACGGAAACACCGCTGTCGTATGCAATATGATTCGGAATGCCTCGTACACCTACAACCACTTGAGCGAAGCATGCCACCTTCTTTGGATCGCGGGACGAAACGATTCTCGGCCTATAAACCAAGACACGAGTCACGGGATACGCGTGCTGAAAGAGTTGGCGACAGTGCAGTTGAACAAACCCCTCGAGTATGTCCAACAAGTCGTCAGATTCGCGTTGTCGCTTTTGGAGCGACCTATGTCTCTCAATTTTGAGCACGCACCATTCTCTGTTTTGGAAGGGGCGCTAGGCACTGAAATCGAAACGACCAACTATGCAAAGGCGACCTTCACATTTACGCGCTACCAGCTTCCGCTGAGTCAAGTTCAAGCTATCCGCGACGAGATAACTGACGCACTGCTCAGTTGCTTGCAAGAAAGGTCGTCCCGCAAAGCTTTTTTGGCAGCACAAACCTTGGCGCAGGCATTGCGCGGTCCGATGCACGGCGATACGTCTGATCAGGCTTGGCAAAAGGCTCACTATAAGCTGCTGCACGAGCTTTATCTCACTCTACAAGAATTCTATCTAGACCCGGTCGTCCTCGTGCAGGTCGCAAAATCCGTAGCCTGGCACGCTTTTCATGGTTGGAAAGACACGTCATCGGAAGCAAATGCAATTTTGGCGCTGCTGAACCGGGATTTGAGAACACGCTTGACCAGAGCCCTCGTTGACGGTTGGGGAACGGACACATGGAAGCTCCATAGTTCACTCGAGCGTGAGGAGCATCACTGTGACAAGCGATTGTTGGCTGAAGAGTTAAGGGCGACCTTCTCCAACTCCCATGACCTCCTCAACGAATTGGATGAATGCCTCTTGGATATTTCGAAGGTGACTCGCGGTGCACATGGAGCGCCATTTCTGTTCATAAACCAGCTCATGGATTCCCAACCCGAGCTTGCCGGCGAGCTGGTGTTAAGAAGCCTCGAGCGTCGAGCTGGCCACCTGAGTCCATACGTAGGCCATGCATTGTCGGTAATCCTGTCCAACGGTGATACAAGTCTCATAAACGATTACATCGCGAGCGGAGAAAATTCATCGGAAGCTCTAGCCAAAGTTGCAGAAGCCTATGGGACATTTTCGACAACTCGACCTTACACGCTTTTTGAAATTAACCTGTTTAAGCGGATCTTCTCAACGACAGACCCGCAGGTATTGTTTTGTGCCTCAAGGCTGCTACGCCAGCTAGCCGGGCGTTCACCAGCATTAGCGCTTGAGCTCGTCTGCCTAGTAGATTTCCTTGTGGATGCCAGAGCTGTACACGACATGTTCATGTGGATGGCAGACGACAAGCTCATTCCCGCTGGGGAGGTCAATATCAGGCGGCCCGAGCTCTTGAGGAAACTGGTCGCATTAGACGATCTGGACGATCATTGGATTCGAGAGTTCCTGCTTTCATCGATGAAGCAGTCGCCCTCAAGTGTCGTTGAAATGGTTAAGGCGAGAATTGTCGAGGCTCTGCGCAGAAACGACTGGACTTATACTCCACTTCAAAAGGACTTCAACGGCAAAGGCTTGGAATTATCGGAGATTGAAACAGGTCCTTATTTGCTCCGAGACCTTTTAGACTGGGCGCAAAGCAATGCGTTTGAAGGGCGAAGCCTCCAACTCGTCGGTGAAGCAATCTCCGGACTCTGCGGTGACTTTAGTGAGCCTGTATTGGAAACCCTTCTTGCATGGACGTCGGGTGGAACGTCAAGCCACGGGACGCTTGCAGCATTCATCTTGGCCGAAAGCCAGCCCACAATCATCTATGAGTTTCCGACGCTGATACGGAGATTTCTCGATGCGGCCGAGCTGATCAGTGAACCCGTCATGAACAACGTCCGAACCTCAATATCGATGGCTGCACTCTCTGGAGGACGAATGGGAACCCCTGGCGAGCCGTTTCCCGAGGATATTCGCCTAGAGAAGCATTGCATCAATATGTTAGCCACGTTAAGTCGCGTGGAGCCTACGTTCGAGTTATACGACGGGCTGCTCAAATACGCTCGCCACTCCATTGCTCATCAACGAAGGGCCGATGATCTCGATGAGGACGACTAGAACGCAGATGTTGCTCTGTAAATCGGCGCCTACTCTCTTCCATCGATTTGGCGAAAAGCTCAGGGGCTTCCTGTGTTCCTCGTTATCCTTTCATTTTCATGAACTCGCATCAAATCCAAAGCGATTAACTCCCACGCTTTAGACCGCCAAGTCTCGCAGCTTTGATCGAAAAGTTTTTGTCCGCTTTTGTAACCATCTCGCGCTCGTCGACGAACTAGAGCGTATGGCCCGGCAAATTCAGACAACGGTCATGAGCAACAATTCCAACTGCGAGAGGTAACGAGGAATGAAGCAACATATTCTGCTGGCAGCAACTATGACCGCCATGCTTGCTGCGTGCGGCGGCGGCTCCGACGACAATCCGGCACCCGTGCACCAACTGTTTGCACAAACTAACGACTCATCGAACACGGTTGTGCGCTTCGTGCGCAACGCAGATGGCACGCTTACGCCGAAGGGAACGGTCGCGACAGGAGGCAGAGGGACAAACGGCGTCAACTACTTCATGGGCAACATCGTGGCGCCGGACGCTTTGACCAGTAACAACAGTCTCATCGTCTCGCCCGATGGCACACGCCTCTTTGTCGCCAACGCGGGCGACAATACCGTAAGCACGTTCTCAATCACCAGTTCAGGCGACTTGTCGCTGCTGGCGGTCTCACCGACCGGAGGCGTACGTCCAACATCACTGGCGTTTTCGAACGGCGTGCTCTATGTGACCCATCAACAGGGTGCTCAGGAGCTTGGCGCCTATCGCGTCGGGTCCGATGGGAAACTCACATCACTCGCCCAGTACACCGTCGCTGCGCAAGATGCCCTTCCAACCCAAGTCGCCGTCAGCCCCGACGGGAAGTTTGTTGTCGTCAATGGGTTCCTGAAGACCGTCACTCCTGTCACGCCTTTGAACATGCTTCTCGCCTATCCGATCAACAGTGATGGAACGCTGGGACAGCCCGTAAGTAGTAAGTCAGCAGGGGTCGGGCCGTTCGGTGGCCGATTCGGTTCCGGCGCGCTGGCAGCCGCCTACATCGTCACAGAGGCAGCCGGAGGCACGGCCAGTTCATATTCGCTTTCCTCAACGGGAAGCTTTTCGACGCTAAGTGGACCTATCGCTGTCACCGGCCAACAAGCGCCGTGCTGGATTGCTCTGACGCCGGACAACAAGTTTGCCTACGTTGGCAACGGTAGTGGCGCGGTGTCGCTTTTCTCTCTCGACACTACCGGTAAGCTGACACTCGTCAACACAGCGGTTGCGACAGAAACGGCAGTTGCAGGTCAAGCTTCCGCATTCGCTAACGACTCTTGGATTAGTCCGGACGGCAAATACCTATATCAGGACTATGCCGGCGACGACAAAATCGTGTCATACACGATCGGACCCAACGGCACACTGACGAAGCTCGGTGAGCAACCTGCCAACACAGTGTCGAAGATCAGCCTCCAAGGTCTTACCGGTACTTGATTTCGCCGTGCTTTAGACGAGACCCGCGCCAACCGCGAAATTATTTCGCGAGATGTGCGAGCCTCGCCCTTGGGAAAGTGGCCCAACGCCGGGCCACTTTAAATCGCGTGTTCTTCAACTGACCGACGTCAAACTGGCAAGGCGCTCAGTTTGACCACCGTGTCTGCGCACGCATGCGCGGCCTCGGCGCCCTTGACCACAAAATGTTCTGCAAAAAAGCTGATATGTTCTACGCCGCCGTGGAAATGATGGGGCGTCAGAACCGCAGAGAACACCGGCGTGCCCGTTTCGAGTTGCACTTGCATCAGCCCGTTAATAACCGCCGTCGCAACGAAATCATGCCGATAGATACCACCGTCGACAACAAGCCCTGCCGCGACGATGCCCGCGTAACGCCCGCTTTGCGCCAACCGCTTGGCGTGGAGCGGGATTTCAAATGCGCCCGGCACCTCAAAGAGTTCAATGTCTTCCAGATTAAAGCCCTTCTTGACCAACGACTCGACAAATGAGGCCTTGCATTGATCGACGATGTCTCGATGCCAGCAGGCCTGGACAAATGCGATACGGGGACGCTGAGAACCAGCAGAAGAGACTACGTCTGCTTCGATAGGGTTGGAGCTATTCATGAGCCTATGCCTGTTAGTGTGAACAGGGCGAAGGACAGCGAATGAAAACTAGGCGCGAACATGCGCACAAATGCGCGAGCACGCCTAATCTAACTAGCTATCCTGTTCTCTTTCATCCGGACTATACCGTCGGCCCCGGAATCTAACCGAGTCTGCTGACCCTATCGAACAAGCGATCATTCGATAAGCGCTCGCGGGCTACATCCCTTGGCAATTGCTGGATGATTACCGCCGGTGGGGAATCTCACCCCGCCCCGAGAACATGTTCTTCGTGACATGAAGAAAGAGGTGTACGGTACCACGAATCTACAATAAAAAACGCGCCCCAATTCTTACGCCTGGTGAGTGAAAGAGAGAGAATGACGCATTCGTTCCACGCTCACCGTTCTCACTCGTGCGACAAAGCATGATTTGCATAAGCAATGAGAAAACGATTGCCAGACCGACTGCGATAACTGCGTGTCACGTCTCGGCCCAACAGCAGGAAGGCTTGGGGCGGAATGGCGCAAAGAGCGCAACTTATCTTCCAAACCAATTAATGGCACCGCTTCGCTCGAGGAGACGGCACGTGGACGACACCTCGCGACTTCCTGTTCGCATATTCAGAACGATGCGTTCGTGTTTTCTGATCAGAAATTGTATTGCAGATAAATCTGTTCAAAATTGATGCCAGGGTTCGGCTCTTTGATGCTCGCGTTCGATAGATGCTGAAAGCGGAACCCGGCCTGGTAGCTCTGCTTCTGCCCGAAGATCATGCCGACGCCAACCATATCGGCAAACTGGAAGCCAGTCGATAGCGTGTAGTCTTGCGTTATTCGGGCATGCGACAGCACTCTCACGCCGACTCCGGCCTCAACGAATGGTCGGAAGTAGCCGGAACTCTTTATGAACCTCAGAACTGGAGTCAGGCCAAACTCCCACACGTTCGAATTCACAGCGTTGCTCTCGGTCGTATGCCAGTAGCCGATGTGCCCTTCACCGACGAGCGTGAAATGAAATCCACTAACTTCCCACCAAGTCAGGTTCGGATCCCACACAACCCCAACATCAGCCTTCTTGAAGTCGTGATTGGCTACGCCACCTGCGATCTGCAAACCCCAACGATCGGCATATGCTGACGTCGTGCCGAGGCTGAGTGCGACTGCGAGAGCGCTACGGAAGATTTTGTCACGCCAGAATGTTTTAGTTTGCATGAGCGTACTGAGGACGTTAGCGGCGACCTTAGCCGAAGAAATGTCGAGCGATTGTAGTGCTCCCCAGCTAACGTTGCATGGATCGCCATTCCTCAACCTACCATTACCATATCCAATCCCGTCTATCTAAACAGGATCGAGGTGGTAGTGATGCGCAAGGATGCTCCCGCCGCCCACTGAGACGTGCGAGTAGCCAAATCGAACTTCTGCTGACGGAGTCTTCGCTATTTGTTTAGTTGCTATGGAGAAACAAACTTACTAAACTCCCTACGCCGCTCATCTCAATTTACGCGAGTGGTTCTGTAATGTCGTATTTGAGCGCCGTACACGTTAAGGTCGGCATCGATTAGTGGCTTCAAAAACTATCAAAGCGGAAAGCGCCCGTTGGCAGTCGACGGCACTGAACCGGAAATCGGCCATGGCAATGAAATCCAAAGCGTCGTCCTCAATTCGACCTCCCCTAACACACTCCGAGATAGCCGATGGAAAGCGACGAAGCATGTTTGAGGTCGTGGCCGCCATCATCGCCTACCTTGCTTTCACCTCAGCAGTAGCGATTGCTGCGGTCAAGACTGACTCTCAGGCGCCCGCCTTTGCAGCCATCGCTACGGTGTTCGTGCTCGCGGGAATTTTGATGGTCAGCTTCGTGTTTCACAGGCTCGACAGGTACACCCCTGTGTCCGAGTGCGGTGTAAAAGAAATTGACGAAATTGCACGCCGCTGTCGACAATGCGGAGAATACAAACTACGAGTCGTTGCCATGGGCCGCCCATTGCTTGGAGAGGATCTGCGGATCCTGTCTCAATTCCTACACGGGAAGACTTACGGCGACATTGATTCAAGTACGGACCCGGATGGCGCTGATTGAAAGGTCGTTGGCACGAATCCGCGGCGAACCTTATATAAGACTGCTGTTTGCACGACCATGCTAGGCGTATTAGTGTGTCTGAGCAGGCGGCATATATTTCTCTGAGATGCCGCTCATGTCTGCCTCTATGTCGATAACCCGGTTTCGCCCGGATGCCTTCGCTCGGTACAGGCCGGCATCCGCCGCGCCAAGAATACCCTTGGGCGATTTATCGAATATTGACGTCCAAGCGGCATGACCGATCGAAACTGTAATTGGCGCAGAGCATTGGGATGTGGACGGGAGCGAGGCGACCCTTTCGCGGATGTCCTCCGCGACACTCATTGCCGCCTTGGAAGAATGTCCAGGAAGCACGACGACAAACTCTTCGCCACCGAATCGTGCAGCGAAGCCCCCATATTTGTTGGTCGCGATGCTCAACGTGTGTGCTACTTGCTTCAGTGCCTCGTCGCCTGCAAGGTGTCCACAGGTGTCGTTATAACTCTTGAAATGATCGACATCAATCAGCAACACCGAGAACGGTCGTCTTCGTCCATCGGCAATAGCTATGAGCTTATCCAATTCCGCATCGAGATAAGAACGATTGAAAACGCCCGTCAAGCCGTCGCGTTGCGAGCTTGCCATGAGTTCCTGATGTGACTCGTTCAACGCGCGATACAACCTGTTCGTCTCGTGCATCAGCATCCCAAGAACCACACTCGACGACACCATGGAAGCTGCCTTAGCTGCATACCAGCCAACAGAAAACCGCGCGCCGCCGATGAGGGTAAGTATTACATCACTGGGCCGGCCCCCGCAAATACCGGACATGCGGCAACGCTTAAATTTTGAGGTAGTCTTCTGCCTATGTTTAAGCCTAGTCACAACGTGGAACCACTAGAAGTTCTGACCCAGCCGGAGCAGCGCCGCCGGCGTTCTGTTGAAGAGAAGCTCGCGATAGTTCGCGAGACGTTCGAGCCCGGCGCGACCGTTTCTGGCGTCGCTCGCCGGCATCAAGTAAATGCCAACCAGGTCTTCGGCTGGCGCAAGCTCTATCAGGACGGGAGTCTGTCGGCGGTCACTGCCGGCGAGCAGGTTGTGCCGGCATCAGACCTAGCCGAAGCAATGAAGCAAATTCGTGAGCTGCAGCGATTGCTGGGAAAGAAGACGATGGAGGTAGAAATCCTCCGTGAAGCAGTGGAGTATGGTCGAGCAAAAAAATTGACTGCGCGCTCACCATTGCTGCCGGGGGACGACCGTTGAAAACGGTCTGTGAAGTCCTGGGTGTGTCGCGCTCGAATCTCGCAGTCAAATCGAAGCGGTCGGCTGATTGGGTCGACCGGCGCAAGATGCCGGTCCTCGACGACATGGCGCTTGTCGCCGAACTTCACGAGCTGTTAGGCGACGTGCCGACATATGGATACCGACGTGCTTGGGCGCTGCTGAGGCGAAGCCGGGATGCGCTGGCTCAACCGCGCGTGAATGCAAAGCGGGTGTATCGCGTGATGCGTCGCCACGGCCTGCTGCTTGAACGTCGCCCTCGTCAAGTCTCGTCTACGCGTCGGCATGATGGCAAGGTCGCGGTGGACAGAAGCAACGTGCGCTGGTGCTCGGATGGCTTCGAGTTCCGCTGCGATGACGGTGCTCCATTGCGTGTCGTCTTCGCACTCGACTGTTGCGACCGCGAAGCCATGAGTTGGGCCGCAAGCACAGGCGGTTACACTGGCGACATGGTGCGTGACGTCATGCTTCAAGCCGTCGAGAACCGTTTCGCCGGCGCGCTGAAGACCGAAACCGAAGTCGAGTGGTTAAGCGACAATGGTTCCTGCTACATTGCCGACGACACATTAAAGTTCTCTCGGAAAATCGGACTGAAGCCGGTCACGACACCCGTCAGAAGCCCGCAAAGCAACGGGATGGCCGAGAGCTTCGTTAAAACGATGAAGCGTGATTACGTTTCGTGGATGCCGAAACCCGACGCCAGGACGGCGTTGCAAAACCTGGCCATCGCGTTCGACCACTATAACGAGTCACACCCGCACAGCGCCCTGAAATACCGCTCGCCTCGTGAGTTTCGTCGGCAAGCAGTTTCTCCAACCTAAGCGTGACCGGGTGTCCGGTTATGCGGGGGCAAGTCCAATCACCGAGATCAGCAAACAACACAACAGCGAGCCACAAATCCAACATCGAGCGCAGCCGAGTGACCATGATTTGGGCCCATAACGCCACGAGCGAGATAGACAGAACCAACACGGAAGCCGGACTCATCTGAAGACGCGCGTACGATCCGGTCGCTGAGACAATTTCTGGGAGATGAGTTTTACCTGCTATCGCTACGACTCCGAAGCCCGCAGCAAGTGCAAGCGCGCCGACGACGGAATACCGTCCGACGCCAACCTGGCTTTCGCTCACTCGACGCATCCGAAATGCGAGGGCAGTCGTAACAAGGGCCGGGAAGCCGCAGTGCCAAAAAACCCAGATCCAAAGCGAACTTTGAGAGCCAGCTCCAAGTAGCCCATTTGGGGCAAACACACCAGGAAAGGAAGCCAGCTGCAGAACAGCTGTTAAGCTAGCAAACGCATAAGCGCCGCTCAGCGAGGCAAACATCAACCGCCCAGTAACCTTGTACTCAGTCCATAAAAGATACGCAGTCAGCGATCCGGTAAGTGCCACCCAAGTTCCAAATATGGGCAGAAACTGAACAATAACAGTCGTTCGCTGCGAGGAGAAGTGCCAGACGATCGTTGTCTCAATCAGAACGACAAGAACAACTACGGCAGCCATGACGCGGTGCGCCTTACTTGAAGGCAATTGCAGGAGGGTGACTTCCATTGGACATCTAAACGGTAAAACTGATAAATGACGCAATCCCGAGAAGCGTCCCGCTTGTGGCGGCACTGCATATCGAAGAGCTAACGACGCGCGCTTGCCCATGCCGCCACAGAAGGTGTACTACGGGACCGGATAACATCTTAACGCTACGCCGTTATTGACCGCGCGATCTATTAGTTGTCGGCACTGATGCATTCTACTTTAGGTTGCCCACTCGCGAAGGCGCAGCAATCGAGAGGTACCGAGTCGAAAGCTGCGAAAAGCTAACGATCCTTTGCAGCGATAGTCCGCTCCCTCGGTGCCCCCAAAGGAAAAAACACGGTCAAACTGAAGGCTTCGCGCAGGGAGATTCACTGCCATTCGACCTTGCAAATAAACAGCAGTTGACGCCTCCGAGGTACGAGCAAATGAAACTTGAGATACCTGATTTGCCGTTCTCACCATGGCGTGCGTGGAATCTGCGCGATCGGCCATCAGCCGACTTCGACGTTCCCCGTGAATTCGGCATTTTTGGTTTGTATCTACTGGCGGACGGGCACGGAGACAGCTGCTGCAAACGTCCAAGCACCGGGCGGCATCTTTGCCCCAAAGTCATCTACATCGGCATGTCGCAACACGTCGATCGGCGTCTAAAGGAAGCACATCACCCGGTCAAAGCATACCGCCTGCAATATCGCGATAGGCGATGTGAACGTCTTCACTCTGCGACCTGGCAATCCGAATGGAGCCATCAGGGCAGACCGCCCTTAGGTCTACTGTCAGTGACCATCGCTTTTTATGAGAGGGCACTTATGCTCGACTTCTATCGCGTCCATGGAAGACTTCCGGCTCTGAACAGACTGTAAGAAAATGAAGCTTGACTCAAGCGCGATTCGCTTATACCTAGAACGCGTTTACCCTTCGTTCAGCTTTGGATACATGGTCAGATCCGCTGTTCAGAACACCCTACATCCATCACGCGTTCTGAAACTCAGAACAACGCGTTCGGCGCGCAAAAAACAACGACGCGGGTCGTCATTTACCTTTTGTCGCTGAAGTTTGAAGATAGGGGGTGTCTAGCGTCCTGAAATAATGCCAACGATATCTTCCAGACACACCCGTAGCAACAACCTATCGAACGAAGGGAGAAGCGAATAGTAATCGACCTGCCTACGCGCAAGTCGCTGTAGGCGGTGTTGAAGCTCTCGGCGGGATCTACAGCGACGTCGCAAAGATGGCCCCATTGCATGTTCTAATCGAGCTGTAGTACCTTCGGGTGTCGCAGATCAATAACTGTGCGTTCTGTCTCGATATGCACACCCACGATCTTCTCAACAAAGACATAAAGGCTGAGAGACAAGCGTTGATACAAACGTGGGCGGGATCCGACGACCTCTTTGCCGTACTCGAACGTGCTGCTGGGCACGGGCCGAAACGGTGACGCCGGTTGCAGAAACTGGAGTTACCGAGGTCGCGCACCCCTGATCGCGCTTTTGAATTGACCGAAAAGCGCAGCGACTACCATGCTCTAAAAGTGTAATTTGATCGTCTAGACGACTGTTTGCCTGGCTTTCTATTTCAACGATTCCGGAATTGGCATGGTGGGTAGGCGTCTTGATGCTCCACAAAGGCCAAAGCGTCATTGCGATCAAGGCACATGCGCTTTGTAAGCTCGCACATGCAGGAACCTGAAAGCCTGAGAAAATGAGCAAAGCTCGGTTGTTTCGAACTGTCGGCCACTGGTGTGGCTGACGGGCTATTAGGAATATACGGCCGGGTTGAATCCGGCGTCAGACCTCGCGGCCGAGCAAGCGCAAAAAGTCGGTCACTTCGCGGCAGCATAACTGTCATCAGAAGTTCGAGCGAAATTTCGGCTCAGACGCAACGTTCTCGCATCGGCCGTCTCCCGAAGATTCTCACCTATCAACATTTCTTCGTCCGGTCGCACTTGTATGGATCTTCGCGCAGCTGTCTTAACCCCCACCGTGGTTCGAGCCTCGATGCACATGTCTTTAAGGCGTTCATCTCGCCGTTGCCAACTCCCGCCCGATACGGACGAGCCCGATTGAGGAAAAATCGCACAGGTCGAGATTGAAGTTTTCACTCAAGACACGCAGAGATAGTCGGAGCTAATATAGTGGGCGATTTAAGCTAAATATAGCCTAACTGCGACGTGCAATTATGCGAGCTTCGTGAAACATCGTTGCCCTCATGTTGCTCTTGCGCATTAAAACGAGATTCCAGCATGAAGTATGCGTCTAGCGGTACAGATCGGTACGAGCTGCGAATTGTTTAAGGAGAGCGCCAGGTGATGCCTCAAGACTTCGCTCTACTTCTCGGGCGAGCATTCGTTGCAGTATCGGACATCCGCAATTTCACGCAAGCTGCGGCCCGTCTTCACCAAACGTAACAGCAGTGAGCATGAGGATCGAGCGTCTCGAAGAGCTTATCGGTCAACGCCTGTTTGAACGCGACACTACAATCGTGCGACTAACTTCTGTCGGCGAGAGATTATTACGAGCGTGGCACAGCGCCTAATCGAGGCTCACGAAGACGCGTCCCTTGCACTTCAGCACGGACTCGCAGCCGGCAGCCCCAAGCTTGCCACGTCTGAGATCTTCGCGTCGTGCCTCATGCCGCCCATCCTGCGCACCATCAGAACAACATTTCTAAATATTGAGGTGGAAATTCGTTGAAGACATAGCTGGAAGCTGCTGAAATCAGCGGATTCCCACAACATCAACCTCGTCGTCGCCACGAAATTTCTGCGCACGAGCGACGGCGGCTCCTTGCAAGAGGGGCTCGCTCGGATGTGTCAGGAGAGCAGCCAAGTCTTTCGGCAAACTCCCCTCCCGCTAGCGGTATTTCCCGAAGCCTGCCTGGATCGCAAAGCAGGCATTGCGGCGTTTGGACAAGCAGAAAACGGATTGGCGATTTGCGTACACAAGCCTAAATCACGAGGGACTTCTCGCCGCAGTGGCAGCCGGAAGCGCCACTTCAGTCATGATCGAAAGTGCGGTCACGACCCATCACAGGTTTTTAATATCGGCTGATGGGTTCTCGACTCTCACTCCGACTGAGATATGCATGTACACGCCTCGGCCAGAGATTTAGCCCATCGTGAACAGAGTCGCCAAAAGCACACGACGCCATTTCGCAACTCGATCTGTCGAGCGCGAGGTCAAGTCGATTCGAGACCTGACTTGGACGGCAGAGTCCGCTTACGCGCAAAAAAGCGTACCTAAAAAGACCTCGGAAGCTGGCCAGCGCATGCTCCGCTATCAGGGATTGGACGGTATCGTCCCATCCCACGAACGCCGGCACTTTCGAATTGGTCAGGGCCAATCACCGCCTTTACAGCGGCTTCCAAGATTTTCGACGTCAGCGATCTTGATAGTCGACCTCACGTGGCTTCAGTGCTCCTGTCGCTACCTTATCATCAAGGTTGCATTCATCAGTCGTTCACAGGCATCCAATTTCTGATCACGTCGATGTCCGAATGTGAGCTGCACAACATACCGGCCAAAAATAACTCCTCAGTATCCCGAGAGCTAATCTCAGGGGGTCGTCATGCCACGGCAACCAGCGTTAAACAAATTGACGGCGAGCATCGTTTCAGCATCATTGCTGAGCGGCTGTCAGTTCCTGCATGTCGTAGGTGACGAGAAACATCCCTCCAGCGAGACTGGACAGGGACAACTCAAAGTCGAGCTCATGGGTAGCACGGACCTGCGCGGCGAAAGGCTCGGCAACGAGGATCCGCTAACAGACTTCAATAGATTCTGCAAGGCATCGCTTCAATCGCGGACGCAGCCCGTCCACAGCAAGGGACCGGACGAAGTATTTGTGGTACCGATACTTGTCGGCATCGCACTGGTCGCAGCGTTCTCGGTAGCAACAACGGAAGCGGAAACCTCGTTCGCTAGGTACGCAGACAAGAAAAAGCAGGCGTTCTCGTTCAACACAGAACATGCAGGAAACGTAGCTGCACTTGTGAGAGAAGGCCGCCCGACCTTCAATTGCTTGGTGATTCGCTTGCTAAACAAAGATAAACCTGCGGAAGCCGACTTGACTTTCGCGGCCACTTTGAAGATGAGCGGCGCGACACAGCCTATAGCTTGGCAGTGGGTCCCAACTTATTTCAAACTTACAAAGAGTTCGGCTCGAACCGATCGGTCGGGTCTTGTCGACGTTACAGTTGGTATCGCAATTTCAGGTGTGACGGAAAAAGGAAACCAATCCGTAGCTAACACTTCTATCGCGTTGAAGGGACTCTGCCTTCCCGGCGGTAGTGCGAAGGACTGCGCCCAAAACAGTGAGGGACAATGGCACGATGACAACACCAAGCTCCCTCTTGGTGTCTACAACGCTACGCCATGGTTCATCATTCCCGAGACCGACAAAGCCGGTGCTCAACAATGTAAAGGGGATTGCGTTCCAGGGACCATCACCGTCAGCGTCACTGAATCTGGAACAGGAGCGCCGGACTTTGGAGCGGCAAAGACAGAGCTCGAAAACACAGACAAAGCGTTAGCCACCGCTCTTGGCAAATACATCGACTCTCAAGCGCCCAAAAAGTAATTGGGCGCCCTCGAAGAGACGACTAAAGCCACCGCATCGGCATGTGACTTTGCTGCCAAGAAAAAAACGCCGGCGTGTTGCCGGCGTGAAAAGTCCGTCTTTCCGAGGGGTGGCGACGAACCTGAGAGAACTCCGATCCCGAAGCATCGTTAGGACTTATTCTACAGAAATTTACGTGCTTCGAATCTTTGATTGAAGAAACGGATTGTTCAATAAAACTATGTAATTCATAATCAGCCTTGAGCCAGACACGAAGCGCGAAGAGCGTTAGCTTGCTGCAACGGCCGGGATCGTGCGTATTCGATATTTGCTATGTCAGCGTTTTCTACCAATGCAAGAGCTTTGGACCCAGCCACGCACCAATCAGTGCTGGCAAGAGCATGCCCATTGCATACCAAACGCTCCAAAAAGCCGGGCTCATTTCAGGGCAGTGCAAACAATACACCACAGTAGCCATTGAACTTGCCAGCACGCCGCTCGCCGCGCCGGCCGTTCTTAAACGTGTGGGCGCTAGAGAATGCATCGCCCAGATGACTGCAGGAAAAAGTGGCAAGGACAAAAGGAGAATGTTAAAACGACAACTCCGCCATGTATGGCCAAGCACAAGCGGCCAACGAGCGCTTGGGGTTGTGGTATCGAGCGTCATTCAGCCGGCAACTGACACGACCAAAAATGGCAGGACGAGAAAGCACCAAGTGAGCCCTATACGGGCCCCTGGACGCCCCACGCGCTCAATGGTTAGCAATGCGCCCAATGATATTGCTGACGGAAACGCGAGTTTCGCCCAAAACACGCCTGTGCGAGCAACGCTGGCAAGGTCATGACGAAAGCCAAATACAATGCTCATCACGAGCAGAGAGCCCGCGACACCGCACAGCAACGCCTTCGCGAAGCGCCGCCTAACCATAGTACGGTCAACTTCAACCACACCGCTGGCAAGAACATTGATGAGATCGTCAGTTTTCATCGGAGACCTCGAATTTTCGCGGCGAGGGCTTTTAATCCGCGATGCACTCCAACCTTCACGGCCGACTCCGAAAGTCCGGTCATCTGAGCTGTTTCGCTTACCGATAGACCTTCAATCTTTACGTGAACGATCGGCAAGCGCTGCTTATCTGGCAAAAACTCGAGGAGTTTGCTGATGTCGCGGCGAGCCTGTTTTGGCTCGTTGTCCAAACTTCCGAAGAGCTCTTCCGGGTCGCCAATTACGACATGGAGCGATTCACGCCGTGCTCGCGAGCGAAAGAAATCCATCAGCTTGTAGCGCGCAATGGCGTGCAACTAAGCCGTCAACGGTTCGTTCAGCCGGTAGGTGTGACGAGCATTGTGGACTGCAAGCAGAATCTCTTGAGTTAGATCTTCAACGTCATCTAGATGTTGCGGAATACGTTTCCTAAGAAATGCTCGAAGGTGTTGAGTTAGATCTCGAAGAAATCCACGGTACGCGCTCTCGTCTCCGTCCAGGCCGTCAACAAGAAGCGCCCTTAAGCGTGTTTCTGCGTCATTCGACATGGGATTTTTAGAGCTTACGAAGCAGCATGCCGACAGTCTAGTCGAACGCGATTGCGAATAAATCGCAGCAGAATAGCTCAACCTATAACGCGCTGCAACAGCGCCCTCATCGTTCATCTCATCCTATCTCCGTTACGCGCTTGATCCCATACCGGTAGTTGGTGATCTTCGTTCTTTAAGGCTCGACTCAACAAAGTACCAAGATCCCAAAAAAGCAATTGTTGTCTCAGACCGGAAGACCTTTCAAAATAAATGCGTATCGAAAGGTCTTATCAACTTTCTTATCAAATCATTGATTCGAGAATCTGAACGACATCACCATTCGATGCGTGTCGCCGGTACTCTAAAGCGAGTTCACGGGCCTTAGCTCTATATCTCGCATCCGAAAGGATCTTCCGTACGGCATCTCGCAATGCCATCACTGTGGGAGTGTTGGTCTGCAAATCAATCCCTACTCCGGCCCAAGCGACCCGTGCGTTCACCTCTGCCTTATCTTCGGAGTTGCCTGCGCCAACTATTGGCACCCCGTAGCTAAGTGCTTGGTTTACGCTCCCATAACCACCATTTGTCACGAACACATCGACACGAGGCAGAAGCCATTCGAACGGCAGGTATGACGCGATTCGAGCGTTCGAAGGAATCGAGCCAGGTACGTCGTCAACAGATCGTCCGCCAGCGGTGACAACAACAAGCAAGGAGGGGTCGTCTGCCAATGCGTCAAGAGTTGGCCGAATTAGTTGTGTGAAGTCAAAGTTTGACAGCGTCCCCTGACTCACCAAGACGACCTTCTTTGAGCCATCCAAATCGCCAGCCCAGTCCGGCAACGGGGCTTGCTTGGGAACAATGGGGATTGCGCCAATGAAGCGGACAGAGTCAGGCATGTCACTTCGAGGATACTCAAACTGAGGCACTGTCGTTTGCAGGTGCAGGTCCGGCAGATGCACGACCGAGTCGAATATGCTGTCGTTCAGAGGCGAACTACATGTTTTCGCCAATATGTTGTTAAGATACGTCCGATATGGATCATCGAACGTCGCCTTGACTTCGGCTGCCAGCTCGTTATAGTGCCCCGGCGCTGCCAGCGGAAGCGCCATGTTACAAGGCGCTTCGTCTGCTCGGTGCCACAACAGAAACGTTATGCCGAAGTATGCGATTGGCGGGCGCTTCTTGCGTGCACCTAAGAGCAAAGGAAGCAGGCCGAAGAAGAGATTGTCCGACACAATCAGGTCGACAGGGAACTCATCGAGAACTTTACAGACGCTTGCGTATTGCGCCAACATAGGATCCGCGAACACCCGCTCAAAGTAAAATTTGTTGGTCTCAACGCCAGGCGGGATAGACGATATCTCAGGGAAGTATTGCACAAAGTTGCTGAGGTCCCTGTTCGCATTTCCTTCAAAGGCTCGAAAGGTCGCGCCGATAGCCTCCACTCGTTGTTGGAAGCTTCGGGCTGACAGGCCTATTACTTCATGCCCGCGGTTCACGAGGCCTCGGCCAATAGACAGAATGGGGTTCAGATGGCCCATGAGAGGAACAGACGAGATCAAGACGCGCATGATATTCCTGCGTTGTGGATAGTCTTGATCTAGTTCGGCTCAGCCTGTCCCGCGGTTACAGAGACAATGAATAAATTGATTGCAGAAACATGATTTCGGTGGACAACAAGAAGGACGAGAACTGACAGAGAGCGCGCGTCAGCGCTAACGTCAACGTATCAACGGTCGTAGACTTTCAGCAGCATTTTCGCCGATTCCACCCGCTGTTGATGATAAAAGCAAAGCTTCAGATACAGATCCGTCTGAAGCTTGAATGTCTCAAGCGGCACCGTCTTCATGAGCTTCCCAAGCTTTCTGAGGTTGTCGTTCCAGTGTTCGAAATCGCCTTCAGCATCATGTCGAAGAGTGTCTCTGCAATACTGGAGAACCTCTTCCTTGTTTTCGACAGCATGATAAAGCTGGGCGAGAGCGACTGAATCATATCTCCACGGAAATCGCGCAACCTCCACTTGCCAGAACGTTGTGTATCCAGACTCGACCAAGGCGGACGCGAACTGAGCGTCATACTGCGGATTTTTCAATAGGAAAGGCTCAATGTCGGTTAAAGTACGAATTGACTTACTAAGTTCCCGTACGCGCTTCAGCAGAGCGCTCGTAACTGCACGCATCCCTTCTGTCGTGTCAAGCTCCTGCGCCAACGCCGCAACGTCTTCGGCACTGAGCGAGACGGTCACATCCTCTAGCTTGATCAGCTGAGTTGATTTCTGAATCTCCGCAGGTGTCAAGAAATCCGGGTTACTACCAATCCTCAGCCCGACTCTCGCATATGCCCGACCGATCAGCCGAGAACAGAACTGCCTAGTTCCCCCTCGCACATACGCCGCGACAGGCGATACGGTCGCTTCTGCTAACGAATAGGGCGCGCCCGTTTCAGACCGTACGTAGCCAACCACCATATCAAGAGTCGCTTCCGGCAGCTCGACAACGGGACGATAGGCGTATATCGCACAGCTCTCATGGTAGCGCATCTTGTCGATGTTTCTCGCTTGCACACCTTCGGACGTGGAGTCCATCACGGACGAGTTGGCGACATACAGCATCGCGTGCGATATATCGCTGTTGGTAAAGAAGCGAATGGCCGCACTAATCTTTCCGGTCGACGTCGAAAGAATGATGTCGCCCTTCTTAAGTTTTCTAACGTCGATCTTCTTCATGTTGTACCTGGTAAGAGAAACGTCATCCAAGCATTATCATACCGGGCGGTTCAGTGTCGCCGCCTGACGCAGTCCTAGCATAGAAACCAGTTGAAGATCGAGAAGCTGACGCAACCGGCAAGATAGTCGCGCCTTGATATGGGTCGACTCTTCCGCGGCACCGAACGTCCTTGCCAACCGACTTCTGAAAACGTTCGTGAAACTGGTTCAATGGCGGCGACGGCTCTGGACGCTCAAAGGCGCTCCTGATAATTGGCGATGGTCATTGGGCACCATACCGACGGTAACGGCGGCCGCTATGTTCGCGCAACAGGATGACACCTACACGGGCATGCGGCAGCCACGATCTTGAGCAGGACATTTTCTCCGATTTCTCAGCGCAACCGTGCTGGTAGCCGTTCTTCGTTGAGTATGCTGGATCTCGATAACTCCTTGCTTTCCCGCTCTCGGCTTAGAGATTGGCAACGCAACGGAACATGGAGACTCCCCTGTCATCGATTCATGCGCGATAAAATATTCTTATCGCGGTAAAAAAAATAGCATCTTTTTCGAGTCACCGTCCGCGACTAAACTCCGCTCATTCTTAATTTGCGGGTAGGCAAAATCCTCGCCTACAACCGCAGGCACCAGCAGGCAAAACGCTGCTCGGTGAATACAAGCGGAGACATGATGACGGCAAAAATCGCCCTGCTAACCGGTGCACTGTGTTCCGGCTTAGCTATGAACGCATACTCGCAATCAAACGTAACGCTCTACGGACTTATCAATTCTGGCCTCACTTATCAGAACAACGCAAAGGGGTCGCCATTATTCAAGGCTCAGAGCGGCGCGTGGGGCGGTAGTCGTTGGGGCATCCAAGGGTCCGAGGATCTCGGCGGCGGCATCTCAAGTATTTTCCTGCTAGAGAACGGTTTTGACGCCTATTCCGGGACGCTTGGGCAGAATGGGAGAATGTTCGGCCGCTCTGCGTGGGTCGGAATCGCCTCACCATGGGGCAAGGTTACCGCTGGCCGGCAATACGAGGAAACGACCGCGTTTTTGGGAAAAATCAGTGCCTCGGGCTTGTGGGCCGGGTACATCGGAAGTCACATTGGTGACGTAGACAATGTCGGCGCGACAAATCGGGTCGACAACACGCTTCGCTACGAGACACCCGACTTAGCGGGGTTGCGTGTAAGTGCGCTCTACCGTGTCGGTGGCACGCCGGGAAACATTGGGACAAACGAAATCTTTGGCCTCGGCGCATCATATGTGCGCGGAGGCTTGCAAATGGCCGCAGCCTATGAAAACGTGCACAATCCCGCGACGTCGCTCTACGACGGCACTGTGGTTACTCCCACGTTTGTCAGTCCCGCGAGCAACCCCATCTTCAGCGGATATGAGTCGGCATCGGACATGCGGGTGATTGGCGCAGGCGCAACGTATCAATTCGGCCAATTGACCGTTGGCGCCGTCTACACCAACACACAGTTCAGAGACGTCATTCGGACTGCCTCAACTCCACTTGCTGGAAGTCACACGTTTCAAGACGTCCAGGCCAACCTCACTTACCGAGTCAACACGAGCACGTTGCTGGGTGCAGCGTTCGACTATTTGAGTACAAGCACGGCGCATTACAGTCAAGCGATGTTCGGCCCCCACTACGCGCTTTCAAAGCGAACTGAGCTGTACGCCATCGGTATCTATCAACACGCTTCTGGAACGAATTCGGTCAATAAACCGGCGGTCGCGAGTATCAACACACTCACCGCCTCCTCAACTCCGAATCAGGTTGCGGTGAATGCCGGCATCATTCAGCGCTTCTAACGCGCGACATACGAACCGCTGGAAGCGCAATTCCCGAACTTGTTTTTGAGCCTATTGCAACGAATCCGCCTGCTCGCGCGCCGCCTGACGCAAACACTCGCTGAATCGCAGAACCGCCGGTGTCGGCGCAAGGTCTCGTCGAGAGATGATTGCGAAATCAAGTTCAGGAAGTTCATCTTGGATCGGTGCCATCGTGATTCCGAGCGGAATCATCGAACGGACCAAGGGTCGGGTATAGCAGCCAATCACGTCGGTTTTTGCAAGCAAACCGGCCCTCACGGCAAATGAAGAAGGTGCGTCAAGCATGCGTCTCGGAAAAGGAAGTCCCTGCGCTTCAAACATCGCCTTCATCACGCTTTGGGACAAACCCTCTGACGTCAGGGTTGCAATCCACTCTGCATCCAGCAATTCAGTGAGCCGAGTGGATTTAGCAAGAGGGTGCCCGGCCCGCATCGCGATCGCGAACCGGCAAGTAAATAACGAATCGTGTTCGAAGTCGCTGTCCAGCTCTGGCGCGCGGTGCGTTACCGCAATGTCCAGTTCCCCGTTGCGCAAGCGGGCAAGAGTCTCGACGACTGAAAGCTCATGGATGCGCAGCTTCACCAAGGGCATCATCTCGCGAAACTTGAGCACCGCGTCTGGAAGGATCGTTAGCGCAATCGTCGAAAGCGTGCCCACGGAGACATTGCCGACGGGTCGATTTTTAACTTGCTCTATCGTTTCCCTAACGCGCCGCATGTCAGCAAGAAGTTGTTCCGCACGTGGTAACAGAGCATCACCCGCCTCAGTAAGTTCGATGCCCCGGTTTGTTCGCGTGACCAGTTCGACGTCAAGAGAGCTTTCGAGCTCGCGAATTGTGTGCGTCACTGCCGGTTGCGTAAGCCCTAGCTGTCGTGCCGCTGCACGAAGACTACCCAACCTCGCGGCATACACAAATGCAAGCAATTGCTGCTGTTTCACTGCGTGCTCCATGCCTAACTGCAGGCGAACCCATGAGGTTAAGGACGGAAAAACAGGATCGATACGTATTCGCGAACGCTCAGCGTCGACCGGAAATTATAGATGACCACTGCGCAATAAGCCGTCGCAAGACGTCGCCATGATTGCGGTCATCGCAGCGATCACGTCAGCAATCCGCTCCGCAGGCCTTGATGTGTGGCGTTCCGAATCACAAATTGGATCTGCTCGTGTTGCCGCGAACACTCAAATGTTGAAGGCCCAAACGCTTCTTGATACACCACCTATCTAAGGGGGACTGCCGTCAAGGCTCTCCTCGAAAAAGGACTGATCGTATGTCGCACCTTGGATTTACCTCTATAGACGAGCTCGCGCCTCACTCTGGCGAGCTGTCTCACATCCGCCAACATCTTCATCAGCACCCTGAACTCGGGTTCCAAGAATTGCAGACGTCAGATCTGGTTGCTAGCAAGCTCAAGCAGTGGGGGTGGGACGTGACCAGAGGTGTTGGAAAAACAGGGGTCGTTGGGACGCTCAAGATAGGGAACAGTCATCGGAAGATTGGAATTCGGGCTGATATGGACGCTCTGCCCATCTTGGAAAAAACTGGTCTACCGTACGCCAGCGTCGAACCGGGAAAAATGCACGCCTGCGGCCATGACGGACACACAACCATGTTGCTCGGCGCCGCTCGCCATCTGGCGGCTACTCGCCGATTCAACGGCACGGCGCATTTGTACTTCCAGCCCGCGGAGGAACTGGGAAAAGCAGGAGGCGCGCGAAGCATGATTGCTGACGGCCTATTCGAGCGCTTCCCGTGCGACGCAGTCTTCGGGATGCACAACCATCCCGGTGTGGAAATCGGTACGTTCTTGTTTCGCAGGGGCCCGTTCATGGCCGCCAGCGATAAGGTTTACGTCCATATCGATGGCGTCGGTGGCCATGCAGCGCGCCCGCACTTGTGCGTCGACCCCGTCGTGGTTGCGGCCAGCATCACCATGGCGCTGCAAACAATTGTGTCTCGAAACGTCGACCCGTCCCAACCTGCGGTCGTAACGGTCGGCGCTTTGCAAGTTGGCGAGACCCACAACGTCATACCTTCTTTTGCCAAGATGCAGTTAAGCGTGCGCTCGTTCAATGACGAGATTCGCTCAGTCATGGAGAGACGGATCCGAGAACTCATTCAATCGCAAGCCGAAAGCTTTGGCGCGAAGGCATCGGTCGACTATGTGCATGGGCCAGACGTAGTCGTGAACACCATTGAAGAAACGGATTTCGCCATTGCAGTCGCGAGGGAGCTCGTTGGCGACGAACACGTTAATACTCATGCGGACCTCGTGATGGCGAGCGAGGATTTCTCGTTCATGCTGCAACAGCGCCCCGGAACCTACCTTAGATTAGGCAACGGTACCGGAAAACGGGGTTGCTCCGTACACAATCCGCTCTACGACTTCAACGACGAAAATTTACCGATCGGTGCTGCCTTCTGGGCTCGGCTCGTCGAGCGATACCTCGCCCACTGACGACGAACGACCCTACCTAACAGATGTCAAGGATCGACAATTGATGCCTACCACGAACAACACGGATGCTGCAGCTACGGTTACTGTGCGCAGCGGTTCGAGAAAGATGATGATTGCCGGAACCGTCATCGGCAACTGTCTCGAGTTCTACGACTTCACGGTCTACACCTACTTTGCCGTCATTATTGGGAAATTGTATTTCCCCTCTCAAGACCCGACGGTGTCTTTGATGTCCTCAGTTGCAACCTTCGCGGCGGGGTTCATTACTCGTCCGCTAGGCAGCCTGCTCCTCGGTCTCTATGCCGACCGGCGAGGTCGAAAGGCCGCTCTCAGCCTCACAATCTTGCTAATGGCATTCGGCACCGGTCTCATCGCCATCACGCCGACCTACGACCAAATCGGTGTCGCAGCGCCGATTCTCATCGTGCTTGCACGTCTCTTACAGGGATTCTCGCAGGGCGGCGAATTTGGAACGGCTACATCCACCTTGCTTGAGGCCGGTGACCAGAAAGCCCGTGGCCTTCGCGTGAGTTGGCAGCTTGCGACGCAAGGCACTGGCACGATCTTGGGTGCAGGCCTGGCAGCGCTACTTTCGGCGACACTCTCGAGAGAGGCCTTGGACGCTTGGGGCTGGCGCCTGCCGTTTATATTTGGCGTTCTCATAGCGCCCGTGGGCATCTACCTGCGACGAAATCTCCACGAAGACTGGGTAGCCTCCGCCACCGAAGGCTCAGCCACAGGCATCCTGAGGGAGCTTTTCACCACCCACCTTCGCACACAGATATTGATCACTCTGACGGGTATGGGCGGAACCGTCACGGTGTACCTTCTCAATTTCATGCCGATCTATGCAATCAAGACATTCGGTCTGCCAATGGCGACGTCCATGTTGGTCGGGGTGTCAACGGGCATGGTTACGATGTTTGCGGGTCCTTTGGCGGGCGCAACGTCCGATCGTTTGAGGAGCCGCAAGACGCTAATCTTCATCGGGCGCGGTGCACTTCTCGTGGGGCTGCTTCCCGCATTTCTGTTTATCAATCGCACACCCTCCGTGAGCGTGATTCTCCCAATCACTGCTTGCCTGACTTTCTTCTACGCATTCGGTTCGGCAACCTCGTTCACCTTGATGTGTGAATCGTTGCCCCGAGCCGTGCGGGCAACCGGAATTTCGATTGCCTACGCCGTCAGCGTTTGCGTCTTCGGTGGCACCGCGCAGTTCGTTAGCGTATGGCTCGTCCGAATCAGTGGCGATCCTGTCGCACCGGCCTGGTATGCAACAGCATGCGTGGCAGTGTCACTGCTCGCGGTCTCGTTGCTCAAGGAAACTGGGAACAAATCGCTGCGCTGAACGCAGGGCCTGAGCAGAGCAACGGGCTTCCTGCAGGATCATTCGAGATTGCGCACTGTTACTAACACCGTTGTCGCGAGATCAGGCGTTCACGCCACCGCTATAGAGAGAAAAGGAAATGAATATGGTCAACATTCCAAAGCACTTGGCCGCCGTATTGTTGACGCTTGCCTCAGCGGGTCTGTCCATCGCGTCGGCCGACTCATTGTCGGCACCCGGCGACGGGGGCGTGCCAGCTTTTTACAACTGGAAGAAAGCAATACCGTCCAAGCCAGGTCAGCTTCTGCGCACAGAGCCGTTGACGGGACAACAGGAATTGGCGTCCGCTCAGGAGAACATTCGGATCCTATACGTTTCAACAGATGGCATCGATAATCATACCCCCGTTGTCGTGTCCGGCGCCCTGTTTTTGCCAAAGGGAACGCCGCCACGCGGAGGCTGGCCGCTAATGGCCTGGGCCCATGGCACTGTTGGAAGCGCGGACATTTGCGCGCCGTCGTTCACAGGTCGCAGCGACCGCGATATCCATTACCTGAACTACTGGCTGGCGCGGGGCTACGCAATTGTCGCCACCGACTATCAAGGGCTTGGCACGCCGGGAATTCACCCCTACGGACTGACCCGCCCGCTTGCATACGACGTACTTGATAGCATCCGCGCAGTGCAAAACGGGAGCTTCCCACTTTCGAAGCGTGTTGTCGTTTTTGGCCAATCTCAGGGCGGTCGTGCCGCGTTCGCAACAGCCGTCTACGCGAAATCTTACGCGCCCGATCTCGATATCGTCGGCGTGGTCGCAACGGGAACCCCGTACTCGACCGGCCAGGATTTAGCAGCAGCAGAGCATGTGGAGGCACATCGGTCGGTTGTTCCGACATTTGCTTACAACGTACTTCGCCTCACCACAGCTGAGCGCCTGGACTCATCGTTCACTCCGGCCGACTATCTGAGCAGTCGGGCGATAGAGACGTTTCATTTGAGCCAGCGTGCCTGTCTCCACGAAATCGAACGCGACATCGTGGAGAAGAAACTTACGTATAACGATAGTTTTGTGCGCTCCCCGTCAGCGGTGTTTAACAACATCGAACGGATGGCAGCCTACCCGACCTTAAACTCGGACATTCCCATTTTCATTGGTACAGGCGGCAAGGACCGCGACGTGTTCGTTCCAAGCCAGGTCGCGCTGGTGGCCAATGCCTGCAAAGCTGGAGATCGGATCGAATGGCATTTGTACCCTGCTCTCAACCATTCCGAGACCGTCAATGGCTCGCTTGTCGATTCGACGCGCTTTGTCGCCAGCGCGTTCGCAGGCAATCGCCTTGACGGTAACTGCGCATCGTCCATGGCAGATATCGCGAGAAATTTCCCGCCTCAGCAATGAGCGTTACCAAAGTGTATCTACGGTTGGCGCATCGAAATTCCTCGTTTCGTTCGCCTCCATAGTACACACGACCCCTTGTCAATCAAGCATTTGCGACACATATCACGCGGAACGATGACAAAACCAGAATTTCGATGCTGCCTCCATTAATATCATCGGTCTGTTGAGCGCGTGTTTCTTTACCCTGTCCGAGTCAGAGTAATCTCACCCGTACGAGCGAGGCGCAGCGAATAGACGTGATTGTCCGATTGGCGTGCTGCGCTTTTCAGAAAATTGTTTATGCAAAAACGCAAAAACGAAAGCAGCCTAACTTCGCAAGCATCAAAGCGCGGGAACGAATCTTTGAATATGCGCCGAGACGTGCTGCGCGCTATCGCGGCGCTTCCTCTTGCTGGGGGCGCGATAGCGGCTCCGGCGGAACGGGAAAGTTTCCGTCCGAGCCAACCCGACGCAAAAGACTTCGTCTCGTATCGAACAGTAGACGTCAAGGGCGTGAAAATATTTTACCGCGAAGCAGGGCCGGAAAACGGACCGGTATTGCTGCTCTTACATGGCTACTCGTCATCATCGCGGATGTTCGAATCAATCATGTCAAAGCTCTCTGCGTGGTTCCGAGTCATAGCGC
This sequence comes from Caballeronia jiangsuensis, assembly GCA_000648925.1. Taxonomy (GTDB): domain Bacteria; phylum Pseudomonadota; class Gammaproteobacteria; order Burkholderiales; family Burkholderiaceae; genus Caballeronia; species Caballeronia jiangsuensis. Next base: position 27,716 of record JFHF01000048.1, read on the forward strand.
CTGACTACCCCGGATTTGGTTGGTCCGATGCGCCAGATCCATCAGCGTATGCATATACGTTCGAGAATTTGTCACAGACAATACTGGATTTTTCAGACCTCTTAAAGCTAGAGCGCTATTCTCTGTACATGCAGGACTATGGTGGCCCTGTCGGCTTCGGAATGGCAACCGCTCGTCCCGAGCGCATCCATTCCCTCGTCGTACAGAATGCAGTCATTCACGAGGAAGGTTTGACAGGGCTGTGGGACGCAAGAAAGGCATACTGGACGAATCGCGATGCTCATGAAGCCGCGATCCGTGAAGGTATGTTCTCTGTGCCTGCCGGCATTGCGCGTCACGTCGGAGATCGGCCGCATCTCGAGCGTTACAATCCCGATCTTTGGATGGACGAAATACTCTCGCTGCGAAGGCCCGGGATTGATCGAATCCAATTGAATCTGAGCTTCGACTACCAAAACAATCTTAAGCGCTATCCGGAATGGCAGTCGTACCTGCGAACCAAGCGTCCACCACTACTCGTTCTGTGGGGGCAGCATGACCCCCTATTTTCAGTGAAAGGCGCCTGGGCGATGCAGCGGGAGCAGCCTAAGGCGATCATCAACGTATTGGAAGCGGGACATTTCGCTACCTACGACGTTCCTTCAGAAATCTCAAAGCGCGTTCTCAGTTTCCATCACGACCTTGAAGTAGCCTAGACCACTTGCGCTATTAGCTTTACGCTTTAGCGCAAGATTCCTCTCAAACCGATGTTGCGCGATCAATAAGCTGCGACGCGCGTTCACTTTCGTTAAGCAACTCGACGTCCGCTTTGAGCGTCTCAGGTAGCACCCCTCTTAGGAAATCCAACCAAGTACGAACTTTCGCATCTAGATATTGACGGGAGGGGTAAAGAGCGTAGACATTCATTTCGAGCGTCGTGTACTCCGTCAGAACGCGGACCAGCGCCCCGGTACGCAATCCCGCCAATGCTGAATACGTTGGAAGCACGCCCACTCCCATACCTTGTCGAATCGCGTTCTCGATTGCTCCCGCGTTATTGACCGTTAAACTTGAAGGACCGATAGCCACGCTTTCCTGTCCTCGCGGCCCTTCGAATACCCACGAGTCAGAAGTGAATTTGGGGTTCATCAAGTACAAACACTTGTGATGCAGCAGGTCCGCAAGTACTTTTGGAGCTCCGAATCGTTCGATGTAGGCCGGTGATGCGCAGGCAATGCTGAAAATCGAACCGAGTTTTGCCGACACCAGCGCGGAGTCAGGCAGGTTGGACGCAAGGATGACCGACATGTCATAACCTTCCTCAAGCAAGTCGGGTATCCGTTGCGCGAGCGTCAATTCGAACTGAACGCCGGGTTGCTGCTCTTGATACTGCGAGATCATCGGGACGATATGATGCTGCCCGAAACTTGTCATCGAGTGCACTCTTAGCTTCCCCATCGCCCGAGCGGTCGAATTTCCCGCCTCCGCTTCGGCTTGCTCGATACTAGAAAGAATCTCTTGGACGCGTTGCAAATATCGTTGGCCGGCGTCAGTTAGCGCGATGCGCCGAGTCGTTCTGTGAAGCAACCTTGTCTGCAAATGCGCTTCAAGATCCGAAACGGCCCGCGATGCGTTCCCCGTCGTCGTCTTTAGCAGCTGCGCGGCTGCAGTAAATCCTCCGGCCTCGACGACGCGGGCGAAAATTCGCATGTTCTGAAGCGTGTCCATCGTATCTCTTAAGTAGATCTTGCGATTTCAACATTATGCCGTCATCCCGACTCAACCACCATCATGTAGTGAGTGCAAATGCCGCACTTTTTCGACGAGCCAGTGGAAAAGTGAGTGCCCCTCTTCCCGCGCAGCCGACGTTGGCATCGCGAGCTTCCCAAGCTTGTCTTGACGGAAGGCCAATAGCAAACACATTTGCGTCGCGACGTCGGGAAACTCTTTTAAGAACGACGTCATATCCTCTTTACTGAGCTGAAAAAGAACACAAGGGGTGAGCGTTGTGATAGTCACGTTCATCGGCAGCCCGGCGAGCAGCCCAGACTCACCAAACGCCTCACCTGGCCCTACTCTATTTATTTCGCGTTCCCCAGTTCCACTATCAAACTTCACAGACAGCACACCAGAGTAGATAATGGACAGACTCTCTGGAATCGTCCCCGGTGCGAATATTCGATGGCCCGATTGATATTCGTGTCGCGAAAGCCGCTGAGCTAACCGTGATATTTCATCGCCAGAAAGGCTGCTGAACAACGGAACTTGCTTCAACAACGACTCGCGTTCATCCCGTGTAGTTGCACTAGGTGCCGGTACGCCGAGTGCGCGCAAGCGCACCCCGGATGAAGCCAAATGGCGGTAGCACAAGTCGAATAGTTCGTTTGATACGCGCATTTTCCTCCCCAAATCATCGACATACCCTACGAGCTCGTAGTGTATTGAATTTAGGGTTGCACTTTTCACTCTCGAATATGGTGTGGGTGCCGACAGAATTTCGCTGCAGCCCGTCAGCGCAAGATTCATTGCGTCCAGCACCGCTTTGGGCCTAGCTTCAGGATCGATCTCAAGGACGATGGAAATGCCGTGAACTAGAGACGGTCGACTGTTATTCACAATCTTAGATTTTGATGCAACTGCGTTCGGTACGATGACAGAATTGCCTTGACCTGTCAGTAAATGGGTCGCACGCCAATTCATTTCGATAACTTTGCCCTCGACGTCGTCGAATGCAATCCAGTCACCGACTGAATATGGCTCAGTCACGTTCAGAACAATGCCAGCAAACACATCGCTCAGCGTGCTCTGAATAGCGAGGCCAAGCACAATCGCGAGCGCGCCCGATGTAGCTACAAGTCCACGAACCGGGAGTTCCAATACAAATCCGAGAGCTGCAACCGTCGCCGCAAGAAATACTACTGCACCAAAGATGTCGGAGAACAGTCGTTGCTTTCTCCAAGCACCAGGCAGCAGCAGGGAGTCGACGAACAAAGTGAGCAATCGCGCACCGAGGAACCACCACGCGACTTCAAGAAATTGCCACAACCAGTGGAGGTCCGGCGTTTCCAGGAACGGCGCTTGTGTGAATGGATTCAATCCGGATGAAAGAATCCCCCAACTCAGCGTCATGAACAGAACCACTCTGACAACAAGCCGAGCCAAGTCACGTTGAGGCACACGCATACGCCATATCAGCACTTCTATGGCAATGACAGAGAAACCAACAACCAGTCCTGTATTCACAATCCGCTCCAACACGTCACAACCGCCATCAACTTGCAACACCGTCAGCGTCCCACGCAAGGAATCGCCTTAGCCATTCTTTGCGATCAACCACGCTTGTGCTTGGTAGCTGACCAAGCTTGAAGTCGATAAAATGCAGGTACGCCGACAGTCTTCTCAGTTCGCGAACTTGTATGCAGTCCGCTCGCGCGTCAAATTCCGCACGAAGGGCGAGGATGGCGTCACGTGACCCGCGCCGAACAACAATTACTTGATCGGCCGATGGTGTCTCGAACATCGAGAAAATACAGTCCAGTAGACGCTGTACCGAGACACGCGTATCGTCTCGCAGATCCGATAACTTCTGCAACTCGACACGCAACTCGACGATCGAGTGCCCAAAGTCCAATATTGTGAACATCCAAGCTGCAGCCGATGCTTGAGCTTTCAACTCTCCTGCGGAAGCTACGTTTAGTTGATGGCCGAGATCTCTCGTGTGGCTTTCGAGATATAGGCGGGCAAGTGACAGCTTTGTAGAACACGCAAGCGATGCTTGCCTAAGAAGATCGCGCAGAAGCATGTTCCGCAACCACGGCCTAGCAGAAGGAAAAATAATCGTGCTCGCAAGAAGCACTATCACCATTGATATCACAAGCCCTAGAGCGTCGTTCAAAGTGCGTTCGACGTCGTAGACCATTGGATTGTCGGGGCCAGCGAGCAAACAGAAAGAAATGCAGTACCCCAATCCAAAGCCCATTCCCCCGGGACGTGTGCTGATATACACACCAAGAGCCAAAGGAGGGATTAGAACCGCGCAAAGCAGAGCGTAACCGTCTATAAGCGGATACACAAAAAATAGAACAGCAGGCGCCAATACGCATGCTGTAACGGTCCCCCATAACATCTGTCTAGAGGCCACGGCAGGATTGGGCATCGTTCCAGTGAGCGCACTATTTACTGCCGTGTTAACTACTGCTCCAGCGCCTGAAGGCCAGGCCGTCACGTACCAAATCATCGCACTCAGACATAGTGCAGCGGCAGCCCGAAGCCCCGACGCACTCGCGGCCAATAGGTTGGTTTTGGTCGCGAACCGTGCAGTTGCAGCGGGCCCATCGTACGCGTCTTCCGCTAGTGAAGCGTAGGCCTCGGTGTATCGGTGCATCTCGTCGACGAGCCTCTCTAGCAACTCAGCCGAAGTATCGAAGTCAGGGAGCATCGTCAGTGACGACTCTTCAATAGCTGACCGAGTGTTGGCCAACCGGCTGGGCAATGCCGCATTGAACGCAAGCAACTGCTCTGCAGCATCTTTGGCTTCTGCGGCGTTGCGTACGGGCTGACCTTCTGCTGTCACCAGTAGCGACGGAATCTCTTGAAGGCAGTTCTCAATGAGATCCACCACGGCACCCTCTTCGGTCGCTCGCAATCTGAGCAGCCACTGATGTAGAGCGCGCACTCGAGTTGTGACATTCATGAATTCCGTGTTCAGTTGCGACAGCCGGCGCGCACGCCACTTTGTCTCAAAATCCTCGAACACCGCGACACTACTCAGCGCTTCGAGCCCAACAACATCCGCTGAAAACAACGCGTGAAGTTCTGTTGGCGCACCGTGCACTGCCTGAGCGCCTACCGCGTCACCGACAAGCTTCGAGAAACGTATAAAGCGGGTGCGTACAACTTCTCTCAGCGTGTCAGCGACATGCTGAGGGAAAATCAAGGCGCTAACTGTTGCAGCACAGAAGATTCCCATCGATAGTTCGGAAAGGCGCGTCATCGCCGAAATGAACACCCCGTCAGGGTTTGCTAGCGCTGGTATGCCAATGAGCGCAGTCGTATAACCCGACAACACGAAGCCATAGGCGCGAAAACTTCGATTCAGTGACGCTCCGATGGTGCAGAGACAGATCCACAGTGTGATGGACAGGAGAAATAGCTCGAAAAATTGGCCAAAAAGTGCCGTCAATCCGACAGTAACCGTCGCCCCTACGATCGTCCCAATGAAGCGATAGAAGCTCTTGGCAATTACCATTCCGGTTTGGGGCTGCATCACAATGAAAACCGTGACCATGGCTGTCCGAGGTGACGAGAGCTCTAAGCGCATCGAAAGGCCCATTGCAATCAATGCCGCACCGACGGTCTTAAGTATGTGGACCCACACCCGTGCCTCTGTTTCCAAAGTCGCGCTAAAAAACTCACGCGCAAGGGCGATGGACCGCACAATAGAGGAAAGAGACATCTTTTTCTCTACAGTATCGTGGTCGGACGAGCTTTGGCGTCAGCACTAGCAGTAAACGCCCACTCAACACCGATGAGCCTAAGCTTCGTGTTCTTTCATCGACGCGGATGGTAGCTTCTAGTAAGGAATAAATCGTTTATCTAAATTTTTAGGGTTGGTAATTGAACTTACTCTATGTATCGCGCGCTCCATGATGAAATGATGCTTGCCGCATAAACGGCATCACGTCGTTTGCTCAGAAGATGATCCGATCCATCTAATGACACAAAGCTCTTCGGATGTTTCGCTGCAGAAAAGATAGTTGCAGCGTTCCGAATCTCTACTGTCGTGTCCTGCGGTGAATGCATGACAAGTAGGGGCCGCTTCAGTCCCGCGACTTTCTTCGACAGATTGTGCTCAGCAGCGTCTTGCAGAAACTGCTTTCCAATGCGAAACGAACGACCTGCAATTTGGACGTCGGCTTCGCCTTCAGCCTCAATGCGCGGCACGTCCGACTTAAACAGCCCGATCACATGCGACGGATCGCTGGGCGCAGCTATCGTCACAACAGCTCTGACAACTCCGATATAGCCAGCAGAAGCGAGAACTGCAGCGCCTCCAAGACTGTGACCAATGAGGATTGATGGCGCGCGCCCCACGTCCTCAAGGCGGCCTGCCGCTGACACGAGGTCGTTGCAATTTGACGAGAAATTCGTATTGGCAAACTCTCCCTCACTCGCCCCGACTCCCGTGAAGTCAAAGCGTAAAACTGCGATACTATGATCAGTTAAGGCTTGCGCTATTCGACTCGCAGCGAATACGTCCTTTCCGCACGTGAAGCAATGTGCAAAGAGTGCATATGCGCGAGGCTCATCGGTGGGCGAGTCTAGGCGTCCAGCCAATTTTTGCCCGTCTGCTCCGAGAAAATCAAATCGCTCGCTTGGCATCCCAAGTTCTACCGTGTAATGTTAATTAAAAAGTCGAGTATGAGCGCCACTGATTTGAAATGCCGGTTGCTACATAAATCACGGCCCTAGTGCATAAACTCATGAACGTGTTTTGCTAAAAGCATGGCTCTAGCGTTAGCCGGCGGCGTCTTTCCACATTTTGGCGCATAGGTTAATTCTCCAGCCATTATCAACTGCCCCGTTAGCACGCATCTTCCGGATGCGCGTGCAATCTTGAGACGCCACGTCTGATAGCCGAAGTTTCCGCTGCAAGCGTCACGCCAAGACACAGTCAAAGTTTTTTGCGAAGGAGCATCAAGAATCGTCACTACGGGGCGGCAATCTTGAAACTTTGACGGGCTTAATAGGCCTCTGCGACCACACGCCTCAAGATAGCGGTTCTTGTCCAGTGTCTTTCCACTGATTGCAATAAGGTATGTTGCCATGCTCCGCTTGTTTGCAGTTTCATGTTCTCAATTCCTAACGTTAGACGAAACATCGGAATTTACTTTTATGCTGTCTAACAGCGATGAAAGAGCCTTTTGCGGTGTTGATACAGTATCAATGGGACAATTAACGTTGCTAAAAGTATTTTAACCTTTCCACAAGAATAAGAGACTAAGTACGACCGCTCACTATGCCGAAGTTTTCTCCCCGAAGACTTAACACCAATCGAACACCAATCGCTACTGCCAGACCAAGTTAAGGGTTCTTGTTTCTTTCGGCAAGCCAAAGGCTGTGCCAGTCGGAAGTTGGACTTATCGTCGAACAGATGAAAGCGAAAGTATAATTCACTCATTCTATTGCATTTTTTGGTGTGAATCTATCGTGTACTCCCACGGAGTGATACAGGAGTTTTGATCTTATAGGCTTTATGTAAGAGGCAGTAAGGGTTTTGATGCCAAATGTAGTTTCTGCATAATTGAATTGAATCAAATTCAAGTTGTTTTCTACATGGCATTTCCGTCAGATTCGAATATTCCAATAGCCGTTTTTCTGACGAATCGTGTTGCAGCTGATGACGGCAAGCGCTGTTTATCGAAACCTGCGTGGTGTACGCCGTCGCATCACGATTTGAAGCGAATCAACGACTTCTGACATACAGAGATCGTCGCAAATACTTGGCGCTATCGGGAAACGCCTGTACGACGCCGCGACGTCGTCCCACAGGTACTGGCTCCCACCGAAACATTTCAACGTCTAAAGCCAACGACGCACGCGAGAGCTATAATCGGCAAATGCTTTTGAAAAACGCCTCTTCAAGTAGTCTTCTTCGAACCGGACTTGAATTTGGGCAAGTAAGTCACAGCAAACCGCAATAAGAGCAACTGGCCAAGTCTGAATTACAAGTACCTGAGCGACCAGAGAAAACCGTATGCCGAGATAAACCGGATTTCTCGAGAACCTAAATAAGCCGTGAGAAATTAATTCTCTTTGAGGAGTATCGTCAATACCCATTCGCCACGAATCTCCCATTGCTGACTGCGCGCTCAACACCCAACAAAGCGAAATGACAAGGGCAACGGCGCCCACTTTTCTCAGGACCGATATAACTCCGCTGTTAAATTCAAAACTTCCGTATGCGTCATTTGCAAGCACGTGCAGAACTAAATACGCCGCATCGACAAGTGGCAACCACAGATAAAAGCATCTTGCGACATAGCCCTCGGGTGATTGGCTTCGCGCGAAGGACAGAATGCGTCCACCTCGTTTTGCAGCGAAAAATAGTCGCATTGCTACGGCGAATATCACAAAAAAAATAGCGTGTAGTAGCGGGACAAATCGCCAGAGTTGACTCATGCTCAAGCAGAACCTTTAGGTTGATTATCACAAACGCCTAGGGAACAGTTGATCCTCTTAACTCTTTGCGCCATCAAAGACTTTTCTGTTTTACTGAACGCGTCGCGTGACTGATGTAGTGCAATACGATGGCCGGTGGACCCTACGCTGCCTGTGCAAATTCAAGGCGTTGAGCGCGATGTGTCCATCAGCGCTCTGAGTCACTGCGTCGCGACGGATACGAATCTAACGGGAGGTTGGACAAGGTGCACACAAATTGTATTGAGATCGTCTCGTAACTGTCTAGGGACACGCCGCGATTTCTTGGTTCACCGACATAATTTCCGGACACCACGCATGCATGCCCTATTCAGCGATTTCTGACGGAAAACACATGACGCCGTTGGCCGAGATGTCTCACGATAGATTTGGCTCGGCCGGCCCGATGAGCATTGGTTTCTCGTATCACGAACCTAACGTTCTGTTTTTCCGAACGCACATGTCTATCTTTGCTCTCCGAACTCGCTTATATTCAATGTGACAGAATCGCGAATTTTTGCATTGCGACTTCAGAATTATGTGGTGCCTGACGCAAGGGTTGGACAAAATAACAGATAGCGCATGGATGCTATGTGCGGGCTACCGGCAACGCTCCTAGAGAAAAATACAATGAGACAAAGGTATGCAGACTGTTTCGCCCGTCATGCCCCCAATGTTCGACGAGAACTATGCGCATCAGCCACTGATAAACAATGCGAATATCGCGTGCTGCGGATGCCTATCAATCGATCGCTGGTCAGTGCCTTCCTCTCTTCCTGATCGTCTGATTGAATAAGTCATTGCTGTACTCGAATCAGACCAGCCCTTTGATTTTTCACTCTTCGTAGTATACACGGCCAAGGCCGTGCAGCAGATCATTTGCAATATGAACCATGTGCACTGACGAAGCGGATACGATCGTCGATGCCACCCAGACTTTTCTTGATAAGAATTACTAATTTGTCAGGTAAGACTTCTTGCTCCACTCGTATGATCGATGTGGCTATGAACGACGCTAACGAAAGGAGAATCGAATGCAGAGCCCAGTGACGGAGAGGAAGCGGGCATTTCGAAATATTCAGATCGGTCAGTTAATGCACTATCGCTTGCCGCTAGCAGGGAAGGTCTCCATCCTGCATCGCGTCAGCGGTTTGCTGCTGTTCGTCTCGCTGCCGTTCATTCTGTATCTGCTCGAACAGAGTCTCACGTCGGAAATTAGTTTCGACGCATTCAAAGGCTTCCTGGCCAACCCCATCGTCAAGATCATCACGCTCGTGCTGTCGTGGGCGTATCTGCATCACTTCTGCGCGGGCATCCGTTTCCTCTTGCTCGATACGCACGTCGCAGTGAACAAGGAAGGCGGCAAGCAGACCGCTCTCATCGTGCTGGTCGTGTCGCTGCTGCTGACGCTCGCGATGGCCCTCAAGCTTTTCGGAGTGTTCTAAAAATATGGCAACCCACGATAAAGTCGGCCCAAAGCGTCATGTCGTCGGCGCGCACTACGGTCTGAAAGACTGGCTCGGCCAGCGCGTCACCGCCGTCGTCATGGCCGTGTACACGCTCGTTCTCCTCTTCTGGTTCTTTGCCGCGCACAACTTCTCCTATGAAGGCTGGGCGGGCATTTTCGCAACCCAGTGGATGAAGCTCGCCACCTTCGTCGCCCTGCTCTCGCTCTCCTATCACGCGTGGGTCGGCATTCGCGATATCTGGATGGATTACGTGAAGCCGACGGGCATTCGCCTGCTGCTTCAGGTGTTGACCATCCTCTGGCTCGTCGGATGCGCCGGCTACGCTGCACAGATTCTCTGGAGAGTTTAAAGAACATGGCTGCAATCAAGACTTCCCTGCCGCGTCGCCGTTTCGACGTGGTCATCGTCGGCGCGGGCGGATCGGGCATGCGCGCATCGCTCCAGCTCGCGCGTGCGGGTTTGTCCGTCGCGGTGCTGTCGAAGGTGTTCCCGACCCGTTCGCACACGGTCGCGGCGCAAGGCGGCATCGGCGCATCGCTCGGCAATATGAGCGAAGACAACTGGCATTACCACTTCTACGACACCATCAAGGGTTCCGACTGGCTCGGCGACCAGGACGCCATCGAGTTCATGTGCCGCGAAGCACCGAACGCGGTGTATGAGCTGGAACACATGGGCATGCCGTTCGACCGTAATGCGGATGGCACCATTTATCAGCGCCCGTTCGGCGGCCACACGGCCAACTACGGCGAGAAGCCGGTTCAGCGCGCCTGCGCCGCCGCCGACCGTACCGGCCACGCGCTCCTGCACACGCTGTATCAGCAGAACGTCGCAGCGAAGACGCACTTCTTCGTCGAATGGATGGCGCTGGATTTGATCCGCGACGCCGAAGGCGATGTGCTCGGCGTCACCGCGCTCGAAATGGAAACCGGCGAGGTCTATATCCTCGAAGGCAAGACCACGCTGTTCGCCACGGGCGGCGCGGGCCGGATCTTCGCGGCATCGACGAATGCGTTCATCAACACGGGCGACGGTCTGGGCATGGCGGCACGCTCGGGCATCGCGCTGCAGGACATGGAGTTCTGGCAGTTCCACCCGACCGGCGTAGCCGGCGCGGGCGTGCTGATCACCGAAGGCGTGCGCGGCGAAGGCGGCATTCTGCGTAATTCGAACGGCGACCGCTTCATGGAGCGCTATGCGCCGACGCTGAAGGATCTGGCGCCGCGCGACTTCGTTTCGCGTTCAATGGACCAGGAAATCAAGGAAGGCCGCGGCGTGGGTCCGAACAAGGATCACGTGCTGCTGGACCTGTCGCACATCGGCGCCGAGACGATTATGAAGCGTCTGCCGTCGATCCGCGAAATCGCGCTGAAATTCGCCAACGTGGACTGCATCAAAGAGCCGATTCCGGTGGTGCCGACCATCCACTATCAGATGGGCGGAATCCCGACGAACATGCACGGCCAGGTGGTCGGCACGGCGAAGGGCTACAACGATCCCATCAACGGTTTCTATGCCGTGGGCGAATGCTCGTGCGTGTCGGTGCACGGTGCGAACCGTCTCGGCACGAACTCGCTGCTCGACCTCGTGGTGTTCGGCCGTGCGGCCGGCAACCACATCATCAAGCATGCGAAGGAACTGAAAGAGCACAAGCCGCTGCCGGCCGATGCCGCCGACTTCGCCATGGAACGTCTCGCAGTGCTGGAAAAGTCCACGTCGGGCGAGTACACGCAGAACATCGCGAACGACATCCGTGGAACCATGCAGAAGCATGCTGGCGTGTTCCGTACCTCGGCGCTGCTGGAAGAAGGCGTCGGGCAGATCGCGGAACTGGCAGAGCGCGCGAAGCACGTGCATCTGAAGGACAAGTCGAAGGTGTTCAACACCGCGAAGGTGGAAGCGCTCGAACTGGCGAACCTGATCGAAGTCGCGCGCGCGACGATGGTTTCGGCAGAGGCGCGCAAGGAAAGCCGCGGCGCGCATGCGCAGAGCGACTACGAGCATCGCGATGACGAGAACTGGATGCGCCACACGCTGTGGTTCAGCGAACGCAACCGCCTCGAATACAAGCCGGTGCAAATGAAGCCGCTGACGGTTGAATCGGTGCCGCCGAAGGCGCGTACCTTCTAAGGGCAAGGGAATCGAAATGGCAAAACGTACTTTTGAAGTCTACCGCTACGATCCGGACAAAGACGCGGCTCCGCGCATGCAGACGTATGAGCTCGAACTCGAGCACGAACGCATGCTGCTGGACGCGCTGGTCAAGCTGAAGTCGGTCGATGAAACCCTGTCGTTCCGCCGCTCGTGCCGCGAAGGCGTATGCGGTTCGGACGCAATGAACATCAACGGCAAGAACGGGCTCGCCTGCCTGACCAACCTGAACGACCTGCCGCAGAAAATTGTCCTGCGTCCCCTGCCGGGCTTACCGGTCGTGCGCGATGTGATCTGCGACTTCACGCAGTTCTTCAACCAGTATCATTCGATCAAGCCATACCTGATCAACAATACGCCGCCGCCGGAAAAAGAACGTCTGCAATCGCCGGTCGAGCGCGATGAGCTCGACGGCCTGTACGAGTGCATTCTGTGCGCGAGTTGCTCGACGTCGTGCCCGAGCTTCTGGTGGAATCCGGACAAATTCGTCGGGCCGGCCGGTCTGCTGCAAGCCTATCGCTTCATTGCGGACAGCCGCGATGAAGCGACCGGTGAGCGTCTGGACAATCTGGAAGATCCATATCGTCTGTTCCGTTGCCATACGATTATGAACTGCGTCGATGTGTGCCCGAAGGGCCTCAATCCAACCAAGGCGATCGGCAAGATCAAGGAATTGATGGTGCGGCGTGCCGTATGAACATCAAGCTTTGCGGTAAGCGACGCTAAGATGTCACGAAATACTGCGCGGATGTTCACGGGGGAACTACATGACGGCGTGCACCGGGCGGGCGACGCGCGATGCACTCCTTATTGCGTTGGTTCGCCGGCACATTGAGCGATTCAGCAGGCCTCGGGGTAGGCCTGCCGACCCGAGACAGTCCAATTCGTAATTCTGTGCGTGGGCAGCTTCGGTAAGGTGAAAGCAATCTTACGTGTGACGCTGTTCCCACACGAAAATCCGGATACCTAATTTCGAGTCAGGTCGCGCACGAAGATCGTCGTTCTCACTCTCCATCAGTTTGGATCGATTGGCACCGGAGGTTTTACCGATACCACAGGCACAGGCAGAGCTGGCTCATCCGAGTCGCCGTCCTCGTTCAAGTCCAGGCGCGGAGGATTTCTGCATTCAAGATTGACCAGACGGCATATTGATGGAACCTGCATCGTCACAGATTTCATGATTAGCGCAGCGGCGCGAGACCCCGTGTACCATCCAAGCGGTGGTACCTGAGCTTGATGCACGCGTGCACATTGAGTCTTGTCGTGTTTGGTCACCTTAAAAACCTGCTCTAGATCCAATGTAGCTTGGAGAGAGCATCGCCCTGAGTTCTGAGCGTCGGCACTGCAAGGCGGAACGATATCGATGAGCTGCTGAGAGGCTAAGCTCGCGCGTGCCGAGCGCGATAACAGCAGCGCCTCGACCGCGACAGGAATGACGGATTCATGAGAACTCAGTCCGCAGAATTTGCCGTGTTCGGGCGGGTTCCCGTCGATTTCCAATAGCCTCGAATCGGAGTCCCGGAGTTTGTCTTCGCCGACCTGATAGCGCAGCGTTTGACCACCTGAATCATCTGCGTAGCCGCCATCAACTAACACCGCCAATTCTTCCTCTGCTGGGAAGGCTCCGGGCGGCGTGATGAGCGGAAAACGAGCACTATGTAGAACTGCTTGCCCCACAGTAAGCGCACCACACAAAGTCGGATCATCCTTGTAAGCATTCGGAACGGAGCCATATTCGCAGTCAGGCATGTCCGCAACCTTGTTTGAGAACCAAACTATCCCGCCGTGTTCCGAATCGGTCGCGTTGAAATAGACAGTGGGCTGGATCTGCATGCTACCGGTTAAATCTCGCAACGGCATGTTGAGCGCTTCGGGTTTGTCGTCCTTGAAAAATGGAAGGATGGCACGCGCGATCGTCGGTTCCTTCTCTTGCCGATAAAGATCTGACTGGACGATTGAAACTTTTAGTGCATCGTTCCAACTGTCGAGTAGCGCCATGCCTCGCCCCGGTTTCACGAATGGTACGAGATCAAGCGTGACACCTCGCACGATTGTCGCCGACAAATGATCCTGTACCAGCGCACGGTTGACCGCGTCAAGCAGGGGCGTTTCCGTGGGCACAGCACCAGGCGTACAGTGGTCCCACATTTTTCGATTGGTTTGCCAGGCATGCTGCACGAGTTCCTGCCGTGTCACGAGATAAGCCGCTATGCCGAGACTACCGCCGGACACACTGCTGGTCGCAGCAATGTGCTCCCCGAACATTCCACAGGACGCGTCGTCAGCCAATGCGAGCAACTGAGCGGTAAAGATTGCAGCTCGCACGCCGCCGCCGGACGCTGTAATGTACAAGCGAGGATGGATCTCGATGGCCGCTTGGCGCAACGGCAATGATGGGAAAACGCGCGGATTATCGCGAGCGTCCAAGCTCTTTCCGTTGGATTCTCGGCCGGCCGCCGTAGCCTTCGACCCCCATACTGGAACTTCGCTCGCCGGGCCACGCGTACTTTCATGTGGCATTCGGCGAAGCGCTTGCTGCTCGAACGCTTCTCTGCCGATGTTCCGCTTGGCTACCATGCCGATGGGAACGATCAGGAGTAAAACAACAGCCGTCGTAAAGCCAGGGACGCATTGCGTGGCCCAACTCAGCGCGAGTTGCAGGCCCGTCAGGAACATCACGAGCGCAGCGAGGGAACCGATGATAGCGGATGCCGAACCGATGCTGCGCGCTATCCCGCTTGGCGAAAGCGCAAGGAAGCCTAGCGCAATGAACCCGGCGAGCGTGAGCACGCCGACGCGTCCAAGTACTCGACGCAGAGGCACGTCGCGAGTTTTGACAAGGGTGCCCTTGCCACGTCCATTGATTGCGACGCGTCTGAGAACTAACACTGCCAGCAAGCAGGCTGGGAGAAGCGCTGCGATCACACTGACCACAAAGACTTTACGCGGGCCATCAGCCGCAGCAAAACAAATTACCGACACTAAGTAAAGCAGCACAGCGGGCGTCACGGCGTATACTTGCCAAGATGACGGCCCATCCAGAAAGCGTTTAAGGGTAACCGCTGCAACCAGCACCGGAGCTATGAGTCCCAGTCCGACGATTGCAATGACAACTCTGCCCGGATAGTGGTTTAGATGCACGTAGTTAGCAAAGATTAGCGCACCCATTGACGCGGCCAGCGAGGCGACGCCCAGAGCACGCGGCAGCCACGTCACGGCGTACCTGATCTGACGGCCCGCATACCTGCCACCAGGTCTTGTCCACGCGGCCGGTGAAATCAATCTAAACTGCACCGTACATAAGAGTCGCGCCGAATACCATATTGAAAGAGCAAGTAGTATCGACGTTAGGAAATAGGACATTAAAGCCGTTGCATTCACGATGCTCAGCAATGAGCGATGCACCTCTTGATGGGTATTGAAGTCAGCCTCAATCAAGCCGTGAAGAACTTCCTGGCTCTGCGGCACAGCATAAAAAAACACAGCTAGTACCACGCAAGACGTGCTGGGAATCATCGACCGTTTAAGTCCCAGAAAGAGCCACGGCATTACCACTGCGAAAAGTCTCACTATCCAGGTCGGCTTCATGGTTTTCCTCGTGTTAACGATCTCTCCGGAAGAGTTGGATTTTTTCGACTGGGCCTATGCAGTTATGTGAAGCGACTACCATTCCGGAATAGAGCTATTCATGGATTCGAAAGCTGAAAAAGGATCGACGCAGGCTCGTTCTGCCCAAAACATAAATGAGGGCCTTGTCCCTTACGCGGATGTCCCTGCAGATCCGCCCGGCGATGGCGAAATGCCTATCGGCGCCTCAAGAGGGCGATGCGCTCGAAATGAAGGTGTACGATCGTTGGCAGAACGTCGCGCCTGCGTCGCGCCAGCGGAGCCTGATGCGACCACGGCAGTATTAGGAGATGTTTGGACATGGTAGGACTCGCTCGATAATGAGGTTGGCGAGACTGATGCATGCCGACTGCCAAGCCTTCACGGCAGGCGAAAATCAATTGCGACATCGGTTTGCATGCATCCAAACGCAGGGCCGCGTCAGACAAACTTGACGTTAGTCAAACGGCTTCTTCGCAGAGTAGCGAGGACGCGCGATGCTTTGAGCGATGCGCGAGTGCGCTCGACAATTTGACTCCGATGGGTGCTCGCAAGAGTCGGACGATGCATCGGAAATTTCGGCGCGTGCTCAAACCTTAGGACTTTCCTCGAGTCGCCAAAACCCCCGTTAGAAGGGAGTCCAATACACCCATCGGGAGGGATATCGTATCGGGCAAGCAACACGACCGGAAAAGCGTAAGGATGGCGTCGACTGAGTCGAGTCGAGCACTGACAGGCCCGTGCGCTTCGCCGCCTGCTCAGTTCGAGAGGAGATTGGCTTGAGATTTGTGCAGACGCAACTTGATCATCAGATCTTCATTCAACCGAAAACTTGGTCCGAAGCGAATTCATGTACGTCCGACGCAACCCGAAAATCAGGTTGCGTCGGCGCAGAACAGGGCTGGTTCCCCTCTCTACGTCACGAATGGCCAGCAACAGCTGTTGCGCTGAGACGTTCCCCCAGATGAAACCGCGTCCCGCGAATTGTCGCTAGACGCACAGAATGTGGGATCGCTCAAAAACTCTGCCGAATGCCCACCATAGCGCCAAGCTGACCAATACCAGGGGCCGGGGTCGTACCGCCACCTCCGGCGCTTACTGAAAAGCGCGCGCGTTCGCTGTTCCACAGATATGCGGCCTTCGCATACACAGCAGTCCGCTTAGACAGCAGATAAGTCGCGCGGATTGTCGTCATCGTTGCCCGCGCGTCTTGCTGTTGCACGATGTCCCGATAAGCCTCCCCGTCAATGATGAGCGAAGGGGTGACGGCATACTGCGCACCTAAATAAAAGAGATTCGACCGAACGCTTGCAATTGTTGTGTCAGGCTCGACGCGTCGACCAATCCAACCACCGCCAAGTTTGACGCCCCATAAGCGAACGTAGCCATTTGCCTGAATCCGACTGTCCTTGGCGTTGCTCGTCGCAATTGGGAAAGGTGTAAGACCGTCGAAAAAGTTTGCGGCGGCGTTTGTGCCTCCCCTTTGCTCATCGTACGCTGTTGCTAGACCGAAGTTCGCGCTGTCATACTTGAGCATCGCGCTCCACTGTCTACATTGATTCACGTCTCCTGGTACCTCGCCGGCACAAGTACCTTGCCCGGGGGAATTGCCTGTGCCAGCACTGTCGCGCCCGAACGAATAGGTTGCGCCAACAGTCAAGCCGTAAAAGGTTCCGCGATATGCGACGGTGTTGTCACTCCGCGCGTTAGGAAGATACGAATCAAGCGCTCCTATCCCATGAATGTCGGGACCAAGCATATCGGCGTCGGTGAGCACCCAGTAAGTCATGGTGTACTGGCGGCCAAAGGTTAGCGCCCCCCAGTTTCCCTGCAAGCCGACGAAAGCCTGCCGTCCAAACAACCTGCCGCCTTGACCCATATCCCCTCCACGCAAGTTGAATCCACTCTCAAGCGTGAAGATGGTAGATAGGCCGCCACCTAGCTCCTCCTTGCCTTGAATACCCCAACGAGACGGGTATTCCCCAGAAATACCGGGCATTCGAACCACATAGTTACCCGCGGGATTAGCATGTGAAACAAACTCCACACCGGTATCCACAATGCCATATAGAGTGACACTGCTCTGCGCAAATGCAGAGACACTGAAGACTTCAAGTGCCAAGAATGAAATTAAAGCCTTCTTCATACTATCTCCTAAACCGACTTGTTTGATTTATATATAAAAGAACAGGGAAAGCGGGCCGAGATCGGACACCACCCCCATCGCGCAACCGAGGCGCGCAGAGCCTTCTCCAAAGAGGATTTTTGAAGCGAATCGAGGAAAAGATGCGCGCGCAGGATGCAGACAGCGAAGGGTCCTAGCGGCGCCGGACGTTTCAGTCCAATGCGCAAAAAACTCCTAAACTTCTTTCCGAGAGAGCGGAATGCTTAGTTTCGAGAATCCCTCGCTCCGAATGAAGCTACGGCATGCCTATAGATCACCAATTCAGCAATGCTCGTGGCATTCAGTGCGCAAGATACTTGCCCTCGTTCGACGTATCATCGTTCGCACCAAGCCGTCCCGAGATCGCACGTTTCGCTACAAGCGCGCCAGATGCGATTAAACCCGCAATGGCAACGACTGTAAAAATGCCTGCAAGAGTAAATTGGTGGCGCGATAGTTCAGCAACAAGAAACGAGCCGGCAATGCCGCCAAATCGCCCGACGCCCAGCATCCAGGCGACACCGGTGCCGCGCCCGGAAGTCGGGTAGAACGCTGCCGCGAGCGATGGCATGGATGCAAGGCTAGTGTTCACCAACAACCCCGCCACAAGTACCGCGAGCATCAACATCGCTGTCTGCCCCCCTAGTGCGTGACCTACCGCATACACGCTAATCGCACCCAAAGCAAAACAAGTCGCGACGACGCGGTCGGCGTCGAAGCGGTCCATCAACATTCCGCACAAAACAGTTCCTACACCACCAAGCGGAAAAAGCGCCGAGATCATCGCTGCCTGATGCGGATTGAGGCCCGCATCTCTGAAGAGGAGCGGCATCCAGTTGACGAGTCCATAGAAAATGACCAGTCCCATGAAATAACAAACCCAAAGCATTACGGAACCAAAGATATGCTTCTTAGACAGGACCGTGGCGACCCCTCCCTTTTGGTCTGACTTTGCAGCCTCGGCCATGGTGAAAGATGTAGCGCTTGCCGCGTTGGAATTGATACGTACCAGGATCGATCGAATACGTTCGGCTGAAACTCCCTTTGACACTAGAAATCGGATTGACTCAGGCATAAAAGCGAGCAGCGCAACAGCGAGGACGAGAGGAACTGCGCCACCGAAGATCAAGACACCTCGCCAGCCAAACAGTGGAATCATCCATGCCGCCAGGAAGCCTCCAAACGCCGCTCCGAGCGGAAAACCGCAAAACATCAAATTTACGATCGTAGCGCGCCTGCGTTCCGGACAAAACTCGCTCATCACCGTGCAAGCATTTGGCATTGCCGCGCCGAGCCCCACGCCCGTCACGAAGCGAAGAGCGGTGAGCTCACCTAGATTATTGGCAAACGCTGACGCCAAAGCTGCCCCGCCAAACAGAAGTACAGCAATAACAAGGACCATGCGGCGCCCCCAGGCATCGGCGACAGGTCCTGAAATCAGCGCGCCTGCTGCCAAACCGAAAAGTGCAGCGCTTAAAACGGGAGCCAAAGCAGCCTTACTCAAATGCCACTCTGTCACAAGCGACGGAGCGATAAAGCCGATCGCTGCCGTGTCGAACCCGTCCATCAACACGATGAGAAAACACATCGCAAAGATTAGCCATTGAAACGGTGAAAAACGGCTGCTATTAAGCAAGTCTTGAACATCCATTGTGCTCGTCTCTTCCATATAATCCTCACATTCAGGTATGCAGATCAACGCAGCGGTTCTGCGAAAACCTTCATTCGCTAAATTCGCTTAGTTTGATTCGCCCTTTTGCATCAAAGGTCTTTTGATGCGCAGAGCTTAGAGTTGGCTATTCTTGGCAACAACCGGGTGAAGCACTGCTCAATTGCAGGGGCGTATCTTGACACTCTTCGAGGACCAACGAATTGCGTGCAATATCAACGAAGAACTCCAATTTTGCGCGACGTTGACTTCAATTGCACTTCACCCCTGCCTTTCAGGAGACAGTTGAAATTTGAGCATCTTGCTTATGCATTGCCACACAGACTTCGATTTTTATGAAGCAGCTTACTAACTTACCACCGAAGCTCAGGCGACAGGCGGTATCGGTGAAGCGACGGGCTTCCTCAATCGGGATGGCGCAGTTGAACGCTTCCCCTTTATATGCTTCTTGGGAGTCGAAAATTGCGTCAATTGGTCGTGGTCAAGCGAAAAGGCAGATAGCATTGGAGCCGCATTGAACCACTGTACCGCTTGGGGCAATTGTTTTTAGCTAGCGACTTGGCGACACTCCATTCTGCCGATGGCACACTCTACAAGGCGCTGATGGACATCGCCTGGGCAGTTCGATCAGACCTCGTCATCGCACGGCCCATTGCGTCGCGATATTAGGTAATGTGCAACGCTATCGACCTCGAACCTGACGAGCTACATCCGTGAGTTGTTGCCTTAACCAGACCATTCCTGGGTCAGAGTCGTTACGCTCGTGCCAAACGGCAGTAACATCAACGTCGGGACAGTCGTACGGCATCTGATGAATCTTCAACTCGCCAAAACGTTCAAGTTCTCGGGCTAACGAGGATGGCAAAACCGCGATCATTTCGCTGTACGAGAGAAGCGCTGGCATCGCAAGGGAATGGGCAACCGACACACGGACGCGCGGTACCTCATCTTCGCCTGAGTAGCCTCTTTCAAGCGCTCGCCTATCGAACATCTCAGATTGTCGAGCCAAGCCACGTTCAAGAATGAAGCCGCCTACCGCGCCCTCTTCCTCCCCACCCAGCGAGACCACGACAAGCGGATACCATAGAAGGTCCTCTTTGCTAAGCTCGCGGTCCGCAGCGGGATGATTTCGGTGCAACAAAAGGACATCAGTCTGTTGCCAGAGCTTCATCGATTGAAATCGTGAAGGAATGTCCGAGAAGATCCCGATGGCGATATCGATCCGACCAACATCAATTTGGCCAGCCAAGTCCAGGCGGGTTGATGGACGCACGACTAGGTCGACCATCGGTGCTTCGGCGCTTAGTCGCTGGCTTAGTCGCCCCACAAGCAGGGAGGTGATGTAATCGTTGGCTGCGACAACAAACTTTCGACGTGCTTCGGCGGGAACAAACAGGTCAACGCCAAGTGCTGCGCGGATTTGCGCCAGCGCTCCTCGAACTTGACCTGCCATTTTTGTTGCGCGCACGGTCGGCACCATGCCTTGCCCTGTGCGAACAAACAGATCGTCACCTACGACCTGTCGCATCCTCCCTAGCGCGTGGCTTATCGCAGATTGGCTAAGATTCAATCGCTTTCCAGCGAGAACAAGGTTCCTATCCTCATAGACAGCATCGAACACACGAAGCAGATTGAGGTCCATTCGGTCGAGACTCATTCCTTGTCCCCTCCAACCGAACCTTGCTTTTTCTCTTGAGAGTAGCGTCGGCAACTATCGCCGAGTGCTTCAAAAAGTGCCCTTGAGACTCGGTCAGTTCCTGTCAAAACTTCGGGGTGCCACTGCACGCCGAGCGCAAAGTGATTACCCGGCAGACTGCAGGCTTCCACCAATCCGTCAGGCGACATAGCCTCAACGAATAACGGCGGGGCAATTTTCGCAATCCCCTGACGGTGAAGCGAATTCACGTGCGCATGGTCACTTCCTGCCAAACGACTGAGAATGCCTCCGGTTGCCAGGGAGACGTCGTGTTTGTACCGGTACCGGGTCAGGATGTCTTCGTCGGCTTTCTCGAGATGAACCTCCGAGTAGCCATAAAGTCGAATGTCTTCGAACAGGGTGCCACCGAAGGCAACGTTCATCTCCTGACAACCACGGCAGATCGCAAGAAACGGCATGGAGCGCCGTGCTGCTCCTTGAAAAAGCTGCAAGGCGACATGATCTCGGTCTCGATCAATGAGCGATTGGCTAGCGGAAAGACCGCCGTAACGCGCCGGATCGACATCTGAAGCGCCACCGGGAAACAAGAGCCCATCCAAAATATCGAGATACCCGTCGGTTGAAACCATTAGCTCCGTTGCAGGGACAAGAACGGGGTCGACTGCTGATATCGAAATCAATGCTCTCAGGTAGCTATGCTTCGAACCGTGGACATCATGACTGTCCGCCATGAAACGATCGCAGACAACCCCGACAATCGGTCTTCTTTTAACAACTTCTCGCATCAGATTGCCCCTGCGCCGTCATGCGGATGGCTCTTCGCATACTCCTTCAGACTGAAGCCCGGATGCTCGACATGTTTCACTCCAAGCTCGGCCCCCTGTGCGAGCATCTTACGAGCCATCATATGGTCTTGAGGACTGTTGACGCTGTCTACGGCGCAGAGTTTGCCATCGCGGAAGTAGAACACCGAGAACTTGGCGTCCGATACTGAGCCGGAGATTGCAAAATCAGTGTGGCCGCTACTGATTCCAGCCATCTGCAGCTTCACGTCGTACTGGTCGGACCAAAACCAGGGCACCGAATGGTAGGGAAGGGGCTTCCCGACGATAAATGCAGCGGCGGCCTTCGCCATATCGTTTGCGTTCTGTACCGATTCGATGCGACAAGGACGTCCTTCTTGCAGATCCCAGTACGGAACGAATGCGGCACAATCACCCACTGCAACAATCGACGAATCACTCGTACGGGTGAATGAGTCGACCAGAATTCCACGCTGGACCTCGAGTCCACACCCCTGCGCCAGCTCGGTATTCGGCTCGACACCGATGCCGACGACTACGAGATCAGCGGTGAGCGTCGTACCGTCGCTCAGGGTGACCCGTGCGCGGCCGTGGTCGTCCCTGATCTCGGAAATAGTGCGACCAAGCTGAATCGAGACGCCCTTTTCAGAGTGCAAACCTTCGACGAAAGAAGCAAGTGATGCAGAGGCGACTCGAGCAAGCAGATTTTTCTGGGCCTCTATTACCGTGACGTCAATGCCCTTCTGACGAAGCGACGCGGCGACTTCGAGACCGATGTATCCACCGCCGACAACGACTGCTGACTTAGTATCTTGCATACGGGCCACGAGCCGAGACGCGTCGTCCAGGTTACGGAGATACAAAACCGCCTCGTGAGCCGCTCCGGGACAGTTGAGCATGCGTGGCCGCGCGCCGGTCGCTATGCCTAGGAAATCGTAGCCTCGGCGCGAGCCGTCGTTGAGTTCGACCGTCTTTGAGCCCCGGTCGATAGCCGTCACGCGTGCGCCGCGCGTCAAGTCGATTTTTTGATCTTCGAAAAAGGCGTTCGACTTAAGCGGGAGCCGCTCACTGGTGAACGCGCCGCTCAAATAGCCCTTCGACAGAGGCGGTCGTTGATAAGGAGCGTAGGACTCGTCTCCGAGCAAGTCGATCCTCCCTTCGAATCCCAATTCGCGCGCTGACGCTGCAAGTTGCAGCCCCGCATAGGAGGCTCCGATGATCAGAAGTTGTTCGTTCATAGGATCAACCTTGCTTGTCTGGAATACGGACGACCAGGCCGGCGGTGGCTGGCTCGACAATAATCTGGCAGCTCAGCCTGCTCTCGGGACGACGCTGAGCAGCGACCCCATCGAGCAATTCCACCTCCAAGTCATCGGGAGGAGGCAACTGCGCAGTCGAGGTCGGCTCGACATAGACGTGACAGGTCGCGCACGACAGGCAACCGCCGCACTCTGCGTCAATGCCGCGCACGTCGTTCTGGATCGCCGCCTCCATCACACTGGTGCCAGGTTTGACGTCGACTTCGCGTGGCGTACCGTCGCGCAGGATGTATGTGACGATTGGCATTTGTTTCTCCTTTGTGGGTCCGCTTAGAACATCTCGAAATATTCTCGGTGCTCCCACTCCGTCACCTCGAGATTGAAGCGAGCCACCTCTGCCTCTTTCAGCTTGCAGAAGTAGTCAACGAACGCGCCGCCGAATCCCTCCCGCAAGCACTCGTCTGTCCGCAGCGCGTCGATTGCGACGTCGAGGGTTCGAGGCAAAGCCGCAGCTTGCGTCTCATAGGGCGTGTCGGCCGACGGCGGCAAGTTTAATGCCCGGCGCATGCCGTCCAATCCAGAAAAAACCTGCGAAGCAAAATAGAGATACGGATTCGCAGTCGGCTCCCCGATGCGATTCTCGATACGACTCGCGGGGTCACCCGGAGCTCCAAGCACGCGAAGCATCACTCCGCGGTTATCGCGACCCCAAATGGCGCGGTCAGGCGCATTGGAATAGGGGCGGTAGCGTCGATATCCGTTGATCGTCGGCGTGGCGAGGGCCGTCGCGCCTTGCGCGTGAGCAAGCAGCCCGGCGAGATATCGCTGCCCGACAACTGAGAGCGGTGAGTCAACAGTCTCTGGCACAAACGCATTGGCTCCGTCAGTCTTGCCAGTGAGCGATTGATGCAGGTGCCAACCGCTCGAGACAACGTTGGGAATGCGGGGACGACACATGAACGTCGCGTGGTATCCATTGCGCTGGCAGATTTGTTTGACCGCGCTTCGGAAAAGCACCATGTCATCTGCCGCTTGAATTCCCTTCGTGGGCGCAAACGTGAACTCGAACTGACTCGGTCCATATTCGACTTCCAGCGACCGCAAAGGTAGGCCCAATGCCAAGACGTCTTTGCGAATCTTTTCAAGCACTTCATCCGCGGCGTCGTAGCGCAACTCAGTCAAGTATTGATATCCCCGCGAGAGCAGCTCAATGTCGGGTGCGATACCCGGCTGCCCTGAGTGTTCGAGGCCCAGGTTCTCGTTCGTAATTTTGAAGACATGGAATTCGACTTCCAGACCTGAGACGAAGTCGTAGCCTTCGCCGCTCAACTGCTCGAGCGCGCGTCGGAACAGATGTCGTGTGCCAAATGGCACCGCATTCCCGTTAGTAAAGTAGACGTCACAGAGAATCCATCCTGTGTGTGGCGCCCACGGAAGGGTTCGAAATGTCTCCGGGTCTGCGACCATCAAGGTATCGCACGCCCCCTGCATCTCGGGCATATCGAAGCCACCGCCATTTTCATACACCGGAAAGACGGTGCGGTGCGATGTATCTTTTGCAAACAGCGTCGTCGTGAGCGTCACACCGCTTTTAAGCGCCTTTATCGCCTCGTCAACGACCAACGTTTTGCCTCGCAGCAAACCGTGCTGGTCAGGAAACGAGAATCGTACGACCTCGATGTCCCCTTTTTTTAACCGTTCAAGCACCTGTAGGTACGCGTCCGACTGCGAACTCGTCCAGAGGCCGTGTGTATCGACGAAAGACATGTCTCATCCGCCGGGCGGGAAGCCCGGCGCTCCATTCTGATATTGGATTCCTGCTTAGGACTGGGCAGCTGCGGGCCAGGGTGCCGCGTTGCGACGCTCGAGGTCCGACTCTTTCCAGTACTCGTCCCACCGGTCGATAGGAGCGATACCGTCGATTGATGCGGGCCCAGTCATCTTGGAAGCCTCCGCTTCGTCGATGAGCATGAATGTCTTCTCGCCGGCCTGAGCCTTCTCGATCGCGTCGATCAGAAGCTTGCGGTACGCAATGATTCCCTTGTCGGTCGTACCGAGATGCTCTTTGGTTCTGTCCTGAATAGCGCCTTGCGACTCGACCGCCCATTGGTCATGGACATTGATGTCAAAACCCATTCCGGTATAGGTCTGGCTCTGTTGCTCGGCCAGATTGAATCCGTAGTTGTTCCTCTTGTTTTTACGCGAGGTGTACTCCGGAAGCTCGTAGAGCTCCAACCGCTGCTCGCGCATTTGCTGCTTGTTCGTTGGCTTATTGAAACTGGTGAAAATGGCGAACCAGTAGCAATTTTCGTCGTCGACGGGCACATGCCATTGCGTGATCGTCATCTCCGAACTCATCGGAATAACGAATGCCTGAGGGAACACCACGTTCGTCACGCGAACATGCATGTGGGTGTCGTCGACAGCGCGCTTTGCAATAAGACGCAACCCGTAGTCCGCAGGATTAACCAATATCTCGGGCGACTCGAACTCACGCAGAACCTTCGTGATTGGCATCTCCGAGTTCGCCGACGCCCCGCGGAACTGTTTGCCGTAACTGTCGCTTACGTCTTCGTCCTCAAAGAAGCGATGCAAGAAAGAGGCATGGGCCGGGTCGATGCCGACCTCGAGTGCCTGAAGCCAGTTGCACTCGAAAAGCCCCTTAAAGGCGAACGTATACTCGTCCGGAGCGGCAAAGCAGTCGAAGTGAGGAAAGGCAGGTGGCGTACCGCTTCCGATGTAGGCAAAGATCACCCCGGCACGCTCGATGACTTCATAGCTGCGCTGTTTAATGCGCTTGCACAGGGTGCTGCCCGCCGGCTCACCCGGCGTGGACGTGCATTGGCCGTTGACGTCGAAAAGCCAACCATGAAAAGCGCAGCGAAGCCCGCCGTCCTCAAGACGTCCCGAGGCCAAGTCGGCGCCACGGTGTGGGCAATCTCTATCGAGCATCCCTAGACGGCCTTGCTCATCTCTGAAGAGAACGAAATGCTCCCCCATCAGGCGAACCGCCTTAACGGGCCGCTCACTCGGCAGTTCCTCAGCCAATGCAACCGGTTGCCAATAGTTCCTTAAAAGCTGACCGGCCGGCGTCCCTTTGCCCACGCGGGTAATCACGTCGTTCTGCTGCTGACTCATCATGGCGAATTTCCTCCTGTACACAGAAAGATGACTTATGCATTCAGCAGAAGCCATCAACATGACGAGAGACTAGCCAACAAATCGCTAATGTTCAAGATCTGCATGCAAATCGACGTCGCTTCAATGAAAACACCAAGCGGCAAATACCATAAATACCATTGATTTTATTACTGTTTTATTTGTATGTCAGCATAAACCCGCTGCTTGCGAAATCAACGCTTGGTATGCAACGATCTCCTCAATGCATACCGTTCAATGTATAAATGCATACTCTTCAACTTCCTCGCTTACCTTGATGCATGCACTATTGCTAGAATGACTGTGGAAGTTAGTTGTCGTCGCGTCACGAGAATCGGAGAGAAGCAATGGAATCCCAGCAAGAGCGCGTGCTTGTGTACCTTCGCGATCTGATCCTCAAAGGGGAGTTTGTCCCCGGCGAACGGCTCGCAGAAGTAGCGCTTGCAGAGCGGCTTTCAGCGTCCCGTACACCCGTCAGGCTTGCGTTGACTACGTTGGAGCAGGAAGGACTCGTCGAGCAGTCGCCGGGAGGCGGATACGTGATGCGGCGCATCACCGCCAACGAGATTTCCGACGCAATCGCCGTCCGCGGGCACCTGGAGGGGATGGCTGCCCGGCTCATCGCCGAGCATGGCGTGCCGAGACAGCTAGCAAATGCGCTCCAGGAGTGTTTGCGTGCAGGGGACAGGCTCTTCGAAAAACCGGCGCTCGGCATCGACGATTACGCGGCCTACACCGATATGAACAACCGCTTTCATAAGTTGCTCGTCGAAGGTTCAGGTAACGCCGCGTTGATTAGAGCAATCGAAGTCAATAATCGCTTGCCCTTTGCTGCGGCGAGCGCCATGTTGCCCATGCAGTCCGCCCTCGAAGAGGGACGCCAATGGCTGTTTCTAGCGCACCAGCAGCATCACAGCCTCGTGAAAGCGATGCTGAAGGGAGAAGGGACGCGCGCGCAGGCGATTGCAACAGAGCACGTCCAAATTGCGCAGAGCAACTTGACCTTCGCCTTGGAACGACCGGAAGTGTTCCGCAAACTAGCCCCCGCTCTACATCTCGTCACTGAAGCTGTTCTATGACGAGCTTCGCAGGGCAGTGCGAAGGTGTCGTACTGCCCTGCTTCGAGCCTAGCTAGTTAACAACGCCGCGAGCCGCTCGCCGATGATGACACTCGGCGCCATGGTGTTTCCCGTGGTCAGATTCGGCATCACAGATGCATCGGCGACACGAAGATTTCGAATGCCTCTCACGCGGAGCTGTGGGTCGACCACCGAACTTGCCTCGCGCCCCATCGCACAACTTCCGGAAAGGTGGAAATACGTTCCTGCGGCGTTCCGAATGAAGTTCTCCGTAGCTTGACGATCGAGCCGACCAGGCGCCACTTCGCGCTTCACGTACTCCGACAGTTCAGGCGAACTGCCAATCGCGCGACAAATCTCAACGCAGCGGACCAGCGCCTTCATGTCATCAGGCTCAGCAAGGTAGTTTGGGTCCACGATTGCCATTTGCCGAACGTCCTTTGACCGGAGCGTAATCTGGCCGTGGCTCTTAGGCTGCACCAGGCCAGGGAGGAGCGACCAACCTGCCACCGGAATCGCATACTGTTTTGCGACCTCGTCGGTCGCATACGGCACCTGAATCTGGAATGGTTGCAAGTCAGGTACGGGAAGAGCCGAATCGCTCTTCCAGAAGAGCGTGCATTCTCCAAGATTGTTCCTCGGAGGCAGCGCTTCTTTATATTCGTAGATGCAGCCACCCATCAGGATGTGGTCCCTTAGATTCCTGCCGACGTTCGGAGAATGTACGGCGACACGAATATCAAGCTTGCGCAAGTCCTCACTGTCGCCAATGCCTGACAGCATGAGCAGTTTTGGAGTTGCGACTGAACCCGCCGAAAGCACCAGCTCGGTACTTGCTTCGATCCGCTTTTCCGCTCCAGCATGCAGCAGTCGAACGGCGGTCGCACGGTCGCCCGTCAGTTCGATGCCGATGACTGTGGAATCTGTCAGGACGGTGACATTGGGGCGACTCAGTGCTGGATACAGATAGGCGTTCGCAATGGAGTATCTTCGCCCGTCCTTGATCAGCGTTTGCGCGACCCCACAACCTCCGTCCTCCTCCATGGTTTGTCCATTCAGATCATCAGTAGAAGGAATTCCGACGCTGGCCGCAGCCCGCATCATTGCGGGGACGATGGGATTGTTATGTCGATCCTTATCAACGAAAATCTCTCCACGCTCCCCGCGCCACCGGCTAGGGTCGCCCTGCCAATTCTCAATCTTCCGGTAGATGGCGAGCACCGAGTCGTATCCCCAAGACGAGTCACCCGTCAGCTCCGCCCATTTTTCAAAGTTCTCTCTGTGGCCGCGGGCCCAGACCATCGCGTTAATTGCGCTTCCGCCGCCAATCCCGCGCCCCATCGCCAAAGGTATCGTGCGGCCGTTGCAGTGAGCGGCCTTAACGTACGGATATACATAGCTCGCGGCGGTACCGATGTTCGTCGGCCAGAGTGCGGGATCCTCGACTGATTTGACCTCGTTCCAACCACCAGCTTCGATGAGAAGCACCTTTGCCGCAGGGTTTTCAGAGAGTCTCGACGCGACAACTATTCCTGCAGTTCCTGCCCCGACGATAACGTAGTCGTACCGCCGCGACAATGCTTTGACGTTGCGAGACTGATTCGCCACTGCATTTGCGGCGTTCGCAGCAAAGCTACTTGCACTTGCAAATGAAAGTCCGCCGGCAATAGCGACACGAATGAATTCGCGGCGCGTGATTTTTCCTCGCATCACATTTTCTTCCGCGAGAGCCAACATATCCAATGAGAATTGATCAATCGCCATGTTCTTGTTCAGGGAAAATTCCCGCCTAATTGACGTGTCTCCTCCAGTCTGGAGGCGCTAGACTCGAGTTGCTCAGACCGAAATCAGAAGGGATATTCGGACGGCGTTTCAACTGAACTGATCCACTGAGACGTCGTGAATTCTTCGATGTTTGCCGGTCCGCCAAAGCGGCTACTGTTGCCAGAAGCGCCCATCCCACCGAAGGGCACCTGCGATTCTGTGTTCACGGGCTGATCGTTGACGTGAACCATTCCGCAACGTAAGCGCTTAGCCAGTGCGATCGCAGCTGACACTGACTTCGAATGAATTGCCGCCGCCAGACCATAGTCACTCGCATGCACAAGCTCAATGGCTTCGTCTATCGAGTCATAGACCGTCACAGGCGCAACCGGTCCAAACAGCTCATCCGTGAAGGCCGGCATGTCCGCAGTAACCTCCGTCAGAACCGTAGGTTCGAAGAAGTTTCCCGTTCGCTTTCCGCCTGTGACAAGCACTGCTCCAATATCGACAGACTCTCTGACGATAGTTTCAACTCGTGCGGCCTGCCGCTCGTTGATGAGCGGTCCCAGATGTACCTGACCTTTTGCTGGGTTCCCCACTGACAGGCGTCCGGCACGCGCGGCGAGCTTCGAGATGTACTCATCAGCGACGCTTCGGTGGACAAGGTGTCGCCCGGCTTGCATGCAGATTTGGCCTTGGTGAAGGAAAGCTCCCCATGCACCGCATGAGGCGGCCTTATTGACATCGGCGTCTGGCAGGACGATAAATGGATTATTCCCGCCGAGTTCCAGTGACGTCTTCTTCAGCATTCGGCCGCAAATCTCACCAATCTGGCGACCCACAACTGTCGATCCAGTGAACGAGATCATCTTAACCAGTGGATGTTGAACCAACGCTTCCCCGGCCTCAACGCCACCTGGCAAGACATGCAACAGTCCTCTTGGAAGACCTGCGTCCTCGAACAGTTGGGCGACCAGCGCGCCCCCTGTCACTGCGCTGTGGGGATCCGGCTTGAGAATTACCGCATTGCCCAATGCAAGCGCTGGCGCAATCGTACGAATCGCAAGTACCAACGGAAAGTTCCAAGGCGTAATGACGCCAACGATCCCGACTGGGATACGATGCCACGCATTCACACGACCCGGCACGGAACTAGGAAACAGCATTCCGTTTGACTGTAGCGGGAGACTCGCCGCTGTAATCAAATGCTCCCTGCTCGCATTGAGTTCCCAGGAGGCCTTAGGCTCGATCGAACCACACTCGCGAACGTTCCAATAGTTGAATAATTTCGATCGTTCTCCGATGAGGCGCGCTGCCTCATAAAACACTGCCGCGCGTTTATCGAAAGGAGTGTCGGCCCATCGACGCTGCGCAAGCCGCGCACTTTGAACTGCTGCATCAACGTCAGACGGCCCGGATACGCCAATACGAGCAAGCTCGTCGCCCGTTGCCGGCTCAACTACTGTCGCGATACCTCGCTGACCATCTACCCATTCGCCAAGGTAGATCTTCTCGGCCCAAGGTTCTCTCGATTGTTGGTCCATCATCGCTCCTCCAGTTAATTTGAAGATTCGCCTCGCCGTCCTTCCGCTGACGTCTGGCTTGGAAGATGATCGACCCGCTAAAAATATTTACCTTGTCCGGCTTTCTTCAACTTCTTGACTGGAACGATTCTGTCTGTGACCGTGGAGCACTTTGGTCCCGACCGTCTCAGGATGAGGCCGAGACGAAACTTCCTGCGCGCTCGCGCCACTCCGTTGGACTATGGCCAAAATGTTGGCGAAACCTTCGGCTGAAGTGCGCGGCACTCGCAAATCCACAACGCCACGCTACCTCCTCGATCCGAATCCCATCCTTGCAAATCCCCTCGATCAGTTGCCTCGCACGCTCCAGGCGCTGACCCCAAAGGTAGCGCATCAATGAGGTGCCCTCGTCGTGGAAAAGTCGGTTTAGGTAGCTCACTGACACTCCCGCCGCAC
The DNA here is from genome assembly GCA_000648925.1 of Caballeronia jiangsuensis. Classification (GTDB taxonomy): domain Bacteria; phylum Pseudomonadota; class Gammaproteobacteria; order Burkholderiales; family Burkholderiaceae; genus Caballeronia; species Caballeronia jiangsuensis. The sequence goes on from JFHF01000048.1 coordinate 58,653, forward strand.
TTGCGATAGCGTGTGCATCAAGGCTCTCCTCTCCCAAATGGTTGGCGATGTGGCGCTTAGCTCTGTGATAGGCCGCTGTCGTAGAACGAGAGCCAGCAGCGCCACTCGACTCGAGAAGCACGCCGAGCCAGTCAATGAGATGCGACCCGAGCAAAGCCTGGGTCGTGTATCTCATTTCAGCAAAATTTGAAGCGACTGCTCGGATCATGTCAAAAACCACGCTTACGTCAGCAGAACTCATATCCGGTTCAATACAGTGGCTCAGCTGGCAACGAAAGCCTCGCTCCTGCAGAGAGGACTTTTTGCATCTCAGAACGATCAAGCTTGTTTCGTCTTGAAATGTCTCCGTGAACGGCATCGACGGATCAACGATGAGCAATTCGCCTGCCGCAACAATTTTCCGGTCGCCATCCTGCTCAAAGAGCAACTTCCCTTGGGACACGAGCTTGACGTAGATGTGTTGACTGTGCTCCTGCGTAGAGATGTCGGGAAACAGAGTCAGCGCCGTCATCCTGACGGTGGAAAACGCTGTTTCACCCAATTCAATGGCTCGGACTTCAGCGTTATAGGGTCGACATTTATCGGGTTTGCAGCCTAAGCCGTGGCTCAACGTTAGATATGTCCTTAGCTCCGACAGCGCGAGTTGTCCTTTGATCTCAATCCGCGCACCACCGGACCTATCTGGATAGAACATAGTCAAGTCCTCAAGCCGATTAATCGCTAGGGAAAGTACTGATTTTTCTTGGCACGGCTCGATGCGGCGAGCAAATACTTCGGATTTCAAGCGTACTCTTCACTGCGTCAGATGGACCATCAGTTGCCCATGAATGTTATTCATCGGCAAGTTGAAAAGACATCCCTTCTGATTAGTTTCTGCGTATGTCAATGTGTTCGGTACGGTTTTCTCGCCCTAATCACGTCGGCAACGGGCCGAGACGTTGAAAGCTCAGCTATATCAGGAGATTTACA
>JFHF01000049.1 GCA_000648925.1 Caballeronia jiangsuensis
AGAGGGGCGCCACATTCTTGTAATTGAGGATGACGAGGACGTCCGAAGCATGCTTGTCGAATGCCTGCAGGCTCTCGGGCATACCGTTTCTCAAGCTCGTGACGGCGTTAGCGGTCTCGAGCGCCTTCGCATCGACAACCCCGACCTGCTAATGGTCGACTATGCCATGCCCGGTATGAACGGACTGCAGGTCATAGAGAAGGCCCGTGAATTTCGCGAAAATCTGCCGATAATTTTGGCCACAGGTTACGCAGATGTCGATATTTCGACGATCGCTGAAAAGCGCTTTACGGCGCTGCGCAAGCCATTTCAACTCGACGAGCTTTCACGCGTGGTACGCTCGGCGCTGAGCGCGCCCGCATAACGAGAATTAAACGTAGTGCTGGAGACCTCACAACAAGCGAGCAATGCGCAGCTATCTGGGCTGCGAAGGTCATGTCCCGGTGACGGGCATCGTAAGCAGATGCGTTCGTGCTCAGGCTTATACTACGTTAGTAACGCGCCTGCGTGCCAGGAACGGTCAGTGCTGGGAGACGATCAAGCGCCTGCACAAACGGGCGTCCGTCGAGTCAACCCCGGAACTTTCGTCAACGCACTCGTCTAGGAAGACCGCGCAGAGTCGTTGTCGAGGAAGTGCCTGACGCGGGTACCGAGGATTATGTTCGTGCTGAGGATCGCCGCATTGGGCGCAAACCCGCAACTAGGAGCAAAACCATGACCGCCTCCGAATATCCTCGCTCGCCCATGCCGCCCCAACAGCAGGAGCGCCGCCCTGGACTCACCGCGCCGATGGACCCGGCGCCCGATCACGGCGAATCGAGCTATCAGGGCAGCAACCGGCTTGCGGGCAAGGTTGCGCTGATCACTGGTGCGGACAGCGGCATTGGCCGGGCGGTCGCGATCGCATTCGCGCGCGAGGGAGCGGACGTCGCCATCGCGTACCTTGACGAGCACGACGACGCCCGCGACACCGCGCGATGGGTCGAGCAGGCCGGGCGGCGTGCGTTGCTGCTGCCCGGCGACATTACCGATCGCGAGCATTGCAAAGCGCTCGTCGCAAAGACTGCCGAGGTTTTCGGGCGTATCGACGTGCTGGTGAACAACGCCGCCTATCAGGCCACCTACGACAAGCTCGAAGACATCAGCGACGACGAATGGGACAAGACCTATTCGACCAACATCGGCGCCATGTTCCGTATTACCAAGGCGGCGCTCGCGCATATGCAATCGGGCGGCACGATCATCAACACGACGTCGGTCAACGCCGATGCGCCGAATCCCGGTCTGATCGCGTATGCGAGCACGAAGGGCGCGATCCAGAACTTCACGGGCGGACTGGCGCAACTGCTGGCCGAGCGCGGTATCCGTGCGAATTGCGTGGCGCCGGGGCCGATATGGACGCCGCTCATTCCATCGACGATGCCGCCTTCGAGCGTCGAGAACTTCGGCAAGCAAACGCCGATGAAACGTCCTGGCCAGCCGGCCGAACTGGCCGCCGCGTACGTGATGCTGGCAACTGACGAGGCGAGCTACATCTCTGGCGCAACCATCGCCGTGACGGGCGGAAAGCCGATTATCTGAGGCATATGGTTCGGCCTGCGCTTCTCAACCCCGTGTCATACTCGATCAAAAGGTTTCGCGTTGCGCAGCCGCAAACGCGACCATCGGGAATGGAATGAACGTTTTGCAAGCAGGTCGAATAAGTGTCATCGAGCTTGCTGAACGGACGGCATCCTGCAGGGAACATTCGCCATGGGATCTCTGCCCGCAGCCGATCACTACGTTACAACGACTCTAAGTCACTCGCATTCGCGAGGACTCGCGAGAGCTCGTTGGCGCGACGCGGAATGCGGTTGATGCCCGATCCATAACCGCAGTGCAGCTCTGCCCAATCCCAAAAGCCGGGCACGCCTCCGAGCATGCAGAGCAGGCGCGACTGCATCGAGTTGCCGGATTAAATACGTACACTCACGTTCCGGTCGCGTTACGCCGACAATGCTCGAGAAACCCCGCTTCATGGTTGCTCACCAATTGGACGATGCTGTTCCAAAGCCATAGCGGCGCGTCGATCGTCTTCGATCGATTGCGACCGAGTTCCGCTCGCCACGCCCGCTTCGTTGCGTCGTCCATCTGCCGCGCATGTGCCTTACCTACGACAGCCGCGAGATAGTGCGCGACGTGCATCGCGTCATCCTTGCCGAGCGCCTCGATCTCGAGCTTCATGTCCTGCGGCAACAACTCGCGGATAACGACGCCGCGATCGAGCAGGCGCGCTGCGCGCATTCGCTCACCGAGATACGGTGAGAGGTTTCGGGCACCTTCAAGGACACGCAACGCGTTGTCGCGCGGCATCGCCACATCATCATAACGGGGTGCCGTGGGCTTCACGCCTTCCTTGATGTCCATCAGACACAGGTCGTCGCCTTCCACGACGCCACCATCGACATCGAGCAGGATCGCATAGCGCAGACGGTCGAGGGAACTGCAACCCTTCACCCAATACACCGCGTCCAGCACGACAACCTCGCTCGAGTCTTTGCGACCCTTCAGGCTGGTCGGCAGACTCGCAATGTCTTCGTCGGTGAAAAGCGCTTCGATCGCGTTTCGCTCGTCTCTGGCAAGAGGCCAGAATCGCTTTCCCAGGGAATCGCCGGATTGCAGATCGTCGATGCGCTCACGCGCGACATGCTGCCACGACCGGCGCACGGCTTCCTTCATCGTTACGTGAACGGGTTCAGGACGTTTGATGTCAATGGCCTCACCTGCGAACGCGGATTCATATCCGGCAGCCAGCGCCTCGATCATTCGCACGACGTTCAGGCCGGACAATGAGGACCCGCGCGCAGCCGTCGCGAGCGACAATCCCAGGCGGACGACGTCATGCACGGGATTGCCGATCACCGTCTGATCGAGGTCGCGAATCTGGATCTCCACTTTGCCTTTCGCATTGCCGATCGGCCCGAGATTGCCGGTGTGGCAGTCGCCGCAAATCCAGATCGCCGGGCCGTGAGGCAGCGAGTCTCCGTTCGCCTCGATCACCCACTCGTAAAATCGTTCTGTATTGCCCCTGACGTATGCGTGCGGCGAGCGCGCCATCTTGCAACGGCGCGGTTCGTTGAGAAGCGCCTGTCAGTCATCGGGCGCGGGCATCCGCTTGTTCGCTTCGCTGTTCTTGGTCATGTTGTTTGCCGTGGTGGCTGATCAGCAGAGCAGGAGCTGTGCCGTCGTCTTCCAAACGGCTTACGCGGTCGGCAAAGTGCCCGGCGATGCTGTCCAGATTTCCCCCGACCTGTTCCAGTGCGAACGACAGCCTCGACAACGGCTGCAACTGACGTAAATCTGCCTCGATGCCGGAAATAGCGGCCGCGATGTCGGACCGGATGGCCGCGGACATATCGTTCAGTGGCGCGAAAAAACGTACGGCCGTTGGCAGCGGTCCGCCGCCGCGCATCCACGCAGCCAGTGCTTGCAGATAGTCGCTCGCGCAATCGCGCACCCGCTCGATGCGCGACGCCAGCACCTTCAGAAGCTCGCCCATGATCTCGAAGGCGCGCGAACGGGACAATTGCGGCCACACGCTCAACGACACGCCGATGCCGATGGCCGCGCCAGCGCGATTGCTTGCACGCGACACTGCGCCCGCGATGCTCGCGGAAGACTCGAGCGCGAGCGCCGCAGCCACGACGATGCTGTAATTCGTGGTCCGAAGGCGCGTTGATGCAATGCGTGCGACGAGCGTCGCGAGAGCGAATCGTGACAAGGCATCGGCGACATCGGGGAAATAATGCAGCGTCGCGAGACCGACCGCGGTGCCGATCACCGCGCCGATCACGAGCATCGCCTGTGCGCATGCCACGGCATCGCGATTGCTGGGTTGGCGGATCCTCGCGTCGGAGCCGATTATGAGACCGCTCGTCAAAACCCTTCTCGTCCTTTGCCTCGCCGCCCTCGCGCCGTTGGGCAGCGCACAGGAATCCGCCAACAGACACGATCGGCAAAGCGGCGATGCCCGGCTGCAGCTCCTGGCGACGTTCGAGCGTCAAGTGACCGGCGTCACCGTGACGCCCGATGGCCGCATTTTCGTCAACTTCCCGCGCTGGACGGAAGATGCGCCGATCTCCGTCGCCGAGCTCGGCAGCACCGGCGATCTTCGACCGTATCCCGATGTCGAATGGAATAGCTGGCGCAATTCCCGACGCGACGAGGTCACCCCGCAGGACCATTGGGTCTGCGTTCAATCCGTCGTTGCGGATAAGCGCGGCAATCTCTGGGTCATCGATGCCGGTGCGCCGGCCCAGTCGCTCGTCGTGCCGGGGGCGCCGAAGCTCGTGCAGATCGACTTGACGTCGAACCGCGTCGCGCATGCCTACTCGTTTGACGAAACGATCGCGCCGCAAGGCAGTTATCTCAACGATGTGCGCATCAGCCCGGACGGCCGCTTCGTCTACATCACCGACTCCGGCGTGCGCGGAGCGATCGTCGTGGTCGATACGGCGTCCGGCTCGGCGCGCCGCGTGCTCGACGGCGATCCGAGCACGCAGGCCGACAAGAGCGTGACCGTCAAAGTCGACGGCAAGCCGCTACAGCAGACAGATGGACGACGCGTAAGTTTCTCGGCTGACGGGATCGCGCTGACGCCCGATGGGCGCTATCTGTACTGGCAGGCGGTGAAGGGAAGAACGCTCTATCGCATCGCGACCGACGCCCTTCAAAACGCGCAGTTGAGCGCGCAGCAGGTGTCGGCGCGGGTCGAGGCCGCCGGCATCGATGGTCCCGCTGACGGTCTATGGTTCGACGAACGCGGGCGGCTTTATGTGTCGTCGGTCGAACATCACGCGATAAGCGTGCGCGATGGCGAGCGCTTCACCACACTCCTGCGCGATAAGCGCCTGGTCTGGCCCGATACGTTCTCGGAAGGCGTGGATGGCACGATCTATATCACCGACTCACGGATTCCCGACATGAGTTGGTTCAACCCGCAAAGCCCAACCGCGTTACCGACGCGGCTCTATGCGATTAGGGGACGTTAAAGGTCGTCGTCTTCGTCGGCTAGCTGACGAAGACGATCTCTTGGACGAAGGTACTGCTGCAAGTGAAATGAGCGATCCGCCCGATTCGCAAATGAAACAGCACTTGTTCGAGCCCGTGGACTTCCCTGCCGTCCTTATGCTCGCCGACGACCGTCGCGCCGCACGCCTCAGGCCCATTGCGCTTGAGGTCGATGATGCGGCGGATGGCGCCCTGCTTGTTGGTGAAGTATCTATTCATGAAGGGCGCGCGTGCGTTGTCGTGCTGCGATCGTAGCGCGGCTTGCCTTAAGTGAATGTTATGTTGAATACCTTTCCACTCGATCCACGCAATCCTGCGCGAGTTGACGCCTCAACAGCGCCGGATGATTTCCGCGACTTCCAACGCGGTAACGGGCTTGCGCAGATAACCGTCGAATTGACGCGATGATTCCATGTCGAATCCACTCTTACCGGTCACCGCGACGATACACGCTTCGGTTGATGCACCCGCGCAGCGAACGTATTCGCAGAGCTTGCGTCCGTCGATATCGGGCAAGCCGATATCCATGAAAACGGAGTCGTAGCGCGTCTGGCCTGTCATGCGTAGCGCCTCGCCGCCGTTGCGCGCAACGTCCGCATGATGGCCGAGCGATGCGGCCAGTTCGGCGAACGCCGCCGCGACGTTTTCATCATCTTCGACGAACAGAAACAGCATTGTCGATACTGGCCGATTGCGGCCAGCCCCCATGTCTTTGGAAGGGCGCGCGTGCCCAAGCAACCTGAGCAAATCCCGTACCTTTGGGACGGACCTGCAAACGCGGCGACTTTCATTCATCCCGACCCACGCACGGAGGTCGTCGATTTCGCGCCGAGGTCGAGGATACTTCGCCGTCGACCCTGTCGCGACGTCGCTTTAACGCGACCATCCCGACCGGCTGCTTTCCGGTGTCAGCGCAGGCATGCACGTCCATTCACAAATGAAGCACCGATTGATGCATCACTCCAATCCGCCAGTACCGTCGTGGTCGCTGCCGTCAAGTTGGATCTTTTTACCCAAGCACGCCCGTCGTGCTCATGTTTGGTAAATTTAGGCGACATCTTTCGGGCGTGTTGGAGGCTGCGGCGCAATAGGACATCGAAGCGTCCGACACTGCCGCGAGCGACTCGCTGACGAAGTCCACGAACATTCGTCGAGCGCCGGCGCGGTCAACCGCCTGCGTCCGGCGCGTCCGCCGTCTCATAAGTCAGGTACGCGCGGTGCTTCCTGATCTAAAAGACCAAACGAGTCATGTCGTGTTCGTCGACCTCGACCATTTAGCGCGATATCGTGGAGCATACATAGCGGCTTCCGCGTTCCGGCGTCGACCGAATGCATGGCACAGCTTAACTTTACAGGGGGGTACCGCCGTGCTACGCAATGTACGGGCAAAACACCAGCCCCAACGGGCTCATTTTGATCAATGCCGTCTGACCAGGAGCACACCGTGAAAGCTTCCAACCGCATCAAAATCTCGCTGATCATCGCACTGACAACGTGCAGTTGCTTTATGGCGGGCTGCAACCGCAACCGCACCACCGTTACCACGGGGAATGCGGCCAGCGACACCGCGGCTGCCGCGCCAGCATCGGGCGCCTCGGTTCCGACTGCGGCGAGCTTCCCTGCTACCGCGGCCAGCGACACGCCTTCGGGCGCCAGCCAATAACACCTAAACCCAGTACGCCGCGAGTCAACTGATCAACGAACTCGCGTCCCTGTCTAAGGCCGCGCAAGGCACTAGCGACCACTTGTATCGGCGCACGACAAGCCGGCAAAGGAACTGTTCCGGCCTGTCGAGGGAAGCTCAAGCGCAGCGACCCTGTCAGCGTCATGCACGAGCCGCAGCACCGCCGCGAGCGCGAAGCCCGCACCAAGCGCGACATACGTCAGCCCCAACGAGTCCTTCGACAGGTGGCTCTCGAATCCAGGGGTGATGCGTTTGGGCACGACGTGATAATCGACGACGTAGGTCGCAAGCGCAGTCGTCGCGGCCGCGTTCGCAATGTTTATCGCCCCGGATCGACGGTATCCGCGTTCACACAGCGCTTCGAACAGCACGCCCCAGAAGACCGCACTGCCCATATGAATCGTCGTGCCGAGGGCTGTGTACTTCGCGCTCGGTCTCCTTCGCCACGATGCGTCGCGCCAGAGACAGTGCGTGACGGCGTTCATCGCACGGCACGGTCCGTGCCCCCAGTGCAACGCGCCGGCGGATGCGACCGCCGCCGACGCCAGCCCTGTCGCGGTGCCCGATCCTATCGCTCGGGTAAGCAACTTGTGAACATGTGCCTTCATGACATACCTCCACGTCTCTCGACTGGCTTAGTGCCGTGACGCCATCGCATCGGCTTTCCTGACGCCGCTCCAAGACGTCGCTGCGCGGCGCCCTTTGGTTTCGCGCAGGTAGCGCCCCGCTGCCGCGACCAACATGATCCCGCAATCCCGATGAGCGCTGTGCGTGGGCCGGCGGCGAGCGTGTAGGCATCGGTATAAAAACTGCGTTCGCGCACCCGGCCATGACGCCCCGAACGTTTGCGCAAATTTGCGCCGCCGCGATCGAGTGGGTCGCCGTTCCGCCGTGGCTCGCCGGTGAGTTGCGCCTTCACGCCGAGCTTGCTCAATATGGCATCGTAGACGCGCGGCACCGAGCGTCCGAACAATGCCATGCCGCGCGATGCGCCGCCTGCATAGAGATCGCGTGGGGGGACGCACCGTCGCGTGCAAAATCGCTCGCGCGACGACATTCGGCGCGTAGACGGGTTGCGGCAGCTTCGGCTGCTGGTCGAGATGATCTTTGGCGTGCTCGACGAAGAGCGTGTCGGCGCCAGCGGGCTTGACGAGCGTCACCGATACGGGCGCGCCTTCATTGGGCGAGTTCGACGCGCAGCGCATCCGTATAGCCTTTTACCGCGTGCTTCGAGGCCACATACGCGCCCTGCAGCGGAATGGCGGCGTCCGACAATCCACTGCCCAGATTGATGGAGCGCGCCGCTTTTCTTACGCAGATGTTGCACGGCAATCAGCGGCCCGTTATCGGTGCCTCAGAAGTTAGTGTCGAAGAGCTTGCGTTGCTCGTCGAGCGGCACGTCGGCGCAACGTCCGTAAATCGACAGGCCCACGTTGTTAATCCAGGTGTCGAATCCGCCAAACCGCTGGATCGCGGCATCCGCCGCCGCCTGCAGTTGCTTCCGATCGCCGACGTCTGCCACGGTATGCGCGACGCAGTCCTTCGCCTCTCGCGACAACTCTCGAACGAGTTCAGTGAGCGCTGTCTCTTCACGCGAGACGAGCATTAGGCGAGTGCAGCGGCGAGGCGCGCGGCGACGAGCCCTATCCCGATCGTCGTTCCTGTAATAACGATGACCTGTTCGTCGAGTGGTATAAGTTTGATTTGCATGGCAGGCCCGCTTCGCGCTGAGGATGCCTCGTTTCAGCATGGCGTGCGGCCTCTGAATGCCTGCGCCTGACAAAGCCGCTTCCGCATTGCAATACGCCTGCGGCGTGGGCATAAGCGTTGCTCGAAAATACGGCGCCAGCCGTCCTAAAGGAGCAGACGATGCAAAACGAACCCTCCGATCCCGTCGAGCGCGCGGACGAACGTCGGAAAACGCTCGGCGAAGGCGACGTAAAAGAGAAACGCGACGGCACGATCGAGCAGCGTGAGCACGGCGACATCGACCCGAGCCTCGTGCCGAAGGGCAAGGAACATCCCGAAGAGGGACCATACGCACCTGAACACGATCACATCGATCCGGATCTCGAACCTGCGAGCCGCAGCGGCAGATCAGGCAAGTCCGACAATGAAGCCTAAGCTAACGCCGGGCACGTTTCACATCGAAGGAAACACCGTCGATCCACTTACGAGCCACGGAGCATAAGATGAACCACGATCAGAAGGAAGGTATCAAGGAACAGATTAAAGGTTGGACAGACACGGCGATCGGAACCGTCACCGGAAACGAAGAACGCAAGGTCAGGGGAGATGTCGAGATCACGAATGGTGCGAATCGCAAGGATTACGGCGATCAGAAGGACAACATCGAGGAAGGCGTCGAGGACCCCGGAGAGCCGACCAATCAGTGATTTCGCCGGGCCTCGACGACAGGGAAACGTTCGGTTCTAACTCGCCGCAGCCGACGAGCCGACGGCACGGTCAATGCTAAAACTGTGCAAGCGCCGCGACTGCGGACACCCACCAGACGGCGCTGCCGCATCACGCCAAACTCTGGAGCTTCCGATGCCTGCCCGCAACGACCCCACGCGCCTTGAACCCGAATCGACTTCCACGCCGCCAGGAATCGGGCGGCGCGCGTCTTATTACGCGGAAGCGCGGGCATCGCGGTCGCGTTCACCGCCGCTTCGGCTGACAACGCGTGGGCTGCCGGTCCGACGGGCGCCGACGCCAATCAAGTCAAGCTCCCGCTGATTTAGGATCCGAACACTGAGCAGGAGGAAGAGACACCGGACGCCAACTTGCCGCCCGACGACCGCATCGGTTATGCGATCGTCGGAGTCGGTCGCCTGTCGCTCAATCAGATCCTGCCAGCGCCCGCGCAGTGTAAGTACTCGAAGGTCGCCGCGCTGGTTTCGGGCGATCGCACGAAGGCGCTGCGCGTCGCACGCCAGTATGGCGTGCCGGAGGCTGACATCCACGACTATCAAATTTTCGAACGTCTCGCTGACAACCCGCGCGTGCAGGTCGTCTCATCGTATTACCCAACGGCATGCACAAGGAACTTTCGTTGCGCGCCGCGAAGATCGGCAAGCACGTGCTTTGCGAAAAGCCGATGGCGAACAGCGTCGCCGATTGTCAGGCAATGGTCGACGCAATGAGGCGCGCGGACCGCAAGCTCATGATCGCGTATCGTAGCCAATATGAGCCGATGGATCGCATGATCGTGAAGATGGTGAAGGACAGGCAACTTGGGCCGCTGCGCGAATTCATCGCGGGCAATTCACAGAACGTCGGCGATCCGTCCCAATGGCGATTGAACAAAGCGCTGGCGGGCGGCGGCGCATTGCCCGATATCGGGCTTTACTGCCTGAATGCAGTGCGCTTTCTGTCCGGCGAGGAGCCGCAGGAAGTCATCGCGACGGTGTATCGGCCGGAGTCCGACCCGCGCTTTGTCGAAGTGGAGCGTCCGTGCACTTCATCCTGCGATTTCCAAGCAGACTGACGGCGACGTGTGTGTCGAGCTATGCGAGTCACGAGTCGCGTTTCTTCAGGCTGCAAGGCGCGCAGGGCTGGCCGGAGATGGACCCAGCGTTCGGCTACAACGGATTGCGCCTGCGGCACGGCACATTGCAGGACGGCAAGAGCGCGATCACCGAAGTGCAGATCGATCCGCAAAACCAGTTCGCTCGCGAGATCGACCACATGTCGGTGTGCGTGAAAGATGACATCGTGCCGCACACACCGGGCGAAGAAGGCTTACAGGATCAGCGCATCATCGAGGCGATATACGAGTCCGCGCGCACCGGCCGTGCAATCAGACTCGCGGCGCCCGCAGTCCCGACGCGTGGCTTCGATCCGCAAATGGAAGTGTTCTGAGAAGTTTTGCGATTCACGCGAGCATCCTATCTGGACGATCGGCCAATTTCTTGGGCGACACGGTCATTGTGGGGATATTTCCGCCAAAAAGAGGCTGTGCCCTCTTCCCGTCGGGATTGCATCGGAAGGAGACGATTCATGCGCTTTACCCGCAACGGCCGACGGTTCGGGTTCGACGGCGACGTTAAAGCGTCCGTGCTCTGCGTCACTGTCAAGCCACAAGCCTGACTCGTGTCAAGCACGCGATGTTAACCGGAGAGCGTCCAGCGTGCGCCTTGCTTGGGGACGGCCTGCACCCGGTCGCCAGAGGCAGTTCAACGCAGCACGCTCTGTTCATGTCACCGGCCGCGGATCACCCAGAGTCGAGCGGGTCCCGGCTCGCTGCCGTTTCTGTGCGAAGGGTTCCCGGGTACACAGCGCAAGGCTTTAATCGATGACGCACCGGTGTCTGCATCTCCATACTTCGTCGAAGAGGAACATCCACCGCCAGCAATCGCGATGCCGCCGGATAAGACAGGAGCCGCGGGCGCGTGCGTATCGCGTGGCGAATCGCCCGCTTATGCCTACGGCTCCAGCGCGACCTTGATCCAGCCAGGCTGGCGCTGATCAAACGTTTTATACGCGTCGATCACGTGTGTGAGCGGCTCGCGCGTGGTCAGGACGCAAAGCGGATCGAACGAACCGTTGCGCACGCGTTCGACGAGCTGCGGTGTCACCGCACGATGATTGCAGTTGCCCATTCTGATGGTGACGTTCTTGTTCATGGCGGCGCCGATCGGAAAGAAGCGGTCGCCCGGCGGATAGACACCGATGACGCCGAGCGTGCCCGCCTTCGCAAGCGCCGCGATACCCCAGTCGAGCACTTGTGTCGGCGCGTCGCCGGGAATCCAGCTGCCGTCCTTTATGTTGCGCTCGGGCGTCACGGTGCGGCTTTCCCGCTCACCCTGCCTGAGCGTCTCCTCCTGCGCCGCTGGTCCGCGCTGCGCGTGCACGGCATCGACGCCCACCGCATCGATCACTCTATCCACGCCGATGCCGCCCGTCAGCGCGAGAATTGTCTGAACGGGATCTTCGTCGTCGAAATTGACGGCTTCGCCGCCCTGTGCACGGGCCATCGCAAGTCGGTCCTCCAGTCGATCGACGACGATGACGCGCCCCGCACCGAGCATGAAGGCGCTCGCCACCGCGAACTGGCCAACCGGCCCCGCACCGAACACGGCGACCGTGTCGCCTGCGGAGACTTCCGCGATCTGCGCGCCAAAAAAGCCTGTCGGAAAGATATCGGACAGCAGGATGGCGCGTTCATCGTCGATGCTCTCGGGCAGCTTGATGAGGCTCGCGTGCGCAAGCGGCGTACGCGCGTACTGCGCCTGCAGACCGTTGATCGGCCCGGTCGACTGCGGTCCGCCAAAAAAAGCTGTCCCGGCCGATGCGCCGTTGGGATTGGCCGAATCGCACTGAGCGGTGTAGCCCTTGCGGCAATAAGAGCATGCGCCGCAGGATATTGTCGATGGGATCAGCACCCGGTCGCCTGCCTTGAAATTGCGGACGCCTCGGCCAATCTGCTCGATCACACCGACGCCTTCATGGCCGAGAATCGTGCCCGGCATCATGCCAGGAAGGGTTCCACGCACCATGTGCAGGTCCGTGCCGCAGATCGCGCTCGCGGTCAGTCGAACAATGGCATCCTGATCATGCTGAAGTGTCGGATCGGATACGTTGTCGAGCGAGATGTCCCCGATTCCATGAAATACGACCGCTTTCATCGTGTCCTCCTTTTCGTTCGCCGGGACCTTACGCGCCACAGCAATCACTGCACCCGCCGCTGCTTCATTGCCATCACGCCGGTTCATTCGCGGGAGGAGATGAAACGCGCCGCGAGTGCGGCGCGTGGTGGCACAACGGGCGGCCGCTTACTTAGCGGTGGCATGCGTTTGTTCGGCTGCCTGCGCCTTTGCCAGCTGCGTGAGCTTTTCGTCTGTGGACTTTTCCTCCTCGAGCGTTTCGAGCAGCAGCTTCATGGCGTCCGTGTAGCCGAGCTGCTTCGCGACGGTCGCGAGCGTGCCGTACGTCGCAATCTCGTAGTGCTCGACCTTCTGCGCCGCGCCGATCAGCGCCGCATCGCGGATCGGACCTTCTTCGAAGTCCTCGATCTGCTCCTGCCCTTCCTCGACGAGCCCTTCCATCGCGACGCACTTGATGCGCTTGAGCTTGATGCCGCACAATTCGACCACCTGATCGATGCGCTCGATCTGTCCGTTGGTTTCTTCGAGATGCGTCTGAAAGGCTTGCTTGAGTTCGCTATGAGAGCTTGCCCGGGCGAGCTTCGGCAGCGCCTTCGTCAATTGCTTCTCGGCGCTATAGACGTCGGAAAGCGAATGAATAAACAGGTCCTGCAAGGTCTTCGATGCCATGATGCCTCCGTTTCAGTTGCAGCGTGCACAGATGCGAGATTCGCGCGGCCGCCTCGGGCGCACACGCTTCACACTGAGCGCAATCAGTATTCCCGCGTCAGCCACGCGGCAATTCGACGGGAAGCGACCGTTTGTGCCGGGTCAGCGTGTGGAAGCGGCGTATCGTCGTAAGCACTTCGTCGCCGACTTCCTTTCCCTCCAGGAAATCGTCGATGTCCTCGTACGTGATGCCATAACTGTCCTCGTCGGGGCGCTGCGGTGTGAGCGTCTCTAGATCCGCGGTGGGCACCTTCATGACGAGCCGCTCTTGCGCCCCCATATAAGTGGCGAGCGCGCGCACGCGCCGCTTGGTCAGACCGGAGAGCGGCAGAATGTCCGCGCCACCGTCGCCGAACTTGGTAAAGAAGCCCATCAGCGACTCGGCGGCATGGTCGGTGCCGATCACCACGCCGCGCCGCGCGCCCGCGATTGCGTATTGCGCGATCATGCGCTCGCGCGCCTTGATGTTGCCGAGCACGAAATCTTCCTGGAAGTCGTCGACATACTGCGCGCCCCCCTGCTTAAGCGCCGCGAGCATTTCGTCCGACGCCCTCTTCACGTTGACGCTCAGGACTTCGTCCGGACGCACGAATTGCAGCGCAAGCTGCGCGTCTTCTTCGTCGCGCTGACTACCGTATGGCAGCCTGACCGCGACGAAACGTGCATCGTAGCCGCGCCCCCGGAGACGCTCGACACTCAGCTGCGCAAGGCGTCCGGCCGTAGACGAATCCACACCGCCGCTGATGCCGAGCACATAGGTCCGAAGGCCCTGAGAAGACAGGTAGTCAGAGAGAAAGGAAACGCGTCGCTCTCGCTCCACGGCCGCGTCGAAGTCCGGGCGTACGCCTAGCTCGCGGATGACTTCGTTCTGCCACTGCTGATCTTGGCTCCTGCTTTCTTGCATGCTCGCCTCCCTTTCCTTTCGCTCAACGTGCCGCCAAGCAGTTGAAGTAATGCTCGACCCGTGACAACGCATGCAGCGCGGCAGCGCGCCGCACGTCATTGCGCTCGCCCTCGAAGACGCGCGTCTCGCTGAAGGTCTCGATGCGCCCGTCGCGCCGCTTGTAGGACCACGCAAAGCACTGCGTGCCTGGCGGGGGCCCGTCGCCGGGTGACGCATCGGCAACGCCGGTATTCGACACTGCGACATCTGCGCAACACGCTTCCTGCGCAAGTGCGCCCTCCGACATCTCTCGCGCGACTTCCTCACTCGTCAAGCCAAATCGCTCCATCGTGTCCTCTCGCACGCCGAGGAAACCTACCTTACCTGTCGGCGAATAGGTGACGAAGCCGACGTCGAGACAGCTCCCGCTTCCCGGCACCGACGAGATCAGCGACGCGATATAACCCGCCGTGCACGATTCGGCCGTGGCGAGCATCAAGCCGCGCGAACTCAGAAATGAAACGACCTGTCTCGGAATGTCCACTCTTCCTCCCTCGCTCTTATCGCGGGCGTTTAGTCTTCGTCACATGACCGGCAGAGCAATTGGCGCACCAGATCGCAAGGCCCCGTTCGCTGGCTTTCGTGCTTCTTCCGCCGCTCGCGTCTGTTCGTCCAGGAAAGGCTCAGAGGGTGGGTCGGCGCATCGCCGCGAGCCTGTGAGGATTTCCTCGATGCATTCCTACACTGTCGGCTTCTCGAAGAAAAACCCTGATCAGTCTGAAGATATCGTATCGTCGCGGCCGTACCGGCCGAATGCCGAGAACTGATTTGCGTAGCAGCCCACCGGCTGAGGTCTGGACACTTTGCGCGCCCCACTTTGCAGCGTGATTGCGGATTGCCCTTGCCGGTTGGAGGAACGGGGGCTTGCGGGCGTCGTACTGACGCACAGACTCGCCGATCAAGTGCTCGAGACGCTCGGGGGAGTGATTGCTCTGCCCGAGCGTATCAGTATCCTGGTGGTCGACAACGCCTTGTGCGACGACACCACGAAGCGCATCGCCCGCGCGCTTTCCGCGCGCCAAATCGATCAATGCTCGGTGCAAATTCAGCGCGGCGTGGCGCAATCTCGGCGTCACACGCGTGGCGACGGAATATGTGGAGCGTTGCAACTAGGACAGCTGACAGACTTAAGGCCCGCTGTCGCACGCGGTCGAGATGGTCAACGCCGCGATACGCGTTTCACGGGGGCGCTTACGGATCAGAGGCTCTTGGCGGCGACGAATAAGCGATCGTATCGCTCGCTGTCATAAGCGGCCAGGAGATCGTGCATGCAGACGACAGTTCGCCGCTGACCCGCTCACGCATTGAACTCGGAAAGGCGTATCACCGGCTGAGATTACGGAGATCTCGGCATGCCGATTGCGGCATTGCGCATGTCGAATTCGCGGAGCCCATTTGATGTCCGCCCTACTACTTCTTCGCGCGATCCGCGCCGAATCACATTCTTGATCCTTATTGGAGGCCGGCATGGCTGACAACGATCGTTCTCTCGAATCCGTCGACTCTCCCACGATCAAAAGAGCCGGCAATGCCTACGAATTTCCGACGAGCGCAACCGTCGCTGTCTCATCGGGAGACAATGACCGATCCGCGAAAGGCTGAGGCCAAAATTTCCGCGAGTCATCTCAGTTTTGGGACGCAAAGGGCAACGCTTCGCCGTCTGGCGAGCTGCGTGCGATCGCGAAAAACAAGTTGCCCGACGTACAAGATACGGTCATCAGAAGGTACCGATTTGCCGCTGACACGACTGACGACTTCGTGCACGACAATCCATGGAAAGCAATTACGATGGCCGCGTTGGCGGGGCTAGTCGTGGGAATGCTCGCGTCGCGTTGATACATACGTGTGCCCATGTTACGACACGCAGCAGTGAAGGCGGAATCGACACGGATCGCGTTTCTCACGGATTGATCGCGTAGATGACATGCCATTTCGCAAGCGTCCGCGATTCCGCTCGCGGACCGCTAGCCGAAGCGCCAACAGTCAGCCTCGTCGTTGACGTCAGCTTCAGTCCGAACGGGCTAGCTGGTAAAGGCCAAGTCGACAAGCGGGGCTTCGCGAGATCGGATTACGCCTCTGCCCGATTTTTCAGGCTGAGGGCTGAAAACGCCCCTTGGTGAATGATGGGTTCGAGCCCATGCGCACTGGCCTGCTGCGACCGCAGCGAGGCTTAGATGAATGTTCGTTGCAGTCCGATAGTTGAATAATTTATGGCCTTCGAACCCTGGAATTCCGAAGTCGAATGTTGCCCGGGCTTCGATCCTCACAGCTCTCGATGAATTCGGTTAGTTCCGATGCAGTGACGGGCTTACGAAGATAACCGTCGAACTCCCCTAACGTTCCTGCGTTGAACTCGCGAATGCCGGTCACCGCAATTATGCACGCATCGGTCGAGGCCCCCGCGCAACGAACGTACTCGCAAAGCTTGCGTCCGTCGATATCGGGCAACCCAATATCCATTAAAACGGAGGCCGCAGCGGGTCTGGCCTGTCATGCGTAGCGCTTCATCCCCTGTTCCCGCAATGTCTGCACGGTGTCCTAGCGAGGCAGCCAGTTCGGCGAACGCCGCAGCGACGTTTTCATCGTCTTCCGCGAACAAGAACAGCATGGTCGATCCCTCAAGGACGGCCCAGCCCGGTGACTTGGTAAAAAGTTTAAGCTAACCTCACGATTTTCCGCCGACAGCGGCGACCGGCCGCCGTAAAGCCGTGGGGCGACGTGCGCACATCTTTAGCGACGGCGTCCATTACGCATAGAGGCTAAACGCCGCCGCCATCCGAGACCGCGCGGGCGCGAACCGGCACAGCATTGCGCTCCGACGAAGAACCGCCGCCTTCTTCGAATGGCGGTTGATGTCGGAAGCCTGCAGCACCCGAGACGATCGCGATGATGGCGCCGACGACGAGCGCAGCAAACGAAAACCAGCTTGCCCGGGCCACGCTGCGCGCCGCCGCATCGGCCGCTTGTCGCACGTCCTGTTCAGCCTGCGGGCTAGATGCCTCGGAAGCCGCTGAAGCAACAGCGGCCTGCACTTGCTGCTTCGCGGTATCGATGAGCTGACTGTTACCACCTGGCTGATTCGCCCTCGCCGCACCAACTTGCGCGCTTGTCGCGACAGCACTGCCCGCAGTGCTCACCGCGCTCGTGACCAGTGACGTCATCCCGTAGACAACGAAAAGCGTCATGACGGCCCACGAAAGCAGGCCGTGCAGCCAGCCGAGTACGGGCGCGCATCGCCCCGCGTAGTATGAACCCACAAAGACAGCGAGTACGGTAGTGACGATCACCCACACGCCCGATCCGAAACTGAAGCCATGCAACGGGTTGGGTTTAGACAGCGGAGATAACAGTGACGCACCAATGGCCGTTCCAAGCAAGGTCATGATCAAGTAGGCGGTCATCGAGAGGATCACCCCGGCAATAATGGACCCCCATGAAAGCCGCGGCAGGCCATCCCGAGTAGTTAAAAGTTTCATGATGCCTCCCGGATGATTGAAGTTTTTGACTGAATGACAAATGCGATCGAGCCAAAGGTGCTGTGCAAGCGTCGTGCCAAGCCACACCCACGAGGAGCGTCAAGTCGTCGATAGAAAGGGAGGGCTATCTCATCGTCCGGCTGACAATTTGTCGCCTCGCGTGACGGTACGAGCCGCCTGCTGATCGATCTCAACCAAGATCGGCTTATCGCTGGAGGAGCGCCACAAGGTTGGCATGTGTGGCCTCCTATGCACCGGCGTGTCAGATTTATATCCCACGCCGATGGCGGAGACGGAATAGTGCTTGCTCAGGCGCTTCTATCCTCTACCGAAACAAGCACTTGACTCGGCCCAGCGTGAAGGAGTTAATCATGAACATATCGTCATTTCCGCTTATCACGTCAATGATCCGCTTGGATCACACTCATGTGATGGCGGCCTTTCATCGTTACCATGCAACAACATCGTGGCCGAGAAAGCGTGCTATCGTCGAGCTCGTTTGCACGGCGTTGGAAATACACGCGCAGCTCGAAGAAGAAATCTTCTATCCCGCGCTCGGCGAGGCGATGGCTGGAGACGAACGCCTGACGAAGAGCAAGCCCGAGCACGACAAGATGCGTGAGGACATCGCGAAACTGCGGTCTATGGGTCCTGAGGATGCCGCATATGACGCGCGTTTCATGCAGCTCATGCGCGAGGTCATGCATCACGTGGCAGACGAGGAGACCGTGCTGCTTCCTACGGCGGAGCGCGCGCTCGCATCGCAGTTGTCCGAACTCGGCATGCGCATGACGAAGCGCCGCATTCAGCTCGTCGCGCAACACCGGCCCGGCGCGATCGCGGCGAACACGGTCGGTACGTTTCCGTTCGCATCGTTGACCTTAGCGTCGATCGGCGCGCTCGCGCTCGCACGCTGTCTGCGGCCCAGTTCCGCGCACCGCAGATCGCGGACGTATTTGAGCTCAAGGCTCACGTGACGTGCCATTCACCTCGACGATCAGCACCGGAATCGACTTCGCGCCCGGCACCTTGCTTTCTTTGGCGTAATGCCATAACGGCAGCAGCGGATTGCACTCCGGGTAATAACCGGCGATGCATCCCTGCGGTATGTCGTAGGGCTGTACGCGCAGGCCGGCGACGCGTCGCTCGAAGCCATCGCCGGCGATCGTGCGCAACGTGATGCGGTCGTTCTTCTGGAGACGGTGGCGCGTCATGTCTGCCTCGCACATCAAGATCACCATGCGATCGCCCTTGATGCCGCGAAAGCGGTCGTCGAGACTATAGATTGTCGTGTTGAACTGGCTGTCGCTGCGCAGCGTCATGAGGCGCAATGACTGCGGCTCGCGCTCGGACATATCGGGATCTTCGCCGAGGGTTTCGGGCACGGAGAACTCCGCCTTGCCGCTCTTCGTCTGCCACTTGCGTTCACGCGCGGGCAGATTGCGCGGGAAGCCGCCCGGCGTCCACATTCTTTTGTTGAAGTCGTGGAAGGTGTCGGGATAGGTTTTCGCAATCTCGTCACGCACCAGCGCATAGTCGTTGCGCCAGCTATCCCAGTCCACGGTCGAGCCCGCGCCGAGCGTGTGCTTCGCCAGTTCCGCAACGATACGCGGCTCCGAGCGCGCGTGCTGCGAAGCGGGCTCTGCCACGCCGCGCGAACCGTGAATGCAGCCGGTGCTGTCTTCCATCGATACCGCCTGCGCGCCGCTTGCCTGCGTATCGATTTCGATGCGGCTCAGGCACGGCAGAATGTACGACTTCTCTCCATGCACAATATGACTGCGATTGAGTTTCGTCGCAATATTGACCGTGAGTTTCAGATTGCGCCACGCCGGCTCGATGCGCATACGGTCTGGCACAGAACGCACGAGATTGCCGCCGAGATTGATGACCGCGCTGACCTTGCCGTCGAGCATCGCCTCGAAGGTCTCGACGATGTTCATGCCCTTCTCGCGAGGCGGCTCGAATCCGAACTGGCTTGCGAGCTTGTCGAGCGGCGCGAGTTCCGGCTTCTCGGTGATGCCCACCGTGCGTTGACCCTGCACGTTCGAATGCCCGCGCACCGGCGACGGCCCCGCGCCCGGCTTACCGACATTGCCGCGCAGAAAGAGCAGATTGCATAGCATGCGCACGTTCTGCACGCCTTGCCTGTGCTGCGTGATGCCCATGCCGTAATGCGCCATCACCGCGTTCGCGCGCATGTATTCCGCAGCGGCGGCTTCGAGGTCCGCGCGCGGCAGTCCTGAGACGCGCTCGATCTCGCTCCACGACGCGGCGCGCACATAGTTCGCGAAGGCTTCGAATCCCACGGTGTGTGTTTCGATGAAATCGACATCGAGCACGCGCGGCTCGCCGCGCTCCCGGGCGCGATCGTCGGCGTCGATGACGATCTTGCAGATGCCGAGCAACGCCGCCGTGTCGCCGCCCGTCTTCACCTGATGATATTGCGTGCTGATCAGCGTATGCGCAGGCGTCATCATCTCGACCGGCGATTGCGGATTGCTGAACTTCAACAAGCCCGGCTCGCGCAATGGATTGAACGTGATGATCGGCACGCCGCGCTTTCTGGCTTCCTGTAGCGGATGCAGCATACGCGGACTATTGGTGCCGACGTTCTGGCCGAAGAAGAACACGAGATCGGTTTTCTCGAAGTCTTCGAGTCTCACGGTACCAACGCCCACACCGATTGCTTCCTTCAGTCCGACGCTCGTGCTCTCGTGACACATGTTCGAGCTGTCGGGCAGATTGTTGGTGCCGTACATGCGTGCGAAAAGCTGGTACATGTACGACGTTTCCAGCGATGCGCGACCAGATGCATAAAACACCACGCGCTTCGGATGCAACGTGCGCAACTCGCGGCCGATGTCGTCGAAGGCTTCTTCCCAGCTAACGCTCACGTACTTGTCGGTGGCTGCGTCGTAGCGCAACGGCGCGGTGAGACGCCCGGCGTCTTCGAGATCGTGGTCGTGCCACGCACAGAGTTCCGTCACCGTGTGAAGCTCGAAGAACTGCGGCGTCATGCGCTTAGCGGTGAGATCCCAGGCGGTCGCCTTCGCGCCGCTTTCGCAGAACTCGAAGATGTGCGGATCGGCGGGCTTCGCCCACGAGCAGCTCACGCAGGCGAAGCCTTCCGGCTTGTTTTGCTTGAGCAGCACCGTGCTGACCTTGAGCGGCACCTTCTCGTGGATAAGCGCGCCCGTGACGGCTCTTAGCGATCCCCATCCACCCGATGAATACGGGTATGCGGCGTTCTTCCGAACGGCATTGTCTGATTCGGCCATGTCTTTGCCTCGCGCGCTTTCGATGAATTTGCCTAACGCGCAAGCAAGGCGCATACCCTCGAGCATCGCTTTCAATAGCAGCTCACCGGCGCGGTATTCGCGCGACCAGTTCGGTTCGTCGACTCGGCCCGGATGGCGTGGATATCGCGCGAAGGGGCGAGGATACTTCGCTGTCCGACCATGTCGGCTCTTCTACGGTATCGCGCACGAAAATCGCTGATGCGCTTCCATCGCTGCGCCGGTCAACTCCGGCTAAGGAGAGGGATGTGTTCGAAGAGGCATTCTGGTTCCTCGTTATCGGAGGGCTGCTCGTGTTGATGGCCGTCGCACGCGGCCTGATCGCGCGCCTGCCACTGACGGGCGCGATGGTCTACCTGTTCGCCGGCTTCGCACTCGGTCCGGCGGGCGTCGACATGCTGAACCCCGACATTGAAGGCAATCTGCGACTCTTGCGGATACTCACGGAGACCGGACTCGTCATTTCGCTCTTCGCGATCGGCATGTATCTGCGCGTGCCGCTCTCGGACCGACTCTGGCTGCTCACGCTGCGGCTCGTCGGCCCGGCGATGATCGTGACGATTGCACTGCTCTATGCCGCCGCGCACTTCGGTCTCGGGTTTCCGTCGAGCCAGGCGCTCTTGCTCGCGGCGATCCTCGCACCAACCGATCCCGTGCTTGCGAACGAGTTACGGGTAACGGAAGCGGGTGACGATGAGCCGCTGCGCTTCGCGCTTTCGTCCGAAGGCGGCTCCAACGATGGTGCCGCCTATCCCGTCGTGTTGCTAGGGCTCGCACTATGTACAAGCCCGACTTTCGACGCCGGTCTGTCGTGGACCTTCGCGGTGTCCGTCGTGTGGGGCATCGTCAGTGCGCTCGGCATCGGTTGGGTGTTCGGTGCGGGCGTCGTAATTCTCGCGACTAGGCTCCGCACGCGCTACGAGCAGGCGCTCGGGCTGGAGGGCTTCTTCGCGCTCGGGTTGATGGCGCTCAGTTACGGCTGCGCGCTGCTTGCGCACGGCTATGCGTTCATCGCTGTATTTGCCGCAGGCGTAGCATTAAGGCGCGAAGAACTGAAGGCGACGGGAGACAAGTCGCCAACTGAAGCGCTCGAAACGGTGGAACGTGGCGAGCGCGAGGAAGCTGCAAAGGATCCTGACCTCGCGCATGCTTACATGGCCGAGACGATGATGGCCTTCGCGGTCGAGTTCGAGCGCCTGGTCGAGTTCGCGCTGATGCTACTCATCGGCAGCATTGTATCGGCGCACTGGCGACCGCTCATGGACTGGCGTGTGATTTGGCCGGTCCTGTTCCTGTTGCTCGTGGCGCGACCGCTTGCCACGACCATTTCGCTCGTTGGGTCCTCACTCGACACGCACCAGCGCTGGCTCGTGGGCTGGCTCGGCATTCGCGGCGTCGGCGCCTTCTACTACCTTCTTTTCAGCCTCGAGCGGGCAGGCAAAGATTAGCTAGACCCGATCGCGCCCATCGTGCTCGCGAGTATCGTGCTGTCGGTAGTCCTGCATGGCGCGAGCGCCACGACGCTGCTCAGACGGTACTTCAATCGCAAGTGAGCGGATTGGCAGGCACGCGAATTGCTTTAGTACGCACGTCCGGGTTCTGTCCAGCGCGACGTGCCTGATGACAAGAGTTTTCCAGCCCTTTGATGAGCGACCATGCAAAGCGCATTGAGTCCGGCAGGCATTCAGGCCAGCCGCATTCTCGATCTCTGGCACCTGACGCTGGCCGTGTGCTGCGTCGTGTTCGCGGCGATCCTGCTTGCATGTCTCATCGCGATGATGCGCGCGCCCCGTGCCAATCGTGCGACGCCTGCGGATCTCATCGTCGCCGGACGTCGCGAGCCGCGAACGAGCTTTTGGGTCGCCGCCGCGGCGGGCGTGTCAACCTTTCTGCTCTTCGGCCTCGTTCTTGCTGACGTTCTCACCGACCGCGCGCTCTCGCGCCTGCCAGTTGACAATGCGCTGCGCATCGAGATGACGGGTTATCAATGGTGGTGGCGGGTGCGCTATCCGACCGATGGCGACGCGGGCGGCTTCACCCTGGCCAACGAACTACACGTGCCGGTGGGACGACCGGTGGTGGTGTCGCTGAAAGCCGCCGATGTCATCCATACGTTTTGGGTGCCGAATCTGCATGGGAAGAAAGACATGATTCCAGGCCGCGACGCGACAATCGAGTTTCGCGCCGACAAGGCAGGGGTATATCGCGGGCAATGCGCCGAATTTTGCGGCTACGAACATGCGCTGATGGCGTTCCAGGTCATTGCCGATGCGCCCGCGCAGTACGAGGAGTGGGCCGCTCGTCAGCGCCAACCGGCCGTCACCCCACCGGACGAAATCGCTAAACGCGGCCGTGATGTATTCGTGGGCCAAGACTGCGCGCGCTGTCACACCGTGCGTGGCACCGGTGCGCAAGGCACGATCGGTCCCGATCTCACCCATGTCGCCAGCAGGCAATTTATCGCCGCCGGCACGCTGGCGAACAATCGCGGCAATCTTGCCGGTTGGATCGTCGATCCGCGCACGCTCAAGCCGGGCACGGTCATGCCGCCGACCCGCCTTCCGCCCTCAGATCTGCAGGCACTGCTCACCTGGATGGAGACGCTCAAATGAGCGACGAGCGCAACGCCAGCTATCCGGTCGACGGTCCCCATGCAGAACCCGCCGTACGTGACGCGCTCGCCGCGACATGGAGCGATCCGCCTGGCTTCATCGGCATGTTGTGCGCGGTCAATCACAAGACGATTGCACGCCGCTTCATGGTGACGACATTCGTTTTCTTTCTTCTCGCAGGCCTCTTCGCGCTCGCGATGCGCACCCAGCTCGCGCGGCCCGACCAGCGCGTTATAGGACCGAATCTCTACAACGAACTCTTCACGATGCACGGCACGACGATGATGTTCCTCTTCGCCGTACCGGTGATGCAGGCGGTCGCCGTGTACCTCGTGCCACTGATGATCGGTGCGCGCAGCATCGCGTTTGCGCGCATGAACGCTTACGCGTATTGGGTGTTCCTGTTCGGCGGACTGTTGCTGTTCGCATCGCTTGCGGTGAACACCGCGCCGAATGCGGGCTGGTTCAGCTATGTGCCGCTCGCCGGTCCCGATTATTCGCCCAACAAGGGCGCGGACATCTGGGCGCAGATGATCACCTTCACCGAGCTTTCCGGCCTGCTCGAAGCCGTGGTCCTCATCACGACCATCTTCAAACTGCGCGCGCCCGGCATGTCGCTCAACCGCATGCCGCTTTTCGTGTGGGCCACGCTCGTCACCCAGTTCATGGTGATCTTCGCGATGCCCTCCATCATGTTGTGCAGCACCGCGTTGATTCTCGACCGCCTCGTCGGCACGCATTTTTATAACCCGGTCAAGGGCGGCGACGTATTGTTGTGGCAACACCTCTTCTGGTTCTTCGGCCATCCTGAGGTATATCTGATCTTCATTCCACCGCTCGGGTTCATTTCGTCGATCATTCCGACCTTCGCGCGCCGCCCGGTGTTTGGCTATCCGGCGATGGTGCTGTCGCTCATCGCCACCGCGTTTCTGTCGTTCGGACTGTGGGTGCATCACATGTTCGCGACGAACATTCCCGAACTCGGCAAGAGCTTCTTCACCGCCGCGAGCCTGATGATTGCGATTCCATCTGCCATTCAGATCTTCTGCTGGATCGGCACGCTGTGGACCGGCAAGCTCAATCTGCGCGTCCCGCTGCTCTTCGTGCTCGCGTTCTTTTTCATCCTCGTGATGGGCGGCATGACCGGCATCATGGTGGCGTCGGTTCCGCTTGATCTGCAGGTTCACGACACCTACTTCGTCGTCGCGCATCTGCATTACGTGCTGCTCGGCGGCGCCGTGTTTCCGCTCTTCGGCGCGTTTTTCTACTGGTTTCCGAAGTTCGCGGGGCGCATGCTCGATGAGCGGCTCGGCAAGTGGCAGTTCTGGCTGTTCTTCATCGCCTTCAACGTCACCTTCTTCCCGATGCACCTGCTCGGTCTCGAAGGCATGCCACGGCGGGTGTGGACCTATCCGCACGGACTCGGCTGGGACGGCATGAATCTCACGGCGACGATCGGCGCTTATACGATCGCGCTGAGCGTGCTACTTTTCATTGTCAACGTCGTGAAAAGTCTGCGCAGTGACGAACGCGCCGCCGCCGATCCATGGGGCGCGGGTACGCTCGAATGGAGCGTGCCGTCCCCGCCTCCACCGCATAACTTTGATGCGATTCCGGTCGTGCATGGCCGCGATCCGCTATGGGAGCCGCCCGCGCGGCCGGCCTTCGTCGCGGGGCTCGCCGCCGATGCACGGGAAGTGCTCGTGACGAGCGTGCTCGATGCGCAACCGGACCATCGCCCGATATTCCCGACGCCCTCCATCTGGCCGTTGGCGAGCGCCGTCGCGACGACGATTCTGTTCATCGGCTCGATCTACACGCCGTGGGCGATCGTCTGGGCGTCCCTGCCCGTCGCCGTGGCGATGATCGGCTGGTTCTGGCCAAATCGCGGCGAGAACCGGCTGGCCGTCGCGCGGGAGCGCCGGCCATGAACGCCGATACGCGCGCACCCCGCACCCGCCCTGACGATGGCGATGCGCACGATCTCGTGCTCGATGTGCGCGCGCTGCCGAGCTTCGCCTTTGGTCACCGCAGCGTGATGTGGTGGAGCACGATGGGGCTGATGCTGATCGAAGGCACGGTGTTCGCCATCGCGGTGATGATGGTCTTCTATCTGCGCACGCGCGCGCCCACCTGGCCGATGGCCGCTGATCCTCCGCGTCTTCTCTGGGGCACGCTCAACACAGTTGTGCTGCTCGTCAGCCTGTGGCCGAACCAGCTCGCAAAGAACGCAGCGGAACGCGGAGACCGCGCAAAAGCCGCGCTCTGGCTCGCCGTTTGTCTGGTGGCATCGGTCGCGTTCCTTATCATTCGGGGATTCGAGTTCGTGGCGCTGAACGTGAGCTGGTACGCGAACGCGTACGGGTCCGTCGTCTGGCTGCTGCTCGGTCTGCACACGACGCACCTGATCACCGATACCGTCGATACCGCCGTGCTCGCTCTGCTGCTGTTCACCGGGCCATTCGAAGGGAAGCGGCTTGTCGATGTCAGCGAGAACGCGATCTACTGGTATTTCGTCGTGTTGAGCTGGCTGCCGATCTACGGCGTCATCTACTGGGTGTCGCGATATTGACTCGAACATGAAAACCTGGCTCGCGCTGCTCGGCGCACCGTCGATCGTGCTGGGATGCCTCAGCGTCAACTACGCGCTGGTGACGCCCGCGTGCCGGCTCGGCGGCCACGCGCTGCTCGACGGTGTGAGCGGCGCAAGCCTCGTCGTCTGCACGGCTGCGACGCTGCTCGCGTGGCAGCGCTGGCGCGAGACGCGCCGTGCGTCCACGCCGTCGACGCCGGCTGCAACCGGTCGGCCCGCACGCGCCGGCTTCATCGCAGCGGTGGCGGCCGGAGTCGGCGCGTTGTCGGTTCTGTCCGTGATCGCCATATCGATACCGCAATGGCTACTGTCCGCCTGTTGAAATGCGCGCTGCTATGCGCGCTCGTCGCTTGTGCCGAAGCGCATGCACACGTCGCCACGCCGGAAGCATCGCCGCTCGCGTGGACGTTCGAACCGTGGGTGGTGATAGCGCTCGCCGTGAGTCTCGCGCTCTACATCACGGGCTACGTGCGATTGCGCGCGCGCGGTGCGCAACGCCGCGCAGGACGTACGGCACGGCTCGTCGCATTCGTCACGGGCTGGCTTACGCTCGTCGTCGCGCTGGTGTCGCCGCTGCACGCGTTGAGCGAATGGCTCTTTTCCGCGCACATGTTGCAGCACGAGCTTTTGATGCTGGTGGCCGCGCCGCTGCTCGTGATCGGCCGCCCGCTCGCCATGTGGCTCTGGGCGTTTCCCGCCGTCGCGCGCATGCGAATCGGCGCGGCGACGCGGTCGCGCTGGATCAAACGTCCATGGCGTTTTCTTTCCTTGCCCATCGTCGCGTGGACGCTGCACGCCGCCGCGCTCTGGTGCTGGCATGCGCCGCGCTTCTTCGAGACGGCGCTCGCGCGCCCCGGTATCCATACGCTGCAACATACGAGCTTTCTCGGGAGCGCGCTGCTGTTCTGGTGGACGGTATTCGGTCGCGCGTCGGAGGGGCACGGCGCAGCCAATGCGCACGCGATGCTGTCGCTCTTCACGACGATGGTCCATACCGGCGCGCTCGGCGCGCTCCTGACGCTCGCTCCGGGCGTCTGGTATCCGTCGTGCATGGAGACGACGCGTGCGCTCGGCTTCGATCCGCTCCAGGATCAGCAACTCGGCGGGCTCGTGATGTGGGTGCCCGGTGGGCTCGCGTATCTGATTGGCGGACTGATGGTCGGTGCGCGCTGGCTGATGCGTCGTGCACCGCCGCGCGCCGGCGTCGGCATGCCGCGCGAAGGCTGATCTCATGCGCGCCCTCCAATTCGCGCTTTCGACGCTCGTCGCGCTGACGGCGTGCACCGGTGAGCCGCCTTCATTTGACGCGATCACCGGCGGTAGTCCGCGGCACGGCCTCGAAGCCATTCAGCGCTATGGCTGCGGCGCATGTCATCGCATCGACGGCGTGCCGGGCGCATACGGCACGGTCGGACCGACGCTTCAGCGGATCGGCGAGCGCGCCTACATCGCGGGGAAGCTGTCGAATTCGCCCGAGAACCTTCAGCAATGGATTCGTTTCCCGCAACGCATCGCGCCCGAAAATGCGATGCCCGATCTCGACGTGAGTGAAATCGACGCGCGCGATATCGCCGCCTACCTTTACCATCAATGAACCATCTTTCGCGTCTCGTTTTGTGCCTGCTGCTATGGCCCTTCGCGGTCATGGCCGATGATGAATCGCCGGCCGCACAACTGATCGCGCGCGGCGCATACCTTGCGAAAGCGGCCGACTGCGCGGGATGCCACACTGCGCCTTCGAACGGCGCACCGTATGCGGGCGGCCTCGAGATGACGTCGCCCTTCGGAACCATCGTCAGCAGCAACATCACGCCGGATCGAGAGACAGGCATTGGCGCATATAGCTATGACGATTTCGCGAAGGCGCTGCGCGAAGGCGTCGGACGCGATGGAAAAGGCTTGTATCCCGCGATGCCCTATCCCGCCTTCGTGAAAATCAGGGATGACGACATGGGCGCGCTCTACGCGTACATGATGCACGGCGTGCCGCCGGTAAAGCATCGCCCGCCGGAAACGAAGGTGCCGTTTCCATTCAATCAGCGTTGGGCACTGCGCATTTGGCGGGCGGTGTTTGCGCCTAAGAAACTGTTCGAGTCGAACGCCAGCCGCGACGCCAGCTGGAATCGCGGGGCGTATCTCGTACAGTCGCTCGGGCATTGTGGCTCCTGCCACACGCCGCGCGGCATCGGATATCAGGAACGCGGCTACGACGAGTCATCGAAGGAGTTTCTCTCCGGCGGAGTCAACGATGACTGGTTCGCGCCGAACTTGCGCGGGGATCCTGGTTCGGGGCTCGGCCGCATCGCGCAGGACGATATCGCTGCGTTTCTCAAGACCGGACACGGCGCCGGCATGGTCGCATACGGCAGCATGGTCGAAACGATCGAGGACAGTACGCAATATCTGAGCGACGATGATCTGCGCGCAATCGCCGTCTATCTGAAGACACTGCCCGCCAGCGGCGCCGCTGACGGCGTCTTCGACCCGTCTCTCGCACAACCGGGACGTCTGAAAACACACGCGCCCGACGTCGCGCCCGAACACGGCGCGGCGGTATACGCGGGCTTCTGCGCGCAGTGCCATCGAAGCGATGGGAAGGGTATGCCCAATGCGTTTCCGTCGCTCGCGGGAAACCCGTCCGTCATCAGCGAGGACACGACGTCATTGATCCGGCTCGTCGTCGAAGGCGGCAACAGTCCTGCAACGATCCACGGTCCGGACCGCCAGTCGATGCCGTCGTTCGCCGGACGCCTCACCGACGCACAGATCGCGCAGGTGCTCACTTACGTGCGCGCGTCGTGGGGCAACGACGCTCGCCCCGTCACGACGAATGATGTCGCCTCGTTTCGCGCGAACATTCACAAATAGCGCGCGCTACGGCACGGTGACCAGACTCATGTAAGCGGCCGGACGCGTCCACTTCAGATCGCCGGTACCGTCGAGCGGCGCCACCGCCGAAAGGGCATGCGTCTGCACCTCTGTATGACGAGCCGACGTCCTTCGTCGTTGTCCGACAGAACAGTGGGAAAGGCCTCGTCATCCGAAGCTCTCTCGTCTTATTCGGCTTCGAATTGGGGAGCTCGTGGGACGCTTCTCCTCGAAACGGTAGCCGCACAACGACCACCTTGATCTGACGCACCGTTTTCCCGTTTCACAGAGGGCGGCCCTTGCGCCGCAGACGGCGGCTTGGGAACTGGGTCAACTTTTCGTCGGTGGATTTGTCTTCCGTGTCGGTCCGACCTTTGATGCGTTCCTTGATGCCTTCCTTTGCCGAACCGGCCTTGCTCTTATTGAGCGTCTAACCTTCCGTCCCTGAGCGTCCCGTTCATCGAATCGCCAGAAGGTTGCCGCTTGCCCGGGTCACCCCCATCGCGCTGGGAGACGCTGCTTTTCTTCGCTTCAGCAGCTTTGCTGCATAGCCGTGCGAAAAAGGCGCGATTAAGACCTTCTTCCGGTGTGATGGCGATGTGCACCCTTCGTGAACACGAAGAGGCTCGCGCCCGCCGCTGCGATTGCGAAGCGGCGGGGATTCTCCCTCACTGCATCCAGTACCTTTGTGATCACTGGCGACCCGATCGGGCCAATGCGCCGGGTGTCTTGCACCGCCCGCGCGGGCGCGATCGCATGTTCGGCAGCGGGCGCGCCTTGCGTATGCGCGTTCGCGGGCGCGTTGATTGGCGCTGCACGAGGCGCGCGCTCCTCGCGCGATGCCTGCGTTTCTCCATCCCGCACATCGCCTTCACGGGCTTCAACTCTTGTTGCAGCGGCTTCGGCGCCGAGCAGCACGACGGCGGCGGCGAAATACAGCCACATCAACAGCACAGCGAGCGAGCCGGCCGCGCCGAACGCGCTCGCCGTGCCGGCGTGCGCGAGGTACAGCGCGAACAGTTTTTTGCCGACGGAGAACAGCACCGCGGAGATGACACCGCCCACGAGCGCATCGCGCCACGGTACGTGACCATCCGGAAGATACTTCAACAGCGCGGCGAATGCGCCCGAAAGAATCACGAGGCCGAGCAAGAGTTGCACGATATCGCCGATGACGACGAGCGGCGAATCACCGAACACCCACTTTCCCGCGGCCTGCACGGCGGTGTCCAGCACGAGCGACACGATCAGCAGAAAGGCGACGCCCATGACGAGGCCGAACGAGATCAGCCGCACCTTGACGAGTGTGGCGACCCCCGACTTCCGTGCGTTGGGCGTCGGCCAGATGATGGAAAGCGCAGTGTTCAATGACGAAAATGTCGCGGATGCGCCCACCGCCAGCACCACGAACGAAATCACGGCCGCGATGCCGCTGCCCCCACTGCGATGCGCATGGGAGACGATTGCCTGCACGCTTTCGGCGGCGTCTTTTCCGAGCATGCCGCTAATCTGATGAAAAAGCTGGCCGCGCGCGGCCTCCGCACCGAAAACGAGGCCGGCGACCGCGATCACCATGACGAGCGTCGGCGCGAGCGAAAAGGCGGAATAAAACGCGATGCTCGCCGCCATCGGTGCGGCGCGATCAGCGCCAAAACGTTTGAATGTGCGTGCCGGCCATGCGAAGGTTCGGCCCATAAGCGATTTGACGTTCATGACTTTCCCCGGTGATCCGTGCGCTGAGGTTAAGCATCGACGATGCCCGCCACAGAAAACAGCGCAATCGCATGGCACACGCGTTGCTGATTCGCATTCAGGCCGATGTGACGGATTCGATTGCAACAGCGGCCCTTTCATTCCACGACGCGGCTTCCCTCCGCGATACGCCAGTGCGAAGTCTTCGCACTGAGGCTCGTAGCAGGTGACCGTAAGCGACGCTTTTCGGGCTCCTCTTGGTCGCTGCGAGCTAAACCGTTCAACTTGATGATTTGCGCTGAGCCCGTGACGGGTTTCATGCGCTCGAAGAGGAGTCGTCCAAATGTTCGTTCATAACAAGCGTCTGCAATACACCGTGCGCGTGAGCGCTCCCAATCCGGGTCTTGCCAATCTGCTGCTCGAGCAGTTCGGCGGTCCGCAGGGCGAACTGGCAGCCGCATGCCGGTACTTCACGCAAGCCGTCGGCGAAGATGATCCGGGCCGCAAAGACCTGTTGTTTGATATCGCCACCGAGGAACTCAGTCATCTCGAAGTAATCGGCTCGATCGTCGCGATGCTAAACAAGGGTGCAAAAGGCCAGCTCGCGGAAGCGGTGGAGTCGGAAGCCGAGTTGTATCGTTCACTCACCGGCGGCGGCAACGATTCGCACACCACCGCGCTGCTCTATGGCGGCGGCCCTGCGCTCACGAACTCTGCAGGCGTGCCCTGGACCGCTGCTTATATCGACACCATAGGAGAGCCGACTGCCGACCTGCGCTCCAACATCGCCGCGGAGGCACGCGCGAAGATCGTCTACGAACGCCTCATTAACGTAACGGACGATCCGGGCATCAAGGAAGCGCTGGGCTTCCTCATGACGCGCGAAATCGCGCATCAGAAGTCGTTCGAAAAGGCGCTGCACTCGATTCAGCCAAACTTCCCGCAAGGCAAGCTGCCGGGGAAACCGGAGTTCACGAGCGTCTACTTCAACATGTCGAAAGGTAACGACGCGCGCGGTCCCTGGAACGAGGGCGGCGACTGGGAGTTCGTCGACGACCCGCAACCGGCCGTCGACGGCGGAGACGGCACGGCCACCGTGACTGTGACTGAACGGGACGTGGAGGTGCTGCAGGCGATGGCATCGCGCACGGCTTCGGATCCATCGGCCGAGCCGACCACCGGAGCCGATCTGGGCGCAGGAAAAGCCAACGAAGTGTAAGACTGACCGGCGCTGTTGCAAATCGGGGCAGCGCCGGCCGAGTCGCTATCTTAATCCGGCGGATACTCGATTGAAGATTAATGAAATGCGCCTCAGCCGAAACGAGCCACGCTCGGAACCCCTGGCGCGATAACCGTTTTGCGGAGCGTCACAATCATCATGAGTGCCGCGAGCGTCCACCTGATACCAAAATGCGCGATCTGGACGCGCAGAAAAAAGCCAGTGTCTGACACGCCGCGCGTGCTCGTCGTTGACGACTACGCGGATACGGCCGACGCCATCAGCATGGTGCTGGCCATCTGCGGCTTCGATGCTCATGCGGTCTACGGCGGTCGCCCGGCGATCGACGCGACCGCGCGATGGGAGCCCGACGTCGTTCTATTGGATATCTGGATGCCCGATAAGTCCGGGCTGGAAGTTGCGGCCCGCCTCCGTGCGGACGAGAACACATCGGGGATCATCCTGATCGCGCATTCCGCGGCGGCGAGCGAGTCGGATATGCAGCGGGCGAAGCGCGCGGGATTCGACGCGTTTTGCGTGAAGCCGATGGATGCAACGACCTTTGCGCCATTGCTGCGTCACTTCTTGGCCGGGCCCGTCGGCTGACAACGTCGAACTGGAATTTCTTCCTCAGTTGACAATCCGCTTGCTGCATTCGACTAGGTGGCTCAGGCCTCATGGTGGGGGTGAGCGGTATGTGCTTTGCTGAGTCGAAGCACCGCTCACGCTCAAGGGATGCAGACCATGAAAGCGCTCATCTGGCAAGGCAAGAAGGACATTCGCTACGAGTCGGTGCCCGACCCGCGCATCGAGCATCCGCGCGACGCCATTATCAAGGTCTCCACGTGCGCGATTTGCGGTTCGGACCTACACCTATTCGACGGCTTCATGCCTGGCATGAAGTCTGGCGACGTGATGGGGCACGAATTTATGGGCGAAGTCGTGGAGGTCGGCGGCGAGAATTCGGCGCTCAGAATTGGCGAGCGCGTAGTCGTGCCGTTCACCATCATCTGCGGCGAGTGCGATCAGTGCAGGCGTGGTAATTTTTCTGTGTGCGAGCGCAGCAACCGCAACAAGGACGATGCAGAGAAGCTCTTCGGCCACACGACGGCGGGCCTTTTCGGCTATACGCACCTTACGGGCGGTTACCCTGGCGGACAGGCGGAATATGTGCGCGTGCCGTTTGCGGACAAGACCCACGTCAAGATCCCCGAGGGCCTAAGCGACGAGCAGGTGCTCTTTCTCGGCGACATCTTTCCGACCGGCTGGCAGGCGGCCGTGCAATGCGAGATCGAACCGACCGACACGGTCGCAATCTGGGGCGCAGGCCCTGTCGGACAGATGGCCGTGCGCAGCGCCCTTCTGCTCGGGGCGAAGCAGGTCGTCGTGATCGATCGTGTGCCTGAACGATTGGCGATGGCGCGCGCCGCTGGCGCTATCGCGATCGACTTCAAGGAAGAAAGTGTGCTCGATCGCCTCAAGGAACTTACACAGGGCAAGGGCCCCGAAAAGTGCATCGATGCCGTTGGCATGGAGTCGCATGCGACGCGTTCCTTCGATGCGCTTTACGATCGCGCGAAGCAGGCTGTGATGCTTGAGACCGACCGACCACATGTGTTGCGCGAGATGATCTATGTGTGCCGTCCGGCGGGCACGCTCTCAGTGCCCGGCGTCTACGGCGGGCTGATCGACAAGATCCCGTTTGGCGCGGCCATGAACAAGGGGCTTACGTGGCGGATGGGCCAGACGCACGTGAATCGCTGGACCGACGACCTGCTGCGCCGCATCCAGGAAGGCCAGATCGATCCGTCCTTCGTCATCACCCACCGTGTTTCGCTCGCCGATGGGCCTGAAATGTATAAGACATTCCGTGACAAGGAGGATGGCTGCATCAAGGTCGTGCTCAAGCCATGAAGGTCGCGTACCAGCGAGGCACGCCATTGCGCAACGCTGCTTAGCAAACCACCGACGCGACTCTCATGCTGGTGATTTCACCTCATCTCGACGACGCCGTCTTCAGCTGCGCTGCGGCGCTCGCGGCATCGCCCGGCGCGGTCGTCTGCCCGATCTCTGCAGGCGCGCCGCGCGAGGCGCTTGGGACCGACTGGGACACGCAATGCGGCTTCGCAAACGCGCACCAGGAGATGCATGCGCGCCGCGCCGAAGATGCCGCCGCGTTGGGGCACCCTCGACGCGCAGCCCCTTCATCTCGACCTTCTCGATTCCCAGTACGCGGGCGATGTCAGCACAACATCCGATGGAGTCGCCTCGGTGTTGTTCGGCGTGACCCGCACGAACGCGTTCCCGATACTTCTGATTCCGCTGGGTCTACTCCATTCCGATCATCGTCTCGTGCATGCCGCGTGCCAAAGTGTGTGGCGCGCCGAACCCCATGCTGACGTGCATCGCTGACGAAGATGCGCTCTATCGGCGCATGAGCGGGCTCGTTCAAGCACGCCTTGACGAGTTGGCACAGGACGGCATGACCGCGACGCCCGTATCGGAGCCCCATCGGCACGGACGCGCTCGTACGCAACCTCGCTGCGAAGCAACGGGCGGTAAGTCGTTATGCGAGCCAGCTTCGGGCGTTCTGACCGAACGGGCTATGACGACGTCTTCGCACCCGAGCGTTTCTGGACACTTGAGCCCTCACGCCATGACCGCTGAACGAGACGTCCATTCCGACGAAAAGCCCGCGCGACTCACGGTCGTCGTACTGACTTATAACCGTTCCGACGAGGTTCACGACACCCTCGCAAAACTTGCCGCGCTGCCCGATCGCTTCGACATCGTGGTGGTAGACAATGCCTCCACGGACGGGACGGCCGCGCGGATCGCTGCCGCTTTTCCCTTCATTACGCTCGTCATCGCGCCGGCTAATCTCGGCGCAGCCGGGCGCAATCTCGGCGTCGCGCATGTCAGCACCGAATACGTCGCATTCTGCGACGACGACACCTGGTGGGCCCCGGGCTCGCTCTCGCGCGCGGTCAAGATACTCGATGCCGCGCCGTGCGTTGCGGTGTTGAATGCCCGCATCCTGGTCGGCGCACTGGGCACGCCCGACGAGACCTGCGAACGCATGCGCGAAAGCCCGCTACGCAGCGAGGTGCTGCCGGCACCTGCACTGATCGGTTATATCGCGTGCGCGTGCGTATTTCGCACGAACGTCTTCCGCCAAGTGGGCGGTTACGAGGCGAGGCTTTTCATCGGCGGAGAGGAAACGCTCGTTGCTCTTGATGTGCTATCGGCGGGCCATGAGATCATATACATAGACGAATTGATCGTTCACCACCACCCTTCTCCAATGCGCGACAGCGCGCAGCGCCGCAGACTCCTTGCGCGCAATGCAGCGTGGGTGGCATGGATGCGTCTTCCGCTGGTCGAAGCGCTGCGGGAAACGCGCAACGCCTTTCGCATCATCCGCATGGAACACTCAACGTCCTCCGATTGGCGTGTCTTGTTGGCAGGCATCGCATGGGCCCTCAGTAGGCGGCGGGTAATCGGGGAACGCGTGAAGCATATGCTTCAGCGCGTTCGCGACGACGACGCCCGCCACGCCTCGAGAGATCTAGGCGAACCACCCCGTTTCCCTTCTACACACATCGAGTAAAAAAGTGCGCATGTGGCCCCTTCGCATTAGACGATAGTTGGTTCGTCTCGCATCGAACCAAATATCGTTTCGTGGTCCTTGCGACGGTCGCAACGATTGGCACGTTGAATGCTGAACGCTCGCTGACCGGTCCTTGCCATGCGCGCCACACACGCGGCACTCCGGATCGTTACAGGGGGCTCCCGTGAAAATCGCGCTGATAAGTGAACATGCTTCGCCGCTCGCAGTAGCGGGCGGTGTGGATAGTGGCGGACAAAACATTTATGTCGCGAACGTCGCGCGTCAATTGGTGCGTATCGGTCACGAAGTCGATGTCTTCACGCGCCGTGATCGTTCCTTATTGCCGCTCGTCTCCCGCTTCGACAACACCCGGGTGATAAACGTACCGGCAGGGCCACCCGTGCAGTTGCCCAAGGAGTCGCTCCTGCCGTACATGGATGAGTTCGCAAGCTTCATGATCGACTTCGTGGAGAAGGAAGCGCAGCCCTATACGATCGCGCATGCGAACTTCTTCATGTCCGGCGTGGTTGGCTTGCGTATCAAAGATGCGTTAGGTATCCCGCTCGTCACCACGTTTCATGCGCTCGGCCGCGTCCGGCGACTGCATCAGGGCGAATCGGACGGCTTTCCTGATGCGCGCTTCGACATCGAGGACGAACTCGCAAGACGTTCCGATTCGGTGATTGCCGAATGCCCGCAGGATGAGAGCGACCTACTTCATCTCTATAGCGCCGATCCCGCGCGCATCGATCTGGTGCCATGCGGTTTCGATCGCGTCGAGTTTCATCCGATGGAGAAAGCAATAGCGAGAGAACGCCTCGGCTGGCCGCAAGACCGCTTCATCGTGCTGCAGCTTGGGCGCATGGTGCCGCGCAAGGGCGTCGATAACGTGGTGCGCGCGCTAAGCGTATGCCGTGCCGAACACGGCGAAAGTGCCGAACTTTACGTGGTCGGCGGCAACTCCGACGAAGCCAACGAGATCGCGACGCCGGAGATCGTGCGACTGCGTGGCATCGCGCGCGAAGTCGGCGTCGAGGATCATGTGCATTTCGCCGGCCGTCATGGACGCGCCGAACTCAAGCACTTCTATAACGCGGCCGATGTATTCGTGACGACCCCGTGGTACGAGCCCTTCGGCATCACGCCGCTGGAAGCGATGGCGTGCGGCAGGCCGGTCATCGGCGCGGACGTAGGCGGCATCCGCTATTCGGTCGCCCACGGTGAGACAGGTCTGCTCGTGCCGCCGAAAGATCCGGCTGCGCTCGGGCATGCCATTGCCATGCTCAAACGCAATCCGATGCTCGGGCGCCGCATGGGCGAAGCGGGCCTCGCGCGCGCCAACGCGATGTTCACCTGGTCGAGCGTCGCGCACGCGCTGGCGGACGTCTACGCGCGCGTCAGCGGCGAGGAAGCGCAGGCCGCCGTGCCTGTCGCGATGGGCGGGGCATCGCGATGAGGCCGTTGTCACCGACCCCGCGTGCCGCCATCTTCATCGACAAGGACGGCACTCTGCTGGAAGACGTGCCCTGGAACGTCGATCCGCACATGATGCGTCTCGCGCCGGGTGCATTCGAAGCGCTACGTCTGTTCGCATCGCGCGGCGTGCCGCTTTTCGTCGTCAGCAATCAGAGCGGCGTGGCACTGGGCAAGTTCGAACGTGAGGCGCTCGATCGCGTCGAGATGCGTCTGCATGAACTCGCAGCGCAAGCGGGCGCCGAGTTCGAGGGCATCTATTGGTGCCCGCATCATCCGCAGGGCATCGTGCCCGAATTCACGCGGACCTGCGAATGCCGCAAGCCCGCGCCCGGCATGTTGCTGTGCGCGGCGCGCGAGCATCGCATCGATCTGTCGCGGAGCTGGTTCATCGGCGACATACTCAACGATGTCGAAGCGGGCACGCGCGCCGGTTGCC
This sequence comes from Caballeronia jiangsuensis, assembly GCA_000648925.1. Classification (GTDB taxonomy): domain Bacteria; phylum Pseudomonadota; class Gammaproteobacteria; order Burkholderiales; family Burkholderiaceae; genus Caballeronia; species Caballeronia jiangsuensis. The sequence goes on from JFHF01000049.1 coordinate 37,275, forward strand.
GCAGCGTGCTCATCGATAACGGCAACGAGACCGAATGGTTGCGCGGCGAGGGACGCGAGCCGGATATCGTCGTAAAGGACATGCACGAGGCCGCGATAGCCATCGTCAGCGAGGAGCACCCGGCATGAAGCGCGATCCGTTGAGTCCATCGGCGTTACCGCCGGTCGTCGAGGCGCATGCGCGTAAGAGCGCGGTGAATCGGGCGCGCGAATGGGGCGCGGACGTAAAGCGGATTCTTTGCATCCGTCTTGACAATCTTGGAGATGTATTGATGACCACGCCCGCGCTGCACGCATTGCGCGCGACTCAACCGGGACGGCATCTGACCTTGCTCGCATCGCGCGCTGGCAAGGCGGCGGCGCCCTTCATCGATGCGATCGACGACGTAATCGAATACGACGCGCCGTGGGTCAAACAGGATGCGCCGATCGATGCTCTCGCGGACCTCGCGATGCGCGCGCGCCTCAATGCGGCGGATTTTGATGCGGCCGTCATCTTCAGCGTCTATAGCCAGAACCCGCTGCCCGCCGCGATGCTGTGTCATCTCGCGGGCATTCCGCTGCGGCTCGCGCATTGTCGCGAGAACCCTTATGGCCTCTTGACGGACTGGGTGCAGGAACCCGAGCCGCAGCAAGGCACCCGGCATGAAGTGGAACGTCAGCTCGCGCTCGTCGCGCAAGTCGGCGCGCGTACGGCGGATACGCGTATGCGCTTTAACGTGCGACCCGAAGATGCGGCTTCTCTCGATGAAAAGCTGCGCGCGCACGATGTCGATATGCATGCGCCCTTCATTGTCGTGCATCCGGGCGCGAGCGCCGCATCGCGACGATATCCGGTCGAGCGTTTCACCGACGTAATGAAGCGGTTGCATACGCAACTTCACTGGCCGATGCTTGTCACCGGTTCAGGCGGCGAAGGTGCGCTATGTCGCACTGCATGCGCTGCAGATTCCGGCGGGATAGATATGTCCGGCGCGCTCGAACTCGGTGAACTCGCTGCATTGATCGAGCGCGCGCGCGTGCTCGTATCGAATAACAGCGGGCCCGTGCATCTCGCATCGGCGCTCGGCACGCCCGTCGTCGATCTCTATGCCCTCACGAATCCACAGCACATGCCGTGGCGAACGCCGCATCGCGTGCTCTACCACGACGTGCCTTGCCGCTGGTGCTACCGCAGCGTGTGCCCCGAGGGACACCACCAGTGCCTCGTCGGCGTCGGCGTGGATCAGGTCGTGTCGGCGGTGCTGGAACTGATCGAAGAACATCCATCGCACCTCAACTCTTCAATACAGGGCCGCTGAGCATGTACACCTTGGGAATCAATGCGGTTTATCACGACAGCGCGGCTGCGATCGTGAAAGATGGCGTCGTCCTTGCGGCGGCCGAGGACGAACGCTTCACGCACGTCAAGCATGCCAAGCGCCCGGTGCCGTTCTCGACATGGCAGCTTCCGTTCGATGCGATCGACTATTGCCTGAAGGAAGCGGGCATCGAACTGGCCCATATCGATCACGTCGCGTATTCGTACGATCCGCAGCTCTTTTCGGGCATGCCGAAGGACGTGAAGGCGAGTATCGCGTTGCCGATGATGCCGTCCGCGCAGCCCGGCGGCAATCCTTCCGAATCGCCGTGGGATCCGTTGTTTCTGAGCTATATCGTCAACGCGAAAGCGCAACTGCTCGACGGCGCGCCGCATCATCTGAAGCGGCGCTTCGCAAGCGGAGGACGCGCGCCCCGCTTTGCCTGGCATCACGTCGATCATCATCTCTGCCATGAAGCGAGCGCTTTTCTCGCGGCACCTTTTGAAGACACCGCCGTCCTCACGGTGGACGGACGAGGCGAAGGCGTCACGACGAGTCTCGGGCAATTCGTGAACGGCGAGTACCAGCGGCTCAAGCAAGTCGAACTGCCGCATTCGCTCGGCTTGCTATACGAAGCCGTGACGGGCTATCTCGGCTTCCTGCATTCGTCGGACGAGTATAAGGTCATGGCGCTGGCATCGTTCGGCAAGCCCGCGTATGTCGACCAGTTTCGCGAGATCGTGAAATATCGGCACGACGGCAGCTATACCGTGGATGCGCCGCGCCTCGTCGAACGTTTCGGTCCGCCGCGCGAACGTGGCGGACCGCTCAAGCAGCATCATTTCGATATCGCGCATTCGCTGCAAGAGGTGCTCGAGGAGACCGCCCTCGAACTTGCGAAGTGGCTCCACGAACGCACCGGCTTGCCGAATCTCGCGATGGCGGGCGGCGTCGCGCTCAACTGCGTGATGAACGCGCGCCTGCGCGATCGCGGACCGTTCGACGAAATGTGGGTGCAGCCCGCCGCCGGCGATGCAGGCACCGCGCTTGGCGCCGCGTTGTGGACGGACTATCGCGAGCGCGCAAAAGCGGGCGATCGCAGCCGCAAGTGGCGGATGGACCACGCCTATCTCGGCCCCGAATTCGGCGATGAAGAGATCGAAGCGTTTCTGAAATGGACACGCGCGCCTTATCGCAAGCTCACGAATATCGCTGAAGAAACCGCCGACCTTCTCGCGCAGAACCGCGTGATCGGCTGGTATCAGGGACGTACGGAATTCGGGCCGCGTGCGCTTGGAGCACGCTCGATTCTCGCGTCGCCCATCGATGCGTCGATGCAGGCACGGCTCAACGAAATCAAGGACCGCGAGGACTTTCGTCCGGTTGCGCCCGTCGTGATGGAGGAGCATGCATCCGAGTGGTTCGTCGACGCGCGCGTCGCACCGTTCATGCTGTTCGTGTTCGACGTGCGTGAAGAGATGAAAGCGCGCATACCGGCCGTCACGCATATCGACGGCACTGCGCGCGTGCAGACCGTCAATCGCGCGCAGCATGCGCTCTATTACGATCTGATCGCCGCGTTCAAGGCACGCACAGGTGTCCCGATTCTCGTCAATACATCGTTCAATACGCGCGGCGAGCCGATGGTCAACACGCCGCGCGACGCGCTCGAATCGTTCTGGACATCGCCGCTCGATGCGCTCGTGATCGGTTCTTTCCTCATCGAAAAGCCGGGGACGCGCGCATGAGCACGTATGCCGGTCTTTTCGAAAACGCGGAGACGGATGCGACGGCTGCGGCCGTTGCGTCACGTGGCGATTTCATTCCCGACGTGTCCGTGATCGTGCCGACCTATCGCCGTCCCGCGATGCTCGAACGCTGCGTGTCCGCCATTGCCGCGCAGACGTACGATCCGACGCGCTACGAGATCATCGTATGCGACGACGGACCCGACGAAGCAACGAAGGCATGCGTGCAGTGTCTTGCCGCAGCGCATGCGTCGAGCGGACCGAAGATCCGCTATGTGCCGGTGACGGCGACGCAAGGCCCGGCGGGCGCGCGCAACGCGGGCTGGCGTGCATCGCTTGCAAGACGCATCGCATTCACCGACGACGACACCATCCCCGATCCGCAATGGCTCGCGAACGGCCTGCGCGCGCTCGATGCTGGCGCGGACGCGGTATCCGGGCGTATCGTCGTGCCGCTGCCAAAGCGCCCCACCGATTACGAACTCGACGCGGCCGGACTCGCAAATGCGGAATTCGCGACCGCCAACGCGTTCGCGACACGCGCCGCGCTCGAACGCACGGGCGGATTCGATGCGCGTTATACGTCGGCATGGCGTGAAGACTCGGATCTGCAATTCGCGTTGATGCAGGCGGGCCTCGTGATCGCACGCGCCGACGATGCCGCGATCCTTCATCCGGTGCGGCCCGCACGCTGGGGCGTGAGCATTTCGCAACAGAAGAAGAGCCAGTTCGATGCGTTGCTCTACAAGAAGCATCGCACGCTGTTTCGCGAACGCATCCGGCGCCATCCTCCGCTGCTCTACTATGCGATGCTCGCGGCGCTCGTGGTGCTGTTCGTGTCGCTAATGGCGGGCGCAACGCATATCGCAATGGCCGCAGCCGTTGCATGGATTGCGATGACGATCTGGTTCTGCATGCAACGACTCAAGACGACCGCGCGCACGCCCGCGCATATCGCGGAGATGTTGTGCACGTCGGCGATCATTCCGTATCTGTCGATCTACTGGCGGATTCGCGGCGCGTTCAAGTTCAAGGTGTTCTTCCTATGAACGCCGAGCCGGTCGAGCGCATCGTCATCTTTCGCGCGCTGCAACTCGGCGACATGCTGTGCGCCGTGCCCGCATTGCGCGCATTGCGCCAGGCGTATCCGAAAGCGCACATCGCATTGATTGGCTTGCCGTGGGCCGCGCATTTCGTCGAGCGATACACGCATCTGCTCGATAGATTGATTGTGTTTCCTGGTGCGATCGGCTTTCCAGAGCAAAAGGAGACCGATGCGCATCTGCCCGCGTTTCTAGGCGCGTTGCGCGAGCGTCGCTTCGATCTTGCCATTCAGTTGCATGGCAGCGGCGGTGTCGCGAACGACATCGTCGAACGCATGGGTGCGCGTTTGAACGCAGGCTTTCTGAAGCCCGATGAAGCCTTGCGCGAAGGCGTTTTCATGCCGTGGCCCGATGACCTGCCCGAACCCGCACGATACACCGCCTTGATGGAACGTCTCGGCATCGAGGTCCGCACGCTCGATCTCGAGATTCCCCTGACCAAGGAAGACGAACGCGAATGCGATGCGCTTGTCGATGCCTTCGCGATAGAGTTGAACAAGCTCATCCTCGTTCATCCGGGTGCGCAGTTGCCCTCGCGTAGATGGCCCGTCGAACGCTTCGGTGAAGTGGCGCGCGCGCTATCGGATGCGGGCTGGCAAGTCGCCGTCACAGGCAGCGCGGCGGAAGCGCCGCTGACCGCACGCGTGACACGCGGTGCAGGCACGAATGCCATCGACCTCGCTGGACGTACGTCGCTTGGCGCGCTCGCTGCGCTCGTCGCGAAGGCGAGGCTCATCGTCTGCAACGACACGGGGCTTTCGCATGTGGCCGCTGCGATGCGCACGCCGAGTGTCGTGATCGCTTCGGGAAGCGATACGCAACGCTGGGCGCCGCTCGACCACGCGCGTCATTCAGTCCTCGCAGACTGGCCTGCGTGCCGGCCTTGTGCATTCCGCGAATGTCCCTATCAACACGAATGTGCGCTGAACGTGAGTGTACAGAGCGTGCTCGATGTCGCATTCGGACACCTCGAGGAGGCGCTTATTCATGCCCAAGACTAGTTCCCGACGCCTGCGCGTGCTTACCTGGCATATCCACGGCAATTATCTTTACTACTTGAGCCAAACGCCGCACGACTTCTATTTGGTGACGCGCCCCGGCTATCCGCCCGGATACGCGGGCAAGGCGGGCGCGTTGCCTTTCGGGGCGAACGTGCATGAAATGCCGGCGAGCGAAGTGCCGTCGCAGTCATTCGATGTGATCCTGTTTCAGCACAAACAGCAATGGGACGATGACCGCCTCAACCTTCTCACCGATGCGCAACGGCGCTTGCCGCGGGTTTATATCGAGCATGATCCACCGCAGGAAAATCCGTTCGAGCAGAAGCATTGGGTGCAGGAGCACGGCACGCTGCTCGTGCATGTCACGCACTTCAACCGACTGATGTGGGATAGCGGCGACACGCCGACGCGCGTTATCGAGCATGGCGTCGTGGTGCCTAAGGACGTGCGCTACACCGGCGAGCTAGCGCGCGGCATCGCGGTGATCAATCATCTGCATCAACGAGGAAGGCGGCTCGGCAATGATGTCTATGCGCAGGCCGCCGCGTCCGTGCCGCTCGATCTCGTCGGCATGGATGCGCAGTCAGCCGGCGGCATCGGCGAGATCGGCAATCTGCAACTCGCGGCGTTCAGCGCGCGCTATCGTTTCTTCTTCAACCCGATTCGCTGGACGAGTCTCGGGCTTGCCATCGTCGAGGCGATGACGATCGGCATGCCGATCATCGGACTTGCGACGACCGAACTCGCCACCGTGATTCACAACGGCGAGAACGGTTTCGTCCATACAGACACGAATACGCTCATCGACGCAATGCAGCATCTGCTGCGCGATCCCGTTGAGGCGCGACGTCTTGGCGAAGGCGCACAACGGACTGCGCTCGAACGCTTTCACATCGCCCGCTTCGCCCACGACTGGGGCGAAGCGTTGCGCTACGTATGCAGCTAGCACGCATCATTACTGGAACATCTCGACATGAAAGAAGCTTATAGAAAGCGCATTCTGGTGACCGGTGGCGCGGGCTTTCTCGGCTCGCATCTGTGCGAGCGGCTGGTGGCGCAAGGCCATGACGTGTTATGCGTCGATAACTTTTACACCGGCACCAAGGACAACATCGCGCATCTATTCGATAGCCCCAACTTCGAACTGATGCGTCACGACGTGACCTTTCCGCTCTACGTGGAAGTCGATGAAATCTACAACCTCGCGTGCCCTGCTTCACCTATCCATTATCAACACGACCCGGTACAGACGACGAAGACGAGCGTGCACGGCGCGATCAACATGCTCGGTCTTGCCAAGCGCGTTCACGCGAAAATCTTTCAGGCTTCGACGAGCGAAGTCTATGGCGACGCGCACGTGCATCCGCAACAGGAAGCGTATTGGGGCAATGTGAATCCTATCGGGCCACGTTCGTGTTACGACGAAGGCAAGCGTTGCGCAGAAACGCTCTTCATGGATTATCGGCGGCAACATGGACTCTCGATCAAGATCGCGCGCATCTTCAATACGTACGGGCCGCGCATGCATCCGTCGGATGGCCGCGTGATTTCGAACTTCATGATGCAGGCGCTATCGGGCCAGCCGATCACAGTGTATGGCGAAGGCATGCAGACGCGCTCGTTCTGTTATGTCGACGACATGGTCGAGGCGTTCATCCGCCTCATGAATACGCCCGACGAGTTCACGGGTCCGATGAACCTCGGCAATCCGCACGAGCTGACGATGCTCGATGTCGCACGGCGCATCATCGAGTTGACGGGATCGTCGTCGGACATCGTGTTCAAGCCTTTGCCGCTGGATGATCCGTGGCATCGTCAGCCGGACATTGCGCTGGCGCGCGACAAGCTCGGCTGGTCCCCGACGACGCCGCTCGATGAAGGGCTACGTCGCACGGCGCAGCATTTTCGGCAGGTTTTCGAAGCCTCGGAATCGCGCGAGGCCCAGCGCGTTTAGATAGTCCGCGCTGTCACCGCGCTTATCGACGCAATCAGCTTCGGCGCGGGCACCGGTTTCGTCAGATGGGCCTGAAAGCCCGCCGCCTGCGCGCGCGAGCGCGCTTCGGCCTGTGTATGCCCCGTCAGCGCGATAGCGGGCATGCGTTCGCCAAGCGATGCGCCGCGACTCGCCTCTTCCTCACGAACGAGTCGCAAAACTTCATAGCCGTCCTGCTCGCCGCCCAAAACGATATCGCAGAGCAACACGTCGGGCCATTGCGCGCTCGGCAATGCGCGAAGCCTGGCTAACGCATCATCGCCCGATGCGCACAGGACCACATGCGCGCCGACTGACTCGAGCAGACCTTCAAGCGCGTCGCGCGCTTCTTCCCGATCGTCGAGCACCATCACCGTGACGCCCTTGAGCGCGTCGTCGTGCGAAGCTTCGGGAGCGGCCGTTTCGTCGAGCACCGGGCGTAAGGGCATCGTTGCGACATAGGCGACGTGCTTGTCGATGTAGCGCACCGCAAGGCTTCCGCCCGTCTCGGTCAATGCGTTCTCGAGACGCCGCACTTGCTGCTGCGAAAGATCGGCGGGATCGGGTCGCTGCCCCATCACCGTGAGACTGGCGTGATTGCCCTCGCGGAACACGCGCAACTCGATACGCTCGCTGCGCATCGCCGCGCTCATCTGCGCGCGGCACAGATCGGCGACGACCTGCTGCAACACGCTCGCATCGCCGGACACGCGCAAGCCCGGCTCGGCGATAACGGTATAAAGGTTCACGCCGCGCGCCGCGATCTCTTCATGCAGCGCATCGATGACGCCCGCAACGAGTGCATCGAGCCCGACCGCCTGCGCGGAGACCTTGCGCTGCGCATGCTCGAGCTCACCCTGCTGCCATTGCAGCGACCACATGCGCGCATACACGCCCTCGCGAGCGAGCAGTTCCTCATGCTGTCCCTGCTCGACGATACGCCCATGCTCCATCACGAGCGTCCAGTCGGCATCCACAACCGTCGAGAGGCGATGCGCGATGACGATCGACGTGCGTCCCTTCGCGAGACGATCCAGCTCGGTCTGGATCGCGCGTTCAGAACGCGTATCGAGCGCGGAGGTGGCTTCGTCGAACACTATGATGCGCGGGTCCTTCAAAATCGCGCGCGCGATCGCGATGCGTTGCCGTTCGCCACCCGAGAGCCGCACGCCGCGCTCGCCGACGCGCGTGTCGTAGTGATCCGGCAAGTGCTCGATGAAGCCATCGAGCTGTGCGGCGCGCGCGGCCTGTACGATCTCCGCGCGCGTGGCATCGGGGCGGCCATAAGCGATGTTGTAGGCGATCGTATCGTTGAAGAGGACCGTGTCCTGTGGCACGATGCCGATGGTCGCGCGCAGGCTGTTCTGCGTGACGTGCGCGAGGTCTTGTCCGTCGATCCGTATCGCGCCCGCGCTCGGCTCGTAGAGCCTGAAGAGCAGCTTCACGAGCGTCGACTTGCCCGAGCCGCTGCCCCCAACCACCGCGAGCTTCTTGCCCGGATGCGCGCGAAAATCGACATCGCGCACAATTTGCCGCGCCGGATCGTAACCGAACTCGACGTGATCGAACTCGATTTCGCCTGCTGTCACGATGAGCGGTTGCGCGCCGGTCTCGTCCACATCTTCACGCACGCGGCCGCGCGAGAGAAGAATCATGAACATGCGTTCGACGTTCACGATCGCGTCGTTGGTCTCGCGAAATACGAAGCCCAGCGTGTTGAGCGGGTTGCATACCTGCACGATATAGGCGTTCACCAGCACGAGATCGCCGACGCTCATCGTGCCCGCAACGACCTGTTGCGCCGCGCGCAGCATCACGGCCGCAATGCCGACGGCGATGATCGTGCTCTGTCCCACGTGCAGCAGGGTGAGCGCGCGTTGATTGGCGACCCGCGCATGCACCCATTCGTTTAGCACGCTCGTGAGCCGGTTCGTTTCGATGCGCTCGCTCGCGAAGAACTTGACGGTTTCATAGTTGAGCAGGCTATCGACGAGACGACTATCGGACTGGGCCTCAAGCCTGTTGACCGCGCGTTGAAAGCGCATGCGATAACGCGTGAAGATGAGCGTCCACACCGAATACAGCACAAACGTCACCGTAATGATCACCATGAATTCGATCGCGTAACTGCTCATCATCACGGCAACGACCGTGCTGATTTCGATCATCACCGGCACGATGGTGAAGAACGCAGTGCCGAGTAAAAAACCGACACCGTCTGCACCTTTTTGCACGTCTCGCACGACCGCGCCGGTTTCGCGCTGCGCATGAAAGCGCGCGCCCAATGCATGAAGATGCGCGAACGTTCGCTCTGCAAACGACGCCACGGTCCGCTGAGTGACGATGCTGAAGACTACGTCGCGTGCTTCGTTCAGCACATCGCCGAGATAGCGCAACAAGACGTAGGCGAGAACCAGGAAGACGGGAAAGACGACGGTCGTTGCGGGATGACTGAACTCGTCGATGACGCGCTTAAGCATCAACGGAACCGACACGACCGCGAGCCGCGCGCTGATCATCAGGACAATGGCGGCGGCGGTCTGATAACGCCACGCCCACACCGCGCGCCACAGGTCGGCAACGATGCGGCGGCGCACGCGCGTGCGCTCGGCATCGGAGGACACGCCCGGCGTCACTCCTTCCGGTCCTTGCGCTTACGGGCGTCATGTGTTGACGATGCGCCCTGGGCGCCGTTCTTTTTCTGAACGCGCTGTTCCTCGATGCGGCTTAACGTGGCAGGGTCCGTTCTGGATTGTCCGGCAGCGCCCGCACCGCCCGCGACGCCGGTGGATTTCCCCGTATTGCCTTGCGATGACGTATTGCCCGGCGGCGCGCCAGTCTCCTGCGCCCATGCGCTTGTCACACATGTCATGCAGGCGCACGCGAATGCGACGATCGTTCGAAGTCGAAGATTGCGATTCATCTGGCCCTTCCGTTTGCGCGAGTGCTTCGATATTCTAGTCGTCAACAGTCATGCGCGCGCCGGAATGCGTTTCCCATTGGCGGGCTTCACGATGACATGGCGGGGCTTCGTTTAAGATATCGCGCGATGAACGTGCGCGTTTCATCGCGAGCGAAACGCACGGCCACGCTTTCGCCGCTGACCATTTCGACGATACCTTCGCCATAGCGACGCACGACGACGCGCTCGCCCCGCTCGAAGGCGGGGATCGTCCGCTTAGGCTTCGTCGCTTCTTTCTTTCGCGCCTGCTCGACAAGCTCGCGCGGGCTCTCGATCACTTCCGGTGGATGCAGGCAGTTATCGCATACGCCACATGTCTTTCCGCCGAGTTCGTCGTCGGGCGGGGCGTAATGCACGTCCGATGATGAGTCCGCGTTGTGCGCGAAGTAATCGAGCAAAATGCGCCAGCGACATTGAGCGCTTTGCGCATAACTAATCATGCGTTCCAGCACGGCCCGGTCTTGCTCGGCGCGCGCTACATAGGCGTGCGAAGCATCGCCGAGTTTTGCGTCAGCCTTTCTGCCGTCCTCATCGATTAGCTTCATACCACCGTGGCGCGTGCGGCGCGTCATGCCAATATCGTGGAGCAGGGTTGCCGCGACGCGCAGCTTGTTCGCGCCCACGTCGGGCAATGCGTCACGCAGGCGCTCGAGCGGCTTCTCCAGCGTCTTGCTGCTCGTTTCGTTCGCGAGTTCACGCACCGTCCGCGCAACGCGTTCGATGGTCTGCGCACTCGGATAGCGGCCGCTCAGGAAAAACTGCTGCACCTGCTTGTCCTTCAGTTCGAACAGCAACGTGCAGCGCGCCGGCTCGCCGTCGCGTCCGCCGCGGCCCGCTTCCTGATAGTACGCGTCGAGACTGCCGGGCATCTGTGCATGGATCACGAAGCGGATATCGGGCTTGTCGATGCCCATGCCGAACGCATTGGTCGCGACCATCACCCGCGCGCGGTCTTCCATGAAGGCGTCCTGGGACGCCGATCGCGCGCCGGCCGCGAGCTTGCCATGATAGCGCTCCGCTGCAACGCCCGCTTCGATCAGGGCCTCATGAAGCGCCTCGCATTCCCCGACAGTCGCACAATAGACGATGCCGCTGCCCTTCTCGCTGCACGTCAACTCTACGACCCGCTTGCGCTTCTCCTCGGGGTTCGTCATTTGTTCGACGCCGAAACGCAAATTTTCGCGATAGACGCCTGTATGAATGACATTGGCCGCCCGCATCTGAAGCTCACGCATGATATCGGTCATGACCGCAGGCGTCGCCGTTGCGGTGAGTGCGAGTATCGGCGGGCGCCCCAGTAACTTTATCGCCTGAATCAATTCAACATACGCGGGACGAAAGTCGTGTCCCCACTGCGAAATGCAATGCGCCTCGTCGACGACGACGAGCGCGAGCTCGGGTACATCCAGCGCCTGGAGTTGCGCGAGGAACTCCGGGTCGACCAGACGTTCCGGTGTAACGAACAGCATGCGCAGCGCGTGCCTGGCGAGCGCGTCCATTGCATCATGCAACTCGCTCGCGGACAGCGCGCTGTTGAGCACGGCATTTGCAATGCCGGCCTCGGTCAACTTCGTCGCCTGATCGCGCATGAGCGATATGAGCGGCGATACGATGAGCGTCATGCCTTCGAATTGCAGCGCGGGCAGTTGGTAACATAGCGACTTGCCCGCACCGGTCGGCATGACAGCCAAGGTATCGTGCCCGTCCATCACACTGCGGATGACGTCCTCCTGCCCTGCTCGCAGATTCGGAAATCCGAAAACCCGGCGCAATGCATTTTCCATTTCCCGGTCGAGCGGCTTGCGCACGGGCTTCATTGTCGGATTCATATGAGTCGATCGTTTGAGGTTGTATTGGGCGCGCGCCAGACGAACAGACGCATTCCGCGCTCTATACAGGCAGCGGAAGTCGGATCTTGCGATGAATGATTTACTTGCTGGTGCTTTCCGGTCGTTCAGGCCCGTCCGCGGCAGCATTGCTCGTAGTGACGCCTTGCGCGTCTTCTGCGCTGATCGACGCTATTGCCTGCTCCCAAAACTCCTCCGCGCGTCCCTCAGGGGAGCCCTCCCGCTCCCATATCTCATAGGCACGGCGGCGAATGCGGTCTTGCTCTTTCTGTTCATCCATGACCATCTCCCAGTAATGCGGCAACGTCGCCGCCGGATCGGAGCTTGCACGCTACTAACGCAACCATCGTGCCGCGTGCGTTATCGGCGCCCGTCTTTCGAAAAGAAGATCCTAGGGGATTCAAGCAGTGCGCGAGGCCGCGCTCTTGTCTTGTGCTTTTGCGAGCCGCCGCGCAATCTCAGCTGCCGCACCGACGTCATCCGTCGAGCTCACGGACCCGCTTTCCGATGCGAGCTTCAAATAGGCCGCGGCGAGCTTGCGCAACTCGTCCTCGGTTGCGTCTTCGACGCCGATCAACTGGTTGCTCGCCAGACGATGCGACGCCAGCAACTTCAACCGAGATCACTGCAAGGCCGAATGCGACTGGCGAGCCCGCCCATCGGGTGACGGCGCTCGCAAGCGCGTCGAACGCTCGTGCGATCGGATGCGCCTTGGCGTATCCCGGACTCGACGTCGTGGGCACGGTGTCCATCGGCTCTGCATCGGGAACTGCGTTTTGTTGATTCATTTCGCGGCGTAAAAGTAGGTCGACCGCGAATTTATCAATCGCACCTTTCGAAGGACAGACTCCGTGCGGATGCTTTTTCGTGTCCTTCGCATTTGCGTTGATCTCGCTGGGCGCAACGAGTGCGAGGCCGGCCCCTTGCGCGTGCTCGATGCTTCCGTTACATGGCCGGGATCGATCATGCAGACGCGCTCCGGCCGCGCGCGATGCGCCTCGACGCCGAGTTCGCCGCCATGCTTCAGGGTGCCATACAACGCCCGTAGATTCGCATTCGCTCCCGCCCTTGATATGCGCGACAAAAAACGGCCAGGCCCGCACTTTGCTTTGAATGGCGACGATCACATTATTCGAACGGAGAACGCAATGCCTACGACCCCGGCACAAGCTACCACCGCCGCTTCCCGCCCCGCGCAAACTCAAGACGCCATCGAATTGCTGAAAGACGATCATCGCGCCATCGAGAAGCTCTTCGAGGCGTTCCAGAAAGCGAAGGACGACGATCTCGGTGCGAAGTCCGCACTCGTTCGACGCGCGTGCGAAGAACTCACTGTTCACGCAATGATCGAAGAACAGCTACTTTATCCGGCTGCGCAGAAAGCGTTACACCAGCGCGACCGGCCCGACGTCGAAGAAGCGTATGTCGAGCACTATCTCGTGAAGGTGCTGATCGACAAGTTCATGACGCTGAAGGCGGGCGAAGCTGGTTTCGATGCAACCTTCAAAGTGATGAGCGAGATGGTGCGACATCACATCGAAGAGGAAGAGGCGGATCTCTTCCCCAAGCTGCGAGAGTCCGGCACCGATCTGGACGCGCTCGGCAAGAAACTGTTGCAGCGCAAGGAAGAACTCGAATCGAAGATCCCAAAGGATGCGGGCGATAACACAGAGCGCCTGCATTGATCCTTACTCCTCCGTGAGTCACCCTCGCAGCGCGTCGAACACATTGGCAAATGCCCGGTGGGTTGACGCGCTCAATCCCGCGCCGACCGCTGTCTGAACCGTGCGCCGCATTCGAAGAATGGCGACGCTGACAAGCGTGAGCGCAATCAACTCGGCATTCGGCGTGCGCAGAAGCCACGACGGGGTGCCCGCTAGCAGCGTGCGCGATGGCACGCGCGCAGCGCGTGTGACACGCGATGGATCATCGGCGACGTGTGCGGCAATTAGCTCCGCGCGCGATTCCGCCCTGCGAGCGAGCACCGCTCCCTGAGCGTCGGCATGCTTCATTGCGCGGCCTCGTTGATGGCATCCATATCGCGTTGCAGTTCCTGGCGCAGCATCTGAAACGGTTGCGCCGCCTTGCGCGACATCATCACGGTGACGGCGATGACCGCGACGGCGAACCATGCCCCGCCACGCATTAGGCCGTTAGCACTAGATACGGCGTGCACTGGCCGCGGTCACGATCACCGCTATCGACACGAAAGACAGCGTGAACAACGCGCCGATCGTCAATGCGACGAGCGCAAACATCTCGTGCGGCACGCGCTTCGTGGTCTCGGCGAGTTCGATAGGAATCAGCTCGCCATAACGACGAGGCGTCTCGTGCAGAAGTGACCGACCCTGCGCTAATTGGCGAATTTTCTCTGGATTGTCATCGTGCTTCTCCAGCAAGCGTCAGTCGGAACGAGGCGTCACGACTTATAAACACAACTCTGTGACGAGAGCACCGCGCATGCAAAAAATACTGTCTGCAACGGCCTCGCCGCGCTCCTCCCGGCCGAGGATCCCCCTCATTGTCGTTGACCAGGCACACAGGATTACACCGTGCGCGTTGAATCGTCCGCGGGCGTAGATTCGGATGAGTAGATCAGCATGATGTGACGTTGCGTCCACCGGTAGACAAGCGGCGCGAAACCGCCGTCAATAACGCAGCTACGGTGTGTGCATGGTCCGCTGACATGGCTGACGACCTCGAAGAAGCCTGTGCGCCATAACGGCATAGTCTCCCGATGTCCCAGCATGCGAGCGCCACTGGGACTTTTGGGAACACACCGATCACCCGGTCGTTACTCCACGCCCTTTTTTGCGGCCAGCGCTCGTGCCATTTCAAGATGATGCTGAATCGTCGGCAGCGCCTTAGTTGCAGCTTTTTTTAGCTCAGAATTCTGTCCCTCTTGGGCTTCCTTTTGGAAAGCCGCGACCGCCTTCTGATGTCCGTCGACCCCAACGGTCTTGATGTAGGCAGCGTCAAACGCCTTCCCCTTCAACGGTTTAAGCGCATCGAGCACGGCGGGGTCCGAATTATCTTTAGGGACCGCAACGCCGCGCGGGGCCGCCATCTTGAGTTGAACTGTCAGCTTGGTGTGATCCACCATCATGCGATGGGCGAATTCTTTAACGTCTTTGTCTTGCGACTGCTTCGTGGCAAGTTTCGCCGTGTCAATTTCAGTCGAACTTGATTCTGATGCAGCCTGAACGAACGCCTTATCGACGGGAGAGAGGTCATTTCCTTGCGTCGTACTAGCAGCTTGCGTTTGAGCACACACTGGCGTTAAAACGCCAAATAGCGCGACAAACATCGTTGCGCGGATAGCCATACTTGTCTCCACGGGATGCTCCTTGGAATGTCATGTCGGGCTTGGTGATCAGCAACCGCTGTGCCGTACAACGCACACTGCGCACTGCGCCTGCTTCTCCTCGCCGGCGCGCTGGCCGTCGCGATGTAAGAGGCCGTGGCCGCCGCACGAGTACAACGCCGCGGCTATACCGGCGTTGCACGATGGCAAATGGCCGCGCACTATCCAATATAGCTTCCCGGGGGCACCGTCTCGTATGGTTTCCTTCCCCAAGGTCTTCCCACCTGCCCACAGGCGTTGTTCGAGCTCACCGGTAACGTCGAGGCAGGCGTCGGCGAACCGAATAGCTTTGACGAGACTTCGCACGTGCCGCGGACGGGCAAAAAGGCAGCGGGTTGCGATTACACGACCGCAGACCCGGGAATAGCAATCTGCTTGGCTGCATCGGCACCGGGCGCGCCCGTTATCACGCTCGAATCTGCCGGCGCCCCGGCGCGCGAGAGCTCACGAGGACCGGCCGACTGTCGAAACTGCTGCAAGCTGTTGCTGCTAGGTCAACGCTCAGCGTTTTGCCAGCCCGGTAAGTCATTCACACGATCGCTAAGTCCATCCTCGATGAAATCGTCCTCGAAGCTGCAGCCGATTAGTTCGTCGTATTTCGTCGGCTCGCTGCTGACGATGGCTCGGAACATCTGAATCAATGCGTTTCCGTCTTGCAGGTGGGCGACGACAACTCGAGCAGTACGCAACGAGACAGACTCTCGGACAGGCGGGGCTGTACTTCCGTCATGCAAGTCAAATGCGAAACGATGGATCTCCTCATGCCCTTCAGGAAGCACGGTATGACCCCAAATAGTCGCTCTCATGATCCGCGCGATGAACTCTTCTGTTGATGTTGAAGCAATGTACGTGCCGAAGTTTCAAGCTCTCAGACCCTCCCGCACCCGTCACAGAAGCGGCTGCAGATGAGTGCTTCAGCAAGTTCCTAGCCTTGAGACCGCTATCAGGCTGAGAGCTTAAACGGATCAATGATCGAGGTCTGTCAGTTCAGATCTTGGCCGCTTTCCCTTTGCTTCTTCGAGAGGATCGCTTCAATATCAACCTCCGGAACCGGCGTCGTAGCCGTCCGCGCCGGCTCGACGCCAGACGCAGTGGGCGCGGCCGGCGCTGCTCATGCACTTCAACCCAGCGCTGCTCGCGCCGGCGTGTCTGACGTCGGCGGCGTGGAGCTGCGCGAAGTCGACACGGCTGGATGATCGTGCGGAAATCTTGCCGAGAATGGTCGAGAAGATGCTCATCGTGACTCTTCCGTTTAGTGAGCGGCGCGTGGCACGACATTGCCGTTGGCGTCGAGGATGGCGGTCTCGCCTTCGGCCACATGTGAGCGGTCGGGCCATCGGATCTGAGGCGGTGCGCGCTGCCATGGATTCAAGTGTCTTCACATCTGCTTCGGACACGTTGACCGTGGCAAGGCCATCGCCGCCATCCACTGCCGGCTGCGCACCTTCGATGAAGCGCCAGTCGCCGCCCTCGTTCCACGGCCCTCGCATGTCGTCGCCCTTCGACATGTTGAAATACACGCTCGTGAACTCACGGGTCATGAAAAAGCCGAGCGCTTCCTTGAGGCCAGGATCATAGGTGACATTGATGAGACGCTCATAAACGATCTTTGCTCGCGCTTCAGCGGCGATGTTTGAGCACATGTCAGCCGTTAGCTCGTCATCGTGTCGATGTACGCCGCCGCCCACGGCACTCCGGCGGAGTTAGTCAGGGGTGCGCCACCGCCATACAGGCTCGAAGTTATATGGGCGTCGTTTCCGCACCGGTCAACGACCGATATAACTCGGCTTTCTTTTCCACCCCTTCGGCGAGTTGTCCTTTGGCGCCCTTATTGAGCATCGCGACAATGGAGCCGATCACTTCAAAGTGCTTAACTCTTCCGTGGCAATGTCGAAAAGCTGATCCTTGCGACCGGGATCGGCTTCGGTAACTGCCTGAGCGAAGTAACGGCAAGCGGCGGCGAGCTCGCGTTGAGGACCGCCAGGCTGCTCGAGCAGCAGGTTGGCGAGACCCCGATTCGGAGCGCCGACGCGAACCGTCAAGCTGCCTATGCGAGCCACCTGGGCCACAATTTTTTGCTGACCAAGCGTTTTTCGTCGCTGCTGACGATGCCAGTCGAGAGCCGGAATGGCGAGTAACGGCCGCGTAAATCGAAGGCCGTTCCTACTACGCGAGGGACTGCGACGGCGTGCCTGGCACGCGGTTTGCACGCTGCCCCGACAGCTTCGCCGGGCTAGGAGACAACAGTACTCCAAGCACCTGACCAATGCCAAATTCTCGACACCAGGACGACCATGCTCGCCGTCATTATTCCTGCTCACAACGAATCTGAGCTCATCGGCGCATGCGTGCGTTCCTTGGGCGTCGCCGCACTACATCCACTTTTGCGTGACGAAAAAACCATCGTGATCGTTGTAGCAGACGACTGCTCTGACCACACCGAGGCTTTCGCAATGGCCGCAGGTGCCGTCGTTTTGAGCGTTTGCAAGCGGAACGTTGGCAAAGCACGGGCACAGGGCGCTGACTTGGCTATCGCTCACGGTGCGCGTTGGCTAGCCTTCACCGACGCCGATACGCAGGTTGCCCCCGACTGGTTGAGCAGCCAGCTCGCGTGTCAAACAGACGCTGTGTGCGGCGTCATCGGCATCACCGACTGGACCGGCCACCCACTCAACGTCAAGGAAGAGTTCTACAAGACCTACCGAGATGAGGAAGGCCATCGTCATATCCATGGAGCAAATCTGGGTTGCTCGGCTGCGGCCTATCGAAAAGCCGGCGGTTTCCAGCCGCTTTCGTTCAACGAAGACGTGGCACTCGTCGATGCTCTGATTGCGACGGGCGCGTCCATCAGCTGGAGTAACAAAGCCAGAGTTTCGACAAGCGCACGCCTCGATTCGCGAACGCCATGGGGATTTGGTGCCACACTACGCGCCGCGTCCGGGCGTCTGGCCTGTGCCGTGCCTAGTGTCATCTGGTAACCCTGGTACAAGCGTCGAAGCTTTCATAGGAAGAAAATATAAATGTACCGCCTGCGGGCAGCAAAGCGAAAATCCGACATATTGGCCCTGGGACGAAGCAGGTGGTCCTGAGGGACGCGCCAATGTGCTCTGGATCTGGCTTAGAATCAGCAAACCAGGTAAGGTCGAACCCCGAATAAGTCGTGCGACGGTTCAGAGTTTCTTTTCTGAGGATGCGAGCGACTCCTGATCCGCACGCTGCGGCATCCCTGTGCCATCACGGGCGGCGGAGCCGGGTGTGCGGCTCCGCGATCGTGCGCTAACCTACTCGAACCTCGATCTTTCGCGGCTTCGCCTCTTCGCGACGCGGAATCGCTAGTTTCAGAACGCCGTCTTTCAGCAGCGCGTCGATTTTAGTTGTATCAAAGTCGTCGCTCACAGAGAACCGACGGGAAAAATAGGGTACGCGGACCTCTGCGTGCGATAGACGAAGCTCTTGCGATACCGGAAGTATCGCCTCGCCCTCTATGGAAAGCGCACCGTCGTGGACTTTGATCTCCAGCCGCTCCCGCGATACCCCGGGTAGGTCCGCCCATAGCGTAATAGCATGGGCGTTTTCGACGATGTCGACCGCTGGCATCACCGTTGCACGACGCACGGCGTCAAGCTCGTGCTCGGCAGCGGAGTCAGGGCGCCGATCTGCAATCTGTTTGTTCTCGCTCATGATGCACCTCATCTACTGGATCTGAATTGCACGGGGCCTGGACGTTTCGCGTTTGCCCACCGAAATAAGGAGGCAGCCGTCGACGTAACGCGCATTCACCTTGTCAGGATCAGCCTGTTGCGGCAATTCAATGACGCGCCTGAACGCACCGCTAAAGCGTTCGCGCGCGTACTGCCGTGTCCCTCCGGAGGACGACGACGACGTTGAGCCTGGCGCGGCATCCGGTGCTTCTTCGTGACCGTCTGGCAGGTCGCGGCGACCAGCGATTGAAAGCATCCCTTTGTCGACCGTGATGTCCAGTTGCGAGGGATTGATGCCCGGCGCGAACGCAACGATCTCGATGGAGTCGTCGGTCGAGCCGATATTGATGCGCGGAAAGGTGCCGACGCTGGTCGACCGCAGGCTTGAGGGCAGACCATCGAACAGGCCCGAGAGCTGCCTTTGCATTCGCTCGAGGTCGGCAAAGAAATCTGTTCCGAAGTAGACGTCACTCATGATCGAATCTCCTCTCGCGGGAGGAGGCGAACGGGCTAACGCGCTCCAGTCTCGCCTGCCTAATCGCGACAAACAAGGTTGAAACACGCAGCGCCGCCCGAATCCAGCGAACGCTGCCTGAGCGAAGTCCCAGATAGTGTCCATCAAGAGCTTTTCAAGGGCGCCGCCTCACATTTTTTTGCCTTGAAATTCCCTGGGTGCGACCTTATCTCCGTCGGCGGAAAGGTTTCCGGAGTAAGTAAAGATGAACTTTGATACTGAGTGGCGCACGCTCGGCAGACATCGGGTTCGCCTGCGCTCGTTAAAGGGATTTCCGACGGAGACGATGTATCAACTCGCTGAGGTCGCTCGTCTGGCAATTGATAACAACATGAGCGCTAGGGCCCGGATTGTGGAGATCGCGGCAAGGCGGGCGAAAACGTACGACATTAGCGTTGGCTCGACTTTGCCGGAAGACCGCATATGCGCGCCCCAGCTCGAGGCAGCCATAGCGACTGTAATGGGGCTTCCGCCTGAGCAAGTGAACGTGTTTGTGCAAATAGTCACGCAGGAAGAGGTCGATCTTCACTTTGGAATCTATGAACGCATGCTTGCCGAGAAGCTCGGCGCGACGCCCCCTTTGCAATAACGCGCTGAAACAAGCGGTCCGCCGAACCAAGCAAGCGGTCGGAGCGCAGGGTGCCGACCGGTCATTCGGTTGTGGACCATCTGAACTTGGATGATACGTCACGTGAGTTCGTCGTCCTCTCCCGGGGCCTCGACGAATTCGATGTTATTTTCGACAATTTCAATCTGTATGTCTTCCGGATCGTCCTCGATTTCCAAGTGATTAGGCGGCGACGCGACGAGCCGGAAGTCAAAACCCAAGGCGCTCAAGTAGGCGACGTATTCGCCGTCTTCATCTTCGCGCAGCGCGTCGTCGTCCAACATTGAACGTCTTTCGATGTCGAAGTCTTTGGCCGTCACAACGAAGCGCTCTTCTTGTCGCGTTTCTACGTCAACGACCACCAGTTCGGCGGTCCCGGAAAGTTCGAGCATGATGCGCTCCGTGGATGTCTGATGCTCTCGATCTTTGAAACAAATAGTGCGATTAGGCGAGACGTGACATTCGGCCACCTCGACTGGTAACTACGCTGTTGACGCCAGCCAGTCAGCTGTTCTCTTTGGCATCTCTCTCAACGCGGGCTTGGCAAAAAAATACCCCTGCATCAGGATGATGCCGTTGGAGGCAAAGAAGTCACGTTCCCCCCTTGTCTCGACTCCTTCCGCAATAACCTGCACTCCGAGATCCCGACACATCGTAAGCACGCCTCGCACAATACTCTGGCGAACGCTGTCACTGTCGACCCCTCGAACCAACTCCATGTCGAGCTTGATGAAATCTGGCTGAAAATCAACGAGCAGGGTCAGTCCAGAATAGCCTGCTCCAAAATCGTCGATGGCCGTTTTGAATCCGAACCGCCGATACGCGCGGAATATATTCACCAAATGACTTCGGCTGATTATATTTTCGCCTTCTACCGTCTCGAAGATAATACGGTCGGTGGGGAAGCTGTGCTTCTCCGCTGCCTCAAGGGTGCTTCGTATGCAAGCCTCCGGTTGGTAGACCGCGTTAGGCATGAAGTTGATCGACAGAAAGCTGCTCATATTTAGTGCAGCAGCTTGGGCGATTGCGAGCGTTCGACAACGCTGGTCAAAGTGGTAACGATTTTCCTCGTCAACCTGTGCAAGTACGGAACCGGCACGCTCTCCGTTCAAACCCCGAACCAGAGC
>JFHF01000050.1 GCA_000648925.1 Caballeronia jiangsuensis
TGCGTTTGCGCGTTCGGTCGGGCACGCTATAGTAGTTTCCGCCGACTGAGACGAGTCCTTCGTGACTCACACGCCGCTCGAGTCGGATCACGCCATTGAACAAACCGGCGGGAAGCGCTTGCAACGTCGGGCGCTCCTCAAGAAAATGCTCCGCGACAACTCGGTGCGTCGTGCCATGCACACGAACATTGGCTACTGAGTCAAGCCACTCACGCAACTGGCGATTCATGTCGGCAAGATTCTGAAATCGTCGAGCGAGGAAGAAGTCCTGACGGATGTATCGAAATGGGCGTTCGACCTTCCCCTTAGTCTTTGCGCGATATGCCTTGCATGCGCGCGGCGCAAAGCCATAGTGCTGCGCGAATGCGACGAGCTTTGCGTTGTAGACGATGTGCTTCTCGACTTCGCCCAGCACGGCCGCCTTCATGCGGTCGTAAAGCACCTCTCGAGGAACACCGCCGATGTGCTCAAACGCTTCCATGTGACAGCGCAAAACCGTTTGAAGGTCTTGGTGCTCAACGAAGCGGCCCCACAAATAACGGCTGTGTCCAAGCACGAGCGAGAACAACCAGATCGAGCGCCGCTGTCCAGGGACGTCATCAAATTCGACATTGAAGTGAGCAAAGTCCACTTGAGCTTGAGCTCCAGCCGGCGTCTCGAAGCGCACCTCGAAGCCACGCTGCTTGGGCGGACGAACTTCTCGGACCAAGTCACCCAAAGCTGTGCGACCGCCGACGTAGCCCATCGCCTGAACCTCCCGAAGAAGTCGTTCAATGCTCAGCTCGGGGTACTCACGCACACGCTCGGTCACGTAATGGACAAACGAATCGACGACGCAAGGACGCGGCGCACGCGGACCATAACGAGGCGCCTGCACACCATTCTTAATGTATTTGCGAACGGTCTTGCGATCCATATTTAGTCGAACGGCGATAGCCGAGATGCTCAGCCCCTGCCGATGCAATTCCAGAATCGTCATAACCTCTCCCAGCTCGACCACCGGTAGCTCCCCGACGAATGCGAAGGCCTATATGGTCGGTGATCGACGGGGCGCCACCGCTTACGCGGCGGCGCCAAACAAAAAACTGGGGAAATTTACTTCGACGAAAATGAGGAGTATCTATCCGACGCTGACATCCGCGCGAGGCGTACCGCCGGACGTGGGAGCGGCTTGAGGCTCGGCTCACGCAGCGCGAAGCCTGCAAGACCATGGTCGGCTTACTGGAACTGGCCGCGAATCACGGAGTCGAGGCCGTTCTTGCTGAGCGGCTCGAGGCGTTGCTCGCCGCTGGCGAGCTGCCCGATCTCGAGCAACTACAGAATGAATTTGCGCCGCGGCAGGCGCAATGCCCAGACGTGGCTGTGGACATGCCGACGGCCGCTCTCTATGACACGCTGCTTGGCGAGGAGGCATCGGTATGAACGCGCCCGCAATTTACGATGCCGCCCGTATGGGGCTGATGCTCACCGAGTTGCGCTTGCCGACGATCGCGCGGCTATGGTCCGAGTTCACACAGCGCTCCGACAAGGAAGGCTGGCCATCGACGCGCCTGCTCGGCGCGCTGCTCGAGCACGAACTGGCCGAGCGCGCGAAACGGCGCATCGAGCGGCATCGCGTCGAATCGCATTTGGACCCAAGCAAGACGCTCGAGGCCTTCGACTTCGGCTTGGTACCAATGGTGTCCAAGGCACATGTAATGGCGCTCGCGAGCGGCGACTCGTGGCTCGAGAAAGGCGCCACGATCCTGCTGTTTGGGCCACCGGGTGCCGGGAAGAGCCATTTAGGCTCCGGCATTGGTCATGCGCTGATCGACGCCGGGTACCGGGTGCTGTTCACACGCACCGGCGAAATCGTGCAGAAGCTGCAGGCGGCACGCCAAAGCCTGCAGTTGCCATCGATGCTCGCCAAGCTCGATCACTTCGATCTGATCATCCTCGATGACCTGTCGTACGTCAGAAAGGACCAGGCCGAAACGAGCGTGCTGTTCGAATTGATTGCGGAAAGATACGAGCGTCGAAGCCTTCTCATCACGGCCAACGCCGCGTTCTCCGGCTGGAATGATGTCTTCCCCGATCCCTCAATGACGGTCGCCGCCATCGACCGACTGGTGCATCACTCGACGATCTTCGAGCTGAACGTGGAGAGCTACCGGCGTCGCAGTGCCGATGACAACAAGCGCGCGCGGCGGCGTCAATTACCCCACCCCGAATCGGAAGGAGCGACAACTATGCCGAGCTGAGCAGCGACAACTAACCCCGTCGACCGGCCAAGATAGTTGTCGCCCGGGCGGCCATCGTAATTGACAATCTACATCCTCGTCAAAACCGGATACTCCAATGCTGCCGTAAAGAGCAGAGATGGTCTTTCCGAGAGATCCAAATGTGCGCTGGAGCACGATTTCGGTTTGCGCCGAGAGGGCGCGCAGGGGCGTCACGAACATTACCCGTCTGCCGCCCGCTAAGCATCGCAGAATAGACAATTCGGCGATCCGGGTCTTTCCAGCACTCGTCGGAAGCGAGACGACGAGATTGTCGGACTGATCGATGGCGCGCGATGCCGCCTCCGTTTGCGACGGCCAGAGGTCGACCTCTGCTCTGGGACGGCGAGCGAGCAGAGCGATAAAGAGTTCGCGAAGGCCTTGCCACGAATTCGCAGGCCCACCGGCGGGGAGCACCGGCACCTTCTCATGAAAAGTGTTTGACCACAGGTCGTGGAGTAGATGAATGGCGACCCGATGCACCCACCATTGGGGCAGCAAATTCAAATCGCTGCAGATTTCCAGACTGTCGCGAAGTTGCGCGATCGCTTGGTCGACAAGGTTTCGCTCGCCGCGATCCAACGCGAGAAGGAAAGTCGCGATGGCGCCGAAGAAGGCATCCGTCAGCGCGAGATCCAGACCCTCGAAGAGGAAATCTTGTCGATCGCGGTCCGCCGGCTCGGTCAAACGCTGATGGAAGAGCGCAGCAATACTTGCGTCCGACCCTTGTCCGTCCAAACGGAACGTATAGGCCTGCGCCCGTAGCGCCTTAATGTCTCGGCGCATCAAAAGCGCGAGCGCGTGCTCAATTGGCGAAAAATTATCTTCAGCTGCGACGACTGCGAGGAGCGAAAAGGCTTGAGCGGACAGTTGAGCGAGGTGATAGCTTGCCGCTGCCATGACGAAATGGAAGTCCCTGTCGGGCTCCGCACGATTGCCTTTTGCCATGACCGCCTCAAGAGCAGTTGCGGCCTGTTCGAACGCGATCCGAGCCTGGCTTGGGTCACCGCCAAGTTCTAGAAGACGCAGACCAAGGCCAAGCAGGCCGTAGCCGTAACTGTGAAGGTCGAAGCTGAGTTGTGGCGAGAAGTCTGGGGCTCCAGGAGGAAGTACGCCGTCACGCCAGATCATGGCGCGTGCTTGCCCCCTCGCGATAAGCTTGCCGCGAAAGCCCGCAGTCGCTGCGTCCGTGATGGCGGCGATGATACTTTCAGGGGTTGTTGGCATTGGCGATGACCTGATCGTAGACCGCCCCAACGAAGGCGGCGTGGCCCTCGACATGCAATCCAACGCCCCATTGTTCAATCGGACCGGGGTAGGCTTGCAGCGCCTGCGTCAGAAGCGCCTGCGGGGAATTACCCGAGAATGTGAACAGGAGATGTCTGACACTCTCGGTTGCTACACCGTGCCGATAGAGCGCCTCGTCGATCGCGTCAACAAGTGGCACGTCTATGTCGAGCTCCATCAGTCGGGCGGAAATGAAGGACAGAGCGTGTGAGGACGGGAGGCCACCGTCCTTATTCAGGCCGCGTCGCGCCTCCTCCAACGTCTGAGCGCGCAAGTCGATGCGGCTTTTTGCTTCCGTCTTCAGGAAACGGAGCCGCTGCGTCTCTGGATCGAGGATCATGCCGATTACGTCGTCGCCACGCATCGCCATGTTGCGATGATCTTTCCAGCGAAGTCGTTTGATGGGTGCCCGGTAACCGCTATGGGCGTCAATCCATTCAGTCGCGTAAATCTCGCCGAGATCGCCCGACCGGATTTGCGGTGTTTGTGGAAGGAGGCCTGTGACCATCTTCGCCGCGCCGATCTTACCTAGACGCGCGAGTGCACGGGCGATGCGCTCCTCGGCGGCATAGTGACTCGGTATGGCTGTGGCTGTTAGCTGCACCCCGGTTGCCGTGTCGGCTGGTCGGCCCCTCATCACGCGAACGTGATGGTTGCCGAGGGGGGTGTCCGCGGAATCGCACCAGTCATTAAATTGCACCATACGAATCCGCTCTAATTCGGGAAAAGGTCGCGAACGCGAAGAAATGGCATGCCAGTTTCGGCAGCCCTGCGCACCTTGCGATCAAGAACCTTGCTGAGCGGTATCTCACGGTCAAGCATTTCGTAGAGATCGAGGCCGTCCATGCAGACGACGCGCTTGCCTCTGCCGAAAGCGGCAAGGCCATCTTCCGAGAAGCCGCTGTTGCTTACGAACAGGCCGCGCGTCCAAGCGGCCTTCTGCTCGATTTTGCCGTGGAAAACATGGAGGTCTGCGACCCCGATAGGCTGGCCGTGCCATTTGGCTTCCAACAGATAAGTGTCACCGCCGAGCTGGAAGCTGCCGTCGATCTGTTCGCCCTTCAGTCGGAACGGTTCCTGAGCTGCAAGACCGAACGCATCAAAGAGGCCCCTCAGAAATTTCTCAAAAGCGAAGCCCCGTGCATGCGCGCTCAGCGAAGAGACCTGCAGCAATTCAGACTTGATAGCCAGGACCTTCTTGTGATCGACAATAGGCGTAGCTATTGAGTAGGCAGGTTTTGGCGGTGTCCCCCCGGAGAGACGATTGATCAAATGCTCGAGGCGCGACTGTGCGTCGACGACAGGGTCCTTTGCGCCGCTTCTAGCGATGTATTCGCAGCGATGCTCCCAAAGAGCGGCGAGCACGCGGACGGCGGTTTCGTCGTCACAGGTCTGCAGGTAGTAGCGAAGCCGCTTTCCCTTGGAGCCGCCGTTCGCGCAGAATTTCTGATCGTTGATATTGACCTTGAATTCCGAAGCGAAGAAATCGGCGAAAGTCTGGTCGGAAAAGTCGAGCACATACCCAGCGCCTCGGACGAAGTCAACGAGGTCATCTACCAGGCGTAGATCAATGGACCGTATCGAGCTAATTCTCTCTCCTCCCCGACGGACTCAATATTCCAATCGATGTCTTGTCAGTACGCTGCGATCTTTGCGCATAGTCCGTTTGAATTGGGCGCTTTCGTCGCACATTATAATTGCCACTGCACGACCGCGGGGGTCCTCAACGATTCTCCGACAAGATGTAGGTCAGGCAACAGCTCGCGAATTAGCGTTGACGAAGGTCGGCACTGTGGCGGCGGACTGGCCAGGCGTGACGTATCAGCGCACTCTCAGTCTTCAAAAGACCCACGCGCGCTGTCCTAGCTAAGGTTGATCGTGCCCCAATAATTGTTGGAGCTCACCCCGGCAAGTGAAGGGGCAGATCAAGGGGCTAAAGGTGCGGTTAGTTCGTCCGATAACAAAAGCTAACTTGACGAAACTTGACGTCGCACCGTACCATTCGTGGACTATGTTAGATATCGACCTCATTCGTGGCAGGATGGCTGCCCTTGACCTCAACCAAGCCGCGCTGTCGGAGCGTTGCGGGGTGAGTAAAGAGGCTGTTTCCAATTGGCTCTCCGGAGAGTCTGTTCCCAGGCCGCGAAAGCTGCGCGCATTGTCAGAAGCGCTTGAAATCGACGTCGAAGCGTTGTTGAAAGCAGATGTCGACGCACCTGAGCCAGTTGTTGCCTATCGTACTAAGAAAAATCGGCCAGCGACTGATAGAGCGCTGGAAGCCGCTCGAGAATCAGCCGTCCATCTCAGAGAACTCGTATCGTTCTTTCAGGAGAACAGCCTTTTCGCGCCACCCGTGCTGCAGGATCCGCGTCTCGACGATGATTATGTTAATCACGCAGCGATGCAAACTCGTCAGCGAATTGGACTTACAGAGCGAGCCCCGCTGACGCGTGACCAGCTCATCGAGTTGCATAAGGCATTCGGTTCGGTTCTCGTTCCCGTTCTATGGGGAGATGATAAGTCGGGGCATGAGAACGCCTTAAGCGTTTATCTCCCTCAGACGAAGACGTCTTGTGTGGTTTTTAGCTTAAACGCACGCGTTGATGATTTTAATTACTGGTTGGCGCATGAACTCGGCCACTGCTATACGCTCCCAGCATTAAGTGGCGACGATGGTGAAGCTTTTGCTGAGCGCTTCGCCCAAGAGCTATTATTCCCCCATGCAGCCGCAGCCTATGCACTCGAAGAGATCGCGGCGAGCGATGATCCCATGGCGAGGGCTCTGTTCTTCGCCGAGGCTCACGACATTTCGATCGTCACTGTAATTCGGCAGATCGACCGTGTGGCTAAATCGACGGGTTTGAAGCTGTCGGGGTTGGATACACCCCAGTTTTGGGACGAGTGGAACTCCAACCGCGTAAATGTTCCGACAGTTGCGCATTCGTTGTTTGGCACAGCGAATGTGTCTCTCGAGATTTATGTAAAAGAATCAGAGCGAATCTTTGGAACGCCGATATTCCAAGCGATTGCTAGATGGCAGGATCAAGAAGGAGGGCGCTCCCCTTCGTTCATTGCATCGACGCTGAACACAACGCTCGACGATGCGACGGCACTTTCACATTACCTTGTGAAGCACTATGCTCACTGAATAGTGGGCGCGCCTTCGTTAAACAAGTCGCGGTAGATCGTCGTCCAATCGCGGGGAAGCTTTTCACTTTCTCTCAACCACGAGCGAACCGTATCCCTCCTTTCCTCTGACGTTAATCTTCCGTCACATTCTAAAATGTGCAGAACGTGCAAGCTTGTGATCGACTTGATCATGTAATTGTCGTCATTGTCAACAGTTAAATCATCGACCACAAAGGCTAGCGGCCATTCATCGGTAGCGATAACCGCTTCATAGTGAACTGCAGTGGCTAACAGTTCGAGGTCTCGAAGGCTGAGAGCTCGAACTTTAATGCCTTTGCCCAAACAGTGTCTCTCTAAGAGACGATTTGCGTAGGTTCTGAGAATCCGAATTTCGCCAGCAATATCATTGGCTTCTGCTTTTGTCGCCGCTGGTAGGGATGGCCTTGATTTCCGTGCAATTTCCGGGTTAGGGCGCTCCAGCTCTGACAAGGCTTTGCCTTCTGACACTAAATCAATAGTATTTAAAATCAGAGACTTGCTGTCTGCCCGAAAACGCGTCGTCGCTACACCCTACGCGCGCTGACCAGCGGCAAGTGCCTTGGCGTCTTGACCCAGGCTTGGAAGCAGCCTGCTCGCGTAGCGTCCCACGGGAAAAATGAAGGTCCCGCGCAGGTTGATGCCTTCCAGATGCGTCGGCGCAATCCTTCTGAGCTGCTCGGCTCCAAGCGATTCGCCTCCGGAGGCTTGCATCGCCTCGAGCGCATGCTGCATGTGGGTCGTGTTCCATGCCATCAG
Organism: Caballeronia jiangsuensis; assembly: GCA_000648925.1. Lineage (GTDB taxonomy): Bacteria > Pseudomonadota > Gammaproteobacteria > Burkholderiales > Burkholderiaceae > Caballeronia > Caballeronia jiangsuensis. Next base: position 7,470 of record JFHF01000050.1, read on the forward strand.
AATGTTCGCAAGCAGCGTCAATGCGGAAGACACGGCTGAGAGCGAATCTTCGCGCCGTGCCAATTCGACGGGGATGCGGCCAACATGAATCGCGCGTTGAACCACATGCACGGCCTCGCCCCGATTCAACACGTGCTGCAGCTCCGTCCGGAATGTCGTGTTCGTGAAGTAATCGATCAGGAAGATGCTACGGAACAGCCGACCGATGTGGACGCCTCCGTCATAGACCGGCTGCCCACGCGCTGCTGAGCCGAAGCGGGTTAGGGCTTCGACCGCAGTACATTTTCCTGAGCGAATCGATGCAGCAATCCTGACAAACTCGTCCCAAACTTCAGCGATAAGGTCAAGTCTGACGTCGCGGTCTGTAACCGCACAAAGCTCTTTTGGCACGTCCTGGCTGCGAGGAACGTGAAGCCGGCGATCACGAAGATGCGACAGGCGAGGGCAGAGATCAAATCCCAGCGCGCGGGCTAGGCCCATCGCGAAATCGGTGTACCCATGCGTGTCGACAGCGAGCTGAGCGATGTCTTTCGTGGCACTCTGGCGCACGACACCCTCGATGGCCGCACCTGCTTGCCGCTCATTCAAAACGATCGGCTGATCGTAAAAGATGCCCCAACGATCGAGCACGTGTGTGTACATTCCGATGGATGCCGAGCGGCGCCGCGGATCTGCCCGAGCCTGCCATACCTTTCGTGTGGTTTCGAGCGACATCATGTCGGAAGACGCGAGATCAGAACGGCCCCAGTGGGCAGCGATAGGGTGCTCGTGCATGAACTCAAGAACTGCATCGGCGGCAAGCCTCAGCTTTCTCTCGTCCGCCAAGCGTTTCATCATCTGGCGGATCGCGTCGCCCGACACCTCGGGCACCATCCGAGAGAGTTCTGCGGCCGAGAGAGACGTTCCATGCGCGAGCACGGCGGAATAGACCATCAGCAATTCCACTCGTGAGCGAGGTTCACGCCCGAGCAAAAGCCAACTGAATCGTGTTGCGCTATCGACCTCGAGGATGATCTCCGGCAGTTGCCCCTGCGGATGCGCCTGGTAGATCGCCTGTCGCAGGCGATCCGCTTCGTTGTCCGCCGACTGTGCATTGAGCGGACTCAAATGCACGGCCGAATCAACTTGCACATCCCCTTGCTTCACCGCGTCGAGCAAGAGGTCAAGCCTTTGATCGAGAAGAGCAAGGATCGGATCGAGAAACTCCTTTGGATCTTGCGGAAGGCCGAGTTGCCCGTAGAGATTGTTGCGCTTCGCAATCCACTCGCCCATCGGAATTAACATGCGTGTTCGACTACGGAACGCGAAACTATGCTCCACATAGATCGATCCGTTGCGAAGCGCGACGCGCAGGGCGAGCAACGTGGCCCATTCGAACGCCTTCATGGCTTTGATTCGGTCGAATCCGTCGATCGCTTCGCGCCACGCGCGACCCAGACGAATATTCAACCCATCGGGCAGTAAGTAAGCCTGACGGCGGTAAAGATCGCGAAGCAGAACGATCGCGTCGAGTACGGGATGAGTGGAATCAGCTTCGAAGGGCAGTTGCACTATCCGCATCAATAGGATCCGTGCCGAGTGTCGCTTGCCGATTAGATGCTGCCGCATAAGGCTGCGGCGGCTTTGCGGTGGGCAGAGAACCTTGTCGGCCAGTTCACAGAGCGCGCTACCTAGCTGTTCGCGCGACAGGGACTCGTCAATCGCCAACGCCTTCACAGCCAGGGCGAACTCGCGAAGCTGATCTTCAAGCTTGTTCTTCGCCGCGTCGAGCGCGCGCGATGCATCATTCACGACTTTCTGCACCCAGCGCCGGAGCATCGTGAGTACGTGATCGGTCGCCGTGCACAGCGAATAGCGCATAAAACAGGCGGCCTCGAGCCTCCGGCTTTGCGGCGCGATCCGTTTGCTGATGGATGGAGAGCGGTTGGCACAGCGACGAGCGTAGTAGCGAACAATTGCATCGTTGCATGCGCCTGGCCATGCGGATGCGACGTCGTGCATGGTAAGGAGATTAATCTTGTCCAGCACTTCACCCATCTGCTGAGTCGAACCACGGAGCGGCACAGCCCAAAGCCAGCCCTGCAGGCTCAAATACTCCTTGTGCGGCTGGGGTAAAAGACGTGCCCAGCTGTCCAATTTCTCCGGGCCAAAGGTTCGCTGAAACTCCTCGTGGAGCGAACTCTCGATATCACGAACTGCTTGGACGATGAACTGTCGGATCGTCCGTTCGTTGGGTATGACGATCCGATGTTCGTAGAACCATTGCTTCAGGTCATTGCCCAATTGGCCGCGCTCTGGGCGACCCGTCAATTGTTCTTTCAGCCAACGGATGACGTATCGACGTTGGTGCTCTGAGATCGTGCGGAAGTTCGCGATGATTTGAGCAAATCGTTGATGGTCGGACAGCGTGTCGAAGCGTCCATCGTAGATCGAGCGCAGCGTCCCGAGATCGGGCGGCTGGACATGCAGTTGTCGACCGAGGTGTCGCCACAGCATTGCAGGTATCTGGCGATATGAATCCAGCGATCGACCGGACATTCGTATGAACCCGACGTGCAACGCAACGGCGAGACGATATAAATCAGATCGCCGCGTCTCGATGAGCGCGATCTCTTGCTTCGAGAACGTGAAAAAAGTGTTGAGTTCAAACTCGCTCAGATCGCGAGGTACTTGGCGGATCCCAAGATATCCTGTTCGCCAGCTTTCCATCGTCTGTGCTCCGCGGCGATCACGAAGCGATCCAGCCTAGCGGTGCAAAATGAGCGACGCTACGGTACAAATCCGTATTCCAACCTGGCATCGGGTGTCCAGCGGACGGCAGACGGCGCGATCAACAATTATTGACATAACGCGACGCTTGATAATTTTGCTCAGGGTGCGCTTGTTGACATAAGGCCTTCCACAATTACAATTCGATAATTAGGCTTATGTCAAGTTGTATGTCTTGCAGTTCGCCCGACGTAGTGCCTCAAGCTCCTCCGATTGATGCAGGTTACTGAGTTAAGGAGAGGCACCCCGAAGAACGGGCGCACTCCATCGATGATCCGAGTTCGCTGATGTGAGCCTTGTCGTCAAACTCCCCTCAGATCCACCAACTCCTGCTCTCTACCGCTGGCGACGCAGCTTGTCACTGGCGTTCACAGCGCCGCCCAACAACGCCCAACATTTTGAAAAAATTCGCTATATACTGTTTGTATCGTTTCTTCAACATTGCGGGTAGTCATGGCGCGCCAGGCCACCAAGAAAAAGGAAGCCGCGTTGGAGCCCGACGTCCATGGGCAACCGACGAAAGCGAAAGCTCGGAAGAAGAAGCGTGCAGTTCGTCTCGAGTTAGCTGTCGTGGTCGTCGCACCGCAGAAGGAGCGCGTGAAGAAGGAGAAGGTCATACGCGATACCTTCACGATGCCGCGATCGGACTACGAGAAAATCGCGACGCTGACACAGAGATGTCTTGATGCAGGCGTACCAGTGAATAAGAGTGAACTGTTGCGAGCTGGCCTGTTTCTGCTTGAGGCCGCTTCAGAGGAGCACTTGCGTGCTGCTGCGTCGGCGGTCGAAAAAATCAAGACTGGGCGACCACCAAAAGCTCGCTAGGTCGGTCTCGCGATTGCTTATGCGAAGACTTACCAAAGCGCCCAAAACAGAATTGATATTCTTGCGTCGGTTGAGGAGCAAACTTCCATGACAGACAAGCACATCTCCAGCCAGTTTGACTCCGACCTCCATCGCATTGCGTCCAAGGTTCTCGAGATGGGTGGCCTCGTTGAGTCACAATTGGTCCATGCCATGGAGGCCCTCAATCGATTCGACCTGGAGTTGGCCGACAAGGTCATTGCAGAAGAGCGTCAGCTCAATGAGATGGAAATCGACATTGATGCCGAGTGCGGCAACATCATCGCGCGGCGTCAGCCAACAGCATCAGATCTGCGTCTGCTGATGGCGAGTTCGAAAGCCGTCACCAATCTGGAGCGCGCGGGCGACGAAGCACGCAAGATCGCGAAGCGCACTCGACGTATTGCGGACGATGAGGCAGGCAAGCTCATCAACACGGCAGAAATCAGGTTATCTGGTCAGATGGCCGCAGCCATCCTACATCGGGCGCTCGATGCATTCGCTCGACTCGATATTGCCGGTGCTGCGCAGATTGTTCGGGAGGACGAGGCGATCGACGAGCAATACCGCGCGTTCATGCGCAAGCTGGCAGCGTTTATGGCGGAGAATCCCCGCACCATCTCTTCGGCGCTTGACTATCTGTTCATTGCATCAGCCATAGAGCGCATCGGGGATCACGCAACGAATCTGGCAGAACTGGTCATTTACGTCGCCAGGGGGACGGATGTGCGCCACCTTTCGCGGGAGCAATTTGAGCGTGAAGCCCTGAGGGACTGAGAGCCCGACGTTCGGCGCACATTCATGGTTGGCAAGGATACGACCTCCGCGTCGTCAAGCAGTAGCCCGCGGGTGCTTGGGGGCGTTGCCTAAGGCGGGCGGCCGTGCTCCCCATTAACTGATGCCTGACCGTATCGGGGACTTGCTGCACGGTCAGAAGTAGTTGGCTGCCCGCCGAGGAGAGAAGCGATGCAACGTATGTATCAATATCGGGGATTCAGCATCGAGGTCAGCGTTGAGACCGATTTCAATCGACGTCCAACGATCGGCGTCGCCTCGCATGTCGGTTATGTTGCCACGGTCAGGATCCTTCGCCCTGAATCGTCCGTCGCCGTCTTTTCACCCTTGCGATTCGGCGATACGCGCAGTCACTTGTTTTTCTCGGAGGGCGATGCTCTGATGGGCGGATGCAGCGCCGGTCAGCGATTGGTTGACGACCTCTGCGCTTGTAGCGAGCCGGGCTAGCGTCCGCATTCGTCAGTGTCCGAATTCGTAACGGGCCCACGTGATGGGGAGTCTGATGAAGATGTCTCAGAGATTGCGGTCTCAAAATCCAGGGCCGATTTTTGGGCTCATTTTCGGTCTGTTCTTTATAGGCATCGGTATTGGCGTTCTGTTTTACACAACGTATTCGCACGCCGCTGGCCCTTTTGATGAAGTTCTTCCCTCATGCGCGCTACTGATCGGTCTGTTTTCATCGGTTTATGCGGCACGCGAGCTTCGCCATACACATCGATAAGCCCGACGCGGCTTGCTGCCTGAAAGGCGACAATCCAGGCGCGGCTATCGACTGTATCGTTTTGACCGAACCATGCACGCATGAGGCAACAGATCGCCCTACTTCGTCCCGCGCGGTGCTTCAACTCAATCGGGACCGAACTGGCGTAGATCCGCTTCGTGTTGATCGATCAATGTCCGAGCGGCTGGTCGCGCATGTTCTTGAGGCTGCCCACCGAGAACGCCACGGCCCGCATGCGCTTCTGGCGTGCGCTTAAAGCCAAGGGATGCGCGGTGCTTCGCGACGGCATTTATGTTCTGCCGCATTCGCCTGAACGGGAGGCGATGCTCCGAGAGTTGGCAACCGCGATAGGCGAAAGCGGGGGCACCGCGCATCTGCTGCGCGCGCCGAACCTCGATCTGACGCAAGAGCAGGAGTTTCGTAGACTATTCGACCGTTCCGATGACTACGCGGAGTTGATTCGCAGCCTTGCAGAAGCCCGCAAATCGGTGACCAGCCAGTCCGAAGCGGAGCTTGCGCGCCTGCTTCGCCGCTTGCGCAAGGAGTACGAGACCCTCGTTGCGATTGACAACTTTCCGAATGAGGCCACCACACGCGCCGAGGCAGCCTGGCAGGATTTCATGGCGCACGTCGATACCGTGCTGTCTCCAGGCGATCCGCATTCTTCGGAGCGCGTGATTCGAGTTCTGTCTCGGGCGGACTATCGAGGCCCACATGGGCGACGCGCCGTCGCCTGTGGGTCGATCGCGTGGCGAGTGCATGGCTAATTCGGCGCTTCATCGACCCGGACGCCCGCTTTATCTGGCTGACCTCCCCTGAGGCCTGTCCGCCCAATGCGCTCGGCTTCGATTTCGATGGCGCGGCATTCATACACATCGGCGAACGCGTCACCTTCGAGGTGTTGCTCGCGAGCTTCGATCTGGAGCGTGACGCCGGCTTGCTGCGACTCGCCGCGATGGTGCATGCGCTCGACGTGGGTGGCCCTGCCGTGCCTGAAGCGGTGGGATTCGAAGCTATCCTATCGGGCACCCGCGAGCGCTCGGCGGACGACGACGTGCTGCTCGAAGAGATGAGTCGCGTACTCGACTCGATGTACACGCACTTCGCTGCAAATGCGAAGACCACAGAATTCGGAGGCAGCGCATGAGCACGACCGCAGCGACCGCGCCTTCCTATTCCCTTGGCCAATTGATGTTCTAGATGCCGAAGCTCGGCACGTTCGGTTTTGGTGGCCCGGTCGCGCTCGTGGGCTACATGCACCGTGATCTGGTCGAGCGGCGCGGATGGATCAGCGATACGGACTATCGTGAAGGTCTCGCGCTCGCCCAGATGACGCCCGGTCCACTCGCCGCTCAGTTGGGAATGTATCTGGGCTACGTTCACTACCGGATTCTGGGCGCAACGATTGCCGGAATTGCCTTCGTGCTGCCTTCGTTTCTGATAGTCGCAGCACTGGGTTGGGCGTACTCGCGCTTCGGCGGATTGTCCTGGATGCAGGCCGTGTTCTACGGCGTCGGAGCCGCTGTCGTAGGCGTTATTGCCATGAGCGCCTACAAGCTCACGAAAAAGACGCTTGGATCTGACAAGCTGTTGTGGTGCATCTTCGTCGTGCTCGCGGCTGTTACCGTCATCACCGAATCGGAGATTGCATGGCTTTTCATTGCTGGCGGACTCGTGAACTGGTTGCGCAAGTCCCCGCCACATTGGCTGGGCAGGGGCGGTGTCAACGCACTGGCTTCGGCACAGGCGCCGGCGTTGGGCGGTATGCTGAGCGGCATCAATCTCTCGTTGTTGGCGCAGATCGGTGTCTTTTTCGCCAAGGCGGGCGCCTTCGTATTCGGCTCAGGCCTGGCGATCGTCCCGTTTCTGTATGGCGGAGTGGTCACCGAGCATCACTGGCGATGGCTTCCCGCGCCTCGCGCTCCGAGCACGCGAACAACGCAGACGTGTGCTTCACGTCCGTGCCCTTCGCGCGGCGCTGCTTCAGCCATTCGACATGCAGCGCAAGATTCTCGCCGCAATCGAAGGAGCGTGGCAGTTCGACGTCATCGGGCAAATACATATCCCAGTATCAACCGGGCGGTGTAAAGGGATGATGTGGATCCGGAAACGAAACGGTCATGAAGAACGGCGTCGCTGAAGCAGCGAACTCTCGGAGCTTTTCCTTTGCGCGGTCGGCGATATACGCCGTCGGATATACAACTCCTCCGGCAAACGCGTGCGCCAGGCCTGACCGAAGGTGCTTCCTCTAGTGAGGACCGTTGACGACTACGACGCGCATATTCCTTGGAAGATGCCCGCAGATCTCCGCTGCCCCGCTTTGCTAACACACATCACGCGCTCTGCCACCTTACTCCGAGGGGCGTCGTTCGTGGATCGCGTACGTTCGAGGAGCTCTTTCTCTACCACGAGCCGCTCGTGATCGTCTGCCGCCGCGGTCATCCGATTCTTCACAACGCGGACCTGCAACTGGCGGACACCCTTCACTTCCCGTGGATTCTTCCACTGCGAACGACCTTGATGCGGCGCAAAGTCGATGACTTGTTCCGGACGCTTACTTTGATGACGCGTCGTCGAGTCGAATTCGATCGTCGCCAACGTTTCGCTTCTGCAGAGTAGCGACCGCCTATGCGCGATGAGCCATGGCGCCGCGCGCCGCTGGATCGATGCGGCGTTGCTCGCACAATTGCCTATTGATGCGGGCGTCTACCCCGGTTCAATCGGCGCTGTGTTTCGCAGGAACGAGGTGCATCTCGTAGCAGTCACGACGTTTATCGAAGTGCTTAGGCTCAACTTTCCCTTGAATGACTAATCATCGTAACGCCATCCGCGGATGATGAACCGGTGCAGGTGTACCTCGTTCCAGCCCATGACAAGCTGCATCACATGGTGCAGCCGCACAATCGTGCTCTCCTCGGGAATCAGGAGTCGCCGCCAGACCGGCGGGCTCACGCCCCGCAGACTGATTCGCAACTGATGAACCGAAGTGGCGTCGGAGGTTCAGAGTCCATCGAGGCACTATAAACCCGACTTCAGTCAGAGGCGCAAACCCGATGGCAGCCCCCGCTTTGGTGCGGTCTCCGCACTCTGCGACCGCTATGACCGCGGAGACGAAATCTGCCAGGTTCAGCGGCGCGTCATCGCTACGGCCTACCTCACGCCTGAGTATCCGTTCACAGAGAAATCAGTGTCAACCTCCGACAATGCAGTCTACGTTTCCGACGTCACGCTACGGCGGACCAGCCGGCGAAGATCTTGATTTCCAGTACGCTGATATCTGTTCGGTTTATGTTCACGCGAAGACGAACGAACGCCCAAAAAAAAGCCGACCGGGGGCCGAGGTCGGCTAAAGGTTCATGGCCCATCCGAGGTAAATAGACCAGAACCCGAGAGAGGTCGAATCTTGCCGGCCACAGCTTAAGGTTCGCTTAAGGGTTGGGATACGAGTCTATGAAAATGATTTCATGATGCAACGGCGAGAAAAAAGCCATTGATTCAGACTCCATTAGAAGGACAGCAAACGCTCGTTCAGCGGCTTAGCAACACGTGACGACGCTCATGCGAGGGGTGGGCTTAAGTATCGAACCCGTGACAAAGTCAACAGCGGGACGTCGTGGGGCATAAATCGGCAGTTGTGACCCACGTCGCGACATGCGCATTGCGCACGCGTTCTATCGGATCGTGCGGCTTCGTGATTGGCCGCTGTGAGCTACCCGGTGAGTCTGGCGAATAGCCGCGAAATAGCATTGATCATGGCTCGCAGTGTAGATATTGCGAAAGAAATGTTTGATAGTGATCCTAATCGAAGTGCCATTCCAGGCTCTTTGAACGAGTGAATAAAGTTGATCAAGTAAAAAGCTCTTGAAAAAGATGAACGATCGCAGCATTGATCACGTCCATCACTCGCTCAGCGCCGTACGAAAGAAGCTTTGGCTGAAGGGGCGCGACATGGGTAGGTTGTTCGCTCTTGAGGTGGCTGACCATGAGCAGATCAGCCGTATTGCCGCATTTAAAAGAGACGATTCCTTGTTTGCTGGACCGGGTGCTCGGCCCGCGCCGCTCGACAGGCTCGTTGCGGTTTGGGAAGGTTGTAAGCTGACGGAGTTGGCAGTCGATTCGAGGCAGAGGTTTCTCGAGACATGCTTGAACCGAGACAGGCCGCCGCCCTTGACGCTAATCGATGGCTTCGTCGCGGGAGTGAGCGACGTCGCAAAGACTATCTGAAGGCGTAGGGAACAACTTCCAAGAAGAGCCGTCGTCGTCGTAGCCGTAGACGAGCGACAACGCGGAAAACCTTGCGCACGTCGTCCCGAGCGGCCCTTGACCAGCAAGCAAGACGCCGATGCCATCTGATTCGAGGACAATGAAGACATTTATGCCGGCTGTGCCGGCGCTGATCAACGACGACATCTGCTTTCAGGACATTCATCGAATTGATCCTGGACTTCTCGAGCCGCGTTCAGTGGGGCTTCGGACCCAGGACGGTTTCGAGCCAGTCTGGGGGTAGACCTACCCGCTCATACACGTCACCCGACTCATCTCGCCACACGAACGCGGGTGTGGCTTGCATCGACATCCCCTGCATGAGAGCAGCGTTCGCGATGAGTTTCTTGTTGATATCGGCCGGAATCGGGTTCAATGGCTTGAGGTTTGCGTCCTCGAGCGGGCGCGGGTGACCTGCTGCCATTTGCGCATCCACGGTCTTGGTCTGTCGGGCCTCGTAATCGTGCAATGCCGAAGCTGGGTCCTGTGCGGCCAGGAGCGCCGCGGCTTTCCCGGGGCTGCTCGGTGTGAGAATCCCCACCAGCAGATGCCGCACTTGCACGCGACCTGCGTCTACCCAAGGACGTGCCTCCGCCCAGAACCTGGAACAAAACGGGCAGTTCGGGTCGGTGAAGACATATACGATTTTGGGTGCATTGGCCCGGCCGTCCGATACCCAGCTCGCATGCCCCAGCTGGGCCCAAATCCCATTCAACGCGTCGGCACTGGTCGATACCTTGAGTAAATTCTGACTGCTTTGAGGGTCATACGCGACAGGCAAAGCTTGCGCACGATAGGTCGGCGTGGGCTGAGTGGCATTGCTCGGAATCCCATGCAAGCGTGCAGGTGCGCCCTGCTCGGCCGCGATCGCGGACGATGCCATCGAGCCCGTCGCCGCCATCAACACCACGCTTGCGCCAAGACACCATGCGGCACGACACGCATCGTGCCGGACTGCATCTACCACTTCATCGATCCGGTCCATCACGATTTTCTCCATAGTACGTCCTTTCACCACATGGCTCATGCACGGACATAGGCCCAGCCGTCCTGCTGCAGTCGTGCGATCATCAAGATGGCGGGGCCGTCCATAACATGCATGGGCGCGCGCGATTGCTTTCCGGTGTTGGCCAGCGTGTTCGGACAAAGCCACGTCCAGGGATCCGATTCATGGGGCTCGCTCTCGAGGGCGGCGCCTACGGCAGGGCCATTGAGCATGACGCGTACCTGCGCGTCGGGCTGCGCACGCAGCAGATTCACCGCGTTTTGACGTGCTCGCTTGAGCGCTTCGGCCGTGGGCGCATGAATCAGTACCTTGATGCCGTCGCTTTCAATCATCGACTTCTCCTTCATTGCAAAACAAACCATGCTGTTCACGCGTGATCGCATTCGAGATGACGCGCGAATGTTCGTGGTCTGCCGTCAAGGGCTGCCCAGCACATGTCCATTCACGCTCTTGCCGTACATCGAATTGGGCGAATCGTGATATTTGGTGCGCGTCGCTTCGACAGAACCCGTAAAGCGAGGATCTTGCGGGCGCTCGTGGCTGTCCATAAACATCGCCACGTCCCACGCCTGTTGATCCGTGAGCGTGCCGCCCAGGCCAAGCGGCATGTTTGCTTTGATGAAACCCGCAGCGTTCTGTATTTCGTGCATGCCGGCACCCCAATTGAACGAGTTCGCCCCCCAGAGCGGCGGGAAGACCGTCTTGCCGGCACTGGTTTGCCCTTGCCCATCGGCGCCGTGGCATAACGCGCAGTGCTGCGCATAGACCTGACCGCCGCGCTGGAAATCGGGCGGCTGAGCGGGCGCGGCAAGTTTGGGGTATCCGCGGCCTTTGACCTTCTCTCCCACGGGTGCGCCCTTGGCAAGCCAGTAGGCATACGTCTCGAGCGCCAGGAGCACCGGGTCTCCCAACGGCGGCGCTTTGCCGTTCATGCTGTAACGAAAGCACCCCTGCAATCGCTCAGCAAATGAATTGATGTGGCCATTCTTGCTCCGGTACGCGGGGTAGGAAATATAAGCGCCCCACATGGGACTGGAGTCTGCCTTGCGTCCGGCATCGAGGTGACAGCTCGCGCAGTTCAAAGCATTGCCGACATACTTCCCGGCGAACTCCTTGGTGTGCATAAAAATCTGCTCGCCCAGCTTCACCGATTTGCCGAAATCGTCTTTGGGCATCGCAGCTTCCAGCGGTGGGGAGAAAGCCCGCGCACCTCCGGGTTCGGCTTTGCTCGCAGCATCGGAAGGAGCGCTGGCGGGCTCGTCAGCCGCAATCGCGTATGCGGCCATTAGGATGAGCATCGCGGCAATTACTGCGTGTCGGACTTCGAGACGTTGTGTCATTTCATGTCTCCCGTGCGCTTGGCGTCACCGCTGGCGGGTGCGGCGTAGTACGCTGCGACCGCGCTGATGTCGGCATCCGTTAGCTTGCTTGCGATAACAGGCATGAGCGCTAGTGGACCGGGCGGGCGCGCGCCCTTTTTCCAGCCCTGTAGCTGGTTGGAGATATAGTTAGCAGGCTGCCCGGCCAGAGGCGGGAACGTGGGACTGACTCCAATACCGCCGGGTCCATGGCATTGAACACAGGCCGGCAAGCCTTGGTCCCACCGCCCACGCGTCGCGAGCCACGGGCCGGGCTCGGCGGGTGTAATCGAGGTGTCGTCCGATGTGCGAATTCCTGCGGGCGCGGCCATCTTACTGAAATAGGCGGCAACAGCCGTGCGCTCGGTCAACGGGAGCAACTTGGCGAACGGTTGCATGGTTGGACTTTGCCGTTCACCTGTCGAAAACGCGGCCATCTGTGCAGACAGGTAAGCGCTACTGAGGCCAGCCAGGCGCGGGAATCCTGCGGCAGCGTTGCCCTCGCCCTGTAGACCATGGCAGCTTACACATGCGGCCGCGCCGTTCGTGGTGCCTTTGGTCGCGATCGTCTCGCCTAGTTTGAGGTCCGCCGCGAATGCATCCTCTACACAAAGCGCTAGCGAGCATGCAACGCTTGCGAACCACGCTGCCTTGGCGAGGTTCCGCCTCTTTTTATCCTTATCCATGTAGTCTCCTCATTTGCCCGTACCGTGGCTGCCGTCCTGTTCTCTCAGGCGCACCGCAGCCGACGGTGGAAGCGTCCATGCCTACTGTTTGAGTGCGGTATTGCGTCTCTTTCATTCTTCCAAAGCCAGGAACTCCTGAGGTCGCTGCAGCGCAAACGCAACGAGATTTTTCCCGGATGCAGAATTCAAGTTGCCGCCCGCGTCGTCATTCGGATAGAGCAGGTTGCGCCATCCACTCGCGCCCCTTGAGCATGCCATGCCAATAGAGCGGCGGAAGAACCCACTCCTTCAGAAGCCATGCGAGACGCGAAGGTCGCGTGCCGTCGATCAGCCACGTAGGAAAACTTGGCGCGAGTTTGCCACCATAAAGGAACTCCGCGAGCACAACCTTGCCGCGCTCCACGGTCAGCGGACATGACCCATATCCGTCGTAACGAGCGAGCCCGCTAACCCTTTCAAGGCTCGCCAAGACATTGTGCGCGACCACCGGTGCCTGCTTGCGCGCGGCCGCCGCCGTCTTCGCATTCGGAGTGTTGATGGCGTCGCCGAGTGCATAAACCTGCTCAAACCGCTTGTGACGCAGCGTCTGGGGGTCTACTTCGATCCATCCTGCAGCGTCTGCAAGTGGACTTGTGCGGACAAAGTCCGGCGCTGTTTGCGGCGGCACCACATGGATCATGTCGAAGCTCGATTCGACTCGATCCGTATTCCCATCCGCCAGTACGCGCTCGAATGTGGCGCGACCTCGCGGGCCATCGACGCTTTTCAACGTATGGCCGAAGCGCAGATCGATGCCGTATGCTTTGACGTGCTCCATCAATGCAGGCACGTAGTCGGGCACGCCGAAGAGGGCTGCTCCTGCATTGAAGAACAGCACCTCCGTGTTTTGCAAAGTTTCGTTGCGGCGCCATGTATCACACGAAAGATACATCGCCTTCTGCGGTGCGCCGGCACATTTGATGGGCATTGGGGGCTGAGTGAACAGCGCCTTGCCGCCACGCATCTGCCTGACCAACTCCGCTGTGTAGGGGGCGAGGTCGAACCGATAATTCGATGTCACACCGTTGCGCCCGAGCGTTTCAACGAGGCCGTCGACGCCATGCCAGTTGACTTTGATGCCCGGGCAGACGATCAGGCGCTCATAGCGCACCCTCCGCCCTCCTTCGAGCACCACCGCGTGAGTGTCCGGTTCGAACGCCACGACCGCGGATTTGATCCAGTGCACGCCACGAGGCACGCATGACGCCATCGGGCGGGCGGTATCGGCGGCGCCGAATATTCCGGCACCCACCAACGTCCAGCCAGGCTGGTAGTAGTGGGTGCCCGCCGGATCAATGATAGCGACGTCCAGTTCGGGATCACGGACGCGCAGGCTCGACGCCACTGCGATACCGGCCGTGCCCGCGCCGACGATCACCACCCTATGTTCAGTTTCGACAAGGCCGACCAGCGTGCCTCGAGTAGAGGCGTCACACGGCGCCAATGCATTCTGATCGGCGCCTTCTTCTGCCGCGCGCTCCCGCAACTTGGCAAAAGCAACATTACCCGCCCTTGACATCGCCCAAAGCGTCGTGGACCGCGTTCCGGCGCCGCAATATGCGAGGATAGGCTTGGGTAATTCAGAGCAAAGCGCGCCAAATACGACGGCTTCTTCGACCAAGGGCTGCCCTGGTACCACCGGCTGATAAATCGCCTGAACACCCAGCCGTTTCGCCGCCTGCGCGATTTCCTGAAACGTAGGTTGGACTGGCGCCTCCCCGTCTGGTCGGTGACACACAATCGAACGAAAACCCAGCTCGTGCAATCTCTCTACATCATCGATCGTGATTTGCGGAGATACCGAGAGATCCTTGGTGAGGGGATATACAACCATTACGGACTTCCTGAAAAGCGATTCGAACAGCTAACATCGAACGACGCACCTGCCTCCGCCCGACTCGGCGCATGGCAGACTGGCCATGGCTCAGACCGCATTCAGCGGGATCTTCAGATAACGCACCCCGTTTGCCTCCGGCGGTGGAAGATCGCCCGCCCGCACGTTGACCTGCACAGCCGGCAGTATCAGGGTGGGCATCGCGAGCGTGGCATCGCGTGCTTGGCGCATCGCCACGAATTGGCTCTCGCTCACGCCATCATGCACATGAATATTGCCATCGCGCTGCGCACGGACCGTCGTTTCCCACGCTGGTCTTCGGCCCTCGGGCGGATAGTCATGGCACATGAAGAGTCGCGTGTTCAATGGGAGATCCAGCAGCTTACGAATCGAGTAGAAAAGTTCGTGCGCGTCGCCGCCAGGAAAATCACAGCGGGCGGTTCCCACGTCGGGCATGAAGAGTGTATCGCCAACAAAGACCGCGTCGCCGATCTGATAGGCCATGTCAGCGGGAGTGTGCCCGGGCACGTGCATCGCCTTTGCAGCCAGGCCGCCGATGGCAAACGTCTCGCCGTCCGCCAGAAGATGATCGAACTGTGTTCCGTCCAGGCGGAATTCCGGTTCGAGGTTGAACAGTTTTTTGAAAACCCCTTGCACGTGGCGAATGTTCTCGCCAATCGCAATGCGGCCACCCAGTTCGCGCTTGAGATACTGCGCTGCGGAAAGATGGTCGGCGTGCGCATGAGTCTCCAGAATCCACTCGACGCGTAGACCATGCTCACGCACGAAAGCAATCACCTTATCCGCGCTGACCGTCGACGTGCGACCCGCCTTTGGGTCGTAATCCAGCACCGAGTCGATGATGGCGCACTCGGAATGTCCTTCTTCGTAGACTACGTAGGTCACGGTCCATGTCGCGGCGTCGAAGAATGGGTGAATGGTCGGTCGCATGGATATGCCTCCTTGAACGAATTCATTCTATTCACAAACATTCTGTTTTGCAATATACTATTCGTAGATAGATCATGGCTCCGCTATGAAATCATCCCAACCAACCCTCGATCTCGCCACGATGCAGGCGGGCGCCGCGAATGCGTGCGCCCTATTGAAGGTTCTTGCCAACCCTGACCGCTTGTTGTTGATGTGCCAGCTTTCACAGGGCGAACTGTCCGTCGGCGAACTGGAGGAGTTGCTCGGCATTCGGCAACCTACGCTCTCGCAACAGCTGGGTGTTCTCCGGGAAAACAACTTGGTGAATACGCGCCGCGAGGGCAAAAGCATCTTCTATTCGGTGGCCAGCCCGCAGGCGCTCGCGGTAATGGCTGTGCTTTATGAACAGTTCTGTCCGAAGCCGTAAAGGAGTTCATCATGCTGATCGATCTCATCCATTTCACGCCCGGTCTTTCGCTGGCAGGTGGACTCGTGATCGGCTTCGCAACTGCGGTGCTGGTGCTGTGCAACGGCCGCATCGCCGGTATCAGCGGCATCGTTGGCGGCCTGTTGAACTGGCCGCGCAATGACATCGGCTGGCGTATCGCCTTTCTCGCCGGTCTTCTGGGCGCACCCATGGTCGCTGGCTTGCTTGGCAAGCCAGCCCATGTGGACATCGAAGCGAGCTGGGGCGCAATTCTCTTAGCCGGATTTCTCGTGGGCATCGGCACCCGCTACGCCAGCGGCTGTACCAGCGGTCACGGCGTATGCGGTCTGTCCCGTGGCTCCGTGCGATCACTGGTCGCCACGACTGCATTCATGCTCGCGGGAATCGTGACCGTTTTCGTGCAACGTCACCTGATCGGAGGCTGACATGGCCCCTCTCATGACACGCCTCACGGCACTGCTCGCTGGCCTTCTGTTCGGGATCGGCCTGATGGTCTCCGGCATGGCGAACCCAGGCAAGGTGCTGGGTTTTCTCGACCTCGCCGGGCGATGGGATCCGTCGCTCGCCTTTGTGATGGCGGGCGCCATTGCGGTCGGTTCACTGGCATTTACCGTCGCGAAGCGCCGCGCGACTTCCTACCTCGGCCTGCCCATGCAGCTTCCTACCAGCATCGACATTACGGCGAGATTGGTTATCGGAAGCGCCGTATTTGGCGTTGGCTGGGGCCTCGCCGGATTCTGTCCGGGCCCGGCGCTGGTTGCGCTCGGCGCCGGTTATCCGAAGGCCATCGGTTTTGTGGGGGCGATGATGGTAGGAATGGCCGTTTTCGAGCTTTTCGATCGGGCAAAAGCGACGATGCAGCGGGCATAAGCATGTTCCCCGCAATGCGACTCCGAACTTGGTTAAACATCCGTACAGAGGTCAAGCAGTGGGCTACGTTATAGCTAGCAGCGTCATACTGGGTGCGATTGTCGGCCTCATCCTCGCGCTCACCGGTGCAGGCGGGGCCATCCTCGCCGTGCCGTTGCTGCTGTTCGGACTCCATCTGGGCGTTGCGCAAGCCGCGCCTATTGCCCTGCTGGCGGTGGGCCTGTCTGCCGCCTTCGGCGCAATCATAGGACTTCGTGCACGCATTGTGCGATACCGTGCCGCGGTGCTGATGGCCGCGGTGGGTACGGTGTGTTCACCAGTGGGCTTATGGCTTGCGCACCGCCTTCCGAACGGTCCCCTCTCTCTCATCTTTTCAGCCGTATTGGCATATGTGGCGCTGCGCATGTTTAGACAGACCACCGAGAGTAAGTCACAGCCCGTTCAGCGAAATCGAACGTTGCAGCCCTGTCAATTGAACAGCGGAACGGGCCGGTTTGTGTGGACTGCCGCTTGTACACGCGCCCTCGCGTTTGCCGGCACTGGAGCGGGCTTTCTGTCCGGTCTACTAGGTGTCGGTGGCGGATTCGTCATTGTCCCAGCGCTCAAAAGATCGACCAATGCTTCTGTGCAGGTCATCATGGCGACATCCCTCGCCGTCATCACACTGGTATCTGCATCGGGCGTTATCTCGTCAGCGATTGCTGGACGCATGAACTGGCAAATCGGCGTCCCTTTTGCCGCAGGCGCGATGATGGGTATGCTCGGAGGAAGGCTCATCGGTAACCGGCTGAGCGATCACCGGCTGCAACAGGCATTCGCACTGGTCGCCGGCCTTATCGCGATTGGCATGGTCGCCAAGGTCGCGATGGCCGCTTGACCAATCTGCAATCCCGATCCGCGTCATCCGAATCGGCCGAACTCCCTCTTTTCGCCGGCAAACTAACGTGCAAATCGGACATTTCGCTATTCCGTTGCCCCCGCTGATTTTCTTGCTGGCGGTCTTTGCGGCCCTGTCGGTAGCCGGGGTGCTGGGATCAAATCACGCTAGCCTCGAAGTCGATGTCGCAATGGTGATTGGCATCGGACTGCTCGTTGCACGGCTAGTGTTCATTGCACGCTATGCTGATGACTATGGCGACCTGCTGAAAATTGCGGACATACGAGACCGTGGGTTCGACGCGCCATTTGGGTTGGTTGGATCCGCGCTGACCTTGTTTTGGCGTTTAGCAAAGAAGGATGCTCAACGCTTACCGATGATTTGCGCACTGCTGGCAGGCGCAGCGGTATATGGCTCCGGTCAAGTGCTCGCCACTCAACTGGTGCCGCCCGAGCTACCTCGAGCCTCGCTACCCACGACCAACAATTCGATCGAGACAATCGAGGTTTCCGGGAGACCGGTCGTGGTCAACCTCTGGGCATCGTGGTGTCCACCCTGTCAAGCCGAGCTCCCGGTGTTCGCACAGATGCAACAACAGGCACGCGACGTGATATTCATCTTTTTGAATGAAGATCGTGACCCCACACGCGTGCGTCGGTACCTTGATGCGCGCGGCATTCGCCTGGATCATTCGCTTCTTGACTCGCACGGTAATGTTGCCGCTCAGCTCCAGGCGCACGGCTTCCCGACGACGCTCTTTTACGATCGGACAGGCCACCTCGTCGAAGCGCATCTTGGACCCTTCTCCAGAGCGACATTGACCGACGCGCTCAAGCGCCTCTATCCGAAGATCGCGGTGAATACCGCCAGCGACAAATCGTAAGCGTGATCCACCGAGACGCCGCATTCGTGTATGCGAGACGCGAGCCGGCCCCGGTCGCGTCGATTAAGGCCAGTACGCCCCAACGCAGCGGACAACAGCGCAGCAGGAATGCAACATCGCGGTTTTGCAGTACATCGATGCGCGTAGCCTTATCTTCTTTTCAGACGCGGCAGCATTCGGATCAACACCGCATCTCGAATCACAAAGTGATGAAACAACGCGGCAATTGCGTGAAAAGCTGCCAGAACGATGATCGCCCACCCGACCAATTCGTGCGCTTCTCCGATGTTGTGATGAGCTGGCTTACTCAGGGGCGCAAACGGAGGGGCGAGCTGCAAGCCGAAGAAACTCATAGATTCATTCCCCGACCAACGGAGGACAAACCCAAGTACTGCCTCCGAAACAAGCAAGCCATAGAGGAGAAAGTGAATAGCCTTCGCGGCACGCTCGTTCCAGCCAGTCAATGCGGGTGGCGACTCATGTCCCGGTGATAGACGCCAACCGATTCGAACAATGAGCACGGTTGTCAAAAGAATGCCGAACGACATGTGCGCCACAATCATCAGGTGCCGCGTCGGCTTCGGCGCGAACTCCCATATCTGTGCCAGACCGAACTGCATGAGCACCAGAACGACCGTAAGCCAATGAAGCACGATTGAAACATTATCGTAAGTGGTCCGGTCTTCCCCCGTGGCTATTCGAGTGGCGGTCTCGGAAACGTTTGATATCTGGTCGTGTCGCATGGCTGTTGACGTATCCTGTCGTTGCACGAGGTTAAGATTTGGGTGAGAAATCGCTGGGGGCGACTTTCGCTGCGCCCGTATAGCGAAGGTGTAGATCGTACAGGAAGCGCAACACGGCGAGCGATTGCTTGGGTAAGCTCTCGTAACGCTTAACGGTACGGACGACCAATACGTTCTTCGTGTACACGTAGGCGAGGTAGCTAACGAGCCTGGCCGCTCCTACAAATGCCACAATCTCTGCCGCTACCAGCAGTCTGCACCGCGCAGTCTCAAAGATCGTCTCGCGCGTCCCGAAGCATTGAATACAAGTAAGCTCTATCAACTGCATGAGCATAGCCGCGAGTGACGCCGTTTTCAGGTACGCACGAGCGATGGCGACGATATCGCGTCTCAAGATGACCTCGAATGGGTGACGATTTTGGGCAGACGTTGTCGCGATTCTAATCGCCAAAACTTAAGAATTGCATAGCGTTCTGCGATTGACGGCTTCAACCGAGTGGACCTTTCATACATTGCGTCGAAGCAATGCGGGAAATGCAAACCATTGCCATTTTTGATCATCGGCTTGTTCAAGGTCTTCCTCCGTCGGATCGCACATAAGGTTAAAGTTGTACGTCCGTCCTCTCGCATACCACCATGGCATCGAAGCAAGAATTGAAATGCTACCGCGCAAACCTCGCAGATGAGCTACATAGCGCAGCCCTCTATGAGACGCTTGCCCAGGTCGAAAAAGAAGCCGAACGAAAGCAGGTATTCGCGGAACTGGCCTTCTCCGAACGGCAACACGCGCAGGTATGGGCTGACAAGCTCAGAGCGAATCGTCAACAGTTCCGCACACGGGCGAGTACTAAAACAGCTCTCCTGAAGGCGTTGATCCGCGCTTTCGGGCCACGCTTCGTTCTTCCATCTCTCGCCGCCGCAGAGTTCGCAGATCGGAACAAATATGCTGGAAACCCCGACACGGCGAAGATGTCTGAAGATGAGCACCACCACGCCAGTGTCGTTCAGGCAATGGCAAATTATGGCAAGCCCGCGTCAACAAAAGGTGCCGAGATCGCTGATGCCGAGTCGTGGCACAGAGGAGTATCGTCCGGCAACGATCTTCGTGCCGCAGTGCTCGGCGCTAACGACGGTCTAGTGTCAAATTTCTGCCTAATCATGGGCGTTGCAGGTGCGGGCACACAAAATAAGGCAATTCTCCTAACGGCACTTGCCGGAATCATCGCCGGCGCTTGCTCTATGGCGCTGGGTGAATGGCTATCGGTCACCAATGCCCGGGAGCTTGCGAAGGCACAGATTCAAAAGGAAGCCGACGAATTGGAGCAATCGCCTGAAGCGGAAGAGCATGAGCTTCGCTTGATCTATCGCGCGAAGGGTCTCGACAGCGAAGAGGCAAGTCGCGTTGCGTCGCAAATCATGAGAGACAAAGACAAAGCGCTCGATGCCCTCACGCGCGAAGAGCTTGGCCTCGATCCAGCCGAACTAGGCGGGAATCCATGGTCCGCGGCAGGAGTGTCATTTTGTCTTTTCGCGATCGGCGCGGTCTTTCCTGCGATGCCATTCCTGTGGTCGTCCGGTCAATTCGCGATTTTGCAATGCATCGGGTTGAGTGTCCTTGCGCTTGCAGCGATCGGAGTCTTTACCTCGCTGTTCAACGGAAGAAGCGCGGCTTTCTCCGCAGTTCGTCAGATCGTCATTGGGCTTGCAGCGGCGGCTTTTACATTTGGTGTCGGGCGTCTCCTCGGCGTGTCGGTTTCGTGACGATCACCCCAATTTGAATCAACTGTTATTACCCGGTCGCGACAAAGACACCCTCGCCCTTGTCCCGTCTGAGCAAGCGGCCCTACTGTTCTCCTCAGGCCGAACCTCGTTGCCCTCGGAGCAGCACGCAAAGCCTGAACGCAAGACCTGCGCTCACAGTAATTGCTCAACTGAGCGAGAAACGTTGAAACACGATCCGCTTGACTTGGTCGAGGACAAGCGCGAAGAGCACAACGACGCCGATCATGGCGCTGACCAGTTCGATAGGAATCGGCGTCATCAGCGTCCCGGTCACAGCCATTACACTGACAAGCACCACGTCTGCGGCGCTGGTAAATGCCATGGCAAATCCCGGGGCCAATGTCCATAACCGGCCATCGTTGCGGAGTACATAGACGTTGGCCTGGGTCGTGAATACCAGCATCAGGAACACCGCCGTTTGCATCTGCGTCGGGGTCAGACCCAACTGGGTGCGTGCGAGGCCGTACAGCGATAGCGAGAAAACAAGCGAGACCGCGGCGAGTAGAGCCGCGGCTCCGACGAGCTGCCCGACTCGCCAGCGCTGAGGGTGGATCGCCGGCCGCACCCGGTCAACCGCGATGCTCATCGTCACAAAGTCATTGGCGAACAGCAGCAGCACGATCAAACGCGCCGAGATCACGAAGCCCCCTGTCAGCCAAAGACCGAGCGTGAGAAATACGACAATCTCAAGCGTCTTCACGATTTTGTTAAAAATGTAAGTCAGCATGCGACGGTGCACATCGCGCCCCACGGTGACAACGGTAAGGACGCCAGATAAACCAGGATCCGTGAGCACCACGCCAGCTGCGGCCTTCGCTACGTCCGTCGCGCTGGCGACGGCGATGCCGAGTTCAGCCTGCCGGAGCGCCGGCGCGTCATTGACACCGTCGCCTGTCATCCCTGTGACATGTCCAGCCCGTTGGAGAGCCCGCACGATTGCATGCTTGTCTTGGGGCAGTACTCGGGCGAAGATATCGCAGTGCTCCGGTTGACTTAGGTCGTCGCCACGAGGTACACAGATGCGCATCCCGAGACCGAGTTGCTCTCCGATGGCTCGCGCCGTCTCCAGGGCGTCGCCGGTCGCCATACTCACGCGCACACCGAGTTGGCCGAGTTTCGCAATGAGTCTTGCTGCGTCGACCCGCGGCGGATCGGCCAGACTGAGCAAACCGAGAAGCCGAATCGCCCCGGCCGGTCCGGCCGCGATCGCCAGCACGCGCGCACCGCCCGCTGCTAGTGCCTGCTGTGCCGCCTGCGCGGTTTCGCGTTGGGCGGCGTCGGTCCCGCATTGGGCGAACACCGCGCTAGCCGCGCCCTTCACCACGCGCCACTCACTGCCGTCAACCGCGTAGACTCCTTCGCTGGATCGCGTCGCCGGATCGAACGGCCGAAAGCTGATGCGTACGGGCAGGGGCTCGATCGGCGCACCAACTCTGTAAGCGGCCAGAATTGCCAGGTCCAACGGATCCTGAGAGGCCTCATCGCTCGCCAGCGCCGCGGCGCGTAAGACTTCGGTGTCGTCGACGGCGGCCAGAACTTTCACCTCTTTGACCGACAGAACGTTCTGTGTCAGCGTGCCAGTCTTGTCCGAGAGCAAGGTGTCCATCGCGGCGGCTTCCTCCACTGCGGGAAGCCGGGTGACAAGCACACCTTGTTTCGCCAAGCGAGTACTGGCGACGGCCGTGGCTAGCGTATAAGTGGCCGGCAGCGCCACAGGAACCGAGGCGACGAGTAGCAACAGCGTGAACACGACGGTATCGGCCATAGGGAGATCATGCGTCGCGGCATAGAAGACGACGAACACGATCAGCACAAGATCGAGCGCGACCAGACGCTTGACGATCGAAAATATCGTTCGCTGCATATGGCTGGGCGCGCTGGACGTGCGGACCAACTCCGCGGTACGTCCAAAGTAGGTGCGTGAGCCGATGGCGGTGACCTCGCCGCTGGCTTCGCCCTGGTGCACTACGGAACCGGCGTATGCAGGTTGCCCGGGGCCTGCATCGACGGTGAGGGATTCTCCGGTCAGCGCCGATTGGTCGAGCCCGACTGCTCCGTCGAACAGCACGAGATCGGCCGGAACGAGATCACCTGCTCGCACGTGTACTACGTCGCCGGGCACCAGTTGCGCGGCGGCCACGCGCCTCCACCTTGCGTCGCGCAGCGCGCGCGCGCTGACCTGCAGTTGGTGGCGCAGCAGGGTCAGAGCATCCTGCGCGCGACGCTCCTGCAAGAAGGCGACAATCGCGTTGAACGCAAGCAGAAATAGGATGACAAGCGCCTCCTGATCACGGGCGAGCAGAATCTGCAGCGCGATCACCGCTTCGAGCATCCAGGGCACGGGTCCCCAGAGCTTGCCGAGGAACTGCTGCCATGGTGGTGTGCGAGGATCCTCGATAGCGTTAACGCCGAACTGTTTAAGGCGACGCTGCACCTCTGCCGAAGTAAGACCCATCGAATGGTCGGTGGTCGGCAGCGCCGGTGGTGCTGGTTCGAACCGGGTGTGGCTATGAGCGGCGGTTGCCATCGAAAGTCAATATCCCAGGTGGGAACGCCGAGGCTTGTTGATCATAGATTTGCTAAGCATCATATGGCGCGAGTCCAGCGCCTCATGCATCAAACGCAGGAGACCCGTTCTCAGATGTGCTCCATGGATGGCGACGCTCTCGAAAATCGCTTCCCGTTCGATTAAGCTAGTTAAGTTCATAGGCGACCGTCAGGCATTCCGAACTGATCGGTCCCTTGACGTGTCGTTGTCTTGAGCGAGCTGTTCGCGAATCTCTGACAACTCCTTACGCCGCGCCTCGGTTGTCGCGGGATACTGCAATTTCAAGGTTTCCAGTGTATCGAGAATGATCTGCGACACGATAAGCCGCGCGTCCTCCTTGTCATCCGCGGGCACGACGTACCATGGAGCGGAGTCCGTGCTCGTCGCGCTCATGCACCTTTCATACGCATCCATGTATTGCGCCCAGAACTTCCTCTCCTCGATGTCCGCTGTGCTGAATTTCCAGTTCTTGTTCGGCTCGTCAATGCGAGCGAGGAAGCGCCTGCGCTGTTCCTCTTTCGAAAGGTGTAGGAAGAATTTCACGATGCGCGTGTCATTCCGATACAGATGATCTTCGAGATCCTTGATGGACCGGTACCTGCCCCTCCAGAGCGCCTCGCCCGAGCCGCCCCCGGTCGCTAGCCTTTCGCCTTGCAGAATTTCGGGGTGTACCCGCAGGATAAGAACCTCCTCGTAATACGACCGGTTGAAGATACCGATACGGCCGCGCTCGGGGAGGTCACGAGTGGTGCGCCAAAGGAAATCGTGCTGGAGTTCCTCCGTGCTTGGATGTTTGAAGCTGAACACCTGGCAACCCTGCGGATTCACGCCCGACATAACGTGTTTGATCGCCCCATCCTTTCCCGCGGCGTCCATCGCCTGAAAGATGAACAGCACCGCATAACGGCTGTCCGCATAGAGTAGGTCTTGAAGTTTCACAAGCCTCCCTATGTGGTCTCCAAGCATCGCGCGATATTCCTCCTTCGACTTATAGGCAGGCTTGACGCGTGTTGGCCACTTGCCAAGATCGACCTTGTCGGCCTTGCGAAGGCGAAAATTTTCTGAATTGATCCCCGTCATGGCTGATGCTCCGTGATCTACTGCGCGACTTACGATCAACATTCGGTCAGCGTACACGTGCCGTTGAACGACTCGATATGCTGGCCTGACGACACGGTCTTCTTCACAATACGGTCCTTCGACATGCCGAGGTGTTCCGCGGCGTCGCGTGCCTTGCCGACGCAGTGAACGGCGGTGCCCTCTACCAAAAGATCAGTCTGGCAAGTGACGTTGCGCAGGCTGAGTGTGCGCCCGAGCCAGATGAATTCTCTTTTGACCGACCGGTTTTCCTTAAGAATCACCTTGATCACTTGCAGGTACCGGTGTCCCGGCAGATTAATCAGGCTCTCGTACCGGTTCTCTTCATGACCTCTTCCTTGGCAACAGGCGCCGGAGTTTCGATCTGTTCATACAGAGCGATCCGACGCGTGACAAAGCGCTGCTCAGCGCGCTTTTTCTTCCACCTCGGGAGCGTGAATTTGCCTCTCATCAGGTCCCCGTTAAGTTGAGAAGTCTATGTAGAAGCGCGCAGCACGCTGGCTCGGGGGAACTCAGGGACGTCTCGTCCGAAACGGATATCCGTAACCCGGTCGATCTGTATTCCTACAAGCGTGGCCGCCGGCGGGTGCCACGATGCTGATTTTGCACCGCACGGAACGTCAGGCTTTCATCGATATTTCGAGGGTCGTTTCTCGCCTTTCTCTTCATCCTACCGAGATGGAATGACCAATACAGGGACAACTGAGGTCCGGAGGAACGTTTCGGCGGTACTGCCGAGCAGAAGGCGTTTGATCCCACGGCGGCCGTGTGTACCCAGAACGACGACGTCGGCCCCCCACGCGCGAGACTCGCGAAGCAGCACTGAGGCAACATCGCTGTCGCCTGCATCGATCAGCGAGGTTTCACCAACGACGCCGGTTAGGACGAAGAGATCGTGTGCTCGCGCGAGCGCAGCCTGCGCCGCGTCCCGAAGTGATCGAGTAACCGCCACCGGGTGACCGAAGCCGGAGCACGGGGCAATCGTGTCGGGCACCGCCTCGACGACACTGACCGCACGAACAGTAGCGTTTTCGCACTCCCCAAGGCGGATTGCCTCGGCGAGTGCCCCGACGGCGGCCTGACTTCCATCGATCCCAACCATTATTCGTTTGAACATTGGTTTTCCTGATCGCCAATTTGCTGAACTTTGGCGCACTTTAGCGCGCTCGCCGTTCACCGTTTCCGAGTTGTCCCACCCTATGCCCCTTTTTCCGACGAGTCCGACACCAGATTAAGGTGTCGCACATACCACGAGTTGCGCGAGATCAACAAAACGCCGGATGCCCAAAGACGACGCGGGCACACAGTGGTGCACCCGCCGCCTGTTAAATTGGATATACCCCCCATGTGGCAGGCTTGACGACAGACGCGTGCGTTTGATCCATGCTCCCTGGTAAGCCAGCTGTAGGCCCATTTGGGGCGCTGAACCGCTATCCGCGCTGTCTAAACCGGACATGATCGGCGCGCCTCCTATATTTCACAGAGGCAGGTCGACCTCGGATCACCATGTTGCCGCGCGTGGGTCGCTCTGCTCATCTATCGCAGTCAAGGGCTTTTCGTTCCGACACCAGGGTGAAGCCTCTGATACCGCGCCTTATTTCGTTCGATCGTTGCTGCGCTGAACGGGTAGTCGTGTCTGCTATAGGGAAGCCATCCGTCTGCCCACGCCTGCCTGGTTTCCTCGATGACCTGTTGCCGTGTCTTTCCTTGAATTTCCTGCGCTCTAAGCTTCGAGGCACCCGCCACCGCGAGCAGCAGCGCCAACGTAAATGTCAACGAGCTTCTCATTGCCAGCTCCTGATATGCGGGCGAAGAGCCCCTTCAACAGGCAAGAGCGATCGCCGGCTAACGCTTGATGCGAGAAGAGCAATTCAACAGTTCTTCCATGCGAATAGTTGGTGCGCAACGAAGCAGCTCACCAATCCGCTCTATCCTGCTCCGAGGTGATTCAAGGATCAGCTCCGGCGCATCAAGGGCGTCACTCGATGACGGTCAAACGGATGACTGTCCGACGTGCATGAGCGCCTCTGTTTCCACTCTCGACCGTTAGCAGCGGGCTCGTCTCCCCTGTGCAAACTTTCTAAAGTTTTCGAAGGAGTGCCGCCAGACCTGCCCCGCGTGGCTACGCTGTCGTGACGGCTGACGCCACGCGGAAGGGGGTGTTTCCGCTGCACTTTCTCAAGCTTCGCCCCACGAACCACGACTTCGCTCGGTTCAATGGTGACTGAAGAGCGAATTCCGACTGTGGTTCGCAGTAGCGTGACCCGATTGGGAAGTCGAATTTGGAGCGCCTCCCATGCTCGATGTTCCGCCATCCGAGGCGTCTCGCGCTGCAACGCGCATTTCGGCTGCTTGAATGTCCGCTGGATAGCTGACATCGTCGCGGCGGGCGGGGTTGTACCCGGCCTGCTCGATCTGGCGGAGGTCAGCGCGCACCTGTGCACGGCTCAGCGGTGTCGGGGCTGTTTGCGCAATCGACGCAATCGGGGAGGCCAGTGTGGCGACGATAATAGATGTGAGAAGCAGTTTCATGATCAGGTTCTCCTAGAGGTTCGAGCTGCAAACATGAATGTTCGCAACTGACGGAGAAAAGGTAACGAGCCATACTTAAGGTTTGGTTAAGCAATACAAGGAAACGTTGTTCGCGATCTGGCAGGTGGACAGCGTCCAGCAGCAGTAAGCGAGGCTTGAAATTGCGGCCTGGTGGCTTTCAACGCTAAGTGTCCCCTAAGCCTTAGATGCTTACGTAGTCAGCGTACGAAGATTTCAATGACGGACTCGAGGGCTGACCTCCGTTACGCCAACATCGTCGCGTCGCTTGTCCTTGGGCAGTCTCGGCACCACCGCATCGATGGCTTTTTGTCTTTGGCGACTGGTGTCGGACTTCAAAGCTCGGTTGGCTGGAACACACCATGATTTGCAGCTTGCAAAACGGGGAGCCCTCATGGCGCTGAAAGCGTTCTGACACGTGGGTCATCGGCTCAAACTTCCTGCCGTTTGCAGCGTTAACGATGTCTTAACTCTTCGCCCTCACGCTGTGGAATACGGGCTGCCGGCGCTGACGCTCGCAGCCGTACAACCACCTGACTGGAGAGAATCGAACATGAACACGACATTCAAGGTTTTGGCGCTCGCCCTGGTGTTGAGCGCACCGGCTCTAACGTTTGCGCAGGCTTCAAACACCCCCGTTTCCCGCGCAGAAGTACGCAACGAGCTGATTCAACTGGAGCGAGCTGGGTATAAACCCAACAAAGTGAAATATCCGGCCGACATTCAAGCGGCCGAGGCGCGTATTGGGGCGCAAGCGCAGTCGCCAGACATTGCGAGTCGAGACGTGGGGGGTACGCCGAGCGGCTCGTCGCAAACGGGCAGTGCGCGGCCAGCTAGTAGCTGGAAATCACTGTACAGTCACCACTGACTCCGGGCTCTTAAGGAATCGACATGCGGGTACTGCTGGTCGAGGACGATGTTCTAATTGGCAGCGGGTTGCAGTACGGGTTACGCAGGGAAGGAATGGCCGTTGACTGGGTACAGGACGGGGAAGCGGGTTCCATCGCCCTTCGCACCACTTCCTACGGCCTGGTTTTGCTCGATCTGGGACTGCCGAAGCAAGACGGTCTGACACTGCTTCAAAAATTGCGGGGCCGCAACGACGCGACCGCGGTGATAATTATCACCGCACGCGACGGCATCGCAGATCGTGTTGGCGGTCTGGACGAAGGAGCCGATGACTACATGGTCAAGCCGTTTGCGCTCGAGGAGCTACTCGCTCGCATCCGCGTGTTGAACCGTCGACACGCGGGCCGAGCACAAACAACACTGCAAGCGGGGGTGATCGAGCTCGATCCGGCCCGTCACTGCGTCCTATTACGCGGTGAGGAAGTGGGTGTGACGGCGCGAGAGTTTGCTCTGCTTCATGAGTTGATGCGAAATCCTAGCGTTGTCGTTACTCGGGAGCAACTCGAGGAGCGCCTGTACGGCTGGAACGAGGAGATCGAGAGCAACGCGATCCAAGTTCATGTACACAACCTCCGACGTAAGCTGGGTGCACAAGCGATCCGGAACGTGCGAGGAGTCGGCTATCAAATCGGGGAGATCGCATGAGATCTCTTCGCAGACGGCTGGTGCTCTGGCTGCTTCCTGCAACGCTACTCGCGGGCCTGTTGGCAAGTGCTGCTACCTATTGGGGGGCATTGTATGAACTCGATGAAGTCCTCAGTGACCAGCTTAAGGTGATCGGCCGGCATGTGGTGGTCGATGACGACAATCACGTGTCATTGACCGGTCTGCAACGAAGCGACGATGACCAGATGTCTGGCGAACAATCGCATGGTGTGCTGCTTCAAGTCTGGCGAGGCTCTACACCGATTTTCAGCAGCGATCCCGATTCGAGGTTGCCACCGCCGGCCGCCGCCGGCCTCGCTGACATCGTGGTCGGCGGCGAGCTATGGCATTCGTTCGTGACACGAGAAGGTGACGTGTTGGTGCGTGTTGCGCAATTGAGGAAGGCCCGCTGGGAAGCAGTCGCCGAAATCGCCATGCATCTCTTTTGGCCCGTGCTGTCGCTCATACCGCTGCTCGCCCTCTTCCTTTGGTTCGGGATTGGCTACGGTTTGCGGCCTCTGCGCGAGATCGCAGCAAATCTCAAACGGCGCGACGCGAACAATATGCAGCCAATCGATACGGCGACAATGCCCGGTGAAGTAAAACCGCTCGTCGATGCACTCAACGATCTTTTTCTTCGGCTCGATCACGCATTCACCGTGCAAAAACACTTCATTGCTGATGCGGCCCATGAACTTCGAACGCCCATCATGGGTCTTGGACTGCAAGCTGAGTTGTTGGAACGGGCATCAAGCGTGGCCGAGCGAGAGGAGATCACTGCCCAACTCAGAATGGGTGCCACTCGCCTCACGCGTTTGTCCGAGCAGCTTTTGACCCTGGCAAGGCTCGCGCCGGACTCGCAGTTCGCCGAGACCTGCCAGTTCGACCTCACTGCGCTTGCAGGCTCCGTTGTAAGCGAGCGATCCAAATTCGCAGAATCCAATAATGTCGACCTCGGTCTCGCAGAAGGTAAGCAATTGACGGTCAGCGGAAACGCAGAAAACTTGCGTATTCTGTTGAACAACCTCGTCGACAACGCGATTCGGTATGGAGGAGCTGACTCGCGAGTCGACGTAGAAGTCTACAGTCAGGAAGGTCGGCCGGTGTTGGAGGTACGGGACACGGGGCCCGGCATTCCTGAGGTGGACCATACGCGCGTATGGGAGCGGTTCTACCGCGGGAACGGTCACGCAGCAACAGGTAGCGGCCTGGGCCTCTCAATTGTCCGCCGCATCGCGGAACAGCATCATGCTTCGATCACTCTTGCACATGGCCTCGATGGTCGTGGCCTGACCGTACGCGTCTGCTTCCCAGTCGCGGGCATTCGGCATGTGTGCGTTGCAGAAAAATGCGATGAGCCGCGCTTGCGTGAGAACAGTTGACATCGCCGCCGGGCTCGCTTCATCTACGGCGGTCCGTCAGTCCAGGAAACTTGCGCAACCGACTTTGCAGCGTGGCGGTCGGATTATCCAGCCAGAGCCCATACGCGCTGACATCCGAGACCAAGTCCACGGCGGAAGTGGCGCGCGACGGGTTCTAGCGCGGCATGGCTTCGCTTAAGCGTTCGTTAACTATCGGCCGGCAATATGGCGGCGATTGAGCCCATACGTGGACATTTGTAGCCAGGCGCCATCCAGATATGATCGTGGGCGTTGCGACAACTAAATCAACGGTTTCAAAGTGAGATTCCACAGTCGACGACGACGGGTGGCGCGGCACAAAGGTAGGTGAAAGCAAGAAACACGGCGGATCAAATAGTGAACAGAACCTTTCGTAAAGCCACGCGGCAGTCGTGACATTAAAACGGCACGACTGTCCTTTATGCCCGGCATCCGCCGGGCTCTTTTTGGATCAACGGGTTTGCGCACTCGCCTTGTGGCACATTTCCAAGCTCGAGCGAGAGCAATTCGGTTAGCCTTTCGCGTCCATGCCTTTGAAGCGAACTTGAAAGAAACAACTTTCTGGACGATTTTCTCTTGTAGCACGACCCATTGCCTTCTCGCGAGCACGCATTCCGACAGTCACCGCTTTCTCGCCGATTGCAGGCCAGTGCTGACGCTTTATTAGCCTGCGGTTTGAACGACGTCAGACTTGCTTTTGTTACTGGATCAACGCCATGGCAAAACCCCGGCTTTACAAGAACCTCCGCGCGCTGCTGTGTGCCTCACTTCTTGCCGCCGCGTCACTAGCGCACGCTGGCGAAATCAAGACGCTGATGAAGGACATGAAGCGTGCGATGCAAGGCGCACTGGCGAGTACCACAATGCCGGAACTGCGGGGCTATGTGACGAGGCTCGAAAGCGACGCGCAGCAGGCGAGCCGCGAGCCCTATCATGGTGATCAACGCACCTACGACGAAGGCATGCAGGCCCTCCGGGAGGAACTTGCTCAGGTCGAGGAGGCGATCCAGGCGAACAATATGAGCGATGCGAAACGAGCACTGCTCCAAATCAACAGTGCGAAGAAGCGCTACCACAGATTGCTTAGCTGATTTGCATAAGTCTCGCATGCGAAGAGGTAAATTATGATGAAAAAGATTACGCGGTATCCTCTGTCGGTCATCCTGCTGCACTGGCTAGTGTCCGCTGCACTTATTGGCAATTTGATTATCGGCCTGATGTTAGACGACCATGAAAATCTGGTTGCGCTTCACAAGTCAATTGGTATTCTCATACTGGGACTCGCAGCCGTCCGTTTTGCCAACCGGCTTAGGGCGCGACACATGCTGCCACGGTCGATCAACGCCGTCGGTACGGCCGCTCGCTTTGCCGAAAAGGCGGTCCATCATGTGCTTTATGTGTTGATGATCGCTATTCCGTTGCTTGGTTGGATGAAGACTAATGCCGCCGGCCACGATGCGAGCTTTTTCGGCTTTTTTTCTCTACCGATAGTTGCCCCACAGAGCCGTGATTTATCGCACTGGCTGGGGGAACTTCACTCGTTAGCAGCATATGGGTTGGCTGCATTGGTCGGATTGCACGTACTAGGAGCACTAATGCACTGGGCTTTGAAGTCGGAAAACGTCCTTCCGCGGATCTTACCTTCCTTGCGCCGAGGCCGCGGCGCAGACGACGCTTTCTGAAATTGGTGAGAGAGATGGAGTACGAATGGAGGTTAGCGCTCTCCGGCCCCTGTAGAACCACAACATCCAAACTAGGCCAAAAGCTAACGTCGCTGTCAAAATTGAACTAGAGAATAACCGCTGACCAAAAGCTGATGAAAGTGCTTGTTGTCGAGGACGATGCCTCAATTGCGGCGAACCTGTACGACTATCTTGAAGCGAACGGGTACGTGGTCGACTACGCCTCCAACGGTCACGCTGGTCTGGAGATGGCGGTCGCCGGTTCGTGGGATGCCATCCTTCTCGATTTGTCGCTTCCGTGCATGGACGGCCTCACGCTGTGCCGAAAGCTGCGCGAAGAAGCGCATCGCGACACGCCGGTGTTGATGCTCACGGCCAGGGACGCGCTCGACGACAAGCTCGCCGGCTTCGTGCATGGTGCCGACGACTACCTGGTCAAGCCGTTTTCCTTGCGAGAAGTAGGCGCCCGGCTCGGAGCGCTGATCAAACGCTACAGAGGCGAGGTCGCCACCCAAGAACTACGCTTTGCGGATGTCCGACTCGATCTGACATCGCTTGGGGTCGAGCGTGCGGGCCGACTCATCAAGCTGCAGCCGAAATGCCTGCAGCTGCTGCGAATCATGATGCAAGCGCCGGGCCGGGTATTCGGCCGGGCCGAGCTCGAATCAGAGGTCTGGGGCGACGAGCAGCCTGACAGCGACACGTTGCGCGCGCACATCTACACGCTGCGTAAGGCGCTGACGCAACGAGGCGAGGCAGAGTTGATCGAAACCGTCCACGGGCTTGGGTACCGGCTCGTCGCCCGCGACACCGATGCGAAGTAGCCTGCGCCTCAAGGTCGCGCTGGTTTTCTCGGCGCTTACGATCCTCCTGCTCATCGCTCAGGCGCTGGGCGTCCGCATACTCGCCGAAGCGCAAGAGGAAAGGCTCATTGCCGCCTTGATCCACGATGATATGGTCAGCGTGCTGCGAAGCTACCAGGCAGATCCGTCGTTGCTGCCGCCCTTCGACCAGCGACTCGGCGGCTACGTGTCGGCAGCGGACGAGTCATCGCAGGCGCTGCCATCGCGCGTCGCCATGATGGCCGCCGGAACGCACGAGATCATCGTCGGCGATCGGGAGATTCACGTTGGCATCGCGGCGATTGAAGGGGCGCGCCTCTACCGTGTCTACGACTTCAGCGCCTACGAAAAGCATTTCAAGGAGATGATCAACGTGCTGATGGCGGGCACGGGCCTCTTTGCGCTGCTGACGGTCTGGCTTTCGTACGGCGTCGCGGGACTGCTGGTGCGGCAGGTCGCGAGCCTTGCCCGCCAGGTCAAGGCACTACGGCACGAAAGCGCAGCTCTGATCAATCCAGGCAGATATGACGAAGCCGAGCTCATCGGGCTCGTCGAGGCCTTCAACGACTATCATCGGCGCATGGCGGATATGATCGCGCGGGAGAAAGAGTTCACTGGCGACGTGAGTCACGAACTGCGCACGCCGCTCACGGCGATCAAGACCAGCTGCGAATTGCTGGAGCAGGACTCGCGAATCAGCGGCAAGTCGCGCGCCCGGCTCGCGCAGATCAACCGCGCGGTGGACAGCATGCACAAGCTTGTCAATGCGCTTCTCATGCTTGCCCGCGACGATTCTGCCCAGCGCGTCGAGTCGGTCGATCTCACGCGCATGATCGGGACCACGCTCGCGCCATTTGCGGAGCGCTGTGCCGCCAGCGGCGTGCAGACGGTGATCGACGTCGGTAGCAGCGTTCAAGTCAAAGCGGACGCCTCTGCTTTGGCAATCGTTCTGTCGAATCTGACCGACAACGCGCTGCGGTACACCGATCATGGCTGCGTGCGCTTCTCATACGCGCGCGGCCGGCTGCACATCGAAGACACGGGCTCGGGCATTCCGGAGCACGCGTTGCCGCATGTTTTCGACAGGTTTTACCAGGCCTCGCAAACGCCGTCTGAAGCAAAGGGTTTCGGTATTGGCCTGTCGATCGTCAAAAAGATCTGCGACCGGCATGGATGGGCAATTCAGATCGAAAGCGAACAGGATCAGGGCACGCGCGTGGCGCTGAGCCTGCCCCTGGCGGGACCCGCGAGCGCCGCGGAGGACTGAGAGCCACGTTGTTGACGAAAATTTCACAACTGGGTGCGTAGCATCCGGGTCATGAGCGGTCCGCCCCTGCGGCCGGGAGACCCTTGGATGCCGGAATGCGCCGCGCGATACTGATTGTCCTTACCTTACTCACCGGTTGTGCGTCCTACCACGCACAGCCGATCGCGCCTGATCAACTGGCCCAACAGTTTGAGCAGCGCTCACTCGCGAGCGAGGACTTGCGCGCGTTTCTCACGAAGGCACTCGGTCACGACGTCCAGCCGTGGCCGACGGCCCGGTGGGACGAACGGATGCTGACGCTCGCGGCGTGGTACTACAGTCCCGCGCTCGATGTTGCGCGCGCCCACTGGGGCACCGCGAAAGCCGGCATTCAGGCTGCCGACGCAATGCCGAACCCCGTCCTGCAGTTGCCGTTCCAGTTCGCTACGCCCAATCCTGGACCGGGCGCGCCCTTCATCTGGGGCCCTGCCCTTGACATTCCGATCGAGACCGCGGGCAAGCGCGGTTACCGCCTCGATCAGGCGACTCACCTGTCGGAAGCCGCGCGCCTTGCGATCGGCAACGAAGCGTGGAAGGTCCGCGGACACGTTCGGGACGCGCTGGTCGCTCTGTACGCCGCGCGCGAACGCGGGGCCGATCTGTCGCGCAAGGCAGAAGCACTGCAGCAGGTCGTTCGGATGGTCAGCAAGCGCCGATCGGTCGGCGAAAACTCGGGACCGGATGTCGACGCGGCCGTTCTCGCGGCGACACAGGCGCAGGCTGATCTGGCTGCGGCCCGAAGCGCGCAGCAGGATGCGCTTGCGCAACTGGCGGCGGCGATCGGTGTGCCGGCGGCCGCGCTCGATGGCCTCCAGTTCACCCTCGACGAATTCGGTACGTCACTGCCAGCGCCGCCTGCCGCTGACGCGCAACGCGATGCCATTTTCCATCGCGCCGATCTGCTTGCCTCGCTCGCCGAGTACGCGGCGGCCGAGTCGGCGCTTCAGCTCGAAGTGGCCAAACAGTATCCCGACATCCATTTCGGACCCGGCTACACATACGACACCGGTACACACAAGATAGGCTTCGGACTTGCGGGTATCATGCTGCCGATCTTCGACCAGAACCAGGGGAACATTGCGCAGGCCGAGGCGAAGCGCGAGGAAGCCGCGGCACGCACGGCGGCCTTGCAGGATTCGATACTCGGTGATCTGGATCGTGCCCTCGCGAATTATCGGGCGAGCCTTGACGCCGTGCAGCTCTCTGCACGCCATCTCACCACCGCACGGCGTCAGCTGGACAGTCAGCGGGCAGGTTTCGCCGCCGGCAACATCGATCGTCTGACGCTCACGCAGGCCAAGGCCGACTTCGAGGCAAACGAAATGACGCACCTGGATGCCGTCGTCGCTGCCCAAAAGGCGGCCGGTGTGCTCGAGGATGCCATGCAGCGCCCCCTTGAGCCCGAGGCGGCCAACGAATCTCTGACTCAACAGGAACCACGGCGATGAGATACCGGCTGCTCTTCTTTTCTGCCATCACGATCGCGCTGGCTGCCAGCGCGTGCTGGTACATCTATCAAAACCTTTATCCGAAACCATCTGCATCATCCGTGGCCGCGCAGCCGGCGTCCCGGCCGGCCGTTCAGACGATCAATGGTGAGACGGTGGTGACCGTCAGCCAGGCGATCCAGCAAGCAAGCCACATCGAAGCTGCCTCGCTCGCCCTCGTCACCAAACGGCCTGACACTAACGCATGGGCGACGGTCGTCGATCTTCAGCCGCTCTTCGACCTGCATAACCGGCTGGCCGCCGCACGCGCCGATCTCGATACGCTCACCGCTCAGGCCGGTAATTCGCATACGCAGTATGAGCGCAGCAATGTGCTGTACGAGGATGATCGCAACGTCTCCCAGAAGAGCCTGCAGGACGCGCGAGCAGTGATGCAGGCGGATCAGGCGAAGCTGCAATCGGCCACCACAACGGTCAGCGGGCTGGAGGCGACGCTGCGCCAGCAGTTCGGCGATGCGCTCGCGCGGGCGTCGATGGACCCGAAATCCGACGTGTTTCAACGGCTGCTTGCGGGCCGCACGGCGGTGTTGCGCGTGACGCTGCCCGCGGGGCTCCAGAGTAACGCGCCAGCGCGCATCACGGTGGACGCTCCCGACGGCGAGCATGTCACCGCGACGAAGCTGTCGGCGTCGCCGCTGGCCGATCCATCGATACAAGGCAGTCCCTGGTTTTACGCAGCGGATCGAGCGTTGCCTGTTGGCACCCGCACCAGCGCGCATGTGCCAATGCCGGCGCCGGCCTCACAGAGGCTCGTCGTTCCCGAGTCGGCCGTCGTCTGGTACGGCGGACAGCCGTGGGCCTACGTGCAGACAGCACCCGATCACTTCACGCGCCGCTATGTCTCCGCCGGCGACGAGGGCGATCAGGGCTTTCTCGTGAACTCCGGCTTTCATACTGGGGACCGCGTCGTCACGCAAGGCGCCCAGTTGCTGCTATCCGAGGAACTGAAGCCTCAAGGGATCGCGACGGCCTGCAAGGATCCGCCCGAATGCGATGACTGACCCGTTGTTTCGCCCGGTAGACACGAATCCAACAAACCGCTCATGCTCAACGCAATCATCCGGTTCTCGCTGCGCTTTCGCGGCGTGATCTATGCGCTGGCCCTTATCACGGCCGGCTACGGTCTCTACTCGCTCACCCGCGCGAAGCTCGATGTGTTTCCCGAGTTCGCTCCGCCGATGAGTATCATCCAGACCGAAGCGCCGGGCCTCACCAGTGAGCAAGTCGAGACGCTCGTGACACAACCTGTCGAGAACGCCCTACGCGGCATGGTCGGGCTGCAGTCGATGCGCTCCAAGTCGATGCAGGGCCTGTCTGCCATCACGCTGGTCTTCGATGAACATGCGAACGTGATGCAGATCCGCCAGTTGGTCTCCGAGCGGGTGAGCGCACTTGCGGCAAGCCTGCCGGCCGGCGTCATGCCGCCGAAGCTGCTGCCGCTCACCACCACGACCAGTGTCGTGCGCGCGATTGGCCTGACCTCGAAAAAGCGTTCTCTGCTGGAACTGTATGACATCGCGCAGTGGACCATCAGACCGCAGTTGCTCAGCGTGCCCGGCGTGGCGGACGCCATCGTCTTCGGCGGACAAACCCGTCAACTCCAGATCCAGGTCGATCCCACGAAGCTCTTGCGCTATGGCCTCACGATGCAGGACGTGGTGGCAGCGGCGCGCGTATCTACCGGCGTGCGCGGCGCGGGGTTCATCGAGAACGACAATCAGCGCATCGCCATCAACGCGGACGGCCAGGTCACGACACCCGAAAGGTTCGCCGCTATCGCGCTGCGCTGGAGCAACGGCGCCGCCGTTCGACTCGGTGATGTCGCGACGGTGACTTGGGCGCCCGCCCCCACTGTAGGCGCGGCCTCGATCATGGGTCAGCCTGGCGTGATGCTGGTCCTGGAGAGTCAGTACGGCACCAACACGCTCGCCGTCACAAAGGGCATCGAGAAAACATTGTCGAGCCTGCGGCCCGTGCTCGAAAAACAGGGTGTCGACGTCAATGCAGGTGTGTTCCGGCCGGCCAACTTTATCGATGCGTCCGTCAGTCACCTGCGAATGGCGCTGATCGTCGGCGCCGTGCTGGTCGTTGCCGTGCTGTTCCTGTTTCTGCTGAACGCACGTACAGCCGTCATCTCCGCCGTGGCGATACCGCTTTCGCTGCTCGTTGCGATCATCGTGCTGACGTCGTTGGGCGTGAGTCTGAACACGATGACGCTCGGCGGCCTTGCAATCGCACTCGGCGAGGTGGTCGACGACGCGATCATCGATGTCGAGAACATCTACCGCCGGTTGCGTGAAAACCGCAGCCTGCCCAAGCCGCTGCCCGCGTTTCGCGTGGTGCTGCGCGCGTCGCTCGAGGTCCGCAGCGCCGTGGTGTTCGCCACCTTCATCGTGATGCTGATCTTTTTGCCCGTGCTGACGCTTTCAGGTGTCGCCGGCAAGCTGTTTGCACCGCTTGGCGTCGCCTATATCCTCGCCGTGCTCGCTTCGCTCTGCGTGGCGCTGACGCTCACCCCTGCAATGGCACTCGCCCTGCTCGCGCGCGGTCCGCTGCCGGAGCACGAACCACGGATGATCGCGCGCCTGAAGGCTCGCTACGTCGCACTGTTGCTGAGTGTCGAGCAACGGGTGAAGACAGTAGTCATCGTCGTCACATTGATGTGCGTGGCAGCACTCGTATCGGTGCCGTTCATGAGCGGCAACTTCATTCCTGAGTTGCGCGAGGGACATTACATCGTGCACATGGGCCTGGCTCCCGGCACGTCACTCCCTGAATCGATGCGAATCGGCACACAGGTTTCCCAAACCCTGATGCAGGTGCCCGGCGTACGGCTTGTCGCGCAGACCGCGGGCCGCGCCAACGAGGTCGTTGACCCGGTCGGAGTTCAGCTCTCTGAGTTCGAGGTCGATCTCAAGCCGATGAGCGCGTCCGATCAGAGCTGGGCGCTGTATCGCATCAAGCAGGCGCTTGCGGACTTCCCCGGGCTCACCACCTCCGTGAACACCTTTCTGGTCGAGCGCATCGACGAGACAATCTCAGGCGTGACCGCGCCGGTCGTCGTCAACGTATTTGGCGACAACCTCGATGTGATCGATCGCAAGGCGCAGGAGATCGCCCACGTGCTTGGATCAATCCGTGGCGCGGCAAGCGTGCGGGTGGAATCGCCCCCCGGCATTCCCGAACTCGATGTCAGGCTCAAGCTCGGCCAGTTAAACCGCTGGGGTTTCCGGCCGGTGGAAGTGCTCGATGCGATCCAGTCGGCGTATCAGGGCGCCACCGTTTCACAGATCTACCAGGGTAGCCGCACGTACGACGTCGTGGCAGTGCTCTCGGCTCGCGAGCGCGCCACGCTCGATGGCGTCGGCGCGCTGATGCTGCGCAACCCGGACGGACTTGCCGTGCCGCTGCACGATCTTGCGTCCATTCGCCAGGTCTCCGGCCGCTATCAGATCACCCACGATGGCGGACGGCGCATGCAGACAGTGTCGGTCAATCTCGGGAGCCGCCCCGTCAGCGACTTCGTTAGGGAGGCGCAGGCGCGCGTGAGCCATGAGATCAGCATGCCCCCGGGGACTTACACGGTGTTCGCCGGCGAAAGCGAGGCGCGCGCGCAGTCGCAACATGACCTCCTGGTGTACGGCGCGATGTCGCTCATCGGCATCGCACTGCTGCTCTTCCTTGCACTCAGGAGCAGTCGGGGGGTGCTGCTGGTCATGGTCAACCTGCCCTTTGCACTCGTGGGTGGCGTGCTGGGCGTGATGCTCGCGGGCGCGAACCTGTCGCTCGGGAGCATGGTGGGCTTCGTCACGCTGTTCGGCATTTCGTTGCGCAACTCG
Organism: Caballeronia jiangsuensis; assembly: GCA_000648925.1. Taxonomy (GTDB): domain Bacteria; phylum Pseudomonadota; class Gammaproteobacteria; order Burkholderiales; family Burkholderiaceae; genus Caballeronia; species Caballeronia jiangsuensis. The sequence continues at coordinate 46,644 of JFHF01000050.1, forward strand.
ATCATGCTGATCAGCCACTACGAGCACCTCGTGCATGTCGATGAACTCCCGTGGAGCGCCGATACGGCCGTCCGAGGCGCCTCGGAGCGGCTCGTGCCGATCCTGATGACCGCACTCGTGACCGCGCTGGCACTACTGCCGCTTGCAGTTACGAGCGGCGCGGCCGGCAATGAGATCGAGGGGCCGATGGCGATCGTGATCCTGGGCGGGCTCATCACCTCCACGGCGCTGAACCTGATCGTGCTGCCGACGCTGGCATTGCGTTACGGCCGCTTCGCGCGGGATGCCTTGACCGAACCCGGCCCTGCAGCTGCCTGATCGGAGAGCGGCCATGTCCATCCACGCATTGCTCATGTCGTTCGGTGAACGTCCGCATCTGGTGCTCGCCGTGGTGTTCGCTGCGGCATGCACGGAGTCGATTGCAGCGATAGGGACGTTCGTGCCGGCCGGGGTCGTGATGTTCGCCGCGGGCGCGCTGATCGGCGCCGGCGCGGTGGACGGCTGGCTCACGATCGGCGTGGCTACGCTGGGCGCCATCGCCGGCGACGGCCTGAGCTACGAACTGGGGCGGCGTTATCACACCCAGGTCGGCGCCTGGTCGCGATCGCACGGCCATGAGGCCGCCTGGTCACGCGGCGAACAGTTCGTCGCGCGGCACGGTGGCAAGAGCATCGTGTTCGCCCGATTCTTCGCTCCGGTGCGGGCGATCGTGCCGTTGGTGGTAGGCACGGCCCGGATGGCTCGCGCGAAGTTCTATCCGATCAATGTGGTCTCGGCGCTCGCCTGGGCGCCCACGCATATCGCCCCGGGCATCCTGTTCGGCGCATCCGCGTCCCTGGCCGAAGCCGTGAGCGCGCGCCTAGCCGCGATCTTCGTTATTTTGGCTCTGCTTCTCTGGCTCATCGTGCGTCTCGTCAGGCTGATGGTCGAGCGAGGCCTTCCGATGACAAAACGCGTCGCGGCGCGAGTGACGCGGCACTGGGCCCGCCGCCTTCCGTGGTTGGGAACACAGTTGCGGAAGATCGTCGATCTCGATTCGCCCGAGTTCCCCACGTTGGCGGCGCTGGTGCTGCTTTTTATCGGAAGCGTGTGGCTCTTTGGCGGTGTGCTGCAGGACGTAGTCGCCAATGATCCACTGATGCGGGCCGACACAGCGCTCTACGCTTTCCTGCAGTCACTCCACATCGCGCCGATCGACTCGCTGATGACCGGTCTGTCCGCGTTGAATGACCGCTCGGTGGTCTACGCAGTTTCGGCTGTCGTGCTTGTTTGGCTGATATGGAAGCGAAGCTGGAAGTCCGCGGTTTGGTGGATTGTCGTGGTTGGCGTGGGGGTCGTGCTGTCGCCGTTTCTCGGGTTCAATTTCAAGTCCACGCGGCCTGTCGACTGGATTCCCGGTACCCCTCACACCCCGCTGCCCGACGGCCGCGCAGCGTTCAGTCTGCTGATCTTTGCCTTCGCCGGCTGGCTGTTATGCCGCCAGCAAACCTTGCGCTGGCGTGCAGGCGTCGCCACGGCGGTTGCGCTATGGATCGTCATGGGCTCCATAGCCGATCTCTATCTCGGCCGGGCCTGGCTTTCCGGACTTCTCGGCGGCTGGGCGCTCGGGCTCGCGTGGCTTTCACTGTTTGCCGGCACCTACACCTCCTGGCATGTGGACGACGATGTGTCTCCCAAGGCGATGGCGCTGCTGATCACCGGAACGCTCGCGGTTGCCGGAGCGGGGTATCTTTCCGGCCACACGCAACCCGTTAAGGCGGGTGGTTCACCGATCGCGCGGCTTGCCCTGAGTTTGTCCGTCGGGCAATGGCTCGACAATGGTTGGCAACTACTGCCGGCGCGGCGCATGGAAATCGGCGGCGACGAGGAAGAACCGTTACCGCTACAGTGGGCGGCAAGCAATGATGCAATCATCAGCGAACTAAAGCAGGCCGGCTGGCGGCCCGCTGTCGCCTGGACGGCGCGCTCGGCACTCGGCTGGTTGCTGTCACAGCCACAAGTCGACCAGTTGCCGGTGCTGCCCAAATACTCGGCGGGCGAACCCTCGCAGCTTGCTCTCGTGCGGACCGATCCCGACTCATCGCGCAGCCGTCTGGTGCTACGCCTTTGGCGTTCACACTTCATCATTCGCGACGCAAGTGACCGCGCGCCGCTGTGGTACGGTGCTCTGTATCGGGAGACTCTTTATCGCCCGGCGCACGTAGTCACGATCGAGGAAACAAAAAATGTAGTAGATCCATCGATCATCATCGCGTTGCTCGGTCTTCGGCGGCAGACTGTCATGCGCTCGACCACTGTCGATCGCGTGGTCCGTGACGTTGTACTTGTCCCACCTGAGTCCACGCGATGATTCGGGCGATCAGGGAATCGGGACTATTCGCTGAGGCCGGCGTCAACAACCGATGAACTGTTTGCTTTTATCGAGTAAATTTGATGCCTTCCACGGCCTGACAGACGGGCCGGGTGACTTCGAGCAGCTCGGAGGTGATGCTGCCCGGATTGGCGATCTGACCGGGAAAGACGCTTTCGGGACCGGCGTGCGCGGATCGGACCTCCGGGATTCGATCGTAGACCCTTTTGACGCCCTGTGCGAGCTTGGTGGCGTCGCCGTGACCGCCGATATGCATGAATAACACCTTTGGCTGATCAAAAAGAAGTGATTGTGAAATGCGGTCACTTGGAGGCCGGCATCGAGTGCAGTGCTCATCACCGGATTGACTTCGTCCTGGAATAAGGCGGTGTCGCCCATCATCACGCTAGCCATGAATTTTCACGTCATTACGCGGGTTGGAGACCTTGAACACGCCCTCGTGTTTGGAATGGATCACTTCCAGGACGGCAGACAGCAACTATTTGATTTAATGACAAATGTTTATGGGGCCGGACCGCAAAGTCCCGCCACGCCTAGAGCGTTCTAACCCGGAAATTGCACGGAAATCAAGGGCACCCCTGGTAGGACACCTTGGGTAGCTTCGTTCTTCAGATCGTCTTGAACCCAGGCATATTCATGGCTGAGCCGACTGCTTGCCTGCACTTCGTCGACCAAACAGACAAGAGTAAAGATCTCGTATTCGCCCACACACGTACCGAGGAAAGGGCGGAGCGGCGAGTGATAAATACGCAGAAAACAATTGGTATCGATCAAGAGGAGACGTTTTTCGTCTCGACCGGGTGAAAGCGGATCAGCTACTTCATTTTCCATGCAAAGCAGACTCTGTTGATGTAGGCCTGATTATACGCGGTCTTGGCCCTTTTTCCTTTTAAACAATGCTAAGCTGCTACTTATCCACATAAAAAGTGCCAATTCCGGCACATTGCCCAGGTTATCCCCATGTCAACAGGCTTTGAAAATGTCAAATCGCTCTCGCTCGATGACCTACGGGAGGTGCTTGGGGTTCGAGTTCGTTCCGAACGGATAAAACTCGAGTTATCCCAGCAAGAGTTCGCAGAACGTTGCTTGGTACCTCTGCGCACGTATAAACGGTTTGAAAATGGCGAGTGCGATTCGCTGAACGTTTTCCTGCGGATTGTGTCGGTGTTTGACAGGCTGGCCGGTCTAGAACTCCTTTTCCCGCCCAAGCAGATTGTCACCGCTCCACGCACTCCATTGGAAATTTTAACCCGTCTGTCACATCGGGGCTGATGCGCTAATTCCCGTCAAGGCAGTAGCGACCTCATGTCCCTGATGTCTCGGCGAAGACCCCGGACTACGACTCGGGGATTGGGGCTACGCGCCACGCTCCCAGCGCACCGTCAATGTGGCGAGTCAGTTCGAAATGCGTTGCAAAACTTGACATAAAAGGAATGATAATTGGTGCCATACCATACGTGCAGGGAACGCGCCTAGCAAGCTCGCCAGATGGTTTGTAGGAAAGCATGTCGCCCAACTTGAGCCCGTTGGGGATCGAGGTTCGTCGAGCAAATCGGGAACTGGCAGGGCGCGGGCGAACGTGGAGGTTCTCCGCCCCAGAGAAGGGCCGTCCTGGGTGCCCAGGTTCAAGTTCCGGACTGCCCCCAAACTAAAGTCTAACCGGGCGACGGTGGGTAGAGCTTCCTGGCGTGGGTGAAGTCCACGACTTTGATGAAGTCATTGTGGACTTCGTAGATCGTGAGGTAATTTGGATGCGATACGATCTCGCGTGTGCCCGGAACCCGACCGGGGCGGCCGGAGTTCGGGAAGAAGGCTACAGGCTCGAGCGATCTTTCGACCTGTTCGAAAAGCCTTTCTGCTGCGCCTTCGTCCTTTTCGGAAATAAAGAAGAGGTATTCGAGGAAGAGCTCGCGGGCCTCATCGGCCCAGACAATCGGAAGCCGCGTCAATCACGCTTCCCCGCATTCTTCGCGCGCTGCGCATCGAGAAGTGCCCGCGCTTCCTTCATGACCTGCTTGTGTGGCACGCTTTGCTTGACGCTGTTTCTCGCACGCTCGACGCGCTCACACAACGCGCGGTCGAAGGCTTCAGCTTCTTCGACCGTGTCGTGCTCGTGGATGTAAGGATCGAGTCGGGTTCCCATGGCGATTCTCGGTTTGTTCGTAACGTCATGATAGCGCGGTTACCTTGACCCGTCAGGGAGTCACGAAACCCAAAGCGTCTCATCCGATCTTCTAGGGCCGAAAGGCGGTGATGCATCATAGCTGGATGCTATTATAGTGAATGCTTCTATTAGTATGAACGATAGAATTGGCGCTTCAGGAATAGAGTGAATGAAGTTCAATTTACAACGGAGGGCAGGGCTTCGTGCCACAAGATTTTGGCGACTTTGACGACGATGACGAGGATTTCGGCGCCCTGCCGGACCCTGAGGTTGCGCGCATCGTACTCGAACTCGACCGCTCCATCATGCGCAACCGCCGCGCGGCGGCCCTGCGCCAGATCGTGCAGGGCCAGCCCGTGTCGCAGCCGGTCAAACCGAGCCGCGTTGAATTGCTGGTGCTTACGGCACTGGTGCTGACCTACGGGCCCGTGTTGTTTGGCAACGACTTCGCTCTGGTGCTCGAACAGATCGCGGAGTGTGGCGCCGTGGTCCTGTTGCAGCAGGTGGTGTTCGCGGACATGGGCGGGATGGGGGGCGCAGGCAGCGAAGACAGCAAGGATCGGCGGATCGTCTCGCGCCTGCAGGACGCGCGACCGATGTTCGAGGCGCTGTGCCGCAAGTTTCCGGAAGCCTTCCTAGCGGACGCGCGGGCCCTGCTGAAACGCTTCACGACGCGGACCTGATTTGCACGGAAAGCGTCGCGATCGGTGACCGCGCGGCCAGCGCCAATGACATGTGTCGAAGTGAACCGAAGTTTCGGGACATTGACATAATTAGGTATCCGAAATAATGTTTGATAATTTGTGTTATGTCAAATGATAAGGATGGCTAAACTTGATTGACGTCCCCATAATACGTACAACCCGGATGAAGGCGCGGACAACAATTAAGTATCGAACAACTGGCATCTCGGATCATTTTGCTTCCGTAGAGTTGTCATCATTTGCAGGATCGGAAAAGTGTGTCGCACTGCGTCGAATTCGCGGCGAGGTGTCGAGGCCGCGTTGTACGTAAATCGCCGCCAACTCTCGACGCTCGCGCGCGCCATCCGCCTTGAGCTCCGCCTGCTCTTTGGCGAGCGCCGCAGTTCCTGTATCCGCTTGCGACGAGACCGATACGTACGCGCCTGTCGCCATCGACATCGCGCCGGCTGCCAATTCGGCCAGGCCGGTCAGCACCAGATGGCCGTGTTCGGCGTGCGCGGACGCGACGCCGATTATCAGACTTGCCGTCGAATTTATGCCGTCGTTCGCGCCAAGGACCGCCGCGCGTCGCCACCCGATCGCCTTGATTCGATGGGGTTCCTTGTGAGCCTTGAGCGTTGGCGGACCCTAGCGGTCTCGACCCTGATCACGCGACGGGCCTGCGTGGGGCAGCATCCTTTGCAGCACGTGGTCCTTCAGGACAAAGCGGTGGAACAGCGCTGCGACGACATGCAGACCAATCAACGCGAAGAGCACCCATGCGAGGATGCCGTGCACATCCCCCATCGCGTGGCCGAAGGCCGAGCCCGGTTCGCTCAGCGCCGGATAGGACACCACGCCTAGCAAGCGGACCGTCCAGCCTCGTGAGGACGCGTTGATCCAGCCGAGCAGCGGCACCAGCACCAGGGCGGCGTAGAGGAGAACATGGGTTATGCGCGAGACGACGCTGAGTAGCGGTGGCAGTTCATCCGGTGTGGGCCAATGCGTCAAACGCCAGATCACCCGGATTGCCATGACGGCTACGAGCGTCGCGCCCACCCCAAGATGCCACGCGATCAGATTAACCGGCTGCGTGTCTTTGTGGACGTCCGGCATCGTCCAGCCGATCACAAATTGCATTGCGACCAACAGGACGGTTAGCCAGTGCAGTGTGCGTGCGACTGCGTCATATGCCGGACGCTGCATTTGGTAGACCTTCGCCATTCTTGCTCCTCAAGTTGTCAACTTGATGAATTGATGGGGTGCGCAGCCTGCGAATCTTGAGTTGATGGCCTGAAGAAAGCACTACGCAAATCCGCTAGATTCTAGCGACGTTATCTTAAGGAAAGCTGACGCCGGCGAGGAGCGATTCGGATGCTCGACTCCGCTGCTGTTCCCGCACGACCGCCAACGTGGGGTCGGCACGACCGGAAGCCGGGAGGCCGAGGTTTTCCACTTGAGTCACGGGAATAGTTTGCGCACTAGCAGGCAACGTCATGGCCGGTTTCTTGCTGTTCGTCCTGTGCACCGTCGATTGACGCTCCTTACTCGGAATCCACATGCGCCTGCTAAACCGTCTGGCTATTTCACTGGTTTTGCCGCTGGCCTCCTGTGCGATCGGACCAACAGGTTCAAGCGACGCGGGCTTCGGCGCGTCGCCCGCCATGCCGGCTCCGGAATCGTCCTTGATTCCGATGGTCAACATCGCGCCCGTACAGGCGCGCCCCGACGGTTTTATGCCCACTGCACCCGCAGGCTTTCGCGTCACCGAGTTTGCCGGTGGCCTCGCGCACCCGCGCTGGCTTTATACGCTGCCCAATGGTGACGTACTGGTCGCGGAAAGCGACGCGCCAAAAGAACACGATAAGGGCAGCGGCCTATTCGGCTGGGTCAGAAAGCAGGTCATGAAGCGCGCCGGCGCCGGTGTGCCGAGCCCCGATCGTATTGTGCTGTTGCGCGATGTGGATGGCAGCGGCGTCGCGAGGACTCAAACCGTGTTTCTGGGTGGCCTCCACTCGCCGTTCGGCATGGCGCTCATTGGCAATCAACTCTATGTTGCCGATACGGACGCTCTGTTGCGTTTCAACTATGTGACGGGCACCACCCAGATTACAAGCCCCGGCGTCAAGGTTGCCGACTTGCCGGCCGGGCCGATCAACCATCACTGGACCAAAAATATGCTGGTCGATCACTCCGGCAAGCATCTGTACATCACGGTGGGATCGAACAGCAACGCAGGAGAAAATGGAGTCGACGCCGAAGAAGGTCGAGCGCGTATCCTCGTGTTCGACATCGACACGGGCCATGTGCGGCCCTATGCGACTGGATTGCGCAACGCCAACGGACTTGCCTGGCAACCGGACAGCGGCGCGTTGTGGACGGCAGTCAATGAGCGCGACGATCTCGGCAACAATCTTGTCCCCGACTACATGACCGCCGTGAAAGATGGCGCTTTTTATGGCTTTCCCTATAGCTACTACGGACAGCACATCGACACCCGCGTCAAACCGCAACGCCCCGATCTGGTTGCAAAAGCCATCGCGCCGGACTATGCGCTCGGCAATCATACGGCTTCGCTAGGTCTGGTCTTTTACGACCGAACGCTGTTCCCGCCTCATTATCGTGGAGGCGCATTTGTCGGCCAGCATGGGTCATGGAACCGTAAACCACCTACCGGCTACAAGGTGGTGTTTGTGCCATTTGTCGATGGAAAACCTGCTGGCGTACCTGAGGATTTCCTGAGCGGCTTCCTGACGGCAGACGGCTACGCCGTGGGTCGACCCGTTGGTGTCGCACTGGACGCGCATGGTGCCTTGCTTGTGGCTGACGACGTCGGCAACGCTGTATGGCGAGTAGCGCCGCGCACCGACGACAGATCCGCTGACGTCGCGCCAATAGGTAAATGACACAGCCCTGGCCGGTTTGATCGGCAACCGGGCGACCGCAAGGTTATCGTGCCGATTAGAACCGCTCCATCAGTCAAAGCAGCACGCCCGTGGCGTCACTTCAAAAGACGGGGACGCGCAACTGGGTCCCGGTGACGCTCTACAGTAAAGAGCCAGCGTTGTCGTGATTCGGCAGTTTGTGGTGAATGATCCGACATCCGCGCCGAATGACCGCTCCATCGCCAACCACCGTACCGCCATGCTGTTCCACAAAGCCCTTCACGAGCGACAATCCAATGCTCAATCCGCCCTTACTAGGCGCGATTGCGTGGGGCGCTCAAGTTCAGTCAACCTGAACAGGACGCGCCATCCACTCGCGTCCCTTGAGCATGCCGTTCCAGTAAAGCGGCGGCAGAACTCGTTCCTTGAGGAACCATGCAAGACGCGACGGCCGCGTGCTGTCGATCAACCAGGCCGGAAAGCTCGGTGCAAACTTTCCACCATAGACAAACTCCGCGAGCACGACCTTGCCGTGCTCTACCGTTAGCGGACATGATCCATAGCCGTCGTAAAGTGCGAGCCTAGCGACGCGACCCAGGCTTGCCAAAACATTGTGTGCGACGACAGGTGCCTGCTTGCGGGCGGCGGCCGCCGTCTTTGCGTTCGGGGCGTTGATCGCGTCGCCTAACGCGTAGATGTCCTCATACTTTATGTGACACAGGGTGCCGCGATCGACATCGATCCAGCCGGCCGCGTCCGCGAGTGGACTCGAGCGCACGAAGTCCGGCGCCGTCTGTGGCGGCACCACATGGATCATGTCGAAATCCGACTCGACCCGGTCCTTGCTGCCATCCCGTAGCACGTGCTCGAAGGTCGCGCGACCGCGCGGTCCATCGACGCTCTTCAACGTATGGCCGAAGCGCAAGTCGATGCCGTATGACTCGACATACTCCATTAGCGCAGGCACATAGTCTGGCACACCAAAGAGCGCGGCTCCGGCGTTGAAGAACTGCACCTGCATGCTCTGCACAACACCGTTAAGGCGCCACGTATCGCACGAAGATACATCGCCTTTTGCGGTGCGCCTGCACACTTGATGGGCATGGGCGGCTGAGTAAAGAGCGCCCTGCCGCCACGCATTCGCTTGGCCAGATCCGCCGTGTACGGTGCGAGGTCGAAACGATAATTCGAGGTCACGCCGTTGCGGCCCAGTGTTTCGACGAGCCCTTCGACGCCATGCCAGTTGACCTTGATCCCCGGGCAGACGACAAGTCGCTGATAGCGTACCTTCCGCCCTCCCTCGAGTACCACCGCGTAAGTGTCGGGCTCGAACGCTAGCACGGCGGCTTTGATTTAATGAATGCCTTGAGGTACGCATGAGGCCATCGCGCGCGCGGTATCGGCGGCGTCGAATATCCCGGCGCCCACCAGCGTCCACCCTGGCTGATAATAGTGTGTGTCAGCAGGGTCGATGATGGCGACATCCATTTTGGGATCGCGGGCGCACAAACTTGACGCCACCGCGATTCCGGCCGCACCCCCGCCGACGATCACTACAGTGTGTTCCGCCTCGACAACTTCCACCAACGCCGCCTTACGTCTTTGTTTCCCGGCACCACGCTTGTCGAATCGGATTCAGCTCGTTGTGTGCGCTCGCGCGCCTTAGCCGAAGTAACATTGCCCGCCCGCGACATCGCCCACAGGGTCGTGGACCGCGTTCCGGTGCGACAATAGGCGAGGATCGGCTTGGGCAATTCGGCGCAAAGCGCTGCAAATACAACGGCTTCTTCGGTCAAGCCCTGTCCCGGTACAACCGGTTGATAGATCGCCTGAATTCCGGCCAAGTTCGCTGCGCGAGCGATCTCTCTGAACGAAGGCTGGTCTGGCGCCTCCCCGTCCGGTCAGTGGCACACAATCGACCGAAAGCCGAGCCCCCGTAAAGTCGCGACGTCAGTAGTACTGATTTGAGGAGAAACCGAAAGATCGGTGGCGAAGGGACGCACAATCATGAGGTACTTCCTAAAAGCGTTGAACGACGCGCCGGCCTGGCGTTCTCGACGCTACGCCGGGCACGCACTGCATCAGACAGCATTGAGCGGGATCTTGAGGTAACGGATTCC
>JFHF01000051.1 GCA_000648925.1 Caballeronia jiangsuensis
CTGTCGTACGTCGGGCTGATCGCGCCGAATCTGCTGCGCATGATGCGCGGCGCGAAGTCGTCGAAGCTCGCGGCGCTCGTGCCGCTATCGGCGCTCGCGGGCGGCGCGCTCGTGCTCGCCACCGACAGCGCCGTGCTCGCGCTCGATCTCGATTCGACCTTGTCGACGGGCGTCGCGATCGCGTTCGTCGGCACGCCGCTGATGCTCGCGATGATCCGCAGCGGCGCGGCGTGGTCCGGCGCGCTGCATGCGGGCCAGGCGGGCGAATCGGTGAAGCGGGGCATGCGCGCGGTGCGGATGTTGTCGGCGCTGCCGTGGCCCGCGCTCGCGGCGCTGCTCGTCGTCATCGGATGCGCGGTGCTCGTTATCGGCGCATCCATCGGTCCGACGATGCTCGGCCCCGCGCGCTGGATCGATGCCCTCACGCATCGCGACGACATCGCCCGCATGCTGCTCGAACTGCGCGCGCCACGCCTCTTGTGCGCGCTCTTCGCGGGCGGGTTGCTCGCGGCGAGCGGCGTGCTCATGCAGAGCATCGTGCGCAATCCGCTCGCCGGTCCCGAAGTGCTCGGCGTGACGCAAGGCGCGGGACTCGCGACGCTCGCCGCGCTGATGATCTGGCCGCTCGCCGGTCATCTCTTTCTCGCTGCGGCCGCGCTCGTCGGCGGCGGTGCGACGCTCGTCGTCACGCTGCTCTTCAATCGACGGCATCAGTACGCGCCGCTCGCGGTGGCGTTGACGGGCATCGTCATCGGTACGCTGTGCACGACGCTCGCGCAATGGCTCATCACGCAGCAGAGCGTGCAGCCGGCGCGCTTCGTCGTGTGGCTCGTCGGCGGCACGTATGGGCGAAGCTGGGGCGAAGTCGCGACGATCCTGCCGTGGTGCGCGCTGGCGCTGCCGGTGTTCGCGCTGATCGCGCGTCCGCTCGATCTGCTCGCGCTCGGCGACGATCAGGCGTTGGCGCTCGGATTGCCGATCGCGTTGCTGCGTCCGCTCGTGCTGACCGTGGCGACGTTCGCCGCGTGCGCGGCGGTGGCGGCGGTGGGACCGGTCGGCTTCATCGGTCTGATGGCGCCGCATCTCGCGACGATGCTCGGCGCGCGCTCGCACGGCACGCGGCTCTGGCTCGCTGCGTTGCTGGGCGCGCTGGTGCTGGCCGCCGCCGATCTCGCCGCGCGTACGCTGCTCGCGCCGCGCGAGATTCCGGCGGGCGTGCTGACTGCGCTGATCGGCGCGCCTTACATGCTGGCGCTGCTCGTGATCGAAACGCGCCGCGACAAGGGACGGGGCCGCGCGCGATGAAGCCCGAAGCGCGCAGCTTCGCCGCGTTCGCGCCGCCCGAGCTCGCGCCGTATCTGCAAAACGTGTGGCTCGGCTCGCCGGATGAATCTCCCGGCGATGACGCCGTGCGCATTCCACTGACAGCGCTCGCCGATCATCGCGATGCATTGCTCGCCGCGATGATCGCGCTCTACGGCGGCGATGCCGGTCTGCACGCGCGTGCGTTGCTGTCGCAATGGAGCAAGTACTACTTCGGCCTGGCCGCGCCCGCTGGCGTGGCGGCGGCGCGGCTGCTCGGGCGTCCGCTCGACATGTCGCCCGAACGCACGCATCTCGTGCTGAAGGAAGGTATGCCCGTCACCCTTCATTTCGATGCCGATGCATTGCTCGCGTCCGACGCCGATCCCGCGCGCCGTTACGCGGGCCTCGTCGCGCATCTGGATAGCGTGATCGGCATGATCGCAGGCATGACGAAGATCGCGCCGCGTGTGTTGTGGAGCAACGCGGGCAATCTGCTGGACTATCTGCTCGCGAATTGCCCTTCGATTCTGAGCGATGCGGACATCGACGCTACATGGCTCTTCCGCGCGACCGATGACAACCCGCTGCGCGCGCCGCTCCGTGACACGACGCCGCGTTCGCCGCTGCTGCCCAACCCGTTCCGCGCGCGCCGCGTGTGCTGCGTGCGCTATGAAATTCCTGGAGAGACGCAACTGTGCGCAAGCTGCCCGCTGCTTTTGACGATGCGCGACGACGAACTCGCGTTGCAGGACGCGATCCGCTGAAGCGCGCGGTTTCGTTTGCGGCTTGTCTGTGCATCGCGTTGGCGGGCCGTCATGCGTTCGCAGACGAGAACAAGACATGCGCGCCGCTCGCCGGCAATCCGACGGTCTCGCAGTTCAGCAAGACGATGCCCGCGCATCCGAGGCGCATCGTCGTGCTCGAATTCATGTTCGCGGAGGATGTGGCCGCGCTCGACATGACGCCGGTCGGCGTGGTCGATCCCGAGTACTACGACGGCTGGATCGGCTACGACAGCGCGCGCTTCAAGGGCGTGCCGACGGTCGGCACGCGTCAGGAGCCGAGCCTGGAAGCGATTGCATCGACGCAGCCGGATCTGATCATCGGCGTGGGATACCGTCATGCGCCGATTTTCGCGGCGCTCGATCGCATTGCGCCGACGGTGCTCTTTCAGTTCAGTCCCGATGTCGAGAACGGCAACGGCGACGGCGCGCGCACGCAGCTCGAATGGACACGCAGCATCTTTCACACGATCGCGTGCATGACGGGGCGTGAGCAACAAGCGCGCGATGCCGACGCGAAACTCGATGCGGGTCTCGCGCGCGACGCGGCGCGTTTGAAAGAAGCGGGCTTGTCGGGCACGCGCTTCGCGCTGTTGCAGGAACTCGGCTTGCCCGACCGATACTGGGCCTATACGGGCAACAGCACGGCGGCGGGCGTGGCGCGCGCGCTCGGCGTTCGTCTGTGGCCGGAGAAGCCGACGCGCGAGGGCACGGTGTATCTGACGTCGGCGGACTTTTTGAAGCAGCCGGATGTGGCCGTGCTGTTCGTGACGACTTCGGGTGCGGACGCGGCCATCGATACGAAACTCGATTCGCCCGTGTGGCGCTTCGTGCCCGCGAAGAAGGAAGGGCGCGTGACGCTCGTCGAACCGAATATCTGGGGATTCGGCGGGCCGATGTCGGCGTTGAAGCTCGGGGATGTGATTACGGAGAAGTTGATGGCGTTGCCGCGAACTGCTCCGTAGCGGACGAAATAGGTTGAAGGCCGGTTATTCGGCGGGGTGCGGCGCGGCCTGCATATCGCGCGTGTTCTTCTGAACCGCGATCGCGCCGAATAGCGTCAGCGCGAAGGACATCGCATAGAAGCCTTTCTCGCTGAGCGCGAGCGTCGCATTCATGAGGCCGACTACCAGAAGCAGGATGGCGAGCGAGAGCGACAGCCAGCTCAAGCCGTAGTAGATCGTGGTGACCGGAACGCCTTCCACGCGATCTCGAACGCTCTTTTGAAGCGAGACCGCCGCAAAGAGCCCATATGCCAGCACGGTGAAGTAATAGCCTTTCTCGTTGAGTTGCATGCCCGCGTTCCAGAGGCCGGCGAGATAGGCACAAAAGCCGGCGAGCAATGCGCCCCACGATGCGGATACGAAAGCGAATGAAGGCTGTTGAGAAGAGTTGCGGGCCATTTTGTTTTCCTTATCGATAGAGATATTGAAGCGTTCAGCTTGCGTGCATCGCGAACGAGGATTCGCACTCTATCAAAGAAAAATTTCGAGATACATGGCGGCGGCGTGTCTCGCTTGCGCAAAAAAAAACGGGGCTTCGCGCCCCGTTCCTTCACCCCATCGTCCCATTCGCCGCCACATCCACCACCGCCGACCTCACCCCACTGCGCGTCTCATTCACCACCATCCCGTTCTCCAGCTTCAGCACCCGATCCGCGAGCGAAAAATATCGATCGTCATGCGTCACGACGATCACCGTCTTCCCGCGCGCGCGTAACTCCGGCAACAACTGCTCATAAAATACCGCCTTGAACGCCGGGTCCTGATCCGCGGCCCATTCATCGAAAAGATAAAGCGGCCGGTCTTCCAGATACGCGACCACCAGCGCGAGCCGCTTGCGCTGACCGGTCGAGAGCGAACGCGTGGAGAACGCGCCATCGATCACCTTCACCTTATGATCCAGCGCGAGCCGCGCGACGAGCGCATTCGCGCGCGCATCGGCGGCGGCGCGCGATGCATCGTTCGGATCGACGATGCCGAGCAGCGCATCGAAAAGATGGAAGTCGTTGAACACGGCCGTGAAGCGCTCGCGATACGCGGCGCGGCTATCGGCATCGACTGCCTTGCCATCGACTTCGATCACGCCCGACTCGGGCTCGTAAAGTCCCGTCAGCACCTTTGCGAGCGTGGTCTTGCCGCTGCCATTCCCGCCGACGATGAACACGAGCTCGCCCGGCCTGAACGTCAGATCGACGGGACCGATGCGGAACATGCGCTCGTCGCGCTCATGAAAATACGAGTGCGTGACGCCGCGCATCGTGAGCGTTTCGAACTTCGCATCGTGTGTCGATGAAACCGGCGACGTCTGCACCCGCAGACTGCCGAACTCCGCCATCACCTTCTCGATGCGCGCGAGCGAAACACGCGCCGCGTTCAGCGTGGGAATGTTGTTGAGCAGACCATCGAGCGGCACGAGCATGAATAGAAACACGACGACATAACCCGCCGTCGAGCCTGCATCGGCGCGCACGCCAAGCGACGGCCAGAACGCCGCCGCGCCAAGAAAGCCGTAGAACAGAAAGATGATCCAGCCCACGCCGACCGCATACGCGCTGAACGCACGCCGGCGATGATCGCGCACTTCACCGATCGCCGCGCCCAGTTGCCCGTCGACGAACTGTTGCGAGCGCGTGCGATGCAGCTTCAGTTCCTTCGCCCCCGCGAACAACGCGCCGAGATAGCCGAAGAGTTTGTCTTGCGATTGCCCCGCGGCTTCGAGCGATGCTATCGCGCGCTTGTCGCCGAGGTGATAGCCGAGCGATCCGGTGACGATGGCCGCGAGCGCGAGCAGGCACACCGGCCACGACAGCCACGCGAGATAGCCGAGGCAGCCGAACACGATCGACCCGTGCATGACGATGTTCGGCAACGCGAAGAAGAGCATCGATACGTTGGTGGCATCGTCGGTCAATACGGATTGCACGGGCGCCGCGCCGATGCGCTCGACATCGCGCAACTCCGCCGCCGCCACGCGTCGCGCGACGTGTTCGCGCAACTGCGCCATCGTGTCCTGCGAGAGCCGCGCGAACAGCACGCCCGATATCACGCGCGTGAAGAGCGCGATCACCGCGCATAACGCAAAGCGCCAGGCGAGCGCGCCATCGGCAAAAGAGGGCGTCGAAAGCGCGCGGTTGAGCGTCGCGACGAGCATCACGCTCGCGATGCCGTTCATCACGCAGGCGACGAGCGCGGTTGCGAACGCGCCGCGCGAGCGCCTGAGCAACGCAAGGATCAGGCGCGCCGCGGGCTTCTGCGTGGCGGAGGAATCTAAAGGCTCGTTGATGGCAGTCATTGGTAAGGCGTCGCTGAAGTCGGGAAAGCGGTGCTGAAGGCACCTCTACATAGAGACGTTTCAGCGCAGCGAATCTTTAGCACCAGAAAAGCGGTAAATATTTTTTCGCGCGAATCGTCATCCCGAGTGAAGCCGCACTTTCAGCGGCCCACCGTTCATGCCGCAGCTTTTTCCGATGCGGCCAGAACCGAAGGAATTCATGCCGATGACGAGTTTCCCGACCGCGCTGCATCTTCGTATCAAGAACCTTGCGCGCCTTCAACCCGATGCGCCCGCGCTCGCATTCAATGCTCACGACGACGCGCGTCTCTCACGCGGCGAACTCGACGCTCGCGCGTCCCGGCTCGCGGCGCGATTGCGCGCGGCAGGCGTCGGCGCGGAAGTGCGCGTCGGCGTGTGCGTCGAGCGTTCGTGCGAACTGTTCGTCGCGTTGCTTGCCGTGCTGAAGGCGGGCGGCGTGTTCGTGCCGCTCGATCCGCATCATCCCGCCGCGCGCCTCGACTGGATCGCGAAGGATGCGGGCCTCGCGCACGGCATCGTCGATGCCACCGCCGACGATGCGATGCGCGCACGCTTCGCGCAATGTTTCGATGTCCATCACGATCACGCCGATGCGCCCGCACTCGATGACGATACGTCCGTGCATCCGCGCGCCGCCGCATACATGATCTACACGTCGGGCTCGACGGGCCTGCCCAAGGCCGTCGTCGTCGAACATGGCCCGCTCGCCGCACATTGCGACGCGCTCGCGACCGCGCTTTGCATCGGCGAGGGCGATAGCCTGCTTCATTTCGCATCGGTCAATTTCGATGCCGCGCACGAGTGCTGGCTTGCGCCGCTCGCGGTGGGCGCGCGCATCGTCATTACCGCGCCGCCGCCGTTCGCGCCCGAGGCGGCGCATGCGTTGATCGAGCGCGAAGGCGTGAACGTCGCGGCGTTTCCGCCCGCGTATCTGCGCGAATTCGCGGCGCTTGCCGAGCGCAAGGGCGTGCCGGCCACGTTGCGCGTGCTCGCGTTCGGCGGCGAAGCCCTCTCGCGTGAAGCGTTCGCACGCGTGCGGCGCGTGTTCGCGGCGCAGCGTCTCATCAACGGTTACGGGCCGACAGAAGCCGTCATCTCGCCGATGCTGTGGCCCGTCGAACCGCACGTCACGCCCGATCTGAGCGATGCCGAGTCCTACGCGTCGCTGCCGATCGGTCGCGTGATCGGTCCGCGTGTCGCGCGCATCGACGAGGGCGAGTTGCTGCTCGGCGGCGTGTGCATCGCGCGCGGTTATCACGGACGCGCGGCGCTGACCGCCGAACGCTTCGTGCCGGATGCTTCGGGCGAGCCGGGCGCGCGGATCTATCGCACGGGCGATCTCGCGCGCGAACGGGCCGATGGCGCCTATGACTATCTCGGGCGCATCGACGATCAGGTGCAGATTCGCGGCGTGCGTGTCGAGCCTGCGGAAATCGCGGCGTGTTTGCGCGCGCATCCATCGATTCGCGATGCCGCCGTGCTAGCCGAATCGACGAATGGCCGCGCGCAACTAACCGCCTGTCTCGTCGTCGCTCATGAAGCTGCGAGCGATGCCGCATTGAAGACGTATCTCGCGGAACAGTTGCCCGCAGCGTGGCAGCCGCATCGCTATGTGCGGCTCGCGCGCCTGCCTTATACGCTGAACGGCAAGCTCGATCGCGATGCGTTGAAGACTCAGATTGCGTCAGCGTCGGCTGCGCGTGGCGCGGACTACATCGAACCCGCGACCGATACCGAACAACGGCTCGCGCAGACCTGGCAACGCATTCTCGACGATGCCGCGCCTATCGGCCGCGCGGATCGCTTCTTCGAGCGCGGCGGCGATTCGCTCGCGGCCATGCAGTTGCAGGCGGCGATTCGCATGGACTGGCGCGTGAACCTGCGTCTCGACGCGATCTTCGACGATCCATCGCTGGAAGCACTCGCCGCGCTGATCGACGCAAGCGAGGCAGAGACGAGCGATACGGTCATCGTGAGAAGCGCGGCATCGACGAACGCGCGTTACATCGATCGGCCGACATCGTTCGCGCAGCAACGCTTCTGGGTGCTGGCGCAAACGCGCGATGCGGGCTCGGCGTATCACATCGCGGGCCATTGGGATATCACCGGCAAGCTCGATGCAAACGCCTTGCAGCGCGCACTCGATCATGTGATCGGGCGTCACGAGGCATGGCGCACGACGCTCGTCGAGAACGACGACGGCATCGTCATGCAGCGCATTCACGCGTCGTTGCCGGTGACGATCGTGCGCGTAAAGGCCGATGCAATCGACGATGCACAAGCGCTTGCGCAACGTCACGCGAGCGACGCGTTCGATCTGTCGAACGGTCCGCTGTTGCGCGCGACGCTCGTAACGTTCGGCGATGAATCGCATCGCCTGATGTTGACCGCGCATCATGCGATCACCGATGGCTACAGTTCGCGCATCGTCTTCGAAGAACTCGCGCACGCGTATGGCGCTTACGTGCAAGGCAACGCGCCGTCGCTGCCCGCGCTGCCGATTCAATACGCGGATTACGCGCAATGGCAGCGCGATCTGGTCGAAGGCGCGGAGGGCGAGCGTCAACTCGGCTTCTGGCGCAAGGCGCTCGATGCGGCGCCCGAGCCGCTCGCGCTGCCCTACGACCGCGCGCGTCCCGCCGAACGCGATCATCGTGGCGGACGTGCGTCGTTGCGCTTGTCCGTCGAGACATCGAATGCGTTGCGTGAACTCGCACGCGAGAGGCACGCGTCGCCGTTCGTCGTGCTGCTATCGGCGTTCGATGCATGGCTTCATCGGCTGACCGGCGCAAACGATTTCGTTGTCGCGACGCCGGTCGCGCATCGGCAGCGGCCCGAGACTGCATCGCTCATCGGGCTGTGTCTGAATACGCTGGCGTTGCGCGTGCGCGTCGATTCGCGTCAATCGTTTTCCCGTTTGCTCGACGATGTGCGCGGACATGCGCTCGATGCTTTCGCGCATCAGGACGTGCCTTTCGATCGCGTGCTCGATGCAGTGAAGCCGCCCGTCGCGCGTGGCGACGAGTGGCTGCGCGTGAAATTCGCCCAGCAGTTCGATGCCGAATTGAAGGCGACGCTGCCGAATGCCACGGCAATCGCGACGCCTGGTCCCGATCTCGCGGCGCGCTTCGATTTCGCGCTCGATTTCACCGACGATGCGCGCGGCATCGAACTCGTCGCGGCTCATGCATGCGATTGCATCGATGACGCCACCGCGCACGCATGGCTCGCGAGCTTCGCGACGCTCGTCGCGGATGCGGTGCGCGATCCTTCGTGCTCGATCGCATCGCTCGATTGCACGACGCAACGCGAATCGCAACGCGGCCGCGCGCTGACGTTCGCCGCCGACGATATCCTCGCGCTGATCGCGCAACATGCGGGCGCGACGCCGCATCGCGTCGCGCTCGCCGATGCGCATACGCAAATCAGTTACGCCGAACTCGACGACGCATCGAATCGCGTCGCGCTCGCGTTGCGTCAGGAGGGCGTGCAGGCCGAGCGCGCGGTGGCGGTGTGCATCGAACGTTCGGTGCGCTTTGTCGTCGCGCTGATCGGTGCAATGAAGTCGGACGCATACGCGGTGCCGCTCGATCCGGCGATGCCGCAAGCACGCCTCGATGCCGCGATCGAAGTGTGCGGCGCGCGTCTCGCGCTCGTCGCGATGAACGACGACAACGCGCCGCGTGCACTCGGCAACGCGCAGTTGCTCGATGTCGAGACGCTCGCGCAGGATGCATCGCTCGCGAATGCCGCCGTGCAACGCGTGCATCCGGCGCCGGAACAAACCGCTTACGTCATCTTCACCTCGGGTTCGACGGGCACGCCGAAGGGCGTCGCCGTGTCGCATCGCGCGCTTGCGGACTACGTGCAAGGCATGCTCGACGAACTCGCGTTCGCACCGGGCGCATCGATGGCGATGGTCTCGACCGTCGCCGCCGATCTCGGTCACACCACGCTCTTCGGCGCGCTGTGCTCGGGGCGCACGCTGCATCTGCTGCCCGCTCGATGCGCGTTCGATCCGGACCGTTTCGCCGCCGAGATGCGCGCGCGCGAAGTGGGCGTGTTGAAGATCGTGCCGAGTCATTTGCACGCGCTCCTGGAAGCTCAGCATCCCGCCGACGTGTTGCCTTCGCATGCGCTCGTAACGGGCGGCGAGTCGTTGCCGTGGGCGCTGGTCGAGCGTGTCAGGGCGTTGAAGCCATCGTGTCGCGTGATCAATCACTATGGTCCGACCGAAGCGACGGTCGGCGCAATCGCGTGCGAGGCATCCGCGTTCGCCGGCGATGAACGCAGCGCGCAGGGCGCGCCGCTCGGCCGTCCGTTGCCGAACGCGTGCGCTTATGTCTTCGATGCATCGGGCGCGTGCGTGCCGCCGGGCGGTATCGGCGAGTTGTATCTCGGCGGCCCGGGCGTCGCACGCGGTTATCTCGGGCGTGCGGCCGCCACCGCCGAGCGTTTCGTGCCGCATCCGTTCGCGCATGGCGAGCGGCTTTATCGCACGGGCGATCGTGCGCGTCTGCTCGCAGATGGAAGCATCGCGTTCCTCGGGCGCCTCGACGATCAGGTCAAGATTCGCGGCTATCGCGTCGAACCGGGCGAGGTCAGCGCGGCGTTGCGCGCGATCGAAGGCGTGACTCAGGCCGAGACTCTACCTATCGATCGCGATGGCCGTCTGCAACTCGCGTCGTTCGTGAGCGGCACGCCGCGAAGCGAAGGCACGCTGCGCGACGCGCTCGCCGCACGCTTGCCCGACTACATGGTGCCCGCGACGATCGTCGTGTTCGACGCGCTGCCCGTGACGGCCAACGGCAAGATCGATCGCGCCGCGCTGCGGGCTATCGCGATGAAGCCGGTCGAAGCCGCCGCTACGAGGTACGCACCGCAAGGCGAAGTCGAAGAAGCGATTGCATCGGTGTGGAAGGACGTGTTGAAGGCGCAGCACATCGGCCGCGACGATAACTTCTTCGAACTAGGCGGCGATTCGATACTCGTGCTGCAAATCATCGCGCGCCTGCGCAAACGTGGCCTGCGCGTGACGCCGAAACAGATCTTCGACAACGCGACGGTCGCGCAACTCGCACGCGTCGCGAAGGCGATCGAGACTGCCGAAGCGAAAGCGCCCGTCGCTGCAACGAAGCAAGCGGATGAAAACGCAACGCTCACGCCCGCGCAATTGCGCTTCTTCGCGCTGGATCTTGTGCAGCGCGGCCACTGGAATCAATCGATCGAATTCGATGCCCACGCTTCGTTCGATCTCGACGCCTTCGCGCGCGCCTTCGATGCGCTGCTGACGCATCACGAGATTTTCCGGCAACGCTTCGAGCGCGACGCCGCGACGAATGCATGGCGCATCGTGCAGGCGTCGAAGGCGTTCGACACGCTGCCGCTCGCCGCCGTCACCGCACACGACGAAGCCGATGCGCTCGCGCAATTCGATGCGATCCAGCGCACGCTCGACATTTCACGCGGCCCGATCGCCTGCGCGCTCGCCGCATCGCTGCCCGACGGGCGCACGAAGCTGTACCTCGCGATTCATCATCTGATCGTCGATGGCGTGTCGTGGCGCATCCTTCTTGATGATCTGCTCAATGCCTATCGCGCGGCGGAAACGCGGGGCATCGCGAGCCTCACGCGCACCGGCGCAACGGCGTCGCAATGGGCCGCGCGGCTCGCGAAGGCTGCACGCGATCCGCAATCGCCGTTCGCCGGCGAAGTGCAGTACTGGACGACGCAACTCGCGACAGGCGATGACCTGCATCTCGATCACCCGCAAGCGAAAGCGACGAACGCCGATGCCGCCGTCATTGAACAGACGCTCGATGTCGCGCTCACGCGCGCTGTGCTCGCCGAAGCGAACGCCGCCTATCGCACGCAGACGGTCGAGTTGCTGATCGCCGCGCTCGCACATGCGATCGGCAAGACATGCCGTATCAAGCTGGAAGGACATGGCCGCGAAGCGCTCTTCGATGACATCGACGCAAGCCGCACGCTCGGCTGGCTGACGAGTCACTATCCGGTGTCGGTGCCGGTGGAAGCATCGCCGGTCGCCACGCTCGCCGCCGCGAAGGACACATTGCGCGCCGTGCCGCACAAAGGTCTCGGCTTCGGTGTGTTGCGGCATTACGGCGACGCCGCGACGCGCGCCTCGCTCGAAGCATTGCCGCGCCCGCGCGTGACCTTCAACTATCTCGGCCAGTTCGAAGCACAGAACGCGCGCGACGCCGCGTTCACGCCGCGCTTCGGCGGCGCGGGCTGTGAGCGGGATCCTTCGGGCCCGCTCGGCAATGCTCTCGCGATTCACGCTTACGTGGACGACATCGACGAACGCACGCTCAAGCTGCACTGGGTCTACGGTTCGACGCAACTGGAGCGCGCGACGATCGAAGCGCTCGCGCACCGCTTCGAGAGCGCGCTTACCGAAATCGTGAGCGCGTGCGCGGAACGCATCGCGACCAAAGGCGCAGGCGCGACGCCTGGCGATTTCCCGCTCGCACGCGATGGTGGCCTGACGCAAGCCGCGCTCGAACGTCTGCCGGTCGATCTGCGCGGCGTGACCGATATCTATCCGCTGTCGCCGATGCAGCAGGGCATCCTGTTTCATTCGCTGTTCGCGCCGGAACAATCGACGTATGTGAACCAGCTCGCGGCGACGCTGATCGCGCCCGACGTCGAGCGTTTGCGCGCCGCGTTCGAAGCGGCCGTGCCGCGTCACGATATCCTGCGCACCGGCTTCACGCCCGACGAAGCCGCACCGATGCAGATCGTGCATCGCCAGGCGCGCATGCCGTTCGATGTGCTCGACTGGCGCGATCGAAACGATTCGCTCGCTTCGTTCGAAACGTGGCTCGCGGATGACCGCGCGCGCGGCTTCGATCTCGCGGTGCCGCCGTTGATGCGCGTCACGCTGATTCGTCTTTCGGATGATGAATGGCGCATCGTGTGGACGCGTCATCATCTGCTGCTCGATGGCTGGAGCACGGCGCGCATGTTCGCGGACGTGTTGCGCGATTACATCGAGCCGCCTCGCGCGCAGCCTTTCGCCGCGCATTCGATGAAGACGCGCTATCGCGACTTCATCGCATGGCTCGCCGAACGCGACGTGCAGGCCGACGAGGCATTCTGGCTCGAACGCCTTGCACGTCTGGACGAACCGACGCGTATCGCGCGACGCGACACGAGCGATCGACCTTCGCTCGACGACCACCGTGCGTGGCGCGCGACGTTCGATGCCGCGATGACCGCACGCCTCACCGATACCGCGCGCCGTCTGCGCGTGACGCTCAACACGCTCGTGCAAGGCGCTTGGGCGCTCGCGTTGCAGCGCATGACGCATCGGACGAGCGTCGCGTTCGGCGCGACCGTGGCGGGCCGCCCCGACACGCTCGCGGATATCGACGACGTGCTGGGCCTCTTCATCAACACGCTGCCGGTGATCGCCGCGCCGCTACCGCAGCGTGCCGCGTCCGCGTGGCTGCGCGAGTTGCAAGCCGATAACGCCGCGGCCAACGAACATGCCCATACGCCGCTCGCGGAGATTCAACGCTGGGCGGGCCAGGGCGGCGGTGCGCTGTTCGACACGCTCGTCGTCTTCGAAAACTATCCCGTCGATGAAGCCTGGGCCGGCCGCGATGAACGCGCGCTTGCGATGCGCGATCTGCGCAATATCGAAGCGACGGACTTCGCGCTGACGCTCGTGGTGGAGGCGGGCCAATCCATCGTCATCGATTACGGATATGACGCGGCGCGTCTCGATGAAGCGCGCGTGGCGGCGCTGCATCGCGCGATGTCCGTCTGTCTCGATGCATTCGCCGCGAACGCCGATGCGCCGCTGGGCACGATCTCCCTCGCCGAAGACGCTGCGCGTTTCAACGCGACGGCGCGCGAATGGAACGACTTTGAACGCGCGCCGCTGCATCGGCAGTTCGAGCGCATGGCGAAGGCTGCGCCGGATGCCATCGCGCTCGAAATGAATGCTGGCGATGGCGCTTCGATCCGCATGACGTATGCCGAGTTGAACGAACACGCGGAGCGCGTCGCGGCCGCGCTCGTGAGCGTGGGTGTCGCCCCGGACACGGCTGTCGCGCTGTGCGTCGAGCGTTCGTTCGACATGGTCGTCGCGCTGATCGGCGTGTTGAAGGCGGGCGCGGCGTATCTGCCGATCGATCCGGATTATCCGGCCGAGCGCATCGCGTACTTGCTCGATGATGCGAAGCCCGCCGTCGTGCTGACGCAAACGCATCTGCGCGAACGCGTGGAAGCCGTCGCTGCCGATGCGCGCGTCTTCGATATCGCCACGCTCATGCAGAACGACGCGACGCTCGCAACGCCCATCGAAGTCAGCGATGCGCAACTCGCGTACCTCATCTACACATCCGGCTCGACGGGCAAGCCCAAAGGCGCGGGCAACACGCACGGCGCGCTGGCGAACCGCATCGCGTGGATGCAGGACGCGTATCGCCTGACGCATGACGACGTCGTGTTGCACAAGACGCCGTTCGGCTTCGACGTGTCCGTGTGGGAATTCGTGTGGCCGCTCGCGATGGGCGCGAAGCTCGCCATTGCGTCGCCCGGTGATCATCGCGATCCGGCGCGGCTTGTCGCGGCCATCGAAGCGCATCGCGTGAGCACGCTGCACTTCGTGCCGTCGATGCTCGCGGCGTTCGTTGCGCATATCGATGAGTTCGGCGATGCGCATCGCTGCGCGAGCATCGAACAAATCGTCGCAAGCGGCGAAGCGCTCGCGCCGGAACTCGTCGGGCGCGTCGCAAGGCTGCTGCCGAACGCGCGGCTCTACAACCTCTATGGTCCGACCGAAGCCGCCATCGACGTATCGCACTGGACATGCGGTGCGCACGATATCGAATCGGCTTCCGTGCCGATCGGTCATCCGATCGCGAATCTGCAACTGCATGTGCTCGATGCGGCGCTGCATCCGGTGCCTTCCGGCGGCATCGGCGAACTGTATCTCGGCGGCGCGGGTCTCGCACGCGGTTATCTCGGGCGCGCATCGCTGAGCGCCGAACGCTTCGTGCCCGATCCGTTCGTCGCGGGCGCGCGTCTGTATCGCACGGGCGATCTCGCGCGTCGTCGCGACGATGGTGCGCTCGACTATCTCGGGCGCATCGATACGCAGGTGAAGCTGCGCGGGCAGCGCATCGAGCCGGGCGAGATCGAAGCGTTGCTGCGCGCCGAGCCGAATGTGCGCGATGCGGTCGTGATCGTGCGCGACGAGAAATTGATCGGCTATATCGCGTGCGCCGCGCCCGATGCGTTCGATGAAGCAGCCGTGCTGAGTTCATTACGTTCGCAATTGCCGGCCTACATGGTGCCGTCGCACGTGATCGCGCTCGACGTGCTGCCGGTGACGCCCAACGGCAAGTGCGACCGCAACGCGCTGCCCGCGCCGATGCGCACGCAAGGAAGCATCGAAGCACCGCAGACACCGACCGAACGCGAACTCGCCGCGATCTGGCAGCGCGTGCTGCATCTCGAAGCAATCGGCCGCGATGACGACTTCTTCGCGCTCGGCGGCCATTCGCTGCTCGCGACGCAGGCGAACGCGCAGGCCAATCTGCACTGGTCGCTGACATTGCCGCTGCGCACGCTCTTCGATGAACGGACGCTTGCACGTTGCGCCGCCGCGATCGATGCCGCGCTCACGCAACGCGATGCAACGGGCGGCGCACATGACGCGGCGAGCGCCATCGACGCGCTGCTCGGTGAACTGGAGACGCAATGAGAACCGCAAGAAAAAGAGGAAACGCATGAGGCAGGCAAAACTTGATCTGCTCTCGCTCGCGACGCGCTTCGCGCAGTTGCCCGATGCGCAGCGCAAGGTGTTCGTTGCGCGGCTCGCCGACGCGGGCATCGACTTTCGCATGCTGCCGATTCCGCCTCGCGCAAGAAGCGAGGCGTGCGACGAGCCAATGAAGGGCGTCGCCGCATCGTTCGCGCAGACGCGTCTGTGGCTGCACGCGCGCATGATCGACGAGCCCGCCGCGTATCACATCACCGAGCGCATGCAACTCGACGGCGCGCTCGATGCGAACGCGCTGCGCCTGTCGTGTGATGCGTTGATCGCGCGTCACGAAGCGCTGCGCACGACGTTCTCGGAAGGCGCGGACGGCGTGCTGCAAACCGTGCATGCGCCGATGCGCTGTCCGTGGCAATCGGTGGATCTCACGCATGTTCCCTTCGCGGAGCGTGAGACGCGTGCCGCCGCGCTTGCACTCGCCGACGAATCGCGCGCCTTCGATCTCGCACATGCGCCGCTCGTGCGCGCGCATCTGATCAGGCTCGACGCGAACACGCACTGGCTTTCGCTGACGACGCATCACATCGTGTCGGATGGCTGGTCCGCCGATATCGCGCTGGCCGAACTCGCATCGTTCTATCGCGCGTATGCACGGGGCGAGGCGGTGTCCGTCGCGCCATTGCCGATTCAATACGCGGATTACGCGCTCTGGCAGCGTCGCTGGCTCGATGCGGGCGAGCGCGAACGGCAACTCGATTTCTGGCGCGCGCGGCTCGATCCTTCGCGCGACGTGCTCATGTTGCCGGGTGCGGCGGCGCGTCCCGGCGAACGCAGCGCACGGGGTGCGCGTCATGTATCCACGCTCGATGCGGCGCTCGCCGCGCGTCTGCGCGCCTTCGCCAACGAACGCCGCGCGACGCCTTTTGCCGTGCTGCTCGCCGCACTCGATGCGCTCTTCGCGCGCGCATCGGGCGAAACGCATATCCAGATCGGCGTGCCCGCCGCGAATCGCGAGCGCGCGGAGACGGCGGGGCTGATCGGCTTCTTCGTCAACACGCTGACGCTCGCGGCGCGGGTCGATGCGGCTAAGCCGTTTTCGACACTCGTCGATGCCGCGCAAGGCGCGCTCGTCGATGCGCAATCGCATCAGGACGTGCCGTTCGAGCAAGTGGTCGAAGCGCTCGGCGTGGTGCGCAGCGCGAGTCATCATCCGCTGTTTCAGGTCATGGCCGCCTATGGCGCGCGTCGTTCGTTGCCTCTATTCGCCGATGTGCGTGCAACTGAATTGTCTTCCGGCACGCCGTTCGCCAAGTTCGATCTGACCGCGAACTTCGAGGAACGCGCCGATGGCTCGCTCGATGCCGCGTTCATCTATGCGCTCGATCTCTTCGATGCCGATGCGATCGAGCGTCTCGCGCGCCGTTTCGTCGAACTGTTGCGCAATGCGCTCGATGCGCCGCACACGCTCGTCGGCGATCTGCAATGGCTGCCGCAGGACGAGCGCGCGCAGCTTGAGGCATGGAATCGCAATGCGCCTGAACGCGCGCCGGAATTCATCTCCGTGCAGGAACGCATCGCCCGTCATGCGCGGGCGATGCCGGATGCGCGCGGCGTCGCGGATATGGAGCGCGCCTTCACGCGCGGCGAAGTCGATGCGCGCGCGACGCGTATCGCGCAACGTCTCATCGATGCGGGCGTGCGTCCGGAGATGCGCGTGGGCGTCGCGTTGAGCCGTTCGGTCGATCTGCTCGTGGGCCTGATCGCGGCGCTGAAGTCGGGCGGCGCATTCGTGCCGCTCGATCCGAGCCATCCGCGCGAACGGCTCGCGCAGATTCTCGACGATGCGCGCATCGATCACATCGTCACCGAGCGCGCGAGCCTCGAAGCGCTGCCGGTGCCCGCGAACGCGCGCATCCTGCTGCTCGACGATGAAAGCCTCTACGCCGACGATCACACATCGCGCGTCGCATTGCCCGAAGTCGCGGCGGAACAGGCGGCCTACGCGATCTACACATCGGGATCGACGGGCAAGCCGAAGGGCGTGATCGTCGATCACGGTTCGTTCGCGCGGCATTGCGTGGCGATCGCCGAACGTTATGGCGCGACCGAACGCGATACGTTCATGCTGTTCCAGTCGGTTAATTTCGACGGTGCGCACGAAGGCTGGTTCTCGCAGTACATCTCGGGCGCGGCGGTCGCGATCACTGCCGACACGCTCTGGCCGCCCGCGCTGACATGCAAACTCATGCGCAAGGAAGGCGTAACGATGACCTACGTGCCGCCGGGCTGCGCGACGCAACTCGCGGAATGGGCGCTCGTGCACGGCGCGCCGCCCACGTTGAAGTCGATCACGGTCGGCGGCGAAGCGACATCGCGCGAAGCCTTCGCGCTGATGCGCCGCGCGTTTCCGAACGCACGCATCGTCAATGGCTACGGTCCGACGGAAACTGTCATCACGCCGATGCTGTGGATGTTCAATCCCGGCGACGATCCCGCAAAGCTCGCGGACTGCGCGTATCTGCCGATCGGCACGCTCGTCGGCGCGCGTACCGCGCATGTGCTCGATGAGCGTTTGAATCAACTGCCTGTCGGCGTGATCGGCGAGCTATATCTCGGCGGGGAAGGCGTCGGCGTTGCGCGCGGCTATCTCGACCGTCCCGCGCTGACTGCCGAGCGCTTCGTGCCCGATCCGTATGGCGAGCCGGGCGCGCGTCTGTATCGCACGGGCGATCTCGTGCGGCGACGCGCCGATGGCGTGTTCGACTTCATCGGCCGCGTCGATCATCAGGTGAAGCTGCGCGGCTTGCGTATCGAGCTCGGTGAAATCGAAGCGCAGCTCGCCGCGCATGACGATGTGCGCGAGGCGTGCGCCGTGGTGCGCGGCAAGGGCGCGCAAGCCGCGCTCGTCGCGTATGTCGAATTGAAAGCCGATGCGCGCGAACGCGCAAGGCTCGGCCGTGCCACCGAACTCGATGCGCATCTGCGCCGAACGTTGCCCGATTACATGGTGCCGGCGCATATCGTCGTGCTCGATGCATTGCCGCGCAACGCGAACAGCAAGGTGGATCGTGCGATGTTGCCGGAGCCGCCGAAGAAGGAGCGGCACTACGAAGCACCTGCTGCGGGCACCGAAGCCGCGCTCGCGAAAATCTGGCGCGAAGTGCTGAACGCCGAGCGCGTGGGACGTGCCGATCATTTCTTCGAGCTCGGCGGGCATTCGCTCGCAGCTGTGCGCGTGGTCACGCGCATCGCGGAGATGCTCGGACGCGATGTGCCGGTGCGCGCATTGTTCGAAACGCCGGTGTTGTCGCAATACGCGAAGCGCGTGCAGCAGGCGAGT
The DNA here is from genome assembly GCA_000648925.1 of Caballeronia jiangsuensis. Lineage (GTDB taxonomy): Bacteria > Pseudomonadota > Gammaproteobacteria > Burkholderiales > Burkholderiaceae > Caballeronia > Caballeronia jiangsuensis. The sequence goes on from JFHF01000051.1 coordinate 18,497, forward strand.
GCATGCGAAGGCGCAGCGGATACGGTGCAAGACACGTTCGAGGCCGACGAAAACGGCATATGGCCGCTGTCCGCCGCGCAACTCGGCCTCTGGTTTCTGTGGCGGGCGCAGCCGCAAGGCGCCGCGTACAACATTCCGGTCGCGGTGCGCCTGCGCGGTCCGCTCGATGCCGACGCCTTGCGCGAAGCGCTCGCGCAGGCGGCCGCACGTCATCCGGCATTGCGCACGCAACTGGTCGAGCGCGAGGGCGCAGCGCCGGGTCAACGCATCGCGCCGATGTGGCGTTTCGAGTTGCCGGTTATCGATGTCGCGGGCCGTATCGACGAAGCGAAGCGCATCACCGATGAAGACGCGCTCACGCCTTTCGATCTCGCGAACGCAAAGCACCTATGGCGCACTCGTCTGCTGCGCCTGGCCGACGACGATCACGTGCTTTCGCTCGTCGTGCATCACATCGTGTCGGATGGCACGTCGATCGATCTTTGGCTCGACGATATCCGCGCGACGTACGTAGCGTTGCAGAAGGGCGCGTCGGTGGCGGAGCGCGTATCGAATGCGCTGGTGCTGCCGTCGTCCGCGACGGGCGCGCGTCTCGCGTTCTGGCGCGACGCGCTGAAGGCACTGCCCGCGATCGCATTGCCCGCGCCGGCATCGGGTCGCGTGGAAGACCCGCAATGGCTCGCAAGCCGCATCGCGTTCGATCTCGACGATGCGCTCGTCGAACGCGGCCGCGCGCTCGCAATGGCATGCCACGCCACGCTGCCGATGCTGCTGCATGCAGCGCTCAACGCGGCGCTGCATCGTCTGACGGGCGCGCTCGATCAGCCGATCGGCGTGCTTGCATCGACACGCGAATCGACGGGCGATGCCGCACGCGATGCGCTCGGGCTCTTCATCAACGCGGTCGTCGTGCGCACGCGCGTGTCGACGGCCGATACGCCCGCGACCTTGCTCGCCACCGTGCGCGACGCGGCGCTCGCCGCCTATGCACACGCCGATGCGCCGTTCGCCGATGTCGTGTCCGCGTTGAATGCAGAGCGCCCCGGCGCGGCCAATCCGCTCTTCCAGGTGATGTTCAACTACCTCCGCCCTGCCGCGATGGCCTCGCGCGATTGGGCGGGCCTCGCGATCGAAGGCTTCGATGACGTGCGTCATCGCGTGGTGTTCGATCTGGAACTGGACGTGACCGAATATCCCGATGGCCGCGTGAGTTGCGCGTTTTCCTATGCGAACGAGCGCGTCGATGCTGCGTTCGTCGAGACGCTTGCGCAGCGTTATCTCGCGACTGTCGAACAGTTCGCGCACGCGCCGCATGAAGTCTTCGACGCGTGCGAGGCCACGCTCGAAAGCGTTGCGCGCATCACGCCGCAGCAATCGAACGAAGAGAACGAAGAGACCGGCGAAGCGCAAACGCTCGCGACCATCTGGATCGAACTCTTCGACGGGCAAATCCTCGCGCCGCACGACGATCTCTTCGCGGCAGGCGCGACATCGTTCGCCGTCGTGCGCTTCGTCGATGCGGCGCGCAAGGCCGGTTTCGATATCGCCATTCGCGACGTATTCGCCACGCCGCATTTCGCGGGCCTCGCCTCGACGCTCGCACGCCGCTTCTCGCTGGCATCGACCAATGACATCTGAGAGACACAGGGAAATGAAGAAAGAAACCGTATTCGATCTGATCGGCGTCGGCTTTGGGCCGTCGAATCTGTCGCTCGCCGTGCGCCTGGCCGAAGAGCGCGGCACGTCGGACATGAAGCAGTGCTACATCGAGCGGCAACCCGAGTTCGGCTGGCATCGCGACATGCTGCTCGACGATTGCCGCATGCAGATTTCGTTTCTGAAGGACCTCGTCACGCAGCGCGACCCGACGAGCCGCTTCACGTTCATCAACTACCTGTTCGAGCGCGGACGTTTGAACGAATTCGTGAACCTGAAGAACTTCTATCCGACGCGCGTCGAGTTTCACGATTATCTGAGCTGGGTCGCGCAAGCCTTCGACGATCGCGTGCATTACGGGCAGAGCGTCAAGGCCATCGAACCGGTGCTCGAAGCGAACGGCGATGTGAACGCGCTGCGCGTCGTGTCGCGGGACGAGGACGGCCGCGAATGGCGGCGCGTGACGAAGGCGTTGTCGGTCGGCGTCGGCGGCACGGCGCGCGTGCCGGAACCGTTCGCATCGCTCGGGCCGCACAACGTGATTCATTCGTCGGCGTATCTGAGTTCGATCGAGCGCGTCGCGGGCGATGGCCGCAACGGCAAGAAGCGCATCGCGGTGATCGGCGCGGGACAGAGCGCGGCTGAAGTGTTCTCCGATCTCACGCGCCGTTTCCCGCATGTCGATGCGACGCTCGTGATTCGCGCGAGCGCACTCAAGCCCGCGGACGATACGCCCTTCGTCAACGAGATCTTCAGCCCCGAGTTCACCGATGTCGTCTTCGCGCAATCGGAAGACGGACGACGCTCGCTGATCGAGCGCTTCCGCGACACGAACTACGCGGTCGTCGATCGTCCGCTGATCGAGCAGATCTACGAAATGCTCTATCTGCAGAAGGTTTCGGATGACACGCGGCATCGGCTGCTGGCGAACACGGCAATCGAAAGCACCGCGCGCCGCGCGAACGGCGAGATCGAACTGACGATGCGCGACGTGCTGACCGGCCACGCGCGCGCGGAGCGATTCGATGCGCTCGTGCTCGCGACGGGCTATCGGCGCGACACGCATCTCGCGCTGCTGGACGACCTCGCGCCGCATCTGGACGACGCGCTCGCGCAGCGCAATGTCGGCCGCGATTATCGGCTCGTCACGCCTTCGAAGTTCAAGGCGCGCATCTATCTGCAAGGCTGCTGTGAAGACAGTCACGGTCTCTCCGACACGCTGCTTTCGGTGCTCGCGGTGCGCTCGGACGAGATCGCCGCATCGCTTGCCGGCGCGGGACAGGAACACGCCGCGCAACCAGCGGCGGATACGAGGAAAACCGGGGTGAGCCGCGGCCGCGTGGCCGTGGCTCTTTGACAAAGTAGCGGCGCACAGGAAGCCGCATTGCGATGGAGAGTAGAAGAATGACGTGGGGAAGAGGGACGCGCCGTGCGATTGCCATAGCGGCGAGCATGGCATTCAGCCTGGCGGCCGCCGATCATGCGCTGGCACAGGAACAGGAACAGGCACAGGAACAGGCACAGGCAGCGCAGCAGGATGCGCCGCAGACGAGCACATTGCCCGCGGTTCGCGTGAACGCGGCGGCGGACAGGAACGATACCATCGGACTCGTCGCGCGCAAGAGCCGCACGGGCACGAAGACCGATACGCCGATCGATGAAATTCCGCAGACGATCAACGTGGTCACGTCGACGCAGATCGAGGAAACGGGCGCGACCACCATCAACGAAGCGCTGCGCTATGTGCCGGGCTTTTCGTCGTATGGCTCGGACGTTCGCTCGGACTGGTATTCGGCGTTGCGCGGCTTCACGCCGACGGTCTTCGTCGATGGACTTCAGGTGCCGAATACGCTGAACCTGTCGAGCTGGCGCGTCGATCCGTACATGATCGACAGCATCACGATTCTGCGCGGGCCGACATCGGTGCTGTACGGTCAGGGCGATCCCGGCGCGATCGTCGATGTGCAGAGCAAGCTCGCCGATGGCGGGCGTTATCGCGAGGCGGGCGTGCAGATCGGCAACTACGCGCGCAAGCAGGTGATGTTCGATATCGGCGACAAGATCGACAAGGACGGCACGTTGTCGTATCGCGTGCTCGCGGTCGGGCGCGACGGCAATTCGATGACCGGTCCTCATGCGGAGCAGCGCTTCGCGGTTTCGCCATCGGTGCGCTGGCAGCCGAACGCGAACACGTCGTTGACGATCGCGGCGAGTTATCTGCAGGACTGGGGCGATGCATCGAATAACTTCCTGCCCGCGCAGGGAACGGTGCTGCCCAATCCGAACGGCAAGATTTCGGAGAACCTTTATACGGGCGATCCGACCTACTCGTACTATCGCAAGAAGGAATGGTCGGTCGGCTATCAGTTCGAGCACAAGTTCAACGACATCTGGACGTTCCGCCAGAACACGCGCTGGATGCATCTCTCGCTCGACAACGGCGCGGTGTGGGGCGGTGGTCTCGATCCGAGCGATCCGAGCGAGCAGACGCTCGCGCGTTATGCCGGTCTGTTCCAGCCGAACTACAGCCGCTTCGATATCGACAACAACGCGCAGGCGCGTTTCGGCACGGGGCCGCTCGAACATACCGTGCTGCTCGGCTTCGAGTACAACCGCCAGAATTCGACCGATAGCGAATGGCTCGCGCAGGCGCCGAGCCTGAACATGTACAACCCGGTCTATACGCCGGTATCGACCGCGATCTTCAGCGGCCCGGATTCCTTCGGCCAGACGAACACGCGCACGACGCTCGATAACTTCGGCCTCTATGCGCAGGATCAGGTGAAGTGGAATCGCTGGATGCTGACCGTGGGCGCCCGCGAGGACTGGAGCAACACGAAGCAGGACGACATCGTCGGCGGGACGCAACTGAAGCAGGACGACAGCGCGTTCACGGGACGCGTCGGCCTGACGTATCTCGGCGATTACGGTCTTTCGCCGTATATCAGCTATTCGACTTCGTTCAATCCGATCATCGGCGTGAAGATGGCCGATGGCGGCCTGCCTGCGCCGACGAAGGGACGTCAGATCGAAGCGGGTTTGCGCTGGCAGCCGCCGGGCAAGAACCTGATGCTCGGCGCGGCCGTGTATCAGATCAACCAGACGAACGTCCTCACGCCCGATCCGACCGATCCGACCGGCACGTTTTCCGTGCAGACGGGCGAGGTGCGTTCGCGCGGCATCGAGTTGTCCGCGGTGGGCAACGTGACGCGCAATTTGTCGGTGATCGCGGCATACGTCTATCAGGATGTGAAGAACATCCGCGCGAACGACGTGACGCTCGACAAGTGGCCGGTGTCGATTCCGTTGCCGCGCCAGATGGCATCGTTGTGGGCCGACTGGACGTGGCATTCGGGACCGCTCGACGGGCTCGGCTTCGGCGCGGGCATCCGCTATCAGAGCGGCCTTGCGGGCGCGGCGGATAACTCGCTCTATATCCCGAGCTACACGGTCTACGACGCGGCCGTTCATTACGACACGCAGCATTGGCGTTTCGCGGTGAATGCGTCGAACATTTTCAATCGCACGTTCGTGAGCGGATGCCAGTCCGATTCGGCCTGCTTCTATGGCAATCCGCGCACGGTGATAGCGAGCGCCCGTTATAACTGGTGATGATCGTCGGCGGCGCGGTCGGCTCATGATTCGCGCCGCCATACTTTCGAGCAGGATTCAATGACGAAGATAAAGCTGGTCTACATCATGTCCTTGCGCAACGCTGCGGCGGATCGCGCGGGACAGCATATCGAATACAAGGGCGGCACGCGTTATATGAAGTCGCCGCTGGAATACCTTGTCGAGCAACTCAATGTTTCGCCTCTGGGCGATCTCTATTCGCTCGAAGGCGTGATCTATGACGATGACGAGGACTCGCCGCGAGATCGCGAAAAGCTCGCAGGATATGGGTTTCGTCATGCGCCGGGCGGGCAGTGGATTCATCCGCCGGAGCTTGCTGTGCAGGGCGTGCGGGTAACGAGTCTGCTGCATGCGATTCCGTCGTCTTATCGGCGTTTGGCCGTGGATGCGGTTGGCGAACGCGCGGTGCAGAAGAGCGTGTTCGAGAAGCGTCTGCTCGACAAGCTTCATGCGCTCGATGCGGATTTCGTCGTGCTCGATGGCTTGCTTGTGATTCTCGATGAGCTCGTTCGGCCGGGGGCGGAGTTTTGTCGGCGTATCGCGAATATTCATCCGGGTGTCACGCGGTTGGGCTCGCCGTTCGAGCGGCGCGGGGCTTATGCGACGCTCGATGCGCTTTATGGCGCGCGGGGTCAGCGCGTGGCGGACTGGAGCACGATGCACGTGCAGTCCGCTCCGGTGATCGATCGGACGGGGGCTTCGTTTCATTACGTCGATAACGGGATCGATTCGGGGGAAGTGATCTTCGATGTGCTCGGCACGAGTATCGATCCTGCTGACACTATTCTCGAATTGCGCTGGAATAACTTTCAGCGGAGTTTGTTTCCTGCGCTTGAAGGGGGGCTTTTGGCTATGGCCGAAACGCTTGCTGGGGATGTTGTTTAGGGGGTTTTTTGTTTTCGCCGGATCCCGGCTTCGCGGTGGTCTATTAGCACTGCCCCTCCCCGGGGCGGGGGTCACTTTCTTTGCTGCTGCAAAGAAAGTAACCAAAGAAAGCAGCTTCTCATCGCCCGCGGTCACACGCACGTTGGCCATGCTTGCCAGCCCGCGGTGGCCCTCGCCTAAGTGTCGCCCTCACAGGCCCAATCGGGCTTGGCTCGCGCACGGTCTGACGAGCTAGTTCTTTTAGGGCGCTGGTTCAGCACGAAAGAGCTTCGGCACAGCGCTACGCGCTGCCGTTGGGTATGCGAGGGAAACCATCGAAGAAGAAGCCCACGCGCACCCGATTGACCCATCGGCCGCGAAGCGGGCCGGAGCTATTTGGTGCTGAACCAGTTTGTCGTGTGGTGCGATGAGTCAGACCGTGCGCGGTCCAAGCCCTTGTCTGCTTGTGAGGGCACTCCCTACTGCCGGGCCATTCAGCCAATCGTCTGTGCCGCGGCCGGTGTGAAGTGCTTAGGCTGGGGATAGCTGTTTCTTTGGTTACTTTCTTTGCAGCAGCAAAGAAAGTGACCCCCGCCCCGGGGAGGGGCAGAGCAAATAGACCGACACGAAAACAGGACTTCCCGAAAGCCCAAGCGAACCCAAACCCAAATCCAAACCCAAACCTACCCGAGACTCAACGATGAACATCCGTTTCGATCCAGACCTAGCGGCAACAGCAAAGCAACGAGCGAACCGCACCTTGACAACATGGAACGCAGACGCGTTGCTAGAAACGCTATGCGATATCTACTGCAACGAACCTGAGCGCCGCACGGCGACGCTTGCACTCCAGTATTCAGGCACCGACGCACAAAAAGCCGAAGCCCTCGTAGCACAAGCGCAGAATCAAAACCTGATCGACAACGCAGAACACGTCGAAGACTATCTCCTCCTGACGACATCCCGCCAGACGTTCTGGCAAATCGCCAAACCGTGGCTGAAGGCGCCCGCATCGAGCGAAACCTTGCTCAGCTACATGCAAACCGGCGACGTCACGCACCCGGTAAGACCAAACAACACCGAAGGCACGATCTACGAACGTCACTTCCCCCAGATCGACATGACCTTCAGCCTGCGCACCGCCGACCCCGACGCGGACTCGCAATTCTTCAGCGATTGGATGAATCTCGACCGCGTCGCGCACTTCTGGGACCAGCGCGGCACCCGCGCCGAGCACGCGGCTTACCTGAAGGAACGTCGCGAAGATCCGCACATGCATCCGATGATCGGCTACTTCGACGATCACCCCTTCGGCTACTTCGAGTTCTACTGGGCGAAAGAAGATCGCCTGGGTCCGTTCTACGATGCGGGCGACTTCGATCGCGGCCTGCACCTGCTGATCGGCGATGCGCAGTTCCAGAGCGCAGGCAAGCTCAAGGCGTGGTGGAGCGGCGTGCTGCACTACATGTTCATCGACGATCCGCGCACCGAACGGCTCGTCGGCGAACCGCGCGTCGATCATGTGCGGCATATCGCGTACATGCATCGCATGGGCTTTCATACGCTGAAGGAATTCGACTTCCCGCACAAGCGCGCCGCACTCACCGTGATCGACCGCGAAAAATTCTTCAACGAGTTTCGCTTCTGAAACGCGTCAGCCGAATGGGGGCCGGAGCGCAAACGCAGTAACGGCGGCGGATTTGCGGCGTTGCAACATACCCTTAAGGGAAAACCCTTAAATCTGTTACAATGTCGCAAAGTTTGAGGACCTTTACTATGCGCCGCCGTTACGAAGTCATCGAGAAAGTCGCTTTTGCCCTGCTCACGCTGTCCGCTGTCATGGACGCGAGCTACATCACCTGGGAAAGCCACCCCAACTTCCGCGAAAATGTCACGGAAATCGTGAAAATGAGCGCGGATCTTTCGATGGCCAATCCGGGCGTCGGCGAGCCGACTCCGCTGGTCCCGATGGCCTTCAATTAAGCGCCGCCGCACCCTCTGCTTCAGGTCACATACAGGTTATTCGGCGCGCCGCCGCCCGGCGCGCGCTGACTGCTTTATGCTGGCGGCTTCCCGTGCCGTCGCCGCCCAGCATGTCTTCCGCTCTCCATTCGAACGCCGCCTTCGGCGACCAAGTCCGCAGTTTCGCCCGCGCGATCGGGCAAATCGTGCTTCAGCGCAATGCCGCGACCGGCGCGCTCCTGTTTCTCGCGGTCCTGTGCGCGAGCCCGCGCCTCGCGTGCGGCCTTCTCATCGGCACGCTGACGGGCAATGTCATCAGCGTAATCATCGAGGATGACGACGCGCCCGCGTTTCGCGACGCGCTCTACGGCTTCAATGGCGCGCTCGCCGCGCTCGCCGCGTTCGCGTTCATCGGCGATGCGTCGCAGGCCACGGCTGTCGCCATCGTCGCGTCGATGTTCGCGACCTTTCTCGCCAGCAAGCTCGCGCACGTTCTCTCGCGCTACCGGTTGCCGACTTTTTCGAGCCCGGCCATCATCGTCACGTGGTGCTGGCTGCCGCTCTTCGCCGATCGCGGCGATACCGGCGCGATCCCGCAAGTCGCCGCCGGCTTTATCCCGATGCTTGAAGCCGCGTTCGCCGGGCTCGCGCCGATCACGTTCGCGACCGGCGCGCTCGCGGGCGCGTTGATCGCAGCGGGATTGTTCGCGTCGCGGCCCTCGCAGGCGGGCTGGGCGCTCGCGGGCAGCGCGCTCGGCGCGACGCTGCACGGCCTCGGCGGCACGAGCGATGCCGTCGTGCTCTCGGGCGCGTGCGGCTTCAACGCGGCGCTTGCGGCGCTCGCGGCCGCGCCGCTCGGCAAGCGCTATGCGATCATCGCGATCGTCGCGGCGGTGCTGATCGAGCGCGTGATCGATTGCATCGGCATCGCGGCATTGACCGCGCCGTTCGTGCTGGCGTCGTGGGCGGTCATCGCCCTGGAGCGGCGCCTGTCCGGACCATCGAAACTAGGAGATTCGCATGTCGTTCACCCACACGCCTGAGCGCAGGATCGCGGAAAGCGGGCCGCGCTCGGCAGCCGAAACGGCGACGCGCGTCGAACTCGCCGCCGCGTACCGGCTCGTCGCGCTCAACGGCTGGGACGATGTCGTCTACACGCATATTTCCGCGAGCGTGCCGGGCGAGCCGGGGCGCTTTCTGATCAATCCGTTCGGGCTTTCATTCGATGAAGTCACGGCGTCGAATCTCGTGAAAATCGATATCGACGGCAACGTGATCGGCGAGAGCGCGCATCCGGTGAACGCGACGGGCTTCGCGCTGCACGGCGCCGTGCACGCCGCGCGGGAAGACGCCGCGTGCGTGATGCATCTGCACGTGCGCGAGGCGATTGCCGTCTCGGCGCAACCGCATGGCCTGCTGCCCGCGTCGCAACACGCGATGCGCTTTCACGGCCATCTCGCGTATCACGGCTACGAAGGCCTCGCGTTTTCGCCGGCGGAAGGCGAACGTCTCGTCGCGAGTCTCGGCGCGCATCGCGCGATGCTGCTGCGCAATCACGGGCCGCTCACGCTCGGGCGCACCATCGCCGAGGCTTATGTGCTGATGGATATGCTCGTCAAGGCATGCGATATTCAACTTCGCGCGCTCGCGGGCGTGAGCAAGATGATCGTACCGACGCCGGACGTGGTCACGCGCACCGCGTCGCAATTGCACGACGACGACGCCATCGAAGGCGCGCTCGAATGGCCCGCGCTATTGCGCAAGCTCGATCGCATCGATGCGTCGTATCGCGACTGAATACCGGTTCAATTCAAACAGGAGATCAACGGCATGCCGACATTCAACATTCAGCTATTCGAAGGCCGCACGGCGGAAGAGAAGCGCAAGTTCGTCGAGGCGATCACGCGCACGACATGCGAGACGCTCGGCTGCGAGCCGGGCTCGGTGGACATCATTCTGACGGATGTGAAGCGCGAGAACTGGGCGACCGCGGGCAAGCTCTGGTCGGAGCAGTAAGTATTCGATGCGCACATACGGCGCGATGCCGTATGTGCGCGTTTCATCGCTTTACGCCGATGCCTTCACGGCAAGACGGAACTTGTGCAGCAACGGTTCCGTATAACCGCTTGGTTGCGTGCGTCCTTCGAACACGAGCGCGCACGCCGCCTTGAATGCGAACGAGCTATCGAACGAGGGCGCCATCGGGCGATAGTACGGGTCGGCTTCGTTCTGCTTGTCGACGACGGCGGCCATGCGTTCGAGCGTCTGACGAACCTGCTCTTCTGTGACGATGCCGTGACGCAGCCAGTTCGCAATGTGCTGGCTGGAAATGCGCAAGGTCGCGCGGTCTTCCATCAGGCCGACATCGTGAATGTCCGGCACCTTCGAGCAACCGACGCCCGAATCGACCCAACGCACGACATAACCGAGAATGCCCTGCGCGTTGTTCTCGATTTCGTTTTTGATGTCCTCTTCCGACCACGTGGGCTTGTCGACGACGGGAATCGTCAGCAGACCATCGAGCAGCTCGTTCTTCTGGCCGTCGTAGTCGATGCTTTCGAGTTCCTGCTGAACCTGCTGCACATCGACCATGTGATAGTGCAGCGCGTGCAGCGTGGCTGCCGTGGGCGAGGGCACCCATGCGGTGTTCGCGCCGGCCTTCGGATGCGCGATCTTCTGTTCGAGCATCGCGTGCATGAGATCGGGCATCGCCCACATGCCCTTGCCGATCTGCGCGCGCCCGCGCAAGCCGGTGTTCAGGCCGACGAGCACGTTGTTGCGCTCATACGAGCTGATCCACTTCGACGACTTCATGTCGCCCTTGCGCATCATCGGGCCGGCTTCCATCGACGAATGCATCTCGTCGCCGGTGCGGTCCAGGAAGCCCGTGTTGATGAACGCGACACGCGCGCCCGCCGCCGCGATACACGCCTTGAGGTTGACGCTCGTGCGGCGCTCCTCGTCCATGATGCCCATCTTGATGGTGTGACGCGGCAGGCCGAGCAGGTCTTCGACGCACGAGAAGAGCTCGTCGGCGAACGCCACTTCGGCGGGACCGTGCATCTTCGGCTTCACGATATAGATGGAACCCGTGCGCGAGTTCATCTTGTTCTTCAGATCGTGCAACGCGCCGAGCGTGGTCATCACGGCATCGAGGATGCCTTCGGGAATCTCTTTGCCGTCGCGGTCGAGCACGGCGGGGTTCGTCATCAGATGGCCGACGTTGCGCACGAACAAGAGCGAACGTCCGTGCAGCTTGAGCGTCGAGCCGTTCGGCGCGGTGTATTCGCGATCCGGATTCATGCTGCGCGTGAAGGACTTGCCGTTCTTCGTTACCTGCTCGGCGAGATGGCCTTGCATCAGCCCGAGCCAGTTGCGATAAAGCTGCGTCTTGTCGGCGGCATCGACGGCCGCGACCGAATCCTCGCAGTCGATGATCGTGCTCACCGCCGCTTCGATGAGCACGTCCTTCACATGCGCGGCATCCGTCTTGCCGATGAAGTTGCTCGCGTCGATCTGAATCTCGAAGTGCAGGTCGTTGTGCTTGAGCAGGATCGCGACGGGTTCTTTCGCGTCGCCCTGATAGCCCGCGAATTGTTCGGCGTTGGCGAGGCCGCTCTTGGCGCCGTCCTTCAGCGTGACGACGAGCTTGCCCTGTTCGACGCTGTACTTCGTCGCGTCGGCGTGCGAGCCGTGCGCGAGGGGCGCGTTGTCGTCGAGGAACGCGCGCGCATAGGCGATCACCTTCGCGCCGCGCTTCGGATTGAACTGCGCGGTGCGCTCGGCGCCGTCGCTTTCATCGATGGCATCGGTGCCGTAGAGCGCGTCGTAGAGGCTGCCCCAGCGGGCGTTGGCGGCGTTGAGCGCATAGCGCAGGTTCGAGAGCGGCACGACGAGCTGCGGGCCGGCCTGCTCGGCGATTTCGCGATCGACATTGGCGGTGCTCGCCTGCACATGCGCGGGCGCGGGCACGATATAACCGATCTCTTCGAGAAACTTGCGATAGGCGCGCGGATCGCGCACCGGGCCGGGATTGCTGCGATGCCAGTTGTCGAGCTCGGTCTGAAGACGGTCGCGCTCGGCGAGCAACGCGCGGTTTTTCGGCGCGAGATCGTGGACGATGGCATCGAATCCCTTCCAGAAGGACGCGCTATCGACGCCCGTGCCGGGGATGGCTTCTTCATCGACGAACTTCGCGAGATTCGCGTCGACCTGAAGGCCGTGTTGTTTGATCATGTCGGTCATGGGCACTCCGGCTGAGTTTGCTGCTGCACAGGGGTTTGGGGATGGGCAGGTAGCTATGGTAGCGCGTCTTGGGGGAGGATCGAAGCGTGGCGGCGTTGCAAGCGGTGTGCCTGTGTGCGCGCGGGACCGGTCCGCGCCTGATGGAACCGTCCTGGACGACGCTAACTGGCGTTCTACAGTTCGACGGCAAGCGACTCGAACTGTTTGCCGAGCGCGGGCAGGTCTTCACGGAGCGTCACCCAGACGACGCCGAAATCGATCTTATGGTAGCCGTGCGTCAGGGCGTTTCGCATTTCGTACGCGGACTGGAACGGGACTTCGGGATGTTGGGTGACGAAGGCGGGAAAGTATCGGCGGATATTTCGACACGCTTCGCCGATGACTTCGATATTGCGGACCACGGCGTCTTGCACCAGTTCGTCATCGCTGAAGGCTGCTTCGTTTAACCCGTCGGTATAGCGCGCGATTCGTCCGATCGCCGTTATAACGTGATCGACGTATTCGCTTAACGTAAGCGCGTCCCGGCTCATACCGGAATGGCGCCTGCGATGATCGCATCGCGAGTCCGGTCAGGCAGCGAGCGGGGAGTCAACACATCCACTTTCACGCCGAGCAACTCGCGCAACTCATGGCGCATCGCACCGATATCGAGCAGCGATGTTTTCGGGGTAGGGTCGATCAGGAGATCGAGGTCGCTTTCCTCCGTATCTTCACCGCGTGCGACTGAACCGAAGATGCGCGCGTTCTTCGCGCGATGCGCTTCGATAATGCGACGGATCTCGTCACGGTGAGCTTCTAGTGCGATCGAGGGCTTCATGGCTGTCTGGAAGGTTGATCCGCTGCGCGAGTCAACGGCTGTACGGTGTCCGTCTCTTCGGCGTAGAACCGCGCATGCAGTCTAGCATAGCGATTTGCCGTAGCGTCTCCTGCGAAAGGGCAGTCCCGCCTGACTCGACTTCAAGCCTATGAAGGGGCCACGCGCCACTCAATGAAGCGAAGACGCGTCGGCGCCGCAGCAGTGTTTGTACTTGCGTCCGCTGCCGCACGGGCACGGCTCATTCCGGCCGATTTTCTCCACTTTCAGCCGCGCCATTTGCGGCACGCCTGCATTCGCTCTTGCCCTTCGGTGCGGTTCGAAATAGCGGTAGATGTGGCTCAGGCCCCCGATCATCATTGTTATCACGTCTTCCCGATTTTCGAGTCCTTTCGGGTTGGTGCGTGACTTGGGGTCCGGATCATGCTCGTGACACAGCATCAAGATAGGCACTAACGATCCAGCGTGGTCGTCGTCATCGAACAACTCGTGCCAGCTTCCGTGCCGCATCTCTACACCGCTCATGAAGCCAACGGCCCACTCATTGGCCAAGGCAGTGCCGTCTTCGTCCACTGACAGCACCGGAAAATAAAGCGCCTCTTCATCGTAAAGCGTTCGCTCAAGCTCATCTGCGATCGTGTTCCAGTGACGGATCATCATACCGAGGATCTGCTCGCCTTCCTTGGTGGTCGTGAAGGGGACGCTATTTCCCAGTACGGCGGAGAGCCATTCGGTGGGCATGATCAATTCAGGGCCGCAAATGAGCGCGGCGAAAAAGCCGTCCATCATTTCGACGGTCATCGCTTCGTCGCCGAGGGAGTCGAGAAAGTCTTCCAGGCGATCGAATTCCCGCTCGGTCAGCGGATTTCCAGTGCGGTCTTTCATTGGTTTGCCCGATGGATGCGCGAGTCGAAAACCGATTCGCCACGGACTCCATTATACGAACCCGGTCTAACCGAATCGGTCCGGCTTCCGCATCGTCGAACGCTACGGAAGCCGGGGCACGCCGCAAACGGGCTTACAGCAAGTCCTCGATCATCACCGGCAGCTTCCTCACGCGTACGCCCGTCGCGTGATACACCGCACCCGTAATCGCCGCCGCGATCCCCGCCAGCCCGATCTCCGCGATCCCCCGCGCGCCGAGCTCGTTGAAGATCGTGTCGGGATAGTCGAGGAACGTGACGTCCATCTTCGGCGTATCGGCGTTGGTCGCGACGACGTAATCCGCGAGGCTGCTGTTGACCGGCGCGCCGCTTCGTTCGTCGTAGACGGTGTGCTCGAAGAGCGCCATGCCGACGCCCATCACGACCGCGCCTTCGATCTGATTGCGTCCCGCACGCGGATTGAGGATCTTGCCCGCATCGATCACGGTGACGACGCGGCTCACCCGCAAGCGCGCCGTAGACGGTTCCCACGTCACTTCGGCGAAGTGCGCGCCGTACGAGTGGATCGACCACTTCTTCTTCAGCGGATCGTCGAAGCCGCCTTTCGCGCTGCCGCTACCCGAGGCCGCATGCAGCTTCGCGGCTTCGAGAATGCGCCCGAACGGCACGCCGCTTTCGGGCCGTTCGTTCTTGCGATGCACATGCCCGCCGCTCATCGCGAGCTCGTCCGCCTTGGCCCCCGCGAACGGCAATCCTTCCGCCTTCACGGCACGCGCGAGCAACGTCTTGATGGCCGCGCGAACGGCGTCCGATACCGCCGGAATCACCGATGCCGTCGCCGCCGATCCGCCGGACACCGGGCCGAGCGGCAGCGACGTATCGCCGAGACCGACTTCGATCTTGTCGAGCGGTATGCCCGTATGCTCCGCGACGAGCTGCGCGAGGATCGTGTACGTGCCCGTGCCGATATCCTGCGTGCCGCACGCGACGCGCGCCGTGCCGTCCGAACGCAGGTCGACGGTCGCGTCCGCCGAAAAGCGCAGGCCCGGCCAGCTGCACGCGCCGACGCCCCAGCCGAGCGTGAGACCGTCGCGCGTCATCGAGCCGACTTCCGGCGTGCGCTTGGACCAGCCGAACTTGTCCGCGCCCGTCTTCAGGCATTCGACGAAATGCCGCGACGAAAACGGCAGGCCGCTGCTTTCATCGACGCTCGGCTCGTTTCGCAAACGCAGCTCGACAGGATCGATCTTCAACGCGATGGCCAGCTCGTCCATCGCCGATTCGAGCGCGAAGAGGCCAGGCACCGCGCCGGGTCCGCGCATCGACGTGGGCGAGCCGACATTGCGTTTCACGGTGCCGCCCGTCACGCGCAGATTGGGCGTGCTGTACATCGACGGCGTCGCTTCGCCGCAGTCTTCCGCGTAGTCGTCGGCGATGGCTTCGTGATTCACGAAGTCGTGCTGCAACGAGACGAGCTTGCCGTCCTGCGTCGCCGCGAGCCGCACGCGCTGCTGCGTGGTCGGCCGGTGCCCGACGTTCTGGAACATCATCTTGCGCGACAGCACGAGCTTGACGGGCCGCTCCAGTTGCCGCGTCGCGGCCGCGGCGAGCAGCGAATGCGGCCACATCCACAGCTTGCCGCCGAAGCCCGAGCCGAGATAGCGCGAGATCACGCGCACCTTCTCTTTCGGCAGGCCGAGCATCTGCATCAGCGTGCCCTGATGGTTGGCCACCGCCTGACTCGTCTCATAGAACGTGTAGCTCTCGCCGTTCCAGTGCGCGACGGTCGCGTGCAGCTCGATCGGGTTATGCGTCTCGACCGGCGTCACATAGTTTTCGTCGATCTTCACGGGCGCATCGTCGAAGGCCTTGTCGGGATCGCCGCGCTCGCTGTGGACGTCGAGCTTCTTGTCCGTATCGAGCGTCGCGCTCACGTCGTGCGGCGTCTTGTCGTAGCCGACCTTGACCGCGCCGGCCGCGGCGCTCGCCGCTTCGAACGTGTCCGCGACCACGAGCGCGACGTATTGCCCGTAGTAGCGAATGACGTCGTCTTCGAACGGCGGGCGATTCTCGTCGACGAAACCGGTATCGATCGAATTGCCGGAGATGCGATAGAAGCGGCCGATATTGCCGCGATGAAGAATCAGCTTCACGCCGGGCATGGCTTGCGCGGCGGCGAATTCGAGCGACGTGATCCTGCCGCTCGCGATGGTGGCGCCGACCGGCACGGCGTACAGCATGCCGGGCAAGTCGATGTCGGAAGTGTAAGTCGCGCGGCCGCAGACCTTCAGCGGTCCGTCGATGCGCGACTGGGGCCGTCCAATGAAGGACTGCGTAATGTCGGGCGCGGTGGACATGTTCGGGTTCCTCGGTCGGGTTCAGGATGTTTGCGTGACCATCTTGAGCGTATGCACGATGCAGCGCTTCGATAGCTCGACCTTGAAGCCGTTCTCGCTTTGCGGCTTCGCATCGGCGAGCGCGGCGTCGGCGGCGCGCCTGAAGGTGACTTCATCGGGCGCGGCGCCCTGCAGTTCCTTCTCCGCCTCGCGCGATCGCCACGGCTTCGTGCCGACACCGCCGAGACCCACGCGCGCATGCGCGATGCGTCCGTCCTTCACGCCGATCACGACGCCCGCCGACGCCAGCGCGAACTCGTACGACGCGCGATCGCGCAGCTTGAGATAAGCCGAGCGCGCGCCTTCGACCGGCGGCGGCAAGGTGACGTGCGTGATCAGATCGCCGGCATCGAGCACGTTCTCGCGATCGGGCGTGGCGCCGGGCACAAGGAAGAATTCATCGATGGGAATCGCGCGCTTGCCGGCCGTGCCTTCCACATGAACCGTCGCTTCGAGCGCCTGCAGCGCCACGCACATGTCCGACGGATTGCTCGCGATGCACGACTCGCTCGTGCCGAGAATCGCCATCATGCGATTGAAGCCCTGAATCGCCGAGCAGCCGCTGCCCGGCTCGCGCTTGTTGCACGGCGAGGTCGTGTCGCGGAAATACACGCAGCGCGTGCGCTGCAGAATGTTGCCGCCGGTGGTCGCCATGTTGCGCAACTGCACGGACGCGCCAGCGAGCACCGCTTGCGACAGCACCGCGTAACGATCGCGAATCAGCGGATGATGCGCGAGATCCGAGTTGCGCGAGGTCGCGCCGATAAGCACGCCGCCGTCCTTCGTTTCCTCGATCTTGTCGAGCGGCAGGCGGCTGATATCGACGACGCGCATCGGCCGCTCGACATTGAGCTTCATCAGGTCGAGCAGGGTCGTGCCGCCCGCGAGAAAGCGCACTTCCGCGCCTTGCTGCGCGGTATGCGCGAGCGCGCCTGCGTTGATCGCGTCGCGCATGTCGCGCGCGCGGGAGAGTTGGAACATGTCCATGTCGGCGCTCCTTATTTCGACGACGGCTTGGTCGCCCGCACCGACTGGATCGCGCTGACGATGTTCTGATACGCGCCGCAGCGGCACAGATTGCCGCTCATCGCTTCGCGCACGTCGTTGTCGCTCGGACCGATGGGTTCATCGAGCAGCGCCACCGCCGACATCAACTGGCCGGCCGTGCAGTAGCCGCACTGATAGCCGTCGCATTCGACGAACGCGGCCTGCAGCGGATGCAGCGCCTCGACTTCGCCGATGCCTTCGATCGTCGTGATGGTGTCGCCATCGCAGGCGGCTGCGAAGCACAGACACGAGTTCACGCGGCGGCCGTTCACATGAACGGTGCATGCGCCGCATTGGCCGTGATCGCAGCCTTTCTTCGTGCCGGTCAGATGAAGATGCTCGCGCAATGCATCTAATAGCGTGGTGCGCGGATCGATCGACAGCGTATGGCTGCTGCCGTTGACGGTGAAGGTGAACGTGGCGGTGGACTCGTCGGCTTTGGCTCGCCGCGTCTTGTTGGGTGTGTCGGCGTGCGTGGTTTTCGATTGGGGGATGTGACGTTGTGGCATCGGGCAATCTCCTGGAATTGTGCAGCAAGCTGCTGCACGAATGCGGCGATGAAGCGGCACGGCTTGAGAGAGGCGAAGATGCGGTGAAGCGTGTCGGGCGCCGAGAAGGAAGGGCGGCGAAAAAGGGTCTGTGCGGCGGGCGCAGGACCTTCGGGCGCCGGCGATGCGGCGAAGACGACACTCAGCCAGTATAGGCACCTGACGCGAAACTTTCCCGATCGAAAGCCTGGCGCGGGCCACGAGATGCTGCGGGCGCACGAAGCATGCCCGCAGCGGCGAAGCGGTTCAGTGCGTGAGCACGGCCCGCGCGACGAGCGACAGAAGGAACTCCCCGACCGTCGTAAAGACGACGAGCGCCACGAGGATCAGGATCAGGCGAAGAATCATCTGCATCGTGGCGCTCCAAAAAAAATGGCCGCATGCGCGGCCGGAAGGAGGGGTTGGGTCAGTCAGTCTTTAGCGTAAGCGCGCTTTCTTAATTCAGACTTAAGCGAGCCGGATTTCCGTGCGGGCCGCCCATTCTCCTTCCTTTGCGAGCGCAATGCAGCAGGCTTACCGCAGCGCGTCGCTGTAGCGGTCGCGCAGCGGGAGGATAGTCAGGAGCGCGACCGCGCTGCCGAAGATCACGTAATAGCAGATCGAGAGCGGGTCGCCCGTGGTCATCGTCAGCCATTGCACGATGGCCGGCGCGAAGCCGCCGAAGATCATCACCGCGACGTTGTAGCTCACCGAGATGCCCGTCGAACGCACGCTCGAAGGCAGCAGTTCGGAGATGAACGCCGGATAGCAGCCCTGGAAGATGCCGAGATACGTCATCAGCAGCGCCTGGCAGACGATCAGCATCGGCAGGCTCGGATGCGCGGTGAGCACGGCGAAGATCGGATACGCCGTGACGAGCGACAGCGCGAGCGCGGTCGCCATCAGCTTCTTGCGGCCGACGCGATCCGACAGCCGGCCGAAGATCGGGCAGCAGACGAGATACACGAGCGCGCCGATCGTCGAGCTGATGAGGCCGTCGGTGAGCGCCATGTGCAGCACGCGCGTGGCGTGCGTCGGCAGATACAGCAGGAAGATGTACGTACCGATGGTGCCGAACACCGTGAGGCCGAAGCCTGCGAGCACGGGCATCCAGTGTTTCGTGGCGGTGTCGCGGATCGGCCGCGTGCTCAGTTCGTTCTTCTGCGCCTTCTCGACGAACACCGGCGATTCATCCAGTTTCGAGCGCAGATACAGACCGACCGGCACGATCAGCAGACCGCAGACGAACGGAACGCGCCAGCCCCAGCTATTCAGATGCTCGGGGCTCAGCGTGCGCGTGAGCACCGCGCCGAAGAACGAGCCCGCGAGACTCGCCGCCGCTTGCGCGACCATCTGGAAGCTGCCGAAATAGCCGCGCTTGTTGGCGGGCGCGTATTCGACGAGGAACGCCGTCGCGCAGCCCACTTCGCCGCCTGCCGAGAAGCCCTGAATCAGGCGGCCGAGCAGCATCAGCAAGGGCGCGGCGATGCCGATCGCGGCATACGTCGGCGCGAACGCGATGATCGCGATGCCGACCGCCATCAGCGAGATGGTGAGCGTGAGCGCCGACTTGCGCCCGACGCGATCCGCGACCGCGCCCAGCACGATGCCGCCGAGCGGCCGCGTCAGGAAGCCGACGCCGAATGTCGCCCAGGTCGCGAGCAGCGAGATGGTGGGGTTTGTCGCGGGAAAGTACAGCTTGGCGATGATCACGGCGAAGAAGCCGTAGACCATGAAGTCGAACCATTCGAGCGCGTTGCCGATGGTCGATACGACGATCGCTCGCCGGCCGGACATGTTGATCGCGGCGTTCTCTTCGGCCGCGTGGGCTGCGGGTAGTACGGTGCTCATCGAATGCACTCCGTGGGCGTGGGGCGATTGATCAGGGGCGACGACATCCGCTTTTATGTCGGCTCGCACCATGCACGCGAGCCGCTGCAACACGCAAACATTACGCCGAGTTGAAATAAGAAAATATAGAATTTCTGAACTGACACTCAAGGAAACCTGATCGAACGATCCGGGTTCTCCCCAACGCACGATGAGCAACATTCGCTTTTTGCGCACCTTCATCGCCGTCGCGCGCTACGGCTCCTTCGCCGCCGCCGCCGAGAAAGTCGCGCTCACGCAAGCGGCGGTAAGCATGCAGATGCAATCGCTCGAAGACGACCTGAAGCGGCCGCTCTTCGATCGCGTGGGGCGCACGAACCGGCTGACGAGCATCGGCAAGCAGGTTTTGCCGCAGGCGGAGCGCATCGTCGCGCTGTACGACAGCATGCGTCTCACCGGCCTCGACGATGAAATCGCCGGATCGGTCGCCATCGGCGCAGTCGATTCGGCGATGGGCGCGCTCGCGTCCGTCGTCACCGAATTGAAAGGCCAGTATCCGCGGCTCGATGTGCGGCTTTTCACCGGCAAGGCGCTCGCGCTCGCGCCGCAGGTCGAAGCGGGCGAGATCGACGCCGCGGTGATCGTCGAGATGGCGGGCAAGACGCCGGCGAGTCTCAACTGGACACCGCTCTATTCGGAGCCGCTCGTCGCGGTCGGTTCGCGCGCCATCGCCCCGGTCAGCGTGGCCGACATGCTCGCGAGCCGGCCATTTCTGCGTTTCGATCGCGCGCAGCGCACCGGCGCGCTGATCGATCGCGCGCTCAAGCACAACCGTCTCGCGGTGAACGAGTTTCTCGAACTGAATTCGCTCGAAGTGATCGTCGAACTCGTGCGGCAGGATGCGGGCGTTTCCGTCGTGCCGCTGCTCGAATACGGCTCGTGGGCGAGCGATCCGGCGTTGCGCGTGCTGCCGCTCGCGAAGAATACGCCGCGCCGCGTCGTCGGCATGCTGGAGCGCAGGATTCACGACCGTCATGCGGTGATGAGCGTCGTGCAGGAACGCATCCGGATGCGTTCGCGTGGCGCGATACCGGCGAAGGAAAGCTAAAGCTTTCCTTAAGTCACGGACAAGAAATATCAGCTTTCGCTGTTATTTCCGGCCATCGACAATGCTTCGGTCACTCAATCACACACGAGGCAAGCATGTCGATCATTCCCGAGATCGCCCGGTCGCGCGACGAGATTCAGGCCATTCGCCGCGATATTCACGCGCATCCCGAACTCTGCTACGAAGAAGCGCGCACCGCCGAACTGGTCGCGCAGAAGCTCGAGAGCTGGGATATCGAAGTGACGCGGGGGCTCGGCAAGACGGGCGTCGTCGGCGTGTTGAAGAAAGGCGCGAGCAAGCGCGCGATCGGACTGCGCGCCGACATGGATGCACTGCCGATTCCCGAGCTGAACACCTTCGCGCATGCGTCGCGCCACGAGAACAAGATGCATGCGTGCGGCCACGACGGCCACACCGCGATGCTCCTCGGCGCCGCGCAATATCTCGCGAAGCATCGCGACTTCGACGGCACGGTCGTCTTCATTTTTCAGCCTGCGGAGGAAGGCGGCGGCGGCGCGAAAGCGATGATCGAAGACGGCCTTTTCGAGCGTTTTCCTGTCGATGCCGTGTTCGCGTTGCACAACTGGCCGGGCATGGCGGCGGGCGAATTCGGCGCGCGTGTCGGTGCGACGCAGGCATCGAGCAATGAGTTCGAGATCCGCATCGAAGGCGTGGGCGCGCATGCCGCGATTCCGCACGATGGCGTCGATCCCGTGTTCACCGCGCTGCAGATCGGCACGGGCTTGCAGAGCATCGTGACGCGCAACAAGCGGCCCATCGACGCTGCCGTGCTTTCGATCACGCGCATGCAGGCGGGCCACGCGATCAACGCCATCCCGACGACCGCGACGCTTGCCGGCACCGTGCGCACGTTTTCCGTCGATGTGCTCGATCTGATCGAGACGCGCATGAGGGAGATCGTCGCGGCGACGGCGTCGGCGTATCGATGCAAGGCCGAAGTCAGTTTCGTGCGCAACTATCCGCCGACAGTGAACACGGAAGCCGAGACGCAGTTCGCGCTCGGCGTGATGCAAAAGGTCGTCGGTGCGGACAAGGTGACTACGAACATCGATCCGACGATGGGCGCCGAGGACTTCTCGTACATGCTGCTGGAGCGGCCTGGCTGCTACGCGTATATCGGCAACGGACTGGGTGCGCATCGCGATCACGGTCATGGGATCGGACCGTGCATGCTGCATAACAGCAGCTACGATTTCAACGATGACGTCCTCACGCTCGGCTCGACGTACTGGGTGCGTCTGGTCGAAGCATTTCTCTCGCGCGCCTGAGGAGGCGGACATGTTTTCATCGACCTATCGCGAGGCGCGCGGGCGATTTCTCGATACGGCCGCCGAGCGAAAACTCGCGGTCGATACGCGCGTGCTCGAAGGTGTCGACGGTCTCGAAGGCGAGACGCTCGCAACCGATGTCGTGCGTATCGGCCCGGCCGATGCGAAGCGTTTGCTCGTGCTCACGTCCGCGACGCATGGCGTCGAAGGCTTTTGCGGCTCGGGCGCGCAGATCGCGTTGATGCGCGACGAAGCTTTGCCCGCGCTGATGGAGAAACTCGGCGTCGCGATGCTGCTCGTACATGCGATCAATCCGTATGGCTTCTCGTATCTGAGCCGCACGACGGAAGGCAATGTCGATCTGAATCGCAACAGCGTGGATTTCAGCGGGCCATTGCCGCAGAACCCCGGCTACGCGGAACTGCACGATCTGCTGGTTCCCGCGAACTGGCCGCCCGACGAAGCGAACGTCGCGGCGATTCGCGCTTATATCGACACGCGCGGGCAATGGGCGTATCAGCAGGCGGTGACGACGGGACAGTACACGCACGCGCAGGGCATGTTCTACGGCGGCGAAGAGACGGCGTGGAGCACGCGCACGATGCGCAATCTGCTGGCGGAATACGGCGAGACGTGCACGGCGATCGGCTGGATCGATTTTCATACGGGCCTCGGCCCGAGTGGCTTCGGCGCGAAGATTTGCGTCGGCGATGTGGCGCGCGCGCGGCGCTGGTGGGGCGCGGACGTGACGAGCCCTGCGGATGGCACGTCGATCGCGGCCGATGTCGCCGGGCCTCTGCTCGATACCTTGCGACAGACGTGCGCCCATGCCGCGATTGCATCGATCGCGATCGAATACGGCACCGTGCCGCTCACCGATATGCTCGACATGCTGCGCGCGGATGTCTGGGTTCGTCATCACGCGGACGCGCCCGATGCGCTGAAGGCCGACATTCGCCGCCAGATTCGCGCGGCGTTCTATATCGACGACGATATCTGGCGCGGGATGATCGTCGGTCAGGCGCGGGCGGCGGTGTTGCAGGCGCTCTACGGCCTTTCGCGCGAAGAGGACGCTTAACGCAGTTCGAGCCACATCGGCTGATGATCCGATGACCGGCTCGACTGGTCCGCTTCGCAGCCTGCGATGCGCGGCTTCAGCTCTTCGGTGACGAAGATGAAGTCGCACGCGAACGGGCCATCGGGCCATTGATCGTGATCGTACAGACCGACGGTCGCCGCGCGCGGCTCGTTCGGATGCGCGCAGGCCCATGCATCGACGAACGAGGGCGCATCGGCAAGCGGCTCCAGCATCGTGCGATATGCCGAGCTGTCGAAGGCACTGTTGAAGTCGCCGCAGACGATTGCGGAGATCGGCCGCGCGGTGTCGGCGAACGGGCTCGCCTGGCTTTCGGCCTGCGCGGGCTGACGCGCGTGCGCGCACGCTTCGGCGTGAAGTTCGCGCAGACGCGCGACTTGCGCGAGCCGCTGCTTCTCCGAATAAAACTCCAGATGCGTGCTGATGATGCGCAGCGGGCCGACGTCCGTATCGATGACGGCTTCGAGCGCGACGCGCAGCATCGACGGTTTCGCGGGATCGGCGGGCCACGGCAATGAATGACGCAGCACCTGACGCACCGGCAGGCGGCTGACGATCGCGTTGCCGAACTGACGGCGTGCGATACCGGCGCCCACGGGCGGCAGATCGGAGCCGATTGCGTCGATGACGGTCGCACCGGGAATCAGCGCTTCGAGTTCCGCGAATTGATCCGCGCTCGGATGGCCCGCCAGTCCGCCCGCCTGTTCGCTTTCGTGAAAGCCGCGCGTCACTTCCTGCAGGCACAGGATATCGAAGTCGTGCAGCGCCTTCGCCTCGGCGACGATGCGCGGGAGATCGACGCGGCCATCCACGCCGCGTCCCCATTGGATGTTCCAGTCGACGAGTCGCATGTTCAGCCTCGGCGAAGAAGCGTTGGAAGTTGATCGTCCTTCATATCGGCAGCAAGACGTGTGCTTGATCCGTTACGTCCGCGCCTCCATGCAAAATTCTGAAACTAAGTATTTCTTACCGTTTTCAGGCGCGGACGGCGATACAATCTACGCCTTAGAAACCGAAGTCGTCTGCATCATGAAATCACGCATCTCCGCCACGCTGGCCGCGTTTCTGTTGTTCTCCGCCAGCATCGCCTGCCGCGCGCAGCAATCTCAGTCACCGCAGCAAGCAATCTACCCCGCCGCTCTCCAATCGCTCACGAAGGAGCAGCAGGCGGCGCTCGACCAGCAGGACCGTGATATCGCTCAAGTCGCATCGGCCATCGTCGTGCTGATCGATCAGAACAAGGCAGGAGAGGTGTGGGATCAGGCCTCGCCCATCGCGAAACGGATCATTTCCCGCGATGACTTCATGAAGAAGGTCGCGCGCGATCGTTCGCCGCTCGGCGCACCGGGTCTGCGCATGCCCTTGGGCGCGAAGCACTATCGCTACGACGGCACCGGTAACCTGCCCGCGGGCGCGTATATCAACATTCTCTACGACACCCAGTTCAGTCAGCCGAGTCAGTCGTCGCGCGAGATGGTGACGTTCATTCTCGACTCGGACAAGGTGTGGCGCTTCGTCGGCTATTCGGTGCGCTGAACCGGCTTCACATGTTCGTATAGGACGCGCACCATCCTCGGCCGGCCACGAGTTTGCCGTTGAATAGCGAGCAGCCACCCCAGGCGTCGCTCGACTTGCCCTCATACAGCGAGCAGTTCGCGCACGTCTGTCCGGCCGCGAAGTTGGAATATTTCGCCTTGTCCACCTTCGCGGCGTCCTCCTTGTAGCCGACGGCGACCGCCGCCGGATCGGATTCGCTCAAATGCGGCGCATCGGCGCGGGCTCGCGTGAGCCACAGCGCCGTGCCCATGCCGATGCTGACAACCATGAAGCTGCGACGGGACGTGTTCATTGTCGTGGACCGTTTTTTTGTGTGCGGGGAATGTCGTCGTGCGCTCTCGGGGCGCTAGTCGAACGATACCCCGACGCACGCCGGCCTGCCCGGATCGCGGTCGTTCGATGCCATACGTTTGCGGAATCGCACGCGCGATCGGTTTCTCCGAAGGCCGTTTTCGCATTCTCTTTCAACGTGACGCCAACGTCGTTCATTCCATCGCACTAAACCTTTGCGCGCGCGTGCCGTAAATCAGGCCAGAACGTAGTTGAAATTGCGTGAATCAACCCCGCGGCGCCCCGGCCGCGGCTCAATTCGAAGGAGAACCACCGTGAGTGACTTGGACTGGATGATGGCAGGCGTGTATATGGCGGCGCTCGTGAGCAGCACGCTTTTCATGAGCGTGCTCGCGCGCCGCAGCTTGAGCAGGGTGGAGGATCGCGGGCACTGAGAACATCCGGACTAGTCGGTTTGCATTCCCCCGTCCTCGTCGATACCAATTTTTGGTATTCTTGACGCTCAAGCAACGGGGGAATGTCATGCCCAAGAACACGTCAGTTTCGCTCGGCGATCATTTCACGGACTTCGTCGAGAATCGGGTACGCGCTGGCCGCTACAGCACCGCGAGCGATGTGGTCCGCGCCGGCTTGCGCCTGCTCGAAGAACAGGAAGCAAAGCTCGGTGCATTGCGCGCTGCGCTGGACGCGGGCGAGCAGTCGGGCCCGTCGAAGCCGCTGGATTTCGATGCGTTCATCGCACGCAAGCGCAAGTCCAGCCGATGAAGCAGTGCGTATTCACGCCTGCGGCCATTCAGGATCTCGATGGCATCTGGGACTACACGTTTGACAAGTGGGGCCCTGCGCAGGCCGAGCGCTATCTGCGCATGATTCAGGACACGGTCGTCGGACTCGGCGCGGGCACGCAGCGCAGCCTGTCTGCCCAAGACATTCGTGAAGGCTATCGGAAGGCGCTCGTCGGCATGCACGTGCTCTTCTTCAGGGAAGCCGCGGACACGATCCAGATCGTGCGGATTCTCCATCAGCAGATGGATCTTTCAGCTCATCTCGGCGACGCCGAATAGCTTCGCCGTCTCCAAATGAAACGCGCGCCGTGAGCCGATGAATCACATCGGCGCTCCGGCGCGCGCAAACATCACCTGCCCAATCAGTGGAACAGCTTGACTGCCTGCGTGAGCGTGTTCGTGACGCCCCATGCGAGCGGAATCAGCACATACGCCCAAAACAGCACGAGCAGCCCTTTATTCGACGGGTGCGCTTCCTGTGTATCGATGCGGGTATTCATCGCGAATCTCCTCTTTGACTTTTAGCTTGCCGTCTGCGCCGACGTGTCCATGTGATGCTTCTCATGCACGCGCGTGACGAGCAGATTGCAGAGGAAGCCGACCACGAGCAGCGCGGCCATGATGTGCAGCGTCATCGTGTACGCTTCTGCGCCGACGACGCCGTGCGCCACCTGATACGCGCGCACGTAATTGACGAGCACCGGACCCGCGACGCCCGCCGCGGCCCACGCGGTCAGCAGCCGGCCGTGAATGCCGCCGACGAACGCCGTGCCGAACATGTCCGCCAGATAGGCCGGAATGGTCGCGAAGCCGCCGCCGTACATCGACAGGATGATCCCGTACGCCAGCACGAACAGCGCGATATTGCCCGAGCCCGCGAAATGCGGCACGAGGAAGTACAGCACGGCGCCCAGCGCGAAGAAGGCGAAGTAAGTGTTCTTGCGCCCGATCCAGTCCGATGCCGACGCCCACACGAAGCGCCCGCCCATGTTGAAGAGCGACAGCAATCCGACGAAGCCCGCCGCCGCGCCCGCCGTGATCGACGCCTTGAAACTCTCCTGAATCATCACCGAAGCCTGGCCGAGCACGCCGATGCCCGCCGTCACGTTCAGGAACAGCACGAGCCACAGCAGATAGAACTGCGGCGTCTTCAGCGCCTGATCGATGTGCACGTGGTTTCTCGTGATCATCTTGCTGGCGGTCGCGGGCGGCGTCCAGCCAGCCGGCTTCCAGTCCGCCGGCGGGATGCGGATCGCGAGAGCGCCGATCGTCATCGAGATGAAGTAGAGCACGCCGAGCACGACGAACGTTTCCGCGACGCCGGCGCTCGTCGCGCTCTTGAAGTGGTTCATCAGCGCGACGGAACCGGGCGCCGCGATCATCGCGCCGCCGCCGAAGCCCATGATCGCCATGCCCGTCGCCATGCCGCGGCGGTCCGGGAACCAGCGGATGAGCGTCGATACCGGCGACACATAGCCGAGCCCGAGCCCGATGCCGCCGATCACGCCATAACCGAGATACAGCAGCCAGATCTGATGCAGATAGACGCCGAGCGCCGAAACGAGAAAGCCGCCGCCGAAGCAGCAGGCCGCGGTGAACATCGTGCGGCGCGGGCCGACCTTCTCCAGCCACTTGCCCGCGAACGCGGCGGACAAGCCGAGAAACACGATCGCGAGCGAGAAGATCCAGCCGAGCGTCGTCAGCGACCAGTCATCCGGCGCGGACTTCGTGATGCCGATGATCTTCGTGAGCGGCGCATTGAACACCGAGAACGCATACGCCTGCCCGATGCACAAGTGAACAGCCAGCGCGGCGGGCGGCACCATCCAGCGTGAGAACCCGGGCCGGGCGATGGTCGCCTCCTTGGAGAAGAAGCTTGTCGGGCCGTGCACGGCCCCCTGATTGATTGTGCTGTTCATTGTGGTCTCCGTGGCGCGTCATGCATGCACGTGCGCGCTCATCGTTTGCTTGAGGTGCCGGCGTCCGGGGTGGCCGGACACGAGCAGCCCGCCGTGGTCGTGCGAACGTCGATGCGGTCTGCATCACGCGCTCGCAAGGCCATTTCGCGCCACCCAAACATGCGATCAAATGCCATATAGGTGCGGCGCTTTGCCACGGCTGGCATGACCATAGACAACTGCGTAAGGCTTTGCAATATGAACACTCGTGCCATAAGCGTTTGCCCGAGGCGAATCGGGCGCGTCCGGTCTGCCGGGATCTTGTGTCGCATCGCTACAGCGACGGGGCAGGTGTTCTGAATGTGAACAGTTCACATCGGCCTCGTGGAAACCCTGACGATGCGTCCCGAAACCGCGTGACGATGCGGCTTGCGCGCCGGTCGCATTGTCGCGCAAGGCATGGCATGGAACTCGCAATCAAGAGCGACCGGCGCCGGACATCGGCAGTACCGGCCCGTTCACGTCGACATGCGAGGAGCACATAGAAATGAATCACGCAGAGATGCAGTTCCTGAGCACCGAATACCCCTACAAGAAGCAGTACGGCAACTACATCGGCGGCAAGTGGGTGCCGCCGGCGGGCGGTGAGTATTTCGACAACATCTCGCCGATCACGGGCGAGCCCTTCACGTCGATTCCGCGTTCGCGCGAAGCCGATATCGAAGCCGCGCTCGACGCGGCGCACGCGGCGAAGGTGTCGTGGGGCAGGACTTCCGTCACCGATCGCGCGAACGTGCTGCTCAAGCTCGCCGATCGCATGGAGCAGAACCTGCCGCGTCTCGCGCTGGCCGAGTCCATCGACAACGGCAAGCCGCTACGCGAGACGATGGCCGCCGACATTCCGCTCGCGATCGATCACTTCCGCTACTTCGCGAGCGCCGCGCGTTCGCAGGAAGGCGGCATCTCCGAGATCGATCACGATACGGTCGCGTATCACTTCCATGAGCCGCTCGGCGTCGTCGGGCAGATCATTCCGTGGAACTTCCCGATCCTGATGGCCGTGTGGAAACTCGCGCCCGCGCTCGCCGCAGGCAACTGCGTCGTGCTGAAGCCGGCCGAGCAGACGCCCGCGTCGATTCTCGTGCTGCTCGAAGTGATCGGCGATCTGCTGCCGCCGGGCGTGCTCAACGTCGTGAACGGCTTCGGTCTGGAAGCGGGCAAGCCGCTCGCGTCGAACAAGCGCATCGCGAAGATCGCGTTCACCGGCGAGACCACGACGGGCCGCCTCATCATGCAGTACGCGAGCCAGAACCTGATTCCCGTGACGCTGGAACTGGGCGGCAAGAGCCCGAACATCTTCTTCGAGGATGTGCTCAACGCCGACGACAGCTTCTTCGACAAGGCGCTCGAAGGCTTCACGATGTTCGCGCTGAATCAGGGCGAAGTGTGCACGTGCCCGTCGCGTGCGCTGGTGCAGGAATCGATCTACGAGCGCTTCATGGAACGCGCGTTGAAGCGCGTCGCGGCGATCGCGCAGGGCCATCCGCTCGACACGAAGACGATGATCGGCGCGCAGGCGTCGCAGGAGCAGTTGGAGAAGATCCTGTCGTACATCGATCTCGGCAAGCAGGAGGGCGCGGAATGCCTCTCCGGCGGCGAGCGCGCCACGTTCGACGGCGAACTGAAGAACGGCTATTACATCAAGCCGACGGTCTTCAAAGGCCACAACAAGATGCGCATCTTCCAGGAGGAAATCTTCGGGCCGGTGCTGTCGGTGACGACCTTCAAGACCGAGGAAGAGGCGCTCGAAATCGCCAACGATACGCTCTACGGCCTCGGCGCGGGCGTGTGGACGCGCGATGGCACGCGGGCTTATCGCTTCGGCCGCGCGATTCAGGCGGGACGCGTGTGGACCAACTGCTATCACGCGTATCCGGCGCACGCGGCGTTCGGCGGCTACAAGCAGTCGGGCATCGGACGTGAGAATCACAAGATGATGCTCGATCACTATCAGCAGACGAAGAACATGCTCGTCAGCTATAGCGACAAGCCGCTCGGCTTCTTCTAAAGCCTGCGGGGCCGCCGCCGATTCCGGCGGCGGCCGGCTCGAACAACGGGGACATCATGAGCGAACAGGAAGTGCAGCGCGTGACCGCGACGCCCGCCGCGATCGACTTGATCGAAAAGCTCAAGACCGAGCACGGCGAGGTGCTGTTCCATCAATCCGGCGGATGCTGCGACGGCAGTGCGCCGATGTGCTTTCCGGTCAAGGAATTCATGGTCGGCGGCTCGGACGTGAAGCTGGGCGCGATCGGCGGCGTGCCGTTCTACATGACCGAATCGCAGTACGAGTACTGGCAGCACACGCAGCTCATCATCGATGCCGTGCCGGGCAATGGCGGCATGTTTTCGCTGGAGCGTCCATCGGGTCTGCGCTTTCTCACGCGCTCCCGCCTATACAGCGATGAAGAGAACGCGTGGCTCGACAAGCATCCGGTCGAGCACGTGACCTAGGCGTTCAATCCCGACGCGGCGGACGCTTCTCGATGAACGCCTGCGTTCCTTCGAGCGCGGCGTCCTGCATCATGTTGCAGGCCATCGTTTCCGATGCGAGTGCATATGCAGCTTCGATGCCGGTTTCGAGTTGCCGATAGAACAAACCCTTGCCCGCCGCGACCGCTTCGCGCGGTTTGGCGGCGATGGTCGCGGCAAGCGTGCGCACGGCATCGTCGAGTTCGGCTGGCGACGCGACGCGATTCACGAGGCCGCGCTCGCGCGCGGTCGCCGCATCGATGAATTCGCCGGTGACGAGCATCTCGAACGCGGCCTTGCGCGATACGTTGCGCGACAGCGCCACGCCCGGCGTCGCGCAAAAGAGCCCGAGATTCACGCCCGATACGGCGAACCGCGCTTCGCTCGATGCCACCGCGAGATCGCACATCGCGACGAGCTGACAGCCCGCCGCGGTCGCGACGCCATGCACGCGCGCGATGACCGGCTGCGGCATGCGCTGAATCGTCAGCATCATGCGCGAGCAGCGCGCGAAAAGCTCGCGATAGTAATCGAGCGCGGGTTCGGCGCGCATCTCCTTGAGATCGTGGCCCGCGCAGAACGCGCGCCCCGCGCCCGCGAGCACGACGACACGCGCATCCGATTGGGCGATGTCTTTCAGCGCGTGTTCGAGCGCTTCGAGCATCGCTTCCGATAACGCGTTGAACGCATCGGGCCGATTCAGCGTGAGCTTGACGACGCCCCGGGTTTCATACGCATCGCGTTCGATCAGAACGAGTTCGCTCATGCTCATGCTCTCCTTCAGACATCGATCGCGGTCACCGAACCCGCGCGCTTGCGCAATTCGAATTTCTGGATCTTCCCGGTGGATGTCTTCGGCAACTCGCAGAACTCGATCGCGCGCGGCACCTTGAATCCCGCCAGATGCTTCTTGCAATGCGCGATCAAATCCTCCGCGCTGACTTGCGCGCCGGACTTCAGTTCGACGAACGCGCATGGCGTTTCGCCCCAGCGCGCATCCGGTTTCGCGACGACGGCCACCGCGAGCACGGCCGGATGCCGGTACAGCACATCCTCCACTTCGATGCTCGATATGTTCTCGCCGCCCGAGATGATGATGTCCTTGCTGCGATCCTTGATGCGCACGTAGCCATCGGGATAGGCGACCGCGAGATCGCCCGTATGGAACCAGCCGCCGCGAAACGCTTCTTCCGTCGCGGCAGGATTCTTGAGATAGCCCTTCATCGCGATGTTGCCGCGGAACATGATCTCGCCGATGGTCTCGCCGTCCGAAGGCACGAGCTCCATCGAAATCGGATCGCGCACGGTCACCGCGTCCTGCAGGTGATAGCGCACGCCCTGCCGAGCATTGAGCCGCGCACGTTCGCCGATATCGAGCGCGCTCCACTCGGCCTGTTGCGGGCAGACCGTGGCCGGGCCATAGACCTCGGTGAGACCGTACACGTGGGTCAGCTCGAAGCCCATGCGCTCCATGCCTTCGATCATCGCGGCGGGCGGCGCGGCGCCCGCGACCATCGCGTGAACCTTCTGTTCGATGCCGGCCTTCATCTCGTCGGGTGCGTTGACGAGCAGGTTCTGCACGATCGGCGCACCGCAATAATGCGTGACGCGTTCGCTGCGGATCAGATCGAGGATGGATTTCGCATCGACGCGGCGCAGGCACACGTTCACGCCCGCGCGGGCCGCGACGGTCCACGGAAAGCACCAGCCGTTGCAATGGAACATCGGCAGCGTCCACAAATACACGGCGTGCTTCGGCATGTCCCATTCGAGGATATTGCTGACCGCGTTCGTGTAGGCGCCGCGATGGTGATAGACGACGCCCTTCGGATTGCCCGTCGTCCCCGACGTGTAGTTCAGACAGATGGCGTTCCATTCGTCCGACGGCGGGGACCATTCGTATGCGGGATCGCCGTTCGCGAGCAAGGTCTCGTAGTCGATTTCGCCGATGCGCTCGCCCGCGCCCGAGTACTGCGGATCGTCGACATCGATGACGAGGACGTCTTGCGGCACGTCTTTGAGCGCTTTACGCATCACATCCGAGAACTCGCGATCGACGAGCGCCGCCTTCGCTTCGCCGTGCGTGAGCATGAAGGCGAGCGTGGCGGCGTCGAGCCGCGTGTTGAGCGTGTTGAGCACGGCGCCCGTCATCGGCACGCCGAAGTGCGCTTCGACCATTTCGGGCGTGTTGGGCAGCATTGCGGCGACGGTATCGGAGAGACCGATGCCTCGTGCCGCGAGCGCCGACGCGAGCCGCCGCGTGCGCGCGTAGGTTTCGGCCCAGTTGCGCCGCACGTCGCCGTGCACGATCGCGGGGCGCGTCGGATACACGGACGCCGCGCGCTCGATGAACATGAGCGGCGTCAGCGCCGCGAAGTTGGCGGCCGTTTTGGGAAGGCCATCGTCGTACATGCCGGGTGTCATCGTCGTCTCCTGTGCGCGCATTTCAATGCGTTTTCTTCGATTATGCCCGCAAGCCTTACACACGACTGACGCAGGCGCATCAGTCGAACGTCAGACGAGATCGTCGAGCTTCACCTCGAAGCCGCGTTTGACGGCCGGGCGCGCGAAGAGCGCCTCGTACCAGCGTTTGACGTTGGGGTAATCATCGAGCGAAACCTGATGACGTTCGTGTCGCCACGCCCAGCCGAGAATCGCGAAATCGGCAATCGACAAATCGCCTGCCACGTATTCCACCTGCGCGAGACGCGTGTCGAGCACGCCGTACAGACGGCGGGTTTCATCGGAATAGCGCTTCAGTGCATAGCGCCGGTCGCATTCCGCCTCGACCATGCGGAAGTGATGCACCTGCCCCGGCATCGGGCCGAAGCCGCCCATCTGCCACATCAGCCATTCGAGCACGGGCACGCGTTCGCGCAAGTTTGCGGGCAGGAACTTGCCGGTCTTCTCGCCGAGATAGAGCAGGATCGCGCCGGATTCGAAGATGCTGATCGGCTGGCCGTCGGGGCCGTCCGGATCGACGATCGCCGGAATGCGGTTGTTCGGGCTGATGCGCAAAAAGCCGGGCGCATGCTGCTCGCCCTTCGTGATGTTCACGGTCTTCACGCTGTAGGGCAGTTGCATTTCTTCCAGCGCGACGCTGATCTTGCGTCCGTTGGGCGTGTTCCAGGTATGCAGTTCGATGGTCATGACGATGCGTCCAGGTTCAGGTCAATGCAGGCGACACATGACGCTGAAAGCCTGCGCGCTGCGTGATGCCCACGTACCAGCGCTCCAGCTCGGGCAACGACGGCCGCACGAGTTCGGCGATGCCGAACCAGCGGCGCGCATAAGCGCCGATGACGATATCGGCGAGCGTGAACGTGTTGCCTTCGAGATAGTCGCGGCCTTTCAGATGCGTATCGATGACGCGCCAGAGCTTTTCGACTTCGCTCGCGGCGGCGGCGAGTTGCTTGACGTCGCGATCTGCGGCGTTCGTGCGGATATAGCCCCAGAAGAGCGGGCGCTCGGCCGGTTGCAGTGTGGAGAGCGCCCAGTCGAGCCAGCGGTCGGCGCTTGCGCGAATCTTCGGCTCGGCGGGGTAGAGCGTGGTGGCCGGGCCGTATTGCATCGCGAGATAGCGGATGATCGAATTCGATTCCCACAGGACGAAATCGCCGTCGACGAGCGTGGGCACGCGGCCCATCGGGTTCATCTCGAGATAGCCGGGTTCGTTGTTGCGACCGAATTGCAGGCCCGCGTCGATGCGCTCGTACGCGAGGTTTAGTTCATCGCAGCACCACAGCACTTTCTGCACGTTGACCGAGTTGGCTCTGCCCCAGATCGTCAGCATTCGATTTCATCCTCCGGTGGTGCGCCGCGTTCGGCGCGTCGAAGGGTCAATCTTAGAGTGAGTTGGGGAGTTTCGCTGGATTTTGCTTATCGGTTGGGTTCGGGTTTTTG
>JFHF01000052.1 GCA_000648925.1 Caballeronia jiangsuensis
TGATCGTTTGCTTCTTACCCGGCTCGCATTGGAGGGATGCGACGCGCGCCGCCGTGAGATTCGTCTTTGCCATTCGTTTGCCTATTCGCCCACGCCGTGTAGGCACTGTGTAGGCAAATTCTATGGCAATCGGGCAACATCGAGCAACGCCAAAATCCGTAAGTCACCGCATATGTCATTGTTTTAGCGTGACTTTTGTTGCCTACACAACATCAATCAACATCACGGAATTCATAAACTCGCGGACTCTTAATCCGTAGGTCGAGTGTTCGAGTCACTCACGCCCCACCAAGCATTACGAAGCCCGGTTAGCGAAAGCTGACCGGGCTTTTTTCGTTTGCTTGTGCCCTCCTCGCAGGTCCGGACCTGACTCCAACGCAAGGTCGCTGCACTCCGCTGATCCAACGAATCCATCCGCGCCTTTCGTGCACGTTCCGAGGCAAAGGCACGCGCGGCATTTCCCGCCATTTGGCGCTGCCAGATCGCTGACTCGAGGCAATATAAGGCTATTTTTTTCAAATTAGTCAGAGTTTTCCGTCAAAATTCTTATTTATCTTAAGATAAAAAAAGACGAAAATCCTAATTTCGCGATTAATCGCTTGTCGATTTCCACCCAGTAAGTATCCTTGCTACCTATAGCAAGCCCGAGCCTGCGCCCAATTTAAAAAACGCCTGCCGCCCTGAGATGCTCGGAAAGAAATATTCCAGAATATTCGGATATCTACGTAATGGAGTCGAACACGTTCATATCCAAGACGAGCCGTTTTCCGTCATTCCGTGCATCGGGCGAGACGTTCAAGTTGGCTGCCGAAGCGTACCGCATGCAATTCGCGCATCTGTTCGATCGGATGATGGCGATTCAGACATCGAACGTCGAACCGCTGCCTCACCAGGTCTCCGCAGTCTACGAATCGATGCTGCCGCGGCAGCCTTTGCGATACGTGCTTGCAGACGATCCGGGCTCGGGCAAGACGATCATGGCAGGGCTTCTCATCCGCGAACTGCTGATGCGCGCAGACGCCGAGCGCGTGCTGATCGTCGCGCCAGGCAGTCTCGTCGACCAGTGGCAGGACGAACTATCAACGAAATTCGGTCTCGACTTCGCGATAGCCGGCCGCGACTCGTTGAAGACCTCCCTCGATGCGAATCCGTTCTACGAAGCGGATCTCATGGTCGCGCGCATCGACCAACTTGCTCGTAACGATGACCTCCTCGATCAGTTGCGGCGCTCGCGCTGGGATCTGATCGTCGTCGACGAAGCGCACAAGCTCTCCGCCACCGCTAGCGGCAATCGCGTCAACAGAACCAAACGCTTCCAGCTCGGCGAATTGCTCGGAACCCTCACGCGGCATTTCCTGCTGCTGACCGCGACCCCACACAACGGCAAGGAAGAAGACTTCCAGCTTTTCATGTCCCTTCTGGACGCTGATCGTTTCTGCGGCAAGATGCGCGACGGCGCACAGCGCGCCGACATTTCCGATCTGATGCATCGCATGGTGAAAGAGGAAATGCTGCGCTTCGATGGAACGCGCCTGTTCCCCGAACGCCGGGCATACACGACCACCTACTCCCTGTCGGATGAGGAAACCGCGCTCTACGATGCCGTCACCGGCTATGTCCGCGAAGAGATGAGCCGCGCCGACTCGTTACACGACGGCGCGCGACGAAGTGCTGTCGGATTCGCGCTGACGTCGTTGCAGCGGCGGCTCGCGTCGAGTCCGGAGGCAATTTGTCGCTCGCTCATGCGTCGTCGTGAAAAGTTCCGACAACGCATCGAGCATGAGCACTCTCGACGTCGGGATGAACCGATCGCGTACGTCTTCAGCGCCGCCGCCGAGGACCTGTGGGAATCGGCGGATTCGCTTGCGTCGGCCGACTACGAAGCCGAGGAAGAACGGCTCGTCGGCCAGGCCAGCGCGGCACAGACCATTCGAGAACTCGAAGCCGAAATCGCCGTGCTCGAAGCGCTGGAAAAGCAGGCGCGCGACGTAGTGCATAGCGGGCAGGACAGGAAGTGGAGCGAGCTGTCGAATCTGCTGCAAAACACACCTGAAATGCGTGAGCGCGACGGTCGGCAGCGCAAGCTGATCGTCTTTACCGAGCATCGGGATACCCTCGACTACCTCGCATTGAAACTTCGCGGCCTGATGGGCGACGAAGAAGCGGTCGTGGTCATCCACGGCGGTGTGACGCGTGAGGACCGAAGCAAGGTACAGGATCTGTTTCGTAACGATCCCGTGGTGCGCGTGCTGGTCGCGACGGACGCGGCGGGTGAAGGCATCAATCTTCAGAACGCGAATCTGATGGTCAACTATGACCTGCCCTGGAACCCGAACCGTCTGGAGCAGCGCTTTGGACGGATACACAGAATCGGCCAGACGGCGGTCTGCCATCTGTGGAACATGGTTGCAGCGGGCACGCGCGAAGGCGATGTCTTCCTCCGTCTCTTCGAGAAGCTCGATGTCGAACGTGAAGCGCTCGGCGGTCGGGTCTTCGACATTTTGGGCGAGGTCTTCGAGAATCGCAGTCTGAAAGACCTGCTGGTCGATGCAATCCGCAACGACTTCCATCCCGAGTCAGATAAAAATCCAATCGACGCCGTCGAGGACGCACTCGACCGACGTCATCTCGAATCGATCATCGCGCGCGTCGCCCTCTGCGAGCAGGTGATAGACGAGACGCGCCTCTTCGCGGTGCGTGAGGACATGGAGAAAGCGGAGGCTCGCAAGCTCCAGCCTTACTTCATCCAGGCGTTCTTCGAGCGAGCCTTCGACGAACTCGGCGGTGCCTTGCGTCCGCGTGAGGCGGGGCGATTCGAGATCACGCACGTTCCCGTCGACATTCGCGAGCATGCACGGCGGCTCGCCGATCGCGAGGGGCGCA
Source organism: Caballeronia jiangsuensis (assembly GCA_000648925.1). GTDB lineage: Bacteria > Pseudomonadota > Gammaproteobacteria > Burkholderiales > Burkholderiaceae > Caballeronia > Caballeronia jiangsuensis. Next base: position 2,884 of record JFHF01000052.1, read on the forward strand.
AGGCGCGGCCGGTGCTGCCGCGTTACGAGCGCATCGCTTTCGACAAGCAGCACGTGCGGCTTGCCGAGCGTCCCGATACGCCCGTCGCCAGCCTGATTCATCCAGCCCATCCGTTGATGCGCGCGGTCACCGATCTCATCCTCGAGCGCCATCGCCACGAGCTTGCCGACGGCGCGGTGCTTATCGATCCAAGCGATTTGGGCATCGTGCCTCGCGCGCTCTTCATGATCGACCACTCGGTGTACCAGAGAGGCGATCCGGCGAATCTCGCGTCGCGCCGCATCCAGTTCATCGAGATCCCGCGCGATGGGCGCGCCGCCAACGCGGGCTTCTCCCCTCACCTTGCGCTCGACGCGGCGACACCTGCCGACGTCGAGGCGATCGCCTATTTGCTCGACGAACCCTGGCTCGGTCGGGACGCCGCGCATATCCCACTTGCCGACGCCTGCGCACAGATCGCCACAGAACATCTGAACGAAGTGCGCCGCCGCCGCGAACACGACGTCGGCAGGACGCTTAAGGCCGTCCGCGAGCGGCTGGAGAGCGAGATTCGCCATTGGTCGGCACGCTACAGCGAGCTGCGCAAGGAATCTGCCGCGGGCAAGGATGTTCGTCTCGCGCTAAGCAACGTCGGTCGCACGATCGACGAACTGGGCCAGCGCCTGGAAGCCCGCGAGCAAGAGTTGAATGCCATGTGCGAGATCGTAGCCGCGACGCCGCGCGTCGTGGGTCGCGCACTGGTGATTCCCGCAGGGCTGCTGGCGAAGCTGCGAGGCGACGGCGGCTGGAGCACGGATGCCGCGGCGCGCGCACGCATCGAAAAAATTGCGATGAACGCAGTGATAGAGGCCGAGCGGACGCTCGGTCACGACGTCATCGATGTGTCCGCACAGAAGTGCGGCTGGGACATCACCAGCCAGCCCAAACCGCGCGACGGAAAGCTGCCGTGGCCGCGGCACATCGAAGTGAAGGGGCGCGCGAAAGGCAGCGACACGGTGGTTGTCACCGCCAACGAAATGCGCGAAGGCTTCAATCAGCAGGACAAGTTTCATCTGGCAATCGTGCTTGTCGATGACGACACGCACGAAGGGCCGTTCTATGTCGCCCGACCGTTCGACCGCTCGCCGGGGTGGGCCGAAACCAGAGTCGAACTGAATCTCCAAGCGCTACTGAGCCGGGCGACACATGCCGAATAACACTCACGAGGAAGGCGCTTTTGACCGCAGTAAAAATACCAAAAAAACTTATCGAAGTTGCTTTGCCGCTCGATGCCATCAATGCCGCAGCGGCGCGAGAAAAGTCGATTCGACACGGGCATCCGTCGACGCTGCATCTGTGGTGGGCGCGTCGCCCGCTCGCGGCCGCGCGCGCGGTGATCTTCGCGCAGATGGTCAACGATCCGGGTGGCGAGCGCGGATATTTCGCGGGCATGACCAAGGCACAGGCCAAGGCGAAACGCGATGACCTGTTCAACATCATCGAGGACCTGGTTAAGTGGGAAAACACCAACAACGAAGAAGTGCTCGGGCGTGCGCGAGCGGCAATTCGGGACTCGTGGCGCGAGACGTGCGAACTGAACAAGCGGCATCCGCAAGCCGCTGAACTCTTCGATCCGGAGCGGTTGCCGGCTTTTCACGATCCGTTTGCCGGCGGTGGGGCGCTGCCACTCGAAGCGCAGCGTCTGGGGCTGGAAAGTTACGCGTCCGATCTCAACCCGGTGGCCGTAACGATCAACAAGGCGATGATCGAGATTCCGCCGCGCTTCGCTGGCCGCAAGCCCGTGGGGCCGATCCCGGCCGATGAGAAGCAGGCGACGCTGCACGAGGACTGGTCGGGCGCGAAGGGGCTCGCCGAGGACGTGCGTCGGTATGGCGCGTGGATGCGTGCGGAGGCGGAGAAGCGCATCGGGCATCTGTATCCGAAGATTGCAGTGACTGCGGAGATGGCGCAGGAACGTGCAGATCTCGGGCCGCTGGTTGGGAAGGAATTGACGGTTATCGCGTGGATCTGGGCGCGCACGGTCAGGAGCCCGAATCCGGCGTTCAGTCATGTCGAAGTACCGCTTGCTTCGACGTTCGTGCTTTCCAGCAAGAAGGGGAAGGAGGCTTATGTCGAGCCTGTTATCGAAGGGGATGGGTATCGGTTTGAGGTTCGGGTGGGGGAGTTGCCGGAGGGTGCAAAGGCAGGAACGACGGCGGGGAAGCGCGCTGCCTTCGTTTGCCTCATGTCCAAGGCGCCGGTCGACTACAACTACATCCGCGCAGAAGGCAAGGCCGGACGGATGGGTCGCCGTCTTATCGCGGTGGTGGCGGAGGGAACTCACGGTCGCGTTTACTTGAAGCCTGACCAAGAACACGTAATGGTCGCTGAAAGCGCCAAGCCCACCGCGTGTCCCAATTTGGAGCTACCTAACAATCCACGTGACTTCAAAACACCGAACTACGGCTTGAGAACATATCAGGATCTTTTTACGCAGAGACAATTAGTTTCGCTTACCACTTTCTCGGATTTGGTGCAAGAGGCGATCGCGAAATGTCAACGGGAAAATGCAAATCAAGGCGCTCGAGATGACGAGGCTTCGCTCGATGCGAATGGATACGGCGCGACAGCGTATGCTCAAGCAGTTGGTGTGTATCTGGAAATGGCTCTGGGCAGAGCAGCCGACTATTGGAGCAGCATTGCGACGTGGGAACCGTCTGGGGGTTTCGTGGCACACGCGTTCACGAAGCAGGCACTCCCGATGGTTTGGGATTACGCGGAGGGAAACCCTTTCTCGGGTGGAAGTGGAAACTGGGAGCAAACTTGTTTGAGTTGGGTTGTCCGCGTACTTCAAGGAATAAATCCGCAAGCCATTGGTGCTAGCGAGCAGCGTGATGCTGCGCAACAAGATCTATCGCAGAACAAGGTCGTATCAACCGACCCGCCCTACTATGACAATATTGAATACGCTGAACTCTCCGACTACTTCTACGTCTGGATGCGCCGCACCCTCAGAAACGTTTATCCGAACCTCTACGCAACGTTAGCAGTTCCTAAGGATGAGGAGTTAGTGGCAACGCCCTATCGGCATGGAGGAAAAGCAGAAGCGGAGGTTTTTTTCATCGAAGGTATGACCCGTGCCATTGGGAACCTCGCGATGCAGGCTCACCCGGCCTTTCCAGTCACGATCTACTATGCCTTCAAACAGAGTGAGAGCGACAATGAAGCGGGTACTTCGAGCACGGGCTGGGAGACTTTCCTTGAAGCCGTTCTGAGGTCTGGCTTTAGCGTGAATGGAACATGGCCGATGCGTACTGAACGGTCCAATCGCTCCATCGGCCAAGGCACCAACGCCCTCGCCTCGTCCATCGTCCTCGTCTGCCGCAAACGCCCCGCCGACGCCCCCACCGTCAACCGCCGCGAGTTCCTGCGTCAACTCGACGCCGTGCTCACCGAAGCCCTCGACGAAATGACCCGAGGCGGCGTCAACTCGCCGATCGCACCCGTCGACCTCTCGCAGGCCATCATCGGCCCAGGCATGGCTGTATTCAGCCAGTACGCAGCCGTCCGCGAAGCCGATGGCACGCCGATGTCCGTACGCACCGCACTGCAACTGATCAACCGCTTCCTCGCCGACGACGACTTCGACGCCGACACGCACTTCTGTCTCCAGTGGTTCGCACAGGAAGGATGGGCCGAAGGCAAATACGGCGAGGCCGCAGTGCTCGCCACTGCCAAGGGCACGACGGTGCAGGGCCTGCAGGAAGCAGGCGTCGTCGAGAGCGGCGCGGGCAAATTGCGCCTCCTGCGCTGGGCCGAGTTGCCGCGCGACTGGTCGCCCGAACGTGACACGCGCACGCCCGTGTGGGAAGCGCTGCATCAACTGATCCGCGCACTGAATCAGGACGGCGAACGCGTCGCCGGCGCGCTGCTCGCACGCATGCCCACGCGACGCGAACCGGTACGCGCGCTGGCCTATCGCCTCTATACCCTCTGCGAACGCAAAGGCTGGGCCGAGGAAGCGCGCGCATACAACGAACTGGTCATGGCGTGGCCGGGCATCGACGAGGCCTCGGAGGAAGCGGGCGAGTTGTACTCACAAGGCGAATTCAATCTTCACGAGGACAATAAAAATGAACCTGAAACCCTGGCGTGAAATCGCCGTTCCTCACAAGGACGTTCGGGAGAACATGTTCCAGCAGTCCGAATTCGCGGCGGACCTGTCGCGTGTTCACGACGGCACAGCCACGGCCGAATATCAGAGCCCCACGCTCTTCTTCGAGCGCACCTTCATCACCGAAGGCATGCGCCTCCTGCTCGAATCCGTCGTCAAGCGGCTGAGCGGCAAAGGCGGCGATCCCGTCATCCAGTTGCAGACCGCGTTCGGCGGCGGCAAGACGCACACCATGCTCGCGGTCTATCACCTCGCAAAAGGCGAGGCGTCGCCGCGCGACATGCCCGGCATCGGATCGATCCTCGACGCGGCCGGCATCACCGAACTCCCGCGCGCACGAATCGCCGTGCTGGATGGCATCAAGTCATCGCCGAATCAGCCGGTGATTCGCGACGGTCAGGCGATCAACACGCTATGGGGCGACCTCGCGTGGCAACTCGGCAAGGCCGAAGGCTACGCGATCGTCGCCGCCGCCGACGCATCCGGCACATCGCCGGGCAAAGCGGTGCTCGAAACGCTGCTGTCTCGCTACGCGCCCTGCGTGATTCTCATCGACGAACTCGTCGCCTATGTGCGTCAATTCGAGGACGGCAAGACGCTGACGGGCGGCAGTTTCGATTCGAACCTCACCTTCGTGCAGGCGTTGACCGAAGCGCTGAAGGCGGTGCCGACCGGCATGCTGCTGGCATCGTTGCCGGAATCGAAGCGTGAAGCCGGCAGCGATCACGGCGCCAAGGCACTCGACTCGCTCGAACGTTATTTCGGCCGTGTCCAGGCGCTTTGGAAACCCGTCGGCACGGAGGAAGCGTTCGAGATCGTTCGCCGGCGGCTATTCGAAACGCCCGCCGATCCGCTCGCCGCCGAAACCGTCTGCCGGGCCTTCGCCGATTATTATCTCGATCATGCCAATGACTTCCCGCGCGAGACACAGGAGAGCCGCTATTTCGAACGCCTGATGCGCGCGTATCCCATTCATCCGGAGGTCTTCGATCGCCTGTATGAAGACTGGTCGTCGCTCGACAACTTCCAGCGCACACGCGGCGTGCTGAAACTGATGGCGAAGGTGATCCATTGTTTGTGGAAGGAGAACGACAAGGACTTGCTCATCATGCCCGGCAGCTTTCCATTGAAGGACAGCGCAACCCGCAACGAGTTGCTGTATCACCTGGCGCCGGGCTGGGATCCGGTGATCACACGCAACGTCGACGGCGACGAGGCTGAAACCACCGAGATCGAAAACGTCAATACGCTGCTCGGGAGCGTGCAGGCCTGCCGGCGATCGGCGCGCGCAATCTTTCTCGGCAGCGCGCCGAGCACGTCGAATCAGATGGTGCGCGGAATCGAACTTGAGCGAATCATGCTGGGCGTTGTGCAGCCGGGGCAGCAGGTCGTCAAATTCAAGGATGGACTGAGTAGCATGGGTGATCGCCTGCACTATCTCAACAGCGCCAACAACCGTTTCTGGTTCGATACGCGGCCGAATCTGCGGCGCGAAATGGAAGATCGAAAAAGACGCTTCAACGACAATATCGACGTATTCAAGGCTATCGAAGATGGCATGAGAAGCGTTGCGCGTGCGGGTGGCGTGTTTGGCCGCGTGCATGTGTTCACCAGAAGCAGCGACGTTCCCGACGACTTCGTTCTGAAGCTCATTGTCCTGCCGCCGGACGCTTCGTATAGCCGAAGCGCGACTCATCGGCAAGCATTCGAGCGCGCTCAGACGATTCTGGAGAATCGCGGCGATCTACCTCGTCACAAGCAAAACCGCCTGATCTTTCTTGCACCCGACTATGACAGCGTGAGCCGTCTCAGGGATCAGACGCGCTCGGTTCTGGCGTGGCAATCGATCGTCAGCGACATTGAGAATACCAAGCTGATCCTCGATCAGATTCAGGCGAAGCATGCGAGCAAGAGCCTCAGCGCCGCCAAGGATGCGTTGAGCCGAATGCTGCGCGAAACGTACAAGTGGGTGCTTGCGCCATTGCAGGGGGTTAGCGGCGGACGCGTAAAGCCGGACATCGAATGGGACGTGTGCGAGATCAACCCGGGCGCGCCGAATCTTGCGCAGGACATCGAACGCGTGCTGAAGGATACAGAGGCGCTCATCACCCAATGGTCGCCCATTCACCTTTATGCAGAGTTGGCCCGCTGGTTCTGGAAGGAGGATGCGCCAGACGCAAAAGCGCTGACTGTATGGCAGCAGAGTTGTCAGTATCTCTATCTGCCGCGGCTGGCAGATGACGGCGTCTTTCAGCGCGCGATCGCTATGGGCACCGATAACCAGGATTTCTTCGGGCTGGCGCAAGGCAGGGAAGAGAATCGCTATCTAGGCTTCACGTTCGGCACACGAACGGCGCCTATTCTCGATGAAGCGTTGTTGCTCATCGAGCCCAAGGCGGCGGCGGCATTTCTAGAGTCAACCAGGGTCGTAGAACCCGACCCTGACCTTGGCCCTCGCACTAAGCCTGAGCTTCACCCAGCGCTGAATCCGAGTGCGAATTCCAAGCCGGGTCCGAAACCCGAGCCATCACCAAGGCCCATCACACGCTTCTTCGGCTCGGTTGATCTAAATCCGTACACGATCACGAAGCATATCGGCGATGTTTCCGACGAGGTGCTTCAGTTGCTGACGAACCGATCAGGCGTGGACGTGACCGTCACAATCGAGATTCAAGCGAAGTCGCCCTCGGGCTTCGATGGAGAGTTCCAGCGCACGCTGCGTGAAAACTGCAATACCCTCAAATTCAGGCAATCTCAGTTCGAGTCAGACGCGTAGCGCTTGCGCCGAACGAGAGCCGCGCGGAACTGGCGATCCGTGCATGCACACTGAAACGCACCCCGGAAGTTGACCTTCAGTCCAAACTCCGGGGTGTTTTTCTTTGAGTGCCCGACCTGTATCTATGTCGATAAGCGATGGCGAAAAACCTAAACCACATCCGCCCCACGCGCCGCCAGCAACTCGCGCAACACCGAGCGATGACATCTCGCCTCATCCTCGCAATAACACCCCATCGACATATTCGTCCGATGCGATAACGCCGCGAGCAGATCGAGCGTCTTGCTTGCATCCGGCTCGGCCATCTGCGCCTTGAACTTCTTCACGAACGCGCGCCATGCCTTGTCGTCTTCAGCGTGCAGCGCTTCCGTCACCAGGTCCTGCGTCGGCGAAAGCACCGGATACCACACGTCGTAAAAATCGCGCTTCGCGAATTCAGCCTTCGGCACCCCGCGCGGCGGCCGGCGCACCGTGCCGATGCGCAACCCTTCATCTTCGGCGCGCGGCGTCCCCAATCTGACGATTCGAATGCTCATTCCCCGCTCTCCTTCGATACTCGTCCGCCAAGCATAACCGCTGATATCGCTTTGAAAGCTCCCGGGCATCCGCAAAGCAAAACCCGCCATCTTCCCGTATCGTTTCGGATTATTCTCCGTTCGCTTACATCCGGAATTCCCGCCGTGCCCACCGAAGAACGCCTCGAAAATCTCCCGCACGATCCCGACGCCCCGATGACCCCGCTCGAGCGCCGTGGCATGGCCGCGATCCTGCTCTCGGTGGCGCTCGCGACGCTCGACACCGCGATCGCCAATACCGCATTGCCCGCCATTGCCGCCGATCTGCATACGACGCCCGCCGCGTCGGTCTGGATCATCAACGCCTATCAGCTCGCGATGGTCGCGACGCTGCTGCCCTTCGCGGCGCTCGGCGGCATTCTCGGGCATCGGCGCGTGTATCTCGGCGGGCTCGTCGTGTTTCTCGTCGCGTCGGCGGTGTGCGCCTTCGCGTGGTCGCTGCCGACGCTCGTCGCCGCGCGCTTGCTGCAAGGCCTCGGCGCGAGCGCGATCATGAGCGTGAACGCGGCGCTCATCAGCGCGATCTTCCCACCGCATCGGCTGGGGCGCGGCGTCGGGCTGAATGCGCTCGTCGTCGGCATCGCGTTCGCAGTCGGACCGACGGTCGCGTCGATCGTGCTCTCGCTCGGCACCTGGCCGTGGCTCTTCGCGGTCAACCTGCCCGTCGGCGTGTTCGCGCTGATGATCGCGTGGCCGTCGCTGCCGCAGACCAAACGCGCCGAGCATGGCTTCGATCGCATCGCGGCCCTGCTCAACGTCGTCACGTTCGCGTCGCTGATTTTCGCGCTCGGTGAAGCGGCCCAGCGCGCTCCGGCTCATACCGTGCTGACGGCATTCGGCGTCGCGCTCGTCGCCGGCGTTCTTCTGCTGCGACGCGAACGCGGCCATCCCGCGCCGATGCTGCCCGTCGATCTCTTTCGCCGCCCGATGTTCGCGCTCTCGACGATGACCGCCATCTGCTCGTTCGCCGCGCAAGGGCTCGCGTTCGTGTCGCTGCCGTTTTTCTTCGAAAGCGTGCTGGGCCGCAGCCAGGTCGAGACGGGATTTCTGATGACACCGTGGTCCGCACTCGTCGCATTGATGGCGCCGATCGCGGGACGTCTCTCCGATCGCCACGCGCCCGGCTTGCTGGGCGGCGTCGGGCTGGCCATTCTATGCGTCGGGATGGTGTCGCTCGCGATGCTGCCGGCGCAGCCGCACGCGCTGGAAATCTGCATCCGCATGGCGATCTGCGGCGCGGGCTTCGGGTTCTTTCAGTCGCCGAATCTGAAGGCGTTCATGTCGAGCGCGCCGCGCGAACGCAGCGGCGGCGCAAGTGGCACGATCGCGACATCGCGGCTGATCGGGCAGGCGACGGGCGCGGCGCTCGTCGCGCTGTGCTTCAGCATCGCCGGGAAGCATGGCCCGGCGCTCGCGCTGTCTCTGGGTGCGGCGTTCGCGGGCGCGGGCAGTGTCGCGAGCGGTTTGCGCCTCGTGACGCGCGGTCCGTCGTCGGAACGAATCGTCGGCGGGCCGTCGCGCGAGACCTGAGCGCGCTCACATCCGCCGCACTTTCACCTTGCGGCCCTTGAGCTTTCCCGCGCCCAGCTTGCGCACCGCGTCGTCCGCGACCTTTCGCTCGACGGCCACGTAGGTGACCATGTCCATCACGTTGATCTTGCCGATCTGCTTGCCGTCGAAACCTGCTTCGCCGGTGAGCGCGCCGAGCACGTCACCCGGACGGATCTTGTCCTTGCGGCCGCCGAGGATTTGCAGCGTCGCCATCGGCGGCTTCAGATGACCCGGTTCCGCCGATGTCAGTTCGTCGAGCGGATGCCATTCCACTTCCGCGCGCTGCGCCTGTTCGATCGAGCCGACCCGGCCCATCTCGTCCATGCTCGCGAGCGACAGCGCCCAGCCTTCCTCCTCCCCGCGTCCCGTGCGACCGATGCGATGCACGTGCACTTCAGGATCGGGCGTCACGTCGACGTTGATCACCGCTTCCAGTTGCGCGATGTCGAGGCCGCGCGCGGCGACATCGGTCGCGACGAGCACCGAGCAACTGCGATTCGCGAACTGCACGAGCACCTGATCGCGCTCGCGTTGCTCCAGTTCGCCGTGCAGCGTCAGCGCTTCGAAGCCTTGCGCGACCAATACGTCGAGCAGATCGCGGCATTGCTGCTTCGTGTTGCAGAACGCGAGCGTGCTCACCGGGCGATAGTGATCGAGCAGCAGACCAACCGCATGCAGCCGCTCGTGATCCTCGACCTGATAGAAGCGCTGCTTGATTTTTGCGTTGCTGTGCTGCTCAGTGAGCTTGATCTCGCGCGGATTGCGCAGGAATTGCTGGCTCAGTTTCGCGATGCCTTCGGGATACGTCGCCGAGAACAGCAAGGTCTGCCGATCCTTCGGACACTTGCGCGCGACTGACGCGATATCGTCGAAGAAGCCCATGTCGAGCATCCGATCGGCTTCGTCGAGGACGAGCGTGCGCACGGCGTCGAGCGTGAGCGTCGCGCGGTCGAGATGATCCATGATGCGGCCCGGCGTACCCACGACGATATGCGCGCCGTGTTCCAGGCTCGCGATCTGCGGGCGCATCGGCGTGCCGCCGCACAGCGTCAGCACTTTCACGTTCTCTTCCGCGCGCGCGAGGCGGCGGATTTCCTGCGTGACCTGATCGGCGAGTTCGCGCGTCGGGCAGAGCACGAGCGCTTGCACATCGAACTGGCTCGCGTCGAGCTTGGAAAGCAGCGGCAGCGTAAAGGCCGCCGTCTTGCCGCTGCCCGTTTTCGCCTGCGCGATGAGATCGTGGCCCGCGAGCGCCGGCGGCAGGCTCGCGGCCTGGATCGGCGTCATCGACAGATAGCCGAGTTGCTGCAGGTTCGACTGCATCGCCGGCGAGAGCGGCAAACTGCTGAAGGAAGTTTCGGTCGTCATGATTTCAGCGTGTTCCGCGCGGCGGGATGTCGGAGATCTGCTCGTACGTGGCGGTGCCGTCGTCGGCGTCGGTGCGCGAGACGTAGTTGCGCGCGCCGCACATCGGGCAGCGGAACAGCAGGCCCTGGCCTTCGTTCTTGATCACGACGTCCGATAGCGCCCACTCTGCGCCGCAGGACTGGTTTCGACAGGTAAACATGTTCGTAATTCTCTGGTTCGTGGCGCGATCGTGCGCTCAAAGGCGAAAGTGTACGCGTGTCTCGTGCCGACGCGGTCCGCACAAGTCCGCAAGAAATGCTAAAGCGGGTCGTGCTACTTTTCTTTCATCGAGTTTTCTTTCCGGAGCGAACGATGAGCAGCAGGCTCTACGAGGCGCGGCTCGCGCGCGTGGTCGCGCATATTCACGATCATCTCGATGATGAACTGGACCTCAATCGGCTCGCGGAGGTCGCCTGTTTGTCGCCTTATCACTGGCATCGGATCTATCACGCGTTTTATGGAGAGACGGCGGCTGCGACCGTGCGGCGGTTGCGGTTGCATCGTGCGGCCAATGAGCTCGTGCATGGCGCCGTGCCCATCGACTCTATTGCCGAGCGCGCCGGATACAGCAGCGTGCAGGCGTTTTCGCGGGCGTTTCAGGCGAGTTACCGGATGGCGCCGGGGCAGTTTCGCAACGAAGGCGGCGCTTCCATGTTTGTCCCTTTCGATGAACTTCGATCAGGAGATACGGCGATGCATCAAGTCGATATTCGTACCCAGAATGGTTTTACCGTCGCCGCGATGGAGCATCGCGGATCGTATATGAACATCGGGCGGGCGTTCGAGATGCTGTTTCATTGGCTCGCGACGCGCGAGTTGATCGATCCTCGCGCCCGTTCGCTCGGCATTTATTTCGATGACCCTTCCGCCGTCGCCGAAGACGATTTGCGTTCGATGGCCTGTTGCGAGTTGTTCGATGCGGATGCTGTGAAGTTCGAAGCGCCGGTGTCGCGCGTCGAGGTCGCGGGTGGGGAGTTCGCGGTGCTGACGCATGTCGGGCCGTATGCGCAGCTTTGCTTCGCGTATCAGTGGCTTTATGGGGAATGGTTACCGAAGTCGGGGCGGGAAACGGGCGAGGCGCCCGTGTTCGAGATTTATGTGAATGATCCGCGGGAGACGGTGGCAAGTGAGTTGGTGACGGAGATTTGGATGCCGTTGAAAGCGGCGGCGTGACGAGGAGCTTCGCCAGGCGATCTTTCTTTCTGATCGGCGACGAAGAAAAACCCGTGTGGCTCTGCGCGCACACGGGTTTGAATGAAGCGGGAGTGGGTCAAGCAGACACTCAAACGTCGATATTCCCCGCCCGCAACGCATTACTCTCGATAAACGCTCTGCGCGGTTCGACATCATCGCCCATGAGCGTCGTGAAGATGCCATCCGCCGCAATCGCGTCTTCGATCTGCACGCGCAACAGACGCCGCACGTTCGGATCCATCGTCGTTTCCCAGAGCTGCTCGGGATTCATCTCGCCGAGACCCTTATACCGCTGCTTGCTGACGTTGCGTTCCGCGTCGGCGATCAGCCACTTCATCGCGGTCTTGAAATCCGTCACGGCCATCGACCGTTCGCCGCGCTTGATCAACGCGCCTTCGCCGATCAAGCCCTTGAACGTATCCGCCGTCGAGACGAGCTGCTTGTAGTCCGCCGTCAACTGAAGGTCTTCATCGAGCACGGTGACCTTCACGTTGCCATGATGACGCCGCTTGACATGCAGCGAACGCAACTCGCGCACCTGATCGTAAGCGGCTTCGACGGTCACTTCCGGCTTCAACGGATCGGCGCGCAACCGCGCTTCCAGACGCTTCGCCGATGCATCGGCCGCCTCCTGCGACGAAAGATCGATGACGATGCCATCCATCACCGATTCGAGCGCAGCCGCGTCATAAATGCGGCTCAAACGATCGACGACCGCCTGCGCGAGCAAATACGCACGCGCGAGCTCACCCAGGGCATCGCCCGAAATGGGATCGGCGCCCTCGTTCGGAATGAGTTCGGACCCTTGCAGCGCCAGCTTCAGCATGTGCTGATTGAGCTCGTGCGCGTCCTTCATATACCGCTCGTCCTTGCCCGCCTTGATCTTGTAAAGCGGCGGCTGCGCGATATAGATAAACCCGCGCTCGACGATCTCCGGCATCTGCCGATAGAAGAACGTGAGCAGCAGCGTGCGGATGTGCGCGCCATCGACGTCAGCATCGGTCATGATGATGATGCGGTGATAGCGCAGCTTGTCGAGGTTGTAATCATCCTTGCCGATACCGCACCCGAGCGCCGTCACCAGCGTGACGATCTGCTCGGACGAAATCAGCTTGTCGAAGCGCGCCTTCTCGACGTTCAGCACCTTTCCGCGCAACGGCAAAATGGCCTGGAACTTGCGATCGCGCCCTTGCTTGGCCGATCCGCCCGCCGAGTCGCCCTCGACGATATAAATCTCGGACTTCGCCGGATCCTTCTCCTGGCAATCCGCGAGCTTGCCCGGCAAGCCGACGCCATCGAGAACGCCCTTTCGACGCGTCATTTCACGCGCCTTGCGCGCCGCATCGCGAGCACGCGCCGCATCGACGATCTTGCCCGTGATGATCTTCGCGTCGCTCGGCGTCTCCTGCAGATAATCTTCGAGCGCCTTCGCCACGACTTCCTCGACCGGCGCGCGCACTTCCGACGACACCAGCTTGTCCTTCGTCTGCGAACTGAACTTGGGCTCCGGCACCTTCACCGACAGCACGCACGACAGACCCTCGCGCATATCGTCGCCGGTGGTTTCGACCTTGGCCTTCTTCGCGATCTCGTTATCGACGATGTACTTGTTGATGACGCGCGTCATTGCCGCGCGCAGGCCCGTCAGGTGCGTGCCGCCATCGCGCTGCGGAATGTTGTTTGTGAAGCACAGCACGCTTTCGTTGAAGCTGTCGTTCCACTGCATCGCCACTTCGACGGTCACGTTCTCGCGCTCGCCAACCGCATGGAACACGGTCGGATGCAGCACCTGCTTCGCCTTGTTGATGTACTCGACGAAGCCCTTAACGCCGCCCGCGAAAGCGAAATCGTCTTCCTTGCCGGTGCGCTGATCCGTCAAACGGATACGCACGCCATTGTTCAGGAACGAGAGTTCGCGCATGCGCTTCGCGAGAATGTCGTAGTGAAACTCGACATTGCCGAAGATGGTGGCGTCGGCGAGGAAGTGCACTTCGGTGCCGCGATTTTCCGTATCGCCGACGACGGGCATCGGCGAATACTGCACGCCATTCTCTTCGATGATCTCGCGGTTCTGCACGACGCCGCGCGCGAATTCCATGAAGTGCTTCTTGCCGTCGCGGCGCACCGTAAGGCGCAGCCACGCCGACAGCGCGTTCACGCACGACACGCCCACGCCGTGCAGGCCGCCCGATACCTTGTAGCTGTTCTGGTCGAACTTGCCGCCCGCGTGCAGCTCGGTCATCACGATTTCGGCGGCGCTGCGCTTCGGATCGTGCTTGTCGTCGCGCTTCAGGCCGGTCGGCACGCCGCGGCCGTTGTCGGTCACGGAAATCGAGTTGTCAGCGTGAATCGTGACGTGAATGTCGTCGCAATAGCCGGCGAGCGCTTCGTCGATGGAGTTGTCCAGCACTTCGAAAACGAGGTGATGCAAACCGGTGCCATCCGACGTATCGCCGATGTACATGCCCGGCCGCTTGCGCACCGCCTCCAGACCTTCGAGGATCTGAATGGACGATGCGCCATAGCTATTGTCAGGCTTGTTGTCGGGCTGCGAATTTGTGTTTTCAGTCATGGAATTTTCCGGTTCTGCGTCACTGCCTGGGTTGCTGCTCGAACTTTTCAAATCACCTTAAAAACGCCAAAGGGGCGCGCCGCCCCTTGGAGTGTTCTCGGTATTACGTGCGTCAGATGCGCATCGGCATCACCACGTACTTGAATTCCTCGTTCTCGGGAATCGTGATGAGCGCGCTGGAATTGGCATCGCCGAGGCTCACCTTGAGCGTGTCGACCTTCAGATTCGCGAGCACATCGAGCAGATACGTGACGTTGAATCCGATATCGACGGTATCGCCCTGATACGCGATCTCCAGTTCTTCCTGCGCCTCTTCCTGGTCGGCGTTGGTCGACATGATCTTCAACTGGCCCGGTTCGACCAGGCAACGCACGCCCTTGAACTTGTCGGAAGTCAGGATGGCCGCGCGCTGCAGCGAACGCTGCAATTCTTCACGGCCGATTTCGAACGTGTTCTTGTGCGACTTCGGAATCACGCGCTGGAAGTCGGGGAACTTGCCCTCGACGAGCTTCGACACGAGTTCCACCTGGCCGAAGCTGAACTTCACCTGCGTCGCCGCGATGTCGATGTTCAGGGAATCGTCGATGTCTTCGAGCAGGCGCTGGAGTTCGAGAATCGTCTTGCGCGGGATGATCACTTCCTGGCGCGGGAACGAGCCTTCGATCTTCATCGACGAAAACGCGAGACGGTGGCCGTCGGTCGCGACCGCCATCAGTTCGTCGCCATCCACCACGAGCAGCATGCCGTTCAGGTAGTAGCGGATGTCCTGCTGGGCCATCGCGAAATAGACCATGCCGAGCAACTGGCGGAATGTCTTCTGCGGAACCGAAAGGCTCGCGCCGAAGTCAGTAGCCTGGTTGACGGTGGGAAATTCGTCGGCGGCGAGCGTCTGCAGCGCGAAACGGCTTTTGCCGGAACGCACCGTGAGGCGCTTGTCGGAGAGGTCCAGCACCACTTCGCCCGAGGGCATCGCGCGCAGAATGTCGAGCAGTTTGCGCGCGGCGACCGTGGTGGCAACCTGGTCGCTGCCGACGCCGAAATCGGCGCGGGTCGTGATCTGGAGTTCGAGGTCGGTCGAGAGGAACGACACATCGGCGCCGTTCTTGGTAATCAGCAAATTCGCGAGGATCGGCAACGTATGGCGGCGTTCTACGATGCCGCTCACGGTTTGCAGCGGCCTTAGAAGATTATCTCGTTCGGTCTTGACCAGTTGCATAGAGTTCCTTCGTTGATGTGACGGCCTGTCCGCCGGTTTCGCCACCAGATTTGCCCAGCGGACAACCTCGTAACACGCGTTGCCGGCCCCCCGCCGGTCACTCGCGAAAACTGCGCTCGAAAGCCGCCCAGGCCATGGACGGCTAAACCTATATTGTGCCTCAAAACGGAACCGCCCCCTAAAATTGGGGGCGATTTCACCAAAAAACAGGCTCTCGAACGCAATAAATGACGCGTGCGTCCGTCGTACAGCGTGTGTTGGCTCGTCAGCCCTTCAGCGTTTGTTCGAGCACGTGCAGTTCGTGGTTCAACTGCGCATCGGTGCCGCGCTCGGCCCCGATCTTGCGCACCGCGTGCAGCACGGTCGTGTGATCGCGCCCGCCAAACAGTTCGCCGATCTCGGGCAGGCTCTTCTGCGTCAACTCCTTCGCCAGATACATCGCGATCTGGCGCGGGCGCGCAATGTTGGCCGGCCGCTTTTTCGAGTACATGTCGGCGACCTTGATGTTGTAGAAATCGGCGACGGTCTTCTGGATGTTCTCCACCGAGATCTGCCGGTTCTGCACCGTCAACAGGTCTTTGAGCGCTTCCTTGGTCAGCTCGATCGTGATGTCGCGGCCATGGAACTTCGAGTACGCCAGGATTTTGCGCAGCGCGCCTTCGAGCTCGCGCACGTTCGAACGCAGATGCTTTGCGACGAAGAACGCGACGTCCTCCGAGAGGCTCACGCCTTCGGACTGCGCCTTCCTCATCAGAATCGCAACGCGCATTTCCAGCTCGGGCGGCTCGATGGCGACCGTCAGGCCGGAGTCGAAGCGCGAGATCAGGCGATCGTCGATGCCGGAGATTTCTTTCGGATAGGTATCGCTCGTGATGATGACCTGCGCCTTGTTGGCGACGAGCGCCTCGAACGCGTAGAAGAACTCTTCCTGTGTGCGCGACTTGCCCGAGAAGAATTGAATATCGTCGATGAGCAGCAGATCGAGCGAGTGGTAGTAGCGCTTGAAGTCGTCGAACGCCTTGCGCTGGTACGCCTTCACGACATCCGATACATACTGTTCCGCATGAATGTAGCGGATTCGCGCGCCTGCCTTGTCCATCAGCAACTGATTGCCGATGGCGTGAATCAGGTGCGTCTTGCCGAGACCCACGCCGCCATACAGGAAGAGCGGGTTGTACGAGATACCCGGATTGTCGGCGACCTGAATGGCGGCCGCGCGCGCGAGCTGGTTCGCCTTACCGGTGACGAAGTTGTCGAACGTCAGCACCGGATTCAGTTTGGAACGCTCGTAGGCGGAATCGGTTTCACCACCCGCCGACGGAGCGCCGCCGGGGCGCCACGTGCGTCGGCCAGCGGCGGCTTCGTTGGCGTCGAGACTCGGGAGATCGAGATCGGCCTGGTCTTCCTGCGTGGCTTGCGCCTGCTTTGCCGCTTCGGCTGCGAGCGCGTTGATGTGCGCGGTGGCGTTCGCGTGCGCGACGACGGAAGGCGCCTGCGGCACGGCCGCCGACGGCGCCGGAGCGCGCGGCGCGGCGGGCGCGCTCGCGGTCGGGCGCGGCGCTGCGCTCAGGCCGCCGCCGATCGCGTTGCGCGCGGTCGCTTTGGGATCGAGCACGAATTGAACATCGATAGGCGCGCTGAAAAAATCGCGCGCAACATCGGCGATACGGCCCGAAAACTGGCTTTTCACCCAGTCGAGCTTGAAGCGGTTGGGAGCGGCGATGCGCAGGGTGTTCGCGTCGGCATCGAAGTCGACCGGGGTCAGCGGCTTGATCCACGTGACGTACTGCTGCGGCGTGAGTTCACGCGCAAGCAGTGCGGAACAGTGTTCCCAGAAATCGTTCATCGAGTGCGGTCGTTATGGTTGCTCCGCACCTGCAGGCCGTGCTTGCCGAACGTTCGGACAAGTCCCGGCACAGCCGAGCAGGCATGCTCCGGAGGCTTACGCCGCAAGGGTTTGCGGGCGGATGGCGGGCCGAAGCAGCGGGCGGATATTTGGGAGTAAGGCGAGATTCTAACGCCAAAAGAGGGTGGCGCGCGAGTTATCCACAGGGTCAAATCAGCACGTCCAGCAGGCCGGAAATCTGCCGGAATGCGCCCTCGCTTGCGCTAAACTATTGACGGTCAATAGGAAAACGGTTTAAATAGCGGGTTCCGCGAAAACAGAATTCCTGAACCTCCGGCCATCGCGCTTGCAGTGACCACACTGGAGCCAAGCCCGCGCGGTCAATCAACTCAAGTGAGAGCACCATGAAACGTACTTACCAACCTTCCGTGACGCGCCGCAAGCGCACCCATGGCTTCCGCGTTCGCATGAAGACCGCTGGCGGCCGCAAGGTCATCAACGCTCGCCGCGCGAAGGGCCGCAAGCGCCTGGCCATCTAAGTCTGCCGAGTGCACGCTCGCGTTTGGATCTTGCACTCGACGGCGAGCCGCTTACGCGCCGCACAGAAGTCTTGAGACAGGACATCGTTCAGTTGCCGGCGCAGGCCACGTTCCCCAAGGCCGCAAGGCTGCTGAAAACGGATGAGTTCTCATCCGTTTTTCGTTTGCGCCCCTGGCGGCGTTCGCCGCACTTCGTTCTGTACGGCAAGCCGTCCGGGAAGGAAGCGCGGCTCGGGCTGGTGATCGGCAAGAAGCAGGCGCCGCGCGCCGTCACGCGCAATATGATCAAACGGCTTGCACGCGACATATTCCGGCTGCGGCGCGCGCAGTTGAACGGGTTCGATATCCTCGTGCGGCTGCACGCGAAGATCGACCGCAAGGCGATGCCGAGCGCGAGTTCTCCGCCGCTTCGGGCGCTCGTCGGCAGCGAGCTGGAAACATTGTTCGACCGTGCCGTGCGCGAAGCCGCGCGCCGCAGGGCCGAAACCGTGGCGGTGCCGCCCGAGGCGCCCGCCGTCGACGAATCACCCGGCCCGTCAGGGTCATGAAGCGCGGTTGCGCCAGACGTTTGCCTTTTACGGCGTGTCTGGCGTGCGGCGCGAAGACTATGCAAACGGCACTCATCGCGTTGTTGCGCTTCTACAAGGTTGCTGTGAGCCCGCTGCTCGGCAACCGGTGCCGTTTTTATCCTTCCTGTTCCGACTACGCGCGCGAAGCAATCCAGTATCATGGCGCCGCGCATGGCACGTATCTCGCCGTAAAGCGGCTGTGCCGCTGCCATCCCCTTTCGGCGGGCGGCGTCGATCTCGTGCCGCCTCCCCGCGGACACGTCGGCTCTGACGACGCGTCCGAATCGCGCCCGGACTCGGGGCAAGACAAGCTTTCAACACTAAACGGCGCTGAAGCGCTTTCCGATCGACACTGAGACAACGCATGGATATCAAACGCACCGTCCTATGGGTCATCTTCTTCGTGTCAGTTGTCCTGCTGTTCGACAACTGGCAACGGGACCATGGGCGCCCGTCGATGTTCTTCCCGAGCGCGACGCAACCGGCCAAGACCGCCAGCAACCCGGCACCGGGCTCGGCCGCATCCGGCGCGCAGCCGTCGGAGCTTCCGAACGCGCCCGCAGGCACGGCCGCGCCCGGCACGACGACGCCCCCCGCCACGGCGCAAGCCCAGGTAGTGAAGTTCACGACGGACGTGTACTCCGGTGAAATCGACACGCGCGGCGGCACGCTCTCGAAGCTCGCGCTGATGAAGGAAGGTGACGGCAAGCAGCCGGATCTCTACATCACGCTCTTCGATCACACCGCGAACCACACGTACCTCGCGCGCACGGGCCTCCTGGGCGGCGACTTCCCGAACCACAACGACATCTTCACGCCGGTTCCCGGCCAGACGTCGCTGACGGGCGACGAGAAAACGCTGAAGATCGCGTTCGAATCGCCGGTGAAGGGTGGCGTGAAGGTCATCAAGACCTACACGTTCACGCGCGGCAGCTATGTGATCAACGTCGACACGAAGATCGAGAACGTCGGCACCGCGCCGGTTTCGCCGAAGCTCTACATGGAACTCGTGCGCGACAACACGCCGGTCGAGACGCCGCGTTTCTCGCATACGTTCATCGGGCCGGCGGTCTACACGGATCAGAAGCACTTCCAGAAGATCGACTTCTCCGACATCGACAAGAACAAGGCGACGTTCGAGCCTTCGTCGGATAACGGCTGGGTCGCGATGGTGCAGCACTACTTCGCGTCCGCGTGGATTCCGCAGCAAGGCGTGAAGCGCGACATCTACGTGCAGAAGATCGATCCGGACCTGTATCGCGTCGGCATGACGCTGCCCGCGCAGACGATCGCGCCGGGACAGTCCGCGAACGTCGATGCGCGTCTTTTCGCCGGTCCGGAAGAAGAGCGCATGCTCGAAGGCATCGCGCCGGGTCTGGAGCTCGTGAAGGACTACGGCATGGTGACGATCATCGCCAAGCCGCTCTTCTGGCTGCTCGAGAAGATTCACAGCTACGTCGGCAACTGGGGCTGGGCGATCGTGCTCCTGACGCTGCTCATCAAGGCCGTGTTCTTCCCGCTGTCGGCGGCGAGCTACAAGTCGATGGCGCGCATGAAGGAAATCACGCCGCGCATGCAGCAGCTTCGCGAGCGCTTCAAGAGCGATCCGCAGAAGATGAACGCGGCGCTGATGGAGCTCTACAAGACCGAGAAGGTGAATCCGTTCGGCGGCTGTCTGCCGGTGGTCGTGCAGATTCCGGTGTTCATCTCGCTGTACTGGGTGCTGCTGTCGTCGGTGGAAATGCGCGGCGCGCCGTGGATTCTCTGGATTCACGATCTGTCGCAGCAAGACCCGTACTTCATCCTGCCGGTGCTGATGGCCGTCTCGATGTTCGTGCAGACCAAGCTGAACCCGACGCCGCCGGACCCCGTTCAGGCAAAGATGATGATGTTCATGCCGATTGCGTTTTCGGTCATGTTCTTCTTCTTCCCGGCCGGTCTCGTGCTGTACTACGTGGTGAACAACGTGCTGTCGATCGCGCAGCAGTACTACATCACGCGCATGATGGGCAAGAACAGGAAGAAGCCGGCGTAAGCGGCTGCTTCGGTCACCCAGATGTGGAAACGCCCGGCTCGCCGGGCGTTTTGCTTTTGTGGGAGAGGATTTACCGCTTCATCGAACCATAGAACTGATCGATGAGTTCTTCGAGCAAGTACCGATGATGCGGCGACAGCGCCTCGATCTTCGTCGCCAGCTCGAGCGTCTCCTCGGACGCGGGATATCGCTCGTCGCGCGCGAGGGGCTTCGGCGTCACTTGCGGGTTGCCGCTTGGCGGCGGCCCGTAATGCAGCCAGTGCTGATCGACCTTGAACCATTCGGCGAGCGTCTCCAGCTTGTCGACGGTTGGAATCGAGCGGCCGGTGAGCCATTTGTGCGCCGTCTGCGGTGAAACCGATTCGCCTTGATAGCGCAGGTTGAAATGCAGTGCGAGGTCAGTCGCGCCGCGCATCCTTTCGGGTGCACGGGTCATCGAGAATTTGAGCCGCTCGGAGAAATCGGCCTTTTCTTGTGGTGTGGGCATGGGCTGGATTGTGCGAGGCAATCGCTGCTTACCAGTCAACCAGTTGCGCTACATTTGTCGCGGCTCCGCACATTTTTATCTTAAATACGCACTCGATTTGCTTGCCGTTTGGCAGCGTATTTCCGACGCGACGCGAGTTACCGCGTGCCTCGGCGATTCCATCGGTGCACAATTTCCGTTTTAAGTTCAGTGTAATTTTTTATCTCAAAAAAGCTAACACTCGCGGTATCGCAGCGCGAGCGCGAGGCGGCCCGCTTGGCACCCCGCGATACAATGCCCGCACTCCGAAAACTTCCGACTGCACCACCGACATGCTGAGCAACGACACCGATCCGATCGTCGCAATCGCCACCGCGCCCGGGCGTGGCGGAATCGGCGTCGTGCGTCTGTCGTTCGGCCGTGCAGCCGAAGCCGCGGCGCAAAAGGCGATGCACGCGTTGTGCGGTCAGGCGCTGGCGCCGCGTCACGCGAGCTATGTACCGTTCATCGACGGTAACGGCGAGGCACTCGATCGCGGCATTGCGCTTTATTTCCCCGCGCCGCATTCGTACACGGGCGAGCACGTGCTGGAGTTGCAAGGCCACGGCGGCCCGATCGTGCTGCAACTGGTGCTGCAACGCGCGATCGAAGCCGGGCGCGACTTCGGCCTGCGACTCGCCGAGCCCGGCGAATTCACGCGGCGCGCATTTCTCAACGACAAGCTCGATCTGGCGCAGGCAGAAGCCGTCGCCGATCTGATCGAAGCCAGCACGGAAGCCGCCGCGCGCTCGGCCGGCCGTTCGCTGGATGGCGCGTTCTCGCGCGAGATTCATGCGCTCGTAGAAGACGTGATCACTTTGCGCATGCTCGTCGAAGCGACGCTGGATTTTCCGGAGGAAGAGATCGACTTCCTGGAAGCGGCCGATGCTCGCGGCAAACTCGCGCGGATCCGGCTGCGGCTGGATACCGTGCTCGCCGATGCGCGCCAAGGCGCGCTTTTACGCGAAGGTTTGTCGGTCGTGCTCGCGGGGCAGCCGAACGTGGGCAAGTCGTCGCTGCTCAATGCGCTCGCGGGCGCGGAGCTCGCGATCGTCACGCCGATCGCCGGCACCACGCGCGACAAGGTCGCGCAGACGATTCAGGTCGAAGGCATCCCACTGCACATTATCGATACGGCCGGTCTGCGCGAAACGCAGGACGAGGTGGAGCGAATCGGCATCGAGCGCACGTGGGGAGAAATCGAGCGCGCAGATGTCGTGCTGCATCTGCTGGACGCGCGCGAGGGCACGACGCCGGAGGACCGGGCCATCGCGGCGCGCTTTCCGGCGGGCGTGCCTGTCGTGCGGGTGATGAACAAGACGGATCTCGCGGGCACGCCGCCCTCGGCCCATGACGGCGAAGGACACGCGCGCGAGGTCAACTTATCGGCGAAAACCGGCGACGGAATTTCGCTGCTGCGCGATGTGCTGCTGAAAATCGCTGGCTGGCAGGCGGGCGCCGAAAGCGTGTATCTCGCGCGCGAACGTCACTTGATCGCATTGCGCGAGGCCCGCGAGCACCTCGCACTCGCCGCCGAACATGCCGAACAGCATTCGCAGGTGCTCGATCTGTTCGCGGAAGAGCTGCGGCTCGCGCAGGACGATCTCAATTCGATTACGGGAGAATTCACGTCCGACGACCTGTTGGGCGTGATCTTCAGCCGCTTCTGCATCGGCAAGTGACCGGTTTCCAAACATCAGCAAAGTTTTGCCACCAAACGGCCTGCTGACGCGGCTCGCACCGAATTCGTTGCTATACTTGGCAAAAGTTTGCAAACCTCGGAAGACGCGGATTTTGGTACACGGCAAGGTACACCACGACGCTCTCCGACGAACCGTGTACCAATGGTGCCAAGATGCCTCGATCAGTCGTCCCGCTCAATGACTCGCAGATCCGCGCATTGAAGCCGCGCGGCGCCCGCTATTCAGTCGCCGATGGCAATGGGTTGGTTCTCGAAGTGCTTACGACCGGAACAAAGGTCTGGCGCTTCCGGTATTCGCTCCACGGCGCCCGGCAGCCGTTGGTCACGATTGGCGACTATGACAAGGTCACGCTGAAGACGGCGCGTGAGAAAGCGCGAAAATATGCTGCCATCGTTGCAGACGGGTTATCGCCAGTTTCGACCGCGCGACAGGATCGTGGCGCAGAGAAACACATCGATACGCTGAAGGAATGCGGAGAGCTGTACCTGGCTGCCGAAATCGCCAATAAGTCAGCTGACTATCAACGCAACACGAGGCGCACGCTCGAAAAAGATGTCTATCCGTCGATCGGCAGCAAGCGGATAAAAGATGTCACAGCGAGTGATGTGCTCGCTGTCTGCGACCGCATCAAGGGCCGCGGCTCACCCAAGATGGCCTTGCATGCGCGGAACGTTTTGAAGCGGCTCTACGAATACGCGATCGCGCGCCAGTTGGCGACCCTCAACCCAGCCTCGATGATTCCCGCGCGCTTTGTCGCCACAACCGAAAGCCGTACCCGCGTGCTCACGCCCGACGAAATCGGGACAATGCTGCGCGCCATCTACGCATCTGACATTCGCAGACCATTGAAGCTGGCCCTGCACCTGTTGGTTTTGACCATGGTTCGAAAATCGGAGTTAATTGAGTCGACATGGAGCGAGTTCGATCTCGATAGCGCAATCTGGCGCATCCCGGCGGCACGAATGAAAAAAGACCGAGAGCACTGGGTCTATCTGCCGCGGCAGGCTGTCGAGATGCTCAGGGAGCTGTCGGAGACGCGCACGAGCCGGAACTTCCCGTTTCCGACCGTGCGCGGCGTGGATCGGCCGATTGCGAAGAGCACGCTCAACCAAGCGGTCAAGGCACTGGGCATCGATGTCGAGCACTTCGTTTTGCACGACTTCCGGCGGACGGCCTCGACGCACCTTCACGAGATGGGCCAGTCGTCAGACGCGATCGAAAAGGCGCTCGCGCACACGATCAAAGGCATGAAGGGCGTCTACAACCGTGCCGAGTATGCGGAGGAGCGCCGGCGGATTCTGCAACTGTGGGCTGATTTCGTCGACGCTCAGATTGAAGATGGCCGGAAGGTCATTCTTGGCCGATTCAGACAGGCGTCTTAACAGTTTGCCGCGCCTAGCCCGACGGGGCGAAAACAGGGCACCCTTACCCTGCTGGTGCGGCATCCTCATAAGGGTTGCGTGAGGGCGCAATGCAAAACGATCATTTCAAAGAGCCGAGCGACGAACTGCCATCACATCTTTGCCCGCTGTTCGTAATGGCTGGGTACGTGTATGGCCACGTCGAGGACCAAGAGAAATTCGCATCGGGCTTCGCTCGACTGACGAATGCTTTGATCGCTGCGGGATCGCGCGGCGACTTCCCGGTTTTCCATCCGGACACGCTTCTACCGTATGACCTGCATAACGCCGGCTTTGAAGACGACCAGGCTCCGATCGGCCCAAGCTGGGTGGCAAATATTGACGACGTCCTGCATTGGTTGGCGACCAACAATGTCGAAGCGGCCTCTCCGTTTCTAAAAAACGTAATCGTTCATTCAGAGATACGCGCCCCCGTACCCGTTGATCGTCGGACTGAGATGCTTGACGCTCTTCAGCGGAATGGCGGCAACAAAACGAAAACCGCCAAGGAATTTGGAATTAGCCGTCAGCGGCTGACGCAGATCACGTCGCAAAATCCCGATACATCGAGCAAGCGCAAGGGTCTTGCGCTCGTCCCGCAAGACCCTTTCGGTATCGGGCGCAAGGCCAAGTAGCGCGTAGACTCTTTCATTTCTCTAGACGTAAGAGGGCCTTGCGGTCGTTCAATTCACTCCTGCCAACTACGCCAAAGGAGTGCAACGTATGACGACGAGCAAGGAAGTAACTCTTCCGAGAGACGGGCTTTCACGCTGGGAGCAACTGAAGACTTTCGTTCCACTCAGCCGCGAATCAATTCGTAAAAGGGAATTGGCGGGGACATTTCCTCGCCGGCAGCACCTGACGAAACGGTGCGCTGTCTGGTCCAATCACGAGATCCATCAGTGGCTCGAAGACCCCGTCAACTATCGGGCGGGGGGCGCATGACGAACAAAAAAATGGCCGACCCGAAGGCCAGCCACGAGACTACTACGCTCAAGCACGATCATACCGCTAAGGAATCGCACGGCACACAGTTTCTCGACCTTCGAAAGAGCAAGAGCGAACGGCTCCGTGTGCATGTTCGTTCATACCGCGGCCGCGTGTTCATTGATCTGCGCGCTTGGTACGTTGGCGAAGACGGCGAGTATCGGCCGTCGGGAAAAGGTGTGACGCTTCAGCCGGACCAAGTGCCGGAAATCACGCGTGCTCTCTTCCTCGCCGGCCAGTCCTTCGATCCGAAGGAGGTTGGCTAATGGGCGACAACGCACAGACAGAGAAGTTGACAGACGCACCCAAAGGGGCTACCTTAGCGGTCATGGGTCTCGCATCTCGCGCAACCCGATTCTCCGCAAGGACGCCCCTCATGAAGACATTTCTTCGTGCGCCTTTTCGCGCATCCAAAGCCGATGATTCAGTACGCCCCTCCCTCAGCAGACGACCTGAAGAAATTGAAGGACTCGCTGGGCAAGAGCAGCACCGAGATGGCCGAGCTGTTCGGAGTGACGTCCGGATCCCAGTGGCGGAAGTACATGGTCGCAGACTCGCCGAACCGGCGGGACATGGGTTTGCACATGCTGTTCTTCGCGATGGCTCGATTGGAACTCGACGAGCAGACGATGGAGCGCGTGCTGAAGCGGATGCGCGCTGCGGGCGCGACCGTCGAGCTCGACCAGCCGTAAGTGCATCGCACAAGCCCCCTCACGCCCTCACTGGGCACGTAAGCCCCGCCATCCTCGAGCACATCGCCCGCGACGCTATCAAGCGTGCCGCGATGGCGCCCACGCCCGCAGATGCACTCGACATCGCCGGCGAAGCCCTCCTCGCCCTTGCGCGCATCGCGCAGCGGGAGGTGCACCATGTCTGAACCTCTCGACCACAAGCCCATCCTCGAAGACGCAAAGAACGCGGCAGACACTGCCTTCACGTGCTTCGCCCGTCTGCGCGCCCTCTTCGCTGCCATCCAGCAGCTTGCCACCGCGGGCTCCGTCATCGGCGATCTCGCCGGCGTCGGCGCGGACATGGCAATTGAATCCGCAAACGAATCGCGGTCAGTCTCCGACGAGCTCAGCCGCCTCATCACGAACGCCGAAGGGAACAACTAAAAATGAGCAATCAAGCAAACGCAGCCGGCCTGCTGGCGTTCCTGTGGACGACGTTCGAACCGGGCAAGGCGAGTGACGAAGAGCTGAAGTTTCTCGCTGGTGCGGCCTGTGAGGCATCGTCGACGGCTCGATCGCTGAGTCACACCGTATCGGGCGTCGGATGCCTGGTCGCGGAGGATCTGGACAACGGGCAAAAAAGTGGTGCTCTCCAAGGCGAGGGGCTGCCTAGCTTCCTTTTCGGCATCTCCGAGCAACTCGACACTATTGCGCAGATGGCCTTCATCGGATCGGAAGCGGCCAGCTACTTGGACATGCGCCAGGGTGCACGCACGAAAGCGGTGGCTCGTCGGGCGCGTACCGGTGAGGACTCCTCAAAGGAGGGCGCATGAGACTGGTGACATACGTCGCCGCCGATACCAACGGAGCCAGCCATGCGTGATTACTCAAAGGTCAGCCCGCAATTTTGGATCGGCGAGACTGGCAAGAGACTTCGCAAGGCGGGTCCGGAAGCTCAGGTCGTGGGCTTATACCTCATGACCTCTCCTCACGCAAACATGCTCGGTCTCTACTACGTGCCGATTATCTACATCGCGCACGAAACAGGATTGGGCATGGAAGGGGCATCCAAGGGGCTTCAAAGTTGCATCGAAGCGGGCTTTTGCCAGTACGACGAGGCTTCGGAGATGGTTTGGATCACGGAGATGGCCGCCTACCAGATTGCGTCGTCTCTCGTTGTGACGGATAAACGCTGCGCGGGCGTGCAGAACGAGTATGCCGCCCTCCCCGAAAACCCTTATCTGGCAAGGTTCTTCGACAAGTATCGGGCCGCTTTCCATATGACAAAGCGTCGCCCTGGAGCGGCCTCAAAACCAAGCCTCATCGAAGCCCCTTCTAGGCCCCTTGCAAGCCAAGAGCAGGAGCAAGAGCAAGAACAGGAGCAAGAACAAGAGAAATCCTCTCCTGACGGAGAGGATGTAATCGGCGGTGCCGATTCCGCTGACGGCCTGCCCAATTGTCCGCACCAAAAGCTGATCGACCTGTACGCGTCGCATCTGCCTACGTTGCCGTTCCCTCGCATCTGGGAAGGCGACCGTCAGAGGGCCATGCGCACTCGTTGGCGCTGGGTATTGACGGCAAAAAAACGGGACGGAAGTCGATACGCGGCTGACGAGCAATCGGCTCTGGATTTCTTCGATCGGTTCTTCGAGCACGTGGCAAAAAGCGACTTCCTGAGCGGCAGAAACGGCAAGTGGATCGGCTGCGACCTCGGCTGGCTGATGAAGGCGGAGAACTTCGCGAAGGTCGTCCAGGGCAACTACGACAACAAGGAGGCCGCATGAGCGGCAACGACATCCAGCGGGCCGTCCCGCACAGCGTCGAGCATGAGCAGAGCGTGCTCGGAGCCCTGCTGATCGACAACGACGCGATCGATCGTATCGGCGATCTGCGCGCTGAGCACTTCTATCGCGGCGATCACCGCGCGATCTTCGTGCAGATCGTGAAGATGATCGAGTCGGGAATCGGCGCCGACGCGATCACCGTCTACGAGCGGCTGAACGCTGAAGGGCGCGCGGCTGACGTAGGCGGCCTGAAATACCTGAACGACCTCGCTCAATCGACGCCGAGCTCGGCGAACGTCGCGCGGTACGCCGAGATCGTCCGAGACCGCGCGATCAAGCGCGGGCTGCTGGCGGCGGCAGCGGAGATTCGAGATTCTGTCGTCGCATCGCCAGACAGCGCCGGCATGTTGATTGATCGCGCGGCGGCGAAGATCGAAGCGCTTGGCGAGGCGACGATTAAACGCGAGCCGAAGCTTGCCGCGCAAGGACTCGTGGATCACATCAGCGCGCTCGAGCGTCGGTCGACCGGATCCGACCGCGTCATCTCGACGGGCTTTGACGACATCGACCGGCAATTGAACGGTGGGCTACGCCCGGGTTGGCTGGTGATCCTCGCGGCGCGCCCGGGTATGGGCAAGACGGCTCTGGCGCTGAACATCGCGACGCACGTCGCCATCAACCACAGCGCGCTGTTCCTGTCGATGGAAATGCCTGAGTCGGAAATTCATGACCGAAACATCGCCTCGCTGGGCCGCGTCCCGCTCGATACGGTCATGCAGTCGCCGGAAGACGACAACGAGTTTTGGAACCGCGTCACGGCCGCAACGATGAAGATCAAGGATCTCAGCCTCTTCATCGACGACCAGGCGGCGCTCCGCATGCTCGACGTGCGCTCGAAGGCGCGCCTCGTAAAGCGCAAGGCTGGACTCGACATTATCGTCGTCGACTATCTTCAACTGATGACCGGCGACGGCGCGAACCGCAATACCGAGATCGAAGGTATCTCGCGGGGCCTAAAGGCGCTGGCGAAGGAGCTGAACGTCGCGATTGTCGCGCTCGCCCAGCTCAACCGGAAAGTCGAGGAGCGCATCAATCGCCTGCCGGTGCTCTCGGACCTGCGCGACTCGGGGTCGATCGAGCAGGATGCCGACGCCGTCATCTTCATTCACCGCGAGGAAGTTGCGAATCCTGACTGTGACGAGCAGTGGCGCGGCTTCGCGCAGATTCGAACGGCGAAGTTCCGGCACGGCCGAACTGGCGATGTCGGGCTGACATACCGCGGTGAGTATGTGCGATTCGAAAACCATGCCGGCGCGTGGCCAGCGTCGACGGTGACCAAACCCTCTCGCGGCCGCGGGATGCCTTGACGATGGATAGGAGCATGACGCAAGACCAAGACGAACAGATCGAGTACCTGCTGCTCGAAAACTACCGGTGGCAGATTCGCCAGTCGCATGCCGCCACCCTCGCCCACTTCTATCGCCCGGCTGACCGCACCTGCCGCGGCTATGAGACACCTGCCGGAGAGAATGACGAAGACGACGGTTATGGCTGGGCCGACGATCGGCAGGCTGAAGAGGTGCAGATGTGCATCGACGCCCTGCCGCTCGAGCAGCGCGCGGCGGTTTCGACCACGATGCGCAACAAGGAATGCGGCCGTCAGGTGTGGAGCAGCGTCCGCGCCGGCGATCAGCATGCGAACTACCAAGCGGCGAAGCAGCGGCTGCTTACAATGTTCATCAGGAGGCATCTAATCGAGCAACCAGCTTTCGAACAATAATGGTCAGTGAAGCGGGATCTTGAGCGAACTGAAGATCAAAGATCCCGCAGTCGGATAAGCTGACTCTCCGTCGCTTCAAGGAACGCATCAAAACATTCTTGTCCGGCTACGAGTTGTTCGCCCCAGCGTTTTACTTCCTCGAAATCCTCTGGATCGTACGTTCGAGCAGTCGATACTAACCTGTAGCGATTCCAACGTTCATCGAGCCGCGTCCGAAGGTCTGCATCGAAAATGAAGCGCTCCTTGATGTACAAGTCATGCGTCGTATCGAGCAATATCGTTAGCTCACTGATTGTGTTCAGACTATCTTCGGCGCTATGTTCGATTGAGGGGTGCATCTTTCCGCTAAGACTAGCTCGCTGGGCTTGGCTTTCGTATAGCTTCAGCCTCAGATCTTTAAGGCTCGGGTAGAGACGATCGAACCGATCCTTTGCGTAATTGGCACGGAGAGTCGCTCGCGTGCTGAGAAAGCCGACGACTCCGGAGACTATAGCTGCCGTTCCCGCTGACGAGAGGAGTGTTAGCGCATCCATGGTGACTCTCCAATGATCCGGTGCTTACCAAGGTGACAACGACACGCAACAACAATAGACGAAATAGCTTGCTATAAGCGCAACTAGGCGCTAATCTGTAGCCGTCCACTTCGCACGTCTGTACGAAACGCAAAGCCGCCCCAACCAGGGCGGCTTTTTTCGTTTGTGCGCGAGTAAATCTCAACCGCCCTTCCGGGCGGTTTTTTCGTTTACGGAGTCCATGTCAATGGAAAAGCCAATCCCGGGCGGCGGTTTCGTCACTGCAAAAGAAGCCGCCGCACTACTGCGCGTAAGCCAACCCACCCTGCGCAATCGAGCTCGCCTCGATCCGGCGTTCCCCAAGCCCCGAAAGATCTCACCTCGAAAGACCGTGTATCTCGAATCCGAGATTGCCTCTTTTCTCTCCAACCTGCCACGCGGCGCGTGAGCGCCGGCGCAAAAAACACAAACATCATGTCCAAACTCTCTTTCAAGAGTCTTCTTGCTCGACCTGGCGCCGCCAGACGATCGCCAATCGACAGGCGCACCGAAAGGCCCGTGAGCCCGCGCGAGGCCGTGTCGCGTAGGAAGGCAGCGCCCGCGGAGCGCCCAAGTCAGCATTCCTTCGATCACCTCTCCAAGTGTTCCGCGAAAGACATCGGCGAAATGCAACAGATCTGCGCCGAGTCGGTGACCGGCTCTCGATAAGCGCAGTGCTATTGACGGCCGCGTATGGCACGCACCGGTCGGACATCAACCCACAAAGGATATAACCCATGCCGAAGGTTCAATCTCTGGCGAGCGCGCTCTCGCTCACACCTGACGTCGCGGCTGCGCTGGCAAAGGCACAGGCTGCTCTCGACACTCAACAGCAGATCGTCTTCGCGATTCGCCGCGTAACCGAAGAGCAAGGCAACGCAGTTGCCGCTCTCAAACAGTCGACAGAAGATCTCACGCGCCTGGAGAAAGCGCACGTGCTGACCGAAGCGAAGGCTGTCGTCGACCCCCAGCATCAGCAGGAAGTGGTACGGCTGAAGAAATCGGTGGACAAGGCGCGCGAGGCGATCTCGACGGCGCAATCAGAAATCGATCGTTGTGAGCGCCTCCGGCCCGTTCTCGTCGCCGAAGCGCAACTGGCCGACGAAGCGATCGCATCCGTCAGCGATGAAATCAAGCAGGCGGGGATGGACATGGCCAAGGCGCTCGAGCCGGTCTTCTCGGAACAGGTGCGCTCTGCTGTAGGGCAGATCGCAAAGGCCGTAAGCCAGGCTCGCGCAATCTGCGCGAATCTGCCGGCCGGTTTCATGCGCGAATTTCTGGACACGATCAGGATCGTTGATCCGTGCCAAGCCCAGATCGTCTATTTGGGATATGGCGACACTGCGATTCGAGGCCCGGACCTTCTGCAACTTCCGTCCGATGACGTCGATGTTCAGGCGATTGCAGCGATCCTCAAGCCCGTTGTCGATATGGAACGGAAATGCCGCACGCATTCAAAGTATCGGCCGCCGGAGCCGCCGAAAGCGCCCTACCGGATCAGAGGATCCACCGTCACGGTCCATCGTCCTGTCAGCGCCTAGCATGCCGGCCTGGCTTCTGATAGTCCCCTTTCACGCTCCGCTATGTGGTCCTCGCGTCTTCATCCCGCTCGCCCGATCGCTTGCGGCGGGACGACGCATGGAGGTCCAACCGAACGAAATATGACAAGCCAAACCATCACATCGACGAAAGCCGCATCGAGCATCACCGAAATTAAAAAGGTCAGCACGAATGAAACGCTGTTCTCGTTCTCCTTCGCAAGTGACCCCGAAAGCATGTCGCCCCGCGATCTCCAGTGGCAAGTGGCGCTCGGCAAGGAAATCTCGAAAGCCGTGCAAGACGGTGTTGATTTGCGCGGTGCCGATTTCAGTAACCGCGACATGAGGCGGTTGAACCTCACGGGCTTGGATCTGCGCGGTGCCGATTTCTCAGGCTCTGCGCTCGACCACTCGCAACTCGCGTTTGCGAACCTCTCGAACGCCAATCTTCGCGGCGTGCACATGGTCCGCGGGAGCCTTGCACACGCAAACCTTCTCGGTGCCTGTCTGGCTGGTGCGCACTTCAGCATGACGGATCTGACTGGGGTCGTGGCCTGGAGCGGCGAGCGTGCATCTGAACTTCCAATGTCAACGGCAAAGAGATCTGACAAATGAGCTATGTTTCAATTCCACCGCTCACCGAGCAATGGCATCCCGGCGGCTTTCTTGTCTCCCGCTCGAACGGTTACCTCTCGATTGAACGGGTGACCATCACCGGCGGCGCCAAGTTCTATCCCGGAACCGTGCTGGGCCAACAAACTATCGGCGGCAATCCTGCTGGAGCCGCCGCGCCGCTGGGCACGAATACCGGCAACGGCAGCTTCGGCGCGATCACTGTCGCGGCTGGCACTGCACCAGGCGTATTCGCCATTGAGTTCGACGACGCGACCCATTTCGTGGTGTCTTCGCCCGCAGGCGTCGAAATCGGCCACGGAGTCACTGGCACTCCGTTCAGTGCAGGCGGTCTCGGCTTCACGATCACGGCGGGCGGTACCGCGTTCGCGCCGGGCGACAGCTTCTCGCTCACCGTGACCGCATCGGCACCGTCGCTCAAATATGTGCCGGTGACCTCGACGGCAACGGACGGATCGCAGATTGCCTCCGCCATTCTCTTCGGCGTCGTCGACACGACGACGGCGGACAAAAGCGCCGCAGTCGTTGCACGAAACGCCGAGTTCAACCTATCCGAGATCCTCTGGGACCCCTCGATGAACACTGCGAATCAGGCGGTTGCCTTGGCGCAGCTCACAAAACTGGGCCTCATTAGTCGGTGATACGAAATGTCCCAGCCGGCGGTGGGCCCTCATAGAAAAACACCGGCAGCGCGCCGACGCTCATGGAAGCAGGGGCCTCTCCCGGCTGGTCAGGCTGGGTTCACCCTGCGGCGGGCGGCAGCAATTCAACATTCTTTAGACCATCTCCATTCTCCGCTCATAAGGAGGATTCAATGTTTCCAAGGATAGACCCTGGCCGGGCTCGCATTGATCTCTGCCGACCATACAGGAGGAGCTGATGGCTGGCTCAACATTTCAGATAACGATTGCGGCCAAGGACAAAGCGACCGCGGTAGCGAAGCGAGTCGTCTCTCGAAGATCAATTGAACTTCGTCGACTACGAGCTGCGGCAGGGCAAGGAGCGGCCGGCGGTGAATGCGCTGCTGCGTGCGACGTCGGCGTCGGACGCTGGCTCGATCATGTCGCGCCTGTATGAGCGACCGAAGGATGACGACGGCGCAAAGGCAGCCATGCGTGCGCAGATGGCTTCGGGCATCGACTCCGCTGCGCAAGCAAGCCCTCAGACCAGCAAGCTCGAGGTGACGATTCACATGCCGGGAGCGCCGCACGGCACGCGCGCGAGCGTGCATTCGAATGGCGACATCCTCGCAACGGGGCAGATCGGCCATTCCCTGCTTCTTGGCCCAAGCGTTTGACGTGAAGCCGTGCAAGCAAATCTCATCGATTCATCCAAGCCGCCTTCGGGCGGCTTTTTTCATTCCTGAAGGATCCATGCAATGACAATAGGCGCAGGCATTCGCCTCCCGAACTTTCCGGCCGCGACGGGGTTCACAGATTCAGATTTGCTTTTCATGACGCAGTCGGGCGCGACGGTGAAGGGTACCGTCGCGCAACTGCGGACTGCTGTCGCGGCGAATCGAGCCGTCGAAACCTTCGTCGGCGGCACGGACTTCACCGCCGGCACGACAACGTCGCTGACGCTTGCTGGAACGTACGGCTCGATCAACAACATCGACGTCTATTGCGACGGCGTGCCGCAGCTCGACTGCACATTGAGCGGACAAACGCTGACGTTCAATCCGACGATCCCGCAGGGCACATCGAAAGTGATCGTCAAGGGCGGAAACACGGGCTCTATCGGTGCGCCTTCGGACGCCACGGTTACGGACGCCAAGCTTGCACCGGGATCGAACGTGTATCGACTGGTCAAAGGCGGCCTCGACGCGCGATTCTTTGGCGCCATCGGTGATGGCGTCACCGACAATACCGCTGCATTGCAGGCGTTGATCAATGCCGCTTCTGCCGCCCGCGCATCGGTCTGGTTTGAGCCAGGCGTCGTTTATGCGGTGAAGGGGGCGCTGACCATTCCGAACGTAATGGGTGCCAGCAACTACACGCCTGCGCTCGTGATCTATGGCAACGGTGCGACGATCAAAAAGACTGGCGGATCGAACGCAGGGTATCTGCTCGCGTCGTCGAACTGGGTCAACAATGTCCCGTACAGCCAAGCGCCAGTCAACATCTACGATCTGACGCTCGACGCAAACGGCTACTGCGACAACACACTGGTGAACCAGGCGTATTTCTCGCTATATCGGAATTGCCGATTCCTGAACGCGTTGAAGGATAACGTACTGCTCACGTCGATGACGCAGGCGGGAGCCGATGGTGCCGGCGCGGTGAATAACGTGTGGGAAAACTGCTGGGCGATCGGAGCGGGGCAATACAACTTCCATGTGCAAGACCCGACGCGCACCAAGATTACCGATTACCAGATCACCGGCGGGTACTGGGCGAACGCCGCGAAGGAGCAGATCTACTGTGACAACTGCGCCGGCGCTCAATTCAGTAACGGCCATAGTTACACGACGATTGCGGCGAGTGGCTCATCAGAGTTCTATCTCGGAACCACATTCGGCACGGTCATTTCCAATTGGGTCGCGGAGGGTGACAGTGCGGGCGGTACGCTGCCGGCCATGCGGGTCGGAGGCGCATCGAACGGTTCGTTGTCTATCACCGGATGCGCGTTCTATGGGCCGCTTCAGTTCTCTTTCGAACGCAACGGCGTCGCTGCGAAGGTCGTTGGCTGCACGTTTGAAGGCGCGAACGGGTATATCTCGCTTGTGAACAGTTCCGGTCTCACGAACACGACGGTGACGAGCATCGGCAATTCGTTCTATGCCGCGAATCCGTATGTGTGGGATGGCGCGGGAGATCCGATCGTCGTGTCCGCGCACGGCGATTACTCGATTTCCGCGAGCGCGTGGTACGACGGCCTTCAGTTTGCATATGGGTCCCCTAGTCTGCGGTACACGCCGAGAAAGGCAATCGAGTATCAGGGCGACGTGAACCTGGCAATGACCAACCAGAACGCGCTGATCCAACTTTACGCGAACCCGCTCACTGCGAATCGAACCGTCACCCTACCTCCGAAAGCAAATCTTGCAAACGGAATGCGAGTAGTCATCGCGCGCCGCGCCACTGCGACGGGCGCCTTCACGCTGACCGTACAAGACGGCGCAAGCGCCATCAACACAGTCGCCGTCGGGACAAAGTGCGAGTACCTGCTAGATGGGCTGAACTGGATCAGCCTCGGCTCGTCGTCGCTTTGAATCACCGCTTTTAGAACATCGAGACCTATATGAAACGGATCCTTGCCGGCGTGCTCGCCGCGCTCACCTCTATTCTTTCCTTCGCGACGACGACTGTCCCTGTCTCGTTGATCAACCCGACCGGATCGATGTCAGGCCAGACGATCATCTCGACCGGGTCGGGCACCCCCGCAGCTTGGGGGGCGGTCCCGTTGTCCGGGCTCTCGTCGGTCGCGGCAAACACGGTTCTCGCCAACGCGACGGCCTCGTCGGCCGTGCCGTCCGCCTTCAGCATGCCGAGCTGCAGCACGTCGGCGAGCGCGCTGAATTGGACCATGAGCACCGGCTTCACTTGCAATGCGTCGGTCAATGCTGCCCAGCTTGGCGGGGCGACGTTCGCAGCGCCTGGCCCGATCGGATCGACCACGGCGTCAACCGGCGCCTTCACGACGCTTTCCGCGACTGGGCTGATCACCCCGTCGTCGACCAGCGGCGTCAAGGGCACGGCAACGAACGACAGTGCGAACGCAGGGAGCATTGGAGAGTATCCAGCTCCGGCAATCGCAACAGCAGTGGCTCTAACTACCAATACCACTACGAATATTGTCGCAATCAATCTGTCCGCGGGTGACTGGGATGTTCAGGGTGATATTGGTATCAATGCGACGACCAGTACGACTCTGAATAGTGTCGTTATTGGGCTATCGAGCACATCGGCAACCCTTCCTGCAACGAACACTGGTGGAGACGCCAGACTGATTATTGCCGTCCCGGCTCCGGGCATCGCCCAGAAAGTTGTCGTTATGCCGACCCCTGTGGTTCGCTTCTCGCTGGCCAGCACCACGACGATCTACCTAATCGCCAATGTGGGTATCACGGCAGGTACCGCTACAGCAGATGGTTTCATCCGAGTTCGTCGGGTGCGGTAATCAGCAAGGTGGAAGGAGAAGCGCAAATGAAAGAAATCTCACTGACTCGCGGCCGGGTCGCATTGGTCGACGACAGCGACTTCGATTATCTGTCGCAATATACCTGGTATGCCCAACTAGATCGAAGAAAGACGGTTGATGAAGTCTGGTACGCATGTCGATATTTCCTGGATGCGTCTGGCAAGCGGCGGGGCATTCAAATGCAGCGAGATCTTATGCGACCTGCGGACGGCTTCGTCGTCTGTTTCCGCAACCATAACGGTCTGGACGTCCGGCGCGAAAATCTCATCGTCACAACACGGAGTGCGGACCTGTCACGTCGTCGGTTAAAGGAGCGATCCCTGCCGCGAGGCGTGAAGGTTCGGGCGCAGGGAAGATTCGAGGCGCGAATCCTCAACGGCACCTTCGTTGGAACCTTCGACACTCCGGAAGAGGCCTCAAATGCCTATCAGGCGGCCCGGCATCGCTTTGGTCTTGATGTGGCGCTACCGCGCGAGGAAAAATGAGCTTTAATCTGATTCGCATCGGCGAGGTATGGCATTACCGATTCCAGATCGACGGAAAGCGCGTGCAGCGATCCACCCGCGAGACCGACCGCCGGCGTGCACACCGGATCGCAGAGCAGGCTTATCGACGTGCAAAGCTATGGGCCCGCGACGGCCGGGCGATTCCGACCGTTCGCGCGCTCGTCGCGCAATGGCTCGAGATCCATGCCGCAACGGCCAGCGCGGCGCACGTCAAGGTGGTCGAGACGTTCGGCCGGCTGCATCTGCATGATTTGGGCGATGTGATGATCGACGAATTGACGACCGACCGTGTCGAACTGGCTCGCGTAAGGCATCTCGAAACGCGCTCGCCGGTCTCGGCGAACCAGTGGCTGAAGGTTCTGCGCCTCCTTTGTAACTGGGCGGTCCGGCGCGGAGTCATCCCGGCTGTGCCCTTTCGCGTGAAAGCGTTAAAGGTACAGAAGAAGCCGCGCGCCACGTTGCCCGTTAACCTCGCACGAGATTGGCTGGCCGCGATTGACGAACACGAGGGCGATCGTGACGGCGTGCGCACGGCGGTGCGCCTCATGCTCGGCCTGGGGCTTCGTGAATCGGAGGCGATTACTGCCAGGTGGGAATGGCTCGACATCGAGCGACGAACATACACGCCCGGACGCACGAAGGGCCGGGAGGCCGATCCTCTTCCCGTTCCTGACTGGCTACACGACTATCTGACGGCTCGGCGCGAGCCAGACGGCTACATGCTCCAGAAACCGGACGGACGGCCCTTCTACGCTGGGTTCACACGTACCGCCATGCTGGCTGCCAACAAAGCCGTCGGCGCCCCGCACATCACAGCGCATCGGCTCCGCGGCACGTTCGCCACTCTGCTCAGTCGATCGGGCGTGCCAGTTCAAGACATTCAGCGCGTGCTGCGCCACAAGAACCTGACGACCACGGCCGCCTATCTCGAGGTCGACATGAGCACCGTTTCACGAGGTCAGCGACGCATCGCAGACAAGATCGGCTTTGGATTACACGCGAACACAAATGGCGCGCCAGTGGCGAACGACGCCGCGTAACCCGCGCCGTAGCAGGCCCTCACGATCCCAAAGGGTCATCGTGAGCAATCGGGGCCGTCGATGGCCGGAATCGCTGAAACGCCCGTACCGTAAGGCTCCGCGGGAAGTCGCCCTTCTCTGTCCAGCGATCGCGGGTCCCTTTCCGCGACTTCATGCAGTGCGGAGGCAATGACCCCCCGAATCTGTGCAGCTATGAAGTTTCGAAATTTGGGTAACAACCGGGCCGAAAACAGCCCATTGGAAAAATCTATCGTGACCGAAACACAAGCAGATTTCGCGCGTCGATGCGACGTTTCGCGCAAGACAGTCAGCGCATGGAAAAAGGCTGGAAGGCTTGTCCTGCAAGGCGATCAGGTCGATGTCGAAGCATCGATTGCGCTGCTCGAACGCTACCGGCCCGGCGGCGCTCCGACTGTTACCTCGGCTGTTACCCCCGCTGTTACCCCGCCCGAGTCAGGTAACACCGAAGGTAACAGCCAGGCCGGAAACGAGACTGATCAGGGATCGCTGCGGGAGCAGGCTCCGGAGATCGCCCTTCTCCCCGGCGAGAGAGTCGAAGAAGCCGCAGTGCGTTTGGGCGTTACCGACATCGACATGGACATGTCGCTCGATGAAGCCCGCCGAATGAAAGAGGTGCGTCTCGTCCTATCGCACCAACTCGATTACGAAACGAAGATCGGCTCGCTGGTCGATCTCGACCTTGCGCGAAATGTCCTCTTTGAGGAGGCGCGCGCGTGGCGAGACACATGGCTTAACTGGCCCGCGAAGGTCGGACCGATGGTCGCAGCAGAACTGGGCGTCGAAGCCTCAGATCTGGTCACAGAGGTGCTCACGAAGTACGTCCACAACCAGATCTGCCAGCTGGGCGAACTAGATCCTCAGTTCACGGAATCGCACTGAACCTCACCACAGAAGAACCATGAAACCGCTGACTCAACCCACCGAGACTGAGATCCAGATGCCGCTGACACCGGAAGCGCGTGAAATATGGAATCGGAGCCGCGAGAATGCGCGTCAGCGCCTCCTCGCAGCGGCAGAGAATGCTCGCGCCAAGATTTTTTTGCTGGAGACGCCGCAGGTCCCCGCATCAAATCTGCGCGCAGGAAGCCATCCAAGCGTCGCCACCTCATCGGGCGTCCCGCCGAAGCGCAAATGGAATTGCTACTGCTGCGGTCATCCGAACGATTCCGCAGCGTTCGAGTGTGAGAAATGCTTTGTGAGGCTCTAGCGGCCTGCTATCACTCGACCGAAACAAAAGCCGCCCCCCAAGCACACCCGACGCTGACCTGAAGTGCTCGCGATCGGAGACCTCAGCCGCGAGAATTCGCGTCACCGCTTCCATGCGGATGTCGAAAAGGCTCGCGTCAGGCCGTCGTCGCCTAGGAATTGGTCGCATGTCCGGATGCGTTAGTTGGCAAACTTTCACCTATTATGTCTTTTGCCTCGCGACAAAGCTAACAACACTGAGGAGATTCGATGGGACCGGCCGAAACGTTCGAACAGGTGGCGAGAGAGTTCCGCCTAGATCCAGATGCCGAGCACGAAGTAAGGAGGTTGATCAATCGCGGC
Organism: Caballeronia jiangsuensis; assembly: GCA_000648925.1. Taxonomy (GTDB): domain Bacteria; phylum Pseudomonadota; class Gammaproteobacteria; order Burkholderiales; family Burkholderiaceae; genus Caballeronia; species Caballeronia jiangsuensis. The sequence goes on from JFHF01000052.1 coordinate 42,127, forward strand.
ATCTTCGCGATGATGAGAAGCAACAACGTGCAGGATCTCGATCTTGCAGCGAGAAATCTTCGTGGAATCTTGGCTGAAGCTACCATCTTGGGAGGAGGAGGAACAGTCACGGCGAGCAGCTTAGGATTTTCCCTCGCAGCTTTATGCCCGATCTTCCCATTCTGCTGAAACGCCATGGACGACCAGGCGAAGGCTTCACTAGCAACTGCCTCTGAAAGCGTCAAACAATTCCTGACATTGGCAAGCGCGCTCCTCGGATTTGAAGTTACCTTCGCCAAGGACTTCATCGTTCACTTATCGTTCATAGCAAGAATCTCAGCAGCTGCGTCCTGGCTGTCGCTACTCCTATCCGTGATTGCCGGCGTCATGGTATTGAACGCGCTTACGGGCCATCTTGCCCATACTCACAGGTTCGAGCGCAACACCATTTATCAGCCGAACGTTCGAATATTCGCAGGTGCTCAGATCCTATTCTTTCTTGTAGGTCTGCTCTGCACGTTGCTCGCTGGCTCGTCGTTGCTTTTCAGTGATAGCGGCACGAGTAACGACCAAAAGAAGACGACATGCGCATGTGACGTGACAATCCACCAGCCTCAGCAAATCGTACCGGTTCCGTTTTTCCTTCCTTCTCCTGCCGCCCCGACTCCAACCTGTGGCACTCCATCGCCAGCTCCGAAGCATCGGCAAGCGGCGAAGAAATGTCGATGAGGCGCCCCCATCGCGCTGAATTGGACTGGCGCATGAAAATGGCCGCCGCGAGGGCGGCCTAAAACGCTGAGTGCTCGAGCTCGCCATGCAATTGCGCCCAAGGACAGTATGGAGAACGCGCGATTTTGATCAAACACTGCATCGAAATACAGCGTTTTGAGCTTCAGAACTACCGCTTTATTGACTCTACGGCTTCGTCCATTCTCGGCCCGGTTTTTCTCTGCGGGGCCGGCCGTTCACCTGTTCCCAGGTGATCATCGGGTGGCCGTCAATCTTGCGCGGCGCTTTAAACCCCATCTGCCGCTCTATCCATCTCAGTTGCGCCGCGCCCTGCCGCAGGCCCCCGGTCAGAGGCACCAGCTCATCGTTCGTCAGAATGGTCATAGCGGCTCGGCACTCAATGCGCCGTCGGGCTCGCAGGCATCACAGCGAGCTCGCCGCGCGCCTGAACCTCGGCGCCAACACGCATCTCGTCGTCCATCCCGGCGATCATCCTCTCGATCGTCTCTTGCCCTTCGTCAGTGTCGCTGAACCAATCAGCGAGCGCGGCTGCCGGAACGTCTTCCTTGCCCGCGGCCCGGTTGAACGCGACGACATCAAGGCTGCGGGTCACGACGACGAAGGTGTCGATGCCCTCCAGTTCGCCCGGATCGCAATACACGAAATACGATCGGTGCGGGTGCACAACAAAAAACGCGTCAATCATGCTTCTCAAGTCGCTCGCGGACATGCCTTTCCCTTTGTCAGAACGCGGCACACAGCCGCTTTCGCTCTAACGGCGGCCCGGACCGAAACTTGATCCCACCGGGCCCATAGCGATGACGATGCGATACTCTCGTTTCACCGTCCTTCCATCAAGAGGAGAGAATGGCGCGGAAGAGAACGCCGGTACATGCGACACCGCTGGTTGAGCGCATTCGACAGGACAATGAGAGACGGGAGCTCCGGCAGGGACAGCGATCCAATCCGGCCGCCAAGCCCGCCGTCTCGACACCGCGAGGAGAGCGCCTTCCAAAGTACGTGCCGATAGCGGTATGGGTCGAGATGATGTTCGGCGAGCATGCGCCTCACCGCAACACGATACGCAACTGGATCAGAGACGGGCGCATCTACCCTCCCCCCAGGAAGATCGGCTCGGGGTGGTTCTGCACGCCCGATGCGGACTACGTCGACGACAAGTAAGTTGGTAGACCACTCAGCGCATGAATGAATACCTGTCTGCCTTCGAACTGGCCGACCTTATCGGCTGCAAGCCAAACCAGCGCTCGGCTATGGCGAAATGGCTTACGAAAAATCATTGGCATTTCGTCGTCGACAGAAACGGCCTTCCGAAGGTAGCCCGCGCATATCATGACAGGAAGCTTGGTCTAAGCCCGACCGTCCGCCTGGACACGAGATACGACGCAGGCCCAAACCTTGACGCGTTCAAAAAATAACAGGCGCCAGCGGTCGACGAGGCGCGCCGTCGGGCTCGCCTCCGCTTCTTCCGCTCTCTACGAGTACAGCCCAAGCCTTAGTCGCGTTACTTTGAACGCGACCACGCCGGCGATCATCAAGCTGTCGTCGAGTTCAATCACGTCTGTCCAGGCCGGATTGAGATACTTCAACAACCGCCGGCCGCCCTCGACAACTAGTCCCATCAGCGTCATTGCATCGCCAGATTCGACGATAACGGCATCGCCGTTGAGCGCCTCACGATTCAGGTCGATCTGGAGCAGATCGCCGATGGAAAACGAGTCGTTAGGGTCAGCGGGGTTGAACATACTGTCAGACACTACCCGCAGCCACTGCTTGTTGAAATCGATCGATTCTGCCGTGCGCGGTGCGATCCCTTTTGCCGAGGTCCCGCCTGCATCGGCGTCCATCGTATTCGCCGCTGCCATCACTTCGTCCTGCCGATCCATCACTTCCTCATTTTCGGTTTCGTTGCCACCGGTCCTCGCCGACGGAGAAGACAGTCTGCGCGCGGATCGACAGAAACAATTCACCGAAAAGAAGCATTTTAAGGTGGCAATTGGATGGCAGTATGGCCTCCATTCGTGAGGCTGGCTAGAATCGCGCGCATGCCGACACCTGACACGACAATCAAAACCTCCGTGCGAATGCCCAAGGCGCTGCACGTCGAACTCGAGAAAGCAGCCGAGACGGCCGGCCTGACAGTCAATGGCGAGATGGTCTATCGGCTGCAGCACGATCCTCGGAGAGAGGTCGCCAGCGCCCTCCTTGCCGAAATCGAACGTCGTGACGCATTGATCGTAGACGCCCTGCGCAAACAGAACTCCGCGCTTTGGCAGACCATTGAAAGAGCCGACGCAGTCTTACGCGACGTTGTCGATGCCATGGCCCAAGTGAGGCCAGGTACCGATGCGGCGACTCTGAGACGTGAGGTCGAATTCGCCCGTGAACTAATATCTGCCGCTAAGGCGCATCGCTGATCACGCGGTCGGACCGCCAGTGCGGTTAGAGTCGTGCGATGCGTTCACCGCTGCAAACAACAAACCCCGCCTGAGCGGGGTTTTGGCTAGACGTCTCGATCAATGAGCCCGGACTCCTGCAGCCGCGAGGTCTGAGCACAAGGCCAATCGTATCCGCAATCGAAGTAGTAAATCTCCCTACTTCGGTATCGCGACTGGGCTGCTAATTGCGGCACTTTCGAACAATTTCGAATATCCCCGTTGCTGGCAGTCGAACGCGTACATGGTTCGCAGGAGCCAAATTTTCCTCCAAAGCGGGTCGGTGGCCTCATACGACTCAACCTTAAGCCCGAGTTGGGCTGCTTCGGCATGATCGATGACTGCGCCGTGGGAGTGATATTGGTTTCGGGTTGCAAGCTTCTCAAGAAGAATTTCAAGATCAGCTTGATTTATTCCTTGCAGCATCCCAGTCGTAAGGAGGAACGACGCTAACCGGCGCGTCTGTGCCACGACCGACTTCGCCGCCTCGACCAAGAGAGGATTGCCCAAGGAAGCACCAGCCTTTACCACGAAATCGGCGGGGATGTTATCGAGTGCGGGATCGATGGGGCCCAACTCTGAGTCAGGTCCCATAACTATCGATGTACCACAGAAGGCGATTACGGTGCCGTTGCTCTTTGCCCGGCGCGGAACGATGACCCTGAGGTTCAAGCCCGCGTTTCTCAGGATGGCACAAATCTTTTCCGTAGCATCCGTCATCCCGCCATTCGTCTCGAGTAAGAGGTCAACGTCCTTGCTTTTCAAGGCCGTTAGCAGCTCCGAGAGGTACACATCGTCGGTCTGATCGATAACCGCAGTTGTCCGGTCGCAATCTGTAAAGTAAACGACCAGTTCACGTTTCGTCACCGCTTCGATGTCGCGGATAAGAAGCTGACGCAAGTAGCGGTCTTTATGATTTACCCAAAATAACGGCGACTGCGACGGTAATTCCGTCGAGCGAGGAAACACATCTGCCATAGTCGAAAATGTTATTTTTGCGGATTCGTCGTCTCTGCAGGCTTTGCAGCGACTGCGCCCGTATGCGGGACCGATTGAATGGCCCTGAGCATTGCCGAGTCTTGGCGCTGGACGGGTTCGAAGACCGTGTTGTTCGCATATTCCGCTCGGGTTTGCGGTGCAAACAAGTCCCTGAGATCTGCGTTTCCGAAGCCCGTTGACAAGCTATATCGAGTAAGCACACTGCCCCCATTTGAGTATTGCCAGATGTCGCCAGTTTGGAGGTCTGACGCGGATCCGTCAAGACGCCGACTCCATAACGGCTTTTTTTTCAACAACTTGAGGGACGTTTTTACTGAATGTTCTGAGGGCAACATACGCAAACTACATCGTGCTGTTGGTACACGGGTAGGTACACAAATACTATGTTGCCCGCGCACAACCTATGATTTACGAATGTAAGCGGCGTTTCACTAGCTTCTGCATCGGCAAATAAGCGCGGACGGACTACGCGCCCTCCGGTTTGCCGATTTCGCGCAATTCCGCGTTGAGCTTCTCGGCCTCCTCCGGCCGCCCGTGAAACGCCGCCGGCGTGTTCTGAAACATCTCGATCCGATACACGTCATCGCAGAGCGACAGCACCATCGTCTGAATCGCGCTCAGACTCGGTTCGAGGTCCGTCGCGCCGCGCGGCCACATTCCCGCGACGGCGCGCAACAGCAACGTCTGCCCGTTCGCCATGAGTCTCACCTCACGCACCTTCGCGACGAAGCGCGGTGTCGGATGCTGCGCGAAGATCGGCCGAAGATGCGTCTCGATGGCGGCACGCCCATCGATCGCGCTGCCGTCGAAGCCGACCAGGCTGCCGCGCTCGGTGAAACGCGCCGCCATCGCGGCCGCGTCCTGCCTGTTCCAGTCATCGAGCAGACCGGCGTACACCCGCCGCGCACTCGCGGTCCAATCGTCAGGCTGGCTCATGTCGCCTTCTTCCACGCCGCCGCGAAAACACCGGCGCCCATCAGCAGCGCGCCGCCCGTTCGGTTCACGGCCCGTTGCACGGAAGGCTTGCGAATCGCCTTGCGCGCGCCCGACGCGAGCAGCGCGTAAGCGAACGCGTTGGCCGCCGCGAGCCCGACGAAGGTCGCTTCGAGAATCGCGATCTGCGAGACGCTCGCCGTGTGCGCATCGACGAATTGCGGCACGAACGCGACGAAGAAAATGATGCTCTTGGGATTCAGCGTCGTGACAGCGTAGGCGTGCGCCATGATGCGGTTCGTGCGAAGTTCGCCAGTGGGCTGCACGGCGTCCGTATCGACGACCGGCGCGCTCCACAACTTGATACCGAGGTACACGAGATACGCCGCGCCGATCCACTTCACCACCATGAACAGTTCAGCGGATGCCGCCAGCAACACGCCGAGGCCGAGCATCGACGCGGTCATCGCGGTAAGGTCGCCGAGCGCGACACCGATGGTGGTCGCGAATGCGTATTTGCGGCCGTGGCCGAGCGCGTAGGAGACTACGAGCAGCACGGTCGGGCCTGGAATCGCGACGAGAATCGCTGACGCGATCGCAAACGGCAGCCATTGAGCAAGGGTCATGCGCGTTCTCCTGAGTTCGATGGGTGGATTTATCCATGAACCCGGAGCAGTTGCAATAGGCCGTTCAGCCAGCTTGACGCCACGGCGTCTCCGCTCGCGAACTGTTGGATGCGCCTCGATATCGCCTAATGCGGTGCACCAAAACGCAGGCGAGGCAAATTGCCGCACTTTCGCTCGCATATACGTGGCCTTTCGTTCCGCTCATAGCGGCATTTCGATGATTTTCAATTAATCCGCTGTTTGCCGGATCCGCTTAAAAAGCCTGCGACAGTCTGTCGTGTTGCGGTCGCACACAACATATGCTTGCAAGTTTGCCTTACTCATCTAGCATGAGTCTTGCGGTCTTCCGCTTTTAAATACATAGCTAATTTCGAAACGGCTTCGTTTGGGAGGCTATACATGCAGAAACGCGTCGGCACTCTTTTCGCGATGATGGGTTTGTTTGCAGTCGTTTCCACGGCGCAGGCCCAGGACAGCGTCATTCAGGCTCAGCAGACATTCACTTTCAGGCCTAATTCGTATGGCTGCTTGTCCAAGGACAAGTTCGATTCGGCCGATCAGCACGCGAAAGCTGGCGAGCATCAACAGATGCAGCAGTTTTTCGAAGGCTTCGAATGCATTTCGACTCCTGTCGATTCGCATTTTCGCGTGATTCGCGTGGTGGGCCATGACGTCGAATTCGTCAACGCCGCCAATAGCGACACCCAAGGCATGTGGACCGCGGATCGATTCATCGACCAATAAGCGGTTTTAGCGTCTAATTCAAGTCCGCAATCCGGCGCGATTTTCTGAGTCGCGCCGGCGCTTCGATTTATCGGCGAAATAATCGTCGGAATGAATCGGATGCGGTTTTCTCCCCCGCGCTTTCGAGCGCGCGCCTCTCGCTGCCTTCCACATTTCCGCCGATTCGCCGCACAATGTCGGTTTCGCGCGCAATCCACCGCCGCGCCTCGACATTCCTTCTCCGCCGGCCAACGAACCGGCGCATCACGCTGAATGGCTCTCAAATCCACGATCTACAAGGCCGACCTTCAAGTCGCCGACATGGACCGCCACTACTACGGCGATCATTCCCTGACCATTGCACGCCATCCATCGGAGACCGACGACCGCATGATGGTGCGTGTTGCCGCGTTCGGGCTGTTCGCCGACGAGCGACTTGAATTCTGCAAGGGCCTTTCCGATACCGACGAGCCCGATCTGTGGCAGAAAGATCTCACCGGCCAGATTCAGACCTGGATCGAAGTCGGTCAGCCCGACGAGAGACGCATCTCGAAGGCGAGCGGGCGCTCGGATCGGGTGATCGTCATCGCTTATGCCGGCAGGACGGCGGACATCTGGTGGAACGGCGTGAAGGGCAAGGTCGAGCGACTGCAAAACGTGACGGTGTGGTCGCTCGCTGATGGCGTCGCCGAAGCGCTTGGCAAGCTGGCCGAACGGACGATGCGTTTGCAACTGATGGTGCAGGACGCGGACGTGTCGCTGAGCAGCGAGACCGTCGATGCCGTCGCGATTCGCTGGAACGTGCTCAAGACGGGGGCGGCTTGATGGCCGGCGTTCAGGCTTCGGGCGGCCCTTTGAGTTCGACCATGTTGCCCTCGGGATCGAACAGATAGAGCGACGGACCGAAACCTTCGGCGCCGTAGCGACGCGCCTCTTCGCCGATGCGCGCGCCGTGCTTTTTTAGATGCTCGCGTAACGCATCCGCATCGAATGGCTCGACGCGCACACAAAGGTGATCCATGTTGCGGCCCGCGCTCGGCTGGCCGCTCTCGGGCCGATCGATCTTCGCACCGACCGCGAGCAAATCGATCAGTGAACGGCCCGCGCGCATCTGCACGAGGCCGAGATCGCGCTGTTCTTTCTCGACCGGACAGCCCAGCACCGTGCGGTAGAAGTTCACCATGTTGTCGAGATCGGCGCAGCGGATCACGAGGTGATCGATTTCGCGGATTTGGATGGGCATATCGCTCTCTCTCACAGTCGATGTGAGGTTCAGTTTAGCGCGATGGGGAGAAGAGGCTGGTGGGTGGGGGAATGAAAAAAGGGCTTGGCGTTTGAGCCAAGCCCTTTGAATTCGTGGTGGGAGGAGGAGGATCGAACTCCCGACCTTCGCATTGCGAATGTAAAAATCAAGCTTTATAAGATGGGGTTTCTAGCGCCGTTCACGATTATTTGCCACAATCTCGCCACACTCCATTCAAGTAAGTATCAAGAAATGCCGACCATACGAAAGCGTGGACATTGCCAATGGGAAGCGCAGGTACGCCGGCGCGGATATCCAGCGCAGAGCAAGACCTTCAATACCAAAGCTGAGGCGGAAGCTTGGGCAGGCATGATCGAATCGGAGATGTCTCGCGGTGTATGGGTTAGCCGTAGTGAGGCCGAGTCGACGACGCTATACG
>JFHF01000053.1 GCA_000648925.1 Caballeronia jiangsuensis
AGCTATCAGACCGCGACGCCGCCGAGCAGGCTGCCGATCGACGAGAGCGACTTGGTGATGTTCTTCACGTCGACGTCGGTGTGTTGCGAGGCATCGACTTGCGTCACGGGAGCGACGTTGGTTTGCGGGCTGGCGAAGGCAAAGCCGCTGATGGAGTTGGCGTTGATGCCGTTGTTCTGGAAGATGCTTGCGCCGCCGACGATGGCGCCCATTTCAGCGCGGCCGAGTTCTTTGCTGACTGCGAGGTTGTCGATCTTCAACATGATGGTTCTCCTGGACTGGGTGGGTTGGTTGAGCATTAATCGTTGCGCTCGCAGCTACATATGCGAGGGCTGTGCCAGGAGGGGCTAGAAGATCTGTTCGGTTAATCTAACCGGCTGATAAGGCTATAGAAATTTAGACGCCGACGCGACTTCGCATCGATTCGACACTGGAGATTCGGCGTCGACGTGTCGGCTGTCTAAAAACAGATCGGGGATGTGTGTTGGTGTCGGACGAACATCGTCACGAACCGAGGCGTCTTGTCTTCGATACGGACGCGCGCCCGGCAAAAGCGGGCCGCGTTCCGTATCGAAGACGACGTAGGGATCAACTCAAAGTTGCTGACTTACGCCGAGCGGCGCAATGGCTTCCATCACCGGCGCGCTCGCCGGTTGCAGATCGCGAATGAAGGTCTCGGACAACGCAATCACGCTGGCCAGCGCGCGCGTGTCGTAGAGCGCGTGATCGACATCCCTGCAAACAGCGGCCTTCACTCTCGTCGTTCGCGAGAGCTTTTTCCCGTGCCTGCCGAAATGCGCGTTGAGCTGGTCGAGCCCTTCGTCACCCGCGCCGTACACGAGCAGCGTGCGCACGCCCTTGCGTTCGAGCGCGTGAACGACGCTGTGCGGATCGGTCAGCGCGTGATTGCCGCCGGTATGCACCTCTTTCTTGCGCGTCACACCGAGCATCTGCGATTGCAGCCGCGCCGCGGCATTCGATGCAAACGCCTTGACGATCGGCTTGAGCCTGCGTTGACCGCTCAGCACGAGCCACCATTTCTTTGGCTTCAGAATGGCCGGCCCGAGACGCGCCATCGTGTTGCGCCGCTGGTTCCTGAGTTCTTGCAGCGTCAGCCGCTCGGGGATGTAGAAGCGCTGCAGATTCACGGCGATCACGGCCGCGATAGCAGGCTCGACAAGCGAAGCGCGCAACGCGCTATACGCCCCCGAGCAGATTCCGAACGCGACGACGTTATCGTAGCCCTTGCGCTTGAGCCATGCGCCCGCCGTCGCCACATCTTCGATCGTGCTTTCCGCATGGATCGACGCGGTCGTGTCCAGCGTTCCATCCGGCGAGCGCGCGGGGCTATCGCCGATGCCGCGCGCGTCGAAGCGCAACGATGCAATGCCGCGTTGCGCCATTTCCCGCGCGATGCGCACGGACAAACGGCTGTCGCCCTGATGCACGCTCCCCGCCGTATTGGTGATGACGATCACGGGTCCGCCCGCGAGCCTGTCGCGCGGCTCGCACAAGATGCCGAAGAGTCCGGCCGCGCCGAAGATCACCGGGCGTTCGATGGCTTCAGGCGTTTCGATGATCGCATCGTCGCTCATGCTCGGCCGCGACGCCTTTCTCATGCGGTCCGGCATGGCATCGCCGAGTTCGTCTTCGGCCATGCTTTGCGCTATCCATTGCGCGGTCCGCTTGAGCGTCTTTTCCGGCAAGGTAGACGACGCAGTCTCCTGCATGAATTCGAAATAGTCGTCGAAGCTTTCCGCTTGCACTTCGACGCCTCGATCGCGCAACGCAGTGCATAGCGACTGGCTCGCGCCGGGCCGCAGATCGGCCACGAACACGCGCTTGGGCATCGCGCGATGCCGGCTTATGGACTTGCCGAGATCGAGCGTGCCAAGGCGGCTGCGGAACGCTTCGCTATAGACTTGCCCGAGCACGTGAAAGGGCGAATCGATCTGTCCGGCTCGCACGTCCATGGGAAGATTCTCGACCCACGTCTTTCGCAAAGCCGTCAATTCGCGCAGATAGTGACGCCCGTTGATCACGGGTGCGAGCAGCGCGAGCGAATCCACCAGCGGATGTTGCGATGCCAGCGCCGCCAATGTCCCGCCAAGACGCAAGCCGCACAACGTGACCTTGGTCACGCCGGCGTCGTGCCGCAAACGTTCGATCGCCGCGCCGATATCCGCGACAAAGTCGTCGAGCCGATCGCTTTCGTGATCGATGCCGACTGAATCGCCCGTTGCGAGATAGTCGAAACGCAGGACCGGAATATCACGCCGTGAAAGCTCCTCGGCGAGATAGCGCATGGCCTTGTGTCCCCAAGCCTCTTCGTGCCCGAAGGGATTGCACAGCACGACGCCGTGGCTTCCCTGACCGACATGAAGCCACCCGAAACGGCCTCCGAAAACGATCGGCGTCATGCGTCGCCTCCGCTTTCGAAATTACCGACGCATGCACGCATCTTTCGGTAAAACGCGACGCTGGCAACGTCACGCATCCCTGAGCCGCTTAATTCTTTAGTAAGGTCGCGCATTTTCTTGAGTTTCTCATTGCACGTTTTGCAAGGATTTAACATCCTTTCGATTCCTCAGTTCGGTGCGGTGGCCAACAAATTGATGATTTGGGTAAACCTTTAGTGCGCAGTAACACGTTCGGTAGCCAGATTCCGTTCTCGTTGGCCCCGACGGGAGCTTGGACACTTCAATCGCTTTCGATCAAAACCTTAGTAGGCCTATATTCGATTCGAATAGCGCGCATGAAGCGGTTCACGAGAACGCGTTCGGTAAAAGCGCCCGCATTGACTAATCGATGTCATCGTCTAGATTCCACGTCGTAGCCGCGTCACCACTCCAACTCGTTTTGAAAAAGGACAGGATCATGTGCAATCAACTGAAGCCGGGACGTCCTCATTCGATCTACTGCATTCTGCCGCCGCATATGCTTGAGAACATCGCAAAACATGGTGATGCGAAGCAGCGCGAGATTGCCATCGACACCTTGTCGAAGGACCACACGATGCGGCATTTCCGTGCGGTACAGGCGGCGCTGGCACCGCGCCACGCCGCGCCGATGCCCACGGCCGCGGCACCTTCGGCTAACAGGACCATCTATACGGCGAACCATACGGAGACGCTGCCGGGTACGGTCGTTCGCGCTGAAGGCGGCAAGCCCGTTAAAGACGAGGCCGTCGACGAGGCCTACGACGGGCTCGGCGCGACCTTCGAGTTCTATCTCGAAGTGTTCCATCGCAATTCGATCGACGATGCCGGCTTACCGCTCACCGGCACGGTTCATTTCGGAACCGACTACGACAATGCGTTCTGGAATTCACAGCAGATGGTCTTCGGCGATGGCGACGGTGAACTCTTTAACCGCTTTACGATAGCGCTGGATGTCATCGGTCATGAGTTGACGCATGGCGTGACGGAGCACACGGCCAGCCTTAACTACATGACGCAGGCGGGTGCGTTGAACGAGTCGGTGTCGGATGTATTCGGTTCGCTTATCAAGCAATATGCGCTCAAGCAGACGGCCGACAAGGCAGACTGGCTCATCGGAGCAGGATTGCTCGCCAAGGGCGTTAAGGGCGTCGCGCTGCGCTCGATGAAAAATCCCGGCACTGCCTACGACGATCCGCGCCTCGGCAAGGATCCGCAACCGGACAACATGAGCCACTACGTTCGCACGACGCAGGACAACGGCGGCGTGCATATCAATTCGGGCATTCCAAACAAGGCTTTCTGCGTGGCGGCGCTGGAAATCGGCGGACATGCGTGGGAGAAGGCGGGACGAATCTGGTATGAGACCCTGACCGACTCGCATCTCAAGCCGACGGCGACCTTCAAGACGTTCGCGAAGCTCACGCTTTCGACCGCGAGCAGGCTTTATGGCGCGAGCAGCGCGGAGTCGGCGGCGGTGAAGAAAGGATGGACCGAAGTCGGTGTATTGTGACGTGTGCACGGGTCCGTCTGCTTGCAGGACTCTATATCGGCGCGATACTGCTCTGCATGGGCTGCGCCTCGCATCAATCGTCACGGGAGCCTTCGATGCATGCGGAACTGACGACCGATGGCGGATTCGCTGCGATTCCGGGGCTTGCAAGCCCGGTCGTTCTGGACGAACACGATCTGTCGCCGGAAGACGGCGCCGAATTCGCTCGCCTCGTCGCCGCAGCGCGTGACGAGGCAAGCGCGCCGCGTCCGCGTGCCGCGAAGCCGGTGCCGGACGGCCGCACGTATCGAATCAACATCGATGGTGGCGACGCACTACGGCTGCAGGCAGCGGACCCATCCATTCCTCCCGCCTTCGCTGCATTGATGAATTTCGTGAAGGGGCATGGTCATCGTTGAGGAGCAGTCTTCGACTAACGCTGCGCGACGCGATGCGCAACGCATCGCGGGGCTCGCTGCTTTATGTTGCGCGACGCGTATTCGATCAAAAGCGACACGCCATACTGAACGTTCGTTCGACTTTTCCGCAGTGCGTCACGGCACGCATGATCGTTTGGTTGCAGATCAAGAAATTGTGCTGAAATCGTCGCGAATCACAGGCTAAAACGACAAGACGACCTACGTCGAGCTTCCTAACATAGCGCCACTCGAATCACTGGTATTCAAGTGGGCTTACGAGCTTGCACCTGAATATTCATTCGATCGCGCGAACGACACGACGTAAATCAGCGGTGAATCATCGCCGAAAAATGTTCGCGCCCGGTGCCTTCCAGCGCTCAGAAGGCAACTTTGCTCCTGGCTTCTTGAGCGCGATCCGAGCATCGTTTTCAAGGCATGAGCATCCGTATGAATCCGCGAGACTTTGCAGATGTCCTTCCTTTCTCCAACTGCGTACGTGCGGCAGGCACCGGAGATTTCGGCGATAGCCTGATCAACGCGCTGGCTGGGATCGTCGAGATCGAGCATTGCGTGATCGTCAATGTCAAGCCGCGTCACGCGGAGATATCGGCGCTTGCCAGCCGGCGCTCTCGTGGAGTCGCCACGCGCCTGACCGAAGCTTATGTAGGCGGCCGCTATCGTGAGGATCCGCTGGTGCGCGAGTTCGCTTGCACCGAAGCAATGGCAGCGACACATCAGGTCATGCCCACGGTTCGTTCGATGATGCTGAATCGCGAGTCGAATGCGGAATACTACGAGCGGTTCTTCATCGAACCAGGTATTGCGGACAAGCTCTCGGTGATCGCGCCCGGACCCGGCTACACGGCGTTTCTCAGCGTCTACCGGTCTACGGCAATGGGGTGCTTCACCGACCGCGATAAAGCCTGCGTCGCCGCCTTCGCCGATTTTCTCGCCGCGCTCGCCTCCACACACGCGAGACTGAGCGCGACGCCGAACGTGCCGCGCGAAGTCTCTATCAAATGGCACACGGCGCTGTCGGAGCGCGAGCGATCCGTCGCAAAACTTCTGGGGCAGGGCGAGACCGCGAAAACCGTCGGCGCGATGCTCGCGCTTTCTCCGGCGAGCGTCGTTACCTACAAACAGCGGGCGCTGGCGAAGCTCGGCATCGGCACGCAGCGCGAACTCGTTGCACTGACTGCTTTGCTCGGCTAGCGGGCGGATGATTGTTGTCCTGTTTCGTGAGGACAGACATGCGATCGCTCCGACTCTAAACTGCACTTGCTCGACTGACATCGTTGAACCGAATCAGTCGGAAAGAACCGCCGGAACACCATCCATATCGATTCGGAATCCGTAATAAACGCCAACGACGGTGTGCCTGCATTTTTCAACGAACTGCGACGAACAATTTCCACAAGAAGGGACATCATGCGCGTGTTACTGGTTGAAGACGATCTGCAAATGGCGCAGGCCCTGTTCCGGGCCTTGAAGGACGACGGCTACCGGGTCGACTGGGTCCGCGAGGCGCGAGCGGGCCGTCTCGCCATCGACGCAGCCTATTACGCGGTCGTATTGCTCGACCTCGGTCTGTTGTGCGGCGGCGGTCTCGAATTGCTGAGGGCATCGCGGGAATCGGGCAACAAGGTGCCGATGCTGACATTCACCGCATGCAACGACCCGGAGACGCGCGTGCGCAGTCTCGATGTCGGCGCTGACGATTGCGTGCTCAAACCTTTCGATGTTCGCGAGGTGCTGGCGCGCATTCGCGCGGTTCTGCGTCGTCAGGCTGGCTATGCGACGTCGTGCATCGGCGATGAAGAACTGAGCCTCGATCTCGACCGCCGCACGCTCTGGCGCGAGGGCGTCGCCTCGCCCTTGTCCGCGCGGGAATTCGCGTTGATGCACGCGCTTCTCGAACGGCCCGAGGCAATTCTTTCCCGCGCGCAACTCGAAGAACGCATCTATGGCTGGGGCAACGAAGTGGAAAGCAATGCGCTCGACGTGCTGATTCACTCGATGCGCAAGCGCTTCGGGCGCGCACTGATTCGCAATGTGCGCGGTATCGGCTGGACGCTGCTGGGCTCCGGCCATGTACGCGCAGCGCAGCCCGCGTGAATAATTTTCGGCTAACTCTGCATTACTAAGATGTGCTTGCAGTTTGAAGAAACCTCAATCATCCAATAAAGGAATGTCCTATGAAGCCTGCCAAAATTCTGCTTGCCCTGATCTGTGTTTGCGCCACCGGCGCCGCCAGCGCGAAGGAAATAAAAGTTGCCCCCGCGAAAATGACGTGTGCGGATTTCGTGCAGGTCGATGAAGCGTATCAACCCGCGCTCGTCTACTGGGTAGCCGGCGTCGACAAGCTCGGCGTGAAGGAAACGGAGACCACGGTGATCGATACGGCGCAGCCGGTGGGCACGACGGTCGCGGAAGCGTGCAAGCTGGATCCCAAGACGAAGTTCGTGTCGAAGGTCCGTTCGATGATCAAGGCAAATCAGATCGCGCTCTTCGATCATCACTGAGAACGCCCGCGCGGTTTTGTCATACAAGGCACACGTTTTCCGTTTGCGATTGCTCAAGACGCGGTATGATCAATAAACATTACAGAATGTAATGTGATCGCTGAACGAATTTCTTGCGAATTTGTCTGCACATAGACGACACATCAGGCGATGCAAAGCACTGGTGAACACGCAAGGCACAGCAGCCTCTCGCTTTGTTCATGACCGATCATCAGCAACCGTCAAGGAGCCTTCATGACAACGCCCGTTTTCGAGTCCGTGCGTCTGGATGACGTATTGCTCGAACCAGATCCGATCGACCCGGCATGGGTCCTCGAAGGAAGTCCAGTCGCGCGCAGCGGCAGGTGGTCTCAAAGTCTCGACACCACGACAACTTCCTGGGTCTGGGATTGCACCGCCGGCCGCTTCAACTGGTACTTCGAAGAAGACGAAACGATCTATGTGATCGAAGGCGAAGTCATCATCACCGCCGAAGGCCAGGAACCGCGGACATTGCGCGCGGGACACGCGGCGTTGTTCTACGCGGGTACGCGCTCCGAGTGGCACGTTCCCCGGTATGTGCGCAAGCATGCGATCCTGCGTCCGCATATCACGAAGCCGGTATTGCTCGCCCTCAAGGTGAGCCGCAAGCTCCAGGGCAAACCGGACGGCTATCTTCCACGCACGACGGTCTGAATCGCGATCCGTCACGAGCCTGGCGGAATGCGGCGCCACGTCATCGCCACAGCGAGGAAGAAAACGACGTAGGCGAGCGTGAATACCCAGACCGGTAAATCGAAATAAAGACAGGCGCCGACCCAGCGCTGCACGAACCCTTGCGCGCCCGTCTCCCCGGCGCGCAACTGATCTTCCAGAACGGTGAGCGGGCAGGGAAGTCCGACGACGGCGAGCGTCGCGACGATACCGATAGCCGCGATGTGCGCCCTTCGAAACGCGCGGTTTCGAACCCACTTGCGTTTCGTTGCGGCGCCCACCCAGATAGCGATCAATCCGCCGACGATGAAAAGCACGATCAGCGCGTGCAGCACGAGAATCGCGTTGGCAAGCCAGATCATTTTCGAATAGCGCTTCGTTTCTCGCTATGAGTGGCAGCGTTTGAGCCTCTGATCTTATCCCATGCGAATAGCCTTCTATAAAATGGAGCGATATTGAGTCACGCGATAAGTAATGCCTCTAATGCCATCCACGACCAATTTCGCTAGAACGACAAGGCAAGCGCATCCTCGCATGCACGACATGCGTGTCATGCGAATCGGCTTTCTGCTTCTGGAAAACTTCTCGCTGATCGCGCTCGGCACGGCCGTCGATCCGTTGCGCATCGCCAATATGCTCGTCGAGCGCGTGGTCTACGAGTACACGCTGATCGGCGCGAATGGCGACGTCGTGCGGTCGAGCGACGGCATTCGCGTAATCCCCGATGTCTCGATGCCGGAGGCGGGCGACTTCGACGCGGTGTTCGTCGTCGGACCGAATCCGATTCCACGCAAGGGCATTGGCGCGATCATGGACTGGCTCCGCTTGCAGGCGCGTCGCGGCAGTGCGCTCGGTGGTCTCGATACCGGCAGCTATTTTCTCGCGCGCGCGGGCCTGCTCAATGGATATCGCTGCACGATTCACTGGGAGGACCAGGACACGCTGCTGGAGCAGTTTCCGAAGCTTACCGTGTCGAATCGGCTCTACGAGGTGGATCGTGATCGATACACATGCAGCGGCGGCGTCGCGCCGCTCGATCTGATGGTGCATTTGCTCGCGCTTCCACCGGGCAGTCCCGCGCTCGCGGCGCGCGTGCTCGAATTGCTCGTCGCAGAGAGGCGCGGTCATGAAGAGCGGCAGGTGACGTCGCTCAGGCAATACATCGGCGATGCGCACGCGAAACTCGACGAAGCATTGCAGGTCATGGAAAGCAATATCGAGGAGACGCTCAGCATCGCGGAAATCGCGGCATTCGTGAAGGTTTCCCAACGTCAGCTCGAGCGATGGTTCCAGGAGCGCTTCGACAAGACACCGGCGCAGGCTTACCTCGAAATACGCCTTCTGCGAGCGCGTCAATTGCTTTATAGAACCGCGCGCACGCTCGAAGAAGTTTGCGCGCGCACCGGCTTCACATCGCTCACTCATTTCTCTACACGCTACAAGGCTCAGTTCGGCATCTCGCCGATAGCCGATCGCCGGCGGTATCAAAAGTCCCTCTAAAAGTGGCGCAGACAGGCGTCGTTCGTGGTTAACCCTTGATGTCGAAAATGAGAATTTTGACGTCGAATCAGGAAATATTCGAAACCACCACGCTCCTACCATTCACTCACACCGACGGACTTTTCACCCAGGAGCTGAGTGCATGAAAATGGAGAACCTCATCCGCATCGAGAACGGCGATAAAGCGAAGCACACGTTCTCCGACGCCGAATACGCGAATCGCTACGGCAGGCTGCGCGAACTGATGGCCCGCGAACACATCGACGCTGTCCTGTTCACGTCGTATCACAACATCAACTACTACGCCGACTTTCTGTATTGCTCGTTCGGGCGCAAATACGGTCTTGTCGTGACGCCGAAGAAAGCCGTGTCGATTTCAGCGAACATCGACGGCGGCCAGCCGTGGCGCCGCACCGTGGGCGACTACAACGTCGTTTATACGGACTGGCAACGCGATAACTTTTTCCGCGCCGTGCAAGGAGAAATCGAAAACAAGGGACGCGTGGGTGTCGAGTTCGATCAGCTTCCGGTCGAGATGTTATCGAAGCTGAAGGCCGCGCTGCCATCGGTCGAATTCGTCGATATCGGTGTGCAGACGATGCGCATGCGCATGATCAAATCGGCGGAAGAAATCGATGTCATCAAGCACGGCGCGAATGTATGCGATGCCGGCGGCGCGGCGCTCGCACAGGCCGTTCGCGAAGGCGTGCCCGAGCACGAAGTGGCGCTTGCATCGACGCAGGCGATGGTGCGCGAAATCGCCCGCCGCTTTCCCGATTCGGAACTCATGGATACCTGGACCTGGTTTCAATCCGGCATCAACACGGACGGCGCGCACAATCCCGTCACCACGCGCAAGGTCGAAAAAGGCGACATCCTCAGCCTCAATTGCTTCTCGATGATCGCGGGATATTACACGGCGCTCGAACGCACGATGTTCTTCGATCACTGCTCCGACGCTCATCTGCGCCTGTGGAAGATCAACGTCGAGGTCCATGAGGCGGGGCTCGAACTCATCAAGCCGGGCGCGCGCTGCTGCGATATCGCAAACGAGCTCAACAAGATTTACGCCGAATACGGCGTACTGCAATACCGGACCTTCGGTTACGGCCATTCGTTCGGCGTGCTTTCGCATTACTACGGACGCGAAGCGGGGCTCGAACTGCGCGAGGACATCGACACGGTGCTCGAACCGAACATGGTCGTCTCGATGGAGCCGATGATCATGCTGCCGCAAGGGCTGCCCGGTGCGGGCGGTTATCGCGAACACGACATCCTCGTCGTCGGCGAGAAGGGCGCGACCAACATCACGGGTTTCCCTTATGGACCCGAGCACAACATCATCGCTGCCTGAGCGGGCAATGCACGAACCGGCGACGGTGTCGTCGCCGGACCGCACGAAGCAATCGCATCATCACGTCCGGAGACATTCGATGAACACGGAAAGAGCGGTAACCGCGCAGGTTGTGTTGCCCGAGGCGTTGGATAAGGGAAGCACGCAAGTCGATCCGAAGCTATTGAAGCGTGCCGCCTGCGCGAGCTTCATCGGCAATTTCGTCGAGTGGTTCGACTATGCATCTTATGGCTATCTGGCGACGATCATCGCCGTCGTGTTCTTTCCCAAGACCGACGGCGCGACGGGTTTGCTCGCCGCCTACGGCGTGTTCGCGATCTCGTTCATTGTGCGGCCGATCGGCGGTATTGTGTGGGGCCACGTCGGCGACAGGATAGGCAGACGCACTTCTTTGTCCTTGTCGATTCTCATCATGTCGTGTTCGACTTTCGTGATCGCGCTGTTGCCGACTTATGCGCAGGTCGGCATGCTCGCACCGGTTCTGCTGCTTCTGGTGCGCGTGGTGCAGGGCTTCTCTGCTTCGGGTGAATATGCGGGCGCGGCCGCATTCCTCGCCGAATATGCGCCGGACAAGCGGCGCGGCTTCTATACGAGCATTGTTCCGGCCAGCACGGCTGCAGGTCTTTTGTTCG
Organism: Caballeronia jiangsuensis; assembly: GCA_000648925.1. Taxonomy (GTDB): domain Bacteria; phylum Pseudomonadota; class Gammaproteobacteria; order Burkholderiales; family Burkholderiaceae; genus Caballeronia; species Caballeronia jiangsuensis. Next base: position 11,051 of record JFHF01000053.1, read on the forward strand.
GTTCGATACTTGTCGCGCTCATGCATGCCGCGCTCACGAGCGAACAATTGCACTCCTTCGGCTGGCGTCTGCCGTTTCTGCTGGCCGCGCCATTTGGACTGATCGGGCGGTATATCCGCGTCAAGTTGGAAGATACGCCGCGCTTCAAGGCTATGGAACGGAATCATCATGGCGCGCAGACGCCGATAGCCGAATTGCTGTCGAAGCATCGTGGGCGGATGCTGATTGCTTTCGGCGTGACCTGCCTCAATGCAGTGGCGTTTTATCTGGTGCTGAGCTATATGCCCACGTATCTCTCTACCGAGATGGGGATGAGCGAGACGGCCTCGTTCATGGCGGCGACCATTTCTCTTGCGACGTATATCGGCCTGATCTTCGTAATGGGCGCAATATCCGACCGCGTGGGACGGAAGTCGATGCTTATCGGCGCATCGATTCTGTTCGCCGTATTGACGGTGCCGCTTTTCAAGGGCCTGGCGGGCGCGAGCTTCGCGATGATCGTCGCGATCCAGATTGCGTTCGGCGCGCTGCTCACGATGAACGACGGCACGTTGCCGTGCTTTTTATCGGAGATCTTCCCGACTCGCGTGCGTTATAGCGGCTTCGCATTCTGCTTCAATGCGGCGAATGCGCTCTTCGGCGGCACGGCGCCGCTCGTCGCGACATGGCTCATCGGCGTCACGGGCAACCGGCTGGCTCCGGCGTGGTATCTCGTGGGGGCAGCGGGTGTCGCGCTCGTTGCGATGCTCGCAAGCCGCGAGACTTCAAATGCGCCGCTGGCGGATGAGTGACGGCGGCGAGAAGCGTATGCGATAGTCCGGCTACTACCAGTTCCTGGACGAAATAAAGGACTTCAACTGTGCGGCGACGATGCCGTATCCGGCATCGTTGAGATGGACCGTGTCCGAGCGTAGTGAAGTCGGCGGGATATTGTTCATATGGTCCATGACATCCTGAGGAAGGTTCGGATCGTACGAATTGACCAGAACAGTCTCGATGTCGACGAAATTGTCGGGATATGCCGCTTTCAATTCGGCATTGATCTGGTCGATGTGTTGCGCGCCAAGGGCGCCGGCATACTCGTAGCTATACTCGCCTTTTATGACCGACAGTACGGCAAAGCGCGCGCTGGAAGGCTTGAGCCACTGCACGATAGCTTTGACATCGGCGACGACGGTTGCAACGTCGTCGTAGTTGTTTCGACCGACCCATATGATGGCAGTCCACGCATCATAGCCTTCCGAATCGGCGAGAAACGCGGAACCGGGAGAACACGGGACGGCTTGGCCGGATGCGTCACGCGTGAATGTGTAGATCTCGCTCGTGGAAGGCGGACCGCCGACTGCCGTACGTTGCAGCACGCCGTGAACCGAACAGAGGCTTCCGGATTTGCTGCGGGCGGTGTCGTCGGCGGGTGTCGATAGCAGATCGATAGACAAGCTCGCGACACTGACCGCAGTGGTGCTCGCCGGGACAGCGTTTCCGTCGAGCGTCAGTGCCGACGGTAGCGCGCCGATCCGCGATGCTATCTGCGTCGATGTCTGACCTCCAATGCCGAGATTCGCATATGACCTGTCATTCAACATTCCAGAAAGCACAGCAGGATATCCACCATCGCTCGATCCGACGCCTTCCGTCAGGCTATCGCCGATAGCAACCAGACTCGATGAAGACGTCGTGGGTGCCTTGACGGCCTGTGCAACGTCTGATGAAGAAGACCCGCCGCCGCAAGCGTTCAGCAAAAGACCGGCGGCGATCGCTGCCATGAGTGACTGCGCACGGTTCATCGTCTTTCCCTGGTTTGTCGGTGTTACTTCAATTGGTGCATGTGTTGCCGCTGGCGAATTCAGGGCAGCCGCTGCGCACCATCGTGTTATTTTGGAAAACGTTGTATTTCGGCGCTCCCACATTGTCGATCAGTATGTCTTTGAGATGCAGATACTTGCTATAGACACTTCCCGTATACGGGACGGCCTCCAACCCGCGCATAAAAGGCCCGTCGGGATCTCGGACCGTAGCCGCCTGCCATGTGAGACCCCGGTCATCTATCTCGATTGCCGGATTGCTGTCGATGAATACATTGTCGGAAATTACGTTGTCTCTGCCACCGCCCACAAAGACTGCGTGGGTAACGCGCACGAACTCGTTCGCCAAAACATACGTTCCGCTGATTTGATCGTCGAGATAAACGCCTCGCACATCCCGGGAAGGTGTTCCAATGTCATGGAGATGGTTATCGCGTATTACATTGCCGCGTTGAGTCCAGTCCTGACCCATGTAGACAGCGCCGGCGTCGCTCGAGTCCTGAACCACGTTGTAGATTTCATTGGACGCAAGCGTATGGTCGTTGCCCTCCAGTTTGACGGCCATATGCGGCGCATCGTGAATGCGGTTTTCGCTTGCGACGTTTCCAACGCCCGACAATTGAATTCCGGGCCGATACGTATAGTTCCAAAGGCTGTAGTTGTAGATATCGTTACCGGAGACGGTTGACTCGCCCGGTGCCAGGCTCGTCCGATCTCCCGCTGTTATGTACACCCCGCCGTCGCCGACATCGTGGATGCTGCAATTCGTAACCTGGATTCGGTTCCCCGTAGCGTCGATGGCGCGTCCACCGATGTTGTGAATCGTCGAGTTGACCACGCGGATGTTATCCGAATTCGTGACGACGATTGCCGGGCCACGCGACAATTCGAAATTCAGGCCGTTCAGTTCAACGTCGCTTGCGCCATCCAGTGTCATCAACGATTCGGCATTCGATATCTCAGTACCCGACATATCGTTGGACGGCGGCCAGAAAAGAATACGTCGGCCCTTGACATCGAGGAGCCAATCACCCGGAGCAGTCAGTTGAGAGGGAACATTCTCAAGGAAAAATCGTCCGCCGATCTGGGTTGGAATAGACGGAGCCGCGCCGAGCACGATACGGCTTCCGCTGCTGTTTGCTGCAACTACCGGCAGTGCCTCCATGGCCCAGTCATAGGAAAAGTAGCCCGCCGCAAAGAGGGTTATCTCACTTGTGAATCGACCGGGAGGCGTGGGCGTGACATAGACCGTGTCGGGCTCACCGGCATTCGCGGAAGTGATGGTCGCATAGTCAGTCCGCGGCCAGCGCGCCAGGCGCATTCGCGTGCCTTTGAAGTAGAGGTCCGTGTTCGCCACGGTGGCAGGATTGTTCCAGCCATGAGCCTCCAGATCATGAAGTCCGGAAGGGCTTGCGGAGAAATCGAAGACGCGAATAGCCGACCTCGAAGCAGGCGGAACGTCCGTCAACTCGCCCGACCTGAGAGCGCGTGATTGAGTAAGCTCTTTACCGCCGCTGATTCGTACCGCGCCAGCATTGATGGCATAGATTCGCAAAGGAGGGAGCGGCGATCCCGAGGCGTTCGGCGCGATCCGGATAGGCGCTGAAACCCGATATACGCCGTCCATGACCGCAATGGACACGGTCGCTGGCGCTTTGGAGTCGTAATACTGACTCGCTCTTTTTATCGCTTCTCCGATATCCGCGAGCGGGCCGCTCGAAGTGCCGAGTGCGGTGCTTAAGCCAGAAGACTTATTGTTCCCGTGCTCCGCGACATACAGCGTCGTACCGTAGCCGTGACTTCCACTCAACAGGAAAAGCGAAAACATCAGCCATCTCATGCATGACCGGAATTTCGGCTTCATGGTGTAGCAGCGACATCTGTCACTGGCTTCGCGAGCCGAGAAGGTGAGGCTCTGAGATAAAGAAGGCGATCCACAGGCTCATCCGCTGACGACAAACCGCGCCTTCCGTTATTTGCGTCGAAACCCGCCTTGAAGAGTATCAGGGATAAGGAAATCAGGGTCGCCTTATCGTAAGTAAAGATACTGCCATTGAATTGCATCGAAAGAACGAGAAAGACAATCTCGGGAAAGCCGCAACGTAGAAAGAGGATCGCCAACATGGCAATGCCGCCGCATATCCCGTATAGGAGAAACATGTTGATCAGCCCATTGTCACTTGCACCGGCGCTCAAATCCGTTGCAGCTAGAACCTCACTCGAGACTAGCTTCGCGAGGGATTCGGACGGGACGCCGAGCACGTAACCTTTTTCAAGAACCTGACTCACCGCCTGAAAGGGATAGATGAATCGTGCGAGGAACGACATGTCCGTTCCCCGCATGATGTCGGTGACTCGGTCGCTCATCACGAGGCCGGCGCCAGTCGCGAAGAGAAGAGCGGCGAGTATGATCCCCGCCGTCTTCGCAGGGGACGGCCTGGTCGTGAAGAGAAGCATGATGACGATGGAGATGATTCCGCTCGTCGTCTGAGCCAGCAAGACAGTCGCCATCGCGGCGGCGATGAACGCCATCTTCCCGCCGTGGCGTCCCTTGAGAACATTCTGGCTCACGAAAACGAGGCATAGCACGATAAACCCGAGGTACGACGGTTCCGAATACGTAGCGGATGGTCGTATCACGGTAAGGATGCCGTGCGCTTGTTCGAATTGAAGCCAACAGGCCGCCACCGTCCAGCACCCGCCCGGAATGTTTGGCGGAGCAAAAAGCGCGTATGGGACAAAGAATAGTTCGCTTCGACTGAGCTTGAGATCGACGGCCTGCAGCGCACTCATAACCAGCAGCGCGATCATGAGTATCCAGATTGCTCTCCCGATTCTCGCCTGGCTCTCGACGCTGAAGTTCAACCTGACTGTTTTGAGCACGACGAGAACAAAGAAGCAGGCCGCTTCGCGAAGAGACCGATACAACGCGTCGACGGAGAAGTCGTCCGGTGAAAAAAGATGTGGAATGACGACGAGCACGACACCGAGAAGTCCCACACCGAGCCAAAGAGGCGTCAGCCGTTTGATCGTGTAGATGCAGGCGAGGGCGAAGCAAGCACTTCCTATCGACAGGTGAACGGTGTAGCCGAACTGTATCGAAATCACGCACGCCATTCCCGCCGCGACCACGATCCAGCCCGCGTCCGCCGGTCGGGCGATCGGCAGTGACGTCACATCATCGAAATGTGTGCTCGAAGTACGCATAGGTCGGCAATGTCACTCAGTGAGCGCGGCTAAATCGCGAAGTGGACTGTCAGACGTCGCGTTGTGGAAATGTACGCCGTTGCGAAAGATCGGATGAAGGTCGGACGGAAATCGCCAACACCTTGTCGGGACCCACCCAATCCATCGGCGGAAGTTTGCAATGGCCTTTAAAAGACCACGAAAGTCTCTTCATAAAGTATGAATTAAAAGAAGCTTGATAACTTTGATATGACCTGATTCATGCATCGCGTCTATACGAACGTCCGTATCCATTCATCCGTATGATCGATGTTGAATTTTTTTCATATGGAAAGCTATTTTTGTCGAAGTCTCGACGTAATTTTTTCTTGCCTGTAACCTGCGCTCGTGAGCTCATCGAATCGCACGTTTCGATGAAGCCCGGTAGTCGATCTGCTCATTTAGTACGAAGAACACTAACGCAACGACCTAGGGGCTCCGCGATGTCAACCTCATCCAACGTGTTCGACGCGATAGCTTGCAATAACAATCGCACTCGTCCCGTGAAGGACTCCGTAGCTGTCAAGCATGTCGGCATTGTTATATACGACGGATTCTCTTTGCTTGCCGCAGGTACGCTTGCCGAGGCGCTTCACGTGGCGAATGAACTGCAATTCGAAGGTCAGAGCCGTTCATTGACTTATCGCGTCAACCTCTTGTCGGTTCGTGGCGGAACGGTTTCGTGCTCCTCTTCGATGTCGGTCTGGACAGAACAGTTGGCTGGCAGGGAATTCGATAGCCTCGATAACCTTTTCGTCACCGGCGGAAGCGGTGTCGCGCGCGCGTCTGCCGATGACGGCCTTATCGATCTATTGCGACGGGTCAGTGCAAAGAGTGTCACCATCACCGCGATCGGCAATGCGCAGATGCTCTTGTCGGCCGCTGGTTTGGGGAAGCGCGAGTGGCCATCGATAAAGCAGGGCATACGTCGCGAATCACCGCCGAGCGTTCCGGAACATGAGCGCGACCAGGCGCTGATGACCTCGCTCGCGCTACTCAGAAGGGATCTGGGTGCTGAGCTGGCTGTGCGCGTGGCGGACCGCCTCGGCTCTGGCGGGGAAATATCTTTAGCGGGTACGTTCGAGGAGATGTGTGACCAGACGCTTGCGGAGAAAGCGCGCGCATCGGCGCGCTGGCTTGCGCAGAACTGCTCGAAACCGATATCCGTCGTTGATGCTGCGCAGATGTTCTCGATGAGCGAGCGCAACTTCCTGCGCTTGTTCAAGCGCGAGATAGGGCTCACGCCTTCGAAGTATCTGCTGCGCGCGCGGCTCGAACTCACCTGCAAATTGCTCGAGAGTAGCGATCTTCCGGTCGACAAGATCGCCCGTCGAACAGGCCTCAGCAACGGCGAGAGGCTTTCGAAGTTGTTCCGCAAAGAATTCTCGATGTCCCCGACGGAGTTCCGCGGTCGGTCCCGGAAACGGCTTTGATGTTGTCGTCAGATAACCGATGCTATGCCTCGTCCAGGTATGCGGCGGTCATCGGCAATCAATCGAAACGCTTACGAATGAAGCGGCACGGGTTGCCGCCATACACCCCTTCGGGCGCGAGTGAACGATGCACGACGGACATCGGCGTGACCACGGCTGAACGGCCGATCGTGACGCCCATTTGCACAACGCAGTTCGCCGTAATCCACACACCGTCTTCAATGACGATCGGCGCGACGCGCAGGTTCATCGTCGTGCCCATGGCGTGCGAGCCGGTCGTGAGGAACGTGCTCTGCGAGATGCAAACGTGCGAGCCGATACGAATGGGCGCTTGATTGTAGATCCACGTATCGAAGCCGAACCAGCAATGATCGCCGACCACGAGATTCCAGGGCGCTTTCACGCGAACAGGATGCAGGAAGCGGCAGCCCACGCCGATCTGGGCGCCAAATAGCCGTAATAGCGCAACGCGCAGACTGGAGAAAGGCACTAGCTTGTTATTGATGATGCTCGCTTCGACGATAAACCATAGCGCCTCGATAAGCGGCGAGCGCATCTTCACGAAGTTACCCTTTCCCGCACGGCTGAGGTCGATCACGCCGCCCTTTGGATACTCATCGTTCGTCTCCTCCAAAGGAACCTCCGGGGCTGACGCTTGTTCGTAGCCGAGTTCTGATGCCATTTGGATACCCCTTGCTGCGGTCATTGCACAAGACACGGGCTCTCAGACTTTGCGCGTTTTGTTCGCCTGGATCGAGTACCCATCTTCATTGTGAGGAGTCGGCGGGCAAGCCTCCCAACACATACGTCGCGCCTGGAACGCCTCCAGCGCGCGCTGAAGGACCGACAGGCGCCGGTCATCCGTGAGGGACGCGATCCGCTGCCTTCCCCGTTCAACGAGAGTCTGCCTCAGGCCGGGATCGATCATGAGCTTTCGAAGCGAGTCGGCCATACTGTCGGGATTGCAGAGATCGATAAGAAGACCCGCGTCTCCGACCTGATCGCGCAAATCCTTGAGATCCGAGTACAGCACCGGGACGCCTAGTTGAAATGCTTCGTAGGGCGGCAGGTTTGTCGGTCCGAAATACGTGGGCATCACCAGCGCGGTCGCCTGTCGGTAGAGGCAGGGCACTTCATGATCGGGCACGTATCCGGCGAAGCGGACTCGGTCGGTCAGCCTGAGCTCGGCCGCGACGGATCGTACGTAAGCAAGATTTCCGAAGTCTCGCCCCGAGAACACCGCACCCATCTTGATGCCGAAACGATCTTCCAGACTGCGCAATCCCCTTAGCAAATAGACATGGTTCTTATGCGGCCAGAATTGTGCGGGATAGTAGATGTAGTCGCAGTTCAGGCCATATTTTGCCTTGATATCGACGAAGCGATCCGGATCATCGAGTTCGTGCTCGGGTAGCTGGGTTGCAACGGCGGGAGAAAAGGGAATTACATGCACTCTATCTGTATCGACGCCGTATCGTCGGACCACGTTGTCGTGGCCCGCGTCCGAGTCCACGATGATGCCGGTCGCCTTCTTCAACGCCTGTTGATAAATCTGCTCGCGACGTTCGAACTCGCCACCTGACCGCACCTCGGGAAAGTCGACTTCGTCTCTGTGCGACAGGTCCCAGACGGTGAAGAGATAACTGAACTGCGTGGTAACCAGTGCAAGGAAAGAAGGGCATGTGAAATAAACCAGGTCCGTGCCGATGTCTCGCAGAGCCCTATCCAGCCAATTGAAGTGCTTCTTCTGCTTGAGCAACGGGGATGGATTCAGCTGTCGCCACATCACATGAAAGCGCGCGAGCAACCGCTGCAAACGCCCACCGGGAAGGTAAATAGCGTCGATACCGATACCATGTAGTTCTTCGATCGCCGACTGACGTGTCGTGACGATCGTCACGGTGCAGAGTTCGGCTGGCAGACGTTTGGCCAGAAGCGCGGCGTTGATCGCCTGTTGAAATCCTCCACCCATCGAATTGTCTTGCTCGAAGATAACAACCAATCGGATGGGGCGGACATGAAATCTCTTGGGTTGCAAATTTGCGGCGTCTGATGGTTCAAGATAATCGGCGCGTGGACGGGTAGTGCGGGGAACTGCCAGATCACCATCGTATATCGCGTTCGATGCAGCGCTCTTGGACAGCATATCTTCAATCCCTCGGAATAGGATGCGTGCGGCGCAGTAGGGCGCTCGTTGATCGGATCGCTGATTCATGCACCCTCAACGGTAGCGGGTCGTGTATGGGCGGGCCGCGTTCTGACTGATCTCAACAAGACGTTGGCTGACCGATTGAGGCAGTCGTGCGCGCTCCGACCATGATCCGGGCGCGAGGACAGCGGCCAAAAGCTTGATGATTTCCGCCAATGGCGCTTTTCAGGCGGGCGAGCCACTACGATGGCTATCCGGAGCGAAGGCGATTGATGGCGGCCTCGGCAAGCGGATGCGACGGCATGACAGCGCATTCATCTTATGGTGGCTCGCGCGGATCACGAATCATCGGAGGACGTTTTTGAAAACGCTTCACATCATTCCGTCTCTGGAGGCGCGCTATGGCGGCCCGGCCGAGGCACTCAAACGGCTCGCGACAGAACTGCGCCTTAGCGGGCACACGGTCGACATAGTTTGTCTCGACTCTTCGGTGCATGCCGACAAGACGGACGATGGCGCATTCGATCGCGTTGTTCGCCTTGGGCACTATGCTGGCAAATACGCGTTGAGTCTGCGCCTGGTTCGATGGCTGAAACAACACGGCAGGCAATACGACGGAATTGTCGTAGACGGGATCTGGCAATTTCACAGTGCCGCGGCGGTGTTTTCACTGCGGCCCGGGAACATCCCCTATTTCGTCATGCCGCATGGCATGCTCGATCCGTGGTTCAACGTCGGTAAGCCGCTCAAGTACGCAAAGAAGCTGATCTATTGGCTGTTCGTGGAACGGCATGTGGTCAACGGCGCAAAAGGCGTTCTATTCACAACGGAGAGCGAGCGCGAACTGGCACGCAAGGCCTTTCCGCTGTATAGAGCGAAGGAAACGACGATGACGATCGGGACCGCGCCACCACCTTCGATCGGGACGATGGAGATCGAAAGATGGCGTTCTCCCGGCGAATCGGGAAAGAAGAAGCTCATTCTTTTTCTCGGACGGATCCATGAAAAGAAGGGTTGCGACTTGCTGATCCGCTCGTTTCACGAAATAAAGGACGCTGCCGCAGATTATCAGCTTGTCATCGCGGGCCCGGACAACGACGGACTCGCAGTGAAACTGCGTCGCGAAGCGGAGCAACTCGGACTTACCGGGCGTATAACCTGGCTCGACATGGTGAAGGGAACCGACAAATGGTCCCTCTTGCAAGCAGCGGACGTGATGATCCTGCCATCGCATCAGGAAAACTTCGGCGTGGTAGTGGCCGAAGCGCTCGCGTGCGGAGTGCCGGTGCTTTTGACCGATAAGGTCGGAATCTGGCAGGAGGTCGTCGGCGATGGCGCCGGACTCTCGGACGAAGACACGCAGCAGGGCATCACCCGCCTCCTTCAGCAATGGACGCGTTTGCCGGAAGACACCAAGACTGCGATGAGAATCGCGGCGAAGCAATGCTTCGAAGATCGCTTCCACGTTTCCCGCGTAGCGCAAAACTATATCGCTTTGATGAGCGGCCGGATTGCGTGAACTTTGGCGTGCTTGCGCGCTCGTCAGAGTTGTCGATGCCGATGTTCCGTTTAACCGTCGCTGTTCTTTCCCTGGGTTATCGTCGAGCGGAAGAGAAGCGTCATAGATGAGACGACCTAATGGCGCTTTCAGATCGTTCTTTCGCGCGCGCACCGGCTTCCATCCTACGGTTATGTTTTCGTCGTTTGCCTTTTGGTGTCGGCACCTCTGAAGGGCGCGACAGGGAACGCTACGCTCGCGCCGCGCGCTCGGTCGGCTGCAACGCCGTGAGTGCGGCGCTGGGCTTTGCGGTGGTGGTGCTGTCGGTTTCCTTTACGCTTCCCTATCTCGGACAAGAGCGCTTCGGCATCTGGATGACGATATCGAGTCTCGCGGTCATGCTGCAGGTGCTGGATCTGGGCGTCGCGAACGGGCTCGTCAATCTCGTTGCCGATGCCAATGCCGCCGACGATGACGACGCCGTGCAGACGATCGTAACGCGCGGGGTATTACTGCTCACCGTAATCGGTTTGGCGGCTGGAGGCGTGTTGACCGGCGCCGTGGTGTTGATCGACTTTCAGCGGGTGCTCAAGATCGGATCGGCGGAGGTCGCGCGGGAAGCTGTCTTGTCGACGCTTACCTTTATCGCGCTGTTTTGCGTGAACATTCCACTGGGCGGCGTGAGAAAGGTGTTCTTCGGTTTGCAGCGAGCATGGGAGCCTCATACCGTTGCAGCGATCGGATATTTTTGCTCGCTGCCGCTGCTCTATCTCTGTGCGCGCTCGCATGCGCCCATGCCCTATCTCGTCTTGTGCACGTACGGCGTGCAAGTCGCAAGCGCCTTGATCCTTCTGGTGCGCCTTCACCGCGAGCGGATATTTTCACTCTGCCGCCGCATCTGGACCGGTCCTGGCTGGCGCGACAGCACGGTGCTGATGAAGACGGGGAGCATATTCTTCATTTTGCAGATCGGAATGATATGCGGTAGCGCCTGCGACCCGTTGATCGTGTCGAACGTTCTCGGTGTCAAGGAAGTGGCGAGACTCGCGGTCGCGCAGCGGCTATTCCAGGCGATCGCGGTGACGATCGGGATGCTGTCGGTCCCGCTGTGGGGTCTCTATGCGGACGCGCGATCACGAGGCGAAAAGGTGTTCATCAGAAACACGCTGAAGTTGTCCATGTGCGTGACCACGGGAACTGCGTTGCTGATGAGCATGACGATCCTCGCGTTGTCGTCCTGGCTTATGAAGGTCTGGACCGGCGATCAACTCGATGTGCCGTTTGAACTCCGGTGCGCCGTGGCCGTGTTCGCCGTGGTTGAAGCAACGGGCAACTCCTTCGCGATCTTTCTCAATGGCGTGAATGAACTGCGACCGCAATTGCTTGAGGTATTGGTCTTTTGCCTGATTTCCATTCCGCTCAAGATATACCTGCTCAAGAAATTCGGCACGGTCGATTGGGCGATCTGGGCGACCATCATTGCCAGCGTAGTGGCGGATTATGCCGTGTACATCGGGCTATTCAGAAGGCGCATTCTTGCGCACGTTGTGTGAGTTGACATGCCTGATTGCCGCGTACACGCGGCACCGACTCAAGTAATGACGCGATCCGGGATTCCGCGCTTCTTCCGGAGGTCGATCACCACTCGACTCTCGAAAGCAGTGAGAATCTTTTCTCGCGAAAGATGAGTCGTCGCATAACCTCGTCCGAGCGCGCCGAGGCGTTCGCGCAACGCGGGATCGTCGGCGAGGCGGGCAATCGCCTGCGACATTGCGGCAGCGGAACCGGGCTCGGTTACGATGCCCACCGCATGAACGATATTCCATAACTCCGTATGTTCCGCGGCGGTTGCGACAACCGGCCGTTCGCTCGAGAGCATCGCGCCGAGCTTGGATGGCATCACGAGATCGGCCGCGTCGGCACGTTGGGGGAGAACGTGGATATCCGCAAGGCCCATCAGTTCATTGAAACGCTTGTTCGATTGCAGGCCGATAAGCTTGATATTCGGAAGCCCTGCCGCTTGCGCCTTCAGATGCTCTCGCGCCGGACCGTTGCCGCATATGACGAACACGATGTCACGTCGATGCAACAGCAATTGCGCGGCTTCAGGAAGCAATTCCAAACCTTGCTTGGCGCCCAGATTCCCGGCATACAGCACCACGATCGCGTTTTCGTCGATACCGAGCCGGCCACGGTAAGCGCTGGTTCGCCCAAGCGGCCGAATATTCGCGGTATCGACCCAGTTTGGCACGAGACACAGTTTGTCTTCGGCCACCCCCTTCGAGGCGGCGCGTTGCGTCATCGCTGCCGAAGGGGTTGAAACGCCGTCCACGCGCGTAAGAAGCGCTCGCTCGACCTTCAGGCAGAGCCGTTGCAAGCCGTCACCTTTGAGCATGCCGAGGTTGAATGCCGCATCGATCTCATAGTCCTGGATATGAAGCCAACAAAGCGCGCCGCTTGCGCGTGCGGTCAGCAATGCGAGCGGGCTCGCGAACAAGGGCGGCTCGACGAACCACACGAGATCGGGACGCCAGCGTATCTGAGCAAGCGCCCGGGGTACGGCGGCAATGGCGAAACTCATCAGGTGAATCAGACGTTTTATTCCGGAGGGCCGTCGGGGACACCAGAACGGCACGCGCATCACCGACACGTCGTTGAGCGCTTCGGTGGAGTACCTGCGAGCGCTATACCCTTCCTGTACCCGCCAGCCTGGATAGTATGGTGGCGCCGTGATCACGCGTACTGTGTGGCCACGCTTTGCGAACCATTCTGCAAGCTCTGACGAATACTTCCCGATGCCGGAGACCTCGGGGGCATAGTTCAGCGAAATCATCAGGATTTTCATTCGGGTACCTAATTTGAATTTGGAATTGAATGAACTTTCGTCAATGGGTTTCGCGCGGCGAATAGGTGAAGCTTGATATAGGTTATCCGTCGGATGGTACAAGTTGCTTGTTCGCGCCAGCCGACAAAGCCTTGCCGAAGCACGCCACCCATCCATGCGACGGTCCGGTTATTACCGGCACTATTGCCGTTGCCGACAACATCTTGGCGATTTCAGTCGCCAAGCGAAACGTGCCGTCGAGATATATGTAGAGTTCTCTTCGTGACGGACACAGGGAACCTCGCGGACCTATCGTCCCATGATTCCGTGCTGCTTCGTTTCTTCGTTGACGAGAACCAGGGTAACTGTCCGGACGAACGCACACTCGACGCGTCGTTCTTCACACAATCGCGTCTCCCGGGCGTGCCTTGCTTTCGGGACGCAACGAACCCGATCGGCATATATATGGTCTCGATGAAGCAGAGCACGCGGGGAGATTCGATGCACGGGGACAACGTGTCGATATCGGAGTACTTCCGGGTCGTCTTCGATAGCCGGCGTCTCGTGTGCGCGGTCGCGCTCGGCACTTTCGCGCTCGGAGCGTTCTACGGAGCGTTGAATCAGCCTATGTACCGAGCGGATGCGCTCGTGCAGATCGGCACGCAGACGTCGAGTTCCTCGGACACCGAAGCGCTGGGCCGGCTTTCCGCAATATTCGATTCGAAGGTGAAGGCGGGCGCCGATACCGAGATGGAGCTGATTCGTTCGCGACTCGTGGTAGGCGAGACGGTGCGCCAATTGCACCTTGAAGTCGCTGCGCATCCGCGCTATTTTCCGCTTATCGGTCGCTGGATCGCGAGGCTAGGCAGTGGAGGATGGAGCGGCTCGGAGCTGCCTTTCGGCTTGCGGCGCTTTGCATGGGGTGACGAGGCGATCGAAGTGTCGGCGTTCGACGTGCCGCGCTCGGCAATCGGCCGGCAGTTTCTCGTCAAGGCCGGAAAGGACAAGTCGTTCGAACTGATCGCACCGGATGGAATCGTTCTCGGACAGGGAACGGTGGGAAAGCAATTGACGACGCCTTATGGCAACGGAGAAGTCCGCGTGCTCGTCGCCGCACTCGACGCGCCGGCAGGCTGTGAATTCACCCTGACGGCGAACTCGGCACAGGCGGCTATTCTTGCACTCCAGAATGCCTTATCGATATCGGAACGCAAGGCTCAGTCGGGCATGATCGGCATTGCGCTCGAGGGCGCAGATCCATTGCGCGTGGCCGATATCGTCAACACGGTCGCTCAGGAATACCTTGCGCAGGACCTCGCGAGAAGATCTTCAGAAGCCGAGCATTCGCTTCTTTTCCTGGAGAGTCAATTACCGAAACTCCGCGAGGAACTGCAGCACGCGGAAGAGCAATACAACGCTTTTCGAAACAGCAAAGGAACGATCGATCTCTCCACCGAAAGCCGGTTGTTGCTGCAACAAGTGGTCGATCTCGATACGGCCATGCGCTCACTCACGCAGCAGCGCGACGATGTCGCGCAGCACTATCAGCCGGGTTATCCAACGCTCACCGGGATCAATGCCAAGATAGCTCGCTTGCAACAGGACCGCGAAGCTTTGAGCCGGCGCGTCGCGACATTGCCGGATACCGAGCAGACGGCGCTTCGTCTCATGCGCGACGTGCGTGTCGACACCGAGCTATATACGAGTCTCCTGAATAGCGCGCAACAGCTTCGCGTCATCAAGGCGGGTAACGTCGGCAATGTGCGTATCGTCGATCGCGCCATGACGCCGGAAAGGGCGGTGAAACCAAATTGGCGCGTGCTTCTCTCGTTGTCCGCGGTGCTGGGCATCGTACTCGGAATCGCTGCGGCATTCCTGCGCAGAGCGATGATCGGAGGTGTGGAGCGAAGCGTCGAGATCGAGCGCGCCCTTGGCATTCCCGTGTGCGCTGTCGTGCCGCATAGCGAGCGGCAGGTGAGATTGCAGGACGACATACGCCGCAGACATCCCGGCGTTCACGTGCTGGCGGCGCGCTCACCGTGCGACGTGGCGGTGGAAGGCGTGCGAAGTCTCCGTACGGCCTTGCAGTCGATCAGCGCGACGCCGCGCAACAACGTGATCATGATCACGAGTTCGACGCCCGGCGCGGGCAAGTCGTTTCTATCGGCCAATCTCGCGGCTGTTCAGGCGGCCGGCGGAAAGCGGGTCCTTCTGATCGATGCCGACATGCGTATGGGCAACATGCACGCGTCTTTCGCGCCATCTGCCGGTCCGGGATTGCGCGAGTTACTGAACGGAGACGCATTCGACGATGTGGTGCGACGCGACGTCATGGATGGCGTCGATCTGATCTCGCGCGGCGGCGACTCGCTCAATCCCGCGGACATTCTCATGAGCGGACGCCTGAGCGAATTGATCCACGCGGTATCCATGCGTTACGACTGCGTCGTCATCGATACGCCACCCGTGCTCGCTGTCACCGACGCCACGCTGATCGGACGTCAGGCAGGGACGACCCTCTTCGTGGTACGGCACGGGAGGCATTCCGTCGCCGAGGTCCACGAGGCGTTGAGTCGCTTGCAAAAGGGCGGCGTCAGCGTGAGCGGCGTGCTTTTCACCGATGTTCCCGCCGACAGATCCACATACGGCTCGGGATACGGTGCCTCGTACGGATATGGCAGCGGACGAGGCGAGACCAGCATAAAGACCGCCTGATTGCATTTTGAACGTGGCGTACGCACACGAGGAGAAGAAACGATGCCGAACAAGGTCGCGCTGGTTACCGGGATCACCGGTCAGGACGGTTCCTATCTTGCAGAGTTCCTGCTGGACAAGGGCTATGAGGTGCATGGCGTAAAACGCCGTTCATCGCTCTTCAACACCGACCGGATCGACCATCTGTATGAGGACGATCACGTGGCGGAGCGCCGCTTCCATTTGCACCACGGCGATCTGACCGACTCGACCAGCATTCTGCGCATCATTCAACGTGTTCAGCCGGACGAGATCTACAATCTGGCCGCGCAGAGCCATGTCGCCGTGTCCTTCGAGGAGCCCGAATACACAGCCAACGCGGATGGACTGGGCGCTCTTCGGATACTGGAAGCAATTCGCATATTGGGTCTGGAGAAGCGCACGCGTTTCTATCAGGCATCGACATCGGAGTTATACGGCCTGGTCAGGGAAGTGCCTCAGCGGGAGTCCACGCCGTTCTATCCGCGAAGCCCTTATGCCGTGGCAAAGTTATATGCGTACTGGATCACGGTGAACTATCGCGAGGCTTATGGCATTTACGCGTGCAACGGGATTCTGTTCAATCACGAATCGCCCGTTCGTGGAGAGACATTCGTAACGCGCAAGATCACGCGAGCCATTGCCCGCATCGCGATCGGATCGCAGGACTGTCTGTATCTCGGCAATCTCGGGGCGTTGCGCGACTGGGGACATGCACGCGATTACGTTCAGATGCAGTGGCTCATGCTTCAGCAACCGGAGCCGGAAGACTTCGTCATCGCATCGGGCGTGCAGTACAGCGTGAGGGAATTCGTTCAGAAGGCGGCATCGGAACTCGGCGTGAAGCTTCGCTTCGAGGGAAGCGGTGTCGATGAAGTCGGCATCGTCGAAGCAGTCACCAGCAAGGAATGTCGCGTTCCGCCGGGCACGGTGATCGTTCGTGTCGATCCTCGCTATTTCAGGCCAACGGAAGTCGAAACGTTGCTGGGAGATCCGTCGAAAGCCCATGCAAAGCTGGGATGGTCGCCGACAGTGACGTTCGATGCGCTCGTGAAGGAGATGGTGCTCTCCGACTATCAGATAGCGAAGCGGGACGCGCTGATCACGCTCGCCGGATACCGGGCGCTGGAGCATCACGAGTGAGGAAGGCTTAATCAGAGCCAGGGCGGCTCGCGCGAACTTTGCGAGCCCCCGACATCCGGCGACGTAGCCCGGTATCACCCTTTCGAACACGTGCTGCGGAGTGGACATGCTGGTGTTTATCGCGCCCTACAGCGCAGCCAATCGCGAGTCGAACAGAGACCTCGGCGCCGCTCGCAAACTGGAGTTCTTCCTTACCCTGGCCACGCAACTGACGCGTGATGTCGTGTTGGTGAATACGGCGCACGAAGAAGAAGCGTATTTGCCCAGAGAAGTTCGCGATGCGCGCGTCGGCGACGCGCATATCCGTGAGATTACGCTGCGCCGATATCCCGCAAGACCGGTCGGCAAGATGTTGAATCTCTTCGAAGTGGCCGCCGTGAGCCGCGAAATCTTGAAGTTTGGAAATCCGGATGTCGTATGGATCTATAACCCCTACGCATTCGAATCGATGCTGGCCCGCGTGCTGACGAGACGGTCAGGAGCGCGTCTCGTTCTCGAGTTCGAAGACTGGCTTTTCTCGCGACGACGCTGGCATCCCAAGCCGATACTGGACTTCATTACATGGCGCTTCCTTCTGCCGACCCCGACGCTATGCCTCGCGGTGAATGAGTTTCTATCGATACGCGAGCATCGGCGTAGCGGCTGCCCCGTCGTGTTGTGTCCGGGCGTGGTGTCCGATGGCCTGCTCGAAACATGCGGGCGACGGCTTCCGTTTTCGCGCGCGAAGGGTGAGCGGACCGTTATCGGATATTTTGGCGGGCTGAGCGCCGAGAAAGGCGCCGATGTAGTTCTCGATCTGATCCGATTGTCGAACGGGCGCTTCACCTTCCATGTGTGCGGAACGGGTCCGCTCGCATCGGAGTTCGCGGGGCTTTCAGCCGAGAATCATGCGGTGCACTTTCACGGCCGTGTCGACGAAGGGACTTTGCTCTCACTGATTTCTGACTGTGACGTGCTGGTCAATCTGCACGCTTCGATCGAAAAGATGAGCAATGGCGTCTTTCCGTTCAAGGTTATCGAGTATGTCGCGTCCGGAAGACTGGTCATATCCACCGACCTTCCGGCTATCAGCGTAAAGGAGATTCACGAAGCCATATGCTTCGCGAAGCCAGAAGCGGCGTCGATTGTCGATGCGCTCGGAAGCGCCGAGGAGATCTATCTGCGCAAGCGAACGAAGATCGAGCAGGCAATAGCCGCGACGTCAGGCCTGCTGACGCAGGGCGCCTTCAGGCGCACGCTGTCTTCGATCCTGGCGGAGCGCGCAGCGCAGTAGGCGTTATCGGTGCATCTTCGATTGCCGAAAGTCATCGCCCGATCATCTTCCTTAACGTGGGCCTGAGAGCCTGGGGAACGCTCGCGAACGCCGAGCGCGCCATCCGGTACAACAGGTACTTTCCCATGACGGACATCATCGTCCCGTCCAGCGGAAGCGAATTGAGTGATGTGTTGGGAAAGACCTCATAGTTCGAAGGACGGCCGAAACCGAGGAACGTCGAGATTCGATCGTCGAGCCTCGATATGAATTCGGTATTGACGATGATGGGCTCGGATTTATTGATTTCACTGTCCACCTGAAAGAAAACGCTCTTTCTCACGAAGTTCCTGTCCGCCACAGGTCTCGCGCGGTGAATGCCATATGTGTTGTAAATGACGAGCGATCCACGAGGCATCTTGAAGGATTTGACAGAGGACGCGAAGTTATCGGCAATGAACTCATCCGTATAGTCGCTGTATGCCTTTTCTCCCGACCACAAATGCGAGCCTTCGACATACTGAAACTCGCCGTCTTCGACATCCGAAACATAGAAGATAAAGATGATGCCGGGGATATGCGCGAACTCCCGGTCGGTCTTATTGTCGGTATGCCACTGCATATGGTGGCCGCCATAGGTTTCGTAGTATCGCAACGCCTTGAGGCGGAACTGATCGCCCAGATATCCTTCGCATACCCCGAAGACGAACGGTGAGGTCGAGAACTCATAGAACGTCCTCGAAATCGCGAGCAGGTTCGTCAGATAGTATTGACGCTCCGAGAACACGCCGCTGACCTTGTTGACGTTCAGTCTATGCTTCGTTTCGGTCGCATCGCGTTCTATGGTCTCTATTGCCTCGTGCGATAGCGCCGAAGGAAACGCGAAGTATCCTTTCTGATTCAGCTCGTCGACCACGTGCCCGACATCGACGGACAGGAATTCGGGGGTAAAGAGCGCTTGTTCCGTCTCATGAGCGGTCAGGTCGGCATGAGCCGGCGCACTATGCGCGGCGTCCTGAATTTGCCCGTCGTCGAAGGTCGAATCTGCGTTCAGCGGCAAGCTTGCCATGGGATTCTCCGAATCGTTGTGAGTGGCGCGTGCGGGCTAGGCGTTGGCGTATCCGTTTCTCTGCACGTTCGCGGTGAAGTCGGCATATGTCGCCGCGATGCCGTCTCTTAGCGTTATCGTGGGCGACCAGCCCAGCGCGACCAGCTTCGACACGTCGAGCAGTTTTCTCGGCGTTCCGTCCGGTTTCGACAAGTCGAACTTCAGCGCTCCGGAAAAGCCGACTACATCGCAGATCAGACGCGCGAGGTCCGCAATCGCAATGTCCCTGCCATAGCCGATATTGAACACGCCCTCGGCGTGCGCGCTGTCGAGCAGGGCGAGCACAGCGGAGGCGAGATCGTCGACGTGCAGGAATTCCCGTCTGGGCGATCCGGAACCCCACACGGAAAGCGAGTCCATCTCGTTGAGCTTTGCCTCATGCGTCTTGCGTATGAGCGCGGCCAGAACATGCCCGTTCTGCAGGTCATAGTTATCGTTCGGGCCATAGAGATTCGTGGGCATCACCGATATGTAGCGCATTCCGTGCTGCCGGTTATAGGCTTCACAGAGCTTGAGCCCGGCGATTTTGGCGATGGCATAGGCTTCATTGGTCTGTTCGAAGCCGCTCGTGAGCAGATAGTCTTCCCGGATAGGCTGTGGACAATACTTCGGATAGATGCAGGACGAACCGAAGAAGACCAGCTCGGGCGTGCCATGCGCGAATGCTGCATGGATAACATTGGTTTCGATGACGAGATTCTCGTAGAGAAACGACGCGGGCTGCGACGAGTTCGCATGTATGCCGCCCACTTTGGCCGCGGCGAGAAGCACGACGTCGATACTCTCCCTGGCGAAGAATTCCATCACGGCACGCTGGTCCAGCAGGTCCAGTTGCTGTCGTGATCTCGTGATTACATCACGATATCCGCGACTGGCGAGACACCGGAGAAGGGCTGAGCCGACCATGCCTTGATGGCCGGCGACATAGATCCGAGAACCTTTGTTCATGTTGATGCTCAATCGTCCATTGAGGTGCGTTGATCGGAACGTGATTTCCCGCAGACACTGGATTCCGAGAGGCTTGACGTGCGAGCTTGACGTGCGATTGTCAGGTTAGCCATGCATATAAACAAGGTTTGGGTTGTGGCGGACGGTGCCAAGATATTGTCGCTAGCTGCGCTTTCTCCTGGTCGATAACATCGACGATAAGAGCGTGCGCGAACGATCGCGTATCGCGAGATCCGCTTCGGCCAACGTCATGGTTAATTCGGCCATTCGGGTCCGCTGATCCGTGCGCCGGTCCTAAGCTTCGTGGGCGTGCGGAGGCCGTTCACGGGCTCGTGATTTGCGTCGAGCGGGCCACCGGAACGTTTGCAGTGCCGGAAGGATGCGGCAGGCTCTCGTCGGGGATAAACATGGAATCTTTATCGGCAGAAGGAAACACTGAGGTCGTTCAGAATCCGAATCTCGAAGTCATCTCGGTTGCGGGCATCACGCTGGCTATCATCGTCCGCGATTCGTACTCGAAAGAAGGGGTCAACTTTCTGACGCCAAGAGAGTTTCCTCAGCAGCTTGCCTACATGGAACATCCGGCGGGGAAGTTGATCGACGCGCATGTGCACACATGTGTTCCGCGTCGGATCGAGTGGACGCAGGAAGTCCTTTTTATGAAGCGTGGCCGGATGCTGGTCAGGCTCTATACCGCCGACCGGGAACCCGTGGCGAGCCGCGTGCTGCTGCCCGGCGACGTCATCCTGCTGGCGGCGGGCGGGCACGGATTCGAAGTACTCGATGACGCATCGTTCATCGAAGTGAAGCAAGGACCGTATATTGGTGAGCAGGAGAAAGTGCGCTTCAAGGAACTCGAAACCGAAAGAGGACCCCGATGATTCCCGTCAACGAACCCCTGCTCGATGGAAATGAAAAGATTTACCTGAACCAGTGCATCGAGACCGGCTGGATCTCGTCGGATGGCGCATTCGTCGAGCGCTTCGAACAGGCAATGGCGCAATATGTCGGCCGCAAGCATGCGATCGCCGTCGCAAACGGAAGCGCGGCGCTGGACGTTACCGCTGCGGCGCTTGAACTCGGTCCCGACGACGAAGTAATCATCCCGACACATACGATCATTTCGTGCGCATCCGCGATCGTTCGTACAGGCGCGAAGCTGCGACTGGTCGATTCGCGCGCGGATACATGGAACATGGACGTCGCGAAGATCGAAGAGGCCATCACGAGCCACACGCGTGCGATCATGGCCGTGCACACTTTCGGCTTGCCCGTGGACATGATGCCTGTGCTGGATCTCGCGAGGAAGCACGGTCTCACGGTCATCGAAGATGCGGCGCAGGCCATTGGTCAGACTTACGAAGGGCGTCAGTGCGGTAGTTTCGGTGAAATCTCCTGCTTCAGCTTCTATGCGAACAAGCATATCGCGACGGGCGAAGGCGGCATGATCCTCTGCGACGACGACGCGCTGGCCGCCCGGGCACGCAGCCTGCGTAATCTGTGCTTCAAACCCGAACGGCGTTTCGTGCATGAAGAGCTCGGCTGGAATTATCGAATGAGCAACCTTCAGGCAGCGGTAGGTCTTGCGCAATTCGAAAAGCTCGATGCGCACGTTGCAAGAAAGCGGGAACTGGGGCGTCGCTATGAATCGCTTTTGCGCGGTGTCCGGGGAATCGAACTCGCACCGGTGGCGTGCGCATATGCCGATAACATCTATTGGGTATTCGGTCTGGTGCTGGATGAAAGCGTGCCCATCGACGCAGACGAAGCGCGCGCCATGCTGGCCGAAGCAGGCGTGAGCGCGCGGCCTTTTTTCTGGCCCATGCACGAGCAACCGGTTTTCATGAAGCAAGGCCTCTTCGAGGGAGAGCGTTATCCGGTCGCCGAACGCATGAGCCGGCGCGGATTCTATCTGCCGAGCGGACTTGCGCTTACCGAGGCACAGCAGGATCAGTCGGTGGCCGCGGTTCGAAACATGCTGGCGACATTTCTTTAGGCGAGACAGTCGGGCGCAGCGTTCCCCTCAAAGGTTCATCGTGACCACTCACGGAGTGCAGCCATGGAAAGCGCAACGAGTTCTGAAGGCGTGGTGACAATGGCGCGCGAGCAGACGCCGGACATCCGGTCCTGCCGTCGCATCGTTCCGGTCATACTCGCGGGCGGATCGGGCACACGTCTGTGGCCGATGTCGCGCGAGCAGTTTCCGAAGCAACTGATCGGCGTGGTCGGACGGGACTCGTTGCTGCAGGCTACCGTCATACGAATGGACGGCTTCGCGGCTGACTTCGACGTCGATGCGCAACCGATCATCGTATGCGGTGAAGAACATCGCTTCACCACGGAAGAGCAGGTGCGGCTATGCGGTGTCGATGCGAAGATCATCGTCGAGCCTGCACGCCGCGATACGGCGCCCGCGCTTACGCTCGCGGCGCTTGCAGCCATCGATCGCGACGAGGACGCGATTCTCGTGGCGATGCCATCGGATCATGCCATTTCGGACATCCCTGCGTTGCATGATGCAATCGCCATCGCCGCGAACTATGCGGAACGCGGCATGATCGTGACCTTGGGCATTCCGCCGACACGGCCCGACACCGGCTTCGGTTATATACGTCTCGGTGAACCGCTCGATAACGGCGCGCATCTTATCGACCGCTTCGTCGAAAAGCCGGCGGCCGAACTCGCCGCTCAATACGTGGCCGCGCAAAGCTATTGGTGGAACAGTGGTATCTTCGTCGTTCGGGCGAGCGTGTGGCTCGATGCGCTTCATCACCTCAACGGCGAGATGCATGCGACATGCATCGCCGCGCTCAAGGACGGCAAGGTCGAGGGCCGCTTCATTCGTCCGTGTCCGGATCAGTTCGGGCGCGTGCCTTCCGACTCGATCGATTATGCGGTGATGGAACATATCGGCGACGCCATCTCACCTTGCAAGGGCGTAGTCGTGCCGCTGACGGCGGGCTGGTCGGATCTCGGCTCGTGGGACGCGGTGTGGGAAGCGATGGAGAAGGACGTGCTCGGTAACGTATCGAGCGGACGAGTGGTCTTCGAAGGCGCGACTTCGAGTTATGCGCGATCCGAGGGTGGCCGTCTGGTCGCGTGCGTCGGGACCGCCAACGTCGTCGTAATCGATACCGATGATGCCGTGCTCGTCGCCGACCGTTCGCATGCGCAGGATATCAAGCGGCTCGTCGCGCGCATCCGCGAGCAGCATGCGCCCGAGGCGGAGATGCACCGCAAGGTGCGTCGCCCCTGGGGCTTTTACGATTCGATTGAACGCGGCGAGCGTTTTCAGGTCAAGCATATCGTGGTGGCGCCGGGCGCGCGGCTGTCGCTGCAGATGCATCATCATCGCGCGGAGCATTGGGTCGTCGTGCGCGGCACGGCGCTCGTCACGCGAGGCGATGACCAGTTTCTGCTCTCTGAAAACGAATCGACGTATATTCCGCTTGGCGTGCGGCATCGTCTGGAAAATCCGGGCAAGGTGCAGCTCGAAATCATCGAAGTTCAATCGGGCTCTTATCTTGGCGAAGACGACATCGTGCGTCTGGACGATTGCTACGGCCGCATCTGATCTTATCGACAGCGCTCTCGAAACCGAGGTATGACATGCGCGATTTTCAGGGATTGCTGGCGCGGCTTTTCGATGTCGTCATGGTGGTGGGCGGCGCCACCGTAGCATCGCGAATCCGGTTCGACAGTATTGCCGAGCCGGGCTACTACATGCCTTTCGTCGCGTTTGCAGCGGCGTTTTCGCTCGTGCTGTTCCCGGGTTTCGGCGTGTACGAGTCGTGGCGCGGGCGCAGCAAGCTCGTGCTGGCGAGTCATGTTTCGCTCGCGTGGCTCGTCGTGCAGGCATGCGTACTCGTCCTGATGTTCTCGTTGCATCGAATCGACGATGTCTCCCGGCTCTGGTTTGCATACTGGACCGCCATGTCGGGTGCGCTGATGATCATGGGACGTCTTGCCACGCACGCCGTGCTTGCGCGCATGCGTCATGCCGGCATGAACTTTCATCGGGTGGCTGTCGTTGGCTGTGGGCGGCATTGCGAATCGATCATGAGAAGAATCGAGCGCGCGAGCCATTCGGGTTTTCGCACGATCGCCGTATTCAACGCATCCGCCGAATTGCCGATAACTTCGAGCGCACCCGTATTCGATGATTTCGATGCATTCGTCAGGCATGTCCGCGAGGAGCAGGTGGACGAAGTGTGGCTCGCGCTGCCGCTATCGCAAGATCGAACCATCCTGCGCTTCGTAAATGAATTCCGCGACGATCTCGTGAATGTGCGTTTCATTCCCGACGTGCGCAGTCTCGCGCTCTTCGAAAGCGGCGTGACGGAGTTGCTGGGTGTGGCCGCTATCAATCTTATGGCCTCGCCGATTTCGCAGAGAGCATTGCTGCAGAAAGACGTTTTCGATCGGTTATTCGCGCTCGCGGCGCTGATCGCAATCGCACCGATCCTGATCGTCGTCGCCATTGCGGTCAAGCTGAGTTCGCCGGGCCCCGTGTTTTTCAGGCAGCGCCGCAAGGGCGCGGATGGACGGGAGTTCACCATCTACAAGTTCCGCTCGATGCGCCTGCATGCCGAGAAGGCCGGCGTTCTCCGGCAAGCCACGCGTAACGATCCGCGAGTGACGCGCGTCGGCGCCTTCCTGCGTCGCACTAGCCTCGACGAACTGCCGCAATTTTTCAATGTATTGCGTGGGGACATGTCCGTCGTGGGACCGCGTCCGCATGCGCTCGAACATGACGATCTGTATCAGAAAGTCGTGCAAGGTTATATCCATCGATATCGGATCAAGCCGGGAATCACGGGCTGGGCGCAGGTCAACGGCTTTCGTGGGGAGACGGACCGGATAGAAAAAATGGAAGCGCGCGTGGCGCATGATTTGTACTATCTGGGGAACTGGTCCTTCGCATTGGATATGCGCATCATCGCCGCGACGGTGTTCAAGGGGCTGCGCAGTATCAACGCTTATTGATCCGGTCGCATCGCTTGGGCAGGCGTGCGACACGCGCGCTTCATCTCTTTCTCGCGACGAACGTCGCTGACAGATCCGCGGCACCGAGTTCGCCGCCCATCCATCTCACGCTATCGAGTACCTCGAAGCCACTGAGATCCAGCATGAGCTCGACTTCGGGCCTGAACATATAGCGCATGACATGTGTTTCGAGGACTGTCTCGACGCTCTGCGTTTTCCAGTCGGTCATGAGAATCGTGTATTTGACGGCTACCGTATTGTCGTGCGGACGCATCATCGGCTCGGCGATCCGTATCAGCCCGGTATCTTCGCTGCATGCACGCTTGATGCGCACTTTTGGCGGATCGGCAAGCACCGCCGGGCCATACCAGCAATCGAACAGGAACAGCCCGGAGCGCGGCAGATGCGTAGCCGCCGTGTGGCACATGGCCATGAAGTCGGCGTTGGTCGTCTGATAGCTCGCGACATGGAACAGCGAGACTACGGCGTCATAGAGCTCGTCCGTTCGGACGGTGCGTGCATCGCCTTGCTGGAACTTCAGCCGCCTGGCGACCGAGCCCGGCAGTGTGATGCGCCTCGCATCCGCGCGGGCGAGCATATCCGCACTGATGTCGATGCCGGCCACGCTGAATCCTGTCGTTGCGAGTTCCGCCGCGTGGCGGCCGGTTCGGCAACCGAGGTCCATCAGATTGCCGCCGACTATTCCATATCGTCCTAGAAGATTGGCGACGAACTCGGCTTCTGCCTTGTAGTTTTTCTCATGATAGAAAAGATCATAGTATTGCGAGTAGCGCTGACTGAAACTCATGAGAGGCGACTCCGAAACGAAAACCAGTCCTCGAGATGTACTCATTCACGACAGAGGGTAGCCACCGCGCGGTTCACGACTGCACGCGTGACGGAATTCGGCAAGGTGTTGGCCGGATCGCCGATAGCTTTGAAAGTGCAGTTTTCGGCATGGACAAATCAATACATCGAACTGCAATTCGAATGAGATAACTTTCATTCGGACTGAATCTTTCGATCCCGAGAAATGGAAAAGGAAAACGTTTGCGCTTGCCGTCGTTGCGCTATTCGGGGAACACGCGTTTCGAAAGCTTCCAAATAGATTGGTAGTCCGAATGCTATCGCTGATTGCGCGAGGAAACGCGGGCGAAGTCGGAGGCCGTGAGCGCTCAGCGACTCGATGCGGCATTCTCGGCCAAGATCATGCTCTTGCCCGCCACGGCGGAAAGGATGTACCTAATAGAAGACTAACCTGCCGGAATCATACGCAAACTACCCCATATATCTGCAACCGAAACATAGGGAGCTAACGCCATGTCTCACGTTACGGCCTTCGGCGATGCAGAGATCAGCAGTCTTTATCACTCATCTGAAGAGAGAGTGACAAAGCTCATAGGAATTTTGCTTTACGACGGATTCTCGCTTCTCGGAGCAGGAACGCTCGCCGAGGCGCTTCATATCGCCAACGAAACGCAATCTTCCGGCCTGAACAATGGCGTGACTTATAGCGTGCGACTGGTCTCCGCGCGTGGCGGCGCGGTAGCCTGTTCGTCGTCGGTGTGCGTATGGACGGAGCGATTGGGCGGCCAGCGGTTCCAGGGCTTCGATGCGCTGTATGTCGCGGGCGGCACCGGCGTGACGCGTGCGGCCGCGGATGAAAGCCTCATCGATTCATTGAGGATCGCGTGTTCTCAAAGCGGCGTGGTCAGTTCGCTCGGCAATGGCGACGTGATGCTTGCGGCCGCGGGCATTTCGCGGCGCGATTGGGCGTCGGTGGGCCGTGGCGTATGGAATACCGGGACATCGAAGAGTGCGGCCTCGACAGAACGCAACGACGCGCTGATCAACTCGCTCGCGCTCGTGAAGCGCGATCTAGGCTACGACATCGCGACCGCGGTGGCTGACCGGCTCTCTTCGTCGAACGATCAGCATCTGCCGATCATGCTGAGCACGATCGGTACGACCACGTTGGCCGAAAAGGCGCAGGAATCCGCGCGCTGGCTCGAACGAAATTGCGGACGTCCCATCTCGGTCGGCGATGCGGCGCGCACGGTGGCGATGAGTGAGCGCAATTTCCTGCGCCTGTTCAAACGTGAGATGGGGCTCACGCCGTCGCAATATCTTTTGCGTGCGCGGCTCGATCTGAGTTGTAAACTGCTCGTCAAAAGCGATTTGCCGATCGACAAGATCGCGCGCAGAACGGGATTGACCAATGGGGAAAGATTTTCGAAGGTATTCAGAAAGCAGTTTCTGATGTCGCCGACGGAGTACCGGTCGAAGCGGAAAAACGGCGATGCGTTGTGATTGCCGTTGGCATCGAAGAAGATGAACATCGGCTCGAAACCGAACGCGGTTTCGAGCCAACGGAACGCGGCCTTCGCGTCCCTATACGTTTCCCGCGATAGCAGAAGCGCTCAGGCGGCAAGCACTTCGTTGACCGCCGCTTGCGCATTCTCCACTGCCGCCGCGTGCTCGCGAATCAGCCGATACACGGTCTCGCCAGGCACGGTCTCAGATTCGAGCAACTGATCGGCGATTGCACGCAACACCGGCTCGTTCGCCTGCAGTAGCGCGAAGCATTCATCGCTCAGATCGTGCAGCAACGCGTTCGCGTGTCCGATCGAATTCTTCAGTTGCAAGCCCGCATACTGCTGCGGCAGGGCGGCAAGACTGAAGAGATTGCCGTCCTCGTTGAAGCCGAATTTCGACACCATGTCGAGGCTGATACGCGACGCTTCCTGAAGATCCGACGCCGCGCCGCTGGATGCTTCGTCGAACATCAGCAGTTCCGCATTGCGCCCGCCGAGCAGCACCTGAATCTCGTTGCGCAGTTCGGTCTCGCGATACAGATGCTTGTCCTGCATCTTCGTGATGAGCGCTACGCCCAAGGCGCCGCCGCGCGGCAGAATCGTCACTTCTTCGAGCACGCCCGTGTCGAGGAGTGCCGCGACGAGCCCGTGACCCGCTTCATGCACCGCGATGCGCGTGCGTTCGTCGTCGGACAAGGCGCGCTCCGCGCCGTTGACATCGCCGATGCGCGCGATCTTGATCGCTTCGAGGAAATGCTTCGCGGACACTTCACGTTCGCCCGCCTTGCGCGCGACGAGGCCCGCCTGATTGACGATCATCGACAGCGTAGCCGGCGAAAGACCCGTAGTGAGACGCGCGAGTTGATCGAAGTCGATGTCTTCGTTTTTCTTCTTCAGATTGGCCGCATAGAAACGCAGGATCTCGGCGCGATCGTCGAGACTCGGCAGACGCACCTGCACCGTGCGGTCGAAACGGCCGGGGCGCCGCATTGCTTCGTCGAGATTGTCCGGATGGTTCGTAGCAGCGACGATGATCACGCCTTCGTTCGAGGCGAAGCCGTCCATCTCCGCGAGCAGTTGATTGATGATGCGGTTGCTCTCCGCTTCGACGGGACCGCCGCCGGTATCGGTGCGCTTGCCGAGGCCATCGGCTTCATCGATGAAGATCACGGTCGGCGCGTTCTTGCGCGCGAGCTCGAACAGATGCTTCACTTTCTGGATGCCGACGCCGTAATACTTCGCGCTGAAATAGCTGCCCGTGATCGCGATGAAGTTCGCGCCGCATTCGCCCGCGAGCGCTTGCGCGAGTCGCGTCTTGCCGACGCCGGGGCCGCCGGTCATCAGAATGCCGCACGGTGCGCGCACACCCATGCCGGTAAATTGTGCGGGCTCGGTCAGCCACGCGCGCACATCCGTGAGCGCGGCTTTCGCTTCGCCTGCGCCGATGACGTCATCGAAACGCAGCGTCGGCGACTCGCCGAGCAACTGCGCGCCGCCCCGCATCTCGCGACGCATGAACCAGAGAATGCCGCCGAGCATCAAGAGCGGCAGCAGAAGGCTCAGGATGTCGCGCGAACGATCGAACATTTCGCTCCAGCGCGCCACGCCCGTTCGCACGTCGGCGTCGGGCAGCCAGACGAGTTGATAAGGCGAACTCGCGCCAGGCTTCATATCGCCGAGCAGCAGCGCATTGGAGAACGCGCCGTTATGGTCGGCCACGTAGTACTTCTCGCCCTTCAACGTGGAGACGAGAATCGCATCGGGACTCACGCCGATCGTCGCGACGTTTTTGTCGCGGATATCGGTCAGCATTTCCGATGCGTCCTTCTCCCGATGCGTCCACGCCGATGCTTCATGGCGCATCTGACTGGCGACGCCTGTGAGCGCCGCCGACTGCGATTGCGCGGCATGCAACTCATGGCGCCAATGCAGGAAGCCCGCGCCCGCCACGAGCGTGGCTGCGATCACACCATACGCGATATATCGGCCAACACGTGACCGCAGCGAATTCCTTGCCGGTTTCATCAATTCTTTCCCAATGGGACCGCGAGGGCGGCGCCAGTCAATCTATCGTCGGAAGAAATGGCATCCGAACGTGTCTCTGTTCGTGCTCCGGTGGTGGGATGCCCGCGCGATGTCTTGATCCTCAAGATGGCGAAGCGATCGACCTTGAACCGCAGATCGTCAACCATGTGAGCATGGCCCTTTTATCGGGAGGTGCTCCGCTGGAATGGTGCCCAAAATGCATGACCATTCGATAACGCGGAACAGCGCGCGAACGAGCGTCGAACACGTCGTTTCAGCTTTCACGTCCCTTTTTTTAATTAACGGCAGGTGACGAGTCTTCTTGACGACCGTGTAAAAAGTGGATGCTCCGCGCTCGCGGCGTGATGCAGGTTTGATGGCGTATGCAGGACGGAGCAAGGATATCACGGGAAAAAACTATGCTCCATCCGGTAAGGAATACTGCTTGCTTAAGCTAGTCCACTGTCCGCGACCATGGGGCGCGCGGCGGATCTGAACCGGAGGGACATAACATCATGTTGTATTACGCGTTGGTCTTTTTCATTATCGCGATCATCGCCGCCGCCCTCGGGTTCGGCGGCATCGCGGCAGGTGCGGCGAGTATCGCGAAGATCCTATTCTTCATATTCCTCGTCATCTTCCTCGTGACGCTGGTGATGGGCCTCATGCGACGTTGACGGCCCTCTTGTATGAGCGTCGTGTCGAGGCTGGTCGACACGACGCTTTTTCTTCGCGAATCAATCTGCGATTCCATCGCTCGCTTCATCGATCAACCTGAGCGATACGTCCGGATCGTTCATCTTGCCGATTGCAAGCAAGGCAAAGCGCGCGAGAAAAAGCGATGCGTTCGCTTCGCCGAGTTGCGTCATCGTCTTGCACAGGCGCGTGTAGACGGCGTCGAGTTCTGCATCGTTCATGATCTTCTCCCTCGTTCAATCGGTTGATGCGGACAGCGCGTGAGCAATTGCCGCTTCGATATCGTGCGGTTGCGCATCGCGCCAGCGGCCGAGCACGTGGCCATCCGGCCGCAGCAAATACACGGTGCCGGGCTGTGCGTCGTAACGCTCGAAGATGCGTCCCGTGTGATCCCATGCGTGCACGCCCTGCGTTCGCGGATGCAGATGCGCACTCAACGGCACCGCCCTGAACGGCAATCCGCTCGCGCGCAACGCGTGCGCGAGCGTCCCGAACGCGGCGGGCAAAGCGCCATCATCGGTAAAGCACAGCGCGGTGAAGCTCGGGCCGGCGAGATCGGTCAGATGCGCTTCGCGTCCATGCCCGGCTTCCACGATCGTCACCGGATACTCCGCCAGCACCGCGCCGGGAACAGGCCCGGATGCGAACACATCGCGATCGGCGACGTTCAATGGTGACGCCACATAAGTAATCGCCGAGGTTTGCCGCGGATTGATCAGCGAGCGCACTTCGGGATGCCTGGCCGCGAGACTCAGCACTGCCGTGCGCATCAGATCGAATGCGAACGAAGGCGGCGCCATGAACTCCGTGCTCTTCGTGCCGTAGCTCAGATTCTCGTGCGTGGCGGCGACGCGCTCATCCGAATAGCTGTCGAGCAACGTATCGGACGCGAGCCCCTTCACGACGAGCGCGAGCTTCCACGCGATATTGTCGGCATCGTCGATGCCGGAGTTCGCGCCGCGCACGCCGAAGATCGGCACGAGATGCGCGGCGTCGCCCGCGAACATCACGCGCTGATGGCGATAGCGTTCCAGCGTCAGCGCATTGGCCTTGTAGATCGTGATCCAGAGCGGCGACCATGCGCCCGTTTCGCCCATCATGTCGAGCAGGCTTTGCACGCGCGGGATGACGTTATCGGGCTTCACGGCTTCGTCGGCATCTTCGCCGTCGCGCAGTTGATAGTCGATGCGCCATACGTTGTCGGGCTGTTTGTGCACGAGCACGGTCGAGCCCGGATTCGACGATGGATCGAAGTACGCGAGCCGCTCCGTCGGCCGCTCGCTTTCGAGTTCGATATCGACGATCACGTAACGGCCTTCATAACTCGTGCCCTTGAGTTGAAGACCGAGCGCTTCGCGTATCGTGCTGCGGCCGCCGTCGCTCGCGACGACCCAGCCGGTTTCCAGCGCGTAATCGCCATCGGGTGTCGTGAGTTGCAGCGTCGCGCCATCGTCGCGCGCGTCGATCGATTTCACGCGTGTCTGCCAGCGAATATCGATGAACTCGGCGCGCTTCTCGGCGGCATCGAGCAGAAACTGTTCGATGTGATATTGCGCGAGATTGACCATCGGCGGCAGCTTCTGGTTTTCGTCCTGCGGCATCGTGAAATGCAGCACTTCTGTGTCGCGATAGAAGCTTCGGCCACCCGTCCACGGCAGGCCGGTTTTCAGAAAACCGTCGAGCGCGCCGAGACGTTCGATGATCTCCAGGCTGCGCCGCGAGATGCAGATCGCGCGGCTGCCGTGGCACACCGAATCGTCCGCTTCGATCAGCACCGAGCGCACGCCGTGATTCGCGAGCCCGAGCGCAATCGCGAGCCCGACGGGGCCGCCGCCGACGATCGTCACGTCATGACGCTTCGCATCGACGCCTTTTTCCAGCGCCGGAACGCGCGCCGCATACTGTTTCGCCGTGAACGGATACGGCTTGAATGGCTTGTTCATCCAGTGCTCCTTGCGTGATTCCTTAAACGGCTTGCGCTTTGTTTTGCGTGATCGGCAATACCATTACGACGAGCGCGCCGAGCGCGAGCAATATCGCCGAATAGATCAGCCCCGACGTGAAGCTGTGCGTCGCGTCCTTCAGCCAGCCGACGATCAGCGGATTGAGCGCCGAACTGATGTTGCCGGTTGCATTGATGACCGCGATGCCGATGGCGCGCGCCTTGAAGCTCAATGCGTGATCGGGCGTGGTCCAGAAGATCGACATCGCCGTGTACGAACCCGCCGACGCGAGGCACACGCCGAGCATACGCAACGCGGGGTTCGTCGAACATGCGGTGCAGAGCCAGCCCGCGGCGGAGAAGAGCATCGGCAGCATCAGATGCCATTTGCGCTCCTGCTTGCGATCCGAGCGGCGGCCCCACACGATCATCGCGACGATCGTGCAGATTTGCGGAATGGCCGCGAGCAGGCCGATCGTGCGATTGCTCGCATCGGCGCTGAAGCTCTTGACGATGAGCGGCGTCCATACGGCGACCATCGCGAGCGTGTTCACGAGGCAGAAGTAGGCGATCGCGAACTTCACCACGGTCGGCGAAAGCAGTTCCGCGACGATGCCCGTGCCCGGCACGTGCTGCGTCGGCGTGGTCGCGTCGCCGGAATGTTCGGAGGCGAGGGTGGCGGCGAGCGCGCGCTTTTCGTCGGCATCGAGCCAGCGCGCGGTGGCGGGACTGTCGTCGAGATAGCGATACACGACGAGGCCGAGCAGCGCCGACGGCAAGCCTTCGAGCAGGAAGAGCCATTGCCAGCCCTTCAGGCCGAGCGTGCCGTCGAGGCCGAGAATGAAGCCGGAAAGCGCCGAGCCGACCGCCGCGGTTACGGGCATCGCGATCATGAAAAGCGCATTGGCGCGCGCACGGTATGCGCCGGGAAACCAGTACGTGAGGTAGAGCAGGATGCCGGGCAGAAAACCCGCCTCCGTCACGCCGACCAGCACGCGCAATACATAGAGCGACGTGGGACTCGTCGCGAACATCGTGGCCGTCGATGCGAGGCCCCACGCGATCATGATCGTGCCGATCCAGCGGCGTGCGCCGATGCGCGCGAGCACGATATTGCTCGGAATGCCGAACGCGATGTAGGCGACATAGAAGAGCGTCGTCGCGAGGCCGAATTGCGTGCTCGTCAGGCCGAGGTCCTTCATCATCGTCAGGCCCGCGAAGCCGATGTTGATGCGGTCAAGAAACGAGAAGAAGAACAGCACGAAAAGGAACCACAGCAGATGCCGCGAGACTTTCGCGATCACCGGTTGTTCGTGCGTGCGGGGTAGGGGCGTCGCGTTCAATGCGCCGCTTGCGCGGGTGGATTCCATGCTGTCGTCTCCGGTCGTGTCGCTGTGTCGGACATCTGATGCGTCGGAGTATGAAGCGCGGGATCGGGCCGCCTGTCCTCAATTTGGGTACAGCGCGAGGCCGTCAGCGGATCGGGGAAAACACGGATACGTTCGAAGAATTGTCAGACCTTGCCCGACCCGATGCACAGCGCGAACAGTTGCCGCTGGCTCGAAATGCCGAGCCTGCGGTATGCGCGCTTCTGATATGTGACGACGCTCGTCGCCTTGATGCCCATCGCATCGCCGATTTCCTGCGCGGTGCGGCCTTCGAGCACGCCGGTGAGCACGTCGAGTTCGCGCTTGGAAAGGTCGGGGCACAGGCCGCGCACGCGCGCGAGCATCAGATGCGAGATCGGCATGTCGCGCTGCCCGCAGATCGCGTAATGATGCTTCGCCGCGTGCGCGATGAGCGGCGCCATCGCTTCGATCAGCGCGATCTCGCGCGGATGGTAATTGCCGAAGCGCGTGTCGCGATACAGGTTCACGGAGAGCCACAGGTCCGCGCCCGGCTGCACGAGCAGCGACACGCGATCCGACACGTTCGGCTGGTGATAGCACGCCGCGCGATACGCCTCGTTGGCGATATCCTCGCTCGTCTGCCGATGCAGCACGAGCATGGAGCCGGGCTTCTCGTTGCGTGCCGAGGAAACGATCTTCTGATTGCCGTCGAGCGCGTAGAAATGGCGCGCGTAAGTGTCGGCGACATCGCGCAGGAAGCGTCCGCCGCGATGATCCGCCACCGACACCGTGCGCGGCCGGTTGCCGAATTCATACGCGAAGATCGTGCATTGCGAGATCGCGGCGACGTCGCCGAGCAGCTTCAGCACTTCGGCGGCGAGTGCGTTGGAATCCTCGCTGCCGATCGACGACACGAGCTCCGTCGCGCGGCTGAGATCCAGCTGCCCGTTCGAGGAGACGCGGTCGAGTCGCCAGGAGCGCATGATGGGCTAGACGAGATACGTGTGGGTCCCGCTATTCTAAGCCCGCGCTCTGATCCGCTAACGCGCGATGGCCGAGCGCAGCGCCGCATCGCGGCGCACGATCCAGTTGAAGAGCGGCGTGGCCATCAGCGTGCTGAGCACGGCCATCAGCACGAGAATCGAAAACAGTCCGGGCAGGATGACGCCCGCCGCAAGGCCGATGTTGATGATGATCAGCTCCATCAGCCCGCGCGCGTTCATCAGCGCGCCGATGGCCATCGCGTCGCCGGAAGGCTCGCCGTTCGCGCGCGCGGCCGCCCAGCATGCGATGCCCTTGCCGCCGAACGACACCAGCTGGATCGCCACGGCCGCGAGCATGATGGCCGGGTCCATCAGCATGTCGAGCCGCGTGTTGAGGCCCGAGTAGGTGAAGAACATCGGCAGCAGAAACACGACGACGAAGGGCTGCAGCATGTCGCGCAGCTTTTCCGTCAGCGGGCCGCGCGGCAGCGCGACGCCGAGCAGAAAGCCGCCGAAGACTGCATGGATACCGATGGCGTCCATCGCGAATGCGCAGAGCGAGAAC
This sequence comes from Caballeronia jiangsuensis, assembly GCA_000648925.1. GTDB lineage: Bacteria > Pseudomonadota > Gammaproteobacteria > Burkholderiales > Burkholderiaceae > Caballeronia > Caballeronia jiangsuensis. The sequence goes on from JFHF01000053.1 coordinate 46,030, forward strand.
AGCGCAAGCACGGCGGCGAGCACGCTCGTGGGCAACGGCGCGTGTGGATTCAATCCGGCCGCGAGCCGGCGCAGCAACTTCCCGCCGGCGAAGATCATGAAGAGCGCGAAAGCCGCGCCGCCGCCGATCGCCGCATACGCGCCCATCCATGAGCCGCCGAAGCTCGCGAGCACGATCGCGAGGATGCACCACGCGGCGGCATCGTCGAATGCGCCTGCGGTGAGCGCGAGCGTGCCGAGCGACGTGCCGGTCAGCCCGCGCTCGTGGATGATGCGCGCGAGCATAGGAAACGCGGTGATCGCGATCGCGGCGCCAAGAAAGAGCGACGCCTCGTAGAGCCGCACCTTTTCCGCGAAGAGACCGGGGATCGTTTGCAGCCACGGCGTCAGCGCGAACGCGAGCGCGAACGGCGCGACGATGCCCGCGATCGACACGCTCATCGCGCTCTTCGCGCGGGCGCGGAAATGGTCCGCGCGAAACTCCGTGCCGACGAGAAACATGTAGAGCCCGACGCCGAGCTGTGCGGCGACGTAGAGCGTGCCCATCGTCGCCTTGGGAAAGAGCGCCTGCTGCCAGTGCGGCAGCAGCATCCCGAAGAGCGACGGGCCGAGCAGCACGCCCGCGATCATCTCGCCGACGACTTGCGGCTGACCCACGCGCTGCGCGAGCCTGCCGACGAACTGGCTCGCGAGCACGATCACCGCGGCCTGGGCGAAAAAATAGACGGACAACTGGGAAGACGGCATCTTTTGAGCAGCGAATAACGGACGACGGGAGTCTGAAGGCGAGGGCCGCGTTCTGTCAACGTGTCGGCGGGGGCTTGCCATGCGCATTTCGTACCGGTATTGTGCAAGCGTTCGACAAAGCGTCACGGAAGAGTTCGTCCTCGCGACGACGCCGACGGAGCAACCGCCCCGGAAACTCTCAGGCAAAAGGACCGTGCGCGCTGGAACATCTGGAGAGCGGCGCTTTTATGCGCCCACCGAAGGGGAGCCCCGGCTGCCGACGTGAACGTCGGGCGGCACGCGGGCGAAACTCTCAGGTACATGGACAGATGGGGCATCGGTGCCGGCTGCGGCATGTGGCCAAGGCCGGCGATGCTCAATCAATCTGGATCATGTCATGTCACGAATCGCCATCATCGGCGCCGGGATCACCGGCGTCACGACCGCTTACGCCCTTGCGCAGCGCGGTTTTCACGTCACCGTCATCGAACGTCACCGCTATGCGGCGATGGAAACGTCCTTCGCCAATGGCGGGCAACTGTCGGCGAGCAATGCCGAAGTGTGGAACAGCCGCGCCACCGTGCTGAAAGGCCTGAAGTGGATGTTCACGCGCGACGCGCCCCTCCTGATGAATCCGCGGCCGGGCTGGCACAAGTACAGCTGGATCGGCGAATTCCTCCGGCAGATTCCGAACTATCGTGCGAATACGGCCGAGACCGTGCGCCTTGCGATCGCGGCGCGCGAGCATCTGTTTCGCATCGCGCGGGACGAGAAAATCGACTTCGATCTCGAACGGCGCGGCATCCTGCATTTCTACGCGAGCCGCAAGGAGTTCGACGCCGCAGCGAAAGTGAACGAGATCCTGACCGGCGCGGGCCTCGACCGTCACGCGGTTACGCCGGAAGAGATCGCATCGATCGAGCCGACCTTGCGCGGTGCGTTCCATGGCGGCTTCTTCACGCCGTCCGATTCCACCGGCGACATCCACAAGTTCACGCGCGGACTCGCCGATGCATGCGCGCGGCGCGGCGTCGAGTTCCGCTACGACACGTCGGTGACATCGATCGACGAACAGGCGGGGCGGCTCGCGCTGAGCGTCGAGCACGCGGGCGAGACGCAGGCGCTCCAGTTCGACGGCATCGTGATCTGCGCGGGCGTCGGCAGCCGGGCGTTCGCATCGATGGCGGGCGATCATCTCAACGTCTATCCGGTCAAGGGCTATTCGATCACCGTCTGCCTCGACGACGCGCGCAGCCGCGATCACGCGCCGTGGGTCAGCCTGCTCGACGACCGCGCGAAAATCGTCACGAGCCGGCTCGGCGCGGACCGTTTCCGCGTGGCGGGCACGGCGGAGCTGAACGGCTTCAATCGCGATATCCGCGCGGATCGCATCGCGCCGCTCGTCGAATGGACGCGGCGTCATTTCCCCGATGTATCGACCGCGCGCGTGATTCCGTGGAGCGGCCTGCGCCCGATGTTGCCGAGCATGCTGCCGAAGGTCGGGCAGGGCAAGCGTCCGGGCGTGTTCTACAACACCGGGCACGGGCATCTGGGCTGGACGTTGTCTGCCGCGACGGCTGAGATGGTCGCGGAAACGGTGTCGCAGCGCCTGCCTTCGAAGCGCGTGCATGTCGGCGCATCGTCGCAGGTGAAGGTGAACACGCCGGCGTGATATCGTCGGCGCACTGTTCACTGTTCGAAGGAGCGCGCAATGGCCGAACTCGTCAATTGCCTGTGGTTCAACGGTAATGCCCGTGAAGCGGCGGAGTTCTACGCCGCCACCTTTCCCGATAGCCGCGTCGGCGCGGGCCATGCGTCCGCGAAGCCGGGCGTGGGGCAGGGGCCGGAGTTGACTGTCGAGTTCACCGTGCTCGGCCAGCGCTTCATCGGACTGAACGGCGGCCCGAACTTCAAGCCGAACGAAGCGGTGAGCTTCATGGTGCATACCGGCAGCGCGGAAGAGACCGATCGCTACTGGAACGCGATCGTCGGCAATGGCGGCGAGGAAAGTCGGTGCGGCTGGTGCAAGGATCGCTGGGGTTTTTCATGGCAGATCACGCCGAAGCGGATGCTCGAGATTTTCAGCGGCCCGGATCGCGAAGCCGCGAAGCGCGCGATGGACGCGATGATGACGATGAAGAAGATCGATATCGCCGAGATCGAGCGCGCGGCGGCGGGCAGTTAAAGGCTCAGCGATCGAATTCCTTCGTCTGATCGGCCTCGGCCTCGGCGGCGGCAGCGCGTAGCGCAGTGCCGGAGCCATTTCGTGCTGAACCAGTTCGCTATAACTTCCAGCTCGTCAGACCGTGCGCGAGCCAAGCCCGATTGGGCCTTCGAGGGCGACACTTAGGCGAGTGTCACCGGTGACTGGCAAGCATGGCCAACGTGCGTGTGACCGCGGGCCTGAACGAGCTGC
>JFHF01000054.1 GCA_000648925.1 Caballeronia jiangsuensis
GCTCAACGCCGCGATTGTCGCGGTGGAGAGGTGCAGCCATCACGCCAGCATTGTTGATCAACCAGGCAAGTGAGCATCCCTTCGACAGAAAGCTGCGCGCAAAAGACTGGATTGAGCTTGGATCGAGGAGATCCAATGCGGCAACGCTCACATTTTTTATGCCGAGAAGTACTCGCTCAGCATTGGCCGTATTGCGAGCCGGCACAACAACGTTCGCCCCTGCCGAAGCGAGGGTGCTCACAATTTCAAACCCCAAGCCCGAGGATCCGCCAGTAACGATGGCAGTTTTGCCTGCTAAATCGAGCCCCGCCACGACCTCCCGTGCGTTCGTCGCTTCCCCGAACCCAGATTGCAGTGGTACTTGTTTCGAAAATTCGCTCATGATGTGCACTTGGTTGTATGACATCACGAGTTTCGCTGCTCCGAGCGATCAGCGGAATGCACTACCGTCCGAGATTTTGTCGCGATCGTCCAAAAGCAAATCGATCAACGCATCACGTTCATCGTGACCTCGGAGCCAGGATCATTCCTCGCACGCTTTCTGTAGTCTGTTGGCGAACAAGATGCACTCCGCTTGAACGCACTGCTAAAGGCGCTATCCGATACATAGCCGAGCTTTTCAGCGATCCAGGATATTGGTCGTTCGCTCTGACGAAGGTGTCGTCGCGCTAGGCGCATGCGATGCTCAATAACGTATTCGAGAGGGGCCATTCCTACATTTTTCTTAAATTGGAATGCGAATGTCGATCGTGACACGCCAGCCGCCGCAGCTAGAGACTCTACGCTCCAAGCTGCGTGTGGGCGGTCATGAATGGCCTCAATCGCCTTACGACACTTCTCATCCCGGAGCGCGCCCAGCCAGCCCGGTGGTCGGTCTCCGTCTCTACTTACGGTAACGCGTAAGACTTGTAGCAGGAGAATTTGACCTAGGTGCTGACGCATCAAAACGGTTCCAAGCGATGGAAATGCAAGCTCACGAGAGAGTTGATCTAACGCCCATCGGATCACTGGGGCTTCACTCGTTCCATCGCGCACAACCGTCGCAGGTTCGAGTTCTCCAACGGCTCGCTCGATTTCTTCACAGAAGTCGAACTCGCCACCGATAAGAAAAACATCCGATCCGCAAAGCCGCGCCACGCCGTCCGGATTTTGAGCAAACAGGCTTGCTGCGTCCACGGTCGGTGCCAACATATCGCTTGCAAGTCGAAACGGCTTGCGCTCTGCGAGCAAAAAGCAATCTCCTGCCGACAACAGCACCGGAACTTCCCCAACCACTTGAAGCAAACATTCACCGGTCACCACGGCGACAAACTTCAATCCACTCGGCGCGGGGAAGTCGACAGCCCACTCCCCTCCCGCTTGCAGACCAGCGTAATGGGCGTTACGGGTCACTATCGTCGAGAGTAAGTCTGAAAGCGCGTCCACGTTATTTCCTACACCGGTGCGACATGTTGAAACTAGGAATAGCCAGCTTCAATCCAAGCCTCCGCCAGGCAAGCCTGAGGAGCAGCGAACCTTCCAGTGTCCTCTGACAAACAAAATATCGAACGAACTGCGCAAAGGGCGCCAATTCTCGCGCGGGTGAGCGTAGTTCCGGGTCAACGACGCAGTGGGATGGCCACCAGCGTCCTTGACGTTGACCGATACATAATCGTGGACCGCGCAACCAGCATGAATGGCCTTGTCCCTGTCTTGAGTAAACGCGGGCACCTCGTCAAGGTAACGCTGAACATAGCCGCGGATAGACTCTTCATTCGCCATTGTTTTTCCCTTCCAGACATCCAGATCATCAGGAGATTGTCGACATACGAACCGCTTCGCATCTTGACACATCTATGAGAGCCCGACATTCGTTCGCCACCGTAGTACACAGAAGCCCTTAATAAATCATCGAGTTATCGACGATTCTCTTCAAACGTCGAACGTTCCGCGAAATTTCGATGACTAACGGATAACCTTTACAAAAGCGTAGTGTCGCCTGGATCTTTATCAGCACGCGAGCACGAGCTAGTTTGACAGATTTCTTTGTCATACAGGGGCTTATACACTTCTCGGGAGAACACCGAAACCGTTGTTTTAGCGCCGGCGAGCGGGACTGCGCTAAGCCGCCGACGCTAGTGCGTTAGCGATTCGAAACAACCAAGCAAGACGATGTCGTGTTGACGATGTGAAACACGCGATGTCGACTTTCCACGTCGAGGTACAAGGAAATGAACCGCCTTATCAGTTGCTCAATGCTCATGCTTGTTATTGCAGCGTTCGCGCCAAACTCATCCGTCCCTGCACACGCAACCGAACCCACTATCAACGCAGGCCAGCATCTAGAGGCAACGAACCCGCCCGCTGCTTCTGCGATCTCGGCCGGAAGCTCGTCAATCCAAATTTCGCCGGTTCAGCAAGCAGGGATCGATACATCTGCGCCGCCAATCTCAAGGCGTGAAGTCACTCGGAGTTCTTACTCTCCGCCTATCGACGAATATAGTCGATGACCTGTACCGAGCGTTGTCGCACCGCTCGTAACTGTCATATGATGCGCTAAGCTGAATTGAATATTGTGCAGTGGTATCTTGCACAACGTGCGATTTGCCTACCAGCCAGGTTGTCAAATGCCAGGTTGAATGTTCTCAATGAAGGTGATGCATAACGTGGATCTCTGCGATCAATGCAGTGATATGTATCATCAGATACACCCTTCACAACACAAAGAACTGGTTCCGTTTGGAAAAGGCTCGCGGCTGCGCTCGCTCGGCAGGCCCGTCATCACAGTACGACACTTTGAATGTAAACACTGCAAGGCACATTGGATACAAGAAGTCGATGACGGTAACGGTATGTCAATGGACTGGATTTGTCTTCACGGCCGCGTAAGCATCCTTACGCCAGAAGTAGGCGCCGAATCAGCGACTCGTCCTCGCAGTGCCGCTTCTCGAACCGACCGGGTACTAAGGCGAGGGCCTGAAATACTCGCGGCCTTGCTACGCCGCTAGCCACATCGAGAGTAGCTAGCGTTGGTGTCGGAGCTTCTATCAATCGAGAAATAGTTGATTTGAGACAGCTTACGCATCGCCAGCACCGTCACGTGTTAGGTAAGGACCCTAGAACCAACATCATGAAAGCACGTGTTTCGATTTCCTTTGGCATTGACACGGAAATAGTCCGTGCGCACGACAAATCGACGGCATCAGGAGCGCTTTCAGGCGCAGACCTGCTGCAATCGTCCGAATCACAGACGAACGTGCTGGCCATACTTGACCTTTTTCATAGGTATGCCATCAGGTCTACGTGGTTCGTCAATACGCGTTCCATCGAATTGCTGCCAATTCATGAGGTTGTCATCCGCGGACATGAAATCGCCGTCCGAATCCCAGACGCCTCTGAAGCCTCTCTCGAAGCCGATTGGATGAGCGAAAATATCGCGAGCGTTATCCGCCTAAGTGGGCGTGCGCCCGTGGGGTTCACCGAGCCCACGATCGCGGCAACACCGACGGCGCGCGGCGCTTGGCGTACATATGCCTTCATGTACTCTTTTTCGAGGCGGTATGGCTACTACTCCTGCGCTGAAATCCGGTCGAGTGAGCGCTGGCACCTCGTTGACGCAAAAGCTGGGCATCCGTGGCGACGCGATGTTCACCGAAACCTAGAGACAGCAGTCATGACAATTCCCGCCAATTGGTGTCTCGACGAGCTTTCCAGCGCGCACGAGTTCAAGCACAGTGGCGACCACCATGGCACGCGTGACATAGCAGACATCATCAAGGTCTGGCAATCTCAGATTGCATACCTCGGCGATAGTGGGAGCGAAGCAAACATAACGTTCTGGGTCAAGCTATCGGTACTTCGCCATCTCGAGCCGTTGCTCATGCTTGAGCGCTTTGTTGAACGCGTGCGAACTGGTAACAGTGCTCAGTTTAAGACGCTGGAACAAGTCGCAAAAAGCTGACCGAGTGCAAAAGTGACACAGCTGCTTTCGTGTCGAATACGCAGATATTGCGCCAATTCGAATTCTCGTAACAAAGCGACATTCGGACTTTTGCCACAAAACAAACGTTCAAGCGAGTGTCGCGCCGTCCGCTAGCCGCTTAGCTGCTGCAGTCCGTCGCCAATTGCCCGAGTGAAAGACTCCCGCTCACCAACTCTTTGCCATACCGCCGCCGGTTGTCCATGTGTCGCTTAGTGTGGAATACTCGCCGAGTTGCTTCGACGATCGCTCGATTCATCCAAGTTAACGCAAATGGTATGAACATATGGAAAAGTCCGATGACGACGCCTGCTCAATTGTCCGTGAGCGGAGCAGTGCCCTGACGCCTGTCGTCATTCAGCTTCCCTACGATTGCCACACGGGGCCGTGCTCGATCAAATCGAATTCAGAACTGTTCTCGAAGAAACCGGATGTTGAACAGCAAGCGGCGTGGTGGAAATACGCTCTCTTGAATCGAGGACGTTGGTCTGGAACAAAGTATCTAAAGGAAGCACAGCAGTCTCGTGCCATGAAGCTTTGGAGCGAGTATTTCGAAACGTCTAATGCTTTCAGCCTTAATCGACCGCTGCCGATTGCAATCGAGGTCGACCTGCATTCGACTTCTGAGCACGACAACACGCATCTGCGTGTGATGCCATGGGAATTTGTCGTCGACTCGGTTATCCAAGCCTATCGGCCGGCTGAATCCGAAAGAGAGCATCGAGTACCCGTGCTCCGTCATTGGAGCAAACCCGGTGCACAGCGACGGACATCACTTCCAGAAAATCCGCGCGACTGGAAGATACTTGTCGTACTCTCAGCCCCAGGCTTCATTAGTTCAGAATACCACCTCAAATCTGAGCGCGACTTTCTTTACGAGATCTTTTGTTCCGAGACTTCATCCGAGACAAAGTCAGACACCTCGTCTCCAGACACCGATTGCTTTAAGACGCTGTGGACACCGACATTCGACGAAATTGTCGAAGAACTCGTGGCATTTGAACCCGACATTGTCCACTTTGCAGGCTGCGACATTCGCCAAGCGATCGAGCTGACGGCAACTCCGTACACCCGGGAACACGAGATGCGAATCAACCAGATGCGATTCGCTGATAACCCCGACGTTCTTAGGCCACGCGCAGTCGTCGAACTTGACGGGTATGCCCTTCTACATAAAGACTCGCCTGTTCTGCAGGGAGGTCAGGCCCAAATCGACCTAGTCTCTCAGGATCGACTATGGAAGCTCTTCGATCAGCATAAGCCCTTTCTGGTTTGCTGGAATTTGTACCATTCCGGACAGATTGCGGCGTCAGCGGTTGGCCTAGGCAAAGTGTGTACATCAGTTGGATTTCAAGACAGCATCGATGACGGACTTGCAGAAGAATACTTCGACGAATTCTATCGCGGCTTGGTGGCAACGAAGGGAGCCGTGGCGCTCGCACACGTACGAGGCTGGCAAGCCGTGTTGCGAATGAAGTTCAGCCTCAATGGTTCCGGCATCGTGTTTTGGACGTCACAGTCAAACGTTGAGGATCTGGAGCGGGCCAACGCGCGCGCTCTGGCAGAGCCGACAGAGACGACCGAGATTGAATGCCTGCCGGCATCGCCGAACAAGCCTGATGGCTTCTCCATTGATGTTAAGGTGCCAGAAGGTGGTTTGAACTATGCACAGCTCCACCAAAAACAGTACCCTTTTAGCCGATTTCGAATTTATTTAGGTAAAGGGCAGAAACTCTCTGATGTCGACCTCGAGGTGAAGCTGAACGGCGAAGACCGCGAGTTGTGTTATCGAACTACCCTCAGTATCACCGCGCCGTTCGAAGATCTTCGAGAGAAGATTGAATTTCCTTTGACGGCACCGCTCTCACGCTCATGCCGCGAGAGCGTGGCGACCACTCTTTCCGTAACGGTTGCAAAAGGCGACCGCGTTCTGCACAGCGATACGTATCCTACGCGACTGCTCCCCGCCGACCAATGGCGCTTCGCTGAGGGAAGCGCGTACACCCTTGCATCTTTTGTATTTCCTCGTGACGCGGAGACAGAGCGATTGATCCTAAACGCGCAGAAGTATGTTCGTGTTCTGCGTGACGATCCGATGGCCGGGTTTGACGGGTACCAGGCCTCTGACGTCGCTGGAGTCGATCTACAAGTGCGAGCCATTTGGTCTGCGCTGTTGCACGAATATCGTCTCGGCTATATCAACCCACCTCCCGCATACAGCCAGCAGTCCGATAGCCAACGGTTGCGCACTCCTACTATGGTCCTTACAGGCGGATGGGGCACGTGTGTAGATCTAGCGCTGTTGTTCGCGGCAGCGTTGGAATTAGTCGACATTTACCCCGTCATCTTCGTCTTCGAAGCTCATGCATTGGTGGGTTACTGGCGCAGTCCCGAAGCACACGACAGTTTTATTCGAATGGATCGTCGAGGCGATACCGATCCAACTGACTGGGAAGTAAATTCTCACGCAGATACGAACGGGATGTTTCTTTCATCGTCGTCCGAGGAAATACTTAGCTATCTCGAAAGCGGCGAGCTAATTGCATTGGAGACAACTCTTCTTACGGCCTCGGAAGGCTTCGAACGAGCTATGCTAACGGGTGCGCGAAATGTCACCGACGCAGTAGATTTTGACTACATGATAGATCTTCTGAGTGCAAGAGCGGCCCAGATCACTCCCTTACCGCTACATGCGGTCTGAAAACGATGACTACATCAGCAGAAGAGAATTCAGCTGCGAGTGCCGCTCTCTTTCAAAACATGGCGAACGTGTCGCTCGCGCAAAGCGCGACCGTCACTTACGCCATCGCTGCGACCTCTGCTAGCAATCAAACGATCCAGTCGCCTCAAAAGCTACGGCGTCGGGGTTCCGCAAACTTGGGGGCACCCACTGCCCAAGTTCGGTTGGTAGAAGACAGTCAGGGGCTCCTGCATTGGGACTATGAGTCCACCCATGCGGAACGTGGTCTGACAACCACTGGTATCCGAGGAAGTTCTGCCAGGGGTCAATATCGCGCGAGTCAGAAGGCAGGGTCCGTAGTAGCCAGCACCACCGTAGCCGAGATCGGCGTCAACAAAGTAAACGCTGCGCTTGAAGGGCTTGATCGGTTGCTGACGCCCCGTCAAGGGCTACGTCAGTACGCGGACGGAATCCTTCGCGAAGACTATGTTGCGCAGCAGGGGCTGAAACAGGCGTCCCGGATACTCCTGTTCATTCATGGAACGTTTAGCAAGGGAGATATGTATTTTGAAGAATTTTCGGCAACGACGCACGGACTCGACTTTCTAAAAGCTATCGAGAAGAAGTACAGTCACGTTGTTTCTTTCGATCATCCAACTCTGCATGTTAGCCCGGTTCTCAACGCAATCGACTTGGAGTTTGCATTGAGCCAAGCAGAGCTTGATTCGTCAACGCCGATAGACGTTATTTGTCACAGCCGCGGAGGATTGGTGGCAAGTTGGTGGTTGCGCACTACCAAGTTCAAGGTGGAGCGCATGGTAGCAGTGGCGTCGCCCCTACAAGGCACAAGTCTCGCCTCACCGTATCGAATCCGCTACTTGCTCGACTATTTCGCGAATTTCTCGAAGGTCATCAGCATGGGGTTGGCATCGGCAGCGGCGGTGCCTTCATTCGCTAGCAGCCTGATGATGGGAGCAAGCGGACTCGCAGGCGTGTTGGGTGGAGTGACCGGAGCATTCTCCGCCACACCTTTTGCCGACGCTGCTATCGGACTCGTGCCGGGTCTCAATAGCATGTCAAGAGTGAGCAACAATGGAGAGTTGAACAGACTCTGGAATACGCCCTCCCGTTCCTTAGCATCCGTCAAAACCTTCGTAATCACATCGGATTATGCTCCAGCAGTCGGCACGGAAGCTCTTACGCTCTGGGAGCGCATTCGAAAAATGCCATGGCAAGTCGCCCACAACGTATCGGAGAAGCTTTTCCCCGGATCGAATGACATGGTGGTTGATACCATTTCGATGTATGTGCCTAGCAGCAGCCTCGTCACCCCAACCGGGCTCCAAGTTCTGAAGGACGACCGTTTTGAATTTCAGCGCGAGCACGCGGTTCATCATTGCAACTACTTCGCTCACGAGAGGACGGTTGACAGACTCACCACCTGGTTTGAGCTTGCCGAAGGAGAGAGCAACGGCGCATAGACGTCGATACGGAGAAAGCGGTCGGTATCTCCACCGGAACGCAAAGTCATCCCGAACCGTGCCCTACGCCGAGCCTCCTTTTATGCCCGTTCATGCTTGTCGTCTCAATGCCAGAAAATGGCTAAAGCGACGCCGCCGAACAAGCACCATTTCACTACATAATAGACTGTGCGGTTCCACGCTTTCAATGACTTCCCGGCACGTCGAACGGCATAGATGTAACGGAACGCACGATTCAAGCCACCCGTGCGGTCACCAATTTCATTTGGTGACGCCGCGGAGCGCATTAGAAAGCTGCCGACAACATTGATGACACTCTGCGTCCAGCAGTACCTCATTGGGCGTGCAATATCGCAGAAAAGGATAATGCGATCGTCGTTAGTGGTGTTTGCCGCGTGGTGCATGTAGGTTTCGTCGAATACCACATCCTCGCCGTCACGCCACGAGTAGGGAATCCCGTCGACCACAATCGCGCAGCCCTCATCGTTCGGTGTAACCAGACCAAGATGGTATCGCAGCGAACCTGCAAAGGGATCTCGGTGCGGATTAAGCTTCCCCCCGGCGGGAAGCATAGCGAACATAGCCGCCTTGACCGAGGGAATGTTCTGCAGTATCTCCACCGAACGTGGGCACAATGCCGAGGCAGACGGATGAGGTTCGTCATACCACTTCAGATAGAAGCGCTTCCATCCCGTCCGAAAGAAGGAGTTGAAGCCGATATCGTTGTATTTTTCCGCAGCTTGAATGCGTTTCGCGTCTTCGAGAGCCAGTGCTTCTTCACGAAACACACGCCAGTTAGCTCTCAGGATGGCCAACTCGGTGAACGCCGCCGGTGAAACATAAGGTGTGTTCGGTACCTTCGAGAACAAATAAGCGAAACAGTTTATTGGCGCAGTAAATGTGGAATGGTCAAAAATTTGCCTGAAGAAACTGCCGTGCCGTGCCCTGCCTCGAAAGTGCGTGTAGGCAGCACACGTTAGAAAAAAAATTAGAAAAGCCCAACGCATGGCTCTGCTCGTTGCGAATTGATTGTCCCGAGTATATGGCCTCTTGTAGGGACCTGCAGGGAACAACGCATTGGTGCAGAGAAGCGGTCAGCGCCTTCGTGGAGCCTGCGAAAGCTCCCACCAGCAGGTGCTAACCCGTTGCCGAATCCGCATATGTTTTAGGGCGACGCTGCCCCCCGACGACGGGTCCGCGCTAATTATTGTTTAGAAAAACTATACAATTAGCCTGTTCAAGTGGGAGGCCCTCTGGCTCTGAAAGTACTTATCCTGTCCGGTCCAACTGGACAGGGTTTTTGTACATTAATGAGCAGCAGGATGGTCGTCTTTAGGACGAGGGGAAGACGCAACGGCAGCGGGCATCAAAAAGCTGAAGATCCTACAGGCACGGCGGCTTGTGGACGTGGCACCCTCGCCCCGCGCCCAAGTCAAATGAATTAAGCGCTCTCTAGAAGGTGCCCCAGATGTCTGCGAAGCGGAGAAGGCCGGTTCCGGCGTGACAGTTCACGTATTCGAAAGATGGGGTCGTCCCAATGACGAAGACCTCATGCCACGACACAAAATCTCTTTCCGCGCCATATTTACGACGCATGGCCAACGCATGTTTCCAAATATCAAGATGGCTTTTGTGACTCTCAGTCCAGTCCTCGAGATGCTTGAGCGAGAGGATGTAGACGTGCTTGCATGTCTCCCTGAGTTCGTCGCCCTTCTCGTTCAGATGAGTGATATGACGCATCGACAAACATCCAGTCTCCTCCGGGTGTTCGGAGAGATACGACATTCCAGTCTCGAGTTTTGGGCGCATGTTTTCATAGTAGTCGTCAAACTGCTCTCCCTTAGCTTGTGCCCAAAACTGTCCCGACCGAATGCTCACGACGTTAGGTGGTACATCCACGCGAACTCGTTTGCGCGCGCTGTCCCTAAAGTTGCCCACAGGTACGTTGTCGCCGTAAGGCGAATTCAACTCGTCGATCGCTGAAATCGGAAGTCGGTCGCGCATTGACCGAAGTACCCCGCGACATACATCGCCTCCAGTTCGCAATCGTTCGTACGAGCAACACCACCGGAATAGTACGGCTCAGAGAAGATAGTTTCCATTCTGTCATAGGGAATAGCAAGTGTTTCTCGCCAATAGCCGCACCCTTCCGTCTCACGATCGGCCGACTTGAACCATGCATTGACCGGGTTTGAGTTCTTCCAAAGTGCGAAACGCGTCAGTTCAGTCCAGTATGCGACAGCGATTGAGTTGACCACTCCTTCTGCGTCGACTTCGCGCATCTCTTCAAAACAATCGGGTCCGTATACGCTCCCATAGGCGGCACGCATCCGCTCAAAGAAGGCTTGCTCGGCAGCGACATCGTCTGACTTCCTCTGAATCGCTAAGTAGTCGCAAACGATGGTGGTCACCGGAGTGCGCCAGCGAACTTGATATTTTGGCGTAGCTGGTTTGAAGTCTCCCGGACGCCTCGGGTCAATGACTCGTGGATACTCAAAGTGAAAGCTCATTCTTCACTCTCCGTCGTCGGAGATTGAGGCCAACCAGGCGTGCCGAGCTTTTGGCTCGATTCGTTGACTAGCAGCCGGAATACATCCGGTCGAGAATAGTGACCGACTGCATCGAGATCAAATTTTGCTCGTGTAATGTCGTCAAGATCGATGTCTGCGATCAAGACAGCTTCTCCATCGAAGTTTGGACCGGCTAGCACGTTTCCCAAGGGATCGATGATGCAGCTACCGCCCACAGTCACGATGCTATCACTCGCTTGATTCTGGAACGCCAGGTAGTCCTCCGGATAATCCGAACGTCGAGCGAATTGGTTACTGGACAGAACGAAACAACGCCCTTCGAGCGCGATATGTCGCATTGTAGGAAGCCATGTCTCGCGACCGTCGGCCGTGGGAACACACAAAACTTCGACTCCCTTTTGGTACATCGCGGCACGAAAAAGCGGCATATAGTTTTCCCAGCAAATCGATGCGCCGATTTTTCCCACCTCAGTGGAAAACACGGGCATGGTGGAGCCATCGCCACGCCCCCATACCAGACGCTCTGCCCCCGTAGGTCCGAGTTTTCGATGCTTTCCAAGATAAGCGCCATCCGGGCCAAGGAAAAGCGCGGTGCAATATAGCGTTCCTCCGTCGCGCTCAATCACCCCGATCACGAGGTGCACGCGATTCTCCTTCGCGATATCGCACAGCGTTTTTACTGCCGGTCCAGGGATGTCGACGGAACTGTCCCAATATCGGCGGTACCATTCGCGGCCTTCAGGGTCACGGTGGCCGACGACCGTGTTGAACGTTATGCCTCGCGGATAGGCCGACAAAAACGCTTCCGGAAAGACGACCAATTGGGCGCCCTGGCGCGCTGCGTTTTCAGTTAGATCTCGTACTTTAGCAAGACTTTCCGGAAGGTTGAAGGAAACAGGTGCGGCTTGAACGACTGCAACGCGACGATTTTTCGGCATGAGTTTCTCCTTGCTTCAATTTTTTACTGCTGCACGTGTCGAAGTTGTCGGGCTCTCTTCCTGCTGCGCATGTTCCCGGAGAAAAAGAGCACCGACTATGCGTGTCAATGCTGCGAAAACCACTGGGTACCAAATTCCGAAATAGATGTCGCCGGTTGCAGTGACCATCGCAAATGCCACAGCAGCGAAAAATCCACCAAAAATCCCGTTTCCTAGGTGATACGGAAACGAGAGAGCGGTATAGCGGACTCTGACAGGAAACATCGAAACCAATGCTGCAGCCAGCGGCGAATAGACCATTGCGAAATAGGTGCAGAGTATCAACAGCATTACTACAACCATCGGCTTATTGACTTGTGCGGGGTCCGCCTTCTGAGCGTAACCAGCGGCACGGATCGCACTTTGGAGCGCCTGCGCATCGTAGCCTTGTAAGAACTTTTGACCTATTTGGACGCTCGGCACCGAAGTCGACTCATCCGTGATATTTAAGTAGGGTACGCCGGCACGAGCAAGCGCCTCTTTGATCTTGTCGCATTCGCCAACAGGAGGTGTGTTACCTAAAAGATTAATCTGAAACCTGCACTCACCAGCGGCGGCACGGACTGTCACCCGATTAGGGACCGTCGCCGACTCGAGCGCTGGATTGGCAAAGTGCGTGATGCTATGAAATATTGGAAACGATGTCAGTGCGAACAGGAGACAGCCAGTTAAGATCACTTTCTTGCGACCGATCCGGTCTAAGATCGCCGCGGCCGTCCACATGATGGGGAGACACATCAACAACGCAGTCCCACTTAAGAAACTCGCCGTTCCAATGTCGAGGTGCAGCGTCTGCGTGAGAAAGAAGAGCGAATATGTCTGACCTGTGTACGACACGGTCGTCACGCCCATTACCAAACCGAAGAGCGCGACAAGCGATCTGACACGACACTTCGCATCTTCATCGCCTCCTCCTCGAGCTCAAGCTCTTGTTCGAAGTAGAGATGCTAGGCGACAGGAAACCTGCAGTCACAAAAACCGGACATTCTTTGGATAAATTGAGATAAATTGCTGAAAACACTGATTTTTTTATGTACCATTTGAGCGAACGAAATCGGCTAGAAGTCTTTCGCATCGCAACATTTTCAGGGTTAACGGTTGGCCTCCTTAAGACGCTTGAATGTTTGGTTAACTTGAGGAAGAGGCTTCCCGCTTCTGGCCTTCAAAAGTCTTGCTGGATTTGATCGTTCGGGTCGTGACGAAAATTCGGACGTGGAGCTTACCTATTCTCCCCATCCGCAGACAAAAATCTAATTCAGTGCAGGGCTTCGGTATTGGCCTCGTCAGTCCGCAATGTGGATATGCCCATGGAGTTGTCGTGTGTCGTTCGCTCCCGACATAATAAGTAGGTCGCCGTTCGAGTTTAGGTTCGCATAACGAACCGGCTTTTTGGCAAGGATAGTTGCCCCCTCGATTACACCGATTGGCGGGATGGTGTAGTGCATCTGTGCGCGTTGTTCCCCTTATCAGGGACGTTTAAATTCTTGGTAGTGGATATCAACGCCTTGAGCAAGAGGGACAAACATGTTTGAAATTCGCCGTAGTAACGAACGAGGTCACGCCAATCACGGATGGCTCGATTCGTATCACAGCTTTTCGTTTGCCGGCTACTTTGATGCTGAGCACATGCAGTTCGGCGCGTTGCGAGTTATCAACGAAGACCGCGTAGCTGGTGGACAAGGTTTCGGCACCCATGGGCACCGTGACATGGAAATCGTGAGTTACGTGCTCGACGGCGCGCTTGCACATCGTGACAGCATGGGCAATGGCTCTACGATTCGCCCTGGTGACGTTCAGCGTATGAGCGCGGGTACGGGCGTGCAGCATAGCGAATTCAATGGGTCCGAGACGGAAACTGCACACTTTCTGCAAATTTGGATCCTTCCGGATGTTCCCGGGAACGCACCTGGCTATGAAGAGAAGCGATTTACTGAAGAGGAAAAGCGTGGCCTGCTCCGCCTGATTGCGTCTCCAGCTGGCGACGACGGTTCGGTAAAGATTGGCGCTGACGCGCGCATCTTCGCAGGACTTTTCAATGGCAGCGAGCGAGCAGAATTCGATGTGCCGGCCGGCCGCCGAGTGTATGTCCATGTGGCGCGAGGAAACGTGAACGTCAATGGCAAGTCATTGAAGGCCGGCGACGCTGCCAAGATCGAAGACACGACTAAGGTGACTCTTGATAAAGGAGAGAGCTCGGAAGTGCTACTGTTCGATCTCGCTTGAGGCAAACACGAGTTGACGAGGAACGACTGGCCCAAGAGGATTGTCGGCCGACCCATGCGCTCAAACTGCAAAGCAGATTGCTCGCTTTGCAGTTTTTTTCGTCACCGCTCATTTGGGGAACCACCGATCGCCGCCGGACATGCGCTCGCTCTCACGAGCTTCAGTCTAAGTGGTGAACCCAAGACGAACGACGCGACCCGCTCGCGCTAAAAGTGCCGTCACGCGCGCAGTTTTCATCCGACAGTGTTCGGCATTCACATTTAGGTTTCCTCGGCTGTCCACTCACTTTCTGAAAAATGAGAGTTCCTTCAGTTCAAAGGGACTTTCTCGGTGTTCGAGTGGGCTACATTTCTTGCCAGCAGCGTCCGTCTGCAAAAAAATTTGGCCCAATTGTCCAAAATAATTTAAGACCTTGAGGTGTATTACTGTCACGACATACACAAAGGCTACTTCGTCGATAACTCTTTGAAGCATTTGTATTTGTGCGAGGCTCACCCAGAGGATCAACGGTGCGTGGCAACGCGGGGAAAAGGCACTTGAACTGTTTTCGTGCGTCCGTTTGAGAAAGCCCGTGCATGCGTGCCGAAACGCTATCGTAAAGAGCAGTCGCGACCTGTCGTTAACGGAGAGATTCTCTCTTAATACGTAAGGTGCCATGTTCTCTTCCATCCGCAATCGAATCCTCGCCGCATCAGTGTCTATCGTCGTCGGCGCTCTGTCGGTCAATACGGGGGTCAACTACCTAGTTGCTCAACGGTACAACACCCAAACCATTCATGACGCGCTAGGTGCCGTACTCACCGGACATGAAGTTGGCATCGAGGAATGGGTTGCATCAAAGACGAAAATGATCGTGTCAGTGGAAGACGCTGCGTTGAGTGCAGATCCTGTACCTGCGTTCAAGCAATTGGCGGCGTCGGGCGGCTTTACGAACGTGTACGCCGGGTATGCGGACAAAACGGCGAAATTTGCAGACGCAACCGGTATCCCTGGGGACTATGATCCGACCGGACGACCATGGTATCGGCAGGCGGTCGAAGCAAATAGGCCGGTCATTACGCCGCCCTATGTAGACGTCGCAACTGGCAAACTGGTTGTGACGTTCGCTGCGCCGATTGTGCGCAACGGTGCGGTCAAAGGAGTCGTGTCGGGCGACGTTGCTATGGACAGCGTGGTTGCAAGCGTCAAATCGATTCAACCGACACCCGCGAGCTTTGGCCTCTTGGTCGACCGAACCGGTACCATCATTGCGGCCGCCGACGCCAAACTTACGCTTAAGCCTACGACTGACGTTGCGCCCGAACTATCGGCGAATGCACTTGCATCTGCCGCCGCGGACGCAAATGCCCCGACCCTTGAAGCTACCGTCGGGGGTGCGCCCAAACTGGTGCGCGCACGTGCGGTACCAGGAAGCGACTGGGTAACCCTAGTAGCGCTTGATAAAGCGGAAGCCAATGCGGGCATGCACTCCACCTTGCTTGCATCGTTCGGCTCGTTGGCACTGATGACCCTCCTTACGGCAGCAATCATCGGCGCCGTCACGGGCGCAGCCTTTAAAGGCCTCGCTCGGATTCGCGACGCGATGCAGGCTATTGGCTCAGGCACGGGCGACTTGACGCAGCGCTTGCCTGCCGCTGGTGACGACGAAGTCGCTCAAATTGCCCGCTCGTTCAACTCCTTTGTAGGCAAGATTAACGAAGTCATGGTGCAAATCCGAGACACCAGCGACGCTGTACGCCATGCGGCGGATGAGATTGCATCCGGAAATCACGACTTGTCTCGGCGCACTGAGTCGGCCGCTGCAAGTCTTGAGGAAACTGCTGCGTCCATGGAAGAAATCACGACCACTGTGAAGCAGTCCGCAAGTGCAGCGCGCCAGGCGGACCAGACCGCAGCGACTGCTGCAACTGCAGCGTCTCGGGGCGGTTCGGTAGTCGCGGACGTCGTTTCAACCATGCGGACCATTGAAGGCGCATCGGGGAAAATCAGCGACATCATCGGTGTAATCGAGGGTATTGCCTTTCAGACCAATATCCTTGCGCTGAATGCCGCGGTTGAGGCGGCACGTGCAGGCGAAGATGGCCGCGGCTTCGCCGTTGTCGCAGGTGAGGTACGTACGCTTGCTCAGCGAAGCGCCCAAGCTGCCAAGGAGATCAAGGAGTTGATTGATTCGAGCGTCGTTAGCGTCACGGCAGGCGCATCGCTGGTGCAGCAGGCTGGCGAAACCATGAACGAGATCGTCGGCCGCGTAACGAATGTCACTAGAATGATGAGCGAGATTACTAACGCTGCGGACGAACAAACCCGAGGTATAGACGAGGTGAACCGTGCTGTCGCTCAGCTCGACGAAATGGTTCAGCAGAACGCAGCGCTTGTTGAGCAATCGGCGGCAGCCGCTTCCGCTCTGCAATCGCAAGCGACCGAGTTGACGGATGCTGTTGGCCGCTTTCGCATCGCGTAAAAAGCCGTACAAAACGGATTCGGAGAGGAACAAACCGCCTTAAGCGTTTTTCGCTTTACTCGCGCTCGTCAAACGAATGCACAATCGGCGCGGCAGTGGAGAGCGTGTCGACTCAACCTTTAACTGCAAGATGCGGTGCTTTGAGCCTAAGTGCCGTCTTGTCCGATCGCGTCAGTACAGGGAGAGTGATATCGACGAAGCTTGCGCAGAATATGCAACGCCTGTTTCTTTTCTTCCGCCGTGAGCGGCGCAGTGAATTCCTGCTCGCACTGCTTCGCGATCTGTCTGTACTCAGCCAACGCCGCACGACCTTCCACAGTAATGTCGAGGGCAATTGCGCGACGACCGTGCGGAGAAGGTGCCCGCACCAGTAACCCGTCGCTGACAAGGTCATCCACGATCCGCGTCATTGCAGAGCTGTCTTGCCCAATTAGCTTTGCAAAAACGGACTGAGTCACACCAGGATTGAGGGAAGCGACAACGAGTGTGGTCAACTTAGCGTTGCGCCGTTCGATTGGTGTTCCCTCGAAAAGTCTGGCGTGCAAACGCGCCAGATCAAAATTGAGCAAATGGTAATGATGAACGATATGCTCAGGAAGGAAATCGAGGTCCATCTCTGCATCCAGTATCAAGAAACTAAGCCTTTTGAGCCGATAGAACTTCGGTCTGTAAGGCGAACGCAGCTTAACACAGCAAGTGCATCTAGGCGCATGTCGAACGCTCGCTGACGCGCCAATTGATTGCAGGCTTTTCAGTTACATCGTAAGCGCCCAGGGAAGGCATCTAGACGGCCTGTAGTCGCAACGCCCATCAGGTTGCCAAACTGACTCGATGTGATAGCGTGTCGGTGTACCCGAATTTCTCTTTCGGATCGTTCGATTCCTGTGAGTTATCCATGCCTCTTTCCGTTGCCCAAACCAACCACGTTGCGAAGGTTTTCCCATAGTGCCCGGCTGAGATGACCGATTTCCTCGAGGCAGGTGCGGAAGTGGTGATCTACAAGCAGGATGAATGCGGCAGCGATGTCCTGCCCTACGCAATTGCCGTTGCGGGTACCGCTTTTTGGATTGATTGCTGCCAGACGCAAGAGGAGGCGACAGCGCTGGCTTCCTCCCTTGGTCTTAGAGTCGTTGCCGCGCGCCGGTAGCTGCTTGTCTGCGCACCTGGTTTCGGTACGAATGCTTAACCAATGGTGGGCGCCCAACGGTGCGGAAGCAATTGCGAGATGTCGTTGGCGCGATGAGTAGATCTCGTGAGTCAGTTGGTCGATGCGAGTTTGCGGGTAATGCAGCTCCCGTTCTAGCTCACGGACCTCTCGCCGTTTCTCCGTCACCTCCAGATCCTTGGAGTGGACCTCGGCGAGCAGTTGCGGCGCGAGGGCGCGCAACTGCTCTGGACTGAGGTCGTCGAGGTCGGCCGGCGGGTTCATGCAGACCAGTCTGCCAGAACCCCGCAAACGCGAGAAGCACAACTGTATACGTCGCCGCCGAGACGTCAGATTATGCGTATCACGCCATCTTGGCCGATCCGCTGCCACGGCAGCCCGAGCACCAAGCCCGCCAGTTGCTCATGCGTGAGTACCTGCTGCTTGGGTTCGCTGCCAGCGTGAGGCCAGGCGAACTGCCCCTCGTTCAGCCGGCGCGCTGCCAACCAGATGCCGATGCCGTCGTGGACGAGAACTTTCAGTCGATTGGCGCGGCGGTTGGTGAACAGATAGGCGTGGTGCGGATGCGCGGCGCCGAACACCTTCACCACGCGCCCCAACGCCGTGTCGAAGCCGGCCCGCATGTCCAGCGGATCGACTGCTAGCCAGATCTCGTCGACACGAATCACCGCAGCCACTCGCGCAACCATGTCGCGCATTGCGCGGCTTCGGAGACTGGCCGGCTCACTGTTATCGACTGATTGCCCCGGCGAACTTCGACCCGGATTTCGGGCGAGGCTACCTCCTTTGCCCCCATCGCAACGGGAACGAACGCTGGCAGTGGTGTCGATTGAGCTTCTACGGGGCTTTCAGACAACCGCTTCGGAAGTCTGCCTTCTGCCTGATCAAGCCAACGGCGCAATAGATTCGCGTTGAGCCGATGTTCCAGCGCGACGGCCGACACCGACACGCCGGTGCCCAAGCAAGCGGCGACAACGCGCGCCTTGAATTCTTCGGTGTAGCGCCGGCGACGGCGACGCGTCGGTAAAGCCTCTTCTTCAATAGTGTTCACGTGTCTGCTTATTCGCTTTGATGGACACGATACTCCCAAGCGCTTCAACCACGATCAAGGTGAGTTTCCAGGCCGCTTACGTTACACCGCCGAGTCGGCCCTTCATCCCTCCACGCTCGCGGCTTATCCCACAAGGCATGTAAGTCATCGGATGCGTTACCGGCTTCTCCACAGTTCGCCTGAGAACAATGCCCCATGCTGCCGGGCTCATAAGCATGTTATAAAGCCATCGGACAACGAATTGACAAGCCAATAAATTCGCTCGTGTTCGGAAATTCAGAACGACCCGTTCGTCGTTTTTTGATTGACAAATATTGAAAGATATCGCCCTTATATACGTAGGAACTTGCGATGAATCTAGTGGAAATGCTACAGGCGGCAGGCGTAGATGGTCACAAGGCTGATTTTTATCTCGCATCGCTGGAGCTCGGAGAAGCGACCGTTGCCACCATCGCGCAAAAGGCGGGGATCGGTCGCACAAATGCTTATGAAGTGCTCGACCGTCTTCTCGCAACAGGCCTTGTTGCAACTGTTCAAAAAGGTGCTCGCAGCTATGTCATTCCACAAGATCCGATAGCGCTTCTTCGACGCGTTGAATGCCAGCGCCAAGTTGTGCAAGACGTGTTGCCACAGTTGCGTGCTTTGCATAATTCCTCCGGAGGGAAACCTCAAGTTCGCTTCTTTGTCGGTGTCGAAGGTATCAAGACTGTCCTCGACGAAATGGTCGAGTCCGGAACTCAAGAGCTTCGTGCAATCATGTCGAATAGCGAACTGTTCAGAATGCCGGGTTACGAGACCATCGCGAGCGTTGTTGCCAAGCGCGTCAAGTCCGGGATCCCGCTTCGGATTATTCGCTGCGGGCCGCCTGACAATCGTGACCTCTGGCGTAGTTCGCAGCGAGAACGCCGGACGTTGAGATTCGCCCCTGAATCCTTTGACGCCGGCGTCACCACCTACCTCTATGACGATAGGGTTGCTTTTATCTCGTCAAAAGCCGAACATTACGCTCTATCGATCCAGAGCGCGGAACTCTGTGCGTTTCAAACGAATTTTTTTGAGATTCTCTGGGCTTCTAGCACGCCCGATGAAGAACGCAGCGAATTGAGTCTCAGGAGCCTGCCGTAGTGCTAGTCTTCGATCGTCCGCCCGCGTGACGATGTTTCTCGACTAGCAATTCTATCGATCCACTGACAGAGTGGCATACCGCAGGGGCGTCACGAACATTTACCTAACTAACCAGTAAGCGGTTCTTAGACAACAACGCGTAAGTCCGACGCGGTGAACTTCTGGCCAGTGCAGACAGACAATCGGCCTCTTCATGCATCTTCAAGCGATGGCTCTGGTGCCCGAGGCATCCGGACAAATCCCGGCAAATCTTCAATGCGATTAAGCCAATCCGTTAGATTCGGATATGGTTCCAATGAAATGCCGCCTTCGGGTGCGTGAGCGATGTATGTGTAGGCAGCGATGTCGGCTACTGTCAACATATCTCCAATGGCATAAACGTGCTTTGAAAAATGCTCCTCAGCAACCGAGAAGAATTTGGTCGCAATATCGATGGCAGTGACGAACGGGACCAACTCTTCATCGTAAACCACCAGGCGCCGTGCAGCGCAGGGTCCGTACGCTATTGGTCCGGAGCAGTAAGAAAACCATTGTTGAACTAACGCTTCGCGCACCGGGTCATCGGGCAACCAGTTGTCGCCGTAGGTGCGCGCGAGATAAACAAGAATGGCGGTGGACTCATGCAGTGTGACGTCTCCGTCAACTATTACCGGCACGAGAGAATGTGGATTAAGTCGACGGTATTCGAGCTGTTTTAGAAAACCACTCTTCGGGTCTACATTTATCTTTTCATATGGAAGACCTAAAAGCGACAGGAACAACTCGACGCGATGCCCGTGCCCGGAGTAAGTCATCGAATAAAGACGGATCGGCTTGTCCGGCCACTTATTTCCTCTTGATACGCCATGCTGAGATGCTGAGGAAAGCAGGTTGTCACCTTCGGCGCCATCGTCATACATAATTTCTTCCTCTCTAAGAAATCGCGAGATATCACATTACACAGCGGCATTGCTAGCCCGTGCACAACCACAGAGATCAAAAATTTAAGAGACGTCTGGCTAACGATGGCACAACCGTTTGTCTTGAAGGGTTCTGAACCAAGGTGCGCAAGTGCGGCGTTCTCGTGACCAAAATGACCTCGTTTATTCAGTCGCTTAATCGTAAGCGTCGCGCCATAGAGTGTCGCGCACACCCGTCTTTTTCAGAGGATATTTGGGTGTACATCTCTGTTTTAATTATATTTTTTGTGTATTACTGTTGCGAACGACTAAAAAGACGCGTCTGTGCTGGGTGATGGGACAGGACGGGTCCATGGAACACCTAATTACGTATGCCAAACGCTCCGCGAATGCGTGCGTCGCATCCGCCTACCTTTGGTGCTGTCACGCTACATCTTCGGACAGTCCCAGCGCGCGGTCCCATTCAGGCTCCATGGCGAAAGTAGCTGACAAAAGATCCAAAAATAACTTGACCTTCGCTGTCGCGCGATGCGAAGTTGGGTACACCGCCGAAAAGTAGGGAACCTCAGTCCGATACTCGGGCAAAACTCTCACGAGAGTTCCGTCCAGTAAGTCTTTCCAGACTATCATGGTTGGAAGATATGCAATTCCCATCGCGCGATGAGCAAATTGGTTGACTAAGTGGACGCTATTGGAACGAAGTGCGGGGGTTAACGTCACCTCCTCGTGCTGAGACCCATGGTGCAGGATCCATCGATTTCGCCACGGATAGTAACGATAACAAGCGAAATCATGCACACAAAGATCATCTGGGCTCGAAATAGGTGCGATGTTCCTTAGATATTCCGGTGAAGCGACAAATACACCTCGCATTCTGAAAAGTCGGCGTTCTATCAACGACTCGGACGCTGGCGGAAAAATCTGTAGCACAAGGTCGAAACCTTCCTGCACTGGATCGACAACTTGATCGTTTGCGAAGATGTCAAATTCGACATGCGGATGACTTTTTCGGAATGTTTCAATCACAGCGGGTAAGTGCTGTAGCGCGAATCCATTGAGCGCAGCGACGCGTAGCGTGCCCGTAAGTGCTGCGGTAATATTTTTTGATCGCTGAGAAAGCGCTTGCATGCGCTCCATCAAATCATGGCAATCTCCGTAGTATGACAGGCCAATCTCTGATAACTTAACAGCTCTGCTCGAGCGGTGAAACAGCGACACGCCAAGATGTTCTTCGAGCTGCTGCACGCGCGTGCTGATGACGGACTTTGCTACATTGAGCTGCTGCGCTGCCGATCCGAAACTACCGGATTCGGTAACCCTCACGAACGCCTCAATGCTTAAATATAGGTCCACCGTAGTCTCCTGCTATTGTTGTGTTCGTCAGTACTCATTGCGCTAGGATCGCGCCGATTTCAGCGCGTCGACCGTCGTAAGCTTCGTGACGATTAAATGAAAACCTTACCACGTCGGAATATCGCTCGCTATGCTCGATGTCCCGCGTTAGTGGCGCCTTTGAGGTAAAAACGTCTTCGAAACGGCCGCCGCAATTGGCGTCTACACGGTCTCTAAGTGCAAGTTGAGAAGGACTGGTCTAGCTACGGGAACGCCGATCCACAGGGACAGCACTCATCACTCGCGCATAGCTCACGCGTATCATCCTCGAAAGGCAAGCAAGCCAGAATTTCTGACGCAACGGATCTTTGCGCCGAGATCGTTGTCGTCAATTGCGCAAGCGGTGACGTAGGCTAACCCACCAAAATTGTTCGACACAGCTGATGAACAAGTTTTCGCTTCATCAAGCGGACTGTTGTTTAGCCGTGAGAGTTTGGCGATACAGACCTGAGATGAGGTCCGTCTCAGTGATCATTCCGACCAAGTGCTCCTCCTGATCAACCACGGGCACATGGTGGTGTCCGAAATGAGCGAACATAGGTACCAACTCTGCGATCGCGGTGTTCGTATCGACAGAACGAACCTCCGTGGTCGTGAGCGAACTAACGACTGCGTCGGTTCTCGAGGAGCGACCGAAAAGGCGCTCAACAATGCTCGCTCCTCTGCTACGCGGGACAATCACAAGATCTGGCCGAGTTACGATCCCTCGCAAACGATTCGAGGCATCTATCACAGGGAGTGCTTTCACTCGATGGCGCGCCAATAAGCGCAGCGCGCTGCGGGCACTTGTGTCGAGACCTACTGAGACCACCTGGCGGGTCATAATGTCCGCACACGTGAACTCTTTGAAGCGACGTGCGTAAGCCTGAAGTTGCGTCTCTCGTAGCAATGTCTCCAGGTCGTCGGGGTCGACGTCTAACCAGTCCTTTTGACGTGCGAGCACGGCTTCCAGATCTGCTCTTAGAAATGCAGCTGCGTCTGGTACGTTGCCTTGCACTAGGTTAGAACCCCCATCGGTTTTGGGCACTGCGTGGCCATGCGGGTAACGATGCCCCGTCAACGCATGAAACTCGATTGCACTCAACAAGAGAACAACTGATTGAACGCCCACTGGAGCAACTACGAACCCGTAGCCGAGTGTATGGATTGACTGTCCGCCCAGCACTGCCGTCAGCGCGACAGCGCCGGAGGGCGGATGTACACAGCGCAATGCGAACATTGCGCAGATAGCCATTCCTATCGCAAGCGCTGCGGCAGCGACAGGATCATGAATCAACATCGCACAGGTGACGCCCACCGTCGCTGAAACAAGATTTCCTCCGATGATGGACCAAGGCTGCGCAAGTGGGCTTGTAGGTACCGCAAATAAGAGCACGGCAGAAGCGCCCATCGGCGCGATCAAAAATGGGATGACCGACGCATCGCGGACCAGCAGGTGAGCGATACCACCTGTAAGAGCGATGCCGACGAGCGCACCAACTCCGGCGCGCAAACGTTCGGTCCACCGAAGAGTAACCGGGGCGGGGATGAACCCTCGCAACCAGCGGCGTAAATCGAAATACGGCACGATTTTCAGCTCCGAGAGATGCTCGTCATGCAGTCCGTAGGCTGTGCACGGAGGTTAGTCGAGAGATTGCAGGCGCGCTTTTCGTACGCGCCTCGAGGTTGCCGCTGCCGCTACAAGCAAGTCATTCCAACATGCTTGCCGAAGAGGGGAAAGTGCGTAGCTCACGTTACTAAGAGGTCAAATCGGCACCGCTTGAACAATCTGCATGTGGTTGCAGATATGACAACAACATCTCCACATGCATTGTCGAAACTTTCTCATGTCTGGCCTTGTCCGAGTAGTCTCGACCTACCAAAGCAAGCAGACTGGATCTGTTCGATACAGTGAAATACCCCATTCCAATCATCGTCACAGCGAAGTCCAGCGCATCAACTCCTGCCCGGAATTCACGCATCGCCACACCACGAGCGATGGTCACACGAATGGTTCGCACCAGCGGCGATATTGCTTCGCGAACCTGCGTCGATTTCTTTAAATATTGCCCTTCGTGCAGATTCTCGTTGTTTATCAGACTTGTCCAGTGCGGATTGTCTCGAAGATGCGCCCACATTGACAGCGCAAGCTTACGAATAGCGATCGCAGGTGAGACAACCTGAAGATCCAACATTGCTTCTCTTGCAGAAAATTCGGTGTACATCGCGTCGAGGACGGCGATGTAGAGTCCTTCTTTGTTTCCGAAGTAGTCGTAGAGCATCCGCTCGTTTTCTTCTGCTGCTTCTGCAATGCCGTCAATCCGTGCACCAGCTAACCCAAACATCGCAAATTGGGTTATAGCCGCGTCAAGGATGCGCTTTCGTGTCCCCTTAGGGTCCCTCTTGACTCTTTGCTGTCTCATTTTTTCCTTCTGTTCGAGTTCACTCTGCTGGAGCCCTCGATTTTTCGTATATATGTCGTACAGCGCGGTCACCGCGGCTCAGATGCTTTCCGCAGCGAGAGATTGATTTGGCCACCGAGCTCCACTACCCGGCTTGCAGGCAAACTGTAGTACTCGGCGGCATGAGCAGTGTTACGGGCGAGAAATGCGAAAAGCTTTTCTCGACACGAGGTCACCACCGAGGTTCCGCCTTGAGCCCGAATTGAATCTCGTGCGAGGAAGAACGATGTATCGGCGACGTCGTAATGCCAACACGGGATACGTCCTTCCACGAGGCGCAGCGCGGCTGGTAGATCCGGAACTTCCATCCAACCGTGGCGAACTCTGACCCCAAAGCATCCTCGGCCGAGACTTTCAACGATGGCCTTGTCTGGTCCGTCAACGAATGGCATCGCCTCGGTTGTTCCTGCGATGAAGATGTTCGTATCATGAAGGACACGGTTATGTT
The DNA here is from genome assembly GCA_000648925.1 of Caballeronia jiangsuensis. GTDB lineage: Bacteria > Pseudomonadota > Gammaproteobacteria > Burkholderiales > Burkholderiaceae > Caballeronia > Caballeronia jiangsuensis. Next base: position 24,833 of record JFHF01000054.1, read on the forward strand.
TCAGGTTGTGCATGAACGCGGTTGGGGTCACGCCGACGACGCTGGTCGGAAATACAGCGGTACCCTCCACCCGCGTCGGTCTATCACTGCCATGAAGCAGCGAGCGCAGGACTACTCGCAGCGGCGGGTTCTCTTTTTTGATGTGCGCAATAAGGATCGCACGCCCGTGATGCCATGTCATGAGGACTGTGAACAACACGGTCCCAGCGAGCAGCGGAAACCAGCCCCCTTCGACCACTTTCCTCGCGTTGCTCGAGACAAAAAGCACGTCAACCATTGCCAAGGGGCCGATGATTCCTAAAGCCTTGCGGCGACTCCAGCACCATGAGGTTCGCGCGATGACGAACATGAGAACAGTGGTGAGAAGCATTGTCGAAGCCACGGCGATGCCGTAGGCCGAGGCAAGACTGCCCGACGAGCGGAACAACAACACCAATAAGATCACAGCCAAACACAGCGAGCGATTCACGAATGGAACGAAAACCTGCCCCAAGGCTTGCGTAGAAGTGTGTACCACCGACAATCGAGGAAGCAGACCGAGTTGCACCGCTTGATTGGTCATGGAGAACGCACCGGAGATGACCGCTTGCGAAGCGATGACTGTGGCACCAGCCGCTAAAGCTACGAGCGGTATCAGAGCCCAACCAGGCGCCGACATGAAGAAGGGCTGCTGAGCGGCAGATGGTTCGCTTAACACCAATGCCGCCTGGCCGAAGTAATTGATGACAAGACTAGGAAGGACCAGCGCAAGCCACACTAGGCGGATTGGCTTCTTCCCGAAATGTCCCATGTCAGCATAGAGCGCTTCGCCACCAGTCAGCGCAAGGAACACCGATCCCAAAACGACAAACGCCGTCTTCGGGTTGTCCGCTACGAAATTGAAAGCGTAACTGGGCAAAGCGGCCTCAAGCACCGTGGGATGCTGAACCACGTGTAACACGCCAAGCGCAGCGAGGATCAGGAACCACGTGACCATCACTGGGGCAAACAACTTGCCTACCAACCCCGTTCCAAACCTTTGAATAGCAAACAGACAGATGAGAATCGCAAGGGATACCGGAACAATCCAATGCGTCAGCGACCTGCTTACAAGCGAAAGCCCCTCCACGGCCGAGACCACTGACACGGCGGGCGTGATCATCGAGTCTCCGTAGAACATCGCCGCACCGAAGACTCCAACGACGAGGAGCACGCTTCGTAGATGCCGAGGGGCTGCTCGTGAAGACAGGGTGGCCAACGTAAGTATGCCTCCCTCCCCGCCACTATCGGCGCGCATCACGAAACAAACATATTTGAATGTGACGACGACGAGTATCGACCAAAGGATCAGCGATACCACTCCGAACACGTTCGTCTGAGAAACCCCTCCTGCGGCCTTTAAACACTCCCGCAGCGTGTAAAGCGGGCTCGTACCGATATCTCCGAAAACGACTCCGATGGCACCAAATGCCAACGCAGAGGTTCCCTGTTTGGGATGCGACATATTCAGAGTGGATGCGGACATAAATCCTCGCCGATATCTGAGGTGTCTCTAGGTTCGACAGGTCGCTACGTCACGTCCGCTGAGAACAGTAAGCTTCACGTGTTTGCGGTAGTTGCCGAACGTTGTAGGGCTTCGTCGCATTCGCGTTAAAGCGCCCAACTAAGACCAGAGTGTGTCCTTGACGCGCTGACACTCTCACCAAGTCCAAATTCAATTCCGCTGCTACGAGCGTTCGCCGGTCTTTACCGCGGTAGCAACGACTGCATCTGCTGCTGCCATCGCCTCTTCGCGCGATAGCGCTCTTCCACTGGCGACATTCCCGCTGCCGTGAAACGATTCGATCTCCCAGCACCATTCACCTGTCAACTCGTCCTGCCAAACGCAGGCGCGTCGATGGGCCATCGAGTGCAAATTAGGATCAAGCTCTCGTATCCACGACGGAAAATCTGCCTCTTCACTACAGCACCAACCACTCATTCCCCGCTCCTATTGCGGACTTGTGACGTCCGTTTGTCTATTACCTTCACTAGTGCTGCTCACCGTACTAACGGCTGAGTCGGTTTCCCAGCCGCCGCCCAACGCATTGAAAAGCCGTATCGCTGTCAACGACACATCACCATTCGCGCTGACCCAGCGCGTCTGTGCGTCGAGAAGAGCCTGCTGTAACACAAGGACATCGAGGAAGGTACTCGCACCCGCCTTGTATCGGTAGATCGCCGCGTCATAAGCAGCACGACTGTGGTCGAGAGCTGAGGCCAGATTCTTGCGCTTGCGTTGACGCGCATCGAAATCGATTAACGCATCATCGATTTCATGCCACGCGCCTAAGACAGTCTTTTGATACTCGAGCGCAGCCTCTTGTTGCTGCGCCTCACGCAGGTGCAACATCCCTGTGAGACGACCGCCTTGGAAGATCGGCAGATTTAGCGTGGGGCCAATCGCAAACTGTCGGGCAGCCCATGTACCCAAGGTTGCGAAGTTCAGCGACTGCATGCCAAAGCTTCCACTCAAGGTGACGGACGGATAAAAGTCGGCCTTCGCGGCGCCAATCCCCGCAGTTGCCGCGTGAAGACGCGCTTCAGCCTCCCGTATATCTGGGCGACGCTTGGCCAGCTCAGACGGCAGGCCCATCGGCACCTCTGAGGGCACAGGGGGTATGGGCTTGGCTGTTTCGAGCTCATCCGCCAAGGCGCCCGGTTCAGCAGCGACGAGCAGGCTCAAGGCGTTGATCAGCTTATCTTCCTGCGACTCGAGGTCAGGGATACGCGCCGATACTGCTTGCACCTGTGCGGCAGCCTCGGAGACCTCAAGCGACGTGGTTGCTCCGGCTTTCTGACGCGCTTGCGTGAGCTCGAGACTATGCTTAACCAACCCAAGGGTCTCGGTCGTATTTTTCAGTGTTGCCTGAACAGTCCGCAATTGAACATAGTTGGACGCGGTTTCGCTAAGCACCGCGAGTATCACTCCGTGGCGCGTTTCGTCTGACGCCGAGGTCAATGCATCGGCGGCCTCAACCGAGCGACGCGTCTTCCCCCAAATATCTAACTCCCACGAAGCATCGAATCCGTATTGATATAGATTCATGGGAGCACTGATGTCCGCTCCGCTGATGCCCGCATTGCCATTCCCAACGCCATTGGCAAGGCTCGACGCCGGGGGCTGCGAACCCACACCGGTCAAGCTCATCAGACCGTTTTCACTGGCACCCATCCGTTGCGCACTTGCGTTTGCTCCAATCGACGGCAGCCCCGCGGAGCTTACGATTCGCCTCTGCCATCGACTCTGTTGCAGCCGGCTCGCTGCGACTTGAATATCGAGGTTTTGGGCTGCCGCTCGGTCTACCAAACCGTTGAGGATTGGGTCATCGAAGATCTTCCACCAGGTTGCCAGAGCGGCGGCGTTCGTTGGGTGGCTCTCGCTACTGTCCACCACGTGATCGCGCCATGCTTCAGGCGGCTTCGGGTCGGGTTTGACGAAGTCCGGACCCACCATGCATCCTCCGAGCAGCGTGGCAATCTGGACTGCTATGATGGTCGCGCACAGCGGCTTGAAGTTCATCATCTCGCAGCTCCACTACGCGCGCTGACATCGACCTTCGGCACGACGGACATACCGACCTTCAGCAGACCTGCTGCCGGTTGATTTGCGTCAAGCACGATCTTCACTGGCAGACGCTGCACTACCTTTGTGAAGTTGCCCGTCGCATTATCAGGGGCCACGGGCGCGAACGTCAGACCCGTTGCTGGCGACACGCTGTCGACGTGTCCAGTCAGTTCCACACCCGGCAACGCGTCGATCTTCACGCGAGCCAATTGACCCGGTCGCATATGCGTGAGCTGAACCTCGCGAAAGTTGGCGACGACGTAAGCTTCGGACAGAGGTACGACCGCGAGCAGGGTGGTATTCGGGCCAACGTACGCACCGACACGCACCGAACGTTGTCCAATCACGCCGTCAAACGGCGCCAAAATCTTGGTGTACGAGAGGTTGAGTTCGGCCTGATGTACCGCCGCGCCTGCCAGCGTTACCGCCGCTTGCGCCTCTGCGTCTTCGCTAGCCAACACGCCAAGTTCCTTTTCGGCAGCGGTAAGTGCTGCGGCGTCGCGATCGCGGATAGCCGCTTGCTGACGCTGAGCGAAGCTCGTCTGTTGCTGTTGCTCCTGCGTGCCGGCGCCTTGTCGCGAAAGGTCTGCATAGCGCTGGGCGTTCTGACCTGCGAACACGACGGCAGCGTCATCGGCGCGAACGGCTGCTCGTGCCTGATCGATGGTCGCGTGCTGTCTTGTCTCGCGGGCCTGAGCATTCTTGAGTCGTGCTTGCGCCGCACTCAGCTGACTCTGCGCCGTTTCGAGCGCCACCTGGTAGTCGCGGTCATCAATCGACGCAAGAAGGTCACCCGCTCGCACAGGCTGGTTGTCTTCGACCGCCACCTTTGAAATTAACCCTGACACTTTCGGGGCGACGAGCGTGAAGTCTGCGGTGATGTAAGCGTCGTCGGTCGACTGCATGCCTCGCTCGAACAACCCGGCCACGCGGAACATGGCAACCGTTCCGATTACGACAACGACGGCAACCACGCCGATAACTATCCATTTCTTCATAATTGCGTTCACTTGGTGAGCCGAGGATCTGTACCCGGCGGATATGTACGTTGAGGCAGTAAGACGAGCACCAGTGCGAGCACAACTGCCATTGCCCCAAGGACGAGGTACACGTCGGCAACGCCCATGAGGAGGGCCTGACTTCTGATTTGCTCAGCCAGCGCACCGAGTCCTTCTCCGGACATAGGCCGACCAGGTTCAAGATGCAGGACATTAGGTCGACTCAAGATGTCCGAGCGGGCAAGCAGATGAACCCTGCGGCCAATCTGGTCGAGGAGCACGTTCGAATGAAAATGCTCCCGATGCGTAAGAAGCGATTCGACAAACGCTGCCCCAATCACGGTTGCCATCCCACGGGTCGTGTTGAACATCGCCGAGGCAAATGGCCCCTCTGGAGGCTGCACCGCGCCGGTGGCGCCCATGAGCACTGGCAGCACGGTCATCGGCTGCCCGAGCGCATGCATCGCCTGAAGCAGATAGAAGTTGTCGCGTACCCAATCATCGGTTAGGAATGAGCCGCCGATGCAAGCGGCCAGGAGCAACGCTAGGCCTGTAGCCAGCACAATGCGACTATCCAGCCATCTGATATTGCAAAGCATCGCTGCGAACGGGGACGCCACCAGCTGCGGAATCGCGATCGTCAAGGCGAGAGGCCCGATCTCAAGCGGACGATAACCGCGCACCTCGGCCAGATAAGTGGCCGGTAGCATCGATGCAGACAAGAAAATGATCAAGATGCCCGCAAGCGTGAGCAATCCATGAGCGAAATTGCGTCGACCAAGCATCTGTAGCTTGAACAAAGGCAGCGGATGGTTCCATTCGTTGATGAAGAAGAGAACCAGCGAGGCCGTACCGCAAATGAGTAACGTGCATATCAGAGGCGAAGCAAGCCAGTCGAGGCGCTCGCCTTGCTCAAGTGCAAGCACGAGCATCGCCACGCCACCACATCCGCTGAGCACGCCGCGCCAATCAAATTGACGGAATCGCTCGAGGCGAACAGGGTCCTGCGGCAGGCCCCACCCCATCAGCAAGGCAGCAAGCAGACACGGGGGAATCACCTGCCAGTACACAAACTGCCAACCGACCGTGTCGGTCCAAAGGGCAGCCAAGGGAGTTGCGAGATTTGGGCCGAAGGTCGCCGTCAGCGCGTAGGCGCTCATGCCGTAAAGCTTGATTTTCGGCGGCAAGAACCGAAGTGCCGCAGTCATCAGCAACGGAGGGAGTAGTCCACCGACCCCCCCCTGCACCACTCTCAAAGCCAGCAATGTCCCGTAGTCGCTAACAAAAGGAAAGACGACGGCCAAGGCCGCAAAGGCGACCGACACCCCAACTGCAAAGCGCCTGAACGACAGCGTGACGGCAAACCAGGCCGAAATCATCATCCCCGCAACCTCGCCTGCCTCATAGACCGCAGCGATCCACGTCCCTTCGTCGTGACCCATCCCAATCTGGCCGCGCCAATCAACGGAGGCGATGTCGGTCACCCGATCATTCAGTCCTGAAGCCAGGGACGCGATAAGGATGCCAAGCAGTCCGACCATCAACCGGGCATTGAACACATGCGTCGGCGCAGCAGCGGGCTTCGGACTGCTCGCAGGCGCGGGGGCACTCACTGTCGTCGGTTCCGCTAGCGTACTCATCCACCCACCTAAGAGAAATTGGCACATCACCCGCATGGCAGACACCCAAACCACCATGCGATGCAGTAGACTGGATTCTACAACGCGATTCAATGTACTGCATTGCGGGTTTTGGAATACATGTCGCACGGTGCGATAAAATTCCACATCGTGGTAAGAAACAACATTGGGTGCCTTCTAAGCGAGATGCGCCGGGAGGGTCCTTAATTCATCAATGGGGAAACCGTGAGCGACGCAACGGGCGAGGACAAGACGGGCGGTATTCAGGTGATTGCCCGAACCGCAAAGATTCTCAATGCTCTTAGCGAGAGACCCGGCGGCATGAGCCTCGCCGAGATTGCCAAGGAGGTAGAGTTGCCTCGATCGACGGTCCAGCGGATTGTCGCGGCTCTTGGCCAAGAAAACCTCGTGCGTGCAGATCGAAGTGACGGAGTACGTCTCGGACCAGCGCTACTTCGGCTGGTCGGTCGCGTGCATACGGACGTCATCTCGATCGTGCGGCCGCATTTGGAACAGCTATCGGCGGAGATAAACGAGACAACCGTTTTGGCGCGCATGAGTGGGCGCGATATGGCCTTCATTCATATTGTGGTCGCCGAACACGTTCTGCGCGTGATGCCTCGCGTAGGTGGCGATCTTCCGCTCCACAGCACAAGCGGGGGCCGAGCCTTGTTGGCTCTGCATACTGACCTCGATGTAAAAGCTCTGCTCGGCGACGACTACAAGCAAGTCACCCAGAGCACGGTCCATTCCGCGAGCGGACTTCTGCGCGCATTGGCTCGGATCCGCGCTCAGGGCTACGCCTGGGAGTCGAATGAGTCCATCGAAGGTGTGTCCTCGGTGGCAATTGCGATCGACACGGTCCTTGGACCTTATGCTATCTGCATAGTCGCGCCAACAGCGCGCGCCGTCGAGCAGCGAGAACTTTACGCAGACCGGGCACTTCGCTTAAAGGAAATCCTACAGGCGGAGATTGGACGCAGTTCAATCGGCGCCTGAGCAAGCATCTTCGAACGTTATTGTTGGCGTACAGCGAACAGAGTACCTGGAAGTCAATCAGTGTCTCTGGCAGTGTTGTTTGCCTTCCCTAAGTAAATCCCCCAAGCGACGCGTCTGAATCGCTGTCGCGAACGTATTCGAAGAAAAGTCTACGAAATCGCCTTCCGCGCAAACTGTCCTACGCACTCAGACGACATCGCGTAGCGCGCGGATCAATGAGCGAACGTGTTGATCGCACCGACACTGTACGCACCACCACTTGCTGACCACATTTTGCTCGACGTGCAGTCGTGCCCCTCTAGACCTCTCCGTTTCGTTGGTTCTTCCAACCGTTGTTGCTTCGTTCTGCTCCTGCGACATAACACGAACGATTGACAGCGCCGACGAAAGATCATGTCCCACGGGAGGTCTCCCTCACACAATCGAATGTTCGCGAGCCTGATCGTTTGGTTTTTGCGAATGACCCGTTCGCGCAATCTGATTATTTCCGATAAGCGCTTCCCACTATTCTAGGCTCGTTAGCAAAGGACTAATGCAATTTACGCAACGATGTAGATTTGGGAGGAGACATGCAAGGAAAAGAGTGGGACACATCCTATGAATGGAAAGCAGTGACACTGCTGGCGCTTGGATTTGGCCTCGTCGGTCTCGATCGGTGGCTCATTGCACCATTGTTCCCCTCAATTATGAAGGATTTGGGGCTGACCGCTCAGGATGTCGGGAACTGTATTGGCATCCTCGGTTTGTCTTGGGGTGTGTTCGCAATCATCATGGGTGGCTTATCCGACAAGATCGGCCGACGCAAAGTACTGATCCCTTCGATCATCGCTTTTTCGCTGTTGTCCGGGTTCTCGGGCGTCTCCGGTGGACTGGCTTCGTTGCTTGCAATTCGCGCGCTGATGGGCGTCGCTGAGGGATCGTTCTGCCCAACAAGCTTCGCGGCGACGGCTGACGCGTCGCATGCAAAGCGACGCGGATTCAATCTGGGCTTGCAACAGAGTGGCTTTGCCCTCTTTGGACTTGCACTCGCACCTATCATTGCCACGCAACTTCTAGGCGTAATGTCGTGGCGATGGGTCTTTGCGCTTGTTGCCGTTCCGGGACTCATTCTTGGCTTATTAATGTATGTCGTCATCCGCGAGCCGAAAACGCAGCAGGTGACTGAAAGCGAGTTTCCGACTCGCGCTGGAAGCTGGAAAGATGTCATCAAAAGCCGCAACGTCATGCTCGCGATGATCGCACTTTTCTGTGCGATGACTGCTGTCTTCGTGCTTGGAGCAATGTTGCCGCTCTATCTTACGCAATACCTGATGTTGGACATGCGGAGCATGGGCTTCGTCGCGTCTGCGATTGGTTTTGGCGGATTCTTTGGTCAATTCGGTCTTCCGGGAATTTCGGACATCATCGGTCGTCGCACGGCAGGTATCATAGGGTTCGTCGCCACGGCGTTCATGCTTTTCTTCTTCCGAGGCATCGGCGCGCAGCCTGTGCTCCTCTTCGCCGTTCTCTTCGTGATTTCTTTCTTCACTCTGGGTCTCGTCGCATTGCTGTCTGGCCCGATTGCTACGGAAGCGGCACCTGCCGGAATGGTTTCGACGTCAATCGGCCTGGTTGTAGGTGCCGGTGAAATTTTTGGTGGGGGCGTCGCGCCAGCGTTAGCCGGATTTGTAGCGACTCATTTCGGAATTCACAACATCGTTTGGCTTCCGATTTACGGAGTCCTGCTCGGCTTCCTGGTCTGCCTCTTTCTAGTTGAGACGGCACCCAAACGCGCCCGTCAAATCAAGCAAACATTTCCTGCTGTTGAGCTTCCCCAACAAGAGTGAGCAATCAGATGCGTCGACGAATTAGGTCAACTTTTAGCTTAGTTCGTCGCTCGTCTAGACTCGGCTTAGGGCAGTCGAAATTGAACTAGATGCCCTATGTTCGGCGTTGGTGGGCAATAAACGAATACAAAACTTCCGGTGCCGAATGATTTTGAATGGAGACAAGATCATGTTCAGCTTAAAACGAAAGTATCGAATTACGCCCAAATATCGGTCGCGTCATTCGTCAAATTTTCGAACGCACCGCGAGAACCATCGTCAGCGAAACTAAAAGTCGCGTCTACGTTCGCTATGTCAATCTAGACCATGAACCAATCCCGCTCTCTGCAGGGGTAGTTCGTCAGGGTCAGAGGGATATTTGGCGACCTACTCGTATAACCGCGCGCTCTTGTCTTGAATCTCAGCCATCTGGCGCGTAGGCGAATCGCATACCCGAAAAGCCGTCAAGCCGTACCGAGTTGTTGTCCTGATGCCTTTCGTGAGGCGTAGGAGGATTAATTGCGCCCATTGATACCAGTATCCATCGACGGTCGTCATCTTTGACTCACACCAGCGCGCCAGCAACGCACTGGATTTTCTAGAAACGCTGCTTTCCAAAGTTGAGCACTGGCATTGCTCGGTTGAATGCACGGGAGCATGTCATATTGCTTGAGGCGGATATGCACAATAAGTTTTATTGGAGACTTTCTAAATGACGTTCAAACCTAAACTCCGCCTCCTTGTCGCACTTTTACTTGGCTCAGGTATTGCAACGATTGCCAAGGCACAAAGCTCAGTCACGCTCTACGGTGTCGTCGATGGTGGCGTTATGTACGTCAGCAAAACGCTCAATGAAAAGACAGGGCAGAATGGTGGAAAACAGTTTTCTTTCACAAACGGGAATCTGCAGTCGTCCACGTTCGGCTTATTGGGAACTGAAGACTTGGGTGGAGGCCTTCACGCAATCTTCAACTTGGAAAGCGGTATCGATATCTCGAATGGCGGCTTCGCAGACTCCACCGGAAACCTATTCGGACGTCAGGCTTGGGTTGGCTTGGAAGGCGGCTTCGGACGGGTACAGGTCGGCGTTCAATATTCCCCGTTCGTGCTGTCACTGATTGCTTCCGATCCGCGCAACATTTCCTTGTTCGGCAGTGAAGTTCCGATTTACACCGGACAGCTTTTCGCTACCGGCGCCTACAATCCCAACGCAATCGGTTATACAAGCCCTTCATTCTTTGGTTTGCAGGGGCGAGCGATGCTGGCTCTGGGCGGCACGGCGGGAAACTTTCAAGCTGGTAGACAGTACGCAGGAAGCCTTACTTATGCCAATAGTGGCGTTTTGCTCACCGCCTCGTACTATGACGGAAACGCAGGGGGCTCAGCCGCAACGACTCCCATCCCGAGTACGGTTCCGTTCATTGGACGTACCATCGGCGCTGGTTACGACTGGGGAAGTTGGGGCGTCAGAGCAGTGTTCGTCAACTATAAGCTGCAGGGCTCGTTTGACAATCGGGTCTTCGGTGCCGGCTTCAACTACAACATCACCCCTTCCCTGAACGTTAATGCTGGTGGTTGGTTTATCCGAGACGGGAACGATTCCAACAACCGGTCGATTATGGCTGCCGCCGGCGTCGTCTACTCCTTGTCGAAAGCGACCGCACTGTACGGGCAGTACGGCTTTGTCAATAACAAGGGTGCAGAACATATTGGGCTGTCGACCAACGGCGCGCTGTACGCACCAGCCGGTAGCACTAACGGCGTAACCCTGGGCATCCGCCATATGTTCTAAATTCTCTGGTTGCGTCAGTCAATCAAACTGTCTTACCGCGAGAAAATCGCCACCGGAACATCAGCAGGACGCTGTGGTTCGGTGGCGCTGAGAACTCTTAGAGGCAGGACACCGCAACGTGTGGCGGAGAACCATACACTCAGTTTCGTTAGCAATCAGTCGTCGATACGCAAGCCGGCCTTGATGGTCACTTGCCAGTGCAGAATCTTTCCATCCTCTACATGACCTCGCGTTTCCACAACTTCGAACCAGTGGATGTTATGGAGGGTCTTTGCCGCCTTCGCCAACGCGATACGGACAGCCTCATCGCTCGACTGCGGCGACGAACCGGTGAGTTCAACCTGCTTGTAGACATGCTCCGACATGGGCTTCTCCCTAATAGGATGGACATGATGAGGTCGCCTTAGCGACAGGACTGCATCAAGCGATGCACTCCAACTTTAAGCAGCAAGACACGAGCCATGGCGAGTATTTTCTCCAATTAGCCGCACGCCACGCCTCGACGAAGCAGCCGGGCGTCGACTATCTAGCTCAACGCTCGATGCGCGATAGTCTCAACGTTTGAGCGGAATCATGGAGCTAGCACGACGAGGCATCTCGCCATAGATCTTTCGATCCTCGATGACGATTTGAACTGGCCGGAGAGTCGCCCCTTTGCAAGGTCCATCGACGCACAATCCGTCTTCGAATCGAAACATGGCGCTGTGATGTGCGCACATGATGACTTCGCTGTCGTAGGTCCAGAAAGTATTTGGCTCGTAGTTCAAGGGAACCGAGAAATGTGGACATAGGTTCTGATATGCCCAGACTTCATCGCCGCGGCGAATGATGACGACGTCTGTCGTTGCGGGATCAGTCGCCTTGATCTCAATGGCACCGTTGTCCGGTACGTCGTCAAGAGCACAAAGAAGCACTTGTGGTTCGCCGCTAATAGAGCTCATCTCTTCGTCTCTTTAAGCGTTTGCTCGACTGAGCACGAAATCCCGCTTGACGTCGAAAAAGGGACTCGACAGATCCCATTTCTTCGCCTCTTCCCGGCTAACATTCCGTACGTAATCGACCACCAACGACGATTTCACGCCGAAGACTGCATCCGAACGGACATATGGGTCGTCTGCGCTGTACAGCGCAGTAGTCAGAGTGTCGTATCCGGGTGCTTGAATAAGAAAATGCACGTGTCCCGGTCGCATCGGATGACGACCTACTGCCAACAGCATTTGCCCAACTGGCCCGTCGGTCGGAATTGGGTAAGCCGTAGGCTTGATTGCGCGAAACGCGAACTCGCCTTCCGGCCCGGACCGGAAGCGGCCGCGGAGGTTACTCTCCGGTTGGTCCGGGTCCTGCCCTTCGTACATTCCGTTGTTCGCGGTTTCCCACACTTCGATGAGAGCGTCGGCGACCGGCTCACCGCCGTCGTCCACCACACGACCATGAAACAGCGTCGGCTCGCCTTCGGTACGCGCGATGTTCGCACCATATTCTTCGTCGAATGCGCCCTCTCGATAGAACGGCCCCAAGAGACTGCTTTCGGTTGTCGCTGAATCCGCAACGCCATCCCGTTGATTGATTTCATCGAGCATGATGGACAAGCCGAGCGTGTCTGACAGCAGAATGAATTCCTGCCGAATGCCGTCGCACTTCTTCCCAGTTGCGGTCAGGAATTCAATACCTTTGCGCCATTCTTCGCCTGTCAACTGGACCTCTTGGGCAAAAGCATGCAGATGTCGAATGAGAGCTGTCATCAACTGCCGCACGCGGGCATCGGTACAACTTGACAGTGTCGCCAGCACAGTGTCGGTAATGGGGTGCACTGCTTGCCCGGCCATGGGGCGCTCAGTTGTCGTATTCATGATGTCCTCACGCGATCGACGCGTTTGTGTAATTGTGAATCGTCTCCGTCCTGCTTTAGACGCATGCCAACCGATGAGAACCAAACGTCCTTCGATGACACGATCGTCTAACCCTACCCAACATGTTGTTACTTTCAACCGGAACCTCGGAAAGCGGCGCCGATTGATGATTCACTCACTGAGCGCGACGAACCCTACCGCCTCAATGCATCCGATGCTGGCACAACAATCCCGCCTACCCGCTTTGCTCATGCGTTTGCCGCGACTAACTCGGTGCCCGCCCTTCATAAGCGTCAACAAGCAGCGCACGCAGCGGCTCACGCTCAATCGCACGAGGATTCCAATAAGGCTTGTCCAGTGCGATGTTCAATGCGACATCTATATCGGACTCTTTCATCCCGATGTCTTTCAATGCAGTGGGCGCTCCGTTCTTGCGCGCCAGTTCGAAAACAGCCTGCGGACCATCTTCGGCATGAAGCGCGCGAGCAATCCGCGACATCGCCTCCGGGGCGGCCTCGCGGTTGTATGCCAATGCGTGAGGCAGCACGATCGTATGGGTCTCAGCGTGAGGCAAGTTAAAGCTGCCTCCTAGCGTATGACATAGCTTGTGATGCAATGACATGCCAACACTACCCAAGACCGCACCACACAACCACGCGCCGTACAAGCAAGCACCACGTGCGTCAAGATCGTTCGGCTGATCCACCACCCCTGGCAGACCCTCTCCCAACGCACGAATTCCCTCTTCAGCAATGAGGTTCATGATGGGATTAGCGTCTTGCGAGTACAGGCCTTCCGCAGCGTGCGCGATTGCATTGATGCCGCTTGTGACTGAAAGACCTTTCGGCAGCGATACCGTTAGCGCCGGGTCATAAATCACCGTCTTCGGCAAAACACGAGCATCGCGCCCTGTCTTCTTGATTCCGTTTTCCGTCAATCCGTAGATGGGGGTCATCTCCGAACCGGCGTACGTAGTCGGGATCGCAATGATAGGGAGCGCCGTCTCAAGGGCAATCGCTTTACCAAGGCCTGTTGTCGATCCTCCACCGATGGCAATGGCACAGTCTGCCTTGACGCTCGCCGCGAATTCGCGCGCCTTGCGCGCAGTCTCGATGGGAACATGCATGACGGCTTCGGCAAACACCCCGGCGGCTCCCTTGCCGAGTCGTTCGGCAAGCTGCTCTGCTTGTGCACGCTGCTCCGGCGTCGAAAGCACAATCGCTCGCCTCGCGCCAAGCAGATCAATCTCACGGCTAAGGTGGTCCAGACTGCCAACACCGAACACCACGCGTGAGCTTAGGCTTTGATATACGAAAGGTTCCATAGAACTAGCGCTCCGTGATCTATCAGCGGGGGAAGTACGGGGGGATCTTTGCGTCGACGTTCACCCAAACCGACTTCGCCTGGGTGTATTCGCGCATTACTTCGAAACCCATCTCCCGGCCGTATCCGCTTGCACCCACTCCGCCAAAAGGCGAACCAGGGCTGACTCGCTTGTAGCAGTTGATCCACACCATGCCGCTTCGGATTTCACGTGCCATTTGATGGGCTCGTTGAAGATCTCGCGTCCACAGTCCTGCCCCAAGTCCATATTCCGTACCGTTCGCAATAGCAAGCGCTTCTTCATCGGTGCGGAAGGTCGTCACGGTCATGAACGGCCCGAACACCTCTTCTTGCGAGACGCGATCGGTCGGTTTGGCGTGGACGATCGTCGGTTCGACGTAGCAGCCTTTCGCGAATCCCTCACCATCGGGTGTCTTGCCTCCAGTCAACACGTCACCGCCCTGTTCGCGAGCGATGTCAACATAGGACAACACGCGGTCGCGATGTTGGAGAGACGTAAGAGGACCCATTTCGGTCTTGGGATCGAGCGGATTGCCCAGCTTGATGGACCGGGTGAGCGCCACGAACTTCTCGAGCACTTCGTCAGCCACCGACTCGTGGACAATCATTCGGGACGCAGCAATGCACGCCTGACCTTGGTTATGGAAGATACCAAAGGCCGAACCTTGGACGACCGCAGCGATGTTCGCATCAGCGAACACGATATTCGCACCCTTCCCGCCAAGCTCGAGCTGCACTTTTTTCAGATTGCCGCTCGAAGCTTGGACCACTTTACGACCCACAGCCGTCGAACCCGTAAATGCGACCTTGCTAATTTCCGGATGCTCTGCAATGTACTGGCCAGCAATATGGCCGAGCCCCGGCAAAATATTGACCACGCCTTTCGGGAAGCCGACCTCTGCCATTAGTTCAGCAATTGCCAAGCTTGAAAGCGGCGTGAGCTCTGCTGGCTTCATGACCACGCAGTTGCCTGCGGCGAGTGCCGGTGCCATCTTCCAGCTTGTGAACATCAACGGGAAATTCCAAGGCACGACTTGACCGACGATGCCAACCGGTTCACGTGTCAAGTAGTTCAGAAAACCCGCGTCAACCGGGATGACTGACCCTTCGAACTTATCAGCCATACCGCCAAAATAGCGGAAAGTTGCGGCAGTACGTGGGACGTCAAGAAAGCGCGTGTCACGAATCGGATGACCAGTATCGATCGACTCGAGTTGCGCGAGACGGTCCGCATTTGCCTCGATTGCGTCTGCGAGTTTGAGCAGCAAGCGGCCGCGATCCGCCGCCGCCATATTCTTCCATGCGGGGTAAGCGGCTTTTGCCGCAGTTACGGCACGGTCGATGTCGGCGTGATTCGCCATCGCGATATCCGCGATTACCGTGTTGTCGTGCGGATTCAGCGTTGCAAGCGTTTCGCCTGAGAGCGACGGAACGAAATTGCCGTCAATGAAGAGTTGGGTTTGCATGACAGTCCTACTTGTTATATTGCCGAGACGCAATTGCCCCACGGCGCCACAAACTTGTGGCGCCGTTGGTTAAAGACTGGGGCAGCGGAGGAAGTAGAACCGGATCCTTAGAACTGGATCGGATTGGCAGGCAGTTCACCGCTTTCGTAACGCTTCGGCAGGTCAGGCGTTGCGTTTTCCCAAACCAGCAACATCGAGCGCTTTTGGGAGAAACCCTTGTGGCGGATATCTGCCGGCATTGCAGCGACGTCACCCGGATTCATCGTAATGCGCGCACGCGGCTCGCCCGTATCCTTGTCAGCGATGTCCCAGATGATTTGGTCGGAGAGTTGCAGGAACCATTCAACACGGTCATTGCCATGGAAGACCGGGAGCACGAACTCTTCGGTGGTCGGGCAGAACAGGCTCTGCTGGCAAACAGACGTCACCGACGGATTCCACGTAACGTCCGAGCGCGACAGATACTTGAAGAGGCTGAATGCGTGGAGCGACTTCTCGTAACCCGGCTCAGCGTGAATCTCCGGCTCCGACTGCGACACGTCGGCGAAGTGACGATTTACCGGCAGGTCTTCGCGCAGCGGCGAATCGCCTTCGAGGCCAGGCATGCGCTTGGTCGCAATCCGGAAGCGCTCGATTGCTTCGAAGTTGTCGCCATGCTTGCTACCGTAAGCCGAGCCGGTTTCGCCAGGTGCTGCGAACGGATCGAAGCCTTCATTGACCCAATCAGCCAGAATTGCCTTGAACGTCGCCATGATCAGCGGCGTTTCGAATTGCTCGGTGTAGTCGATGCCGGCCGCCTTGAAGCTGGCGTTGTACGAGCCAGCGTATAAATCGACTTTACCGTAGTGGTTGCGGGTACCAATCACCGGGTCGAAGTTGACCCAACCGTAAAAGAAGCCCCAAGCGACGTCGCGCATCATCGCACGAAGGAACTCATCAACGTAAATCTGGTGCGTCCGAATTTGTCCATTCGACGGCCACTTGATGGTGGCAAAGTACGAATCACGGCTGAATTCAAACTCGCCGAGTTTGAAAGCGCGATAGCCAGTGACTTCATGCGGTTCGCTCGCAACGACATCTGCTTGAATGCTTTTCTGTACCATTATGAACTCCGTAATGTGCTAGTGAGTGGTGAGCTTAGCGATCGCAGATATCGGCCCAGCGTTCCACCGAATTCTCGCCAAGGATGGTTTGCAGGAGAAGTACGCCCATCTTGACGGCAGTGAATCGATAGGCCGCGCCAGCGGGAAGCAACACTTGATGGCCGCGTTGCAGGTGAACACGCCCCATCGGCTTTCCCTTCGGCTCACCATCAAGACGTAGGGTTCCCTCTTTAGCACTGTCGACAAGCGGGCCATCCGTCGGATCGATGAACTGAACGTCGACCTCGCCGTCCATGACCACAGCGAACTCATCATGCGCTGCGCTGAACCACGGCGACGTACCTTCCGCACGAAGCGTTTCGATGACGTACTTCAGGTTCTTCGCGACAACCACCTTCTCATAAGGCAGTGCGCCAGCGGCCACGGCAAACACGTTCGACTTCGCGTAGTGCTCTGCCTTGCCTGTGATGATTTCGATCGAGCCTTTCGAGTAACCGTTCAGACTTCCGAACACCGTTTCTTGCATGATGTGCCTCCAGTTAAGTTATGAGATGCGTAAATACAGGGTAAGTCGTGAAGGCCGCCATATCAATGTTCAAGCTGTTCTGGAATCGCGAACCGAATGTCCGTAAAAAGCCTCCAGTCCTGCTCCCTACTTACACCTGCTGCCTGCCTAAGGGCATCGAGATTGCCTTGCAGCGCTGCGCTCGCCGCTGACGGACGCGATTTCTAAGCGTTGCCCACACGGGTATGGCAATCACCAGTTCTGGCCTGACATCGACAGCACTCTGAGTTGCCTGCGAGTGGACTGAATACGAAAGGGCATTCGTTCCGAAGGCAAACGCTCACTTCAGGACGACTTGCGTATTCAAAGACTCTGCTCTGAATGTTTTCCAAAAATTCGGTTTAAGACGACGAAGCGACGTCATTACTCTGACTGACATCGATTCAACGAACTTACGAATATTCGATCCGACTTCCGGCGCGCACAGCCGCGACGGTCGTGGCACGCCGTTGAGCTTTTCAAAGTTAAGGAGCATCTCCCGCATGACAGCTCGATCTGCAGTGGCGGATTGCAGCATCGCTGTGTCCTGCGCCCGCTTAGCGGGGTCACTTTCCTTCATCCAGTTGAAATTCGCTGTCGCCGTGGGCGATGTGAAGTCTAAGAAGACTCTTCTGCGTTCTGCCGCGTACTTGTCCAGTACTCTCTTCGATGCCGACTCTTTGATGACTGCGATTAGAGCAGTTGCCAAGTGTTCCGCATCGAGCACTCCGCCAGAAAGCCCGAGTCCTCCAATCGGATTCGTGATGTGCGCTGCATCACCCGCTAAGAGCACGCGACCGCGACGGAACTCAGATGCGCAACGTTGATGTACCCGGTATGGATTAATGTGGTCAACGCGATATTGGTCAGGATTCGGCGCACCCGGCAAGATCTTCCTAAATCGCTCGGGCATGCGGCGGCGCACTTCGTCCATCGAGATATCTGGATCCTCACCGTAGCAGACTCTCCACAATCCGCTCTGATCAAGCTGCACCACTACGGCCCAATCCACAGGGTCATGCACAAAATTCGCACGAGAGTACCCATGGAAAGAGAAATCGTAGAATATGTTCGTTGCCACCAGCCTTTCATCCCAGGTGGTGCCATCAAAAGTTAACCCCAGCTGCTCACGCACCGTGCTGCGCGCACCATCGGTTGCCGCGACCCACCGTGTTCGAATGCGGGATAGCCCGCCAGGCATGCGGGTTTCAATCGTTACATAGGCAGTATCTTGCTTGATGCTTTCGACGCGATGATTCCAACGGATATCAACGTTAGGTAGCGCCTGAAGGTGTTCGACAATCACGTTGGAGACGTGATTCTGTCCCAACAAGAGCATATACGGGTGCTCCGTATCCTCGTCGAGCACACCCCAATCCAAAGTGGAAAACAACGTACCGTCGCCGTGGCGGTAGTTAATCTCCGGGGACCAAACAGCACGTTTTCGCACATCGTCTAGCAGCCCAAAGCGCTCTAAAGCGGCGACGGTGGGCGGCATGTAGGCTACTGCTCGCGGAGATGGCGAGACGCTAGGCTCCGATTCCAACACCACCACTTTTACCCCGGCACGGCCAAGTTTCAGGGCGGTGAGCAAGCCGACGGGACCTCCGCCAACTACGACCACGCCTTCTAGCGTCTCCATCATGTGTCTCCTTTAAACACGCGTTTCTCAAGGAAAATAGCCTCTGAATGGGCTATGTCGCGCGTGTTCAAACCAAATAACCTACAGTGTTTCCTTCTGCAAAGTGCCGAGCGTTTGAGCGCGACACGGCTATCGATCTTTGCGTCTAGATGCCGGATGTCAAACCGCGAAATCGGCTTTAGCAGATCGATATAGGTACTCATGCGATTAATGAACGGCTTGACGCTACCGTCCTTCACTGCCCATGTGCCCCAATATTGTTTTGCGTTAGGAGGACAACTGCAGCATGCTTATCGAGGTGAGGCCGTTTTACTCATTCCGCCTACCTTTGGTGATTCGTTCAAGAGTGCATTCGGGCATATCGACGGCCTATGCGCGAAGCACCCTTTTTTCGGCCGGCACGCAAATCATTGGCTACCGGCCAGCCTACTTACTTGGACTGCGCGACCAGCTTCTTGGTGATCGTGGCAACATGCTGACCTTGGAAGCGAGCGATTGCCAGTTCGTTTTCGCTCGGTTGACGCGAACCATCTGCACCCGCAAGCGTCGACGCACCGTAGGGCGTGCCACCGGAAATCTCGCTCATGTTGACCAGTCGCTGCTCCGAATACGGCACACCAACGATGACCATACCGTGGTGAAGCAGGGTCGTATGGAAGCTGCTGATGGTCGTTTCTTGACCACCGTGTTGCGAAGCGGTGCTCGTGAAGACGCTACCAACCTTGCCAATCAGGCCACCGTTCATCCACAGACCACCCGTTTGGTCCAGGAAGTTGCGCATTTGAGCGCACATGTTGCCGAATCGCGTCGGCGTACCGAAGATGATGCCATCGGCTTCCGCGAGAATCTCTGGCGTAGCAACCTGAACACTTTCGAATGCAGCGCGATAGCCCTTCATCCCGCTCTTAACCAAGACTTCTTCGGGCACGAGTTCCGGAACCTGGAGCAACTTCACTTCAACGTCTTCAACTTCTCTGACGCCTGCCGCGATCGCTTCGGCCATCTTGTAGATGTGGCCGTAGCCGCTGTAAAAAACAATCTGAATCTTAGTTGCCATATCGTTTCTCCGGGTTGGTTCTCTTAAGAGACAAAACTCAAGTTCAGACGAACTTCATGTGTAGCGGCGACTGACTTTGTACGCTGTGGTGACTCAACACGCGTTTGACGGTTGCGCGAAAGACAAATGCAGGTAGACCTCTTCCTGTTCGCAAATCGCGAAACCTAAAAATCATAGAGAAATTGCATTCCTGGTTCGTTCCGGTTTCGCGAACGAGTCGATCGCCAAACACGAACAGCATCACACGCGGCGCCACACCCAGCATGACAGTCGTGGCCTATCAACCTAATATGTGCCGCCACAATCTTTAAGCGACTCAATCGCGCTGGTCGCTAGCTCAACCACACTGTCGAAGGCAGAGGAGGCCAATTTTCTCGCCCCTTCGTAGTGCGAGGTGCGTCGGACCGAAAGTCGCACGGAACGGCAGACATTCATGCCGTCCTGAATCGCGGTCAAAATTTACGCTGCAAGCTTAAGGGGCGGGGCCGGGCGGCTGCTGCCGTTGAGCTTCTCGAAGCTCAGAAGAACCTCGCGCATCACAGCGCGGTCTGTGCCTGCGTGTGTAAGCAGTTCGGTATCACGGGCGCGTTGCGCAGGGTCGCTTTCCTTCATCCAGTTGAAGTTCTGCGTTGCCGTCGGCGACGTGAACTCAAGGAAGACCTTTCGACGATCAACCGAGTAGTCGTCGAGCACCTTGACCGATGCGGAGTCGTTGACGACCGAGATCAGCGCACGAGCCAGATGTTCTGCATCAAGCACACCACCGGACAAACCCAGACCACCCATCGGATTTGTTGCGTGCGCGGCGTCACCCGCGAGAATCACACGGCCTCGGCGAAACTCGGCAGCACAGCGCTGATGTACGCGGTACGGATTCAGGTGGTCGACGCGATAACGGTCAGGTGTCGGGGCTCCCGGCAAGAGACGCTTGAAACGCTCAGGCATACGACGACGCACCTCCTCCATCGAGATCGACGGATCTTCGCCGTAACAGACGCGCCACAAGCCGCTTTGGTCAAGCTGCACCACCACTGCCCAGTCAAGCGGGTCATGCACGAAATTGGCACGCGAATAGCCATGGACGGTGAAGTCATAGAAGACATTCGTTGCGACGAGTCGCTCTGCCCAAGTGATACCGTCAAAGCTCAGGCCAATCTTCTCGCGCACCGTGCTGCGTGCCCCATCGGTCGCCGCCACCCAGCGAGCACGCAATCGCGAAATGCCACCCGGACAACGCGTTTCAATCGTCACGTAGTTGGCGTCTTGATCGATACTCTCAACGCGGTGATTCCAGCGAATATCTACGTTGGGCAACGTTTGAAGGTGCTGCTTAATGACGTTGGATACATGGTTCTGGCCCAGAAGCAACATGTACGGGAACTCGGTGTCCTCAGCAACAGCACTCCATTCCAGCGTACTGAAAAGCGTGCCGTCGCCGTGACGATAGTTGATGCTCGGGCAATACACTGCACGCTTGCGAATATCCTCAAGCACGCCAAACCGCTGCATCGCAGCGATGGTTGGGGGCATATACGCGACAGCGCGGGGCGACGGCGAAACGCAAGCCTCCGATTCGAGCACAATGACCTTAACGCCAGCGCGACCCAGTTTGAGCGCGGTGAGCAGGCCAACGGGACCTCCACCAACAACGACCACTCCTTCAAGCGTTTCCATTTTTCAGTCTCCTGTCACAACGCGTTTTCAAAAAACCGGCCTTCGCTCAGACTTCACTGTGGGGCCGAATAATGGAAGTAAGCGTAACCAACTGAATTTCCGAAGGCAATGCAATGAGGTTTGCATATCACGAACAGTTCGATCGGCGATTTATGCCCTCGAATACGCCGACGCGGCGGTTTACCCTTGTTGACATCACAGCCCAGCCTGTTTTTTTCAAAAAAGACGAGTGCTACGCGTTTCCTATCAATAGACGAGACCGACGGGTAGTCACGTTCCTAAGTGTCTTGGCAACTGGACATCTAGAACCGAAGCGCGAGCGCTAACAACTCATCACCTGCCCACTGCCAAAGTCGTGGCACTGACTGCCTGTATTGCCGCGTCAAACCACAACAAGAACTTGCTGAAAGCACTCCGATGCGTCGCTTCCTGCGGAATATGCCGCTCCGGAACATGCGCCATCTTTCGCTGTTAGACGCTGGCTTCGCTACTCGACTGCCAATGAACAGTGGATCGGACAAAAAAAACGCTGACCGGGGAGTCAGCGTTAG
>JFHF01000055.1 GCA_000648925.1 Caballeronia jiangsuensis
AAGCCGTGTCGTTCCCCTCCCCCGAAATGGAAACGGCGCTCGCCCGCACGCTCGGCGTACCGATCTTTCAGGAGCAGGTGATGCAGGTTGCGATGCTCGCAGCAGGCTTCAGTGCCGGCGAGGCCGACCAGCTTCGTCGCGCGATGGCCGCGTGGAAGCGGAAAGGCGGACTGCAGCATTACTACGATCGCATCGTGAACGGCATGCTCGATCGTGGCTACGACCGCGAGTTCGCTGAATCAATCTTCGCGCAGATCCAGGGCTTTGGCGAATACGGCTTTCCGGAGAGCCACGCAGCGAGCTTCGCCCTGCTCGTCTATGCAAGTTGCTGGCTGAAGTGCCATGAACCAGCAGCGTTCCTCTGCGCGATGCTCAACAGCCAGCCAATGGGCTTCTACTCGCCTTCGCAGCTCGTACAAGACGCGAAGCGTCACAAGGTGCGCGTGCTGCCGATCGACGTCACCGTCAGTAACTGGGATTCGTTTCTCGAAGGCGACGGCTCAATGGCGCCAGTGCGTCTCGGCATGTCGCTCATTCGCGGTATGCGGGACGAGTCGGCCGCGCGAATCGAGGCCGCGAGAGCGGTGCGCCCTTTCGAGTCGGTCAACGATCTTGCCAACCGTGCCCGCCTCGATCGCCGCGACCTGCAGATGCTTGCGGACGCGAACGCGCTTTCGGCTCTATCCGGCAACCGACGAGAGGCGCTCTGGCAGGCAGTGGCAGCCGTACCCGACAAGGACTTGTTGCGCGCCACCACGCGCGAGGAAGAATTGCCGATGCTCGCGGCCCCTAACGAGGCGCAGGAGATCGTCAGCGACTATCGCTCGACGGGCCTGACGTTGAATCGGCACCCTCTTGCCTTGCTGCGTGAACGGCTCAACGAGAAGAAGATCTTCGCCGCGTCGAAGCTTGCGACATATCCGAACGGGCGGCTTGCCAAGGCATGCGGCATCGTGACCGTGCGTCAGCGACCGGGCACAGCGAAAGGCGTCCTCTTTATTACGCTGGAGGACGAGACCGGCCAGATCAACGTGATTGTCTGGCCGTCGTTGGTCGAGAAGTTCAGAAAGGAAGCGCTTGGCGCTTCCCTCCTCGGCGTCTATGGCGTCTGGCAAAAGGAAGGCGAGGTGAAGCACCTTGTAGCGAATCGACTTGTCGACATGACCGCGCTCCTCGGCAACCTGGCCACGTCGAGCCGCAACTTCCATTGACCCGTTGACGGGAACCGACCCAATTCAGCCGTCCAACCTCCGCAACTTTCGATGACGGCTTCCAAAGGTACTGCGGACGATTGACCAGGCGAGAATGCAGCACAGTCGCCCGTTATCGGAGTTGACTTGCTCAAGATAGCCTTGCCGGATGCGAAAACGCGACGACAAAAGCACCGGGCCATTCACATCATGTCCGATACTCGCCGCCGGGTCGCTCCATCGCTTCACGTGTGGAGCGCCTTAACACGTACCGGTTGTGAAGAACGCCGCGCGCCGATGAAAAGCAGCGCTGCCAATACGACGACACCGCTTAGCAGAATCAGTCCGGCAACGCTAGATCCGAAGCTCGCGTCGGCCCACGCCTTCAGGTTCGGGGAGACGAAGTTGCCGATGTTACCAATGGTGTTGACCATCGCGACGCCGGAGACAACCGCCATGCCGCCGAGGTAGTTCGTGAGCATCGACCAGAAGATGGGCTGGACAGCCCAGAGGCCCGCTACCGCGAGACACAAAGCGATCATGGATACGAGCGGTGACGCGCCCGCCGAGATGAACATCGAGATCGCAGCGACCAGCAGGCTCGCGCAGCCGTAGACCACGAGCCTGTTTCCGCGTGCCGCCCATCTCGGCACTGCAAAGGTCGCGATGAGCGCGCAGGTCCACGGAATGGCAACGACGAAGCCCACGAGCGCATTCGGTCCAGTACCGAGCAGCTTGCCCACGAAGGTCGGAAGGTAGAACACGACCACCGACACGTCCATCTGGATGAGAAAGAAGATCAGCCCGAAGTACAGCACGGTCCGATCGGAAAGTGCGGAACCAGCGCCGTGTGGGCCATGTGAAATCTTCGCCGATTGCTCCGCCTCGAGCAAAGCAAGCAGCTCGCGCTTTTCATCGGAATCGAACCAGCTGGCGTCAGCCGGCTTGTCGTCGAGATAGAAGTAGGCCCACACGCCAACCGCAGTCGCCGCCAGCCCTTCGAGCATGAACATCCACTGATAGCCGTGCAATCCGAGCATGCCGTCGAAGCGCAACAGATAACCCGATAGCGGCGAACCGAGCATGAACGCAAGCGGTGCGCCGAAGTAGAAGAGACCCATGACCTTCGCACGGGTCCGGTCCGGAAACCAGTAGGTCAGATAGAGGATCACGCCGGGAAAGAAGCCCGCCTCGCACGCACCCAGAATAAAGCGCAATGTGTAGAAGCTCGTCGAGCCCTGCACGAACATGGTAGCTGCCGACACGAGACCCCACGTCACCATGATCCGGCACATCCAGGCACGCGCGCCCACCTTGTGCATGGCGAGATTGCTCGGGATTTCGAGCAAGACATATGCAATGAAAAAGATGCTGGCGCCGAATGCGAACGCCGCATCGGAAATGCCGACTACATCATGCAAGGCCTGTTTCGCGAAACCCACATTGGCGCGGTCCAGGAACGCAAGTACGTACATCAGAAGCAAAAAGGGTATGAGCCGTTTGGTCGATTTTTGGACAGCGCGGTCGGCAGCCGTCGCGCCGTTGATGGCGACTTCCATGATTGTCTCCTCCAGTGAGGTCGGTCCGCGTGCCGCGAACCTTGTCGAATTGGCAAACCTTATGCGGCGTTCCACGCCGCGCGCAGGAATGCCGCGCTCTCGCGCATCGATGCCAGCGGTTCACCTTTGAAACCGCATTCGGCACTGAGCAGGCCCTGATAACCGCATGCTTTGAGATGCCCGAGGAACGTCGGGTAGTCGTAAGATCCCGTGCCCGGATTCAGCCGTCCCGTGTCGGCCAGATGAATATGCGCGAGCCATGCGCAGTGCTCGCGCACTGCATCGAGCGGCTCGGCTTCTTCGTCCATGTGATAGAAGTCCGCAAGGCCGCGCACTTCACTGCGGTTCAGCGCTTTTGCAAGCCGCGCGCCATCGGCGACGCTATTCACCAGATTCGACTCCTTGCGATTCAATGGCTCGATCACCAGCGTCGTGCCGCTGCCCCGCAATGCATCGGCGCACCATGCGAGCGTCGTCAGGAATTCATTTTCGGCCTGAGCCTGAGTCCAGCCTTCCGGGATGTTGCGCGTCCAGCCGCTGCCGAGCACGACGACGCGCGCTCGCGCCAGCGTCAGCAGTTCCACCACGCGATCGAAGTACGCGCGATTGCGGCGCTCGTTCTTCTCTGGACCGACGATGCGCGCATCGTGCGGAAAGAGATAGCTAAATGCAAGCGCGGGCAACGGCAAATCGACGATGCGCGCCTTGGCATCACCGAACGCCGCGTCGTCTTCGAGTTTCATCGGCACGAGCTGCGCCTCGATGTAGTCGAGCCCGGCCTCTTTCATCAATGCGGCGTTCTGCAGCGGTCCGCACCAGCCGAATTTCGGTGTATTCATTTGGATTCCTTATATTATGACGAGTTCAGTAGCTAAGCTTCGCGACCGAGCGCAGCACTTCCGGCGTCGTTGTCGGAAAGCCGAAGAATTCGAGGTAAGCGGGGATCTGCTCGAAGAGCATGTCGGAGCCGACCTGGAAACGGCAACCGCGCGCCTGCACGGCCTTGAGAAACGCCGTCATTTCGGTCTTCATCACGACTTCGCCGACGAAGGTCTCGGGCGCGATGCGCGTCACGTCGACCGGTAACGGATCGCCGTCGTTCATGCCCATCGGGGTCGCGTTCACGACGAGGTCGTAGCCGGCCGGGTCGTTGCTGCCCGTCGTGACTTCAAGCGTCGGGTAATGGGTCGTGAGACGCGCCTTGAGTCCTTGCGCCGATTCGTCGCGCGCATCGAAGAGCCCGAGCCAAGCCACGCCCGCCGCGGCCAGTGATGCAGCGATTGCCGACCCCACTCCCCCGCAACCGACGACCAGCACGCGCGCGCCTTCGAGCTTGCATCCCTTGCGGCGCACGCCGCGCACGAAGCCCTCGCCATCGAACATGTCGCCGAGGAGCCGCCCGTCCTCCGTCCGCCGCACCGCGTTGCACGATCCGGCGATCTTCACCGTGGGCGTGGCATCGTCGAGCAAGCCGACCGTGGTCACCTTGTGCGGCATCGTGACGAGCGCGCCACGAATGTTTTCAAGCGTGAAGATCGACTGGAGGAAGGCCGGGTAATGCTCGGGCTTGCAGCCCATCGGCACGACGACGGCATTCACGCCGGCGTGTTCGAAGTACGGGTTGTAGATCATCGGCGACTTGAAGGCGTGCGTTGGATAGCCGATGTGGGCAATGAGCCCGGTATTGCCATTGATCATGCTCGTCTCCGTTTCAAAGCATGACCGGAGGTTACTATCGCCGATTCAAACTATTATTATTCGATCCGGCACTCCATAATCACCAGATCATGCTTAATGAACCGATGCTCGGCGATCTCCGTCTGTTCTGCGAAGTCGCGCGCCGGCTGAGTTTCGTGGCGGCCGCACACGAGTTCGGCAATTCGCAAACGCACGTCAGCAAGCGCATTGCCTTGCTGGAAAAGACGCTTGGCGTGAAGCTGCTGCACCGCACGACGCGCCGCGTGTCGCTCACGACCGATGGCGAAACGGTCAATCGATGGGCGCGCGCGATCCTGCAGGACGTCGATGCGATGCGCGACGACCTGTCCAGTCTGCGGGTAAATCCCAAGGGGTCGCTGCGCATCAGTTCGAGCCAGCGCCTCGGGCGCAGTCACATTGCGCCCATCGTGTCGTTGATGAAGAAGCGCTATCCCGAACTCGAAATCTGGCTGGAACTGGTCGATCGCCGCGTCAACCTCGTCGACGAGGGTTTCGATCTCGACATCCGGGTGGGCGCGATTCAGGAACCGGGCCTGATCGCGCATCACATTGCCGTCAGCCCGCGCGTGCTGTGCGCGGCGCCCGCCTACCTCGACGCGCACGGCCGACCGAAGAGCGTCGACGATCTCGCGCAGCACGACTGTCTCGTCTTTCGGGAGCGCGACGAGCCGTTCGGGGTGTGGCGTCTGCTCGGCCCGGGTGGCTGGAGCACGGTGAAAGTCACCGGGCCGCTTGCGTCGAATCACAGCGACGTGGTGCTGCGCTGGGCCCGCGATGGTCACGGCATCGTGATGGTCGGGCAGTCGTACGTGGCACAGGCGCTTGCGGAAGGCTTGCTCGAGCGCGTGCTGCCCGCGTGGGAGCAGCCAGCGGACGTCTGGGCGATGTCCGCGGCACGCGCCGCGCAGTCGGCCAAGGTGCGTGTCTGCATCGATTTTCTCAAGCAGGAACTCTCGCAGGGCGAGTTCGCGCTGTGGAAACCGTGACGCCGTAAATGGGGCTCAGCGGAGGCTGCTGAATAACTGCGCCACCATTTCACGCAACCAACGATTGCCGACTTCGTGGTGATACCGGGCATGCCAGTGCTGCCGCACGGCAAAGCCTTCCACGGGAATCGGGCACGGATGGATCGACAGATCATTGACCTTCGCGAGCGTCTGCCCGATATGCCGTGGCAGCGTGGCGATCAGGTCCGTCGTCTGGATGATCGCTCCGAGACCGAGAAAGCCCGGCAACTCCAGCACGATGTCCCGCTGCACCTGCTCCCGCACGAGCGCCTGTTCCAGCAACTGGGCGCCTGTCCCCGCCGCGATCGCCACATGGCCTTCCGCGCGATATTGCTTCACGCCGAGCTTCGCACGCACACGCGGGTGATGCCGGTTCGTCAGACACACCCAATCCTGCGTATACAACTGCTGCTGGTAGATGCCGCCGCTGAGCCACGGCACATGGCCGATGGCAAGATCGGCCTCGCCCGATTCCAGCGCCCGTTCGGTGTT
Organism: Caballeronia jiangsuensis; assembly: GCA_000648925.1. Classification (GTDB taxonomy): domain Bacteria; phylum Pseudomonadota; class Gammaproteobacteria; order Burkholderiales; family Burkholderiaceae; genus Caballeronia; species Caballeronia jiangsuensis. The sequence continues at coordinate 5,968 of JFHF01000055.1, forward strand.
CCCGTCTATCCGCGCGGCCTCCAGGCGAACGCCCGGTGCCTGCGCGCGGATGTGCGCCAGCATGCGCGGCAGCAGCGTGATGTGACTCGCATCGGTCATGCAGATGCGAAACCGGCGCTTCGCGGTAGCGGGATCGAATGCGATTTCCCACGCAGCAAAGCGCCGCAACGATTCGAGAATCTCGCGGCACGGCCCGATTAGGGCATCGGCCTGCGGCGTCGGCGCCATGCCGCCGGGCGTGCGGATGAACAAGGGATCTTGCAGGAATTCACGCAGACGCCCGAGCCAGATGCTGATCGTCGGCTGGCTCTGCCCGAGTTGCTCAGCCACGCGCGTGACGTTGCGCGTGTCGTACAGCAGGTCGAAAAGCTGCAGCAGCTTGAGGTCGGGCAGTTCGGTCGGGATCATGATCGTTATTACGTGAGGCAATGACGTCATTGTAGTCATTGCATTGCCATGATGAGCTGCGACTTCTATCGTTGCGTCAACACATACGGAGACGCCAATGAAGATCGCAATTCTCGGAGCCGGGGCGCTGGGCTGCGCCATCGGTTCCACACTGACTCAGGGTGGTCACGAGACCTGGCTCATCGACCGCTCGCCGGCGCACGTCGAGGCGATGCGCCGCGACGGCCTGCAAGTCGACGATGCCGACGGCTCCCACCGCGTCAAGGTCCATGCGGCGACGCAGGCCACTCAAGTCGGCGCCGTCGATCTGGTGGTCGTGCTGGTCAAGTCCTTTCACACGGATTCGGCCATGCGCGGCGCGCTCGATCTGATCGGCCCCGACACGCTCGTGCTCTCGTTGCAGAATGGGCTCGGCCACGAAGACGTGCTCGCCGACATCGTCGGGCGGGAACGCGTGCTGGCGGGCAAGACCTATGTCGGAGGCGTGCTGCGGGGGCCGGGCCATATCCAGCGCGGCGTGAGCGGCAAACTCACGTATATCGGCGAACTCGATGGTCAGCTCACGCTCAGGGTGAAGGCCATCGCCGAAGCGTTCAATGCGTCGGGTCTGGCGACCGGGGTCAGCGACAACATCATCGGCACGATGTGGGACAAGCTGCTGATCAATGTCGCGACGGGCGCGCTGACCGGCGTCACGCGCCTCACGTACGGTCAACTCTACGAAGAGCCGGTGCTCAAGGCCACCGCGCTGGCCGCGGTTGCCGAAGCGATGCGTGTCGCGCAGGCCGCCGGCATCGATCTGTCCATGACCGATGCGGAACAGGCCTGGAACCTGGCGGCCGAAGGACTTTCGCCCGCGTTCAAAACGTCGATGCTGCAAAGCCTGGAGAAAGGATCGGTCACGGAGATCGACTTCATCAACGGCGCGGTCGTGCGCTGGGGTGAAAGGCTCGGCGTGCCGACACCGGTCAATTCGACCCTGGTTGCATGCATCAAGGGCGTCGAGCGCGCCATGACGGACCGGCAACGCGAAGGAGCGACAGCATGAGCGGCTCCAAGGCGTATCTGGAACACGTCGCGATCTGGGTGAAGGACATCCACTGGCACATTCGCTTTTTCGAAGAAGTACTCGGCATGACCATGCGCGAAGTAGACGGGACGCTCGAAGCGCCGCGTCAGTACTGGACGCTCGGCGGCCTGCAATTCATCCACGTCCCGCATCACGACGCGCCCGAAGGCCGGCTCGCGCATCTGGGTGTGATGTGCGAAGACCTCGAAGCCGCGCTCGCCGCAGCGCAGGCGTTCGATGTCACCGAGATGCCGCAGGGACGCAACTGGCTGCGCCTGCCCGACGGTCTCGCAGTCGAACTGATTCAGGCGAAACCCGCCGCATGCGTCACGCAGGCGCTGGCGATCAACCCACGCGCGGAGGCGTGAGCATGACGATCATCGAGAAATACTGGGACGACGCCCGCGAAGGCGACGAATGCCTGAGCCCGACCTATACGGTCACCAAGGAACGGATCCTGGCCTATGCCGACCTCACGGGCGACCACACGCCTGTACACGTCGATGAGGACTACGCCAACGCCAGTCATTTCGGTTCGATCGTCGCGCATGGCCTGTTCGGCTTGTCGATCGCGGACGGGCTCAAGACGCAGAGCGAGTACCGCTTCCTGCCGGGCATGTCGCTCGGCTGGACGTGGGACTTCCTGCTGCCGATCAAGGTTAACGACGTGCTGCATGTGAAGTTCCGCGTCGGCGCAATGCGCGCGAGCAAGAGCCGCCCGGACTGGGGCATTGTCGTGTTGCCATCCGAACTGATCAACCAGGACGGCCAGGTCGTCCAGCGCGGTGAGCATCGCCTGATGGTGCCGCGCCGTCCGGGAGCGTTCTGATGCAGGCCCGTCCACTCGAAGGAATGCGTGTCGTCGATTACAGCCACTTTCTCGCTGGCCCGTATGTGGGACGCTGTCTTGCGGCGCTCGGCGCGGAAGTCATCAAGGTCGAGCGTCCCGGCAGCGGCGACGCAGGGCGCCAGCACGCCACCGTGCTCGACGACCAGCAAAGCGCCTACTTCCTGCAGCTCAACATGGGCAAGCGCGGCGTGAGCGTCAATATGAAAGACCCGCGCGGCAAGGAATTCATGCAGCGTCTGTGCGACTCGGCGGACGTGTTCATCGAGAACTACCGGCCCGGCGCACTCGACAAACTCGGCCTCGGATACGAAGCGCTCTCGGCGCGCAATCCGCGCCTCGTCTATTGCTCGATCTCCGCGTATGGGCACACCGGGCCGGATGCGCATCGCGCGGGCTTCGGCCTGATCGCCGAAGCGAAGAGCGGCATCATGCAGATGATCGGTGAGCCCGGTTCGCCGCCGCCGCTGATGCGCATCTCGCTCGGCGACATGTATACGGGCATCCACGCGGTCGCCGCGATCAACGCCGCGCTGCTCGGTCGCGTGACGAGCGGCCGGGGCCAGCACATCGACATGGCGCTCTATGACACGCTGGTGTCGATGCACGAATATGCGGTGCAGTGCTACACGATGCAGGGCATTCTCCCCGAACAGACGGGCCACGACATGCCCACGTCGACGCTCTATGGCGTCTTCCGTGCGGCCGACGCGGATCTCGTCATCGCCGCGCAAGTGGACGACGCGTGGAAGCGCTTCGCCGCGCTCGTCGAAGCGCACGGTGGTCCGGAAGGCTTCGGCGCCGATGCGCGCTTCCACACCCTCAACGGGCGCAATGCCAATCGCGTGGAAATCCTCGCGGTCGTGAAGCCCTGGGTAGCGGGGCGGCCGGTCGCGAAGGTGCTCGAACTGCTCGACAGCGTCGATGTGCCTTGCGCCAAGGTGCAGCGCATCGACGAAGTACTCGCCGACCCGCAGATCGTCGCGCGCGGCATGGTGGTCGAGCAGCAGCATCCGCGCTTCGGGACGCTGCGCCTGCCGAACTTGCCGTTTCGCTTCTCCGACTGCGACACGACGATTCGGCGAGTCGGGCCCGACCTCGGTCAGCACAACGCGGAAGTGGCGCAGTCGCTGGGCTTCGGTGCTGCCGAGATCGACGCCATGCAGACCGAAGGCGTTCTGTTTTCAAAGTGAGGACATGATGACGGACCAGTATGCGGTGATCGGCAATCCGATCGGACACACCAAATCTCCTCTGATTCATGGGCTTTTTGCCGAGGAGACACAGCAGGACATGGCTTATACGGCCATCGAAGGGCCGCTGGAGCCCGACGAGGCCTTTGCCGGAACCGTGCGCGCCTTCGCTGCGGCGGGCGGCAAGGGCATGAACGTCACGGCGCCCTTCAAGCTGAAAGCCTTCGCCATGGCCGACGAACGCAGCGAGCGCGCGGAGCTCGCGGGCGCCGTCAACGCGATGAAGTTCGAGAACGGGCGGATCATCGCCGAGAATTTCGACGGCATCGGACTCGTGCGCGATATCGAAGTCAATCTCGGCCTGCCGATGGCCGGCAAGCGGGTTCTGATACTCGGCGCGGGCGGCGCCGTGCGGGGCGCGCTGCTGCCCTTCCTGTCCGCTCGGCCGGCCGAGTTGGTCCTCGCGAATCGCGACATCGTCAAAGGCCGCGCGCTCGCGGCGCAGGTCAGCGCACGCGGTCCGATATCCGCTTGCGGCTATGGCGATCTCGAAGCCATGGGACGCTTCGATCTGGTGGTCAACGCGACCTCGGCCAGCCTCACGGGCGATCTGCCGCCCGTGCCGCCGAGCGTCTTCAGCCCTGAAGGCGCGGCCTATGAACTCGCTTACGGAAAGCGCCTGACACCCTTTCTGCGGCTCGCGCGCAATGCCGGCGTGCGCGACATCGCGGATGGCGTGGGGATGCTGGTGGAACAGGCGGCGGAAGCCTTCGACTGGTGGCGCGGCGTGCGCCCGGCGACGCGAGCGGTGATCGACCGCTTCACGGTGCCGCTCGATTGATTCTGCGAAGGAGAGACGAATGAAAAAGTTTCTGATGCTTCACGGTATTAACCACAACATGTTCGGCAAGCGCGATCCAGTGCAGTACGGAACGATCACGCTGGCTGAGATTGACGGGCGTTTGCAGGCTCTCGGCGCCGAACTCGGCGTACAGCTGGAATCGTTTCAGACAAACAGCGAAGGAGCCATGTGCGAGCGCATTCACCAAGCCTTCGAGGAGCGCTGTGACGCCGTCCTGATCAACGCCGGCGCGTGGACTCACTACAGCTATGGCATCCGCGATGCACTGGCGATTCTTACCTGCCCGATCGTGGAGTTGCATATGTCCAATATCCACGCACGAGAGTCTTTTCGCCACCACTCTGTGTTCGCGGAGGTGGTCGATGGCCAAATTTGTGGGTTCGGCGTGGAGAGCTACCTGCTGGCCTTGCGGGCGGCGGTCGCTCAGACCAAACAAAAGTAAAGGAAAACAGCGATGGCTGCTCGCGAGAGCGCAGCAGCCATCGAGGTGCTCGTCGCCGGTACTGGTCGTATGTCCGCAACTGGCCGGTTGCCGAAGATCGCAGTACGAGCGCCGCAGATCGCCGGCGGCGTCGACCCGAATTTCTGAACCCAGTAGAGTCGAGATGTGGCGAGGTAGCGGCAGGTTGAGCGTGTCTGTTGCCGCCCCTTTCGTCTGGCGGTGCCCCAATAACCTCGCCGTAGCCCCGTTTCCACATCCCGCTGGTCGAACCCGACGTGCGCTACCAACGCATCCGGCTCTCGCACAAGACCTCACGCCTTCACACACGCCAGGCTGCGCCGCCGCGCGCGCTCAGCCGTACGAGCCGATATTGCCCGCAAAGGTGCGGGAGTGGATAGCACCGCCCCTGCGTCACCTGAGCTTATGTTTGTTGCATAACCACCGGCGCAACCACGTTGCGGCGTAGCTGTCGAGCGCGCGATAGGCTCGGCTTACGCTCCCTACCTTGAAGTCGTTCGCCCTGCCGCGCAGCGTGCGGTTCAACCAGCCCACCAGCTCCGTGGTCTCTTGCCATGCCATCTGGAGGGCGTCATTGCATGAATCTTTTCGACCATGCGCCGGATACTCTTCTTCGCCGGTCGCATGCCCATAGGGGCTTGCCCCCGTTATCGCTGAGTACATCCGCCCAAACGTAAAACCCAGGAAGTGGAACTCCCCTTCCGGAACCGCGCAGATTTGTGTCTTCCCGTCGTTGACCGTCAGCGCCAGCTTGTTCATGATCTCGCGTAGTCGCGACAACGCTTCTTCAGCCTTGCCGCGCTTGCACAGGATCACCAGATCGTCCGCGTAGGTCACGATTCGACTGCCAAGACTTCGCTCAAGCCCGAACTTCTTCCATGCCAGCACAAACCCGCGCATATAAATATTCGCCAGCAGTGGTGAGACGGATGAGCCTTGCGGAATGCCGCGCCTGCTGTCCTTGGCCTCGGTCGTACGTGTCTTCCGGCCTCGATGATCGGTTTCTTCAACGGAGAACTCCAACCACATCTTGATCAGATGCAGCACGCGCCGGTCAACGATGCTTCGCGCAAGCGACAACATCAAATCGGCGTGGGGAATATTTCCGAAGTAGTCCGCGAGGTCGGCGTCGACGACGTCCGTGTGCCCCTGGTGCAGTCGTTCCACCACCTCGATCACCGCTTGCTGGGCGTTTCGCCCCGGGCGGTAAGCGTACTGCTCCGGTGGAAGATCAGCTTCGAAGATCGGTTCGAGCACCAGCATCGCTGCTGTCATGCACACTCGATCTCGCAAGGTCGAGATGCCGAGTGGCCTCAGCTTGCCATTGGCCCTCGGGATAAACACTCTTCTGATAGGGTCTGGCCGGCAAGTCTCCTGCCTGAGCGCAAGCGCCAGTTCGCCAAACCACCTCTGCACCCCGTACGCTTCAACCTCCGCGAAGTCTTGCCGATCGACATCCGGCGCGCCCCTGTTCGAACGACACTGGGCGTACGCATGCGCCAGCACATCCTCGCGATAGATCTTGTCGTACAGCGCGCAGAAGCGATACCCAGCTTCTACCTTCGCTTTCGCGTGTAACGCCATCTGCAGCTTCTGAACACGATTCGGAGTTGATAGGTTGCCCAATCTCCACGTCCTCACTACGTACTGCGTCTGTCTTGAACTGAGGCCCCTTTCATCCCCGGCTTTACCCGGTTTCATCGGTACTACGAGCCTCTCCGTCATCCCAAGGCGCCCGGCCTGTCCCTCACGGGCATCCGGTTGGTCATCCCTGACCACGCCAGGGGACTTCCCATGTTGCGTACGCTTTCCTTGTGTACATGCTGTCGCCACTACCCCTGCACAGTGATTGGCGGCACTGCTTCGCTCATCCAGCCTGTTATATCAGCCTCCCCGCGAGGGTGTTCGGGTCGGCCTGCGCATCGGCATTTTCGAGGTTTGCTCGGCGTTCAGTCACGTTAAGGGCCTGCGCCCTCGCGCTGTCACCAATTCGTGACACGCTTACCCGAAGGCTTCAGCCATTTCGTTACCTCCATGACTGCTCCGATTGCTTCCGGCTGGAGCGGTTGCCGGGCGAGACTTACACGCGCTGGAAAGCGCCGCCTTTTCACGGCGCACATCCTCTTCTGCCACTCGGCACTTATCCCGCTCAAGGTCGCATCCTGAATAAGTGCGGTCGCTCAATGAGGCCACGTTACGGGCCGCAAAGGGTTCTCAATGCGCCGTCAGTTGCCAGCGCAACATGGGATACGTCGCGCCCGCCGGCATCGCCCAGACGCCTGAAGGCCCGAAGTTCCACGACACGAAGCTCGCTGGATTGCTCATCTGCGCCGTGGTCAGTCCGTTTGTCGCGGGCGGTGCCGTGCCGCCCTCACCGACATGCACCGCGTTCAGCTGATTCGTCGTTTCCTTGTTCCAGTACACGTCGTTGCGGATCGTCCCCGAGTTCAGCGTGGCGATCGCGCCGTTGATATCGGGCGTCGGTCGCTCACTCGACCGCCCCACGGCAAACGACTCTTCGATGATGCCCGTGCTGGCGTTGTATTCGACAAGTGCACCGTCTCCCATCAAGGAGCCGACAGGACCCGTGCCATAGGATTGTTGAATCACCCCCGTGTTCCTTGCGACCAGTCCGCCGCCGCTCGCGTGCGAACCGCCAACGTTAATCGAGCCGGTCGCGAAAGACTGCACGATCCAGCCGTCGTTCTGGTTGACGAGGCCGCCATACGAACCATTGCCGCCGACCGATGCGCCGCTCCACGACCGTTCTATCGTGCCCTTGTTCCACCCGACAAGACCGCCGCCCCCGACGCCGCCGAACGCCGCGCCCGACCCCACTCCACCGGTCGACCATGCATAGGCGACGACGCCATCGTTTCGCCCGGCAAGCGCGCCGTAACTGCCGCCGATACCGCCCTCGACCTCGGCGTTCGCCACCCCGACGTTCCGTACGACGCCGCTCGTTCCAATGACACCGAACAGCCCGGCATACGGAACGTACGCTTGAGCCGGGACCTGGATATTCAGATTACTGACGACATGGCCGAAGCCATCGAACTGCCCGGCGAAGGGCGCCGTGTCGGTCGGTGCGATCGGAGTGAAGGAGGTGCTCTGCGTCGTCTTGAAGTCGAGATCCTTGCCGAGGGCGTAATTGCCCTTCAGATCCCGCGACACGTTCATCAGATCCGTGACGTTGTTCACGAGCGTGTATGCGGTGATCTGCGTGACGTAGCCGCTGAAGGGCAAGCCCGGCCAGCATCGATTGGCGAGCAGCGTTCCGGCCGAATAGCTGCCATTCAAGTCATAGAGCAGACTTACGATGCCGCTGCTCCTCGACCAGTCGATCGTGCCTTGATTGCCGATGCCGCCACCATTGTCGATGCCGGTTGCATCGGCGCGAACGGTGAGGTTGCCGCCGCCGGTGTTGCGAATGGCCGAGCCCGCGGCGATCATCACGCTATTCGCGGAATTCAGCGCAAGCGATGCGCCGCCTTGCCACTCGACGTTGCCGCTCACCGTGATATCGCTGTTCGCGCCTGTGGTCGTAACGTCCACGGATGTGCCCTTGCCCAGGCTGCGCGAGATTGCATTGGCGGCGTTCGCGTCGATCGTGAAGATCGGTGCGCTCAATGTCCAATGGCCCGCGAGCACCGTCGCGCTGCCGATGTCGAGCGTCGTTGCGCGCGTGTCGACGGCGCCGCCGCTGCCGTCCGCATTCTTCGCGATGATCGTGCCGTCCGCATGAACTTCGCCCTTGTCGGCGACGAGCCAGACGTGGCCATCGCGGGTTGCAGTGCCGGTCGCGCGGATCGCAGCGCTGTTGCCCGCGAGGGCATACACGTTGCCATCGGCGGCTTGCAAGCTGGCTTGCGCCGCCCCGATCGTGCCTGCGTTTATCACCGTTCCGCCGCTTCCCGCCTGCACGAATACCTGTTGGCCAGCGGACGCGTCCTGCAACAGCACCTGATTGCCTGCCACCAGTTCAACCGTTCCCTTCGGCGCATCGATGCTTCCGGCGTTGATCACCGACTTGCGCGACACGAGGAACACGTCGCCGCCGCTCGAACCAATCTTGCCGAGATTGATCACCACGCCGTTGCCTCCGCCCGAAAACGCGAGCGGCCCGCCCTGCATGAAGGCGTTCGGATCGATATTCAGGGTCGATGCAACGAAGCGCCCGCCCGTCGCGATCACGCCACCGGGGGCCACGAGCACGCCGTGCGGATTGATGAGATAGACACTGCCGCTCGCGTGCATCTGCCCCAGGATCGTGGAAGGATCGCCGCCCGTCACCCGATTGAGCGTCGCACCGCTACCGTTGTCGAAGGTCACCGTGCGAGACGACCCGATCGAAAAGCTGCGCCAGTCGATGACGCCCCGCGACGACGTCTGATTGATCGTGACGGACCGGCTGCCGGTCGTTATAGCGCCGCTGCCCGCGACGAACTGCCCGCCGCCAGGGAGCGGCGGCGCCCCGGATCCCGCGATCGCGTAAGCGGACGCCAGGCCAAGCACGAACGGTCGCATCGGAAGGCAACATTGATTTGGGGTGCGAATCCATGAACACCGCGCCAAGCGTTGCATGTTTCCCTCCTTTGCCCTGAGCCGCTTGCCACTCAGTCGGGCATTCAGTCGCCGTTCAAGAGTAGTTTGTCCAAGCATAAGCGGATAGTAGTCCGAAAGCCGGCAACGTGTACGTAATCACGCCCGATCTCGCTCATTCTGCGCGAACGCTGCCGGCGTTCGTTCAGCAATCCACGCAACAAAGACGCAAGGAGTTTGGCGAATGGGAGGTCGCGACCATCTCTTGCGGCCGCTACGATCGAACTATCCAGTCGCACGACGTCAACGTGAGTCCTCCTGCTCGAGTTTCACTATCGCGAACCAGACAAGGCATTGATATTCGCGCCAGTGGTCGCTCACCGCTCGAGCTTGCGCGACAGCATCGGTCAATCTGGCGCACCCGATCTCCAGCTCACCATCAGCGCGAGCGAGAAGCGCCTCTCCCTGCATGAGCTCAAGCACCCGCAGGTTACGGCGTCTGGCCATCGCGCCGGTGTCGGGTGCACTCGATGTCGTTCGCCAGCTGCGTCAGCCGTGACAGGCTGTAAAGGCCCTCGACCACGTCAAACAAAGCGCCTCTACGCTCCGGCAGCCTGCTCGCGCATGCGACGAGCTTCGTCGCGCAAGAACTGCTGATAATCGTCGAGATCGCCGTCGAAGGGCTCGACGCCACCCTTGGTAACGAGCCAGAATTCATCACATACCGCTCGCAGCAGGGACCGGTCGTGACTGACGAGCATCACAGTGCCTTCGAATTCGTTGAGTGCCATGCCTAGCGCTTCGCGGGTAGCCAGGTCCAGGTGGTTGGTAGGCTCGTCGAGCAGCAGCAAGTTGGGACGCTGCCACACGATCATGCACAACACGAGTCGGGCCTTTTCACCACCGCTCATCGTGCCGACGGCCTGATGGACCATGTCGCCGCTGAAACTGAAGGTGCCGAGAAAAGTGCGAAGCGATTGTTCGGTACCACTCTGGCCGGGCGCTCGCATGTGCGCCGGCGTGTCCTTTGCGAGCCGAATCATGTGTTCCATCGGCGTGTCGAGAGGACGCAGCACGTCGAGTTCCTGCTGTGCGAAGTAGCCGATGTTCAACCCTTTGCCTTCACTGATTTCGCCGGCAATCGGCGCCAGCGCGTGCGCCACTGTCTTCACTAGCGTGGACTTGCCCTGCCCGTTGGCACCGAGGATGCCGATGCGTTGACCGGCCAGCACAGATCGGTTGATGCCCCGAACGATGATGGTGGGCGGCGTGCCCGGCGGTGCGTCGGTCGGCGCCGGATAGCCGAAGCTCGCATCCAGCATCGACAACAGCGGGTTCGGGACGTTGAGCGGCTCCTTGAACTCGAAATTGAACTCTGCGTCGGCAAGCACTGGCGCGATCTTTTCCATGCGTTCGAGCGCCTTGACGCGGCTTTGCGCCTGCTTTGCCTTCGAAGCCTTGGCCTTGAAACGGTCGATGAATTTTTGCAGGTGGGCGATCTTGTCCGCTTGCCTGGCCATCGCGGCCTGCTGCAACAGGAGTTGCTCAGCGCGCATGTCTTCGAACTTGCTGTAGTTGCCGCCGTAACGCACGAGCTTGGCGTTGTCGACGTGCACCGTTACCTGCGTCACCGTGTCGAGAAATTCGCGATCGTGGCTGATCACTACCAGGGTTCCCTGATAGCGCTTGAGCCACGCCTCAAGCCAGACCAGCGCGTCGAGGTCAAGGTGATTCGTCGGCTCGTCGAGCAGCAGCACGTCGGACGGGCACATCAGCGCGCGCGCCAACTGCAATCGCATGCGCCAGCCGCCGGAGAAACTATTGACCGGCTCGCCAAGCTGCGCAGCAGTGAAGCCAAGGCCCAGAATCAGCGCTTGGGCGCGCGCGGGGGCATCATGTGCACCGGCGTCGTGCAGGGCCATGTAGGCGTGCGCCATGCGCATGCCGTCGTCGCTGGCCTCAGCGGCGGCCACCTCGGCCTGCGCGGCAAGCAGTCCGATGTCACCCTCGATTACGAAGTCGGTCGCACTCAGCTCTGTTTCCGGCATATCCTGCGCGACTTGGCCCATCTTCCACGCAGCGGGAATCGAAAACTCGCCGCCGTCTTCGTGCAGCGTGCCGTTGAGAAGGCCGAAGAAGGACGATTTTCCCGCGCCATTGCGGCCAACAAGGCCAATCTTTTCGCCGGGGGTGAAGGTGACGGATGCGCGGTCGAGCACGACATTGACGCCGCGGCGCAGCGTGACATTTCGGATGGAAATCATGAGGAGCGGCTTCGAAGAGGATAGGCATGATAGCCGACCGGACGTACAGACCGGACACTTTTCGGGCCGCACGAGTGAAGAAGCACTTTCGCTTTGCGGCGCCCACCACCCACAAAGCAAAACGAACGCTGACGCACGGGCGTTCCAGTTGCGGGGAGACCGACCATATTGTGAAAGGCGGATCGTGGTCGATCGTGAAATTTCGAGGCTGGACCGGAACAACAGCGATCGATGAGTGAAAGCCGAACGTTCCTAGACGACCCACAAGAGACGGTCGTCCCACTTTGAAACGGTCATTTAGTGCCTGCAAGTCACATCAGTAGAAAGAAGCGAATCCACCGTCTATGCCATCATCCGGTACATTGACCCGACTACCGGAGATCATGATGAGCAGCAAGTGGTTTTCGAAATTCGCGAGCTACCTTTCCACGATGACCGGTAGGCCCGCCACCTTTGTGATGGCCGTTGCCCTTGTGCTCGTGTGGGCGATCACCGGCCCGTTCTTTCACTACAGCGACACATGGCAACTTGTGATCAACACGTCGACCACGATCGTCACGTTCCTGATGGTCTTCCTGATCCAGAACACGCAGAACCGTGACACGGCCGCGATGCAGATCAAGCTCGACGAGCTGATCCGCGCGATGGAAGGTGCGCATAACGCGCTGCTCGATCTCGAAGAACTCGAGGAAAAAGATCTGAGTCGTTTCCGAAAACACTATGAAAAATTGGCGGAAGAAGCGCGCACCGCGCTGCGCGCGGGCGATAGCGACACCGGTTCGCCGTTCGTCGACAACCACGATGGCAATGATGACGAGCGGCGAGGCGATGAGAATCGCGATGCCAAACCGGGGGCCGCGCCGCTACGCGGCTAGCAAACGCGCTGTCCGACTGCGGTGCGCATTTGCTTGCGCGCGTCACCACCTTGGCTGGCGCTTTTCTAGACGGCGAGCGAATGACCGAAACTGGCCGACTGCCGAAGATCGCAGTTTCGAGCGCCCCGTCCGGTCCTCTCGCGTTCTTCAACATGGCTAACGGCATGAGCGTCGCCGACAACGCTTAACTTCACAACATGAAACCCCTTGCGACCACGCCTGCGGTACACCGCCACGGACCGCCTTGCGCACTGAACGAACGTACAAGTCCCCGCTGACCGGGTTCCAGGTTAATACTATCTGCAGGCCTGCTAGCACGTCGAAGTTCACGCCCTTGAAAACTCAGCGGTGAGCTTCACCAGCAGCCGGACGACGATCGCATGTCTGATTCCGTCTGGAGGGCATATGCAGCTCGATTCAAGTTTTGTATTGTCGGTACGTCCCGCCCGAAACTCCCACCTTTCTCATCATCCCAGGATCCGCGCGCGCCGCTTGCGGGTTCGTCCACTGACGGTGGCGCTGCTTTTCGCCATGGCTTGTTCGGAGCTATCCAGCATCGAGGCGCACGCCGCTCCGCCCTTGCCGAAGGGCGGACAGTTCGTCGCGGGCAGCGGCTCGATCAGCGGCGGCGGGCAGTCGCTGACGATCAACCAGTCCACCTCACGCGGCGTGATCGACTGGTCCAGTTTCTCGATCGGCAATGGCCGCGCCGTGATGTTCAATAACGGCAGCGGCGCGACGCTCAACCGCGTCACGGGCGGCGATCCGTCGGTGATTCTCGGCGCGCTCAACGCGAGCGGCAGCGTCTATCTGATCAACCCGCAGGGCGTGCTCGTCGGGCCGACGGGCATGATCGCGACGGGCGGGCGCTTCGTCGCCTCGGCGCTCGACGTCGATAACAATGCGTTCATGCAGGGCGGCGCACTCACGCTTTCGGGCGGCGGGAACGGTGTCGTCGTGAATCTGGGTCGCATCGGGTCGAGCGGCGGCGATGTCTTCCTCGTCTCGCGCACGCTCGCGGCGAACCTCGGCAGCATCGATGCGGCGCAGGGCACTGCCGAACTCGCGGCAGGCAGCCAGGTGCTGTTGCAGGATGCATCGGGCAGCCAGCAGGTGTTCGTGCAGACGGGCAGCGGCGGCACGGCGCTGAACGCGGGCGCGATCCGCGCCGCGCAGATCAACCTGCAAGCCGCCGATGGCAACGTCTATGCGCTCGCGGGTCACAGCGCCGCGGTCCGCGCGACCGGCACTACCACGCGCGATGGTCATGTCTGGCTCGTCGCGGATTCGGGCGGCGTGCACGCGAACGGCAACGTGTCCGCGAGCAACGCAAACGGCAGCGGCGGCACGGTGGAGACGCGCGGCACCACGCTGGACGTCGGCGGCGCGACGGTGTTGGCCGGAACGTGGAAGCTCGGCGCGCCCACCTTCACCCTTGACGGAAGCAATGCGGGCGCGGTCTCGCGCAGCCTGAATGCTGGCACGTCCGTGGATGTCGAGACGTCGGTGGGCGACCTGGCCGTCAGCGGCAACGTGCAATGGAACGGCGCGGCGGCGCTGACGCTCGGCGCGGCTCACGACGTGACGATCGCTGCGAACACGACGATCGCCAACGCCGGGAGCGGCAACCTCACCCTGCGCGCGGACAGCGGTGGCGTCGACAACGGCGGAAGCATCAAGAATGGCGGGACGATCGACTGGTCGAAGAGCACGGGCATCGTCAGCGCGCTCTACGATATGACCGGGAACTACTCGCCGGGCACCGTGCTCGCCAACACTGGCTGGACCGCGGCGCCGTATAGCGGGCTTGTCACGCAGATTACCGCCTACAGGCTCGTCAACAACGTCAACGACTTGCAGAACGTCGCGCTGGATGTCGCGGGTAACTACGCGCTCGGCAAGGACATCGACGCGAGCGGCACGATGGTCTTCAATCCGATCGGGTCACTGCCCGGCCCGGTCGCCGCACTGTCCGACGCGCCGTTCACGGGCCAGTTCGACGGCATGGGCCATACGATCGACAACCTGAGGATCAACGGCGTGGCCTACGGACCGATCGACATCGGCCGGGGCGGACCCACCGCGGCGCTGGGTCTCTTCGGGGTCGTCGGGAAGAATGGCGTGGTGCGCAACGTGAACCTCACCAACGCGGCCATCGGCGTCGGATCGAATGTCGGGTCGTTCGGGCTGCTCGTGGGCGTCAACTACGGGCTCGTCACCTACTCGTCCAGTTCCGGCAACGTCACCGACTTCATCATTATCGGTGGTGGTCCCGACGGCGGTCTCGTCGGCAGCAACTACGGCACCGTCGAGCGATCGTCCAGCAGTGCAGCGGTGCTCACGCAGGGGGATGCAGGCGGACTCGTGGGCGACAACTACGGGACCATCGCGCAGTCGTTCGTCACCGGTTCGGTCGGTCGCGGCTCGCACGGCGGCACCGGCGGCATTGCCGGGACCAATGCGGGGCTCCTCACGCAGTCGTATTCGACGGGTCATGCGCAGGACGCGGGGCTCGCCGATGACAACACGGCGACCGGCATCATCGACCAGTCGTTCGCGGCCAATCTGGTCAGCGGCCCCGGCGAGCCAGGCTCGTTTCACGGCGGCGTCGCGTTTTATAACTACGGCGCGATCCATAACAACGTCTACTGGGACAGGACGGTGACGACGCAAACGAGCGCCTTCAGCATCGGCAACGGCACCGCGCCGCCCGACAGCAACGGCCTCACCACGACGCAGATGAGCAACGCGTCGAACTTCCTCGACTGGAGCATTCCGGCGGGAGGCGTCTGGGCGATGCCCGCTGGCGCGACGCATCCTGTGCTGCAGTGGCAGCAGGGACACTAGCGCATGAGTCATGCGGGAAAAGCGCACGCACCGGCTTTCCCGCATGGTCGCCGACCCGATCCGACCTTCAACTCGCCACGGAAAAAGCCAATGAGATCGAGCGCCGCTTCGACTATGCCGCGCGGATTTACCGGAACAAGCAAGCCCCAAATCGTCGTGGTAGTCGGAACTTCCGAAAAAGCGCGCACGTTGATGAAGCGTGCTCAGACCAATGGATATCCTTACGCGACGCCCGTCAGCCTGTCCTACTGACGTAAAGCGCACGTCGGCTTAGATGGCGTGACCGACTGCCGGCCAGCGAATGCCCCGATGCGATAGATTCTTTGTCTCCCGAATCACATCGATACTCAGCGCTTCGGCGCCATTCATTCGGCAACCGGACATATCGCAGCATACGCACTACCACCAAACTCACTCGAAGTCGCAAGCCATCGCCCAGCAGGCGAGCACACTGGGAATACTTGTCCAATATCCATAGCGGGCATAGATCATCGCGGACACATCCTTGGTCGCACCCGCCGGCATTTGCGGATCACTCGCGTTGCGAATAGCCAGCCACGCAATACCGCCACCCAGTTGTTCGCAGACGAGGCCCAGCACCGCGTCGTCCATCTCGACCATCGAACCCTTGTGCTGCAGATGGAAGGTGTCTTGAACGTCGTCGTATTCGAACAGGTCGGTGGTGACGATCACCGCGGGCTCGCCCGTCGCGGCACTCGAATGTGTGAGGAACACCTTAGGCGCCGCGCGCTTCGGCGGAATGGGCGACGATTGCAACACGACCGCATTCGGCACGACGAGCTTGCGGTTCACGAGATCGACCATCTCGGTGGCACGCGGCACATATCGCCCTTCGTATGACTTGCCGTTGAAGGGCGCGCTCCGAAAGGCACCATCGAGCTTGAAAAGCGCGCGGTTCGTGACCACCACGTCGCCTAGTTGCAGCTTGGGGCCGATCGCGCCGGCGGTGCCCGTCGTGATGGCAAGGCGCGCGCCGGTTTGCTCAAGTACCTGTCTGAACATGTCGCGGACCGGCAGCGACAGGTCATCGCGCGCGAGATGAAAATTCGATTTAAATAGCAGCACCTTGCGACCGCCGATTACGACAGGCATGTACTTGCCGATGTAATGACTGATGCTCGCAGGTCCTCTCGCCGTCGATCGGCCCGCGAACTTTGATGCCCATTGATTCGTGTACTCGTTCCACGACGCGTCGTTCGAACCGCTGCGCGGCATCGCCCAGATGCCCGGCGTGAGCACCGCGGACATGGCGTTCGCTTCCGCGCTCGTCCACGTGAAGAAAACGATGTCCGCCTTCGGCAGTTCTGCGTCGGCACCCTTGAAAACGAAGCTGCTGTCGAGCGAAGGTTCGCCGTGCGCCGGCCATTCGATCGGTTCGATCTCATGGCTCGTGACGGGGCCGATTCCGAACGCCGCGTCGTCCTCGGGCACGTCGAGCGGATTGAAGTCGATCACATGCGCGGCATACGGATCGACCTTCACTTCCGGCTCGACACTCGTGCGCGCCGCGCCCATGAATAGCAAATCCGATTGCGCCGCGCCCCAGTAAGGATCGCTGTTGAAGCTCTCATCGAGTGCCTCGTCGGCGAGTGCCGAGACCTGCTCGTAGTCGTCCGGCGTCCGCAATGCCGCCAGCGTGGTGGCCGCCAGAATCTGCGCATCGTCGCCGAGCCCGATGATCGAAACGCCGCTTCCCAGACGCCCCGCCATCGTCACCGCGGCGTTTTCGTCGGCGTCATCCCAGGTCTCGATCTCCTGTATCGAACGGCCGTCCAGCGCCCTCAGACGCGCGGTCGCGATCATCGCGCCAATGCGCCGCGCCGCGTCCTGCTGGCGGCTGAGCGGCATGAAGCCGTCGAAGCTCATCGATTTGCCGCCCGGAACCCGCGCATAGCCGGTGAGCTTCACGATGCGCGCGTCGGGCGCTAGGCGTTGCGCGAGATCCGCGAGGCGATTCATCCACGTCTGACGTGTCGAGAACGAGAGACTCGTCAGGCTTTCCACCGCGCCCTGAATGAGTGACAGGCGCAAGATGTCGGTCGGATGCGGATCCAGCACGCCCCAGGCGTCCGGGCCGCTGTCGGTGCGAAGCGCGGGCGGCGCATCGGGATCGCAGCCTCGCGCCAGTCCGATGAATACGGTAAGCAGCAGCGCAAGATTGAACCCGAAGGCCGGTCCCATGTTGAGCACGCCATACACATCGGCGGCGGCCTCGTCCATCCAGTAGTCCCACAAGAGACCGAGGCCTTTTGCGTTCGGGCCATCGAACACCCCGTCCGCGCGGGCGCGTAGCTCGGCAAGCAGCGTGCCGTCTGCGTGGATCACGTCATGGCCGCCGGTTTCGTGTGCAAGGCTACCGAACAAAAGCGGATGCGCCGCAAAGGAACGCGGCAAGCTCACGACCCCGACGGACGCATCGAACAGACGCGCGACGGAATCGCTCGTGAGTGTGAACGGCCCGAAGGCGGCATCCGACTGAAACATCGCCAAGGGCGGCAATGCGCTGGTGAGTTCGATACCGAGTTGCGCGCGTTTCGTCCCGTCAAGAAACGAGCGGTACATATTCGAGATCACCGCGAGAAACCGCTGCAATTGCGGCAGATCGTCGAGGTTCGCGTGCTGATACACCGCGCCCGCGAGCGTCTCGATCGACGTCAGGTCGATGCCGCCTTCGGGTGTGCCCAGCCGCCGCATGACGGACTTGAGATTGCGCCGCAGCGGATCGGCGTAGCGTGACTGAAAATAAAACGGCAGCAGGTCACGTCCTTGGTCGAGCAGCGCGGAGAGTTCGGCGGCCGAGGTGCGGGGCGAGATCGGACTGTCCGCACGTTCGGTGAGCGGCACGCGAATCAGCTTTCTGTATAAACCAGCGAAGTCAAAATCGTTCACGGCTTATTCTCCATAGAAGCCGTCCGGCCGAGGTCGTCTGGCTTCGACGTTGATCACGCACGGTGACCCTTGCCCCACGTCTCACTGCGCGGCTACGCAGAACGCCAGAAGGCCGCAGGTCACTTCGTCGATGATCTTCTTCATCTCCGGATACGGCGGATGGAACGGTGTCGGATTGTCCTGACTGCCCCACTCAATCGTGAACGAAAAGACCTTGGTCTTGGTCGTATCGACGATATGGCGACTGAACGCGTAGTCGTCGGACGTGCCAGCTGTTGGATAAAGGCTCAAGGACTGCTCTGTTTTGTAAACCCGGCCGCGCACCGCCTTGATTCCGTCGCGCATGACATTCGCGAGCTTCACGGCCTTTTTCTTGTCCTCCGCGCGGATGAACTCGCGATATGCCGTGTCGTCGGCGACGCCGCGCTTGCCGTCGTACGCCGGGTTCTGGAAGTTCATCGACGGATCGCTGGACTGATCGACGTCGTCGCCCCAGTTATAAAGAATGTCTTCCGAGTAACTATGCAGGTCGACGAAATAGCCAATATGAGGATATTCGTCGAACATCCACACGGCGTTCTTCGTTTCCGGCTCGGAGCCCGCTTCGGGACCGATATAGACGTCGTGGTCGCAAGGACTGGTCGAATTCTGCACCGCCGATTGCGGATCGAAGTACTGGGGGAAATTCCACAGGAAATCGTAGTTGCGATTTACATCGACGCCGACACAACTCGGCTTCTTATGACCTTCGGGCGCGGGCCGCCGATTCTTTCTCCACATCGATTCCTTGCGCATGCTGTAGTCGCGCCCATCCGGATTCGCCTGCGGGAAGACGAAAATGTCTTTGGTCTCAACGATGGATTTGATCTGCTGCGCGGTGAACGTCATTGTGCCGAGCGTAATGTCCCGATGGTTCAGGTAGGCATCGGTCAGAAGCTGAATGAAGTGAAGCAGGATATCCGGGCTGCCCCATTCCCGCGCGTGCACGCCGCCCAGAAAATAGATTCCGACACGCGATCCAGCGCCCTTGCCAATTTTCAAAGCCTGACAGACTCGCTTCTCCCAAGTGGCATTGGGCAGCTTAATGAGCGCCGTGAATTCGTCGAAGGGCGCCTTGACTGCCGCCGCGAGCGCGGCTTCCACGTCGTCCACGCTGAGATAACTGGCGACTTTCGCCACCGTGAATTCAGCCCGCGGCGCTGCCGCGGCGTTCGGCCGGATTTCCGCCTGTCGCGCCTTGCCTTCGGCCAGCGCGTCCTCGCGCTTTTCGACGCTGTAACCGTCGGCGGTCATTGCGCGGATCTGCTCGTCGCTGGCGTGGGCATCCACGCAATATCCCTCCGCTACCTTTGCAACCGTGTGACGTGCGACCAGTACCTTGTACTTGCGCACGAGGTCGGCCATGGCCTGTTGATCGCGTCCGGTAATCCTCGCGTGGAATTGAGTCATTTCAAGTCTCCTGTGAAGGTCCGTTCGTCGCGCACGGGCAACGACATACGTCTCGACTATTGCGCTCGCTATTTCTTGCACGCGCGATGAACCGAATTCTAGGCGCGCATGCGAATCGGTCATGCGTCGAAGCTAGTTTGAATCGGACAAACACAAGGACGGTTAATCATGACCGTTCTTGAATAAGACGCCCGAAAATCCTCGTCGAGAATGCTAATTAACAAAGTGAACCATTCAGGCAGCCGTGGCCGATTCAGACGCTCCTTGCCGACCGATCAGACAGAGTTTCGCTCTTATCGTCCGCGCGATCCCGCTTTCTTGACTTCGATTCAACCGTAACCTACTTTGCAATCCGTAATAGACAACATCACGAGAGCGCGTCACGGACGGCGGGCCGATCGGGCAAAGGGACGATCACGCGACACGCATCCGGAGTTCCCGGTACACACCGAAAAGACGTCGGCGATCACGACCCGCCAAGTGCGCGGTGTGCGAGGTATCGGGCATTGCGCGCGTTGTCACCGATTCATCGATTCGTTTCGCCCGGCCTTCCGTAAAGCGCGTCCCTCGCGCAATGCGGGTTGGTTGCGGGCGTGATTTGTACCGACACGACTGCACGGAGATGATGCTATGGGATCGAACGACACAAGCCTGATCGAAACGCTTCGCAAGATCGCCGACGCCGCAAACATGGCGATCGATGGCAACGGCAACGGCGCCAGAGATGACAGCGACAGTGACAGTTCAGATGAATCCGGTGCGACGAGCGCATCCCGTCTCGACGTGGGATGCACCGTCAGGCAGTTGCCGGGCCGGCTGCTTCAATCCGCGGCGCACACCGCGAGCATTGTGAACCCGGCGAACGCGCCGATGTATCTGCCCGCCAGTTATCTGCCGCACAAGGGCGTGCTCGACCCGCTCGCGATCGCGCTGTTGACCTCGAAATACTGGGGACCGGCGGGCCGCAGACTGACCGTGAGTTTCATGGAGCCGACGACGCGCAATCTGCGCGACCGTATCCTGAGCCACATGAATGCATGGAGCGCGAAAACTTGCATGTCGTTCGTGTACACCAGTGGCATCGGCGACGTTCGCATATCGCGCGAACCCGGCGGATACTGGTCGTATATCGGCACCGACGTCCTCCACATTCCCAAGAACCGTCAGACGATGAACCTCGAAGGCTTCACTATGAACACGCAGGATTCCGAGTTCTATCGCGTCGTGCGGCACGAAACGGGCCACACGCTGGGTTTCATGCACGAACATATGCGCGATGCGCTCGTCAAGCGCATCGACCCGCAAAAGGCCTACGCGTATTTCTGGCAGAACGATCGCTGGGATAAGGCGACGGTGGATCAGCAGGTGCTCACGCCGCTCGACGAAAAGTCGTTGATGGCCACGCCGCCGGATCAGACCTCGATCATGTGCTATCAGCTTCCGGGCTCCATCACGCGCGACGGCAAACCCATTCTCGGCGGCACCGATATCAACGCGACGGACTACGCATTCGCCGCGCGGCTTTATCCGAAGAAGGGCGCGTCAGAGGCCGATGGCGCTGCCGCAACCGCCATGGCCCCGGCGTCGCTCGACGGCGGCAGCGCGGGCGACGGCGACTGGGACGCATCGGAAGATGTCGAGGTCACGTTGTGAGGCGACTCGGGTTGACTTTCTCACAGCGGTCGCAGGGCCGTTGAGCACCGATGGCCCGGCTGATCGACCTCGCCTGTCGCGACACCGTGTCGGGCGCGCTGTATCTTGCCGTCGGCGATGTCCTGTCGTGCGCGGCGATCGGCGGCCGCGTGATCGGGCCCGATGCGCTCGAATTACTCGGACCGTTTATCGGGGGTATCGTGACGGGCAGCGGAGACATCTTGTCACCGGCGGGCTTGCCGAACCGCGTGCTGTTCGTCGCGCGCAAAGCCGGCCGGACATCGCTCGAACTTTATGCCGGTGACATGTCGCGTCCCCCGCATGTTCTTACGATCGATGTCGAAATCACGGAATGACTGCCGTCTCGGTTTCGGCGCAGTACGGTCACGCCGCAGGCCGATCATCTTGGCTTTAGACGGAGCCACCCATCGTCGCGAAGTTGCCGTTTTCCTGTCACTGCACCGTTTCGCGCAGGTTCGACATCCGCAACTGGCAGCGCGTGTCCGTCCCGCCTCGCTTGTATGTCCGGTTCAGCGCGCCTGAACAGGCCAGCCAGTCTCTCATGCAATTCATCCAGTTCACGTTCCCATGACCTTGGAGGACCGGCTGGTGGAGGAACTGCGCCTGCGCGGCATCAACACGCAGCAAGCAGCCAACGCTTACGCCCCCACTTCATGGCTGACTTCAACGGCCGCTTCGGCAAGGTGCCGAGAAGCGCGTTCGATGCCATCACGCGCTCACGCGTGGCGCGACGCGTGACCAAGGTGTTGACGGTGCAGTACGATCGGGTTATTTACATGCTCGACGATACAGCAGAGAACCGCGCGCTGATCCCACAAGGCCGCCGGCCTTCGATCGAGGCTGCAAAGGCGGCGCTGGCATCTCTGGATAATCAACCTCGTGCCATGCTGAAAGCCAACCTCCAGGATCAAGTCCCGCGACTGCGTGCGCTCGACGAGCAGATCCCACGGTTCGAACAACGCATTCTCGAATAGCGACGCAGTGACGACGCATGCCAACGTATCTCAGAGATTCTCGGAGTTGGTGTACTCACCGCAACGGCAGCACTATCGGTCATCGGACAAGCAGGATCGTTTCGGTCCGGGCGCGAGTTCTCCGCCTATCTCGGTCTTGTGCCGCAACAGAACAGCTCCGGTGGGAGAAAAAAGCTCGGTGGCATCAGCAAGCGCGGCGACGTGGATTTGCGAACGCTACTGATCCACGGTGCGCACTCGGTTATTTCGAGTTCCAGACATCTACCTGAACGATTGCGAAATTCCTGGCGTTGGTGTTCTTACCGCGACGGCTGCCGTATCGGTTATCGGGCATGCGAAGTCGTTTCGCTCCGGGTGCGAGTTGCCGCAAATAGCGAATCCGAGCCTGCGGTCGCTCTCGTACATGTACTCGACCGAGCCCCCACCGCTGTTGTTGGACAGGTAGTCGTATTGCGCTGCCTTGACCGCTGCCGACAGCTTGTCGATGCCGAGCTTTTCCAATCCCTTAACGAAACGCTCCTGACGTTGCTTGCAGAAGACGCAATAGACGAGCTCTGCGGCGCTCGAAGTGCCCTTGAGGGTCACAGCGGACAGGACCATGTCTGCGACTATCTTGCCAATACCTTCTCGAAGCTTGTCGGGAAAGGCAAGCTCGATGCGGCAAAAGCCGACAAGGCGCTTGAGCGAGTGTCGCGCGCGTCGTCGTCAACGAGTTGGCCGGCTACCACCTTGTCGTCGAAGCAATTGTAGAGAAACTTGAGGTTAGCAGCACCTGAATCAACGAGGTTCGCTTATCACGCGCCCTCGATTCAAAATTAGCAACGCAATCTAGGTCTCCAAGTGGTTAGCGGACTCAACTGTCTCGACCTACTTGAGCCGCAATCCCACTTCAATGTTAAACACAGCCGCTGGTCGGACCTTGCCCCCGGGTCCAACAGACCCTGCTCACTCGAACAGGGCCCCCTCCACGAGGCCCACATGACGTATGCGACTGGAAAAATATCTTTTTTGAAATGACGACAGTTCAACTAAGCTGCTACAGCGCCAAGCACTATTTAGAGAAGTTACGCTCGCAGCACCGCCCGACAAGTACTAGGTGTCCGGCTGCACGCGAACTGGGCGCCCTCCACCGGAGCAAGTAATCCTCCCAAGGATGCGGTACAGTCCAAGGAAACATTATGTCCCTGACAATTCGTCAACTTAAATACTTTGTGGCAACAGCTGAGTTAGGGCAAATATCTCAGGCAGCAATTCAACTGACTATCTCTCAATCCGCTGTCACGACCGCGATTCGCGACCTTGAGGATTCCCTCGGTACGCCGCTATTCGTGCGAACGGCAAATGGAGTTGTATTAACGAATACCGGGAGACGCTTCCTAAATCACGCGTATACCATCTTGTCGTCCGTTGACGAGGCCATGCGCATGCCCAATCTCGAAAGTACGCTTACAGCGAAGCTGGCGATTGCCGCGAGCTACACGGTTTTAGGCTACTTTCTTCCGCATCATCTTATGCGACTGCACGCACTTTATCCCAAGCTTGAGGTTCAACTCTTTGAGCTCAACCGTGAAGCTATCGAAGAGGGACTCATAAGAGGCCGCTACGACCTCGCAGTGCTTCTCACCTCTAATGTATCAAATCCGGACCTCGTACTGGAGCCTGTCGTACACTCGGTAAGACGACTATGGGTCGGAGCTCATCACCCCCTCCTCCAGAAGCAGACGGTAAAGTTCTCCGATGTCGCAATCGAGCCATTTGTCATGTTGACTGTCGACGAGGCAGCACAAACGGCGATGAAGTACTGGAACCAGACTCAATATCAGCCGAACGTAATTCTCCGCACGTCATCGGTCGAAGCCGTACGTAGCATGGTCGCAAATGGAAGTGGTGTCGCCATTCTATCCGACATGGTCTATCGACCGTGGTCGCTCGAGGGAAAGCGAATTGAAACGATGCTTCTTGAGGATGCCGTCCCGCCGATGAGCGTAGGTCTCGCTTGGCGCAAGGACCTCGAAATCACGCCAGCAATTCAGGCGGTGAGAGAGTACTTCAAGCACGCTTTCATGGACCCGCGAGGCAACTAAGCATGCGCCAACACGCAATGCATTGCGTTCAAACAGTGTTCTCATCCAGCAACGGCGAGAATGTTCCGTTTTCCAAGTCCAAAACGTCCAGTCGTCCAGACTGGATATCGAACACCCAACCGTGAAGCCGCAGACGCGATTGCGCTGTCGCGAGTGCGACGGAAGGATGGGTTCGTATATTGTTAAGTTGCGCGATTACGTTCAGGCGAATCATCGCGTCGACATGGGCTGTAGACGTCGCATGTTTGCACGAGTTGCAGACAGCGCGTGCTGCATCGGCGTACTGAAGCCAGTTCCGCACCGCTGGCATTCCGGCCATTGGAATGTCCTCGACAATTGCCTTCATAGCGCCACAGTCCGAGTGTCCGCATACGATGATGTCCTCGACTTGAAGTACCGATACGGCGTACTCGACCGTTGCGGTTACGCCTCCGGACTCGGGGCCGAAAGAAGGAACGATATTGCCCGCGTTCCGAATTACGAACAACTCGCCGGGTTCGCACTGGGTAATCATTTCCGGAATCATCCGGCTGTCCGAGCAACATATGAATAGCGCTTTTGGCTTCTGCTGGCGTGCCAGTCCATAAAAAAGGCTCTTATTCTTCGAGTAAACATCACGATGAAACTTGCGAAACCCATCAAATACGTTTTGCATCGTACAATCGCCTAGCGGTTGAGATGTCACACGGCAAACCGTGGCCTCTGGCTTACGGCAGACGGGCCCTGAAGGCCCTCAGCCTGCAATGCCGAACTCCCTGGATGAACTTTGCAAAGCCGAAAGAAAAATCCTTTAACCGTTCGGTTACGTGCTGTAAAAACGTAACTCAGCGAACGTGACAACGACCCAAGTTACGCTTGAGCCGTCGCCTCGCTAACGGCATCAGAAAGCATGTCGAAGGGCCAGCCGAACTGCGAGTTGCCGTTTATTGCTCGAAGGATTGAGCCCTGCAAGTTGAGCTTGCGTTGCATCGCCTGCTGCAATTTGATAGACAGCTTGGGCTTCTACATCCGTCCGCTTCGATACGAAGTAGTCACCCATCAGGTTGAATTGGTGGTATCGAGGCTTGAGCGACGTCGTGTCATCTTTGCTATCAGTAAAGATGTATCCGCCACTAACTTGGAACGATGGTGTAATGTAATATCCCGCGCCGACCTCATAGTTGTTGAACCATACGGTACCGCTCAAGTCGCCATTCTTAAATATCGTTCGCGTGAACGACGCGAGAAACTTCGCGGCGCCAACCGTGTAGGTAACGCCCGCACCGCCAATCTGCTGCTTGCTCGCATTAGCTAGTGCATTTCCATAAATAGCATTGACGTAATTTCCTCCGCTTTGATATCCACTAACCGCTACGCCAGGGCTGTCGATACTCTCATATGCAGCGGCAAGGCCTAAAGGCCCGATTACGTAGTTCGCACCGAAGCCCCAGGCTGCCCGACGCCCAATATGACCTGCAACGTTGCCGAAGCTGTAGACACCGCCAAAGGTAAAGCCGTTGTAATTCGCACTCGCGAATTTGATTGAGTTATCGAGGCGGAAGCCGTTGTCGGTGTTATCGACGTCGTTCCCCCGCGAGAAGTACTGGCCACCCCAGAGGCCGTTTGAGGTGTATGGTTGTAGGTAATCCACAACCGGGTCATATTGCCGCCCCGCCGTGAGTGAACCCAGCGGTGTTGCGATACCAACGAATGCTTGACGGCCGAATTCCCGCCCGCCTTGACCCAACGCACCAGTGAAACCGTCGAACCCATTCTCCAGCGTGAAGATGGCCTTCAGGTCAGACCCAAGGTCTTCACTTCCTTTTAACCCCCACCGACTTCCTGAGCCAACACCGCTCGCTGCTTGAACAGCGTGTCCACCCAACTGATTAGTCGAGTACGTTATTCCATTCTCAACCAGTCCGTAGAGCGTGACCGCACTCTGCGCAGACGCTTCGACAGAAGCAAGTGATAGAGCAGCCACAACAGTAAACTGTAACTTCATCTTTATCTCCTAAGCCGGCATTGTTTCGATTTTCGACCCACTAACTCTACTGAGTTTTCCTTGTCAGCGTTATTCCTTCAGCTAAACTAAGTATTAGACGTAATACGCCAGCGCGAAACATCGTGTTCGGCTGGTCTTTCAAGGACGACTGCGTCCACCCTTCCGTGCGGTGACCCTCGGCAGTAGGGCGAACTGTACAGGCGGGTACCTGGTCAAAAAAGTTCTATTTTTGTATGTAGCCGTATCGAAAATTCAGATGCCTATAGGTGAAGCCGTTGCCATCCCACATTCGCGCATAAGCACGGTGGCTGCTCAGCCGCACCGCCGCCAAGCATTCTGTTGAAACAAACTAAAGAAGACACTTCGAAGCATCAGACCTGTTTCAAGGGTAATCACCTAAAAAGCTAAACCCGACGGATGAATCGAAAAAACAGATATGTAGCATTGAAAAACAGAACTTTTTTTACGTTCGAGCGACTGCTACCTTTTGGCATACAGGTGTATTCACATCGAATTTGCTCAAGGGAGCTTTGGAATGCGGAAACAATGTGTCGATTTGAACTCGGATATGGGCGAAGGATTTGGCCCGTGGCTGATTGGGGACGGAGTCGATGAGGAAATTATGCCGCTCATCAGTTCCGCGAATATCGCAACTGGATTCCACGCGGGTGACCCTAACATCATGGCCAGAACGGTTCAGATTGCGAAGGACACCGGCGCGCAGATTGGAGCGCACCCTGGTTTCAGAGACCTGGTTGGTTTTGGACGTCGCCACATTACCGAGACACCACAAGCGTTGGTGCATGACATCGTTTACCAGCTCGGCGCGCTCCGTGAATTTGCACGAGTCTCGGGGGTCACGCTCCAGCACTTGAAGCCTCACGGCGCACTCTATATGCATGCGGCCGCCAGCGAACCCCTCTCTCGGCTACTGGTGGAGACCCTTCGAAAAAGCGCGCCGAACCTCCTCTTGTTCTGCATGCAGTCGTCTGTGACCTACAAGATTGCGGAAGAGTACGGGCAACCGGTGGTTCGGGAGTTTTATGCGGACCGTGAATACGACAGCAGCGGGTCAATAGTTTTTACGCGGCGCGTTCAGCGCCTCGACCCGCAGCGAGTTGCAGATAGAGTCATACGTGCCTGCGTCGATGGCAAGGTGAAAACCGTCGATGGAGCCGACATCGATATCGACTTTGACTCGATTTGCATCCATAGCGATACGCCTGGGGCGCTCTCCCTTATCAAGGCCACACGCGAGGCACTCTTAGCGAACGAGATTCGAATCGAGGCGCCCGCATTGTTCGCTGACTAATTCCAACCGACGAGGAATCCAAATGGCTATCCATGAAATTCTTAGCCCGCTACCTGGGACTTTCTATCGACGCCCTTCACCGGACCAGGACTATTACGTTGAACGTGACTGCCGTGTGCAAACCGGTGCCGTTGTTGGCTTGGTCGAAGTGATGAAACAATTCACAGAGGTGGAGAGTGATGTCGCCGGCAGAGTCATCGAGATTGCCGTTGAGGATGGAGAGCCAGTCGAAGCGGGACAAGTACTTATCCGCATTGAGGACTGAAATGAGTAGTCTAAGATCAAGCGACGCACCATACCGCCCGAGCAATATTTGGCGAGTCCTCGTAGCCAACAGAGGAGAAATCGCTGTACGAGTTATCCGAGCTGTCCAGGAACTGGGTATGGAGGCGATTGCGGTCTTCAGCGACGCCGATAAGGATAGCCTTGCGGTCAAGTTGGCCAACCATGCGGTACATATCGGGCCGTCGCATGCCGCCAAGAGCTATTTGATTACCGAACGTATTCTACAGGCGGCTCAAGACACCGGCTCCGACGCAATCCATCCCGGCTATGGGTTTCTTTCCGAGAACGCACGATTCGCGCAGCAAGTAGAGGACGCCGGACTCGTGTTTATTGGACCTGCAGCGTCAGTGATATCAATGATGGGAGACAAGGCTCGGGCCAGGGAAACTGCGCAACGCGCTGGCGTTCCTACAGTGCCTGGCAGCGACGGCGTCGTTCGTGACTTATCGGAAGCACGAGATGTGGCCGCACGAATCGGATTTCCAGTCATGATTAAGGCCGCCGCCGGCGGCGGAGGCCGCGGTATCCGGGTCGCCAACAACCCACAGGAACTTGACACCGAACTACCGAAGGCACAGCGCGAAGCGGAAGCGGCGTTCGGTGACGGTGGGGTGTATCTCGAAAGATTTATTGCAAGGGCAAGGCACATTGAAGTTCAGATTTTGGGCGACGGCCAAAGGGCGATTCACCTTTTCGAGCGCGAGTGTTCGTTGCAACGTCGTCGCCAGAAGATTATGGAGGAGGCACCCTCCCCTTCAATCACCTCGGAAGTGAGATACAAGTTGTGTGATTCGGCAGCGCGACTCGCGCAATCGGTGGGCTACCGAAGCGCGGGAACGCTTGAATATCTGTATGACGATGCACGAGAGGAGTTCTATTTCATCGAGATGAATACGCGGATTCAGGTCGAGCATCCAGTCACAGAAGCAATCACTGGCATCGACCTTGTTCGTGAAACCATCCGTATCGCTGACGGAGAGCCCTTGCGCTTCAAACAAGGGGACGTAGCAATGCGGGGATGTGCTATCGAATGTCGCATCAACGCCGAAGACCCCTTCCTCGATTTCCGCCCGAGCCCTGGTCGAATCGAGCAACTCGTCTGGCCCACCGGGCCCGGTGTGCGAGTCGATAGTCACCTGTATGCCGGCTACCAGATTCCCCCGTTCTATGACTCACTGCTCGCAAAAGTCATCGTGCATGACGAAGACCGCCCTTCCGCAATCGAACGCGGGCTGCGCGCTTTGCATGAGTTGACTATCACGGGCGTGAAGACCACCACCCCTCTCCACCTCGCGCTTTTGCGGGACCCTGCCGTCCGTTTCGGTGACTTTCACACCAACTTCCTCGAGAAATGGGTATCCGATTGGAGCGCCGAAGCGTCGACCGCCGCGCCCCAGGAAGACGCCAAAAATGCGACTGCCCAGCCGGCCGAGGTAACAAAATGACCTTTCGGTACACCTTTGGCGGAGATGAGTTCGTCTTCGTCGAGATTAGCGAAGAGATGTCCCTGGAAGCCTTCTTCAAGGGCGCATCAATTACTCGTGAACTGAAAAGCCGCGATGTGCGGGGCATTACTGAAATTTGCCCGGCGAACGCGTCTTACCAGGTGCGGTTCAATCCCGACATCATTGAGCCGAGCGCTGTCGTCAATCTCCTGCAGGAACTCGAAGCCAGTCTTTCTAACGCCGCGCTCACGATCGATACCCGAGTAATCGAAGTTCCGGTCTACTACAACGACCCGTGGACGCACGAAACCCTGATGAGGTTCCGTGAGCGCCATCAGGACCCTAAGTCCACCGACCTGGAATATGCAGCTCGCATCAACGGAAAGAAGGACGTAGACGATTTCATCGCGGCACACTCCACTTCTCCCTGGTTTGTCTCCATGGTTGGATTTGTCGCGGGGCTGCCATTTATGTTCCAGATGGTCGAACGGAGCAAGCAGCTTGAAGTCCCGAAGTATCTGAGCCCCAGAACCGACACTCCCAAGCTCACAGTGGCGCACGGCGGATGTTTCACAGCTATCTACTCCGTCCGAGGCGCAGGCGGTTATCAAATGTTCGGCCTCACTCCTGCGCCAATATTCGACCCGGCTCAACGGCTCGCTTATCTGAAGGAATTCATGGTGTTTTTTCGACCCGGAGACATAGTTAAATTTAACCCTATCGACCGGGCTGCCTATGACAAAACAATCGCGGAGGTCGAAAGCGGCACCTTCTCGTTGAGAATTCGCCCGACCACCTTTGTTCTAGAGGACTTCCTGCGCGACCCTGATGCGTATAACCGCTCGCTAGTCGAGGAATTTTATGCAGACTAAACAATCCGTCGACATTGAGGTACAAAAGCCCGGCTTGGCGACGTCAATTCAGGATATCGGTCGGCAAGGCTTCTACCACGTCGGCATCCCTCCTTCTGGGTCTTTGGACCAGCTTGCTTCACAAGCTGCCAACCTGCTCGTTGGAAACTCCGTCGACGCTGCCGTGCTGGAGTGCACGCTCCTCGGGCCACAGTTGCTCTTCCACACTTCAGCAATAGTGGCCATAACAGGCGCTGAAATGATGCCTAAAGTGGATGGCGTCGCCCAACGGTTAAACGCAGCGCTCCGGATAAGCGCTGGCAGCGTGCCTTCGTTCGACTACGTGAAGAGCGGGGCACGGTCGTACTTGGCGGTGTCTGGTGGATTCGACGTTCCGCCTGTCCTTGGCAGCCGTTCGACCTACACGCTTGGCTCTATCGGCGGTCTGAATGGACGTCGATTACAGAAGGCCGATACCCTGCGAGTTGGCCCGACTTCTGGCCGGGGCAAGGAAGGTGTTCAACTGCCGACTGAATTTGTGCGCGAGCATCGGCCTGACAATCGGCTGCGTGTTCTCACGGGCCTGTACCACCATCGCCTCACCAGCGGCTCTGCGAAGTCCTTCTTTGAAGACACATGGTCGGTCTCGGCTGAGGCGGACCGCACGGGGTACCGATTCAAAGGTGGCAGGCCGCTCGCATTCAAGCCACGCAAACAGCCCTTTGGCGCAGGTGCAGACCCGTCCAACATTGTCGACGCATGCTATCCCATCGGCTCGATTCAAATTCCGGCCGGAAAGGAACCAATCGCTCTTCATCGAGATGCGGTATCCGGAGGAGGATACGCAACCATCGGAACCATCATAACCGCTGACATGGACTTGATTGGTCAGATGCAGCCCAACTACAAGACGACCTTCGTCGCAGTCAACATGCTCGAAGCGCTGGAGGCTCGAAAGCAATACTCCGAGCGACTCGCAAAGCTTAGAGCCTGTTTCTCTTAAGTGGCCGCAACCTCTCTTTAAGAAACGATATCAGACCCGTTTTCAGGAACAATGTTATGTCGAACTTGACCCAAGAGCAGGGGAATACGGAATTCGATTCCTCGACCTCTGCTATTTCAGAAAGCGCCCGTATGCCAGCGCTATCTCTAACCATGGCGTGGTGGGCTGTGTGCAGCGCTGTCTTTTACATCGTGGTCGGGGCCACGCTTGCGCTTACCTATGGCACTCGCAACGCGCTTGTTGGGATGGCAATATCTGTTGTCTCATACGGCATTGTCAATAGCATCATGAGTCGATACTCCATTCGCACGGGGTTATCGGTCGCGCTGTTCTCCCGCGTGCTTTTCGGCAGCGCCGGGGCGGCGCTTGCGACCTTAATCTTCTTCGCCACTGCGATGTATTACGCGGTCTTCGAAGGTTCCATCATTGCTGTCGCGGCAAATCACCTGTTCCCTTCCCTCGCATATAAATGGGCCGCCCTGATTGTGGTGTGCTACAGCGTCCCTTTGGTCTTCGGTAGCGTTCAACATTGGTTAGACAAATTCAACGGAGTGTTGCTTCCATTTTATCTTTTCGGCCTCGTTGCTGCCGTCGTTCTCACCACTTACGAACACGGATATAACGCGGCCTGGCTAGACTTCGGCAGCTCGAGCGAAGTATCTGTGAGCGGCGGCTGGAACTGCTTTGTCTACTATATGGGCGTTTGGGTGTTGATGATGTACACGTTCGACTACGCTAGGTTCGGGAAGAATCGTGATTCAAAGTATCACGGTCGCTATAACTTCGGCATGCCATTCTACGTTCTGACCTTCCTCGTTAATGGTGCGGTCGGAATCTACTTGGTCGCAACCATTCCCGGCCTAGGAACGCTGACGGAGGTTTCGGTAGTTTTTGCGCTGTTGAAGCTCATGGGCATATGGGGTCTTCTGTTCGTCTGGGTCACACAGTCGCGAATCAATACCGCAAATTACTATCTCGCGACCATCAACATGCAGGCCTTCTTTCAAAAGCTCTTCAAGCTTAATGCGCCGAAGTTTGTCTGGGCGCTTGTGGTCGGCACCTTCGTTTATGCAATGATGATGGCAGATGTATTTTCAAAACTTCTTCAAGCACTTGCATTCCAAGGCATTTTCGTAGTCGCATGGGTCGGTGTTGCCTTGGCGCACATTTTCTCCGACCGGTATGCACGCCTCGTTGGCCCTGAGATCGAGGTACGAGATGGCCATGTTCCGACCTTCAACCCGGGCGGTCTAATCGCATGGTTTCTGGGTGCGTTTGTAGGCCTTGTGCTGAACAGCGCTAGCGGAGTTGCCTCGTCGTTTTCTGCGCCAGCAACTTTCTTGATTTCATTGCTGACCTACGCCCTTCTCATGCGTCGGGCAAGGCGAGAGTGGTTCGTGATCGTTTCGGGCGCTGAGTCCTCTCGCACGGTAGTCGGTGCAGAGTAACTCAGACGGAGACGGGGCTCCGAATCAGCGTTAGGAGCCAGCCCAGTCTCATTGAATTGCTCCTCTCAGCGGTCGTTCGGTCGTTCTGTTGTCGTTTAGAACGCAGTTCGGCCGCTCACTTCACGGCGGCATCCCTTGGCATCCGTTCCTCACGAAAAGCGGCAGTCCCACCTCGTGACGAGAAGTCTGCGCGCCGTCTGGCATCCCTGTACGCAGCTGAAGCACCACGAACGTCTTCCCCTCATACCTGTGGTACGGGGAAGCGGCGCGTGGCTTTACGATGCGCAAGGACGACGGCACCTGGACGCTATTAGTTCGTGGTCGGTTAACCTCTTTGGCTACGCAACCCCGTTTATCAATCGAGCACTAAAGGCACAGATTGATACGGTGGAACATGCGATGTTAGCCGGTTGCGCTCACGAGCCTGCAATCGAGCTTGCTGAGCGTCTATCCATGCTGACCGGCAATACCCTTGGTCACTCGTTCTACGCATCGGACGGCGCATCCGTGGTCGAAATCGCCCTCAAAATGAGCATCCACACGTGGCGTAAAACAGTGCCTGTTGGATCCGCACGTTTATGTATTTCATTGTCAGCGGCTCATTCGTTCGACGACCTTGACCGCCTCCAAATGGCGTTCGATTCATACTCTAGGTTTTCTGCATGAGCACGCATTCGTACTTCGTTACGGGCACTGACACTGAGATTGGAAAGACCTTCGTATCGTGCGCACTCCTCCACCGATTGGTCCGAGCCGGACTGAGTGCGGCGGCCATTAAGACGGTCGCTGCCGGGGCGATATCAGTGGATGGTGTGTGGCACAACGAGGACGTCGACCGGCTCAATGTGGCGTCTAGCACCTCGCTGCCGCAAGAGATTCGTGCGCCTTACCTGCTGAAAACACCAGCCGCCCCAAGCATTGTTTCTAAGCAAGAAGGCATCAAATTTGATCTCACTCAAATCGATACTTGCCACCAGCTTTTGATGCTCCACTACTTGGCTCAATTCCGTACCTCATTCCACCTTATTCGGACACTACAGCAGACCAACTAGCAATAGTTCCGTTGCTGGAGTCCACGCACGAATGTATACCCGTGACCTAATTCTCAAGAAACGGAAAGACAAATGACTTTCACCGATACACTCACCGAAACGTCGTCTCTCGATACCTGTCCGACAGGAAAGACATGGCAAATTGCCGATATCTTCGAGCTGTACGAACTTCCCTTCAATGACTTGCTTTTTCTCGCCCAGCAGGTCCATCGCGCTCATTTTAGCGCAAACAAAATCCAACTCTCCACCCTGCTTTCCATAAAAACCGGCGGCTGCGAGGAAGATTGCGCCTACTGTCCTCAGTCGGTTCATCACAAAACCGGTTTGACTGCTGAGAAACTAATGCCCGTAGAGGAAGTGCTTCAGGCGGCCCGAGTGGCAAAAGAAAATGGCGCGACACGCTTTTGCATGGGCGCGGCGTGGCGAAGCCTCAAAGACCGCCATCTCGAAGCTATCAAACAGATGATTCGTGGGGTGAAGGATTTAGGGTTGGAAACATGCGTGACCCTCGGAATGTTGGAGAAGCACCAAGTTGAGGTATTACGGGAAGCCGGTCTCGACTACTACAATCATAATCTCGACACGTCGCCCGAATTTTATCGGCAAATCATTTCGACGCGGACCTACCAAGACCGCATCGATACGCTCAAGCGCGTGCGCGATGCCGGCATTCATGTTTGCTGTGGTGGTATTGTCGGTATGGGGGAGTCGCGTCGCGAACGTGCGGGGCTCATTGCGCAACTCGCAAACATGAACCCGTACCCGGAGTCGGTACCAGTCAACAACCTCGTTCAGGTACCCGGTACTCCACTCGCTGGCGTGGAAGCATTAGACCCATTCGAGTTTGTAAGAACAATCGCAGTCGCGAGAATTACTATGCCTCAAGCGATGGTAAGGTTGTCCGCAGGACGAGAACAGATGAACGAAGCTTTGCAAGCGCTTTGCTTCTTAGCGGGGGCAAATTCTATTTTTTATGGTGACCGATTACTGACCACAGGCAACCCGGTCCGGGACGCAGACAAAGAGCTTTTCGACCGACTTGGCATTGAGTCTCTCAGCATCTGATTCGACCGATTGTTGTGAAACTGATACCTGATGCAGAATCGAGGACCTTCGGCTGAGTAACAGGTTGGGCACGCCAACACATGCTTCTCAAGAGGAATGGCGCATATAGCCAGAGCGCTGCCCGGGGGCTAGCGATTCGGCGCTACCGCAGCGCTCTGAATGCGGCGGGAAACCCAGCTGACAATTCGAGCAGAGAGTCGAGATTTTGAACTGCGAGTGAAACGTCGACAAATTCTGCGAGAGTCTTGTCGCGCCCGATGTCAGACTACCCATCTGCGTCGAGACAAAATCGGTCATATTCAGTTGCCGCCTGGAAACGAAGCACTATTGGTCGCGCTGTTCTGCACGAAGCCATTCGACACGTCTTGAACTGCCTGCCCCTCACTCTGGACTCGCGTTTGCGGCTGAGGATTCGAATTGATCTTTATGTCGACAAGATTTTCGGGCGTCGCGCTCGTCGCCGGATCCTTTATTTTTGCAAGGGTCTTGAGAAATGATGGCCGAGCGGGGTATCGATGCGGATCATTCGAGTGTGCACCGGTGGGTCGTCAAGCTGCTGCCGGTGTTTGAAGGCATTCCGCAAACGCAAATGGCCTGTCGGCAAGAGCTGGCGCGTCGATGAGACCTACGTCAAGGTCAAAGGCCAATGGAAATACTTGTACCGTGCCGTCGACGAGGCGGGAAACACGGTGGATTTCCTGCTGCGCGCCCATCGTGATAAGGCCGCTGCTCGCCGCTATTTCGAGAAGGCGATTGAACAGAACGGCGAGCCCGAGACCATTACCGTGGACAAGAGCGGCGCAAATCTGGCTGGACGTGAAGCGCTCAATGCCGAGCGTTCAACGCCGATCAAAGTCCGGCAAAACAAATACCTGAACAACGTCGTCGAGCAGGATCACCGCGCCATCAAACGCATCACAAGACCGATGATGGGGTTCAACGACTTCCGCTGTGCGCGCATCATCCTGTCTAGCATAGAGATCGCGCACATGATCCGCAAGGGGCAGATGTGTGACGATGCCGTCGCCTCGACTGCGGCCGAACAATTCTACTCTCTCGTGATGTAAGCAATCCTCTTTTATATCAGACGCCCGATCGTCCCTTCGTCCTTAACGCGACACAACCATGACCGACCGAAACGCCGCGCTCAGCCATCATGTCTCCGAGGTGCCGCAGGCTCAGCGGATAGGCCACGTACCAGCGCATGCAAGTCAGGATCACGTCGAGCGGATAATGCAGGCGTTTGAACACTCGGGCCACTGCCGGATTCAACATCTTCATCGTGCTTCCAGTCGTTCGTGTCGTTCCGCACATCCTAGCGGACTGCCTTACTGCAACAGAACCGGCTGCAGTGCTGCTTGTCACCATTTGGCTTCACGTTTGGCGTCTTATGTGGGTGTTCATTGGACTCGTCTTCGCGCTTGCGATCATCAAAAGCGCATTCGCCATCGTCTTTGCCTTTAAGCGGTGATACGGTGATTTGCTCAATTCCGCCAATGTGCGGCGCCGATCTCCCTTTCCGAAGATCCTCGCGCACACGTTTTATGACCAGGACAGTCAGGTAGTCCAAGATCCGTGCTCCCTCGCTGAAGTCGGCCCAGGTCGATTCGAACATTTTCAAAACAATTTCCGGGGGCGCGTCGAAATCCTGTGCGATGGACTTTACGATTTCATCAATGCTCGGTCGTGCCATAACGCTCTCCTAAAATGCGGACTTGCAGGTGGGACGTCATTGGACAGGAGCGATTTCTCGCCCGAAATTGAATCGCACTATCTTCGACCTAAAGCAGTCGACGTTTTATTGTCTGATGACATCCGCCGCGCCCCCGCCGTCTCATATCCAATTCAGAGAGATCTCTTGTCGAGCTCCCGACGCCGTTAGACGTGCGAGTCAATTCGTCTGCCATCTTGATTTCCACTCGAAATCAGCAATCCAGTGTTGCGGCGGCCCTCGACTCGACGAGGTGTATACTCGGATGTCGGTTACCGATGCGCCGCGCTAGCAGACGAGTCGCCTGCCGACATGTCTCCAGCACCGTAGCCCGGGCCAAGAGAGATAGGAGGCCAGCCCATCCTTGGGATGCGGCAATGGAAAATCAAATGCCGGGGTGACGCGGCCAGTATGTGTACGGATTGAGCGCTCTACTACTACAGATCAATTGATGCGCCGCACTGCGCTAAACAGCAATTCTCCGTCTTCAGTAATGCGAAGTAGTGCGGCGCCGCATGCAAGTCGCTCTGAGGCGACCAACTGGCGTTCGAGCGGAGTATCCAGTTTTTGGCGGTCGATACTATGGTCGGTAGCGTCTTTGACCAACATGAGTGTCGCGAACTCGTGAGCGCTATGCCTTCTTGTCTCTCAGTCTTTAATCGCTGTTTGTAGTGCGCCGCGATTGTTCTCGGATCTCCTCAAAGGCAAGCAATTTCAGCTTTTACTTATCACAAGACCTTCCGAAGTCAGCTCGGGCCGCTCTAAGCGCGGGCTTTCGATGTTAGACCGGTCTTCAACTCGCGACAATTGATATCGTCCCGCCTTAGGGGAAAGCCTAAGAGATACCTAACCCCGGATTGACGTTACGGCGTCCTGTCCTCGTCCAATGAAACAGTTGCATCCGGCGTTCCCTTCCGCGTGATGACATACAGTTGGGTAATCTTCTCTTAGGTTCCGTTACAACTCAGCGGCCGACGCTCTTCGACGCTACGCCCTTTTCGGCGAGATTCGCCGATTGGTAGAGGGGGACAACATCAGCGATGAGGTTTGGCTTTCTCACAAGATTCGCACCGGTGAAATTACTAATCGTGCTTTTCACGCTGCGCGATAACTGAACAGCGTCATGGTAAGAGTAGCTGGAACGGATGGCACGACCAGTAGTTTTTATAGTTAGTTACCTTTCTTGAGCAACTTATTACTTCACATTATTCGATCATGGCCTCGACAGATCGTCCGCGATCGTCGGGTCTCAAAGTAGCTGTGGTAGTCGCGGCCGCCGCCGTCAACCGAGATCGGTGGAACTGGGCATTGGGCACTCCTACTCGGGACGTTTATATGGCCTCGAGAATGCCTTGCCAAGAAGGCTCCGTTTTCGGAGATTGCTGGGTCGTTTGCGGCATCCTGATCGGTCCGGTTTCGACTCTCAGACTCTCAGTACCTTGACGAGATCGCCAATAGATAAAGTTGTGAACGACGGGACCGACCACCCACGTCGACGTCGTGACGCTCTTCAAGAAGACCATCGGCCTCGTAGGCGTCGCTCGCAGCCACGACCTCCTATCCAACGCCCCATCCGGCGACGCTGTTTTACCCCACACGCCGGAATTCCACCCTCACGAATTAGTATTCACCGAGTCTGTGACGGCCAGAGGCTACACCTTCAGCCTATTCGCTCAAGCTTGAAATTCGCTTCGGCGTAGGTCGCATTGCATCCCCAGACCTCTTTCCCCTCCCGGACGAATACCGCCGAGCCCTTCGCAATCGTGCATCGTGCTTGCGGATCAACAGCACTGTGACCGTTCATCGCCGCAGCAAGAGCATTTCGCTCTTTGCAGGTTGCCCGATACGTTCCATCTCTTAGCGTCTTCGTTGCCATTGCTTCACCGTGCTAGCTTATCTTTCAACCTCACCGCGAGCCCTGAAGTCAGTCTGCTTCGCCGCTTTTCGAGGTCTCTTCGCGCAGCTTTTTGATCGATTGAGCTCGAGTGAGCGGAACGGTGTACGGTGCCTGCACCGCCCGCGGCATCTTTTGCTTCCGTTCATTGTCAAAGTCCGTATGTCGCATCTGGGTATTTCCTATCGCTGTTCAGGTGATGTTCCGCATTCGCCTCGCGATATCAGGAGACTGGCCGATCTTCGTCGGGCGGTTAGCCGGTTCAAGGGCATCGGATCTGTTCGGGTTGTGCGCGGCCCAGCGCAAGCCCATGTGCAACTGGTCGTCTGCCGAGTCTCCGTCTAAATTCGAACTAGACTCGCGCGCGACCTCGTCGAAGCTAGGTGAGCGATATAGGTTGATCGCCGGTTCTTTTGTGACCGCTACCGTCAGATTGATTTGGGACGCCCCACAGATGCGCTTGATGGCGTCCGTCGCGACGCACCCGGCCATCCCTAAGAGTGTGTTTTCCTGGAGTGCGCCGAAGATGGCTTGCTCATCCGCCCATCGTAGCCGTTCGACGACGTCGTCGCGAACGACAGCCTGCTCGTGAGAGACGCTAGACCCGATCGCCCAAGTAGCTTGATCCAGGGCGCGGTTCCGAAGCGAGCGGTAACGCTCGGCATCCGCTGGGGTCAATCCACGTACAAACATCAGGCACCGCAGACCGAAGAGTGAGTGAACCAGCCGGATTGTTTATTTTCCATCCCGGACATCCTCGAACCGCGCATGTGCCCATCGGGTGTCCACCACATCCTCACCACGTGCCCTCACCTTCCCTGCACGCTCGTTACCGCGGCGCGCGCTGCCGGCTTGCCGGCCGATTGGCGCAGCACGGCCTTTCCGATATGCCGCACGCAATAGCAGGTCGGGCACGGGCGTGAGTTCTTCCGACATGAACTGAAGTTCGACGCATGCGGCGACACCGTGACGTGGCGCGGTCCGATGAAATGCGTGACTCGTGGCCTCCAACTGTGAGGAATCGCCACCGGCCAGCGCGTGAATCGCTTGTCGTTCTAGGTCTGTCAAAATGTGCATGTTCGATCGTCACTTCAATGCAGATGAACCGGTTCTGTCGCGATAACGCGGTCAAGTAGAATCTGTCAGACCGTAACGCATGACGAGCGCGATGGCAAAGACAAAGACGCCGCGCAAGACGCTGCCTGCCTGCTGGCATTGGCAAGGTATTGAAGCGGCTGCATTATCCACTGGACGTGATCTTGCTGTGCGTCCGATGGTATGTGGCGTATTCG
>JFHF01000056.1 GCA_000648925.1 Caballeronia jiangsuensis
CCCATCTTTGAGGACGCAAATAGAAAAAAACACGATGAATGGACTGGCCTGATCGAGGATGTGGGTGCACGCGAGATGGAGAGCGGGCTTGTCCAGCTCATCTACTCGTTACTTGTCCGCATGCATGCTCGGGTTGGGGGCAATCTTGAGCAGTTGATCGACTATGTAGTCAACAACGCAACTGCTTGGACCTTCCCAGAAATCGCTGGGGAAAAGGCTGACAAGCGCGATCGGGCACTTAAGGAATGGGAGCGTCACCTGGCAACGCTCGATACCGCTGTGCTCAGCCTCATCGGTGAAGCCGACGTACCTGACGATCAGATCGAAGCCGCGCTCGACAATATTCTTCAATCGTCGCTGTGGCAGCGCCGTCTGCTCCGAATGAACGATGCGTCTCGGGCTGCGTATCGCGACACCTTCCTCACTCGGACCCGCTATATCTGGGCGAATTCAACAGCCGCGACACGGCGCGGCTATTTTCTCGCGGGACTTGGGCTCGAAGCCGGTCATGCGCTTGATGCTATCGCGACTGAGGCTAACGAGCTCCTGATCCAGGCGAACTCAGCAATCATGGTGTCAGACCATGATACAGCGGTCGCTGCGATCATCGCGCTAGCCGAGCGGGTCTTCACCTTCTACCCATTCGAGCCCGATCCATTCCCAGCCGCCTGGAGAGACATCCTGCGTCGCTGGCTCCTCGGGCAACCGCTCTCCGCGATTGTCTCCGGTCAAGAAGGCGACGCATTGCAATTCGTCGAAGGCGGACTGGTCTATCGCCTGCCTTGGGCGATGGAAGCGTTGCGAGTTCGCGCCAACGCCAATAGCGACGTCGACGCTTCGTACGGCTTGCCACTAGCGAGCTACGAACTCGGCTTGGCCGTGTCGGCCGTGGAAACCGGTACGATGAATCGCTCCGCGTGGATTTTGATCCAGGCAGGCTTCAATTCACGGCTCGCTGCCATCAAGGCGGTTACCGACACCAGCGCCACGTTCACCACCAGTGCGGAACTCCGCGCTTGGCTGCGCTCCCCAGGGCTCGCAGCGTGGTCGGCCCAACCCAACTGGCCTACAGACGAGACTCGGGCCATGTGGCTCAAATTCGTGCAGGAATTCGCGCCGGCTGATAATCGTACTTGGGCACGACGAGACTACCTTGGAAGCGTCCAATGGTTCGCTGCGCCAGCGCCGCCTGGGACGCCCGTTGACCTCTATCATCGGAATGGTCAGCCGCTGGTGCTAGCGGCTGACGGGCACGCTATCGGTTCTTTACCGCATCCGCTCAATCCAGTAAGGCTTGGCCTCGTGCGTGCGACTGTCGCCCAAAATGTCGCGCAACTCGATCTGAGCTATCTCGGCCCCGATGATCTGTGGGAGGCCTGATGCGGACCCAATGAAGCCCCGGGCGAACGAGATAGAAATATCTCAACATCGAGGCGCGCTTCACATATCGCTGCGTTTCCTGAAGGAATTGAGGTAAGCGGGTGATCTTGTTACTTATGTCAAATCTTTAATGATCCGATTTTGTGCGGACACATCAGCCCGATGCCGCCTATCAGGAAGTAGACCGAGCGGCCCGCCGAGCGCGTGATAGATCGCATCAGGCCGATTCCCGCAGAACTGTCTTGGGAGGAAGGTACGGCGTCTGGCGTCGTTCGCGGTCATTCCAGCGCACCAAAACAATGCCGAGTGGGATCTCTCGTGGGTGGCGACCTGCTCCAGTCCAGCATAGGACGAACGAAGTTCCGCTGGATCTGCCCAGCACAATCTCGGCGTCGTTGTGCAAGCACCACGCACGTACGCTGATTCCTATAGTCAGTCAGGCAAAAATGGCTAATAAAGGGACTTCGTCCCTTTCTTGTATTTATATTCAAGAACGAAATCTTCTCCGTTGCGCGGAGGCTGTCATCATAGCAATGGCCTGCCTCGAAGCCGTCGCGAACGAGATCGGCTATATGCACCACGCCGGTTTGTGAGATGGCATGGAGAAACTCTCCATCAACGACAAGTACCGGCTTCTCTTTGGGCTGTGCGGACGCGAAAGCACGTTCGACACCTCGAAGGCCCCTTAGCAGGCGCTAGGCGACCTGATCAAGGCTCGGAACGGAATGATTCATTTCAAGCCATCATACAAGCCGGTGAGCGTCAACAAGAGCAGGTCCGTGACGAGCCTCAGCAGACTGC
Source organism: Caballeronia jiangsuensis (assembly GCA_000648925.1). GTDB lineage: Bacteria > Pseudomonadota > Gammaproteobacteria > Burkholderiales > Burkholderiaceae > Caballeronia > Caballeronia jiangsuensis. The sequence goes on from JFHF01000056.1 coordinate 2,182, forward strand.
TGAGTGATGAATTGGTCTCGAACCTGCCCACGGCCCTGCGCGGCATGGTCGAAGCCGTGTATCTCGCCTGTGCCCTCCCCGCGCCCCCATGGCTGCGGGAACAGCCAGGCTGGTCGCTCGCGCGCCGCCCCCGCCCGTCCGGAGCGAAATGGTGACAACCCACAGCCCATGAATAAATAATCGGAAGGCACTAGCCGACCAGCCGGCATTTTTTCGACCGTGGGAACTCATCTCCGGCAAGCCCATGCGACTCTAATACGCCAATGAAAAGTTTCTCCTCGCCATCGCGGACGGCTCTAGACATGCACATAGTGAATCGTGTGGGATTCACGATTCAAGTCGCCTTGCATAGCGCGTCCTAGGAAAGACGTTGCACTGCGCGCGAGTAGTCTGCGATGCCCACAAGCAGTTCCTAGGCCGTTCCTTACAACTCGATATCTTCGCTGTTGGCCGGCCAACTCCGCTTTTAGACAACGCGAGTTAACTCTAGAAATGATGCCGTATTCCGACTCGAACGGCGCTCTGCATGTCGGAACTGGAGGGCGCGCCGAACGCTGCCTCAACCTGTGCGGCATATGCATGGTCGTGCCCAAGAACGCCGACGAGATAAGCATCGGTTCGTTTCGAAAGCAAGTAGTCGGCACCGACGATGAAGGTATTGGCGCTGCCAAGGTCGTTGTTGCGCCACTGCTGTGTGTAGCCTAACGAGAGGGCCAAGTCAGGTCTAACAAAGTACTGTGCACCTGTTTCGAGCGTCGTGGCGCGCGGTTTGGTCGCCGATGATAGCTCGGCCGAAGCTAGATTTGCCACTACGTGAAGCGCGCCAAGGCTGTACGCCCCGCCGGCAGCCCAAACTATTTCGTTTGCAGACCCGCTGGCCGCGTTGTGCTGTGAGAAATATGAGACTGAGCCAGCAAAATTGCCTTGGGCATAGTTGACGATGAAGTTCATCACCTGATTTGTGCCGAGCGAACCCGGAGTATTGCCGAAGGCGTACATGGCACCCGCACTCGCGCCGCCAAAAGTCGGTGATAGATATTTCACCGCGTTGCTTACCTGGTCGCCCCACACTCGATTGTCGAGGATATAGCCGCCTGAGGCATAGGACGACAGGCCCCACCCGAGCAGCCCCGACGGCGTTATCACGGCGTTTGAATAGCCTGCGAACGTCTCGCCTATGAAATCGAAATCTCGGCCGAGCGTAATCTTGCCCCAAGGGCCTGTAAAACCAACGTACGCCTTGCGGTTGAAGATTGAACCGTTTGAAATCAAAGATCCGTTGGAAAGCTGGAAACCATTCTCAAGCTTGAATATGGCTTTTACTCCGCCGCCCAAGTCCTCTGCGCCGGTCATACCCCACTGGGTTGGCTGGATAATTCCATCTTGAAACTGGATTGCCCTTCCCCGACCACTGGCGTTTGAGATATTGCTAGTGTACGTGATACCGGCGTCCAGCACACCGTACAAAGACACCGAAGACTGTGCGAGTACAGGCGAACACATTGCCATGCTTACAGGGACCGCCAACGCCTTGCTACTCATTTGCCACATTCTCTTGGTATTTTTCATGCCTGTTTTCTGAAAGGTAATGATGCAAAACGCGGCACGCGAAGACCCTGCCGGGCTAACCGAACCAAGGCGACGCGAACCGAGTAATCTGCACTACTATTTATACAAACCGCTGCAATGTCCGAAAGCTTGAGGTCCAAATGAGTGGCGCTGCGGAGCTTTTTTTGCGCCGGATGCCCTCGACGCCGCGGCGTCTTCTTGCGAGTGCGGAGACGCCACGGACCGAGACATGGATAACGTGCTGAGCACGCGAGAGATGTCCGACTACACAACGCTATCTAATTCGCAATACAGACATCTCAGCTGTGCCCACTAATATGCCGCCTGAAGCGCCGCATCGAGGCGGTGTGAGTGTTTCTTCGCTGCGAGAAATGCGTAACCCGCGTTACGGAGCGTCGGATGCCAAGCTTTCGTTTCCGCCCTTTCCGTTTGATGTCTTTGCAGGTTCTTCTTGCGCCATCGCTTCGTGCTCGAATTCAGCCACAAGTTGTGCAGGTTTGCGGTTGACGAGAAGGCGGAACACATCCGGTCGAGAATAATGCCCCACTGGGTCATATGCGGCCTTTGCCATGCTCACTGCGCCTAAGTCGACGTCTGCGAAGAGCAGTCCTTCTTCCGTCTCCCTTAACGGCTCACAAAGGGGCGCCCCGTCCGGACCGTATATCATGGCGTAGCCGCCCCCCTCGGTCAGAAGCACTCGCTTGTTCTCGGTGTCGACCAGCATGTCAACCATTGCTTTTGAAACTGTCGCACACGGCGCGAGTACGTAGCATTGGCCCTCGAGCGCGTACACCTGGCTTGCCGCGTTGTTTGCCTGCGCGCTTAGCTGGTAAGCCGCACCGCGATAAACGGAGAAGCTTGGCCATGATGCGACGTGAACCTGCTCGTTCTGTGCGTACATTGCAAACTTCGTTAGCGGCTGGATGTGCTCGGCGCAACAAAGAGCGCCGAGACGTCCAATTGGAGTGTCGTGCACCGCGAGATGACTCCCGTCCCCCTCGCCGTACACCGTTCGTTCGGCGTGAGTGGGCTTGAGCTTTCGTCGAGTAGCAATCAACTGCCCGTGGTCGTCGATTATCGCCTGCGCGATATACAGCGAGCCACCAGAGCGCTCAGAAAATCCCAGTACAACGTAAATACCGTTTCTAGCAGCCGCCGACTTGATGGTCTCAAAGCGTTCATCTTCGAGCGATAAGGAATTCTCAAAGTGCCTACGCACGAATTGCATACCCCACGCTGGCGAGTCCAGCCAAATCCACCACGGATAGCCCGGAAGCCAGACCTCGGGAAACGCAATAAGCGATGCTCCTGCACGGGCCGCTTCTTCGATGAGTGCAACCGCCTTGGCAATACCTTTATCCAGGTCCAGAAACTCTGGAGCAGCCTGAACTGCGGCCACTTTATAATTCGCTTTCAGATTCTGCTTCATCATCGCCTCTCTTAACGCGCTCCGTAAACCTGCTGGATAAACATAAGACGACTCGGAGCCGTCGCGAGCCGAAGCCAGCGACAGGTTCTCTAAATATTCATCAAATCGATTTTCGAATATAGAGGCGCTCTATTGCGCTGCCCCAGATGCTCCGATGTCATGCAGATATCCTAGGTGGGCAAAAAAAACGTCTGTTGCCTGATACTGCCGCATTACTTGACTGACGCTCTCACACCGCCAATGTGCCGGAAACGATGGAGTCAGTGCTAGCACAACTTCCACTGTATTTATGTCCCCGCTATTCTTTGCTTACGGAGCGGGACGTGACGAGCGAGGGCGCTGTGGCAGATTATTCAGTAAATAGGGACTTTACATGCGGTCAAAAGGTCGACGCGTGGCTTCAGCTCCTCAGTGAGATGTTCGTGACGCTCGAATACGAGCCGAGTGATGGCTTAGCTGACCGCGAGCTGCAAGCCACGATTAGTCATCGCCCGCTGGCGGGTCTAGACACCCATCTTGTTTCCTCGACGAGGCAAACTCTTAGACGGGGGGAGCAACGGTCTCACGACAACGAAGGAGAATTCTTTCTCGTCGTGATGCAGGTTGCGGGCTCGGGTGACGTGATGCAGGACGACCGATTGGTACAATTGGCTCCCGGTGACTTCACGATGTACGACACGACCAGACCATATGTGCTGGACTTCCCGGGGGATTTTCAACAGTTCGTTATCAGGGTCCCGCGCGAGGAACTGAGAATGCAGGTCCCGCTCGCCCAGGACCTCACCGCACATAGGATGGCCGGGGCTCGTCCTATCAGTCGGCTCCTGAGCAACGTGATAGCAGAACTGCCGGCGACCATCGATGAGTGTGACGGAGAGACCCTTTCGTGTGTGGCTGAATCCGTCACCGACCTGATAGCCGCGAATCTTCGCGCTCTTAGACCTTCAGAAGCACCGGAGGCTTCCAAGAGGCAGCGGTATCACGAAGCACGAATCAAAGCCTACATTAGGGAGAACGCCCGAGACTCTGAACTGACGATTCCGAAGGTCGCCAGTGCCCTTGGGATGTCGGTAAGTGCGCTGTATCGGGCCTTCGCATCTCAGGGCGTTTCCGCGGCAGAGGCGTTATGGTATGAGAGATTGAAGATTGCCTCTATCGCCCTCAAAAGTCGCGCGCTTGAGAACAAAAGCATTAAAGAGATTGCTTTCGATTCGGGCTTCTCGGATGCAGCACATTTCAGCCGAACGTTCCGTCAGCAGTATGGGGAAAGTCCGCGAGAATATCGGGCAAGCTGGAGTCATCCTTCGTCACGGTGAGGCTCGTCAAAGGTGTTGACGGCCGCCGCCGGGGTAGCTGAGGACATTTAGCGAGAACGCGAACGATTCGAACTGTGCGCGAGGCGCCGGTGGGCGCTAGGCACCCAGAATGAAAAGGGCGAGCTACCGGACCAACAAACGCTCTACCGACCGCCAGTCAACGCGTCTGGGCAGTTCTTCGCAACACAATATGCGCCGCTGTTCCCAAGACGATTCCCCAAAACGCGGAACCCAGGCCCAGAAAACTCATATTCGAGGCTGTTGCGATGAAGGTGATGAACGATGCTTCGCGATGAGGTTCATCCAAGACTATCCCTACGATGTTCGTGGCGATTGCTCCCAAGAGAGCCAGCCCAGCTAGAACTGCCACGAAAGCGTTAGGAAGCGCGGCAAACAACATGACCACCGTTCCGGCGAATGTTCCGCCGATAAGGTAGAAGAGTCCATTGGCGATACCTGCAACGTATCGACGCTGCGGGTCACGATGCGAATCCGCGCCCGTGCATAGCGCTGCCGTAATCGCAGCGATGACAATTGTTATTCCGCCTGTGAACGCGACAAGAATCGACGCAAGGCCGGTTCCCACTAATACAGGCCGACTCGGCGTCTCATATCCGGAGACTCGCAAGATAGCGAACCCGGGCAGAAACTGTCCGGTCAGACTCACGATGACAAGTGGCACGGCCAGACTAATCATCGATTGCCAGTTCCAGGTGGGCAGCATAAATACCGGGCGGGTCACTTGGAGGCTAACGGTGTCAAAGTGCGTCAAACCGAGCGCCATTGCGAGCAGGCAGCCGAATGCGAGCACGAGAATCAAACAGTAGCGCGCTGCCCAGCGACGAAAAACCAGATAGCTACCGAGCATGCCGAATGCGAGCCATGGATTGATGGCCACTGACTTGAACACGTTGGTGCCAAACTGGAAAAGGATTCCCGCCATCATCCCGCAGGCAATCCCTTGGGGAATGCGCTTCGTAATCTGGTCGAAGAGCCCCGAAGCGCCGAGCGCAAGGATGCATGCGCCAGCGACAATGTACGCTCCAATGGCGTCGCTCACAGGCATGACCGGAAAGAGCGTCACGAGCAACGCCGTTCCGGGCGCGGACCACGCCGTGATGATGGGTTGCTTCAGCCACCAGCTCAGCGTCAGTCCGGATATTGCCGCACCCATCGATATCGACCATACCCAGGAGGCGACCACGTCATTACCCACGTGGGCGGTGTGGGCCGCCTGGAAGAAGATTGCGAGCGGACCGGCGTAAGAGATGATGACGGCGAGTAATCCCGCCGTAACTGCTGATACTGACCAAGCGCGCTTAGACGCGACCGAATCCAACGTCCCATTCCTGTCCTGGCACATGAAGCGGCCCGCGTCCTCAGCGAATGGACGACGGATGACGTGCAAGCGGCGTCACTTGCATGCTCATATACGGGAATAAGGGCAAGGCCGACAGGATGGTATGGAGCTCGTCATGCGACTCCACATCGAAGACGCTGTAGTTCGCGTACTCACCTACGATGCGATGCAACTGCTGCCATTTTCCCGCCCGCTGCAGCTCCTGCGAGTAGGCTTTTTCACGCGCTTTGATTTCCTCAGCCTGTGCCGCCGGCATGTCGTGCGGTAGATGTACGTCCATCTTTACGAGATACAGCATGTTTCCTCCTGTGGTGCACTCCTCCTGCACGCAGGACGGAGCGTCATGTCGATATTCTGTTGGCGCGCGCTCAGGCGTTCTTGTCGCGACGATAGAACGCGAGCTTTTCTTCGTCGATTTGCAATCCGAGTCCCGGACCTTCCGGAATATGCAGGTCGAAGTCGCGATACTGCGGACGGGCCGTAACGATGTCGTCCTTGAGCAGCAGCGGTCCAAAAAGCTCCGTACCCCACGCCAGCTGCGGAAGCGCGCTGAAGCCGTGTGCCGAAGCAATTGACCCGATGCTACCTTCGAGCATCGTCCCGCCGTACAGCAACACCCCCGCTGCGTCGGCGACGGCAGCCGTGCGCATCATGCCGTATATGCCACCGGACTTAGCAATCTTTAGCGCGAATACATCAGCACACGCATCGCGTACGAGCTCAAGCGCATCTTCCGGACCCGTGACTCCTTCATCGGCCATGATGGGAACGGTGAAGCGCGCCGCGAGCCGGGCAAGCGCCCCCCGCTGCTCGCGCGGCGTGGGTTGTTCGATGAGGTCGATACCCGCGGCCTCCAGAGCTTCGATACCCAAGGCTGCATCGACCTCGTTCCACGCCTGATTGACGTCAACCGTCACCTTTGCTCGGTCACCGAGTGCCGCTTTGATTTTCGACACGTGCGCCACGTCATCTCGCGCGCTGCGACGACCAATCTTCAGCTTGAACACGTTGTGGCGACGTTCAGCGAGAAGCGTTTCAGCTTCTTCGATGTCGCGACTCGTATCGCCGCTCGCCAGCGTCCAAAGTACCGGGAGCGTCTTGCGAACGGCGCCACCAAGCAGCGCAGAGACAGGAACGCCGAGGCGCTTGCCTTGTGCGTCCTAAAGCGCCGTTTCTAAGCCCGATTTGGCGATTCGATTTCCACGCGCTACCTTGTTAAGCTTGAGCATGGCCGCGTTGACGTTCGTTGCATCCTGCCCAACCAGCGCCGGCGCCAGGTATGTGTCGATGGTCAGCTTGATACCTTCGGGGCTTTCCTCGCCGTAAGACAAGCCACCGATGGTCGTGGCTTCGCCGATGCCCTCGATGCCGTCGCTCGAACGCAGGCGAATGATAACCATGGTTTGTTGCTGCATCGTCGCCATGGACAGCTGATGCGCGCGAATGGTCGGAAGGTCGACCAGAATCGCTTCGACGGATGTGATTTGGACGTTCATACTTGGGATGGCAAAGTGAGTGAGTTGCCGAAGTATTGCGCGGGCAATAATCGGCTGTCCAAGACCATCGACGTCTAGTGCCATACTCTCGAGGTATGAGAGGCCTACCGCCCTTTGTCGGCGCGTGGCACGTAGGGAATCCGCTCCTCCTCATACAGGCGATAAATCAGCTCCAGCATCTCCGCAATGTCGGGCGACTCGTCCATTGCCCGCTTACTCATAATGATTGGCGAAACAAGGGTCGGGTCATCCAGCTCTTTATAGCTCACATCGTCGCGCTTCAGACCATATACGCTGCTTGGGACCACTGAAATCCCTTCGCCGGCCGCGACAAGACCCAAGGCAATCTGCAACTCGCGTACTTCATAGATGCGATGAGGCGTGAGCGCGCGGTCCTGGAACGCAGAGAGCACTTGGTCCGCGTAGCTAGGCCTGGGCGTCTTAGGGAAAATAATGAGTGTTTCATGAACCAAGTCTCGCAGCGTAAGCACGGGCTTCGAAACCGAGAGCGGATGACCATCGGGAAGCGCGACAATCATCTTCTCTTCGCGGAGAATGACTCGATGGATGTTGGCATCCTCGTGGCGAATGCGGCCGAAGCCTACGTCGATGCGACCGTCCTTGAGTGCGCGAATCTGGTCCATCGTCGACATCTCGTGAAGGCTCAGTTCAACTGTCTTGTTCTCGTCGCGAAACCGCCGGATGATTTTCGGCAACATCCCGTAGAGCGTCGAGCCGACGAAACCCACCGACAGGCTCCGCTCAATATTGCCAACTCGCCTTGTCATGGATTCCAGCTCGCTCGTTTGGGCTATTAGCTGAACGGCGTGCGAGTAGAAGAACTTCCCCGTCTCGGTTAGTTTAAGCGGCCGGGAGTTGCGCTCGAACAGTTGCACACCCAGCGTTTCTTCAAGTTGCTGTATTTGTCGGCTCAACGGCGGCTGCGCGATATGGAGTCGCTGCGCTGCTCGCGTGAAATTGCGCTCCTCGGCGACGGCCACGAAGTAGCGAAGATGCCGCAACTCCATCTCAATACCTCCTCGATATAGCCCGATACTAAATCAGTCTTGGACTGGGCTCTTTAACGCCACTATTCTCCGATTCATGCTTTGTTTCAGCCCGCATTATACCTTCGGAGCATATCGGAAGCGGGGCAAAACAAGGGTTAACCCCCACAGAATATAGAGAGAGTTAGGAGCAGACATGAGCGTCAAAGTGTTCGAATCGAAAGAAGTACAAGACCTCCTCAAAGCAGCCGCGAACCTCGGGAGCAATGATGGCAACGAGCGGGCTAAGCAGATTACTCACCGTTTGCTGAGCGACCTATTCAAGGCCATTGACGACCTCGACATGACACCCGATGAGATTTGGGCTGGCGTAAATTACTTCAACAAGCTTGGTCAAGACGGTGAGGCTGCGCTTCTCGCGGCTGGTCTCGGCCTTGAAAAGTATCTCGACATCCGCATGGATGCAGCAGACCGGGAAGCCGAAATTCATGGCGGCACCCCGCGCACTATCGAAGGTCCGCTGTATGTTGCAGGCGCCCCGGTCCGTGATGGCGTCTCCAAGATTGACCTGAACGCCGACGAAGACGCGGGCCCGCTCATCATCCGTGGCACGGTCACTGGGCCCGACGGCAAGCCCGTCGCAGACGCGGTGGTTGAGTGCTGGCACGCGAACTCGAAGGGCTTCTACTCGCACTTCGACCCGACCGGCGCGCAAGACGACTTCAATCTTCGCGGCGCGGTGAAAACCGGCGCCGACGGCAAGTACGAGTTCCGCACGCTCATGCCTGTGGGCTACGGCTGCCCGCCGCACGGTGCCACGCAGCAACTGCTCAACACGATTGCTCGCCATGGCAACCGTCCGGCGCACGTGCACTTTTTCGTGACCAGCGAAACGACCCGCAAGCTCACGACGCAAATCAACATCGAGGGCGACCCGCTCATTTGGGATGACTTCGCTTACGCGACTCGTGAAGAACTCGTGCCGCATGTGGTCGAGAAGACCGGCGGCGCAGCGCTCGGCCTCAAGGCCGACGCGTACAAAGAAATTGAGTTCAACATCGAGTTGACTCCGCTGGTTCAAGGCAAGGACAACCAGCTGGTTAATCGCCCCCGCGTATCAGCGACGGCGTAATTGCTCAAGTAGGCGGTTAGCCAGTCAACTAGCAGCCGCCCTCACACGAACTATCTGAACCGATGCAGAGGGCTTCCTCACGGAGTCCGCATAGGGAGACGACTCATGTCCGCAATCATCGAAAAAGCACGACAACTGGACGAATTGCTCGCCAACGCCGTTCAGGACGACAAGGAAAACGGTGTTTTCCGTTGCCGTCGCGACATCTTCACGAACGCCGACCTGTACGAACTCGAGATGAAGCACATCTTCGAGAGCAATTGGGTGTACCTCGCGCACGAAAGCCAAGTGCCGAACAACAACGACTACTACACCACGTATATCGGTCGCCAGCCGATTGTCATCACGCGTGACAAGGCTGGCGAGTTGCACGCTGTCATCAATGCGTGCGCACACAAGGGCGCCATGCTGTGCCGCCGCAAGCACGGCAATAAAGGCAGCTTCACCTGCCCGTTCCACGGCTGGACCTTCTCGAACGCCGGCAAGCTTCTGAAGGTTAAGGACGAAAAGACCACCGAGTATCCGGTGCAGTTCAACAAGCAAGGCTCGCACGACCTGAAGAAGGTGGCGCGCTTCCAGAACTATCGCGGTTTCTTGTTCGGCAGCTTGAACGCTGATGTGCTGCCGCTTGAAGACTATCTCGGCGAAACGAAGGTCATCATCGACCAAATCGTCTCCCAAGCGCCGGATGGCCTCGAAGTTTTACGCGGAAACTCCTCGTACATCTACGAGGGCAACTGGAAGATGCAGATGGAGAATGGCTGTGACGGCTACCACGTCAGCACCGTTCACTGGAATTACGCCGCGACGATGGGTCGTCGCAAGGTCGAAGGTACCAAGGCCGTCGATGCGAACAGCTGGAGCAAATCTGTCGCCGGCGTGTACGGCTTCGAGCATGGCCACATCCTGTTGTGGACCAAGACGATGAACCCAGAGGTGCGTCCGGTCTATCAGCATCGTGATGAAATCGCCGCACGTGTCGGCGAAGACCAGGCGAAATACATCGTCAATCAGACGCGAAATTTGTGTCTTTATCCGAACGTATTCCTGATGGACCAGTTCAGTACCCAGATTCGCGTGGTCCGTCCGATTAGCGTTGACAAGACTGAGGTCAGCATCTTCTGCTTCGCGCCGAAAGGTGAAAGCGCAGAGAGCCGCGCTGTTCGCATTCGCCAGTACGAAGACTTCTTCAACGTTTCGGGGATGGGCACCAGCGACGACCTCGAGGAATTCCGTGCTTGCCAAGCCGGTTACGGTCCCACCACGTCAATGTGGAACGACATGTCGCGTGGTGCGCCGCTTTGGGTACATGGGCCTGATGACAACGCTAAGGGCATGCGCCTGAATCCGCTCATCTCTGGCGAGCGCAGCGAAGACGAAGGTCTTTTCGTCGTTCAGCATGAATACTGGGCGAAGGTGATGCGGGAAGCCCTTCGGAAAGAACAGGCGGAGGCGACGGTATGAGCTTCGAATATCACACGATTTGCAATGCGCTCTACCAAGAAGCGCGCTTTCTCGATGACCGCCAGTGGGACGAGTGGCTCGCCTGCTACACCGAAGACGTCAGCTACTGGATGCCAGCCTGGGACGATGATGACAGGCTCACCGAAGACCCGCATAGCCAAATCTCGCTGATGTATTACCCGGACCGAGGTGGGCTCGAAGACCGCGTGTTCCGCATTAAGACGGAGCGAAGCGGCGCTTCGATGCCGGAACCGCGTACTAGCCACAACGTCACCAATGTGGAAGTGCTGGCCGAGCGTGATAACGAAGTGGATGTCCGGTACAACTTCAACACGCTGAACCATCGTTACAAGGTAACGGACCAGTTCTTCGGCACCATCTACGTCACCTTCCGCGCAGTTAGCGACCGCTTGCTGATTTCGAGCAAGAAGATAGCGCTGAAGAACGACTATATCCGCCAGGTGCTCGACGTCTACCACGTCTGATGCTCGGCCGGACCAGGAAACGAAGTAGGAGGCAACATGTCCAGTTACAACATTGCACTGAACTTTGAAGACGGCGTGACTCGCTTCGTCGAATGCAAAGCCGGCGAAAAGGTCCTCGATGCCGCTTTTCGTGCAAAGATTAACCTCCCAATGGATTGCTCAGATGGCGTATGCGGTACTTGCAAGTGCCGCGCCGAGAGCGGCAGCTACGACTTGGGCGATGACTACATTGAGGATGCACTGACCGAAGACGAAAAGGAGAGCGGCCTCGTGCTTACCTGTCAAATGGTCCCCCAGAGCGATTGCGTCATTGCGGTCCCGGCCTCGTCGACCTCGTGCAAAACGGAGCACAACAAGTTCGCTGCAACGGTCACGAAAGTCGAGCAGCACAAAGACGCAGCGGTTGTGCTCGAGATGGACGTGGACGGCGTTCCGCCGGTTTTCCTGGCCGGTCAGTACGTCAACATCGACGTGCCCGGAAGCGGTCTGCATCGCTCGTACTCGTTCTCGTCCACACCAGGCGCGTCGAAAATCAGCTTTCTGATTAAAAAGATTCCGGGTGGCGTGATGAGCACTTGGCTCGAATCGGCACAGCCGGGCAACAAGGTCGAGTTGACGGGGCCGATGGGAATCTTCTATCTGCGGGCTGTCGAGCGACCGCTGCTGTTCCTTGCAGGCGGTACGGGCCTAGCGCCCTTCTTGTCGATGCTGGAAGTGCTGGTTCGTGCGAATTCCCAGCAGCGAGTGCACCTAATCTACGGTGTGACGCGAGACCTCGACCTCGTGCTGGTCGAAGCCATCCAGGCGTACACAGAGAAACTGCCCAATTTCACGTTCAGTACCGTCGTTGCAGAAGCTGAGTCTAGCCACCCCCGTAAGGGCTGGGTGACGCAACACATGCCCGCTGAATGCCTGAATGACGGCGATGTTGACGTGTACCTGTGCGGGCCGCCGCCGATGGTCGACGCTGTGCGTAAATATTTCGACGACAACGGTGTGAAGCCAAACAGCTTCCACTATGAGAAGTTCACTCCCAACGTATCACCGGTGACTCATGAACGCTCGAAGGTTTGAAGGCAAGGTTATGGTCGTCACGGGGGCCGCGCAGGGCATCGGCCGTGGCGTCGCTCTGCGCGCGGCTGCAGAAGGCGCGAAGGTATTGTTTGTCGACCGCGCCGACTTCGTTTCCGAGGTCGCCGCCGAAGCGACTGGCGCCGACACCGCGGGATTCGTCGCAGACCTAGAAACGTACGAAGGCGCAGCGTCTGCAATCGACTTTGCCGTGCAGAAGTTTGGCCGTATCGACATTCTGGTGAATGGGGTTGGCGGTGCGATTCGCATGCGGCCCTTCGCCGAATTCGAGCCGACGCAGATTGACGCTGAAATCCGCCGTTCGCTGATGCCCACCCTGTATGCATGTCACGCGGTGCTTCCGCATATGCTCGCGCAAGGTCGGGGAACGATTGTCAACGTCTCATCCAACGCCACGCGCGGTATCCGCCGCGTACCATACTCGGCCGCGAAGGGCGGAGTGAACGCGATGACCCAGTCCCTCGCAATGGAGTATGGCGAGCAGAACATCCGCGTAGTCGCTGCGGCACCCGGCGGGACAGAAGCACCTCCGCGACGCGTGCCCCGCAACGCCGCCGGCGACAGCGCGCAAGAGAAGGCGTGGATGGGCGATGCGGTCAAGCAGGTCACTGAATCGACCTTCTTCAAACGTTACGGAACGCTCGACGAGCAAATCGCACCCATCCTCTTCCTCGCATCTGACGAAGCAGGTTACATCACCGGAGCCGTGTTGCCCGTCGCGGGCGGAGACAACGGCTAGTCGCAAAAAATAACGAGTAGGAGACGCCACAATGAACGAACGCAAAGCCATTGTTCCCGCAGGCATGGAAGCGGTGTACGAAAAGATTCGCTACGCCCCTGCGGTGAAGGTCGGGAAGACGGTGTACGTCTCAGGTCAGATTGGCCGTGATGCCAACATGAAGCTGGTGGCTGAGCGCGAAGCACAGATTGTGCAGGCCTTCGAGAATTTGAAGGCAGTGCTCGAAGCGGCAGGCGGGACGCTCGCCGATATCGTCGATGTAACCACTTTCCATACAGACATGCGCGACCTTCCACTTTTTATGGAAGTGCGTGACCGATACCTTAACGCACATCCCTTGCCGGCATGGACCGCTGTGGGGGCGCACATGCTGGGTGGTGCCGCCGGCTACATTGTCGAAATCAAGGCTGTTGCAGTGTTGGCTGACTAAGCGTGCCCCTCCCAGATTCTAAAAAGGAACCGGTGTGCCTAGCGAAACTCGCCGACAAGCAATTCACGGTGTTGTTGCAGTACTTCCGGGTCGAGCTGACGACATGGCGCGCTTGGATATTCTGCTCGGACACGAAGAGCCCATCGTCACGGTCATCGGAAAGTACAACCACGGAAAAAGTCGCCTCCTGAACGAGCTCATCGGTCAGGAAGCATTTGCCGTCGCGGACAGACGCGAAACGGTGAAGCTCTCGGACCGGGTCCATCAGGGCGTTCGATGGTTGGATGCGCCAGGCCTTGATGCCGATGTTGGCACGGAAGATGACCGCCACGCCATGCACGCCGCATGGCTACACGCGGACATCCGCCTCTTCGTGCACGCCGCAAAAGAAGGCGAGTTCGATGCAAAGGAATTGGCGCTCCTGGAAGAACTTCGTAAAGACACGGAACGGACGCGGCGACAAACGCTCGTCGTGTTGACCCAAGTCGACCAGCTTCCCAGCGATGCCGAGTTGCAAAAGGTGAGCGGCGCCATCACCGCTCAGCTCCCTGACACTCCCTTGAACGCGGTTTCTTCGGCCCGGCACCGTAAAGGCCTCGACGAAGGCAAGAAGCTTTTTGTTGAAAAAAGCGGAATTCCTTCGTTGCATGCGGAGCTGGATAAAGCGCTCGACCAAGTGCCGGCCGCTCGCGCATTCGAAATCTCATTGTTATTTGAAGAAATCCGAGACGAGCTTGCCTCCCTTGCTCGTCAAAATCAGGCGTCCCTGGAAATCTTACGTGCCTTGCAACTTCAGCAACGGCAGGAATTTGACCTGGGGCTCGAGGCCGTCACCGGGAAGGTTAGTTCCGACATCGAGGTGATGCTCGACGGTTTAGGCGAAGACTATGCATCTATCCCGGACACCGCGAAAGACGCGTATGCCTCCACAGCGGGCAAACGTGAACGCGCCCACATTCAGATTGCGTACTCGCGTGCGTGCATCGAAATTGACAGCTTTCTAGCGGGGCATGGCGTTATTGGGCTGCCGGCCGAGCAGGAAACCGTCGCACGTGCCCTCAACACCGTCATGATTGCGGTGATGGGTGTCTCGGTTAAGTTCAGGAAGGACCTCCGCCGAATGTTCTGCACGGAAGCAGGTCGCGAAAGAATGCGGCGTGACTTCACTCACTACTATGAGATTTCGAACGACCGAAAGGCACTGGCTACGCGTGTTGCGGACGCGGAGGCTGCAATCGACGCTCTTCGTACAGCGTTAGCCTCTCTGAACGGTTTGGAAGTGACGGCATGAAGGCGGACCCAAGCAACGAGCACCGTTTCATCGCTGATGTCGACGCATTCGATTTCATCACGCACGATGTAACGACCATCGTTGATTCGATGGAGGAGTGGCTCGCGGGCTTGAATTCCCATCTCCAGGTAAGTCGTCTGACGTGGAGCGGTTTGAATGAGTGCAACGCACTCGCGTGGAAAGCGAAAGCGATTAACACTGCGGTCGACCAAGGCATGGCCGCATGCGTCGAGCAATGGCAGAGCTACGAACCGGCTCGCGCGTTTGCTGATTCTTTTGACGACAAGGTATTGCTGCTTGTCTTTGGAAAATTCAATGCCGGAAAGAGCTCGTTCTGCAACCTTCTCGCCGACCGCTTCGCTGCCCATGGAAAAGAGGTCCGATACTTCTACCTCGATGAAGGCCGAATCGTTGAGACGCCGGAACGTTTCAAAGAGGGTGTGACGGAGACAACCTCCCGGCTTCAAGGCGTTCGGCTTGCTGGGAAGCTAGTCTTAGTGGACACACCCGGACTGCATTCGGTTACGCCAGAGAACGCGGCACTCACCCAGCGCTTTGCGGACAGCGCAGACGGCGTTTTATGGCTCACGAGTTCGACGTCGCCGGGACAGGTCCAGGAGCTAGACGAGCTTGGACGCGAACTGCATCGCAACAAACCGTTGCTTCCGGTCATCACTCGCAGCGACGTCTATGAAGAAGACGAGGTCGACGGCGAGATTTGCAAGGTACTGCGCAGCAAATCGCCAGTGAACCGTGCGGAGCAAGAGGGTGACGTCAACGCACGCGCAGCCGAGAAGCTCAAGCAAATGGGAGTTGCAGTTGACCTGCTGAAATCACCCGTATCCATCTCCACATATCTGGCTTGCGAGCAGGGCCAAACGCAAGCGGCGATGAATGAAGCCGGGTTCGACCGACTCTTCGCCACACTCGTTGCCATTGCCGAGCCGACACTTGCATACAAGCGTCGCAAACAGGCGGAAGTCCTGCTGCATCATTTAGAAGAGAGCGTCATTGGCGGCCTCATTAGTGAGGTCGCGTCTTTGCTGCAGGAGATTGGTTCCGCGTCCGAGGCTGAAAGAGACATGCTGGAAGCCACGCAAGAGCGGCTCGCCAATGCCCTGTGGCGTGCAGTCGTGCCAGAGCTACCCAGGCTGCTCGAGAAGTACTCCGCGACCCGCGACCTCAGAGGGCTCGTCAATCTACTGTCTGAATCGACGAGAGATGCCCTCTCGCTAGAGGTGCGCACGCTTCTGCCCGGGTACGTCGCTGACTTGAGCGTCATAAATTCGAAACTGGAATTGCAACTCGATGTTCCGGTCTGGAGCGGAGACGGCGACGAGCGTTTTGCGCTCGACTATCAGCGGCTTCACGAAGCGCTCACAAAAGCAATTGGCAATCTTGTGCTACGGCTGAGCGGCGAGGTAGTCGGTCAGTGCCGGACTGCGCTATCGCGCTTTGAGAAGCTCACGCAGGGCCTAGAGGCATGTTTCCTTACGCATGAGGAAACGTTGCTTTTCTTGAAGCGCAACCTGCGGTCTGAATTCGATTGATTTTAAGTTTGAGCAAGGGGTGATGCCCGAACGACTGGGTTTGCCTAAATAGAAAAAGGAGCCTCCATGAGCGCAACGTGTGACATTCCTTCCCTTATCGATAAGGAGCCTGTACGCCCATTTCAGTGGGTTATATTCGCACTGTGTTTCCTGACGACCCTGTTCGATGGGTTCGACACGCGGGCGATTGGGTACACAGGTCCCGCAATCATTGCCGCATTTGGCCTCCGCCCGAGCGAACTGGCGCCCATACTCATTGCTGGCACACTTGGAATGACCGTGGGAGCCATGACGCTGGGGCTGCTCGGCGACCGCGTCGGGCGACGCCCCGCTTTGCTGGGCGGAGTCGCGTTGTTCAGCGTGGCGTCGCTGCTCACAGCTTTTGCGAAGAGCACCAGCCCCATACTTGTTCTTCGATTTGTCGCAGGTCTCGGGATGGGTGGTTGCACGCCCGTGCTTTTGGCCCTTGCAGCTGAATTCTGGCCTGCTCGTCACCGTGGTGCGGTCATGACTGGCGTACTTCTGGGACTTCCCGCAGGCGCCATGGTCGGAGCTCTCCTCGCATCGAAAATGATGCCGTCCCTCGGCTGGCAAAGCGTCTTCATTGCGGGCGGTGCAGCGCCGCTGTGCTTGCTCGTCGTGCTGTTCTTCGTATTGCCCGAATCACTGAGCTTCTCCATCAGTCAGGTGCGAGGCCGAAACACCGATTCTGTGCGCAGGTTGGTTTCGAAGGTTCTGAAAATCCAGGTTCCTGCCGACACGGTTTTCGCCGTTCCTGCCAACACGGCCCGAGCGAGCGTCCGAGCATTGTTCGGCGATGGAAAGTCGCGCAATACCGTCGCAATTTGGTGCGTCTACTTTTGCAACTGGGTCGCATGGTTCATGTTCCTTTCCTGGCTGCCGACGGTTCTGAAGGCGACGGGGCTTCCGGCAACCCAAGCTCCGATGGGAACCGTAACGGTGAACGCGGTATTCATCGTGTGTGCCGTCCCGCTGTCGCTCCTCTTACCTAGGGTAAGCACGCGGCTAATTCTGGTTGCGCTCATGGCGCTGGGAATTGCGCTCTCGATTGGACTTTCGGTCTCTGGGGCGTCGTGGACCGCCGTCTTTCTGTTGGTCGGTGCCGCAGGGCTGGGCATCGGCGGACAGCAAATCGTCCTTAACTATTTGACGGTTGAAGCCTACCCGACGACACTGCGCGCAACTGCAACTGGATGGGCAATTGGGATGGGACGGCTTGGAGCGATATTTGGCTCCGCGATTGGCGGAAGTGTTCTCGAATTCGGCGGACCGGCCGGATTCTACGCAGCCCTTGCGTTGCCTCTGCTCGTTGCGCTGCTGTCCGTCATGCTGATTCGCTCGTCGAATAGCGCAGAGGACAAGGACTTCGCGCCCGTGCATTAAGATTCGTCGAAGCACTCGTTGACTCGTCGCTCGCTCCCAGTAACAGGGCGCGGACCGATAGTCTGTCCCGGTATCGGTCCGCGCGCATTCAAGCGCGTCTCAACGACGCGCTAAAAGCATTACATCTTTCCAATAACGCCCAGCGACGTAATCTTTTGCGACTTAACCTGATAGACGGAGACTGCAGCGTACTTCTGGTCCCCCTTACTATCGAATTCGATTCTCCCCGTCACGCCCGTGTAGTCGACGGAATGCAGCGCGTCGATGACCTTCAGCGGGTCGAGCGAACCGGCTTTCCGTACTGCCTCACCAACCACCATCACGCTGTCATATGTGTAGGGCCCGAAGTATTGCGGCGGCTGGTTGAAGCGCGCTTGATACTTTTGAACAAAATCCTTGGAACCCGGCAGTTGGTCGAGCGGCGCGCCAGTTTGTGTACAGTATTCTCCCTCCGCAGCAGAGGCCGCGACGCGAACCCAGTTCTCCGTGCAAATCCCATCGCCTCCGACGAAGTGAACGCGGGTCATACCAAGCGACTTCATCTGCTTGACGAAGGGTGACGCTATGGCGTCGGTGCTGGCCAGCACGATGGCGTCTGGCTGGCTCGATTTAAGGGATGTGAGAATGGCCCGAAAATCGACGGCCTTATCGTTCGTGAACTCTCTGGTGACGGCAATGCCCGACTCACCTGCATCCTTCGCCACTTGGTCGCCCAAGCCCTGCCCGTATGCGGTGCGGTCGTCCACCAGCCCAATGCGCTTCGCCTTTAATTGACGACTGAGGAACTGCACCATCCCCGCAGCTTGTGCGTTGTCGTCGGCAACGACGCGGAACGTGTTCTTGAGGTTCTGTGCAGTCAGCGTGGGATTTGATGCGCCACTCGAAATGAACGGAATCCCAGCCTGGCTATAAATGCGCGAAGCGGGAATCGCGACGCCGGAGTTGATGTGGCCTATGACGGCGATGACATGGTCATCAACCAGCCGCTGGGCGACAATGGTGCCAACTCGAGGGTCGGCTCCGGCGTCCGCCGCGACAAGCTCGAAGCGAACGCGCTTACCGTTAACCACGATGTTCTTGGAATTGAGCGCGTCAATCGCTAGTTCGCCACTGTTCTGAACGTCTTTTCCTAGGCTTGCCAGTTGCCCAGTGGTCGGCCCCGCGACGGCAATCTTTGCTACCACGTCATCTGCATATGAAGTCGTTGCTGCCAATGCCGAGACGGCAGCGATACACGTAGCCGCGAGTGAAGTGTGAAGGCGAGATTGGTGAGACATGTTGCTTCTCCAAGAGATTCCAGCCGTTTCAGTAAACATCTGAATGGAACTACGTTTCGGTGTCATTAATTAAAAGCCAGTAGCAGCTCTGTCACTTGACTCCCCGTCCGCGTCCTATGTGCAGAACATCATATGCGAGTCAAAATAAATTCTCGTATCTGAGAATAATTATCTCAGGCCTCGGCCAATTAGAATCGGTCAGCACGAAACGGTGTCAGGTCGACTGTCGGGTGAGCCCCCGTCATCGACTCCGCAATCAAACGTCCCGTGATGGGTCCAAGCGTCAGGCCGTGGTGCGCATGTCCAAACGCGAACCAAAGATTTCTATGGCGCGGTGCGGGCCCAATGACTGGCATCATGTCCGGTGTACACGGACGGCAGCCGAGCCACGGTTCCGCGTCGACCCGTTCTCCGAGAGGAAAGACTTCGCGCGCCACAGGTTCCACCGCTTCCAGTTGTACCGGCGTCTTGGGCGAATCGCGCAATCCGAGCTCCACACCCGTCGTGAGTCGAATTCCTCGAGCCATGGGCGTAATCATGTAACCGACTTCGGCATCGAGCACTGGCTGATTCAGCGTCGCACCTGGTTTGGCCGCGTAGTGCATGTGGTAGCCACGTTTCACTTCGAGTGGCAGCGCATAGCCGAGCCTTTTGGTCAGGTCGCCGGACCAGGGGCCCATGGCGATGACGCCTGTTTCGGCCTCCACGAGACCAGTCTCGGTCCAAACGCGCCAGCCATCTTCCAGCGTAGAAGCGTCGCCAATCAGCACGCTGCCGCCGAGTCGCTCGAAAAGCTTCGCATACGCGCCGACGAGGCCGGCCGGGTCACTCACCGAGTTAGACGACGAGTAACGAACTGCTGCGCGAAGAACTGAACTTAACGAGGGCTCAGTTTGGTGGAGCGCGTCGCCTTCCAAAACTTCAAACTCGACTCCGTATTCATCTTTCCAGCGCGACGCTTCTGCGACGGCGCCGTCAAAGGCACTTCCCGTACGGAACGCCTTTATCCAGCCGGTTGTTCTGAGCAAGGCTTGTGCTTCAGCTGCTTCAATCAAGTCTCGGTGCTCCGAAACGCTGTGCTCTATCAGCGTTGAATAGGCTTTCGCAATCTGTGCATGACGGTCTGCCCGGGAGTTGTGCCAATACTTCAAGAGGAACGGCGTCAGTTTCGGCATCGCCGTCGGGTGATAGCGCACATCCGTCGCGCGGTTGCCCGCATAGTGCGCGAGCGACGCAAAGTCGCGAGGGAACGCGTACGGATACACGCCCTCGCGTTGGATAAGTCCAGCGTTGCCGAGTGAAGTCTCGTTGCCTGGCGCCTTGCGGTCGATAAGCGCGACTTTGACGCCCCGACGCTGCAACTGCAGAGCGACAGACGTGCCGACGATGCCGCCGCCGAGAACCATTGCATCAAACTTCATCTCGATATTCCTTTCGTACGCACCATGCGAGTTGCTTGATTGTCCATCGATGACCGGGGCGGTCAGGCGAGCGCCGTTACCGCAATCTCAACATCGAGACCCGGTTTCATTAGAATCGACGTGACACACGCACGTGTCGGAGCGTGCCCCTCTTCGACCCATGCGTCCCACACAGCGTTAAACGCATCAAAGTGCTTCGGGTCGCTCAGCCACACGTTGGCCGTGAGCAAGCGAGTTTTGTCGATTCCTGCCGACGTGAGCAGTCTGTCGATGCGGGTGAGGATTTCGGTAGCTTGCACATCGATAGCGGCGCCCGCCGTGTCAGGAACCTGCCCCGACAGATAGACAACACCGTTGGCCACCACGACCTGGCTCATGCGAGCGTTGGTCTGCAGGCGTTTGATTTCTTGGCTCATAGTTACACCATTGATAAGCCGGATGCATCGCTTCCGGACGGGTTAAAAATCGGAGGTGAGGCCACGAGAGACTTGAGCGCTGGATTGGCTTCGCGTAGATGCGACAGGTTCGGGCGGGGACGACGCAGCGTCGACGACCCGGAAAATGCTTGTTCAAACGCATGGGAAATCGCCAACGTCTGCGAGTCGCCACGGAACGGTCCGACTATCTGCAGCCCGAACGGCATACCTGCCTCGTCCACGCCACACGGCAGGGAAAGTGCTGGGTTGGTCGCGAGTGTGACGACATAGGTGAGCGCGAGCCACCGGTAGTAATTTTCCTGCGGTCTGCCTTGCACGGTAGAAGCGTAAAGTTCCGTCCACGGGAAGGGCGACACCGGCGTTGTCGGCGAGACGATGACGTCGTAATGAGAGAACGCCGATTGGAAACGCTGGAAGATTCGGGTCTGCTCGCACTGGGCCCATGCGGAATCCGCAAGCGACATTTTCGCGCCCATCTCGTAATTCGCGCGTGTGTTTGGACCCAAGGCGCTCGGGTCGCGCTCGTACGCCGTGCGTAGACCGGCGACGAAGCTTTCGGCCCGAATGACGTCGAAGCACCGATGCACTTCGCCGAGGTTGAAATCGACAGGCTCACACGTGTGAACCATGCCTCTGATGGCAGTCACTCGCGACCTGAACGTTTCTCGAATCGACTCATCAACGTCGCAACAGCCGAAGTCCTCGGTATAGCCGACTCGGAGTTTGGCAAGGTCGATGTGCCCAGTCCGATTGAATCCCAGTGCATCGACCGAGTAGCTCAATGGGTCGCCCACCGACTCGCCTGCTGTCGCTGCGAGCTGCAACGCGGCCTCGGCGACGGTACGTCCCATCGGACCGACCACCGAAATCGGCGTCCATCCCAATAAACGGCGCGAGTTGGGTACAAGGCCAGGTGATGGTCGAAAGCCGACCACGCCACACTTTGACGCTGGAATGCGCAGCGAGCCACCGGTATCGGACCCGGTGCAGACCGGCAACATGTCACACGAGAGCGCTGCCGCCGAACCGCCCGAGCTACCCCCCGCGTTCAGCGCGGTGTTGAACGGGTTGCCCGTCGCACCCCATACTGGGTTCCGGGTGTTCGCACCAGCACCCAGCTCCGGCACGTTCGTCTTTGCCAGCAGGATTGCGCCCTGTTTGCGCAGGCGCTGGACCAGCACCACATCGCGCGTCGGCACGTTGCCCCGAGACATGGGCGAACCGTAGGTGGTGAGTAGGCCAGCCGTGTCTTCAAGGTCTTTCACGCCCATGGGCAGGCCGTGGAGCAGTCCCAATTCTTGTCCATCCATCACGCGTTGTTCGGCGACCTTCGCCTCGCGTCGCGCCGCATCGAAGCAGGTCGCCGTGACTGCGTTCACGGCTGGATTGAGCGTTTCGATACGGTCGATACAGGCGTCGACCAATTCGACTGGCGAAATCTGCTTGATGCCGATGAGTCTTCGGAGCTCTTCGGCAGACTGGGTCACCAGTTCTTCGTTAGCGGAGGTCATTGTCTTTTCCTGAATTCGGCGTCAGTTGATGGCTTCGCCAGTGCGGTCGCGCAGCCAGATGACCGGGACCAGCGAAATCGCACAGGCTGCTGCCACATACCATGCTGGTGCCAAGGGATTGCCTGTACGTTCGACAATCCAGCTTGCAATTAGAGGAGAAAATCCACCAAAAAACGATGCACTTACCACGTACGTTAATGCGATTCCTGTCGCACGCACTTCGCGCGGGCACAGCTCCGGTATCATCACCAGCACCGGAACAATCTGTCCGGCAACGAAGATGGCGAGAAAGGCGGAGACCGCGCAGAGTAGGAGTATCGAAGGCTGCGCGCTCAGGAGCAAAAACGCGGGATAGACCGTTGCCAGCAGGATGACCCGCGAGATAACCAGCACACGCTTACGGGTAAAGCGGTCTGCCAGCCTGCCAGCGATAGGCGCCGCGATGAATAGCGTTAATGAGCTGACGACTCCCGAGATGACCGATGCGGTCGGTGACAGATGTAGCGTCCGCACCGCGTGGTTCGGAAGAAAAAACGCTGTGATATACACCGACACCGAGCCACCCAGCTCGGCAAACGTTCCCAGGATGGTCAGCTTGAGGTGAGTCGTGAGCGCCGCTTTCAGCGCGCTACTCTTCTTTTCACCATGAGCCGGCGCACCGCTGAGGGTTTCTTCGAGACGGCGCCGGATTAGCATCCCGACGGGGGCCGCGAAGATTCCCAGCAAGAACGGTAGGCGCCATCCCCAATCGTCAACGACCTCCTTGGGCATCGTTACGTTCACCAGCGTGGCAACCACGGCACCGAGCGCGAGACCGAGAGCTGTCGCTGCGAAATTCCAACTAGCGAAGAACGCACGCGTATTGTCGGTGGCGTATTCCACGAGCAGTGTCGTCCCCGGACCGAACTCCCCACCGGCAGCAAAGCCTTGAATGAGACGAGCTGCAAGGACAACAAGCGGTGCAAAGATGCCCGCCACTGCGTACGTTGGCGCAAACGCGATGAGCGCGCAACTCAGCGCCATCAGCATGATGGTCAGCACCATCGCTTTTTTTCGCCCCACGCGGTCAGCATAGGCGCCGATGACAACGCCGCCAAGCGGACGCACAACGAAGCCAACGCCAAAGACCCCAATCGAAAGAAGGAACTGATTGACCGGGGATGCGGATGGGAAAAAGAGCTTCCCAATCTGGATTGCGAAGAAGCTATAGATGGTGAAGTCGTAGTACTCAAGGGCTGTCCCAAGGGTAGTGGCAGCAACAACCTGAGTCTTCGAGAGACCAGCCTTCTCAAGTGCGAGTGATGCCACGATGCTGCTCCTTCAGATGAACGACGGTATGAGAGTTATCATATACGAGAAAAAAATAATTCTCGTATACGACAAAACCCGAATTCAGGACGACATATGCAAAAGTCCGGAGCACACCGCAATCACGCGGCCCCCTCGACCGAAACGGAAGGAACTTCCCCTCATATCGACCACAAGGCCGTCGGCACGCGACTGCGTCAAGCACGCAAGTCTCGCGAGCTGACCTTGATGCAGCTATCCGAGCGTTCGGGAATCGCGGTCTCGACCATCTCGAAAGCTGAACGCGGCGACATTGCTCTCACCTACGACAAGTTCGTCGCGCTTGCGCACGCCCTTAATCTCGATTTCGACACGATTTTCGGGCGCGCGCTCAGCCGAGAGGCCGGACCGATTGAGCCTACGTTGACCCGCTCCGGGAAGCAGCTGATTTACGACACACCCAACTACGAATACGGCATGATTGCCAACGACCTCGTCGGCAAACGCATGGTGCCGATGCGTGCACATATCCGCGCCCATGCGCTCGACGACTTCCCTGACTACATCCGGCACAGCGGGGAAGAGTTTGTGTTCCTTTTGCAGGGAAAGCTCGAACTTCATTTCGAGAACGGGTCCGTCTTCAAGCTTGAACAAGGCGATAGTCTGTACTTCGACAGCGCCCAGGGTCATGTCTACATCAGCACCGGAGCCAAAGACGCCGAGGTTCTCGTGTGTTGCGTCGACACCGACGACCATCGTCCGCCGCGAACGCTCTGAACGTGCCGTTTGGATTCCCCGGCGTGCCTTGGCGAAACGGAAGCTGGACGGCCAAGTGATTTCGATAAAAAGAATTGCGGCAGAACGTTCGTTTTGCCGCAATCAAGCCCACTCCATCCGAGTATCAGTTGACGATTCCACCCTCTGCAGTCCAACGTCGCTTCGCAGTCGCGACTCTTTGAACGTCACGACGCCGGCCCGTTGTCCACTTGCGCGGCGACCTTAGAACTTGTGACGGATACCCGCACGCACGGTACTCTGTCGGTCGCTTGTCGACGGCGTCAGATTAGTGATGGACGCCACTGCCGTCGCGCCAGTCGAATCTGTACCCGACGCCTTTTGATAAACCCCAATCAGGTAGACATCTGTGCGCTTCGACAGGAAGTAATCTATGCCCAGAGCGCCTTGGTAATACTTGACGCCGCCTGTCGAGCCAGCCGCCGTCGCTACGCTGTCGCCCTTCGTATAGTCGAATGCTGCGCCCACGAGAAGGGCCGGCGTGAACTGGTATTTGACGTTCACCTCTGCGTTATTGAACTTCGCATTGCCTTGGTACCCAAGAGGATTAGGGCCCGATGTGGCCGTATCGCCGAGGTTCCTGAACTGGATGTTGGAGTACGTCGCGCCGATGGTGGCCGCGCCGAAGTTGTACGAACCACCCGCGCCGATGACCTGATAGGTATGAGCAGATGCATATCCGCTGTAGACCGGCGATGCGATAGTGGATGCGGCAGGCGTCACCGCTGTACTCGCACCGTTGTCGCCGAAGAATCCAACGTTCGGGTTTCGCGCGTTCAAATACGCCGCGCTGAACGAGACTGGGCCTCGCGCATAATTTGCACCGACCGACCAAACCTGATTGCGAGTCGTATCGCCCGCGACACCACCGAGACTGTAAAGTCCGCCGAAGGTCAATCCGCCGTAATTGACGCTAGTGAACTTGACCGCGTTATTCGCTCGATACAGGTTGTTGAAGTTATCAAGGTCGCCCGGGTGTGAGGAGATAAATCCTCCCCACTGCGTTGCAGCTTCGAACTGACCAACATAGTCCACGATGGACTCGTACTGACGTCCGAGTGTGACCGTTCCATAGGTGCTTGATACGCCGACGTATGCTTGCCGGCCGAACATTAGACCTTGTGTGCTCCCTCGATAGTTTCTCTGCCCGAGCGAGCCGTTACTCACATCGAAGCCGTTTTCGAGAACGAAGATGGCCTTGAAGCCACCCCCGAGGTCCTCCGCACCTTTCAGGCCCCAACGGCTACCCTGCATCACTCCGCTCGTCAGGTTGTACAGGTTCTTGCCGCCAGCGTTGGAGTTCCAATTGAAACCCTCATCGAGGATGCCGTACAAGGTGACGCTACTTTGTGCGTGTGCAGACGCGGTGAACACGGTCAAGCAGCCAACTATGAGTGCCATCTTCTTCATCACATCTAGTCTCCAAAAGAAATAAATGCTGGTCCCGCCGTCGAGTACGGCTAGAGTTTTTCGATAAAGGGTTCGACGCAGGAGTACCCGCGAGCCGCCTTCCCAAGGTCCAATCAGGGAAGGTTCATTAAGCTCAGCGGCGCTTGCGTGACTAGCCGCTACGCGTTTCGCCGGCGGTAGAAATGCATCGTGCACCACGACGAGGGCGGGCCTCGTCGCAATGGGGTCCTCATCCCAAGGACGGGAATTTAGACGTTTGGTGCCGGCAAGACGCCGAGCAACTTCTCGACGGCCATGCCGATGGAGAGCAGTCTCTTATCGCTTCCAACGGGACCGTCCAGGGCCAATCCGACAGGGAGGCCTGAGGCGGTGCGTCCAGCGGGAACCGTGACACCCGGTATGCCAGTGATGCTGCCAGGGTCGGCATTTCTGATAAAGGTGCCGAACTCGTCGACCGGAGGCCCGCCATTGACGCTGACAGTCGACGACCCGTTTACGGGGTCGATGGGCACAGCGGGCAAGGGTGTCATCGGCGCGAAGATGGCGTCAATTTGGTTCGAAGCGAAATATGCATCAAACAACGAACGCATCTGAGGACGGTAAACGTTCACAGCGTCCGGGTATGCTGCTGCCGATTCAGCGGAACCGACGTTCGCGAATCCGCCTTTGACGTCGGGACTGGCAATCGCTGCGGAGATTTGGGCGAGCGTGATGTCGCTGCCACCACTGGCTGCAAGGTAACTGGGAATCTCGAGGGAGGCTTCGTGGAACACCACGGTGAAACCAACCTTCGCACCCAAGTCGCGAATGGTGGGCAGGTCGACAGAGACGAAGGTCACGCCAGCAGCCTGAAGTTTCGCTTTTGCTGCATTCATTATTTGCAGCACCTCGTTGTCCACAACGTCCCAGTACGTCGCCGGGATACCGAATCGCAATCCGCTCAGCGAAGTCGCCGCCGGCACGTCGGTGCCGGTGATGACAGCGTCGAGAAGCGCGACGTCTTCGAGGGTTCGGCCCATTGGGCCCACTGTGTCACGAGTATGGCTCAGCGGAATCACCCCCGTCCCGTCATAACGACGCTCCGTACCGCCGTTGCCAACGGAGGGCCGCAGTCCCGCGATTCCGTTCAATGCTGCAGGGATACGGACAGAGCCGCCCGTATCTGTGCCCAAACCTACTGGCGCCATTCTGGCGGCGATTGCGACGCCGGTTCCACCCGAAGAGCCGCCAACCATCCGATTCGTGTCATAGGGATTTCGCGCGAACCCAGCAAATGGTGAGAAGTTCGTGGTCGTGATGCCGAACGCGAGTTCATGCATGTTGGCTTTGCCGAGCACGATAGCGCCCGCAGCCAGTAGCCGTTGCAGAACGACCGCGTCGTTATTCGGCTGGAAGTTTTGCAAACGCGGCGTGCCGCCGGTCGTCGGAAGATTCTTTGTGTTGATGTTGTCTTTGACGACGATTGGCAGGCCGGCCAATGGCGGCAGCTTTTGCCCAGCAGCACGTGCGGCATCGACCGCGCGTGCAGAGGCGATTGCACCTTGATTGAGCGTGATAAAAGCGTGAAGGTTGGACAGGGAACTGGCCCTTCCCAGCAATGTACGGACATACGTCTCAGCAGAAAGCTGGCCGGATGCCATCGCAGAGACGGCTTGCGTTGCCGTCAATGACAACTGCTGTGATTGGTCGGTCGACAAGGGGGGCGACGAGTCGCTTCCTCCACCGCATGCCGAGAAGCCCGCCCCGACGGCAGGTGCTAAAGCGAGCGAACCCACGCGGGCGACGAAGGTACGCCGGCTCATCGATGTGGACTTCTTCATTGACCGTCTCCAAGTCTACAGCTTTCAAGCTGTGTTGTTTGTCCCGCCTCAGGCGTCGAGGTCCGGGCGGGTTGCCATGCTTCACAAGCGGGTTTAGAACGGGTATTGGATGGGCTTGTCGGTGAGGCTGACCCATTGCGTTTGGGTGAACTCGTGCACGTTTGCCGGTCCGCCGAAGCGTCCACCATTGCCGGACGCGCCCATCCCGCCAAACGGAACGTGGAATTCGTTGTTCACCGTTTGGTCGTTGACGTGGACCATCCCGGCACGGATACGCGACGAGATTGCGAGGCCACGCGACATCGATTGCGTGTGAATGGCGGCGGCTAGCCCGTACTCGGATGAGTTGACAAGTTCCACCGCTTCTTCGTCGTTATCGAAGACGGTGATAGGTGCTACGGGTCCGAATATTTCCTGTTCGTAAGCGGGCATTCCGGGTTTGACACCTGCCAGGACTGTCGGTTCGTAGAAGAGGCCGCTATAAGACCCGCCAGCCAGAACGGTCGCCCCTTCGCTCACGCTCGTTTGTACGATGTTGTCGATTCGGTCACGCTGCTTCTGGTTAATCAGCGGCCCCAGATGTACCTGCTCCTTGGCAGGGTTCCCAACCGCTAGGTTGCGAGCACGCTCGGCGAGCCGCTGTGCGTACTTCTCGGCGATAGAACGATGCACGAGGTGCCGGCCCGTCTGCATACAGATTTGGCCCTGATGCAGGAACGAGCCCCATGCGCCGCTCGAAGTTGCCGCCTCGATGTCCGCATCTTCCAGAACGACGATAGCGTTGTTGCCACCGAGTTCGAGCGCGACCTTCTTCAGCATGCGGCCGCAGATTTCGCCGATGGAGCGACCCACTGCTGTCGAGCCCGTGAACGAAATCATGCCCACCTTTGGGTGACGCACGAGCGCGTCGCCTGCACCCGGACCACCCGGGATTACGTGCAGGACGCCCGCAGGCAAGCCCGCATCCTCGAAGACTTTGGCAAGCAAAAGGCCTCCGGCGACGCCACTCTGCGGGTCAGGCTTAAGGACGACAGCATTGCCGAGCGCGAGAGCGGGCGCAACAGAGCGCATCCCGAGAAGAATCGGGAAATTCCAAGGTGCGATGACACCGACAACACCCACCGGTACGTGGCGGCAGATATTCATGCGACCCGGAATAGAAGACGGATAAAGCGCCCCCTCAGGCTGCATGGGAATCGCAGCAGCCATGTGCAACTGCTCGTACGTGGCGTGAAGTTCCCATTCAGCTTTCGGACGCGTCGAACCGCACTCACGAACGTTCCATTCGTTGATTTCCGGTGCGCGTTCCTTCAAGAGGCGCGCTGCCTCGCGCATGATGACCGCACGCTGGTCGAACGGCATCGCCGCCCACACTTCCTGCGCCTTCGTTGCAGAAACAACCGCGTTGTCGATGTCTTCGGGCGAACCGACGCCAATCAATCCGATGCTCTCGCCGGTCGCCGGTTCGACGACGGACTGAGTTCCGCCCACCGCAGTCTTCCATCCGTCGGAAAAGATGCGTCCGTTCCATACTTGCGACTCGCCAAAATTGCTCATGCTATTTCTCCGTAATGCATTTGATGCTTTACCTGTGGGCTCACTTCGCATGTGATGCGAGCGTGTGCAGCGGGTTCTCAGCCCGCACTCGGCGGCTGGAAATCAATAAAACTGCGATTGCTGCAACGACTCCGGGCACAGCAAAGACGAGGAAGCTGAAGCTGATGGGGAATTTTTGGCTCAGGAGATACCCGCCGAGAGCCGGACCAGCCATAGCACCAAAGCGTCCTGCAGCTGCGGCCCAACCCACACCGGTCGAACGGATACCGGCCGGGTAGAGCTGAGCAGCGAATGCATGAGCGATACACAGCGTTCCGATAGTCGTGGCGCCGGCGGCCATTAGCAGGACATTCACGACGATTGGCGACTGCTTGTAGCCCAACAACCCGATGGAAACGGCCGCGACCACAAAAAACAGAATCAACGTCGGCTTGCCGCCGTAGCGGTCCGCCAGCCAACCACTGCACAGCCCACCGATAACTGCGCCGACGTTCAAAGTAATCAGGAACGAGAGGCTCGACCCCAGGGAGTAGCCGTTCGCCGCCATGAGCTTCGGCAACCACGTGTTAAGCCCATAGACCATCAGCATGCACATGCCGAACGCGACCCAAAGAAACAGGGTGTCCAACAGTCGTCCGTGGGAAAACAGTTCGACTGCACGCACGCGCGCCTTTTCGACATCCTCTTCGCCTGCTGCCAAGCTTGCTGCAGTGCCTTGAAAGTCCGGGGCATACTTGCGAAGGACGGGCTCGACTTGCGCGAAGCGCTTATGGGCAACAAGGTAGCTGATTGACTCGGGGAGCCATTTGTAGAAGACCGGGAAAAACAGCAGCGGGATACCAGCGATAAGAAAGTTCGCGCGCCATCCGAACTCCGGTGTGATTGCTTTTCCGGTGAGAGCGGCGATAACGCCGCCGACGGAAAAGAAGCTCAACATGATGGTAACCATGATGTTGCGCTTGCTGTGAGGAGACATTTCCGTCACCAGTGCCACGATGTTCGGCACCATGGCTCCAAGACCGAGGCCGGTCATGAAACGACAGAGCGCGAACTCGGTCGTATTGGTGCAGAAAGCGTTACCAAAAGCTGCAATCCCGAAGAGCACAAGGGAAAGGAGAATGATGCGTCGGCGGCCAAATCTGTCCGAAGAGCTGCCGAGAGTCAGCGCGCCCACCATCATCCCAAACAGCGCACTACTGCCGATGAACCCTGCGGTGACTGGCGAGAGCTGCCAGTCATGCATCAGTTGAGGAAGGATTGACCCGTAAATCACGAGGTCGTAACCGTCAAACAGCATCAGCATTGAACACCAGAACATCACCATGAGATGGCGAGAGTTAAGGCGCGTGTTGAACAACGCGTCACCGGCGTGGGCGGAATGGTCCATCTTTGTCTCCAAATGAGTATTAAGCTCTTTGCGGCTTTATTTAGTATTACGAAATATAAAATTTGGCTTACGTTGCGGGAAGGAAAGGTCTCTTTCTAAACTAAGAATCGGCTTACGGCGTCCTCGTTCCAGTTAATTCCGGCACCAGCCTCGTTGCCGAAATGTGCCTGACCGTCCTTGAAATGGAGGTCAGGCTGGAGGATGGGCCCCGCCATGTCCATCTTCTCGAGCAGATGGGCGGTAGGGCTCACTGCGAGGACGTGCGCGCTAAATTCCTGGAAGATGTGGCTCGACATCGGAAGGCTATGCTGCTCTGCGATGGCGCTCGCTTTCATCCACCCAGTCACACCCCCGATTTTCATGAGGTCCGGCATGCAAAAGTCGCATGCGCCACTGTCAACGGCTTTTTGCATCTCGTCAGGGCCGAACCAGTTCTCACCCATTTGAATCGGAATATTCAGCGACTCGCGGATTGACGCGTGGCCTGCATAATCTTGCTGCAGCGTCGGCTCTTCAATCCAAGATATGCCTTCAGCTTCCAAGGCTCGGCCACGACGCTTCGCCTCCGGTACCGACAGGCCCTGGTTGTAGTCGACCATCAACTGCGCGGCTTCACCTGTCACTGCTTTCAGCGCGCGCACGACTTTCAAGTCGTATTCGAGCGTCGCGTATCCGATTTTGGTCTTGACGGCCTTGAAACCAGCTTCCACGGCGTCACGCGCGCGCTTCGTACCCAGTTCTACGTCGTCCATGCTGTGGCTGTCGTACGAAGGTAGCGGCCGAGCTTTCCCGCCGAGCAACTCGACAAGCGGTAACTGATGGGCCTTGGCCTTCGCGTCCCACACGGCCATGTCAATGCCTGCCGTAGCGATACGCACGATGCCGGTGTTGCCAATGAGGCGGAAACGCCCATTGAACATACGGTCGATATCGTGCGGAGACAGCGGCATACCCTTCACCAACTCGCCGAGTTCCTCGACCATCTGCAAGGTGGGCTTCAGTGCCAAAGGCGTGTAGGTGAACACATACGCATGTCCCGTGACATTCGCGTTCGTGAGCAGGTCAATCAATACGAGTGGGGATGTGGCGACAGTGCCGACGGCCGTCTTAACCGGGTACTGAAGCGGCACATTGACGGCCCGTGCACGCAGGCCAGTGATTTGAATATCTTCCATGACGACAACCTTCTAAGCAGATATGGAGTCAGCGGTGCTCAAGTCATCGACTTTGCACTGACCGCCGTTCCATAAGAAATCAGAGTTCAACTGGCTAGCCGTCGGGCAGCCGACTTGCGCCAGTGTCGTGTCGATTTCGCCCTTGAGGAGCGAGAGGACTGCCTCCACACCAGCTTCACCACCTGATGCAAGCCCGTACAGCGTTGCACGTCCTAAAAGGACGGCATTTGCACCCAACGCAACGGCTTTGACAACATCAGAACCCCGGCGAATACCGCTATCAATGAAAACTGGAGCAGAAATGGTCTTCGCGGTTTCCTGCAGAACTTCAACTGGTGCGATTGCACTATCCAGTTGCCGGCCACCGTGATTGGACAAAATCACACCGTCCGCCCCGAGCTCAATGCATCGACGCGCGTCATCAGCGCGGCTGATGCCCTTAATGAGCAGCTTGTGAGGCCACTGGTCGCGAAGCCACTTCAGGTCGTTCCATGCGAAGCTTGCGTCCATCTGCCGGCTCATCAGCGCCGCTTGCAGCTCGGTGTCTTGCACGTCCTGGCTTGCAAAGTTCGCCAGCTGGGGCATGCCGTGAGTGACTAGGTCCAGCGACCAACGCGGATGCAGCACGCCATCAAGAATGGTTTTCGCCGAATACTTCATGGGCATCCCAAAGCCATTTCTCAAGTCACGTTCACGCTTGCCATTCACACCCACATCGGTGGTCAGAATGAGCGTCGTGTAACCCGCATTCAGAGCTCGCTTCACGAGCAACTCGGCGAGCTTCCTATGAACCACATACAACTGAAACCAGATTTCGCCGGTGGCCGCTTTTGCCACTTCTTCGATTGAAGCGGTCGATGCGGTCGACAATGTGAAAGGAATTCCGAACTTGCCGGCAGCTCGCGCGAGGGCAAGGTCGCCCTGCGGCCAAAGAATGCCATTCAGCCCAGTCGGTGCGATAACGAGCGGAGCGCTCGCCGTCTTACCGAGGATGCTCACCTGCGTGCTGCGAGAACTGACGTCAACAAGACGGCGGGGTTGAAACTTGATTCTTTTGAAAGCGTCCTGGTTGTAACGAAGTCCAATCTCGTCTTCGGCTCCGCCTTCGAGATAGTCGAACACCATCTTGGGCAGCCGGGCCTTGGCGCTAGCGCGATAATCCGCGACGTTCACGAGCTTTCTCATGACATGCTACCTCTGCGCGTTAAGCGCGAGTCTCAACCTCGATAAGCACAGGCTTGTTTCCAGCAAGTGCTTGTCGAAGTGCAGAAGTGAGCGACTCAGCCGAATCTGCGTGGAGCGCCTCGACGCCATAGCCACGCGCGAGCGCGCAGAAGTCCAGTCCAGGCACGTCCAGCCCCGGTACGTTCTCAGCTTGGAGGACGCCGGCGAACCAGCGCAACGCACCGTACGTGCCGTTCTTCATGATGATGAAGATGGTCGGGACGTTGTATTGGGCAGCCGTCCACAAAGCCTGGATGCCATAGTTTGCAGAGCCATCGCCAATCACGCCAATCACGCGACGCTCGGGCTTTGCCAACTGGATACCGACCGCCGCCGGGAGAGCGAAGCCAAGACCGCCCGCGGCGGCGAAGTAGTAGCTGCCTTGTTCCGTCATGCGCAGGCGCTGCCAGAGGATGTTTGTCGTCGACGTCGACTCGTTCACGTAGATTGCGTCGCGCGGTGCCATTTCGTCGAGGATGTCGAACACCCGCTCCGGAGCCAAACGTCCCGCTTCGGCAGGCGCCGGTTCCGGCCGGCGAAGAGCTGCTGGCATCGGACGAGACGTCTTCGTGACCGAGTTGTTCAGTGCTTCAAGGGTTGGTGCAATTTCCGCAATGATTGCATCGCCCATCGGAGCGCGGGTTGCCTCGTTGATGTCGCATGTGATTGCGATGAGACGTGTGCCTTGGGGCAGGAACTCACCAGGTTCGTATTGGTGATAGCGGAACACAGGCGCGCCCACCACGAGCACCAGGTCATGACCCTCAAGCAGTCGGCTGATGCTCGCGATGCCTGCTGGCAGCAAGCCACGGAAGCAAGCATGGGTCGTCGGGAAAGAACAGCGCGGCGCCGACGGAGCCATCCAGACCGGCATGGCGAGCTTTTCAGCAAGCGCCACCGCGAGGCTATTAGCTTCGGCGGCGTCAACGTCCGGCCCGACAATCATCGCTGGGTTCTTCGCCTGCTCAAGCTGACGTGCAAGGTTTTGAAGAGTTGCCGGCGAAGGCACACCTGCCATCTCAACGCGACGGGTCGCGAGGTAGTCGACGCCCGGAGCCGCTTCTTCTTTCCAGTCGTCATACGGGACCGAGAGGTAGACCGGCCCCTGCGCACCGGTGCCAGCCGTATGAATCGCACGACTCAACGCCAAGGGCACCTCCTGCGCGCAGGACGGCTCGGTACTCCACTTGACCAGCGGCCTTGGCAGCGAAGCGGCGTCGACGTTTGCCAGAAGGGCTTCGACGCCGACCACGGCGCGAACTTGCTGACCTGCCGTCACGACCAGCGGCGAGTGGGAGTTCCATGCATTCGCAAGCGCGCCCATCGCGTTGCCGGTGCCTGCCGCCGAATGCAGGTTTACCAGAGTCGGCCGGCCAGTGGCTTGGGCGTATCCGTCTGCCATTCCTACGACTGCACCTTCGTGCAAGCCGAGGATGTAGGTAAAGTCGCTAGGGAAATCTTTTAGGAACGGCAACTCGTTTGAGCCTGGGTTCCCGAAGAACGTTGTCAGGCCTTGGTTGCGGAGGATTTCGTAGCACGCTTGGTGAATGGTCTTCATGGCATCAATTCCGTCTCGATGAACCTATGCTATGAGCGCGAAGTGGATATGACCAATCATCTTTTTTTTGTTCTTAAAATAGACACCATCTATATAGGTGGTAACCATGAGCATCGACCTAAATTTAATTCGAACGTTCGTCGCAATTTATGAAGCACAGAGCGTCAGCGGCGCAGCAAAGCGTTTGAGCATCACGCAACCTTCAGTCAGTTATTCGCTTAATCGCCTGCGGGACCTCCTCCATGACCCTCTCTTCACTAGGAGTCGAGACGGAATGGTCCCAACCTTCAATGCAACGCAGCTGTTCAGCTCGTTCAAAGCCGCGCTGAATAGCATCGAGTCGTCGATAGCCGCGACCCGTCAGTTCGACCCCTCAAAGTCGGAACGCACTTTTAGGCTTGCGCTGTCCGA
The DNA here is from genome assembly GCA_000648925.1 of Caballeronia jiangsuensis. Taxonomy (GTDB): domain Bacteria; phylum Pseudomonadota; class Gammaproteobacteria; order Burkholderiales; family Burkholderiaceae; genus Caballeronia; species Caballeronia jiangsuensis. The sequence goes on from JFHF01000056.1 coordinate 37,216, forward strand.
CTTAGGCGAACTGTATTTCCTTCCTTTTCTAGTTCGCGAGTTCCAGGCCATCGCGCCTGCGGTCGGCCTGGAAATCGTTCAGATTGACAGCAACCTCGTTGCTGACTGGCTGCAGACCGGCTATGTAGACGCCGTCGTGGGAAATCTGCGATTTGTCGGGGGGGAAGCAAGAAAGGCGACTTTGTTCAGCGAGAGCTACTCGTGCCTGTTAAGCGCATCGCATCCGAACATCGGCGACTCTCTGACGCTGGAAGAGTTCGTGGCGGCAAACCACGTTGTGGTGGCGCCGTTCACGGGTCATCACCTTGTCGAGGACGTGCTCAGCGAGATGGGCCTTAAGCGCAAGATTGTCCTACGGGTTCCACACTTCACCAGCCTCTTCTCGTCGATTGCAACAACGGATCTCGTGCTCACGTTGCCTACCCGAGTCGCTAAAGCATTCTCGAGCGATGGGCGCATGAAGGTCTTGCCGCTTCCGTTCCAAATACAGCCCTTCGAGGTGAATTTGTACTGGTACCCGCATGCCGAGGACTCGGGCGCACAGCAGTGGTTTTGCAACACCGTAAGGGGTGTTTTGAGCGATGTTTAAGCCTCTGAAAACCCGCCCGAGCAACAACACGGGACCGTCAAGCGGAGTCCATCGCCGGGCTTTCGGCGGCCGCCAGCGTATTTTTACCGGTGAAAACGCTCGTGCGCTCTCTTCCAAAGACCACACCCTTGATAAAGACTTTTATGCGGAACGGAAACGGCCTGCTCAGCTGTCTTGCCGGCGCGGTAGCCCTCTCCGCTCCGCATAAAAAGCCTCGGTAATATATGAAAATTGCGTTTAGTAGCATCGCGCGCGGCGCGCCAACGCCCTTCCCTTGCACCGTCGGCCAGCATTCCATGCCTGATAATTCGTATTATCACGCTCAGAGTGAAATTTCTCCCGCGCAACGACCAGAATGCTCGCATTTTTCATCGCGCGGTCCGCGCGGGGGGCTAACGCGGTGGGAGGGAGCCACAAAAAGCGGTGATCGAGCGCGCAACGCTCCGGGCCCATTCGGGGCGACGCTGCAGTGCGCCCATGAAAGTCGGGTCTATCCGGCGTTCTGGTTGCTTAATTACACCACCGATATTGGCGTCGCACTTGTCATCATCGCGTGTCTGGTTGTGTGCCTCGCCGGCTCATCGATTCCGATGATGCTGCTCCTGCTTGAATCGTTCCCGAAGCACTGAGGGCGACGTAGCAGTAAGTCTCGACGGTCGACCACACTTCTATGAGCAGATTTCTGTCAAGCTTCCCTTTTCCAGAAATTTCCATAACCTGTCTGACCTGTGTTTGGTCTGAAGCCGCCGTTGCGCTCGTGAGAAGAACCAGCATCCTCACCGCCTTCTATCCGCTGGCGTATCACCAGCCTTATCCTGCATGCGCGTTACGCCGGAAACATTCGCTCCGGGAACATGCCCCATCTGAAAGTATTCGGTTGCTTCAGCAACCCAGTGTGACCACGGGCATGCTCACTTCAACCATGTTTGCTACGTCACTGCCTGGCCAACTTCTATCTCCTTCCTGCCAAACTTTAGGGGCTTATGTGGACTTCAGCTGTGCTCCGTCAGGGATGACGCCGTCTTTCAGATAGCGCCACAGCGCAATGGCAAGACGTCGCGCGACCGCGACGATGGCGATGCGTCGCGCGCGTCCGCTCGGTCCCGTACCTTGTGTGCGGTGGTTAAACCATTTCGTCAATGCGCTGCCGGGCTGGTAGCGAAGCCAGGTCCACGCCATCTCGATCAGCAGGGCGCGCACCCGCCGGTTTCCCTGTTGATATGACTCCCCGTGTCAATAGGGTGGTTTCAGATTTTTTTCATAGGCGTTTTTTGATTTTCCTGAAGGCGACGTAGCAGCAAATCTCGACGGTGGATCATGCTGATATTCGCGGATTGGGTAGCTACCCCGACATTTATGGACATTCTGGATTCCCTTCGGCAGGCGCCCAGCGCCGAGTTGTATCGCCTCTATCTGACCATCGGCAAAATGCTCGATGACCCCCGACGCATTCTCGAAGTTCCGTCAACGACTGCACATCGGCATGACCGTCAGATACATCGGTGACAATCCGTTGGGCCCCCCTTCGGAAGGCACTATCACCGAGCTGCGACATACGCAAGCGGTCGTACAGGACAACGTGACTCGACGCCGATGGGCAGTGTTGTATGCGGCGATTCTCCTCGATGCCACCGCAGCCCCAATTCAAAAGGAAGCGCCGCCACCGCGCCCGCGTCCCGAAGAGTTCTTCATCGGCGACACCGTGGGATTCACCGACAAACATCTAAACGAGCGTGTCGGCACCGTCGTCAGGCTGAACGCCAAAACGGCGTCGATCGCCGTGACAGACTCCGAAGGACACTGGCGCGTCTCGTACGGTCTATTACGGAAAATCCTCGATATTTAATTGAAGCCCTGTCAACACGGGATGCGCTGACGGATACCGCGAAATCGCTGTTCGCCTTGCAGTGGAATCAGCGTTCGCTTTACCGTGGAATGGCTGTTCGTTTTGCTTGGAATACGCAACCAGGCACTGCGCAGCGCGTGCTGGCACCGTAAGCCCGCGCCGGGATTGTCCTTCCATGGTATCCCCGCTGGTGAACTATATAGTTTTGGTGGTGTGGCAGGAGGCGAAACCGAGAATCAGATCTGGTCTTTGGGAGTCAACTACAATGGAGGATCATTCTCGTTGGGCGCGGGATACCTTAACGGTCGAGATCCGAACGTTCCTTTCTACGGAAATACGCAAGCAAAGGACTCGCCACTGCCAATAACATTGGCTCTTTCGGTTCCGCTAGCGGACCGGAAGCATCTCCAAGATTAGCAGCATATGCGTCCGCCAAAACGCTCGATATTTTCGGACGTGGTGCTTCGTACAGGTTTAGCCAGACAACCGTTAGCGCCGTAATAACCAATACTCGCTTCGAATCACTAAGTTCATCATCTGGCCCAAATCCTCTACATTATTCGGGCACTGCTGTTTTCACCAGCGCGGAGTTGGGCGTGCGAGCTATGACCACGCCCGCATTTCTGACCGGCATTGCTTTTGAGTATACGCAGCGCAACTCCGTAGGCGGGGACGGAGGAGCGAAATGTCTACAGCTTGATCTTGGCGCCGACTACTTCCTTTCAAAGCGAACAGATATCTATTCCCTTGCCGTGCTGCAACGAGCAAATGGACGTGACTCTTTGGGGCAACCCGCTGTGGCAAACATCGCGGGCTTTACGCCGTCAGCGACCGGTAAGCAGATCGGTCTGCGCCCGGGAATTCGACACAAGTTCTAAATCACACAGGTCGTGCTGATGGGAATAGAAGATGTCCCAGACTACTAAACTCAGGCTGACGGCGTGACCTTAACCGCGAGCAATAAATTTCTCTAGCAGACGGAGCAACTCTTCGACCTCTGCGCCACTGAACCGCTTAAAACGTGTGCTAAGCACCTCGTCTATAACCATAGGCGCTTGCGCGGCGAGAGTCCCGCCGCTGTCAGTCAGCCGCATGTCCACCACTCGCCTGTCCGCGAGACTACGTTTTCGCTCAAGCAAACCACAATGCTCCAACTTATCCAGTATTCGTGAAATGTAGCCTGAATCGACGTCCAATAATTTAGCAACCTCACCCTGGGTTGCCGTGTGATTGAATCTCATAACGGACAGTACCGATAACTGACTGTAAGTCGAACCGACTCTTCTCGCGGCGAGGTCGGCTTCGCGACCAACTATCCTCGCCGCGCGAGTGATAACAAATCCCAGGCTCTCCTCGAGAGCGACGTGTTGCAAGGTGTCATCTTTCATTGTCAATTCCAAGGCCAGAGCAGATCAACCAGTCACGTCCCGTCCACTATCGGGTTGCACTAATCGGAGGAGAAAATCTCACGGGATTCACGAAGCAGATAGCTTGAACAGTCCGCCCATGCGCGATGCTCCTTTCTGATCGTTGTCTATATCTATTGATACGGTGCATGTTGTCCCTGCTGACAGAACAACGTCACGCGTGATGCTGTCGATGTGGACGCGCACCGGTATCCGTTGCGCAAGTCGTACCCAATTGAACGTGGGGTTGACATCAGCGGTTAGATCCTTGCTCACGGGATTATCCCGGTCGTAAATTCCCCGAGAAATGCTATCGACATGTCCGACGATCTCCCCTCCGCTCATCAGCCGGACATGGGCCACATCGCCGACTTTCACATGCGGCAGTTTGGTTTCTTCAAAGTACCCGTAAATCCAGAAAGAAGCACTGTCGACCACAGCAAGCTTCGGCACGCCGGTCATTACGTAGTCTCCTCGATGCACGTTGAGATTGGTGACATAGCCATCGACAGGTGCATAAACTTTCGTCCGGGACAAGTTCAGCTCAGCGGCATCCAGTTGCGCCTGCGCCTGCTGAAGCATTGCAGCTGCGCTTGCCGCTGCTTTCAGTGCATTGTCCCGGCTTTCCTTCGAAACCACGTCGTTGTCCAGATCCTGCCGGCGGTCTGCATCGGCTTTCAATCTAACGAGGTCGGCACGATGCGCATCTACTGTAGCCTTGGCTTGTTCGACCGCAATGGCATAATGCGACGGATCGACTTCCATTAGAAGATCGCCCTTATGGACCAACTGATTGTCTGTTACGGGCATGGAAACTACAGATCCCGACACATCAGGAGCTATGCCAATGATGTCCGCACGTACCCGCCCGTCCCTGGTCCATGGTTCGTCCATGTACCTGACCCATAACGTTCGTCCTATCAACACCGCGACGAGAAAGACCAACGCGGTCATCGCGATACCGATCAATTTCTGGAAAATCATTTCAAAATCCTCTTTATGATGCCGGGACGCATTTTTCAGTAAATGAGCAGACCCAAAATCCCACAAACGCCAATCAGCAGACTCGCCCTAAACAAGGACGGATGCCAAACGAGGCGATAAATGCCCATTAATGCGAGCACTCGGTCGAGCAACCACGTGCATAGACAACCCAATGCGAACGCTAGAAGAATAGTCGGCACATACGCGTCGAACAAGGCGAAATCACGATACATGGTCGGGCTTTTCCAGTTTCGAATGAGAACGACGGATTTGTGGGTCAGCACAGTCCGATAATGGCGACTTCTCGTTTTGCAGCGTTACTTTGAGATACTCCAATAGGCTTAGTGAGCGTCGCAAACTCAGACGCTCTTTATCGCTTAGCGTTGGGCAAGTCGTTAGAGGCAGCGTTGCTTCGGTCAGCTTGTCCAACCGCCTCAACACCTCCGCCAGCCGCTTCGCCTCAATCCTCTTGAACAGCGCGGCTATGCGTCTAAGCAGCGCGCCGAGGTCGGAACGCCATTCCTTGAGCTCTCCCGGCGATGTCCGACTCACATGCAATTCGGCAAGTTCGCCACGAAGATCGATGACTGTCCGACCGACGGAGAGTACCAGCAGCAGCCAGCGAGCCGATTCTGTTCGACCCGTTCCGCCGGGAGCCACTGCATTCATTTGGGAGACAACATCCCGCGATCCACTTTCAAAGCGCGTCGCAAGATCTTTGCCCCGCCCCCCGCAAGCAAGGACGACCTGTCTCCTCAAATCGCGCATCAAGATCCATCGCAACCATTTGCCATCCGTGGGGAACACGACCGCGAACGAAAGCCAAACTACCAACATGGCTATCATGAGCGCAACGCTGTCGTTGATAAAAGAGTACGGTTCGTATTGCATAATAAGATCCGGTCCAGCCATAAAACTGAAAAATATGCAAAAACCAATGCCAATGCCAAGCGTCTTGGGGCGAGCCATCATCACCGCACCGAACAACATAAAAGGCGTGAGACAGAAAGCGAGCAAGGGAAACCCGTCTATCCGGGGATAGATTTCAAATTGCAAAAATCCACCGAGAAAGACGGCGAGAGTGGTTCCGATAGACATCTGCATGGAAAAGCGCGCCGGCTGCGGGGACGTAGCAGCGAGCGCACAGACGGCAGTCGCCGCGAGGACCATCGTCCCGCCGCTTGGCCAGCCTGTCTCGATCCAAAAGGCGCTGAGTACACCAGTTAGCAGAGCTGCACGAGATCCGGCAATCAAAGCGGCGACCATGTTGGTCTTCGGAATGAAGCTGCCGGTCCACGTCTCTCGCATGTGGCTATGAGTCGCCAGCGACGCGTACGTTTCGACATATTCGACGAGATCGTCAACGAACGTTTGGAACAGCTCGGCACAAGTATCAAACCGGCGCAGCGCCGTTTCATCTTCTCCCGCCAACTCTCGGCGGCGCCGCGAAACGCGCTCTGCCAGGCCGAGCCTGAACGCCGAGAGTGGGCCGGTCGCTTGGGCCGCATCCGCAGCAGTCTTTATCGGATTTCCTTCATGCCGTAACAAAGGACTTATCTCGCTCAATATCACGTCCAAAATCGCGACTTCCGGTCCGCCTTGAATCCGTATAAATTCCCACTGCTCGTGAAGTGTACGCAACCTTGTCGCGACGTTCATAAACTCCATGTTCGCTCGAGCGAGACGTCGACCGCGCACTCGCATGTCGGGCAACTCAAATACGCCCACACTACGGGCGGCCTCAAGTCCAATGACCTGTTCGAGAAAATAGGTGTGCGTTAACTCTGTTTCGGATCTCTCGACGGTGCCCGTCAATGCATTGGCGAGGTGCTCCGAAAGCATGCCGAAGCGCTTCCTCATCACCGCCTTTATCTGCGCCCCGATATAGCTCGGAAGTACCAATGCACTTACAGCACCAGCGCACACAATACCAACGGAAGTCTCCGCAACACGTGTCATCGCCGATATGAATGCTCCGTCAGGCTGCTGGCCTACCGGGATCCCGATCAAAGCAGCCGTGTAACCGGCAAGGACAAATCCGTATGAGCGGAAATTGCGATTTCGTGCGGCCCCCGTAGTGCAAACACAGACCCAGAGCGCGACGGCTGTTAAATACAGAACAGGCTGTTGTGCAAACAGTGAGACGAAAAACAGCATGACAGCGAGGCCGACTGCTGTGCCGAAAAACCGGAATACGCTCTTAGCGAGAACTAGACCGCTTTGAGGCTGCATCAGAATGAAAACTGTGATCATTGCCGTGCGCGGCTGCGGTAAGTTCAGACGCATGGCAATAAGCAGAGCCAGAATGACTGCCAGCACCGTCTTGCATACGTAAATCCATAAGGGGCCTGATGTTCCCCACCAATCTGTGAGGCCCGCTCCGAGCGACTGGAAAGAGAGAGATTGCGAACCGTCGGCTTTGAGTGTCCGACTGCAGTTTATTCCGTTCATTGTTCGCTCGGCTTCGACGATGCGGTAGAACCAAGCGCAGTCACATGTTCAGAAGGGGTCAGTTGTTTCTCAGTGGGATTGTTGAAGGTAATGTCAGCACCTCCACCAAGCGCGGCCTGCAGAGATGCGTAAGCCTGAAGCTGTGAGGTTTGCACGCGCGCCTGCCCTTCGCGCGCCCGCAACAGCTGCATCTGAGCCGTCAGCACGTTCAGATAATCCGTCAGCCCTCTGCGAAACCCTTTATCCGCCAGTTGGTAGCTGTCCTGGGCGGCTGCTACGGAGTCGGCCGAGTCCTCCGCTTGCGCATCGAAAGACTGAACGTTGACAACCTGATCGGAAACATCCTTAAGCGCGGAGATCAGCACGGCGTTGTATCGGTCAATCGCTTCGTCGTATTGTGCAGATGCTGCTCCTAGCTGGGCTCGCAAGGCGCCGCCGTCGAATATCGGCAGGGTGATCGCCGGGCCCGCCGTCCATCCAGTGCCGACAGGATGAAGGAATGTAAGGAAGGTTCCTCCTGCGGCCATCTGCGTTATTGACGCCATCAGATTCACGTTCGGATAGAACTGCGCCTTGGCGACATCGATGCCTCGAGCCTGTGCCGCGACTATCCATTTTGCCGCGACGACGTCTGGACGGCGCCCGATAAGCTCGGCGGGGAGGTTTGAGGGGAGTTGTGCATGCGTCGTCAACGAGAGGCTCGGGCGAGCGATCGATTCGCCAAAGCCCGGGCCATCGCCGGTAAGTGCAGCCAGCTGATTTCGCGTCAGAGCAATCACTTGGTCATAAACTTGAATTTGCCGCTTGAACTCAGGCAAAGGTGCCACCGCCTGGCTAAGGTCGAGTCGTGTGCCGATGCCTCCTGCAAGCCGTCGTTGTGCGATCGACGCTATATGTTCCTGCTGTTCCATTGTCGAAACAGCAATT
>JFHF01000057.1 GCA_000648925.1 Caballeronia jiangsuensis
GCGCTAATAGACCAACAAGAAATCGGGATCCGGCAAATCAAAGCCTCTGCTGCGTAGCAAGCGACAGAATCCGAGCCCACTTCCGCGCCTCCCCACGATCGCGCATCGGCAGATTCCACGCTCCGTGCTTGGCATCCTGCACATCGAGCACGACGTGCCAAACACCGCTCCCACCACCCGGCTCCTGCATCCGCGCCCCGCGCAAATCCGCAAAGATATAACTGCCGCGCTCGTCACCGACGCGCACATCGCAAAGACGCTTGCCCGCCGCGACCCGCACGCCGCCCCACTCGGTCCTGAGCTCGTGCGTCCAGTCGCCGCTCTCGCCTTTGCGAAGGTTCGGCGCGATCTCGCGGCGGCTCGCGAGCCAGCGCATCACGCCCGCGGCGATCGCGAGCAACACGACGATCGCCACAGCGACGGCCACGCCCAGCCCGAAATGCGCATGAAGCGCGTTGAACGACCATATCGCGCCGTAAATCAGCAACCCTAAGGCGATCAATCCGACGACGATGGGCATGGCGTCTCCCGTGCGCTCAACCGCTAAAACCGAACCGTATCACTGCGCCTTGTGCTTCGCGTTCCAGTCACGCAGCGCCTGCAGCGTGTTCGCGACATGCTGATCCGGCGACAGGCTCGTGTACTCGTAGATGACCTTGCCGTCGGGCGCGATCACGTAGGACACGCGATTGGCCATCGTGCTTTTCATCGGCATGGAAGCGTCGTAGGAACGGATGATCTTCGAATCCGCGTCCGCCGCGACCGGGAACTTGCTGCGACACTCGCTCACGGAAAACTTCTTCAACGTATCGATGTTGTCATGCGACACGCCGATGACCGTCGCACCCTCGGCCTTGTATTGATCGACCGCTTCGGCGAACTCGTGCGCCTCGATCGTGCAGCCCTTGGTGAACGCCGCCGGGTAGAAGTACAGCACGACCGGACCCTTCCTGAGCGCGTCGGCGAGCGAGTAGTCGTAGACGTTGCCGCCGAGCGATGCCTGCGCGGTGAAGTCGGGCGCGGCATCGCCGGGCTTGAGCGTCGCGCCCGCCGTGAGCGAATGCATCGCCGCCGCGATCACCAAGGCGCCACCCGCCGTAAAGCTGAGAATCCTGCTCTTCATGCCCGCTCCTTTAGATGATCTCGTTCTACGCGTCGTCCGCGCCCTGATCCATGCGATGTCCGGCGAACCACGCCGCCGCGTCGAACTGCAATTTCGCGAGCACGGCGGGCGTGAGCACGTCGAGCGATGGCTGCGCGTGCCGGCTCGCGTCGATGGCGGACCCGTCGCCCTGCTCCGCCGCCCGCGCAATGCCGAGCAGCGCGCCGAGCGGCCCGTCGCCCGCCAGAATCGCGGTGCGGATTTCCGCCGCCAGATGCAGCTTATCGAGAATTTCCGCCGGCTGCATGTCGAGCACGACATGCACGAGCGAGAAGATGCCGGTCATGAACGCGGCATCGGAGAAGGCTTCGTCGGCGGGACGCAGCGTTTCGGCTGCGAGCTCAAGGAAGCGCGCACGCGTGCCGACGAGTTGCAGGAGCGGGTCCGAGCGCCACGGCAGGCCGCTGCCGTCCGCGTACAAAAGCAACTGCGTCCAGCGCATCAACTGGCGCGTGCCGGTCGCCGCGATCGCCTCGCGCAGCGACGACACGCGCCGCCCGCGCGTCTGCGCACTCGAATTGGCGAGGCGCATCAACTGCACGACGATGTCCGGATTGCGCTTCAGCTCCGCCTCCAGTTCGCGCATCCCCGGCTCGCCGGCGAGCACGGCCATGAGCCGCAGCAGCGAGCCGCGCGCGGGACTGGCGCGCCGTGCCGAGAGCACCTGAGGCCGCGCGAAGAAATAGCCCTGGAAGAAGTCGAAGCCGAGCTTCCTCGCCTGCGTGAAATCGTCGGGCGTCTCGACCTTCTCCGCCACCAGCAGCTTGCCGCGCCGTTTCACCGCCGCCGCGAGTTCCGGCAGATGGTCATGATCCGCCGCCAGAAAATCGACCTTGACGATATCCACCGAGGGCAGCGCGGCGAGCAGCGCATCGTCGAGCCGCACGACGTCGTCGAGGGCGAAGCGAAAGCCCGCGTTGCGCAGTTGCGCGCAGCGCTTGAAAAGCGTGTCGTCGAAGGTGATGTTTTCCAGCAGCTCCAGCACGAAGCGCTCGGGCTGCATGATGTGGACGATGTCGTCGAACAGCAGTTCGCGGCTCATGTTCACGTAGCCCGGATGCGGCCCGAGCACGGCCGGCACGCCGATCTCGCCGATCGTGCGCGCGACGACATGCGCGGTCGCCTGCACGTCGTCGTGAACGCGCGCGCGATTGTCGGGGCTATCGCGAAAGAGCAGTTCGTAGGCGACGAGCACGCCGTCGCCGTCGAGGATCGGCTGACGCCCGACATAGACGCTCTGTCCGCGCCGCGCTGGCGCCGTGCGCTTCAGGGATGAATCGGGCATGACGAAGACCGCTCAGGGACGCGCCGCGGCGCTGTGAAGCTCTGCATGAAGGCCGGCTCGGAGGTTCGGGCCATGACGCAGGCCGGCAGCAAAGTGGATTCGATCATGGGGCGAACGAGTCGAACGGAATTCTGGTGGTCAACAGCGCGCCGAAGACCCGGCATCGATCGCAACTCGTGGGAAACCGTTGTTGCAGGAAACGCGCCACTGTACCCGAATTCGCCTGACGAGATAATATGAAACCTCATATCGACAATCCCTGGACAATCTTGATCCTCAAACGGAATTGTTGCACCTGCGTGGCCCGTTAAAGAAATCCCCTGCAGCGCCGATAACTCGCCTGATAGAGCGTGTCGCGCGCGTCGCGGCACGTCCCGGCCGGAACCCGCGAGACGCGGCGTTTCGCGCGCCGCCGTTCGCCCGACGCGGGCGAGCGCAGCCGCCAGAACCCTACGAGACCATGCAAGCGAACCGGATCAACGTCTCCCGCCGCACACCGTGGCGCATCGCGCTCGATGTGCTCGCGCGCGCATGGGGAAGCGCCGCGCGCGAGCGGCACGACAGCGCGCCCGACTCGCTTCCCGAAGCGAGCCCGCCGCCATCGCCCGGCGACGCCATCGAGAACACGGCGTCGGCCGCGACCGTCGCGCCCGCTTTGGCCGCGAGCGAAGCCACGCTCGGCGCAGTCGATTTCCTCGCGCAGCTCGACGACGCGCTGCGCTTTCAGTATGTATCGGATGCGAGCATCGAGTTCATCGGCTATCACCGTGACTATTTGAGCATGCTGACGCTGCACGATCTCGTCGCGTCCGAAGAGGCCGACGAGCTGCACGCGCTCGTCGCCCGGGCGCGCGCGAGCGGCAAGCTCGAATCGGCGACGCTGACCGTCGTGAAGTCGCTCACCTATCCGATCTGCGTCGAGCTGCGGCTCGTATCGACGGCCGCATGCGGCACGCCCGGCTTCGCGCTCGCCGCGTTCGACGTGACGCACTGGCGCGAACGCGAGGCGTCGCTCACGCACACGCTCAACCACGACGCGCTCACGGGCCTCGACAACCTCGTCGCGCTCAAGACGGCCATCAGCGCGGCGCAGGACGAAGCCGAGCTGATGCGCACGCACGCCGGGCTCGTGCTGCTCGACATCGACGATTATCAGCGCATCAACCGCGCGCTCGGCTACGACGCCGGCGACGAACTGCTGCGCGAGACCGCGCGCCGCATCCAGCATACGGCGGGGCACGGCGAACGCGTCGCCCGCGTGGCCGGCGACGAATTCGCGGTGCTCCTGCCCGCGGGCACCACGGCGGAACTCGCCGAAAGTCTCGGCCGACGCCTGCTCACCGCGATCGCGCAGCCGTATCGGCATCGCGGGCAGCACACGCATTTGTCGGCGAGCGTGGGCGTCGCGCTGTATCCGGATCAGAGCGGCAAGAGCGCGAAGAACGGCGCGCAGACGAGTCTTTTGCGCATGGCCGATCACGCGCTCGCGCAGGCGAAGGAATCGGGCGGCAACGCGCTCGTCTTCCACACGATCGACGACAACCCCGCCGACGCCGAGCGCCTCAAGCTCGAAGCGGATCTGTACGAAGCCGTGCGCAACGGCGAGTTCTCGCTCTACTTCCAGCCGATCACGAAGATCCGCACGGGCGCGGTGGTCGGCGTGGAAGCGCTGATGCGCTGGAATCATCCGGTGCACGGGCTCGTGCCGCCGTCGACGTTCATTCCGCTCGCGGAATCGATCGGCCTCATCAACTATCTGGGCAACTGGGTGCTGAAGGCCGCGTGCATGCAGATCACGCAGTGGGATGCGATCGGCATCCGGCTCGATTACGTGTCGGTGAACGTGTCGCCGCAGCAGTTCCGCGACAAGCGCTTCACCGCGGCGGTGAAGGAAGCGCTCGCGCTCACCGGCATCGACGCGCGCCGGCTCGTCTTCGAGATCACCGAGAGCCTCCTGATGCACGATCCGGAAGAAGCGACGCGCCTTCTGGAAGCGCTGACGTCGATCGGCATCCGCTTCGCCGTCGACGATTTCGGCACCGGCTATTCGAGCCTCGCCTATTTACAACGTTTTCCGCTTTCGAAGCTCAAGATCGACCGCAGCTTTGTCGAGAACCTGATTACGTCCCGCAACAACCGCGCGATCGTGAGCGCGGTCGTCGGGCTCGCGCAGTCGCTCGGGCTGGAACTGGTTGCCGAAGGGGTCGAAACGGAGGCGCAGCGCGACTTGCTCGCGGACCTCGGCTGCGATCACATTCAGGGCTGGCTCATCAGCCACGCGCTGCCGTCGGACGAGCTGGCGCGCTCGTTCCAGTCGAATTCGCTCGTGTTGCACGAGTCGTGACGAGCGGGCGATGTTCGCGTTCTGATCGAAGGACGCGCCGTAACTCCCTAATAACGTGTACATTTCGTTGTCAGGGCGGATTGAACTTGCAGGGCCGCCTCGGGTTAGCCGTCGCGTAACGAACAGGCTTTTAACTTTTAGCAATGGCACGCACCAAGGCCGAACTACTGGACAAGCTGTGGGCGCGCATGAGCGAGCGCGGGGACTTCCCCATGCTGTCTCAGGCGCTGCGCACCACTGTGTCCGCGATGAACGACAACGACCTCGACTTCACGTCGCTCGTGCATGTCGTGCTGTCGGACGTCGGCCTCACGCAGAAGGTGCTGCGCCTCGCCAATTCGGCGATGTACATCGCGTTCGGCGGCAACATCACCACCGTCACGCGCGCGCTGATGGTGCTCGGCATGGACGCGGTCGGCCATCTCGTCGTGGGACTGAAGCTCGTCGATCACTTCCATCAGAGCGCGCCGCGCCGTATCGACGCGAAGCTCGAACTGAACCGCACCCTGCTCTCGGGCGCGGTCGCGCGGCAACTCACCGAGCACAAGGATCTGCGCTCCGCCGAGGAAGCGGTCGTCTGCACGCTGATGCGGCAGATCGGCAAGCTGCTCGTCGCGTTCTATCTCGAACACGAGTGGGATCAGTTGCGGCGCAAGGCGGCGTCGGAAAACATCCCGGACAGCGACGCGTGCGCCGCGCTTCTGGGCGTCACCTTCGACGAAATCGGTCTCGAAGCCGCGGATCGCTGGCGGCTGCCGGAAACGATCCGCGAAGGCATGCGCGCGACCGATCCGAACGCGCCCGTCGATGAAACCGTGCCGAAGCACGTGCGCTGGCTGCGCGCCATCTCCAACTATTCGACCGAAGTCGCCGACGCGCTCACCGCGCAGAACACGGCCGTGGAAGGCCGCGAATCGGTGCTCTTCGATATCGCCAGCCGCTACAGCGGCCCGCTCAAGACCGACGCCGACACCCTCACCGCGATGAGCCTCGCGCTCGCGAACGAGGAAGCGAGCGACGGCGTGATCCGCGAAATCTCCGAGCTGCAGGCGAACGCCGATGCCATGGCGCGCGCGAAGGTATCGGCGGAGGCGCGCATCGGCGCGAGCGTGGAGGACTTGCGCTCGCTGCCGACGAAAAATGCGCTCGCGCCGGCGCTCGCGCTGGCCTCGGAATCGATTCTCGGGAGTCTGCATCTGTCGCGCACGGTGGTGTTCGTGCGCCAGGCCAACAACGAGTTCCACGCGCGTCTCGCGCTCGGCGGCGGTGTCGAGCCGATGCTGCCGCAACTGCGCTTCTCCGCGGAGTTCCGGCCCGACGTGTTCCATCTCGCGATCACGAATCCGGTCGGCATCTTCATCGAGAACGCGCACGACGCGCGTATCGACGCACGCCTGCCGCGCTGGTACAAGGAGACGCTCGGCGAGGCGCAGGCTTTCGTGCTGCTGCCGGTGAAATCGAACGATTCGACCGTCGCGCTCATCTACGGCGACTGGACGTCCCCGCAGCACGTGCGCAAGATCTCGGCGCCCGAGATGAGCGCGCTGAACGAGCTCACGAAGGAGCTGAGCCGTTTTTTCCTTAGCGCGAACTGGAAGGAAGTCGAGCTGATCTGACCGGCTCCCTTCCTGCGCGCATCAGTCTTTCTGCCTTATTCCCGCTTCAGGATCGCCACGGCCTGCTCGCCGTATCGCACGATATAGCCGCCGTGCACGCGCCGCCATTCGAGCGCGTCCGCCTCGTTCGCAAACCAGTTCTTTTCATAGTCGTTGAACGCGCCCGCGTCGAGCCGGTAGCGGTCGATCTTCGCGCCCGGCCGCTCGTCGATATCGAGCTTGCAGGCTTCCCAGCTCGCGTAGCCGAGTTCGGCGGCGAGCATCGCAAGGAGATGCTTCAGTTGCAGATCGTCGCGGATCGCGTGCAGGTCGGCGAGACGTTCCGCGCGCGTGACGCGTGCCGCGAGCAGCCGGCGCAGGACGGGCATGGATGCGCTCGTGTCGCCGTCGCGCGCATGACGAAGCAAGCGCCGCGCGTGTTCGCGCAGAAAGTCGCTATTGGAAACGGAAGAAGAGATCGGACAGGATGTTGACCACATGACGTTGTTCCTTTGTTGCGCCGTTCTCGCTGCGGCTATAAAGGTTCGACGTTGCGGTTCGATCCAGAATTGATGTGTTGCGTGGCAAGTGCCCAGGACTTTCGCGAGACCGGGCGCCCTGCCGCGCCCGTCCGCGATTCTATATCGATGTCTTGCGTCAGGCCAACTGGAATTTGCCGACGAGCGACTTCAGCGCGCGCGCCTGATCGTCGAGCGATTGCGCCGCCGCGGCCGCTTCTTCGACGAGCGCGGCGTTCTGCTGCGTGTTCGCGTCCATCTTCGTGACCGCTTCGCCGATCGACTCGATGCCCGTCTTCTGCTCCGCCGATGCCGCCGAAATCTCGCCCATGATGTCGGTGACGCGGCGCACCGCCTTCACGACTTCCTCCATCGTGGCGCCGGCTTCCTGTGCGTAGGTCGAGCCGTCCGACACGCGCGACACCGACGTGCCGATCAGCCCTTTGATCTCCTTCGCCGCCGACGACGAGCGCTGCGCGAGACTGCGCACCTCGCCCGCGACGACCGCGAAGCCGCGCCCCTGCTCGCCAGCGCGCGCGGCTTCGACCGCCGCATTCAACGCGAGGATATTGGTCTGAAACGCGATGCCTTCGATCACGCCGATGATGTCGCCGATGCTCTTCGCGCTCGCATCGATGCGCTGCATCGTCTCGACGACGCGGCCGACGACCGCGCCGCCCTTCTCCGCGATCGCCGATGCGTTCGCGGCGAGCGTGCTCGCCTGCTTCGCGTTGTCCGCGTTCTGACGGACCGTCGACGTGAGCTGCTCCATGCTGGCCGCGGTCTTCTCCAGCGCGACCGCCTGCTCTTCGGTACGGCGCGACAGGTCGACGTTGCCCGTGGAAATTTCGCTCGACGCCGATGCGATCGCCTCCGCGCTCGCGGCGATATCGCCGACGGTCGACGAAAGGCCCGCCTGCATTTCCGCGAGCGCGTGCAGCATCGACGCATCGTCGCGGCGCTTGAGCCTGACCGGATATGCGAGATCGCCCGATGCGATGCGCCGCGCGATGTCCTTCGCATAACCGGGCTCGCCGCCGAGCTGTCCGGCGAGCCGCCGCACGACCCATTCGGAGACGACGATCGCGAGCACGAACAGCGCGAGCGTCAGCCCCAGCACCATCACGAACGACGAGTGGAAGATGAACGCGGCGGAATCGATCGTCGCCTTGGCCGCTGCGCCGCGGCGCGCGACGAGATCGTCGACCATCTTTTCGAGCTTGCCCGTTTCGACCAGCAGCGACACGTCCTGCGTGCCGACTTGCCAGTTCATCTGCGAGAGATCGAGCGGCTGCTCTTTCACGAGCTTGACGAAGGTGCGCAGGTTCTCGCTCCACTTCGACAGCGCGGTGGAGAAGCTCTTTTGCTGCGCGAGCGCGTCCTTGTCGGCGTGATCGATATATTGCGCGAGTTGCGCCTGCTCACGGCCGATGTCCGCGAGCGACTGCTCGATCTGCGCGCCGAGATCGTCGCGCTCTTTCGCGGTCGATGCGGTCAGCAGCATCTTCTGCGAACGGCTTGCGCGCAGCAGATAGCCGCGCGTTTCCTCGGCCGCGCGGCTCGCGACATAGCCTTGCGTGTAGATGGATTCGGTCGCGCCGTTCAGACGGCTGATCTGCGTGAGCGAAATCGCGCCGATGGCGAGCGTCCCCGCGAGCACGAGCCCGAAAGCGAGCCTGAGCGATGCCTTGACGGACAGCGCGCGCGTGGTCGTGCGCTCGCGCGCGTGTTCTTCGGTTGCCGCGGCGTCGGCGCGCGCCACGAAGCCCGCGTCTTTTGCGGCGCGTAGCGAAAGCAGTTTCATCGATCGTTTCCCCGATTTGATCTGCGGACTCAGCCGTCGTGCGGCAAGCCCTGGCCTGGTCTGGTCTCCCCACCGGAGTACGGCAGGTTTGTCGGCTTTCTTGAGCCTTTTTATCGGAAAGCGAACATGCGTTCGCCGCCGTGCTTGTTATAACCGGCCAAAAATGGTTGCGTAAGACGAAACAACGGCGATGGCAGCGGTTATCCTGTCCGATTCGCGACAAAGCTTGGCAGGACAACGTAACGGGGACATCCTAAACTTGTCAGAAATTCAGCCTGCGCATAAATGCCGCACTGAAATGGACCAAAAACCGGGACTTTTTCGCTTACATCAGCCATTCACCATGCAAACGAGCATCGACAAGGGCGCTTTGTCGCCTTCCGGCGCATCGGCCGGCGCAACCGCCGCGGGTTCCGCGACCGCAGGCACGCAACGCACCGTTTATTCCGTTCTGGGCGCGATCAGCTTCTCGCACCTTCTGAACGACATGATCCAGTCGCTGATTCTGGCGATCTATCCGATGTTCAAGGCTGAGTTCGCGCTCTCGTTCGGACAGATCGGCCTCATCACGCTGGTGTATCAGGTCACAGCTTCGCTGCTGCAACCGCTCGTCGGCCTGTACACGGACAAGCACCCGAAACCTTATTCGCTGCCTGTCGGCATGGGCTTTACGCTGTCGGGTCTCCTGCTGATGTCGATCGCGGGCAATTTCGGCACGCTGCTGATCGCGGCGGCGCTGGTCGGCTGCGGATCGTCGGTGTTTCATCCGGAGTCGTCGCGGGTTGCGCGCATGGCGTCGGGCGGCAGACATGGTCTCGCGCAGTCGCTGTTTCAGGTCGGCGGCAATGCGGGCTCGTCGCTCGGGCCGCTGCTCGCCGCGCTGATCGTCATTCCGCACGGCCAGAAGA
The DNA here is from genome assembly GCA_000648925.1 of Caballeronia jiangsuensis. GTDB lineage: Bacteria > Pseudomonadota > Gammaproteobacteria > Burkholderiales > Burkholderiaceae > Caballeronia > Caballeronia jiangsuensis. The sequence goes on from JFHF01000057.1 coordinate 9,617, forward strand.
GCATCGCGTGGTTCTCGGCGGCGGCGCTCGTCGCGATGTTCGTGCTCGCGAATATCGGCCGCTGGTACAAGCGTCATCCGGCGACGAAGAAGGGCCGCGCGCAGGTCGCGCATGCGACGCTGCCGCGCAACAAGGTCATCATGGCGATGAGCGTGCTCGTGCTGCTCGTGTTCTCCAAGTACTTCTATCTCGCGAGCATCACGAGTTACTTCACGTTCTATCTGATCAGCAAGTTCGGGCTGTCGGTGCAGGCCGCGCAGATTCACCTGTTCGTGTTCCTCGCGGCGGTGGCGGCGGGCACGATCATCGGCGGGCCGGTCGGCGACAAGGTCGGGCGCAAGGTGGTGATCTGGGTGTCGATTCTCGGCGTCGCGCCGTTCACGCTGTTGATGCCTTATGCGAATCTGTTCTGGACGGGCGTGTTGTCGGTGATCATCGGTCTCGTACTGGCCTCGGCGTTCTCGGCGATCCTCGTCTATGCGCAGGAGTTGATTCCGGGCAAGGTCGGGATGGTCGCGGGTTTGTTCTTCGGCTTCGCGTTCGGGATGGGCGGTGTCGGGGCGGCGGTGCTCGGGCATCTCGCCGATGCCACCAGCATCGATTATGTGTACAAGGTTTGTGCGTTCCTGCCGTTGCTCGGTGTGCTGACGGTGTTGCTGCCGAAGACGCATGAGGCGCACGCGAAGGGCTGATCGCGATTCGTTGTGATGCGTCGCGGCGGGCGCGCCGGTCCTCGAGCGGACCGCGCGCCCGTCGAGTTTTCGGCGCTCAGTTTCCCAGCGCTTCCCTCACCTGCATCAGCGCGCCCGGATCCTCTATCGTCGGCAACTCACCCGGATCGCGCCCTTCCGCCAGCGCAGCAATCGCTCTTCGCAGCAATTTCCCCGAGCGCGTCTTCGGCAGCATCGTCACGAAATGCACTCTGGCCGGACGCGCGATCGCGCCGAGTTGCGAATCCACCGCGTGGCAAAGCTCCGCCTCCATGCCCTCGCGCGCGCCCGGCGCATTGATGCGATCCGCATCGCGCAGCACGACGAACGCCGCGGCAGCCTGCCCCTTCACCGAATCCGCGATGCCGACGACCGCCACTTCGGCCACCGCCGGATGCGCCGACAACGCCTCCTCGATCTCGCGCGTCCCGAGCCGATGCCCCGCGACATTGATCACGTCATCGGTGCGCCCGAGAATCGACACGTAGCCGTCTTCGTCCTGCACGCCCCAGTCGAAGGTCGAATAGACCATCTGGTTCGGCACGCTCTCCCAGTAGGTATCGATGAAACGCTTGTCGTCGCCCCAGACGGTCTGCATGCAGCCCGGCGGCAACGGATACGACAGCGTGACGACGCCCTTCTCGCCCGGCGCGCACTCCTCGCCTGTGGCTTCGTTGCGCAGCTTGAGGTTGAAGCCCATCGACGGCACGCCCGGCGAGCCGAGCTTGGTCGGCAATTCCTCGATGCCGCGCGGTATCGCGATCATCGGCCAGCCGGTTTCCGTCTGCCAGTAATTGTCGATGACGGGCTTCTTCAGCGCGCTCTGGATCCATTGCGCGGTCGGCTCGTCGAGCGGCTCGCCCGCGAGAAACAGCGCGCGCAGACTCGACAGATCGTATTTCTCCATCAGCGCCGGATCCTGCTTCTTGAGCACGCGGATCGCGGTCGGCGCGGTGAACATCAGGTTGATCTTGTACTGCTCGACGAGCCGCCACCAGATGCCGCCGTCGGGACGGATCGGCGTGCCTTCGTACATCACGGTCGTCAATCCGGCGATCAGCGGCGCATAGATGATGTAGCTGTGCCCGACAACCCAGCCGATATCCGATGCGGTGAACATCGTGTCGCCCGGCGCGCCCTGAAAGATGTGCTCCATCGATGCGGCGAGCGCCACCGCATAACCGCCGACATCGCGCTGCACGCCCTTCGGCCTGCCCGTCGTGCCGGATGTGTAGAGCACGTACGAAGGCTCGTTGGATTCGAGCCATTCGCAGGGCACGTGGGCATCGAAGAACTGTTCGCGCAGCGGCTCGTAGGAGACGAGATAGCTCGCCTGCAAACGCTCGGGCGCGAGCTGCCGGTCGATCAGCAGCACCTGCGGCACCTTGTATTCGGCGCGCGACAGCGCTTCGTCGACGAGCGGCGTGTAGTCGATCACCTTGCCCGCGCGTGCGCCGGCATCGGCGGTGACGATGAGCGCGGGCTCGGCGTCATCGATACGCGCCGCGAGATTCGGCGCCGCGAAGCCGCCGAACACGACCGAATGAATCGCACCGATACGCGCGCACGCGAGCATCGCGAAGAGCGCTTCGGGGATCATCGGCAGATATATGAGCACGCGATCGCCCTTCTTCACATGCAGCGAACGCATGACGGCCGCCATGCGGTTCACCTCGGCATGCAACTCGGCGTAGGTGTAGCGGCGCTCGATGCCCGTTTCCGTCGACACATAGACGAGCGCGTCCTGCTGCGCGCGCGACGCCAGATGCCGATCCACCGCGTTGTGACAAAGATTGGTCTTGCCGCCGACGAACCAGCGCGCGAACGGCGGCTTGCTGCGGTCGAGCACCTGATCGAACGGAGTCTGCCAATGAATGCGTCGGGCCTGTTCGGCCCAGAACGCTTCGGGCTCGTCGACGGACCGACGATACGCTTCCTGGTAAGTCGGCATGCGCGTCCTCTGCAAAACGGCGTTGGCTGGCCTCACAGAATAGAGCAGCCGACAAACCCGTGCTAGACAGGGCGCGCCCTGATCGATCGGATCGTTCAGATCGCCCGACTTCGCGTAGCGGGAACGGGCGCCGCATCGGACGCCGAATGCTTCAGCAGCACCGGCGCAAGCTCGCCCGCGACCCGGATGCTCGACACGACGACCGTGCGCACGCCGCAGCCTTCGGTGAGCGCGCGCAACGCTTCGCGCGTGGTGGCGCGCGCCGCGATGCGCGGCTCGATCACGATCAGGCCACGGCAGTACGCGAAGAGCATCGCGCGATGCGTGCGCATCCAGGCGGCGCGCAGGCGCGCGTCGTCGGCGGTTTCGTTTTCGTCGTGCTCGGCGACCAGCACGAAGGGCGTCGAGAGCGCCACGAGGCGCCGCATCTGCGTGCTCCACGCGAATGCGTAACCCGGTTTCACGGCGCGAGGACGCAGGCGCACGAGCGGGAAACGGCTCGCGTCGAAAAAGCGCGCGTCGAGCGCGAGCGAGGAAGGCGTCATGGATTTCGAAGTGGAATCGGCGGCGTTCACAGCGGTTTCGGGCTCCAGTAGTTCAGCGCGGCGACGAGCGACGACCAGCGCGAACGCCGCGGCACCACGCGTTTCTTCGGTTGCGCGACGCGCGGCGGACGATGCGTCGCCTTCTGCGGCGCCTGAGCCGACGCCTCGTTCCACGCGCGGCGCGTCGTTTCGAGCACCTTGGCGGCGTTCGCCGAAATCGCGCAACGCTCGCCCCGGTCGTTCGTCATGCCGATGGCGGTGAAATCGTTGGTCATGTCGTCGGACCTCCCGTTTGCTCGATGACTGCCTCACGTCGTGCGAGCCATTGTATTGAGAATCATTCTCAACTACAAGCGGGAATTTTGGCGAGAGAACGCGGGCGTCGGCGGTGAATCAAGCCGCGTCGCGCAAAAACCGCGACAAAACGCCCGACGAGTAGGTCGCGGCGATCGAGGTGAGGAATTCGGCGAACGATGCGGGCGCCGCGGCGTCGGCGGTATCGGAGATCGTGCGCACGACCGCGCACGGCACGTCGTGTTCGTAGCAGACTTGCGCGATGGCCGCGCCCTCCATTTCGACCGCGAGCGCGTCCGGCAATGCATCGCGCAACGCGAAGAGCGCGTCGTGGCTCGCGATGAAGCGATCGCCGCTCACGACCAGCCCGCGATGCACGCGCGGCGCGGCGACGGCGAAACGTTCCGCCAGCGCGCCGCCTTCTTCGGCGATGAACGCGTCGGCGGCTGCGGCGAGCGCATCGGAAAGCGGGCGATCGGCGTCGAAGCGCGCGCGGTCGAGCAGCGGCACTTCGTAGCGCGGAAAGAGCGGCGATGCATCGAGATCGTGCTGCATCAACGCATCCGCGACGACGACATCGCCCACCTGGACATCCGCGCGAACGCCGCCCGCGACGCCCGTGAAGACGATGGCATCGACTTCGAAGACGTGGATCAGCGCGCTGGCCGTCGCCGCCGCCGCCACCTTGCCGATGCGCGCGAGCGTGACCACGACGGCGCGGCCGTGCGCATCGCCGACGTAGTATTCGCGCCGCCCGAGCGTGACCGTGCGAACCTCGCCCGCCGCCTGCATCTGCGCGATCAGGTCGCCCAGTTCCTGCGGCAGCGCCGCCATGATGCCGAGCCGCTTCATGTTCATTCGACGGCCTGAAGCTTCGCAACCGACAACGCGAGCCACTTCTCGCCGTGGCGCTTGAAGCGCACTTGCGCGCGCGCGTCGCCGCCGGAGCCTTCGAGCGCCGTCACGGTGCCTTCGCCGAACTTCGTGTGGAACACGGCCTGGCCGACCTTGAAGCCGCCCTCCGCCGCGCGCTGCTCGTTGGCGAACGCGGGCAGCGCCGGACTCGACTGAGCGGCGCCGTAGGTGGAGCCGCCGCGCTCCTGTCCGGGACGCGCGAACCAGTCGCGGCCCCAGCCGGCGTTGTCGGCGCGGCCGCCCCAGCGCGCGCCCGCCTCGACCTTCGGCGTGAGCCACTTGAGCGAGCCTTCGGGCAACTCGTCGAAAAAACGCGAGCGGATGTTGTAGCGCGTCTGGCCGTGCAGCATGCGGCTCTGCGCGAACGACAGATAGAGCCGTTCCTTCGCCCGCGTGATCGCCACGTACATGAGACGCCGCTCTTCCTCCAGCCCGTCCGATTCCTGCGCGCTGTTTTCGTGCGGGAACAGGCCCTCTTCCAGCCCGGTGATGAACACCGCCGTGAATTCGAGGCCCTTCGCCGCGTGCACGGTCATCAGTTGCACGGCGTCCTGGCCGGCCTGCGCCTGGTTGTCGCCGGCTTCGAGCGATGCGTGCGACAGGAAGCCGGCGAGCGGCGTCATCGTGTCGGGATTCTGCGCGGGATCGGCGATGTCAGGCGCGTCGAGCACTTCGATCTCGCCGTCGTCGCTGACGATCTCCGGCAGAGCCGTTGCACCCGGGCGCAGCGGAATCGAGCGCGCGGGCGTGTCGAGGCCGTAGCCTTCTTCGCTGACGAACGCCGCCGCCGCGTTCACGAGTTCCTGCAAGTTTTCGAGCCGGTCCTGACCTTCGCGCTCGCCTTCGTAGAACGCGGCGAGGCCGCTCGTGCGCACGACGTATTCGACCGTTTCAGGCAGGCTCATCTGCTGCGTTTCGGCGCGCATCTTCGCGATGAGCGTCGCGAACGCGCCGAGGCTCGAACCCGCCTTGCCGGTGACATACGGCACGGCGGCGGCCATCGAACAGTTATAGAGACGCGCTGCGTCGGCGACCTGCTCGATGGAACGCGCACCGATGCCGCGCGTCGGGAAATTGACGACGCGCGCGAACGCGGTGTCGTCGTTCGGGTTGTCGATCAGACGCAGATACGCGAGCGCGTGCTTCACTTCCTGACGCTCGAAGAAGCGCAGGCCGCCGTACACGCGATACGGAATGCCCGCGCTCACGAGCGTGTGCTCGATGGTCCGCGACTGCGCATTGCTCCGATAAAGCACCGCGACCTCGCCGCGCGACACGCCCGTATTGATGAGCGCCTTGATCTCCTCGACGATCCAGCCCGCTTCCTGCGAATCCGTCGCGGATTCGTAGACGCGCACCGGCTCGCCGTGGCCCGCGTCGGTGCGCAGATTCTTGCCGAGCCGTCGCGCATTGTTCGCGATGAGGTAGTTCGCCGTATCGAGAATATGGCCGTGCGAGCGGTAGTTCTGCTCCAGCTTGATGAGATTGCGCACGCGGAACTCGCGCTCGAAGTCGTGCATGTTGCCGACATTCGCGCCGCGGAATGCGTAGATCGACTGGTCGTCGTCACCGACCGCGAAGATCGCGTTGTGCTCGCCCGCGAGCAGTTTCAGCCAGGCGTATTGCAGCTTGTTCGTGTCCTGAAACTCGTCGACGAGAATGTTGCGAAAGCGCGCCTGATAATGCGCACGCAGCGGCGGATTGTGCGCGAGCAGCTCATGGCAGCGCAGCAGCAGCTCCGGAAAATCGACGACGCCCTCGCGCTGGCATTGCTGATCGTAGGCTTCGTAAAGCTCGACGAACTTGCGATTGAAGGCGTCCGTGGCATCGACGTCTTTCGGACGCAGGCCCTGCTCCTTCGCGTTGTTGATGAAGTACTGGAGATTCTTCGCCGGATACTTTTCGTCGTCGACGTTCAGGCCCTTCATCAGACGCTTGATGGCGGAAAGCTGATCGGCCGTATCGAGGATCTGGAAGGTCTGCGGCAGGCCGGCGTCGCGGTAATGCGCGCGCAGCATGCGGTTGCACAGACCGTGAAAGGTGCCGATCCACATGCCGCGCGTGTCGATCGGCAGGAGCGCGGAGAGGCGCGCCATCATTTCGCGCGCGGCCTTGTTCGTGAAGGTGACGGCCAGCACGGTCGGCGGCGACGCATAGCCCTGCCGGATCAGCCATGCGATGCGCGTGATGAGCACGCGCGTCTTGCCACTGCCGGCGCCCGCGAGAATGAGCGCGGGCTCGTTCGGCAGCGTCACGGCGGCGAGTTGTTCGGGGTTCAGATTCGCGAGCAGGTCGGGCATGGGAAAGTGCAGCGGCAGGAGAGCGGGCCAGAAATAATTCTGGCGACGGGCCGGTCATTATAAGACCGCGCCGATGGAGTCGCCGGCCGGCGCAAGGTGCGCGCCCACGGGCCGAATTCGTCCGACGTCGCGCGCGCAACCTTATAATTGGGGATTCCCCCGCATTTTTTCACGCATTTTTCGGCAGATTCCACAATGAGCGACAGCACGCTTGCGAAGAGCTTCGAGCCTCAAAACATCGAGTCCCAATGGGGCCCGGAATGGGAAAAACGCGGGCTTTCCGCGCCCACGTTCAAAGAGGGCGCGAAGAATTTCTCCATCCAGTTGCCGCCTCCGAACGTCACCGGCACGCTGCACATGGGGCACGCGTTCAATCAGACCATCATGGACGGTCTCACGCGCTATCACCGTATGCTCGGCGAGAACACGCTGTGGGTGCCGGGCACGGACCACGCAGGCATCGCGACGCAGATCGTCGTGGAGCGTCAACTCGATGCGCAAGGCGTGTCGCGCCATGACCTCGGCCGCGAGGAATTCCTGAAGCGCGTCTGGGCGTGGAAGCAGCAATCTGGCTCGACGATCACGAATCAGGTGCGCCGCCTGGGCGCGTCGATCGACTGGTCGCGCGAATACTTCACGATGGACGACAAGATGTCGGCCGCCGTGCGCGACGTGTTCGTCACGCTCTACAAGCAAGGGCTCATCTATCGCGGCAAGCGCCTCGTGAACTGGGACCCGGTGCTCGGCACGGCCGTGTCGGATCTGGAAGTCGTGAGCGAGGAAGAGAACGGCAGCCTGTGGCACATCCAGTATCCGCTGCCGGACGGATCGGGCCATCTCACGGTTGCGACGACGCGCCCCGAAACCATGCTCGGCGACGTCGCCGTGATGGTGCATCCGGAAGACGAGCGGTATCGGCATCTGATCGGCAAGACGGTCGTGCTGCCGCTGTGCGATCGCGAAATCCCGGTGATCGCCGATGAATACGTCGATCGCGAATTCGGCACCGGCGTCGTGAAGGTCACGCCCGCGCACGATTTCAACGACTACGCCGTCGGCCAGCGCCACAAGCTGCCGCAGATCGAGATTCTCACGCTCGACGCGAAGATCAACGACAACGCGCCCGAAAAGTATCGCGGCATGGACCGCTTCGACGCGCGCAAGGAAGTCGTGAAGGATCTCGAAACGCTCGGCCTGCTCGAATCCGTCAAGCCGCACAAACTGATGGTGCCGCGCGGCGATCGCACGCAGGTCGTGATCGAGCCGATGCTCACGGACCAGTGGTTCGTCGCGATGACCAAGGCCGCGCCCGAAGGCACGTTCAATCCGGGCAGGTCGATCACGGAAACGTCGCTCGATGTCGTGCGCAGCGGCCAGATCAAGTTCGTGCCGGAGAACTGGACCACCACGTACTATCAGTGGCTCGAAAACATCCAGGACTGGTGCATCTCGCGTCAGTTGTGGTGGGGCCATCAGATTCCCGCGTGGTACGGCGAGAACGGCGAGATCTTCGTCGCGAAGACCGAAGAAGAAGCCCGCGCCGATGCCGACGCGCAAGGCTACAAAGGCTCGCTCAAGCGCGATGAAGACGTGCTCGACACGTGGTTCTCGTCCGCGCTCGTGCCGTTCTCGTCGCTCGGCTGGCCGAACGAGACGAAGGAACTCGACGCATTCCTGCCTTCTTCCGTGCTCGTGACGGGCTTCGACATCATCTTTTTCTGGGTCGCCAGAATGGTGATGATGACCACGCATTTCACCGGAAAGGTGCCGTTCGACACCGTCTATGTGCATGGCCTGGTGCGCGACGCCGAAGGTCAGAAGATGTCGAAGAGCAAGGGCAACACGCTCGACCCGATCGACATCGTGGATGGCATCGATCTCGAAGCGCTCGTCGCGAAACGCACGACGGGCCTCATGAACCCGAAGGCCGCCGCGCAGATCGAGAAAAAGACGCGCAAGGAATTCCCCGAGGGCATTCCGTCGTTCGGCACGGACGCGCTGCGCTTCACGATGGCGTCGATGGCTACGCTCGGCCGCAACGTGAACTTCGACCTCGCGCGCTGCGAGGGCTATCGCAATTTCTGCAACAAGCTGTGGAACGCCACGCGCTTCGTGCTGATGAACTGCGAAGGTCATGATTGCGGTTTCGCGAATCCGGGCGCGTGCAAGCCGGGCGATTGCGGTCCGGGCGGCTACACGGATTACTCGCAGGCCGATTTCTGGATCGTATCGCTGCTCCAGCGCGTGGAAGCGGAAGTGGAGAAAGGCTTCGCTGACTATCGGTTCGACAACGTCGCGAGCGCGATCTACAAGTTCGTGTGGGATGAGTACTGCGACTGGTATCTCGAACTCGCGAAGGTGCAGATCCAGACGGGCACGCCGGAACAGCAGACCGCGACGCGACGCACGCTGCTGCGCGTGCTGGAAACGGTGCTGCGCCTCGCGCATCCGATCATTCCGTTCATCACCGAGGCGCTGTGGCAGAAGGTCGCCCCGCTGACGGACGCGTTCCCGTCGGGCGCGAAGGAAGGCGAAGTGTCGATCATGACGCAGCCCTACCCGCGCGCCGCGCAGAAAAAAATCGACGAATCCGCAGAACAGTGGGCCGCCGAACTGAAGACTGTCATCGATGCATGTCGTAATCTGCGTGGCGAAATGAATCTGTCGCCCGCGGTGAAGGTGCCGTTGCTCGCGCACGGCGACGCGGCGCGCCTCTCCGCGTTCGCGCCGTATATCGCCGCCCTCGCGCGTCTTTCCGAAGTGAAGATCATCGACGACGAAGCCGCTCTCGACAAGGAAGCCCATGGCGCGCCGGTCGCGATTGTCGGCACGAGCAAGCTCGTGCTGAAGGTCGAGATCGATGTCGCCGCGGAGCGCGAGCGTCTCACGAAGGAAGTGGACCGTCTGACTGCCGAGATCGCAAAATGTAACGCGAAGCTCGGTAATGAAAGCTTTGTTGCAAAAGCGCCGGCGGCTGTCGTTGAACAGGAGCGCAAAAGGCTGGCAGAATACGGAACCACCATCGAGAAACTTCAGGCCCAATTATTGCGTCTGCCGGCTTGAATTGGGGGTTCGAATCATTTATCGATCCGTTCCGGTTGTCTCGACGTTTCAATGAATTAAGAGGATCAGGGTCATCACATGCTAAAAGTTACCAAAGCGGTTTTCCCCGTCGCAGGTCTGGGCACGCGGTTCCTACCCGCGACCAAGGCAAGCCCGAAGGAAATGCTGCCAGTCGTGGACAAGCCGCTGATTCAGTACGCGGTCGAAGAAGCGATGGCCGCCGGCATCACCGAAATGATCTTCGTGACTGGTCGCAGCAAGCGCGCCATCGAAGATCACTTCGACAAGTCGTACGAGATCGAAGCGGAACTCGAAGCGCGCGGCAAGGACAAGCTGCTCGAACTCGTGCGCAGCATCAAGCCGAGCCACGTGGACTGTTTCTATGTGCGTCAGGCCGAAGCGCTCGGTCTCGGCCACGCGGTGCTGTGCGCGGAAAAGCTCGTCGGCGATAACCCGTTCGCCGTGATCCTCGCGGACGATTTGCTGTACGGCAAGCCGCCCGTGATGTCGCAGATGATCGAAGTATTCGATCACTATCACAGCTCGGTGATCGGCGTCGAAGAAATCCCGGCGCAGGATTCGAAGTCCTACGGCGTCATCGACGGCAAGGAGTGGGAAGACAACATCTTCAAGCTGTCGGGCATCGTCGAAAAGCCGGAACCGGCTGTGGCGCCGTCGAATCTGGGCGTGGTCGGCCGTTACGTGCTCAAGCCGCGCGTCTTCGATCACATCCGCGCGCTGAAGCCGGGCGCGGGCGGCGAACTGCAACTGACGGACGCGATTCAATCGTTGCTGTCGGACGAGCAAGTGCTCGCGTACAAGTACCACGGCACCCGTTTCGACTGCGGCAGCAAGCTGGGCTATCTCAAGGCCACGGTGGAATTCGCGCTGCGTCATCCGGAAGTGAAGGCGGATTTCGAGGAATATTTGCGCAATCGCGCGCCGATTCTCGAAGGCTGAAGCCGCGCTGGCTAGCTAGCTGGCTGGTTCGCCTGAAAAAAATGCCCGTCACCTGCGTGACGGGCATTTTGTTTTTGGACGCGTGCTTGTCTGTGTCAACGACGGCGCATCAGAAAGATGAACGTCTTGTCCTGCGACGTCGATTCGACGATCTCGTTGCCGGTCTGCTTGGCGAACGCCGCGAAATCGCGCTGCGATCCCGGGTCGGTGGCGAGCACCTTCAGAATCTGACCGCTCGTCATGTCGGCGAGCGCCTTCTTTGCCCGCAGAATCGGCAACGGACAGTTGAGCCCGCGCGCGTCGACTTCCTTGTGAACTTCCATCGCGATTGAACCTTTCTTTGCCTGGGGGGTGAGCGCTCGGTGAAGGTTCGATTTTAGCGCAAGAGAGGTAAATCGATTGCGAGGGTGGTCGCATAAGGCTGACGTGAGAGCCGCCTCCTGCGCAGGATGAAGGAATCATTGATTACTTGATGATGGCCTTCAGTAGTATGACGAGGATCGCTACAGCGACAACATACACCCAACCAGGAACTTCTTCACCGCTCGACTTCGACTGAGGCACGCCATTCGAGGATGCAGGTACGATGCGCGACGCAGGTTGAGGTGCTGCGCCAGGACTCGGCCGACTTGTCCTTCGAGTAACCGTCGCGGGCACAGACGGCGGTGCCGTAGTCCGCGAAGACGTACTGGCCCGATTGCGCATCTGGTCAAGCAACTTCTGATTTCCAGATGCCGTCGAATTTGCAGCATTCGGCGGTACTGAAGACGACCGTGTTGGTATCACTGTTGCCGGACTGCTACCGAGACTGGCCAAAAGTTTGCTATTTGCGTCGCTACGAGACGACGTTCGCACTGTCGAATTGACCAGCGCAAGTCGATATCTTGCCTCCTCGCCTGCGATCTGCTGGACCAACCCTGGAGACGAAATCGTGATGGAAAGATGTGTATATTCACGCTTCGGGTTCGAGTAAGGCGGATCAACGAGACCTTTCACGCTCAACCAGCGCCCTTTCCAAGAACTATCAGGCTGTACTCTCATTTTCTCCAGCGCGTCACTCCAGATGGCGAGCTTTACACATTTCCCTCGCCAATCACCAAAGTTCACGAACACATACGGTCGGCCCCCTCTGCGACTCATCCCGCCGCCCACGTCGATCACCTCACCGACTAGCTCGACCATCTGTCCAACATAGCCGTGGACTCGCTGGTAATTGGAAGCATCCAGCACCGGGTATTGCCCCATGTAGGGCGCACGACGTCCTGATCCCGTCGCTGCGGGAGTAATGTACACCGGCGCTGCGGGAATCGACCGACCCGCAACGAACTCGCTCAATGATGGCGTCTGGACAATGTCCGCGCCGCATATCGAGGCAAAGTGGCTTACCTCTCTCGTGAGTCTGCTCAATCGGGAAAGCGTCGCGAAGGTCTCCGACGACGCAGGATCCGCAAAGTCATTGGCGCGAAAGACAAACGATTCAGGTTCACACTGCGTAGTCGTCCATAGCTGTGGAGACAGCAGAAGGGCGCGCAAAGCCAAGTCTATCGTGATGAACGAAAAGCGATCCAGTTGAGCGTTGAAATTTCGGTCCGTGCGCCTAGGATGCTGAAAGTTGCGATGCCCAAGCTCCGCGCTCTTCATGTTGGCCAAGCCAGGGACGAACATGCCATCGTAGTCGATGAGCTGAATGCTCGCGCCGTCCTGAGAAACCATCACGTTGCCCGGCTGGATATCGCCGTGCGCGATACCCTGGCTCTCGAGGTAAAGCGCAAGGTTTCGCAGCGCTTCGATCAGCTTCGCGACTCGCGCACTGTCTCTGTGATATTGCTCAACAAACTCGCCCAAGGTCGTACCTTGCGCCCACGCCATTTTGACAATGGGATAGTCAACCCCGTTGACCCTGACGCCCGATTTCAAAAAATCGAATGGCACAAAATACGGCGAGCGCAGTGAGCGCAATACTGATGAGACGGCATCGTAGCGCTGTTGTAATTCGCGAGACTCTTTATGAAAGCAACGTACTGCCAGCTTGCGGCCACCGACTGTCACGGTGTAAGTCAATGCGAATCCACCGCACATCGCCAAAGGCATGCCCAGACCTGTCGTCGCCACCTTGCCGCCGGTCAGCTCAGAATCAAGGAATGCCGTTCTGGGATGTTGCAGAACCTCTTGATACTGCTCGAGTGTCGGGTACGTCATCCCGCAACCGCTCCATCAAAACCAAGAACAAGCAAGGTGGTATCGTCGACCCGCATTGCACCAATTCTTCGCTGTTCCAGCACAAGGTGTCTGAACGCGTCCTCGGTATTCGCCGCCAACAACAAATCAGCACGAGATCGCGCAGACTCAGCGGTGTTCAGCAACCAATGTCCTAGCGCGTCAGTCATCATCAAGACAATGCTCTGTTTCGTCAGCGGCCAGACAACGCACGACTCCGTGTTGAACGCTCTGGAAGCAACGAAAACGTTCGCTGCGGATAACGTCGATAGAAGTTTGGGCCGCGCATCGAACTCTTCGGCGCGCCTGTAGGGAAAGGACTCCAAAGTATCAGCGTCGCTCAGATGAACAGCCAGACTGTCGCCGACGGCGATAATCTCGAGCTCCTGCAAATTCTCACGCCATTCCGCGCCAAGCAACGTTGCGAAACTCCCTCGCTCGAATGCGGCTTGCCGCGACCAGGACATCGCACCAAAGTCGGAGGTCCTCTCGTAAAGCCTCCTCGCAGCGTCGACCCAACAAACGCTTATTGAAGGTTCCTCGATGAATCTCGAGACGAGGAGTCGCGCCCAAGACTGCGAATCAAAAGACTCAGAGGCACCGTCCGATATTGCGAAGATGCCACGCGATGAATCGATGCTCGTCGCATCTTCGTTTGCATCTTGCTCTTCGATATTCTTGGCGATTGAAGCCTTAAAGACGACGTCGAACATCTTCGATTTATCGAAGCTGCGAGGCACGCGTGCCGATGTCGAAAAAATTCACGATCTCGCCTGCTTCTGCGTTGAACATGAAGCCCCGGCTTTCGAGCGAAGCTTGGATACTTTTTTCCTGCGCCATTCGAACGAGATGTTCCGGCAACTGGCTTGACATGCGAAAGAGCAGTTTCGCGTATTGATCAGGCAATGCACTGTCGGACGCGGGGAACTGCACCGGCTGTCCACACTGCGCACTCACGTGCAAATTAAGCAACAGTACGTGGCCATCGCTGGTATGGAACTGGCGAAGCGTTTCCGCCAGCGCGCCCGGATCCCCATCGGTCGACTCCCCGTCCGTCACGTGAAGAACGGTCGGTGGATAACTCTGCGAATGTGCGTCGCACCAGCCTGCGAGCGCCTCTGCGGCCATCGTGATGCCCGCGCACATTGGCGTACCACCGTCCGCCTTAGGCTCGAACCAGACTGGAAATTTAACCGACTGTTCAATAAAGCCCCCCGCACCATCATCCAACTTACGGTTACGATCTTCCACTCGAAGCGGGTTCGCTTCAATTTGAGATATTGGTTGCAGGAGAGACGTCGCCAGATTGCCGCGAAAACCGTTGGCCGCCCCGGTCCCGCCGTATCCGATGACACCAATTTCAAAATAATCCCTTACTCCGTCGGATTTCGTGCAGCGTGTAACCAGGTTCACCAGAGTTCTATTGAGAACGTCGGCCACGAACTGTGCCTTCGTGCGCTCGCTACCCGCCATTCTGTCAGCCATTGAGCCAGACTGGTCTACGAGAAACAGCAAAACCGTTGGATCACTACGCTGGATGGCGGCTTGGTAAGCCATATTGTTATCCTTATCAAACATTGCGTCTTTTGAAATGTTCGCAAAGATACCAGTAGTCAACCCAATAAACTAGTGACAAGAATCAGCCTTTTACTGTTAGCACTTCTATTTGACACAGTTTGTAAAAGTCATCGAAAGCTCAGTGGCCAAACGCGAAATCCGTCCCCTCACATTCAAAAGCCTGCGCATCGCAATGCCGATACGCATCGCTTTCCTCACGAAGACAGGCCCATGCTGGTTGAGACTCTTCTAGTTCACGCGTGACGTTGTTGAAGCTAGCTTGCTCTGTGTATGTGCCAAGTTCGAGAAAGCTGTCTATGTTTTGCATTGCTTCTAAAATAGGCACAACGTCCCAGCGCGATAAGGAAATCGCAGCGATTCGCTATCGCGCGATCACGACCGAAAGGAAAACACGGATATGAGCAAAGTCGACACCCAAGTGCGGCACGTAACCAAGCCCGGCGCAAACATCTTCACCGAACTCGGCTTCGCGGCCGACGAAGCCCGTCGATACCATGACGAGTCGCAAGCACTCGTCGGCCAGACCCTGGCGCTCAAAGCGCAACTCATGGACGAACTCGCCACGTGGATCGAAGCGCACCACCTCAAGCAAGCCGAAGCCGCCGAGATACTGCATGTCACGCGGCCTCGCGTCTCGGATGTCGTGAACAAGAAAACGGCCAAGTTCACCATCGATACGCTGGTGGAGATGCTGGCTCGGGTGGGCAAACCCGTCAGGCTGGTTGTCGGATAAAGGCCCGCATCGACAAGTGCGGGCCCTGGAATACTCACAACTCCACCGCTCTCCCGCTTTCATAAGCCTCGCGCATGGCGATGCCGATACGCGTCGCCTCCCTCGCATCCTCCAGCGTGAGGCCCGTCGCCTTCCCGTCCCTGAGCAACGCCACGAACGCCTGCGCCTCGCGCACGAACGCATCCTCGAAGCGCTCGAAGAACGTCGGCGTACACGCGTTGCGCATACCGTGCGCATCCGCGATCTCGACGCGATTCGCCCTCGGATTGCGTCCCACCGACAGCGCGCCCGCCGTGCCGATCACTTCCGTCTGCGTATCGTGCCCATGCGCCATCGTGCGCGATGCGTACAGCACCGCGAGCCGTCCGTCCTCGAACTCGATCGTGCCCACGCCATTGTCGATATCGCCGCACTCGCGCAAGCCATCGTGAATCGCGATGGTGCCGCTCGCGTACACCCGCTTGGCGCGCGGATTGCCGAGCAGCCAGCGCGCAAGATCGATGTCATGCACGCTGCAATCGAGAAAAAGCCCGCCCGATGTCGGCGCGAATCGCACGAAGAAGCCATCCGGATCGTTCTTGTCGCAGGTCTGCGAGCGCACCATAAAGGGCCGGCCGATCGCGCCTTTCGCGACGCCATCGAACGCATCGCGATAGCTCGCATCGAAACGTCGCACGAAGCCGATCATCACCTGCAGATGCGGATGACGCGCATGTTCTTCGAGCACGGCATCGCATTCGGCGAGATCGAGCGATAGCGGTTTCTCGCAGAACACGTGCTTGCCCGCGCGCAATGCGGCGATGATCTGCCGCGCATGCAACGACGTGGGCGTGACGAGCCACACGGCGTCGATGGAAGCGTCCGCGAGCAGTTCATCGTAATCCGCATAAAGCGAAAGCTCGGGCAATGACTGCTCCGCCCACGCGCGCTCTTCCTTCACCGGACTGCACGCCGCGACGAGCCGCGCGCCCGGCACGTGCCACGCGAGATTTTCCGCATGACGCCGCCCGAGCCGCCCCAATCCGACGATACCGAAGCGCAGCGGATTCATGCGACCTTCTCCCCGAGCGTGACGATGCGCTTCTCGCGCCACGACAGCGTCGCGGCTTCGGCGAGTTCCAGCGCCTTCAGACCGTCCGCGACCGTGGTACGCACCGGCTTGCCGTTCTCGACCGCATCGAAGAAATGCGCGATTTCCGCCGCGTACGCCGCGCGATAACGTTCGAGGAAGAATGCTTCGGGCTTGTCGCTTGACACCGCGGTCGCCGTATAGGCGGTGACTTCGGTCGGCCGCACGTTGCCCGCCTGCAGCATGCCGGCGCTGCCGAGCAGTTCGAAGCGCTGATCGTAGCCATACGCCGCACGCCGCGCCGTGTTGATCTGGCACAGACGGCCGCGCTTCGTGCGGATCGTCACCGCGGTCGAATCGATATCGCCCGCATCGGCGATGGCCGGATCGCTCAGGCAACTGCCCGTCGCGTGCAGCGTGTCGGCTTCGTCGTCGAGAATCCAGCGAAAGATATCGAAATCGTGGATCAGCATGTCCTTGAAGATGCCGCCCGAATGCTTGATGTACTCGACCGGCGGCGCGCCCGGATCGCGGCTCGTGACGATCAGCATTTCCGGATCGCCGATCTCGCCCGCATCGATGCGCGCCTTCAATGCCGAGAACGTCGGATCGAAGCGGCGCTGGAAACCGATCATGCAGACGACGCCCGCTTTCGCGACCGCATCGGCGCACGCACGCGCGCGCTCGATCGCGAGATCGACGGGCTTCTCGCAGAACACATGCTTCTTCTGCGCCGCCGACGCGAGAATCAGATCCGCATGCGTATCCGTGCTCGAACACACGACGGTCGCGCCGACGGAAGCATCGCCCATTGCGCCATCGACATCGGCGACCTGTGCTCCATGCAAGGCAGCCAGCGCGGACGCCGCGTCACGATTCACATCGACGACGTATTTCAAACGCACGCCCGGCTGCCGCGCGAGATTGGCCGCGTGAATCTTGCCGATGCGCCCTGCCCCAAACACCGCCACATCAATCGTCATAGCCACCTGTCTCCTTGGATTCCTCGACATTCAACTCCAGCCGGTACGCGAGCGCGATGAACAACGCCTGGCACAGGCAAATGGTGCTCGTGAGCGAACGGAACGCGAACGCGCTGCCCTCCTTCACGAGCAGACTCGCGCTCGCGTGACGCGCGAGCGGCGAAAGCTGGCTATCGGTGATGACGAGGGTCGCCGCGCCATGATGCTGCGCGGCGCGCACGCAATATTGCGTCTCCTTGCCGTAGGGCGCGAAGCTGATCGCGACCACCACGTCCCCCTTCTTCACGCTGCGGACCTGCTCGCGGAACATGCCGCCGAAGCCCGAAATCAGATGCACGCGTTTCTTCGTGTGCTGCAATGCATAGACGATGTAGCTCGCCACCGCGAACGAGCGGCGCACGCCGATCACATAGATGTTCTCGGCCTGCGAGAGCATGTCGACGGCGGCTTCGAACTGCGCGTCGTCGAGGCCGGCTTCGAGTTCGTCGAGACCCGTGCGGCTCGCCGCGATGAACTCGCGCGCCACCGACAGCCCCGACGCCTCGCCCGCCTTCTCGTCGATGAGCTTGCGTATGCGCTGCTGATAGCTCTGCTGCGAGCCGCCCGCGCCCGTATAGGCCTGCCTGAACACGGCCTGCAGGTCGGAGAAGCCGGAGAAGCCGAAGCGCTGCGCGAAACGCACCACCGCCGACGCATGCACGCCGCACGCGCTCGCGATATCGCTCGTGCGATCCATCATCACACTCTGGCGATGCTGCTCGATGTAGGTCGCGACACTCTTCAACTGGCGCGGCAGCGAGTCGTACGCGTCGGTGATCCGCTGCATGAGTTCGTCGACGCTTTGTACGTCGGTGCTGGCGTCATCCATCACAGGCTCTTTCGATGTTCGTCGTAGAACCGATTATAGGAAGGCGGCAAGCAAATTGGAATGTATTTTCCATTTGCCGCATCAATGAAATTTCTGTTGCAGGTCGCCGAAAACTGACCTACTCTTGGTCCTGAGCGCGGCACATCAATCGGCCGGCTCGCGAAAACATCACACCAAACAACAACCGAGATAGGTGGAGACAATGACCATTTGCAACGGTCGGGCCGCGCTGCGCGCGCTGGTGGCTGCTGCTGCGTTGTGCAGCGCAACGTTGATGGCGGCGAGTCCCGCTCAGGCGGCGCCAGATGCGAAGTTCGTACTGATCAGCCACGCGCCGGACTCGGATTCCTGGTGGAACACCATCAAGAACGCGATCAAGCAGGCTGACGAAGACTTCAACGTGCAGACGGACTACCGCAATCCGCCGAACGGCGATATCGCGGACATGTCGCGTCTGATCGAGCAGGCCGCCGCGCGCAACTACGACGGCGTCATCACCACCATCGCCGACTTCGACGTGTTGAAGAGCGCGATCAACAAGGTCACCGCGAAGAAGATTCCGCTCGTGACGATCAACTCGGGCACGGAAGAACAGAGCGCGCAACTGGGCGCGATCATGCACGTCGGCCAGCCGGAATATGTGGCCGGCAAGGCGGCGGGCGAAAAGGCGAAGGCCGCGGGCGTCAAGTCGTTCCTGTGCGTGAACCACATCGCGACGAACACCGTTTCGTTCGATCGCTGCAAGGGCTTCGCGGACGCGCTCGGCATCGACTACAAGGCCTCGACGATCGATTCGGGACAAGACCCGACCGAGATTCAGTCGAAGGTATCGGCGTATCTGCGCAACCATCCGGACACGGGCGCGATCCTCACGCTCGGACCGACGCCCGCATCCGCGACGCTCAAGGCCGTCACGCAAATGGGCCTGCAAAACAAGATCTATTTCGTGACCTTCGACTTCTCCGACGACATCGCGAAGGGAATCAAGGACGGCACGATCAAGTTCGCAATCGATCAGCAGCCGTACCTGCAAGGCTATATCCCGGTGGCAGTGCTCGCGATCGTGCATAAGGAGCACACCACCGATCCGGCGAAGATCCGTCAGATTCTCGAAGCGAATCCGAAGTTCAAGGCGCGCCTCGAAACCTACGGACTGCAACCGTCGTACGGCCCCAAGAACATTCGTTCTGGACCGGGCTTCATCACCAAAGAAAATCTCGACAAGGTCGTGAAGTACGCCGGTCAATATCGTTGATCGCAAGCTGACCTTCTTTGGGCGGCTTCCTTAGCGCCGCCCGCTTTCATCGATGTCCCATGCTTCTGTCGCGCTCCCTTGCGGGGCGCGGCGGGGGCACGCACATCCGTACTGCATCGTATCGAGTCTCAAGGAGCCATCATGGGCGTAGCCGGCAAGCATTACCCTCCTCACGTGAACGCTCAGCAGGACGACGCTGAAACACCCGACAAGGCCAAGCCCTCGGATGAGCGCGTACGCCAGCAATCGTGGTTCGGTCACTTGCTGAATCGTCCGGAATTCGCGGCGATTTCGGGCACCGTGCTCGTGTTCATCGTGTTCGGGTTCGGCGCGGGCTCGTCCGGCATGTTCAACCTCGACGGCGTGATGAACTGGTCGCAGGTCGCCGCCTATCTCGGCCTGCTCGCGGTCGGCGCGTGTCTTCTGATGATCGCGGGCGAGTTCGACCTGTCCATCGGTTCGATGATCGGTTTCGCCGGCATGATGGTCGCGTTGCCCTCGGTCTACTTTCACTGGCCGCTATCGCTGTCCATTCTCTTCGCGTTCCTGATGTCGATGCTGCTCGGCGCACTGAACGGTTATCTCGTGATGAAGACGCGTCTGCCGTCGTTCATCGTCACGCTCGCGTTCCTGTTCATCCTGCGCGGCCTGACGCTCGCGCTGTCGATCATGTTCGCGGATCGCACCATCATCTCCGGCGTGGGCGATCTCGCGCAGGCCGATCCGATCGCCAATACGCTCTTTCACGGCGTCGCGCTGCACGGGTTGTTCACCTGGCTCGCGCACATGGGCATCGGCAAGCTGCTCGATAGCGGCGAGCCGCTCGTACCGGGCATTCCGAAGGTCATCATCTGGTGGCTCGTGCTCGCGGCGATCGGCGCGTTCGTGCTCGCCAAGACGCGCTACGGCAACTGGATTCTCGCGGTCGGCGGCGATGCGAATGCCGCGAAAAACGTGGGCGTGCCGGTGAAGCGCGTGAAGATTTCGCTGTTCGTGCTGACCGCATTCTGCTCGTGCCTGTTCGCCGTGCTGCAAGTGTGCGATATCGGCTCGGCTGCAGCGGATCGCGGCCTGCAAAAGGAATTCGAGGCGATCATCGCGGCGGTCATCGGCGGCACCTTGCTGACGGGCGGTTACGGCTCGGTGGTCGGCGCATGCTTCGGCGCGCTGATCTTCGGTGTCGTGCAGATCGGCATCACCTATACGAACGTGAGCTCGGACTGGTTCCGCGTGTTCCTCGGCGTGATGCTGCTGATCGCCGTGCTCTTCAATCACTACGTGCGCCGCCGCGTCTCGCAGGCTCAATAAGAGGAGAACCGACATGAACGACGACAACATCCTCGCACTCGAGAACGTCAGCAAGTTTTTCGGCAAGGTGATCGCCCTCAACGGCGTCACGTTGCGGCTCAAACGCGGCGAAGTGCATTGCCTGCTCGGCGATAACGGCGCGGGCAAGTCCACGCTCATCAAGACGCTGGCGGGCGTCCATACGCCCTCTTCCGGCGATTATCTGGTCGATGGCAAGCCGGTCCATTTCGATTCGCCGAAGGAAGCGCTCGATCTCGGCATCGCGACCGTGTATCAGGATCTCGCGCTCGTGCCGCTTCTTTCCGTCGCGCGCAACTTCTTCATGGGACGCGAGCCGCAGAAGAAGCGTTTCGGCATGTTCAACGTGATGGACCTCGATCTCGCCGCCGAAACCTCGCGCGCCAAGCTCGCGGAAATGGGCATCAACGTGCGCGATCCGCATCAGCCTATCGGCACGATGTCCGGCGGCGAGAAGCAATGTCTCGCGATCGCGCGTGCGATCCACTTCGGCGCACGCGTGCTGATACTCGACGAACCGACCGCCGCGCTCGGCGTGAAGCAGAGCTTCAACGTGCTCAAGCTGATCCACAAGGCGCGCGAAAAAGGCATCTCGGTGATCTTCATCACGCACAACGTGCATCATGCATATCCGATCGGCGATTCGTTCACGCTGCTCAATCGCGGCCGCTCGATGGGCACCTACACGAAGGACACCATCAGCAAGAACGAAGTGCTCGACATGATGGCGGGCGGCGCCGAAATGCAGCAGATGATGACAGAACTCGAAGGCGCGACGATCTGAGGACACGGAAGCCATGCCAACACAAAATACCTCTCGCTTCGCCTCGGATCGCACGCGCGATATCGTGTGCCTCGGACGCCTTGCCGTCGATCTCTATGCACAGCAGGTCGGCGCGCGTCTCGAAGACGTATCGACGTTCGCGAAATATCTCGGCGGTTCGTCCGCGAACATCGCGTTCGGCTGCGCGCGGCTCGGTCTCGATTCGTCGATGCTCGCGCGCGTCGGCAACGATCACATGGGGCGCTTTCTCACGGAGACGCTCGAACGCGAAGGCTGCGACGTGAGCCATGTGCGCATCGATCGCGAACGGCTCACCGCGCTCGTGCTGCTCGGCCTCGAAGACCGCGACACGTTCCCGCTCGTGTTCTATCGCGAGAACTGCGCGGACATGGCCGTCGATGAAGCCGATTTCGACGAAGCGTATATCGCGTCGTCGAAAGCGCTGCTCATCACGGGCACGCACTTCTCCACCGAGCAGGTGAACCGCACGAGCCGCCGCGCGCTCGAATATGCGCGCCGCAACGACGTGCGCACGATTCTCGACATCGACTATCGGCCGGTGCTGTGGGGCCTCACGGGCAAGGCCGATGGCGAGACGCGCTTCGTCGCGAACGATAGCGTCACCGCGCATTTGCAGCGCATCCTGCCGCTGATCGATCTCGTGATCGGCACGGAAGAAGAGTTTCGCATCGCGGGCGGCAAGGACCGTCTGACCGATGCGCTCGCGATGGTCCGCAGCGTCACGAGCGCGACCCTCGTCGTGAAGCGCGGGCCGCTCGGCTGCTCGATCATCGAGGGCGACGTGCCCGCTTCCATCGACGATGCGCCGATACACGGCGGCGTCGAAGTCGAAGTGCTCAACGTGCTCGGCGCGGGCGATGCGTTCGCGTCCGGCTTCCTCTCGGGCTGGCTGCGCGACGAGCCGCTCGAAGCCTGCGCGCGAACGGCCAATGCATGCGGCGCGCTCGTCGTGTCGCGTCACGGCTGCGCCCCCGCGATGCCCACGCCCGCCGAACTCGACTACTTTCTCGCCGCGGCCAAGGACGATCCCGTGCGCATGCGCCGCCCGGACCGCGATGCGACCTTGGCGCGGCTGCATCGCGTGAGCCCGAAGCGCAGGCAATGGGATGAAGTGCTCGGCTTCGCGTTCGATCATCGCAACCAGTTCTTCGATCTCGCGCAGCAGACGGGCGCGAGCGAAACGCGCATCGCGACATTGAAGAACCTGTTCGTCGATGCCGTCTCGCAGACGGAGAAGGAACTCGGGCTCGAAGGACGCATCGGCGTTCTGATCGACGATCGCTACGGCCAGGATGCGCTGAACGCGGCGACCGGGCGCGGCTGGTGGGTCGGACGTCCCGTCGAATTGCCGGGCTCGATGCCGCTCGTGTTCGATCACGGCCGCTCGATCGGCACGACGCTCGTTCAATGGCCGCGCGAGCAGGTCGCGAAGTGTCTCGTGCAATATCACCCCGATCATCCGCATGACGTGCGGCTCGAACAGGAAGCGCAGATACGCGCGCTCTACGATGCCGTGCAGGAAAGCGGCAACGAACTGCTGCTCGAAGTGATCGTGCCGAAGAACGGTCCGCCTGTGGAAGACGACACCGTGTATCGCGCGTTGAAGCGTCTCTACAACCTCGGCATCTATCCGGAATGGTGGAAGCTCGAACCGATGAGCGCGAAGCAATGGCAGGCGATCGATGCGCTCATCGCCGAACGCGATCCGTATTGCAGGGGCGTCGTGCTGCTCGGGCTGTCGGCGGCTGTCGATCAGTTGCGCGATGGCTTCAGGGCGGCGGCATCGTCGAAGACCTGCAAGGGGTTCACCGTCGGACGCACGATCTTTCATGAGCCGAGCCATGCGTGGCTCGCGAACGAGATCGACGACAGCGAATTGATTGCGCGTGTGCGCCGCACGTTCGAAACGCTGATCGGAGCATGGCGCGATGCGCGTGCGGCATCGCATGTCGAAGACCATCGGATCAAACAGGAGCAAGCCGCATGAACCAGCGCGCTACGCAAACTGAAACCGCCGTGAACAACACCATTCGACTGACCGCTGCGCAGGCCATCGTGCGCTATCTCGCTGCGCTTCGCACCGAACATGGCGAAGCGCTTTTCGGCGGCGTGTTCGCGATCTTCGGCCACGGCAATGTCGCGGGTATCGGCGAGGCGCTGTATCGGCATCGCGATGAATTGCCGACGTACCGCGCGCACAACGAGCAGGCGATGGCGCATAGCGCGATCGCTTATGCAAAGGCGCACATGCGCCGTCGCATGATGGCGGTGACGACGTCCATCGGACCGGGCGCGACCAATCTCGTGACCGCCGCCGCGCTCGCGCATGTGAACCGGCTGCCGGTGCTTTTGCTGCCGGGCGATATCTTCGTGTCGCGCGCGCCGGACCCGGTGCTTCAGCAGGTCGAGGACGGCCATGACGGCGGTGTGTCCGCGAACGATGCATTGAAAGCGGTGTCGCGATACTTCGATCGCATCATGCATCCCGCGCAGTTGCTGAGCGCATTGCCGCGCGCGATTCGCGTGCTTACCGATGCGGCGCTGTGCGGCCCGGTCACGCTCGCGCTGCCGCAGGACGTGCAGGCGATGGCGTATGACTACCCTGCTTCGTTCTTCGAGCCGCCCGTGGTCGAGTTTCATGCGCCCGCGCCGGTTCCGCGCGAGATCGAACGTGCCGCCGCGATGCTGCGTGAAGCACGTGAACCGATGATCGTATCGGGCGGCGGCGTGCTCTACGGACTCGCGACCGATGCCTTGCGCGCGTTCGCGCACAAGCATGGCGTTCCGGTCGCGGAAACGCAGGCGGGCAAAGGCGCGCTCGCTTGGGACGATGCGTTGAACGCCGGCGGCATCGGCGTGACGGGCGGATCGGCTGCGAACGAACTTGCACATGCGAGCGATTGCGTGCTCGCTGTCGGCACGCGCTTGCAGGACTTCACGACCGGATCGAACACGCTCTTTACGCAGGCGCGGCTCGTCGCGATCAATGCGAATCCATTCGATGCGCTGAAGCAGAACGCTGTCGCCGTGCAGGCGGATGCGCGCGTCGCGCTCGATGCGCTGTCGGCGGCGCTCGGCGACTGGCGCGCATCGCCGCAATGGACGACGCGCGCGCACCGGCTCGCGAACGAATGGCGCGAGACCGTCGCGCATGTGACGAACACGCCTGTCGCGGATGGCTCGTTGCCGCGCGAAGCCGATGTCATCGGCGCGGTGCAGCGCTCGGACGATGAATCGCCTGCGAACGACATCGTCGTGTGTGCGGCCGGCACCTTGCCTGCGGATTTGCAGAAGCTCTGGCGCACCGGTAAGCCGGGCGGCTATCACGTCGAATACGGTTACTCGTGCATGGGCTATGAAATAGCGGGCGGTCTCGGCGTGAAGCTCGCGCGGCCGGAGCGCGAGGTGATCGTGATCGTCGGCGACGGCAGCTATCTGATGATGAATAGCGAACTCGCCAGTTCGGTGATGCTTGGCGCGAAGTTGATTGTGGTGCTGCTCGACAATCGCGGGTTCGGTTGCATCAATCGATTGCAGCAGGCTTGCGGGGGGGCGCCGTTCAACAACCTTATCGATGATTGCAAGCAAGGCGCGCTCGGGGCGCCGGAGATCGATTTCGCGATGCATGCGCGGGCGCTTGGGGCATTGTCGGAGCATGTTGCTGGCATCGATGAGCTGCAAGCCGCGATGAAGCGCGCGCGGGCGGCGGATCGAAGTTATCTCATTTCTATCGATACCGATCCGGCTCGGCCTACCGAGGAAGGGGGATGGTGGTGGGAAGTCGCCGTGCCCGAGGTTTCTGATCGCGCGGCGGTCGTCGTTGCTCGGGAGGGTTATGAGCGGGCGGTCAAGGCTCGGGGGGTTTAGGAGGCTTCTTCGTCGTGGAATCCTGTTTTCGCGGTGGTCTATTAGCACTGCCCCTCCCCGGGGCGGGGGTCACTTTCTTTGCTGCTGCAAAGAAAGTAACCAAAGAAAGCAGCTTCTCACCGCCCGCGGTCACACGCAGTTTGGTCATGCTTGCCAGCCGCCAATGGCACTCGCCTAAGTGTCGCCCTCATAGGCCCAATCGGGCTTGGATCGCGCACGGTCTGACAAGCTAGTTGTTTTAGGGCGCTGGTTCAGCACCAGATAGTTTCGGCACAGCGCTACGCGCTGCCGTTGGGTCTGCAAGGGAAACCGATGGAATACATGTGCAGTGCATTAGATGGCGGCGTTAGCAAGAAGGTCCGCGCCGACCCGATTGACCCGTCGGCCGCGAAGCGGGCCGGAGCTATTTGGTGCTGAACCAGCGAGGCGAGTGGTGCGATGTGTCAGACCGTGCGCGGTCCAAGCCCTTGTCTGCTTGTGAGGGCACTCTCTACTGCCGGGCCATTCAGCCAATCGTCTGTGCCGCGGCCGGTGTGAAGTGCTTAGGCTGGGGATAGCTGTTTCTTTGGTTACTTTCTTTGCAGCAGCAAAGAAAGTGACTGCCGCCCCGCACAGGGGCAGTGCTAATAGACCAAAAAGAAACCGGGATCCGGCGAATCAAGACTCAAAGCACAATCAAAACCACGAGGACAAAAAACCATGGCATTAAACGTCCGCATCGGCATCAACCCACTATCGTGGATGAACGACGACTTGCCATCGCTCGGCGGCGAGACCCCCCTGTCTACCGCCTTGACCGAAGGCAAACAAATCGGCTACGAGGGGTTCGAGCTCGGCAACAAGTTCCCCCGCGAACCGCAAGCGCTCAAATCGCTGCTAGCCCAATACGATCTCGCGCTCGTGTCCGGCTGGTACTCCGGCAGGCTCGCGGAGCGCAGCGCACAAAAGGAAATCGAAGCCGTCGGCCCGCATCTCGATCTGCTCGCGAAGAACGGCGCAACCGTGATGGTCTACGGCGAAGTGGCGCATTCGATCCAGGGCGCGCCGCGGCCGCTCTATCAACGTCCGCGCTTCTTCTCCGATGCGCAATGGAACGAATACGCCGAACGCCTGAACCGCTTCGCCGAATTCACGCTCACGCGCGGCGTGCGCGTCGCCTATCATCATCACATGGGCGCGTATGTCGAAACGCCCGCGGATGTCGATCGCCTCATGGCCCTGACAAGCGATGCAGTCGGCCTGCTGTTCGACGCGGGGCACATCACGTTCGCGGGCGGCGATGCCCTGAGCGTGCTGCAAAAGCACATCGCCCGCGTGTGTCATGTGCATTGCAAGGACGTGCGGCCGGACATCGTGAAGCTCGCGCGCAATCGCAACTGGAGTTTTCTCGATGCGGTCATCAACGGTGCGTTCTCCGTGCCCGGCGATGGCTGCGTGGACTATCCGGGCATCATCGCGTGTCTCGCGAAACATGATTACGACGGCTGGCTCGTCGTCGAAGCGGAACAGGATCCGGTGATCGCGCCGAGCTATGCCTATGCCGAGAAGGGCTATCGCACGCTGCGCGCGCTCGTCGATGGAACATTCAAGGAGGCAGCATGAGCCTGCTGGTCAAAGCATCGCGCGAAGGACAAACCATCGCGCGCGTCACGCCCGATTCCGCGGGCTGGAAGCATGTCGGCTTCGCGGCGTATCGCCTGAATGCGGGCGATGTCGTGCATGTGTACGACGCCGATCGCGAAAGCTGCATCGTCGTGCTGACGGGCACCGTGAGCGTCGAGGCGGGCGACGAGCATTATCAGTCGATCGGCTCGCGCGACAGCGTGTTCGAGGACGCCGCGCCCTATGCGGTCTATGTGCCGCCAAAGCTCGCGGCAATCGTGCGTGCGGAGCGCGATGCGGAAATCGGCGTCGCGAGCGCACCCGCCAAGGGCGATCTTCCGCCGCGGCTGATCGAGCCATCGCAGATGAAGCGCTCGACGCGCGGCAAGAACGCCAATACGCGCTACGTATGCGACATTCTTCCGCAAACGGAAGCGGCCGAGTCGTTGCTCGTGGTCGAAGTGCGCACGCCGGGCGGACACGCATCGAGCTATCCGCCGCACAAGCACGATCAGGACAATGTGCCCGTCGAGAGTTCGCTCGAAGAGACGTACTACCATCGGCTGAATCCGCCGCAAGGGTTTGCGTTTCAGCGCGTCTATACCGACGAGCGCGATCTCGACGAAACGATGGCCGTCGAGAATCACGACGTCGTGATGGTGCCGCGTGGGTATCATCCGGTCGTCGTGCCTTATGGTTACGACAACTACTATCTCAACGTGATGGCGGGCAGCAAACGCACGTGGCACTTCAAGAACGATCCGAAGCATGAGTGGATCGTGGAGAGGGATAGCAAGGCTTCGAGCTAGGCGATGGCGTTGGACGTGGGAGGGGCTTTTCGCCGGATCCCGTTTTCTTTTTGGTCTATTAGCACTGCCCCTGTGCGGGGCGGCAGTCACTTTCTTTGCTGCTGCAAAGAAAGTAACCAAAGAAACAGCTTCTCATCGCCCGCGGTCACACGCACGTTGGCCATGCTTGCCAGCCCACGGTGGCATTCGCCTAAGTGTCGCCCTCGAAGGTCTCGTCGGGCTTGGCTCGCGCACGGTCTGACACGCTAGTTGTTTTAGCGCGCTGGTTCAGCACGAAAGAGCTTCGGCACAGCGCTGCGCGCTGCCGTTGGGTATGCGAGGGAAACCGTCGAAGAAGAAGCCCGCGCGCACCCGATTGACCCATCAGCCGCGAAGCGGGCTGGAGCTGTTTGGTGCTGAACCAGTGACGCCAAACATTTGGTGCGGCAGACCGTGCGCGGTCCAAGCCCTTGTCTGCTTGTGGGGGCACTCGCTACTGCCGGGCCATTAGGCCAATCGCCTGTGCCGCGGCCGGTGTGAAGTGCTTAGGCTGGGGATAGCTGTTTCTTTGGTTACTTTCTTTGCAGCAGCAAAGAAAGTGACTGCCGCCCCGCACAGGGGCAACGCTAATAGACCACTAAGAAATCGGGATCCGGCGAAAAACCAAAGCACGTCCACCAACCACGCTCTACCCTATCGAAACCCAATCCCGCATAACCTGCTCGCTCGCCGCGAGCACCCCGATCGCTCCATCGAACTGAATCTCCCCATGCCCCATCACCGCGACGCGCGCGTCGAGCGTCCGCGCGATGGTCAATCGCTCTTCGATCAGCAGCATCGCGACCCCACGTTCGCGCAACATCGCGAGGCACCCGGCCACTTGCGCGAGCACTTGCGGCGCGAGCCCTTCGCCGGGTTCGTCGATGACGACGAGCGACGGATCGCCCGTCAACGTGCGTGCCAGCGCGAGCATCTGCTGTTCGCCGCCCGATAGCGCACCCGCTTTCACCGACGCGCGTTCTTCGAGCACAGGAAACAACCGATACGCATCGCCCAGCGAAAACCGCGTGCCTTTCCTTTCGCCGAGCAACAGGTTTTCGCGCACGGTGAGCGCGGGAAACACGTCACGCGTTTCGGGCACATAGCCGATCCCGAGCCGCGCGATTCGATGCGGCCTCAAACCGACGAGCTGAACATCGCGATAACGCATGTCGCCCGTGCATCGCACAAGTCCCATGATGGCCTTCGCGAGCGTCGAGCGTCCCGAGCCATTGCGGCCGACGAGCGCGACCACTTCCCCTTCGCCGATGCACAGATTCACGCCATGCAGCACCTGCGCCGCGCCATACCACGCGCGCAAATTGTCGATGCGCAATGACGCGCTCATGTTGCGACTCCGCCGAGATACGCGTCCCGCACATCACGATTCGCACGTATCGCGGCAGGCGTACCGGTCGCGATCACGCGCCCTTGCACAAGCACTGAAATGCGATCCGCGAGCCCGAACACCGCATCCATGTCGTGCTCGATCACGAGCAGCGTGCGCCCTTGCGTCGTCACGCGGATCAACGCGAGTGCGCGCGTGGCCTCGGCGCGATTCATGCCGGCGGTGGGTTCATCGAGGAGGATGAGCGGCGCGTCGGTTGCGAGCGCGATGCCGAGATCGAGCGCGCGTTGCTCCGCGTAAGTGAGACGCGCGGCGAGTTCGTGCGCGCGTTCGGCAAGGCCGATGGCATCGAGCATCGCGTATGCGCGCGCATCGATTTTTCGCGAAGGCAGCCATCGGTCGATAAAGCGCGACGACGACGCGCCCAGCGCCGCGCAACGCAGATTGTCGAGCACGGACAATCCGCCGAATACGCTCGTCGTCTGGAAGCTGCGCGCAAGCGTCCGGGAGACACGCTGCGGCGGCCTGCCCGTGATGTCGATTCCCTTCGCTACGATGCGCCCGTCGTCGGGTCGCGCACGTCCCGAGATCAGATCGAAGAGCGTCGACTTGCCCGCGCCGTTCGGTCCGATGAGCGCATGCCGTTCGCCCTCTGCAACGTGCAGATCGACGCCGCGCAACACACGCGTCGCGCCGAAGCGTTTGGTCACGCCGTGCAGTTCGAGCGCGGCGTTCATCGCGCGGTCCTCGTGCGTCGCGCGAGCCACAGACCCAGCAAGGCGCACGGCAATGCGATGAGCCACGCACGCACGTCGATTCGTCCCGCATAGAGCGCCTCGACCGGCACGACGACCGCGACGCCCCACACCATCGCGCCGAGCGCGCCGAAGCACAGCGACCGCGCATCGCGACGGACCAAACCGGCCACGCCCTCCGGCGCGGCGATCACGACCCACACGAAGAAGAGCCCGAGATACATCGGCCACGCGGCGCTCACGCTCGCCACCGCGACGCTGAAGAACGTCAGCAGCACCGCGCCGATCACCGGCCCGAAGAACGCGCCCGTTCCGCCTATCACCGTCGCGACGAGCACGCTCGTCGAACGCGCGAGGCCCACGCTTTCCGACGACACCAGCTCGACGTTGATCAACGACAGCACGCCCGCGATGCCCGCGAAGAACGCCGACACGACGAGCATCGTGAAACGCACGCGCGCCGGCGCGAAACCGATCGCGGCCAAGCGCGCGGGATTGTCGCGTGCGGCGTTGGCGAGGCGGCACATCGGCGTGCGCGACAACGCGAACATCGCGAGCGCCGCGACCACGCACCAGCACGCGATCAGCGCGTAGGCCTCGCGCAGCGGTCCGAAGCTCCACGCGAACAACGACGGCCCGCTCGCGCGGTCGATCGTCACGCCGCCCTCGCCGCCGAACCATCCGGGCACGAGCCACACGCACGCAGCGACGAGTTCGCCGATGCCGAGCGTGATCATCGCGAAAGCCGTGCCCGCGCGCTGCGTCGAGATCGCGCCGAACACGATGGCGACGAGCATCGCCGCGCATCCGCCGATGACCGGCAAGAGCGGCAGCGGCACACCGTAGCGATTGAACACATGCGCGGCGGCGAACGCGCCGAGCCCCGAATACACGGCGTGGCCGAACGACAGCAAGCCGGTCTCGCCGAGCAGCAGGTTGTACGAAAGCGCGAAAACGATGAGCGTCGCGGTCTGTGCGAAATACGCGAGCAGCCAGGATTGATCGAAGAAGAGCGGCAGCGCGAGCGCTGCGACGAGCGCGAGCGCGAGAAACCTAGGCATCGTAAGTGCGCTCGCCGAAGAGTCCGCGTGGCCGCGCGGCGAGCATCGCGACGAGCACGAGATAAGGCAGCACGGGCGCGAGCTGCGCGACCGTCAACGCGCTCCATGCGGGCGGCAGCGTCACGCCGAGCGATGCGGCGATGCTGCCCGCCGACGCGCTCGCGCCCACCGCGAAGGTCTGCACACAGCCGATCAGCAGCGACGCGACGAGCGCGCCGCCCAGCGACCCGAGCCCGCCGATCACGACGACGACGAACACGATCGGGCCCATCGCATCGGCCATCGCCGGTTCGATGACGGCGAGCGGCGCGCCGATCACGCCGCCGAGCGCGGCAAGCGCGGTGCCAATGGCGAAGACCATCGTGAACACGCGCGGCACATCGTGGCCGAGCGTTTCGACCGTGGCGGGATGCGTGAGCGCCGCACGCACGACGAGGCCCGTCTTCGAGATGCGCAAGACGAGCCAGAGCGCGCCGAGCATCAGGACGGCGATCGACATCATGAACACGCGATAGCGCGCGAAAGACGCGCCGTAGAGCGTGAAAAGCGGACCGTCGAGCACGTGAGGAATCGCCGCCGGCAACGGCCCGAGCCCCCACACGAGCTTGACGCCCTCGCCGATCACGATGGCCGCGCCGAACGTGAGCAGCATTTGCCCGAGCGCGCCGCGCGCATGCACGCGTCTCAGCAACAGCCGCTCGAACAATGCGCCAGCAATGCCGACGACCACAGGCGCGACGCTCAACGCGAACCAGAATCCGCCATACGCGGCGAGCGCCTGCCCGACATACGCGCCGAGCATATAGAAACTCGCGTGCGCGAAGTTGAGCACGCCGAGCATCGAAAAAATCAGCGTAAGTCCCGCCGACAGCATGAAGAGCAGCAAGCCCACGCTCACGCCGTTGAGCAGACTCACGCAGAACCACTGAAGCAAGACGCGACCCTCAGCCGGTGATGAGCGGCTTCAGCGCATCGACGAGCGGCGCGGGCAGCGGCACCGGCCTGCGCGTCACGCGATCCACGTAGACATGCACGAAATGCCCTTGCGCCGCGGCGACGTCCGAGCCTTGCGTAAAGATCGCCACTTCGTAGCGCACGCTCGTGTTGCCGAGCTTCTCGACGCGCAAGCCCGCCTCTATCGGCTCGGGGAACACGACCGGCGCGAAGAAGTTGCAGCGCGTCTCGACCACGAGGCCGATGGTCTCGCCCTCGCTGAAATCGAGCACGCCCGCGCGCAGCAGATACTCGTTCACGACCGTGTCGAAGTAGCTGTAATAGACGACGTTATTGATATGTCCGTAGACGTCGTTGTCCGACCAGCGCGTGCTGATCGCGAGAAAGTGCGCGTAGTCCGCGCGCGTGGTCGGGACCGGCTTGCTCATCGCTTAGAGAGACTCCGTCAGCATGCGTCGATAGTCGTCGGCGCTCGCCTCGCGCGGATTCGTCTTGTGGCAATGATCGGCGAGCGCACCCTTCACCACCTTGTCGAACATGCTTTCTTCGACGCCCATCTGCGAAAGGCGCGTCGGCAAGCCGAGGCGCGCGGTCATGTCGTGCACGGCCTGCGCGACATCGGCGTTCTCCGCGAGGTTCATCACGCGGCGCATGCGTGCGAAGCGCCGGTCCGCGACGACCGTCGGCGCGCTCTCGTTGAAGCGCAGCACCGCGGGCAACACCACCGCGTTCAGCGTGCCGTGATGCAGCGACGTGCGTCCGTTCACCGCGAGCCCGCCCAGCGGATGCGACAGCGAATGCACGCAGCCCAGGCCCTTCTGGAACGCCATCGCGCCCTGCATCGATGCGGACATCATGTTCAGGCGCGCATCGCGATCCTGGCCGTCGCGCGTCGCGCGCTCGATATTGGCCCACGCGCGTTCGAGTCCGTCGAGCGCGATGCCGTCGGCGGGCGGATTGAAGGCGGGCGCGAGGAACGTTTCGATGCAATGCGCGATCGCGTCCATGCCCGTGGCGGCGGTGAGCGACGGCGGCAGGCCGAGCGTCAGCGACGGATCGCAGATCGCGGATTTCGGCAGCAGATGCCAGGAATGGAAGCCCAGCTTGCGCCCGTCTTCGAGGATGATGATTGCGCCGCGCGCCACTTCGCTGCCCGTGCCCGACGTGGTCGGCACCGCGATCAGCGGCGCGGACCGCTCGGTGATCTTGCCGCTGCCGCCTTCGATCGTCGCGAAGCTCGTCAGGGGCGCGTCGTGCGTCGCCGCGATCGCGACGCCTTTCGCCAGATCGATCGACGAGCCGCCGCCCACCGCGATCAGCCCGTCGCAGCCTTCGCGACGGTATTGCTCCGCGGCGCGCATGACCATCGCTTCGGTCGGATTCGAAGGCGTGTCGTCGAACACCGGCAGCGCGCCCAGCTTCGCGCTTTCGATCACGCGATCGGCGAGTCCCGCCGCCGCGACGCCTTTATCGGTGATGACGAGCGGACGCTTCACGCCGATGCGCGCGCATTCGCTTTCCAGCGACTGAAGCGCGTCGTAGCCGAGATGGATATGAGTCAGGTAGAAGATGTAGGCCATGAGGCGGGAACCGGTGAGGAATGTGCGGGCATGTTGGAGCGCTGTGAGGCGCGTGTCAATCGGGGTTAGGTCGACGCGGCCAGCGTGCGCACGTCATCGACGAAGCGTTCGACGGTTTCGCGCTTCGTGTCCCATGCGCACATCAGACGGCAGCCGCCGGAACCGATGAACTGATAGAAGCGCCAGCCCTTCGCACGCAGCGCGGCGGCGACGTGCGCCGGCAGTTCCGCGAACACCGCGTTCGATTCGGGCTTGAAGAGCAGGCTCACGCCGGGAATCTCGACGAGGCGCTCGGCCATCAGTTGCGCCATCGCGTTTGCATGACGCGCGTTGCGCAGCCACACGTCGTCATCGAGCAGGCCGAGCCATGGTGCGGAGATGAAGCGCATTTTCGATGCGAGCTGTCCCGCCTGCTTGAGGCGATACGCGAAATCGGCGGCGAGCGCCTTGTCGAAGAACACGACCGCTTCGCCCACCGGCAAACCGTTCTTCGTGCCGCCGAAGCACAGCACGTCGACGCCCGCGCGCCACGTGATCTCCGACGGATGCACGCCGAGCGTCGCGACCGCGTTGGCGAAACGCGCGCCGTCCATGTGCACTTTCAGATGACGGCGCTTCGCGATCGCGGCGATCGCGCGGATTTCCTCGACCGTGTACACCG
This sequence comes from Caballeronia jiangsuensis, assembly GCA_000648925.1. Taxonomy (GTDB): domain Bacteria; phylum Pseudomonadota; class Gammaproteobacteria; order Burkholderiales; family Burkholderiaceae; genus Caballeronia; species Caballeronia jiangsuensis. The sequence continues at coordinate 43,844 of JFHF01000057.1, forward strand.
TACCGACTTCCGTCGACTGCGTGAGCGCGACGACCTTCGGCTTCGGATAGTGGATGTCCGCGCGTTTCGTGACGAGTTCCTCGATTGCATCGGGCGTGAGCTTGCCGTTCTCGCCGCGCGCGGTGAGCAGCTTCGAGCCGCCCGAGAAGAACTCGGGGCCGCCGCATTCATCGGTTTCGATATGCGCGAGTTCGTGGCAGATCACCGAGTGATACGACTGACACAACGAAGCGAGCGCCAGCGAATTCGCCGCGGTGCCGTTGAATACGAAGAAGACTTCGCAATCGGTCTGGAAGAGATCGCGGATGCGGTCGCAGACTTGCGTGGTCCACGAATCGTCGCCGTAGGCGGGTTCGTGGCCGCTCGTGTTGGAATTGATGAGCGCCTGCAGCGCTTCGGGGCAGATGCCTGCGTAATTGTCGGAGGCGAAATGCTGGATCGGGTCCGTGGACGCTGTCATGGGATCGCTGTGATGGCCTTGTCGGAACGAGGCGCGCGCGACGGATGGCGTCGCGCGGCCGGCAGTTCGGCCATTCTAGCGGCTCGGATCGGCGCGCGCCGTGGCGCCGATCCGGGCGATGCTTGTTTGCCGTCTTACTTGGTCTTACTTGGCGTCCGTCCCGCTCGCCGCGTTGGCTTGTTGCGCCTTCTTGTCCTTCTTGCTGGCTTCGTGATGGCCGATCGCGCAGCCACCGACCGCGCCCGCCGTGCCGTGCTTGCCCGCGACGTGTCCCGCCACGCCGCCGACCGCCGCGCCTTCGATGCAGCCCTTGGCCTGCGCCGCGCCGGTGGCGGCGAGCATGGCGGACGTCAGTGCGATCAATGCGATTTTGCGACTCATGGTGCTTCTCCCTCTTCCCGTTGAACGTGATGGGAGCGTTGCATGTGATGTGCCTGACAGGCTGTAAGTGTTGGTGGGGGGGTTGGGAGGGCGGTTTGCTTGGGTTGTCGCCGGATCCCGGTTTGTTTTTGGTCTATTAGCGTTGCCCCTATGCGGGGCGGCAGTCACTTTCTTTGCTGCTGCAAAGAAAGTAACCAAAGAAACAGCTATCCCCAGCCTAAGCACTTCACACCGGCCGCGGCACAGGCGATTGGCCTAATGGCCCGGCAGTAGCGAGTGCCCTCACAAGCAGACAAGGACTTGGACCGCGCACGGTCTGACACATCGCACCACTCGCCTCGCTGGTTCAGCACCAAATAGCTCCGGCCCGCTTCGCGGCCGATGGGTCAATCGGGTGTGCGCGCGCGCGCTCCTTCTCGACGGTTTCCCTCGCATACCCGACGGCAGCGCGTAGCGCTGTGCCGAAGCTATTTGGTGCTGAACCAGTCAGTGAATGGGTGCGATGTGTCAGACCGTGCGCGAGCCAAGCCCGGTTGGGCCTGTGAGGGCGACACTTAGGCGAGGGCCACGCGCGGCTGGCAAGCATGGCCAACGTGCGTGTGACCGCGGGCGATGAGAAGCTGC
>JFHF01000058.1 GCA_000648925.1 Caballeronia jiangsuensis
AGCAGAGCGCGGTGGCGATGATGAGGATCACGACGAGCCGGATCGACACCGCGCCCGCCAGTTCGATCGACGCGCCGAACACGACGCCCGGCAGGATATGCGTCGGCGCCCAGATGAGCGCGCTCAGGATGTTGACGACGAGGAACCGCGCGGGCGTCATGCCCGCCACGCCCGCGACGACGGGCACGACGGCGCGCATCGGCGCAACGAAGCGCGCGAGCACGACGCTCTTCGCGCCGTGTGCATCGAAATATTTCTTGCCGGCGACGAGCGCGCCCGGATGCGCGCGAAACGGCCACATCTGCGCGATCCTGTCCGCATAGTGCTGGCCGAACCAGAAGCTCGCGGCGTCGCCGGCGATGGCGCCCGCGATCGCGCAGACGAATACCCAGCCAAGATTCAGCGCGCCCGCGCCGACGAGCGCACCGGCGATGAACATCGCGGTGCTGCCCGGCACGAAGGTGCCGATGAACGCGACCGATTCGAGAAACGACGCGAGCAGCACCACCGCGAGCGCCCACTCCGGGTGGCCCGACAAGAGGTGCAACAGCTTGAAGTAGGAATGCTCCATCGTGCTCGACAGGCGAATGCGCTGATGCGCAATCGTCAGACGGACCCGTGCCAGCGGCTATCGCCGCGCAACAGGTGAAGGTCGCGGTGGAATCGAGTGTACCCAACCCGGTCGAAGAACTCCAAAATCTGTATCGCGCGTTTGCGGCCGAGCGCACTCGCATCGCGGAAAGCGGCCGCGCCGATCGCGCCGCCCTGCGTTTGCGCCTGCTGCGCGACGAGTTCCGCCAGCGCGCCGATAGACGCGCGGCAGTAGAACAGATCGCGCACGACCTGATACACGTCGCCGCGCCGTGCGAGCTTTTTGAGGAGCCTGCGCATCTCGTCCTCGCCGATGCCGTGCGCGCGGGCGAGATCGCGCACCCAGGGCGGCTCGAAACGCCCTTCTTCGAGCGATGCGAGCACCGCGCGCGCCAGCGTTTCTTCCCGTTCGTCGAGCGTCACCGCATGCGATGGCAGATGCAGCCACGGCCCGCTTCTCGCGATCGCTCCGCCCGCCGCCGCATCGTCGACGAGTGCGCGCCACAGCGCATCGGGCGCGAGCGGCGCGGCCATGCGGCGCAGGCGCGCGGCATCGGGGCCCTGCTCATCGGGAAAGCGTTCGTGGAATGCGGCGAGCGCATCGACGAGACGCGTTGTCATGGCGTCCCAATGACGCGATGCAATGTAAAGCGTGTCGTCGTGCGTGGAAACGGCGCGCAGGCCTTCCGGCGATATCGATCGTCCATGCAGATGCTCGATCAGCGAGCGCGGCAAGCCATACGGCGCTTCTTCGAAGAGCGCATCGACGCGGCCCGTGTCCAGCATCGCGACGAGCGCATCGAGCCATGCGCGGCGCTGCGGCGTGCGGCGCTTGCGGGCGGGCGCGAACGGATCGAGCACACGGCCGCCGCCGACCGTCCGGCTCGCCTGCGCATTGCGCACGATGAAGCGGTCGCCGGGCAGCGCGCAAACGGCTTGATCGAAGACGAGTTGCACGCGCGCCGTGTGCCCCGATGCCAGCGTATCGGCTTCGAGCAGCGCGACATGCGCGACGCGATGCGTCGTGCCGAGATGCACATGCAAGGGCGCCCAATGCGTGAGCGTGAGTTGCGCGTCCGCGAGCAAGGTCAGTTCGACATCGAGCCGTTCGGATGCACGCGCGAGCCGCGTATCGACGATCCAGTCGCCACGCGCGAGCGCATCCTTGTCGATGCCCGCGAGATTGAGCGCGCAACGCTCGCCCGCTCCACCCGTCTGCGTTGCGCGGTTCTGCGCGTGAATGCTGCGCACGCGCACGGGCGCACCGGACGGTTCGCGCGGCGCAAGCGCCAGCATGTCGCCGATGTTCACGCGGCCCGCGAAGACCGTGCCCGTCGCGATCGTGCCTTGTCCCGTCAACGTGAACACGCGATCGACCGCGAGCCGGAAAAAGCCGTCGTCGCGGCGCGTGCGCCAGTGCGCGGCGGCATCGCGAAGATGCGCGTCCAGTGCGGCGACGCCTGCATCGTCGGCTCTGGTTGCATCGGTGTCGAACAACGGTGCGTCGCGCAACGGGCCGTCCGCGAGCAGTGCTTCGATTTGCGCATGCACCTCGCGCACGCGCGATGCCTCCACGCGATCGCACTTGGTCACCGCGACCGCGCCGCGCGTCACGCCGAGCAGTTCGAGTATCGCGAGATGCTCGCGTGTTTGCGGCATCACGCCATCGTCGGCGGCGATCACGAGCAAGGCGAAGTCGATGCCGCACGCGCCCGCCGCCATCGTGTGCACGAGCTTCTCGTGTCCGGGCACGTCGATGAAGCCGAGCACGCCGCCGTCGTTCAAAGGCACGTACGCGTAACCCAGTTCGATCGATATGCCGCGCGCCTTCTCTTCCTTCAGGCGATCGGTGTCCACGCCCGACAACGCGCGCACGAGCGTGGTCTTGCCGTGGTCGATATGCCCCGCCGTGCCGACGATCATTCGCGTGCTTCCAGCTGCGCGACGAACGCGGCTTCGTCGGCCTCTTCGAGACAGCGCAGATCGAGCCGCAATGCGCCGTCCGCGATGCGCCCGAGCACCGGCCGCGGCAGGTCGCGCAGGCGCTTTTCGATGCGGTTGAGCGCGCCGCCCGGCCGCTTGCCGCTCGCGAGGCGCACCGCGAGTCCGTAGCTCGGCAACACGTCGACGGGCAACGCGCCGCTGCCGATCTGGCTGAACATCGGTTCGGCGCCGACCGTGAATTCGCCGCCGACAAAAGCCTGCAACGCAGGCTCGATGCGTTCGGCCGCGAGCCTCATGGCGTCGGCGGGACGCGTGAGAAGACGCAAGGTCGTGAGACGTTCGGCCAGCGTTTCGGGCGCGCGATACAGGCGCAATACCGCTTCGAGCGCCGCGAGCGTCAGCTTGCCGACGCGCAATGCGCGCTTCAGCGGATGCTTCTTGATCTTCGCGATGAGTTCGCGCCGCCCGACGATCAGCCCCGCCTGCGGCCCGCCGAGCAGCTTGTCACCGCTGAAGGTGACGAGATCCGCGCCCGCCGCGACGGTCTCGCGCACCGTCGCCTCGCGCGGCAAGCCCCATTGCGCGAGATCGACGAGCGTGCCGCTGCCGAGATCCATCGCGACGTGCAGCCCGCGCGCTTTCGCGAGCGGCGCGAGTTCCGCGAGCGTCACTTCCTTCGTGAAGCCGCTCACCGCGTAGTTGCTGCAATGGACTTTCATCAGCAGCGCGGTTTTCGCGTTGATCGCTTCGTCGTAGTCTTTCAGATGCGTGCGATTCGTCGTGCCGACCTCGCGCAGCTTCGCGCCCGCGCGGCTCATGATGTCGGGGATGCGAAACGCGCCGCCGATTTCGACGAGCTCGCCGCGCGACACGATCACTTCCTTGCGCGATGCGAGCGCGGACAGCGTGAGCAGCACGGCCGCCGCGTTGTTGTTCACGACCGTCGCGGCTTCGGCGCCGGTCAGCTCGCAGATCAGGCCGTTGATGAGATCGTCGCGATCGCCGCGCGCGCCCGTGTCGAGATCGAATTCGAGATTCGCGGGCCGCGTGAGAATCTCGGCCACCGCCCGCACCGCTTCGTCGGGCAGGAGCGCGCGGCCGAGGTTGGTATGCAGCACCGTGCCCGTCAGATTGAAGACGCTGCGCACGCTGCTGCGTGCGCGCTTCGCGAGCCGCGCATCGACCGTGCGCGCGAGTTGCGCATCGCTCAGGGCATCGACGGATGCGCGGCCTGCCTGCGCATCGGCGCGCCATGCATCGAGCGTTTCGCGCAACGCGGCGAGCGTCTGCGTGCGCCCGTATGCGGCGATCACCGCCTCGAATTCCGCCGCTGCCAGCACGCGCTCGACCGATGGCACACGGGCCATCAATGCGCGCAGTTCGCCGCCCTCGCCGCCTTTGACGTCGCTCATCGATCGTCTTCCGAATGTTCGGGCCACAGCCACGGATGAGGCGACGCGCGCCGATAGCCGGCCTCGCCCATCAACAGGTCGAGCGTGAGGCTCGCGAGATCGTCGGCGTAGGGCTCGAAATCGTAGGCCTTCTCCTGATAGCCGATCTTGCGATACGTGCCGCATTCGTCGCACGACTCCGCCTTGAGCGGCGCGCCTTTCGCCCTCGCGGACTTCTCGCTTTCGGGTTCGTCGCCGGTGCCCATCACGTGATAGGCGATGCCCTTGGTCGAATCGCAGTTCGTGCACTTGGCGCGGACCACGTGAAGCTCCGTCGCGCAGAGGCCGCATTGCGCGTAGCGATAGCCGTCGTACACACCGCCGACGCGCACGATGCTCGCCACCGGCACCGAACCGCAGACGGGACATACGCCGGGCGTGTCCAGATACGGCACGTCGTTCATGTCGATGCGGCTCGCGAGATCGGTCCACACGACTTGCAGCGCGGCCGCGATGAAAGGCGCCGCGGCCGGATCGATCTCCGCGAAGCGCAGCGCGAGGATCGCATCGGCGTGACCGTCGAGCGCGGCGGCGTCCAGCGCGCGCAGGCGGCCGACGAGTTGCGTGAGCGCGGGTGTCAGCGCGCCGGCGGCCTCGATACTGTCGAGCAGCATGAAGAGCACGTCGCGCCACGCGGGATCGCGCGCATCGCTAAGCGCGGGGACGATCGGCATCGAATGACGCTGGTTCAGTTCGATCGATGCGCGCGAGGGCATCGGCGCACTGAAGCTCGTGAGCACGCGCTGCTGGGCATCGGCGAGCGCGGCCATCAGGCGCAGATAACCGGCGATGGGATTGCTCGCGTCGGCGAGTTGCAGAAGACGCGCGGCGCGCGCGGCGAATATCGTTGCGCGCTCGGGCATGCGCAAGCGCGGAATCGCTGAGGGATCGAGCGATTCGATTCGCGCGGCTTCGACTATGCGTTGGACCACGGAAGGTTTCCTCGCGGAGTTCTGATTCTGGTTGCTCGACGCTCCATCCAAGGATATCAGCTTGTTCGAAGGAGCAGACTGACTGAATTGCCTGCTCCCGGTCAGCCATTGTATCTACAATGAAGATACATTTGCGTTGACCGTCGAGGCCGACGTATCTACAGTGGCGATACATCCCGGAGATTGAAATGGAACTCACGATTCAAAAATGGGGCAACAGCGCGGCGGTCCGGCTTCCTGCGACCTTGCTCGACCAGGTTCATCTCTCGTTGGGCGACAGGTTGACCGTGGAAGTTCGCCCCGAGGGCATCGTGCTTGCGCCGGCGCGTCCCAGATACTCGCTCGAGGATCTGGTTGCGCAATGCGATCCGAAGGCGCCGCTTCCCGAAGACCTGGCCGCCTGGAACGACACTAAACCGGTGGGGCGTGAAGCATGGTAAGACGCGTCAAGTTCGAACGCGGCGACATCGTGCGGGTGAATCTGAATCCGGCCCTGGGACATGAACAACAAGGCGACTTCCGGCCTGCGCTCGTGCTTTCGCCTGCCGTGTTCAACGCAATGGGCGTCGCCCTCGTCGCGCCCATTACGCAGGGTGGCAACTTCGCGCGTTTCGCCGGATTCGCGGTCCCTCTGTCGGGCTCTGGAACAGAAACGCAGGGTGTCGCGCTCGTCAACATGATCCGCACTCTCGACCTCGAAGCCCGCGGCGCGCGGAAGATCGAACGCGCCCCGGCCGAAGTCATCAACGATGCACTCGCGCGTCTCCAAACCATTCTCGACTGAATCCCGGCCTCTACTTCCCGATCACATCCCTGAACCACCGCGGATGATGCTTTCTCGCCCATCCATACGTGACCGTGCCGCGCGTCATCGCGCCGATCGACCCTTTCACCCACAGCGCGGCGTAGATATGCACGATGATCGACACGATCAGCACGAACGCCGTCGCCGCATGCACGACCGACGCGATGCGAATCACCGTGATCGGAAAATAGAACGCGAAGTACGCGCGCCATATCACGATCCCACTCAGCAGCAGCAGCACGAGGCTCGCGACCATCACGAAGAACAGCAGCTTCTGCCCCGCGTTGTATTTGCCGATTTCCGGCAGACGATCCTCGCGATTGGTGAGCACGTCGTTCATCTGCTTCATCCACTGGATGTCGTTCCGGTCCAGATAGTTGTGATGCCAGAAGCGCAGCGCGAGGATCAGGAACGAGATGAACATCACGCAGCCCACGAACGGATGCAGAATGCGCGTCCACTGCCCGCCGCCGAAAATCGCATAGAGCCATGACATCGACGGATGGAACATTGCGAGCCCGGAAAGCGCGAGCAGCACGAACGTGATCGCGGTGATCCAGTGATTCGTGCGTTCGTTCGGCGTATAGCGCACGATCAGACGATGGCCCTTCACGTCACGCAGTTCGCTATCGTGTTTCATCTTCGCGCTCCTGTCCGCCTTCCCGCCGACGCCGCACCTCTTCCGCTTCGCGATGCGCTTCCAGTTCGTCGTCCTCGCTGACTTCGTTCGGCCCGATGCGCGTGTAATGGAAGAAGCCCGCGAGCGCCGCCAGCGCGATGCCCGCCATCGCGAGCGGCTTCGTCACGCCCTTCCAGATCGACACGAGCGGGCTGATGTGCGGGTCCTTCGCAAGCCCGTGATACAGCTCCGGCTGATCGGCGTGATGCAGCACGTACATCACATGCGTGCCGCCCACGCCCGCCGGATCGTACAGTCCCGCGTTCGCGAAGCCGCGCTCCTTCAGGTCTTCGATACGCTCCGCCGCCTGCGCCTGCATGTCCACCTTGGTGCCGAACATGATCGCGCCGGTCGGGCACGTCTTCACGCACGCGGGTTCCTGCCCGACCGCGACGCGGTCCGAACACAGCGTGCACTTGTACACGCGATGATCTTCCTTCGAAAGCCGCGGAATGTTGAACGGACAGCCGGTGATGCAATACCCGCAACCGATGCAGTTCTCCTCGTGAAAATCCACGATGCCGTTCGTGTACTGCACGATCGCGCCCGGCGACGGACACGCCTTCAGACAGCCCGGGTCCTCGCAATGCATGCAGCCGTCCTTGCGGATCAGCCATTCGAGGTCGCCCTTCGGATTCTCGTACTCGGTGAAGCGCATCACCGTCCACGAATGCTCCGTGAGGTCGCGCGGGTTGTCGTAGACGCCGGTCGTGTGACCGATGTCGTCGCGCAGGTCGTTCCACTCCATGCAGGCCGTCTGACACGCCTTGCAGCCGATGCACTTCGACACGTCGATGAGCTTCGCCACTGTCCCCGTGACCGGCTCGCGCACCTGCGTCTGCGGCACGGTCGTCGCCGAGAGACGCTTGATATCGAGCGATTGCAGAGCCATCTCGTTCCCCTTATGCCTTCTCGACCTTCACGAGAAACGACTTGAACTCGGGTGTCTGCGAGTTTCCGTCGCCCACGGAAGGCGTGAGAGTGTTGACGAGATAGCCCGGCTGCGCGAGGCCCTTAAAGCCCCAGTGCAACGGCAGGCCGACGGTGTGCACCTTCTTGCCCTCCACCATCAACGGCTTGATGCGCTTGGTGACGAGCGCCACCGCGACGATATGCCCGCGATTGCTCGACACCTTCACGCGATCCCCCGCGACGACGCCCACTTCCTTCGCATGCTCCTCGCCGATCTCCACGAACTGCTGCGGCTGCACGATCGCGTTCAGGCGCGCGTGCTTGGTCCAGTAGTGGAAGTGCTCGGTGAGCCGGTAGGTGGTCGCGGTGTCCGGGAACTTGTCGGCGGTGCCGAACGCGGCGCGATCGTCGGCGAATACGCGCGCGGCCGGATTGCTCGTCACGGCCTTGTTGTCCGGGAAGAACGGGTTGTAGCCGAGCGGCGTTTCGAACGGTTCGTAATGCGCGGGGAACGGCCCTTCGTTCATGCCGTCGCGCGCGAAGAAACGCGCAACGCCTTCCGGGTTCATGATGAACGGTCTCATGCCCTTGTCCGGCGGCTCGTCGACCTTGAAGTCGGGGATGTCCGACCCCGTCCATGCGCGTCCGTTCCACGCGACGAGCTTTCTCGACGGATCGAACGGCTTGCCGTTCACATCGCACGATGCGCGGTTGTACAGCACGCGGCGGTTCGCCGGCCACGCCCACGCCCAGCCGAGCGTCTGGCCGATGCCCGTCGGGTCCGAGTTGTCGCGCCGGCCCATCTGATTGCCCGCCTGGGTCCACGAGCCGCAGAAGATCCAGCAACCGCTCGCGGTCGAGCCGTCGTCGCGCAGTTGCGCGAAGCTCGCCAATTGCTCGCCGCGTTTCGCGAGCACTTTCGTCTGATCGGCGGGATCGGTGACGTCGGCGAGCGCGCGGCCGTTGAACTCCATCGCCATCTCTTCGGGCGTCGGACTCTCCGGGTCCGCATACGGCCACGTCATCTTCAGGATCGGATCGGGATACTTGCCGCCTTTCTCCTGATACGCCTTGCGCATGCGCAGCCACAGGCCCGACATGATCTCCAGGTCGCTCTTCGCCTCGCCGGGAGGCGTCGTGCCCTGCCAATGCCATTGCAGCACCCGCGACGAACTCACGAGCGAGCCGCGCTCTTCCGCGAAACAACTCGTCGGCAGACGGAAGACTTCGGTCTGGATTTTCGACGCATCGACATCGTTGAATTCGCCGTGGTTCTTCCAGAACTCCGACGTTTCCGTCGCGAGCGGATCCATGATGACGAGCCACTTCAGCTTCGACAGACCCAGCCCGATCTTCGCCTTGTTCGGCGCCGCCGCGAGCGGATTGAAGCCCTGGCAGATATAGCCGTTCATCTTGCCCGCGGCCATCAGCTCGAACACCTGCAGCATGTCGTAGGACTTGTCGAGCTTCGGCAGGTAGTCGAACCCGAAGTTGTTTTCCGCCGTCGCGTTGTCGCCCCACCACGATTTCATGAAGCTCACGTGGAAGGCGCGATAGTTCTTCCAGTAGCTCAGCTGATTCGGCCGCAACGGCTGCGCCGCGCGCTTCTTGATGAACGCCTCGTAGTCCTGTTCGCCTTCCATCGGCAAGGTCATGTAGCCGGGCAGCAGGTTCGACATCAGGCCCAGGTCCGTCAGGCCCTGAATGTTCGAATGCCCGCGCAGCGCGTTCATGCCGCCGCCCGCGATGCCGATGTTGCCGAGCAGAAGCTGCACCATCGCGCCCGTGCGGATCATCTGCGCGCCGACCGAGTGATGCGTCCAGCCGAGCGCGTAGAGGATCGTGCCCGCGCGATTCGGCGCGGCGGTCGTCGCGAGCATCTCGCAGACCTTGAGGAACTTGTCGGTCGGCGTGCCGCAGACTTTCGTCACCATCTCGGGCGTGTAGGCGGCGTAATGCTGCTTCAGCAGGTTGTAGACGCAGCGCGGATCCTGCAACGTCGGATCGGTCTTGACGTAGCCGTCGTCGCCGCGCTCGTAGTCCCAGCTCGATTTGTCGTACTTGCGTTTTTCAGCGTCGTAGCCGGAGAACAGGCCGTCCTTGAACGCGAAGTCCTCGCGCACGATGAACGACATGTCCGTGTAATTCTTCACGTACTCGTGCTGGATCTTGTCGTTCGTGAGCAGATAGTTGATGACGCCGCCCAGGAACGCGATGTCCGTGCCCGTGCGAATCGGCGCGTAGAAATCCGCGACCGATGCCGTGCGCGTGAAGCGCGGGTCCACGACGATGAGCCGCGCACGCCGATGCGCCTTCGCCTCGGTCACCCACTTGAAGCCGCACGGGTGCGCTTCGGCTGCGTTGCCGCCCATCACGAGAATCAGGTCCGTGTTCTTGATGTCGACCCAATGGTTCGTCATCGCTCCACGGCCAAACGTCGGGGCAAGACCTGCCACCGTCGGGCCATGTCAGACACGCGCCTGATTGTCGAATGCGAGCATCCCCCAGCTACGCACGGTCTTGTGCGTCAGATAGCCGACCTCGTTGCTCCCCGCCGACGCCGCGAGAAAGCCCGAGGTCAGCCAGCGATTGACCTTCTTGCCGTCCGGCGTGGTCTCGACGAAGTTCGCATCGCGATCTTCCTTGAGCAGCACGGCGATGCGGTCGAGCGCCTCTTCCCACGAGATGCGTTTCCACTCGTTCGACCCCGGCGCGCGATGCTCGGGATACAGCAGCCGGCTCGGGCTATGAATGAAGTCGATGAGCGAGGCGCCTTTCGGGCAGAGCGTGCCGCGATTGACCGGATGATCCGGATCGCCTTCGATATGGATGATGCTGGCCTTCGCATTCTTGGCGTTGTCGCCGAGGCCGTACATCAGGATGCCGCACCCGACCGAGCAGTACGGGCAGGTATTGCGCGTTTCCGTGGTACGCGACAGTTTGTACTGCCGGACTTCGGCAAGCGCGGGTGCCGGAGAGAAGCCCATTGCCACCAGGCTCGAACCGGCCAGCGTGCTCGCGGAGACCTTCAGGAACTGTCGCCGTGACATCTGGAGCATGATTGCCCTCGACGCGTCGTAAAGTGGGTTTCTAGAGTATATGGTGACCGATTACATCTCGCAGACGCGTTGACACGGTGTTTGCACCAATGCGCCCGTGCGCCGACACAAACCTCGCTCGTTTAGCAAATCGCAGGCCCGCTTGCGCATGTTCTGGAATGGAACGTGCTCGCACGGATGAACATTGCCGGGCATCCGCGCTCCATCATCGAATCGAATCGAGAGGTCGTCATGAGTTCCGTGTCCACGCAGAAGATCGAAGCGGTCGTTAAAAAAGATGCTTCCTGGGTGCTCGGCGCGCTCAAGCAGTTCTCGGAAAACCGTTGCGCCGCGATGGCCGCGAGCATCGCCTTCTACTCGGCGTTCTCGCTTGCGCCCACACTGGTCATGGTGATCGCCGTCGCGGGCTGGGTGTTCGGGCCGGAAGCCGCGCGCGGGCAGCTCTTTCATCAGGTGAACGGACTCTTGGGCGATCAGGCCGCCTCCGGCGTGCAGAGCATCGTGGAGAATGCGCATCGCAGCGGCGGGACCGGCATCGCCGCGATCATTTCGTTCGTGCTGCTGGCGGTCGGCGCGTCGGCGACGTTTTCATCGCTCAATACGGCGCTCAATATCGTCTGGCCGATGACCGGCGAGCAACGCTCCAGCGTCATGGCGATGGTGCGCGTGCGGCTCGTGTCGTTCGGGCTCGTGCTCGGCGTCGCGTTTCTGCTGATCGTTTCGCTCGTGCTCGATACCGCGATTCAGGCGGTCGGCATGTGGCTGTGGGCGAATTCGCCGTTCGTGATCGTCGGCGATGTCGTGCAGCTTGCCGTCGGCCTCGCGATTCTCACGGTCGCGTTCGGCGCACTGCTCAAGTTCTTGCCCGATGCGCCGGTGGAATGGCGCGATGCGCTCGTCGGCGGGCTCGTCGCCGCGCTGCTGTTCTCCGCGGGCAAGAAGCTGTTCGCGCTGTATCTGACGCACGCGGGCACCGCGAGCGCGTTCGGCGCGGCGGGATCGCTCGCGGTGCTCCTGATGTGGCTGTACTTCTCCGCCGCCGTGCTCCTGCTCGGCGCGGAGTTTTCGGCGGCGCGCGCGCGTTTGCACGATCCGCGCGGCGCGTGGGGACAGCAGAACAACGGCCGCGTGCCGCCCGGAAGCCGCGCGAAGATCGGTTCGATGCTCGCAGCATCGACGCGCTCCGCAACGCCGCTTGCCGCTGGCGCATCGACGGCTGCACCGGTCACGCCGGCGGGCGCTCGCGTGGATGCGCCGGTCCCGGCGAGCGCGCGACGCGCGATCGGCGCCCGCGCGCAGCACGCGCAGCAACTGACAGGACAGGCGCGCAAGAAGGTGTCCGCCGTGGCGCGTGCGCTGGAGTTGTCGCGCAAGCTTGCGCGGGCGGAATCGACCGCGACCCGCGTCACCGCGCTCGCGATGGTCGGCGCCGGCCGCAAGGCGTCGAACGCCAACGCGGCGGTGCGGCGGCATCCGTGGCGCGCGGTGCTTTTCGCGGCGAGCGCGGGAATGGCGGTTGCGCTTTTGTCGCGGCGCGATTCTGCCCGCGAGGATGCATCGGACTTTCGAAACTGACTTTCGCGCGCTGCAACACGGCTGTCCATCCAATCCGAAAAATCAGCCGTCGAGAAAGCGGTTTGTTATTTGAATCGAGCGTAATCGAATATCGCTGCTAAAAATCCCTATTCGAATGTCCGATTGCGCGCGGAACTTTTCCAAGACACGCCTGTCTCCCAAAATTCGTTTTTAGACTGCCGGAGAACCTTTACAGGCGGGCGTCCGACCTGAGTGTGTGTTTTTCGAGACAGTCAATATTTTTTCGTTTCTTAAGTTACGAAACGTTGCGTTATTCTCTGCGCCGGCAACAACGATTTTAATCATTCGCGTGGAGAATTCGATGAAACGAATCGCACTGACGTCCCTCTCGCTGGCGCTCCTCGGCGCAGCAGGTGCGGCGCAAGCACAAAGCAGCGTCACGCTTTATGGCGTGATCGACACTGGTCTCGCTTATGTGAGCCACGCCAACGAAAACGGCGACCATCTGTTCGGCATGGTCAACGGCACGCTCTCCGGCCCGCGTTGGGGCTTGAAGGGTCAGGAAGACCTGGGTGGCGGCCTGAAGGCAATCTTCCAGTTGGAAAGCGGCTTCGATCCGGGCACGGGCCAGTCGAACCAGGGCGGTCGCCTGTTCGGCCGTCAAGCGTTCGTCGGTTTGAGCGGCAACCAGTGGGGTACGGTCACGTTGGGTCGTCAGTATGACCCGTCGGTCGACATGGTTCAGGGCCTCACGGGCGACAACTACTGGGGCGCAGCGTTCGCTACGCCGGGCGACGTCGACAACTACGACAACAGCCTGCGCGTGAACAACGCCGTCAAGTACGTTTCGCCGGTGTTCGGTGGCTTCCAGTTCGAAGGCATCTACGGCTTCAGCAACCTGGCGGGCACGACCGGCCAGGGCCAGACCTGGGGCGGTGCGGCAACGTACGGCAACGGTCCGTTCTCGATCGCGGCCAGCTACTTGTACGTGAACAACCCGTCGGCGAACCGCGCGACCGGCTGGAACAGCCCGTCGTCGGACTCGCTGTTCAACACGGTGATCAACGCCGGCTACGACACGGCCCACGCGATCGGTATCGCGCGCGGTGCAGGTCAGTACGTGTTCGGTCCGTTCACGGTCGGCGCTTCGTACAGCTTCGCGCAGTACAAGAACGACGGCAACTCGACGTTCACGGAACAAGAGAAGTTCAACGTGGCCAACGGTTACGTGAACTTCCAGCTGACCCCGGCAACGCTGCTCGGTCTGGGCTACACGTACACGCACGCAAGCGGCGATACGTCGGCGAACTACCACCAGGTCTCGATCGGCGCGGACTACTCGCTGTCGAAGCGCACCGACGTCTACGCTGTCGGCGCCTATCAGCACGCGAGCGGCACGCAGCGCAACGCGGACGGCACGACGCAAGAAGCGCAAGCCTCGATCAGCGACTTCGGTTTCGCCAGCGGCCGCAGCCACCAGGAACTGGTGCTCATCGGTCTGCGCCACAAGTTCTAAGAACAACCGACTGGCGCGGCACGCAAGTGCCGCGTCGGGAGGAACGCAGTACGCTCGAACAGCCATCGGTTTTCCGATGGCTGTTTTTTTTCGTGCTCGCGATTGTTAAGTCAGAGTTGCGGCGCGTTGCCGTTCTTTTCGACGTCTTCCGCGAGTGTCTGCGCGGGTGCGCCCGGGCACGGCAAGTCGCCGATGACGAGCCGCGGAACCGTGCTGCGCGTTTCGCGCGGGCGCAGCGGGACGTTGTCGAGCTCGGTCCAGGAAGGGTTCGGAATCTCGCCGAAAAGCTGCCTCAGACGCTCGCCCCACGTCTTGTTGATCATCTGGTAATAGGCGCTGTTGTTGTCGAGCGTGGCGAAACGCGTGACGCGCAGCGAGTCCTTTTCATAGACCAGCAGATCGAGCGGCAGACCGACAGAAAGATTCGAGCGGAGAGTCGAATCCATCGAAATGAGCGCGCATTTCGCGGCTTCGTCGAGCGGCGATGCCGGCGTGATGACGCGATCGATGATCGGCTTGCCGTACTTCGATTCGCCGATCTGAAAATACGGCGACACGCGCGTCGATTCGATGAAATTGCCCGCCGCGTAGATCATGAAAAGACGCGGCGGCTGGCCGCAGATCTGTCCGCCGAGGATGAAGCTGCAATTGAAGTCGACGCTGAACTCCGCGAGCGACAGCGCATCGCGCCGATGCACCTCCCGCACCGCATCGCCGACGATACGCGCCGCTTCCGCCATCGTCGGCGCGCTGTAGAGCGTGGGTGCGCCGGGATCGGTCGGTTCCGCGAGCAGATGGGTCACGGCCTGGGTCAGCGCGAGATTGCCCGCCGCGAGCAGAACGATCACGCGCTCGCCCGGTTGTTCGAAAACAACCATCTTGCGCGCGGCGCTCACGTGGTCCACGCCGGCGTTGGTGCGCGTGTCGGACAGGAACACGAGTCCCTCGTCCACGCACATGCCCACGCAATAAGTCATGTCAATCGATCCTGAAACAAGCAAACCCTCATTGTACTGAGCGCGAACGCGCGTCGCATCCCTCCCGTTACTGATCCCACAGCGTGTCGATGCCGACATGCACCGAGAGCGTCTCCTCCTTGCCGCCCACGCGCGAGCCGCGCACGGGCGCCGCCGCCTCGTAGTCCCGCGCCACCGCGAGCCGGCAGTGGCGCTCGCCCGCGAACGCGCCCTGCGTCGCATCCAGCGATACCCAGCCGTGCTCCACCCAGACATCGGTCCACGCGTGCATCGTCACGGCCTCGTCCGCGCCCGCGTCGAAATAGCCGCTCACGCAGCGCGCGGGCACACCTCGCGCGCGGCAGCACGCGAGCAGCAGATGCGCGAGATCGCGCGCATCGCCGAAGCCGCTCGCGAGCGCCTGCGCGGCCGTACCCGCGGCATACGCCGGCTCGCTGCGATACTGCAAGCTTTCACCGATGCGCTCCGCCAGCGAGACGAGCGACGCGGGCGTATCGAGCGACGGCACGCTATGCGCGAGCGCGCGGATCGCGGCATCGGGCATCGTGAGCGGCGTCGCGCAGGTGAAATGCTCGAGCGGAATCGGCCCGGCTTCGTCGAAGAGACGGCCATCGGGCAGCGCTTCGGTCGCGACTTCGCCCGTCACGCTCACGTGAATCTCGCTGTGCGGCTTCGTCAGCACGAGCGTGTGCAGCGCGTTGCCATAGGCGTCGCGCGCAGCATCGAGCTTGCCCGGCGCTTCGACATGCCAGTGCCGCACGATCTGCGAAGCTCCGCTTGCCGGACTCACGCGAAACTGCCGGATCGAATACGTGACCGGCGTGGCGTAGTGGTAGCGGATGTCGTGGCGTATGGTCAGCAGCATGATTCACGCAATCTGCAACATGAGGAAAGTGTGCATCACGCGCAGGCCGAGTTCATCGACGCGCTTCAGGAACTGCGTGAGCCACGCGTGCACGCCCGTCTCCAGAATCAGCCGGATATCGGAGTACAGCACGTCCGCGCGCAGCTTGCCCGCGAAGCGCTCGCAATCCTTCGACGCATCGGTGCGCAGCTTCGCGAGCGTATCGCAGACGCCATCGAGCGAGGCGAGCAGCGAGCGCGGCATCTGCTCGTTGAGGATCAGCAGTTCGACGACGCGCGCCGGCGTCACGACATCGCGATACACCTTGCGATAGATTTCCAGCGCCGACACGGAACTGAGAATCGACGTCCAGTAATAGAAGTCTTCGAGCTGGCGCGCCGCCTCGCGCGAGTTGGGCGTCGCGTCGGCGAAGCGCACATCGAGAATGCGCGCCGTGTTGTCCGCGCGTTCGAGATAGGCGCCGAGCTGCATGAAGAAGAACGCGTCGTCGCGCAGCGCGGTGCCCTGCATCACGCCGCGGCACAGATTGGAGCGGTACTTGACCCATTCGAACAGCGCATCCGGGCCCGTTTCGAGTTCCCGGTTCGCGAGCCGCTGATTGAATTCGAGCCACGTGAAGTTGATCGTCTCCCAGCCTTCCGTCGTGAGCGTGCCGCGCACCGCGCGCGCGTTCTCGCGCGTCGCCTGCAAACACGAGAGGATGCTCGACGGATTGCGCGCATCGGCGACCATGAAATGCAGCATGTCGTCGCGCGAGGACGATCCCGGATGACGCTCGTCGAACATCTCCTCCAGCTCGGATATCTTCAGCACCGAGCGTTGCCCGCGCGCCTCCTGTTCGGGCGTTTGCGGCAGGAGCGCGCCTTCCATGTCGATGTCGAGCATGCGCGCGGTGTTCTCCGCGCGTTCCATGTAGCGCGCCATCCAGAACAGGTGATCGGCAGTGCGGCTCAGCATGAGGTCATGTGCGGTAAGTGAATCAATCGACCATCCAGGTATCTTTCGTCCCGCCGCCTTGCGACGAATTGACGACGAGCGAGCCTTCCCGCAGCGCGACGCGCGTGAGGCCGCCCGCGCACATCGACACTTCGCGGCCGGAGAGCACGAACGGCCGCAAATCGATATGACGCGGCGCGATGCCCGCGTCCACGAAGGTCGGGCAGGCGGAGAGCGCGAGCGTCGGCTGGGCGATGTAACCTTCGGGCCGCGCGAGCAGCAGCGCGCGGAACGCTTCGATCTCGTCTTTCGTCGATGCCGGCCCGACGAGCATGCCGTAGCCGCCCGCGCCGTGCACTTCCTTCACGACGAGCTCCGCCAGATGCGCGAGCGTGTACGCGAGATCGTCCGGCTTGCGGCACTGATAGGTGGGCACATTGTTGAGGATCGGTTTTTCGCCGAGATAAAACTCGATCATGTCGGGCACGAACGGATAGATCGATTTGTCGTCGGCGATGCCGGTGCCCATCGCGTTCGCGAGCGTCACGCGGCCCGCGCGATACGACGTCAGCAAGCCCGGAATGCCGAGCGCCGAATCCGCACGGAACGCGAGCGGATCGAGAAAGTCGTCGTCCACGCGGCGATAGATCACGTCGACGCGGCGCGGTCCGTGCGTCGTGCGCATGAAGACGTAGTTGTCGTCGACGAAGAGATCCTTGCCTTCGACGAGTTCCACGCCCATCTGCTGCGCAAGGAACGTGTGCTCGAAGTAAGCGGAGTTGTACATGCCGGGCGTCAGCACGACGACGGCCGGATCGTCGACACCTTCGGGCGCGATCGAACGCAGCGTCTCCAGCAGCAGATCGGGATAATGCGCGACCGGCGCGACGCGGTTCTGCACGAACAGTTCGGGGAAGAGCCGCATCATCATCTTGCGGTTTTCGAGCATGTACGAGACGCCCGAGGGCACGCGCAGATTGTCTTCGAGCACGTAGAACTCGCCCGCGCCGCCCGCACGCACGACATCGACGCCCGCGATATGCGCGTACACGTCGAGCGGCACGTCCACGCCCTGCATCTCCGGCCGATACTGCGCGTTCGTATAGACCTGCTCCGCGGGAATGCGCCCGGCCAGCACGATATCGCCGTTGTGATAGACATCGTGCAGAAAGAGATTGAGCGCCTGCACGCGCTGCCGCAGACCGGCTTCGAGCACGCGCCATTCGTCGCCGGGAATGATGCGCGGAATCATGTCGAAGGGAATCAGCCGCTCGGTGCCGGACAGGTCGCCGTTCACCGCGAAGGTGATGCCGACGCGCCGGAACAGCACGTCCGCCTCCGCCCGCTTGCGCGCGATCGTCTCGGGGCTCTGCATTGCGAGCCAGCGCGAAAACCGTGCGTAGTGACGGCGCACGGAGTCGTCCTGACGCATTTCATCGTAGATCTGCATCATTGCGTCCTTCGCGTTGTTTCAGCGGCTTTTTCGCAGTATCGAACGAAAGCACTTCGCGCGTGCGAATTTTTTAACGTGCCGCAATGGTGCATGTCCGTTTGCGCTAGACTCGGCGTTCATGCTCAACGTTTCGCCCATGTCCGACGCGCTCGAAGACGAACCCGACTCCCTCGCCGATGCCCTGCTCGCGGGACTCGCGCGCCCGATCGTGTTCGTCGATCTGGAAACCACGGGCTCGAACGCAACCGAGGATCGCATCACCGAAATCGGCGTGGTGGAAGCGAGCACGGCGGGCATCGAGCGCTGGAGCGTGCTCGTCGATCCGGGCATGCCGGTGCCGCCTTTCATCTCGCGCCTGACCGGCATCGAAGATTCGATGCTGCGCGGCCAGCCGAGCTTCGAATCGCTCGCGCCCGCGCTCGCCGAACGTCTTCATGGCAAGCTCTTCGTCGCGCACAACGCGCGCTTCGATTACGGCTTTCTCAAGAACGAGTTCCGGCGCGCGGGCATCGCGTTTCGCGCGGATACGCTGTGCACGGTGCGGCTCTCGCGCGCGCTCTTTCCATCGGTGGAGCGGCATGGTCTCGATGCGCTCATCGCGCGGCTGAATCTCGCGCCCGAAGGACGCCATCGCGCGCTCGCCGATGCCGATCTCTTATGGCAGTTCTGGCAGAAGATTCACGCGCTCTATTCGCAGGATCTCGTCGATGCCGCCATCAAAACGCTGGTGCGGCGCGCGAGTCTGCCCGCCGCGCTGCCCGAAGGCGCGCTCGATGCGCTGCCATCGACGCCCGGCGTCTATCTCTTTCACGGCGACGACGACGTGCCGCTCTATGTCGGCAAGAGCATCAACGTGAAACAGCGCGTCGCGGCCCATTTTTCGGGCGATCACAGGCTTCAGAAAGACTTGTCGATCTCGCAGGCCATCCGCCGCATCGAATGCCGGGAGACGGTCGGGGAACTCGGCGCGCTGCTGCTCGAAGCGAAGCTCGTGAAGGCATTGAAGCCGACGCACAATCGCCTGCTTAAGGGCGCGTCGGGAACGTGCGCGTGGCAGTGGCTGCCGGGCGCGAGCGCGCCGGCGCTCGTGAAGGCGAACCGGCGCGATCTGTCGCGCGAGGATCATCTCTTCGGCGTGTTCGCATCGCGGGCGAAGGCGCTCGCGTTCATGCGCCATGTCGCCGACGAGCACACGCTCTGTCATGCGACGCTCGGACTCGAAAAAGCGCCGCTGTCGCGCGGGCGCGGCTGCTTCGGCTATCAGGTGAAACGCTGCCTCGGATCGTGCGCGGGAGCCGAAACGCTCGCGGAACACGCGGCGCGCGCGCTCGCCGCGCTCGACCATGCGCGGCTCGTGAAATGGCCGCATGAAGGGCCGATCGCCATTGCCGAGCGCGACGAACAAACCGGCCGCGAGGCATGGCACGTGATCGATCGATGGTGCTATATCGGCACATGTGCGACGCGCGCCGACATCGCGCCGCTGCTCGCCGATGCACCCGATCTGCGCCCTTTCGATTTCGACGTGTACAGCCTGATCGCGAAACGTCTCGCGTCCGGGCAACTCGCGTGGATCGCCTGCGATGCGCGGCCGGCGTTTCATCTCGTCGTACAGGATGCGCCTGTGCGCGCGGTCGCCGCGACCATCGCACAGCCGACGAAACGCGCGACGAAGCCGCGCGCCATCGCCATCGATCAGTTCGCGCTGATGTTCTAGGCGCGGCTCACGCGATGCCGCCGTTCGCGCGCAGCACCTGTCCGTTGACCCAGCCCGCATCCGGCCCGACGAGAAACGCGACGACCGACGCGATATCGTCCGGCTGACCGAGTCTTTCCAGCGGCGGCATCTTCGAGAACGTGGCGATCTGTTCGTCGGTCTTGCCGTCGAGAAAGAGCGACGTCGCCACCGGCCCCGGTGCAACCGCATTCACCGTGATGCCGCGTCCGCGCAACTCCTTCGCGAAGACATGCGTGAACGATTCGACCGCGGCCTTCGTCGCGTTGTAGATCGCATAGCCGGGCATGTTGAGCGCGAGCGTCGTGCTCGAGAAATTGACGATGCGCCCGCCGCCGTTCATGCGCGCCGCCGCTTCGCGAAGCGTGTTGAAGGTGCCGCGCACGTTGATATCGAAGGTCTGGTCGTAGAGCGCGTCGCTCGTGTCGGCGAGGGGCACGGTCTTTAGCACGCCCGCGTTGTTGATCAGCGCATCGATCTTGCCGAGTTCCGCTTCGACGGTCTCGAACATGCGGCGCACGTCGTCGGCTTTGGCAACATCCGCCTTCACCGCGATCGATGCGCTTCCCGCTTCGCGCAATCCGGCGACGAGCGCATCCGCTTCCTTCGCGCTCGACGCATAGTTCACCGCGACCGCGAAGCCGTCGCGTGCGAGACGCCGCGCGATCTGTGCGCCGATGCCGCGCGATGCACCCGTGACGACGGCCACGCGCTTCGTATTGATCTGACTCATGATGTGCTCCTCAAGGAAAGCTGTTCGATGGAGAGCATGATGAATCATTCCGTTTCCGCGATCATCGCGTGTGGCTTAGTATCATCGTTCCAGTTGCTTCAACAATCCCGAGCTCATGGATCGATTCCAGGAAATGCAGGTCTTCGTGCGCATCGCGGAGCGGCACAGCTTCACGCAGGCCGCCGACGATCTGCAGATACCGCGCGCCACCGTCACCAATCTGATGAAGCGCATGGAAGAGCGGCTCGGCGCGCGCCTGCTCGAACGCACGACGCGCACCGTGCGTCTCACGCATGACGGCGAGGAACACTATCGGCGTTGCGTGCGTCTGATCGCGGATCTCGAGGAAGCGGAAGGCTCGTTCCGGCATACGGCGCCGAAGGGTCTGTTGCGCGTGAATCTGCAAGGCACGCTCGCGCGGCACTTCGTCATGCCGGGACTGCCCGCGTTTCTCGAACGGCATGCGCAGATCGAACTGCATATCGGCGAGGACGACAGGCTCGTCGATCTCGTGCGCGAAGGCGTGGATTGCGTGCTGCGCGCGGGCACGTTGCAGGATTCGTCGATGATCGGCCGGCGCGTTGCGCTGCTCGAACAGGTGACCGTGGCGAGCCCCGCGTACCTCGCGCGTGAAGGCGTGCCGGACGATCTCGAAGCGCTGGCGTCGCATCGCGCGGTGAACTTCGTATCGAGCGCGACGGGCCGCGTGCTGCCGCTGGAATTCACGGTCGATGAGCGTATCGAGACCATCGAACTGCGTGCGGCGATTTCGGTGTCGGGCGTCGAACTCTATACGCAAGCGGCGATCGCGGGGCTCGGCATCGTGCAGGTGCCGCGCTATCACATCGACGATGCCCTCGCCGATGGCCGTCTGCAAGTCGTGCTTCCAGACCTTCCGCCTCCGCCCATGCCCGTCTCCGTGCTCTATCCGCAGAACCGTCAGCTCTCCGCACGCGTACGGGTTTTCGCGGACTGGTTGAGCGAGGTCTTCGCGCCATTCAACGTGCGCGGCTGATCGAAACACACAAGCAAAAGAGGCCAGCATCCCACTGAAGGGAAGCTGGCCTCTTTTTCATCGAGCTTCGATTTCGCCAACGAAACCAAAGCCGCAACGCAGGCTAGAGAAACTTAAGCCGCTGCGTCCTTCAGCTTCTTCAACGCGCGCGCCTTGATGCGAACGCTTGCCGGCTTGGCCGGGAACCAGCGCTCGGCGCCCGTGAACGGGTCCTTGCCGAAGCGCTTCTTCTTCGCCGGCACGGATTGCGCGGAGATCTTCAGCAGGCCCGACAGCGTGAATTCGCCAGCGCCCTTCTTGTGGATCGAACCGAGGATGGTGTCTTCCAGCGCGACCAGCACGGCCTTCACAGCCTTCAGATCGACAGCGGCGCGATCTGCGAGATGCGTCGCGAGCGATGCCTTCGTGAACGTATCCTTGATCGGCGTGGGAGCGCCCGTGGTCTTCTTCGCGGCTACTTTCTTCGCGGCAACCTTCGGTGCTGCAGCTTTCTTCGCCGGTGCGGCGGCGGTCTTCGCCGTGGCCTTCTTGGCCGGGGCCTTCTTTGCAGCGGTTTTAGCGGAAGTCGGCATGTTTCTCCTACCTGTTTTTTGGTCAGTGATATTCGAATACGTTCGCACCGATGCGTTCGTATCACGCCGGATTCTACATAGGCCAAGCGAGTTCGTGCGAGTCTTTTGCGCTTTTATATCGTTTTTATAGGGGTTTTTCGTGGTGTCGCGCTGACACGCGAGCCATGAAGGCATCATTCGCCATGTGCTTCGCTGCGTTTACATCGAACACGTCATGCGTTTTAACCCTGCATGGACGATGCAAACGCGCGATGCGCGATGTGAGCGATGAGCGGATAGTGATCTGAAGCGATGCGCGACAGCCGTGTGCGATGCACGTCGACACGCATGAGACGCTCGCCGGGATGCACCCAGATGCGATCGAGCGCGAAGAGCGGATAGCGCGTCGGAAAGGTACGTAACGCACTCGCGCGATGAAAGTGCGTGACGAGCCGCCGCAACGTGCGGCCATAGACGAACCACTCGTTGAGATCGCCGAGCAGGATCACGGGCAGCGCGGGCGTATCGAAGTTTTGCAACACTCGCTCCACTTGTGCACGCCGCTCGCTCGATGCAAGACCGAGATGCGTCGCGACGACGCGCCACAGTTCGCCGCCGCAATCGATGTCGGCATCGAGTGCGCCGCGCGGCTCGCGGCTTCTGAACGACAGATCGAGCGTGCGCACCGCGCGCACCGGATAGCGCGTGAGCACCGCGTTGCCGTAACGGCGCTCGGGCGTATCGAGCGTCGGGCCCGCGACCGCGTGAAGGTTCGTCATGCGTTGCAGCACGTCGAGCACATCGGGCGAGCCGCTGCCGCCGAGCGGCACTTCCTGTAGCGCGAAGATGTCGGCATCGATCTCCGCGAGCACCGCGCCGATGCGCTCCGGCGAGAACTTCCCGTCGATGCCTATCGCGCCATGCAGGTTGTAGGTCGCGATACGCAGCTCGCCACGCATCGACGTCATGAGTTGACCTCGTCGGGCCGCTCGTTTCTCGTCGATGCGCGCGCCGCCGCATCGCGCGGCATCGTGCCGTTCTCGCGCAGCTCGCTCGCGCGCCGGGCTTCGTCGCTTGCGCGCGGCTTGTCGGCATCGCCTGGCGCGCCTTCGTGGGCTTCCTTCTGATCCGCGCGGCCGAGAAAGCGTTGCAGCAGCAGCGACACGCCGATCAACACCGCGCCGATGCCGATCAGCACCGCGAACGAGCCGATCGTCGGCCGATGCAGCGATGCGACGAGCTGATGCGCGAACGCGACCGTCAGAAAGATGCCCGGACCCATGCCGAGCATCGTGCCGATCATGAAGTCACGCATGCGGATATGCGATGCGCCCGCGACGAGATTGACGATCGCAAACGGCGCGACCGGCAGCAGCCGCAACACGACCACCGCGACGATGCCGCGCTTCGCGACGCGCTCGGACAGCCGGTTCACGCGCGCGCCCGCGAGCTTGCGCACCGCATCGCGGCCGAGCCAGTTGCCGAGCGAATAGGAAATGGCCGCCGCGATCGTCGTACCGAGGAACGCGTATGCGCCGCCCCAAGACGCGCCGAAGACGAGGCCCGTCGCCGCAATGAGCAGCGTGATCGGCACCGACATGACCGCAGCAGCGACATAGCAGACGACGATCCACAACGGCGCGAGCGGCAGCGAGTCGATATGGCGCGTTGCGCTCGTGAGCGACTTCAGGTTCGCGTAATCGCCGAGCGGCGTCCAGTGCCACAGTGCCGCCACGCCTACGATCATCAGCGCGAACACGCCGAGCAGCGCGAAGCGTCCGATGAGCGGGCGCGTCTTCTCCGCGGGCACGAACTGATCGACGAGTTCGTCGGCGGCGATCGGCGTTTCGGGATCGATCAGCGCTTCGGGCGGAATCAGTTGATCGAGTTCCGTCGACACTTGCGGGTCGAGCGGCACCAGCGTGCGATGCTCGTCGCGATCGCGCAGCAGCGCCTGTATCGCGGCGTTCATGCCGCCTCGCGCGTCGCGCTCGCGCACGACATCCGCGACCTCGCAACCGAGATGCTCCGCGAGCAGCGTGTCGCGCATCGATGCGATCGCGCGGCGGATGCGCGCATCGGCGCCCGCGTCGATCGACACGTTGCACTCGCTGTCGAGCACCATCGAGCGATTGTTCAGGTTGGCCGAGCCGACGATCAGCAATTCATCGTCGACGATCATCAGCTTGCTGTGCACGTTGACGATCTCGTCGCCGAGATTCGGCACGCTCGGGCACAGCAACCGGTAGCGGCCATGCGTATCGGCGCGCCTGAGCAGCGTGTGCAGGCGCGCGCGCAGCACGCCCATCGTCACTTCCTGAAGCCAGCCGCTCTGATTGCGCGGCACGACGATGGCGAGATCGGGGCCGTCCTCGCGCGCGAGCGAATCGGCGAGCGCGGCGCCGACCGTGCCCGACGTGAAGTACTGGTTCTCGATATAGATGCTGCGCCGCGCCCGCGCGATGGCGTCGAGATACTGCGTGCGAATCTGCTGCACCGGTTCGCGGCCGAGATAGTCCGGCTCGGTGAGCGAGATGGCGATATCGACATCATCGAGATCGACGCGTCGCGAAGGCGGCCACGGGTCTTGCTGAAAGGCCGCGCGATGCGCGCGGATCGCGAGCCGCTTGTCGCAGGCGCGCGCCCATCTTTCGCGGGCGAGCAGGCCGATCTCGCGTGCGGCGTCGCCGTCGAACATGGTGTGGACGTCGTGGAACGGCTGATAGGCCGCGCCGTTCGCATCACGGCGCAGCGGCTCGTCGGGCGCGTGCGCGGTCGTATCCCAGCGCGAGCGCGTGAGATCGAGACCGCCGACGAACGCGAGGCGATCGTCGATCACGACGATCTTCTGATGCTGCGAGCCGCCGAGCGGATGCCTGCCGTCCATCTGGAACGCGATGCGCCGGTTCGTGCGCCAGCCCATCTTGTAGACCGGCAGCCACTCGCGCTCGAATGCATAGAGCATCGCGAAATCCCACGCGAGAATGTAGATGCGCAGGCGTCGCTTGTCGCCCGTGATCGCGTGCAGAAAATCGCCGAGCGCTTCGGGATAGCCGTCGTCCGCGCCTTCGGGCGTGAGCTTCATGCGGCTGTCGATGTCCCAGCCGAGGATGAACACGGTGCGTTCGGCGCGCGTGAGCGCCTCGCGCAGCACGCGGAAATAATCCGCGCCGTCGATGAGCAAGCTGAAGCGCTCGGCATGCCGCACGCTCGCGCAATTGCGTCCTGGCTGGAAAAACGGCTCGTCGTGGTTGGCTTGACTCATGTGCTTCCGACAGCACTCCGCGTCGAAATAACTTTCGTTTTGCAAGCCGCATGCCCGCCGCGCCGCGCGGTGATACGCTTCGTTGCATTTGCCGATTCCGGAGCGAGCTGCCCGATGAACGACAACGAAGTCAACAATCAGGACGACGAGCACGCGGGACTCGTCGCGCTCGCGGCGGCATCGGTCGTCGTGGGCGCGGTGACGGGCGCGATCGGCGTGCTCTTTCGCTTCGCGCTCGAAAGCGCCGATGCATGGCGCAACGCGTTCGTCGCGTGGGCGCACGCGGGACACGACTGGGCCATCGTGCTCGTCGTGCTTGCGGCGACGACGGCCGCCGCGCTCGCCGCGTGGCTCGTCGCGCGCTTCGCGCCGATGGCGAGCGGCAGCGGCATTCCGCATGTCGAAGCGGTGCTGCACGGCAGATTGCCGCCCGCGCCGCTCGTGCTCATTCCGATCAAGTTCGTGGGCGGCGTGCTCGCCATCGGCGCGGGGCTCGCGCTCGGCCGCGAAGGGCCGACGGTGCAGATGGGCGCATCGATCGCGCATGCCATCGGCACGTTCTTCAGGCGCAACGTCGTCGATTGCCGTGTGCTGCTCGCGGCCGGCGCGGGCGCGGGGCTCGCGACCGCGTTCAATGCGCCGATCGCGGGCGCCGTGTTCGTGCTCGAAGAACTCACGCGCCGCTTCGATGCGCGCACGGCGGTCGCGGCGCTCGGCGCATCGGCGAGCGCAATCGCAATGGCGCGTCTGCTGCATGGCGACTTCCCCGACTTCCACCTCCCGGCGCAACCGTTCCCCGGCTTTGAGATGACCGGCGCGCATCTGTTGCTCGGCGCGTTGCTGGGTCTCCTGGGCGCGGCGTATAGCCGCCTCATCGTCTGGACGCTCGACATCGCCGACTCTTTCGGGCCGTCCGGATCGGTGAAACACGCGACGATGCGCGCGGCGATCGTCGGCGCGGCGGTCGGCCTACTCGCCTGGTTCGCGCCGGATCTCGCCGGCGGCGGCGATGCGCTGACCGAACGCGCGCTTCTGGGCAGCGGCACGCTCGCGGGCGTGGCGGCGATGTTCGCGTTGCGCTTCTTGCTCGGCCCGGTGTCGTACGCGGCGGGCGCGCCCGGCGGCATCTTTGCGCCAATGCTCGCGCTCGGTGCGCAGATGGGCCTCATGTTCGGCCGCGTGTGTCTCGACTGGTTCCCCGGCATGGCGCCCGCAACCGGCGACACGGGCACGTTCGCGGTGGTCGGCATGGCGGCGTTCTTCGTCGCGGTGGTGCGCGCGCCGGTCACGGGCATCGTGCTCGTCACCGAGATGACGGCGAGCTTCACCCTGCTCCTGCCGATGCTCACCGCCTGCTTCACCGCGATGGTCGTGCCGATGCTCCTGCGCGTGCCGCCGATCTACGATTCGCTCGGCGACCGGGCGGCCGAAAGGCGCTAGCGCCTGCGTCCTGCATGCGCGAGGCCGTTGCGGTAGTCTCGTCGATGGACGTTCGTTGCGCCGCGCTTCACACACGAAGCGCGACGCCCACCGGCTTCATCCACGAGGACACGCAATGGAATATCGACATCTCGGTGCTTCGGGCTTCAGGGTTCCCGTATTGAGCTTCGGCACCGGCACTTTCGGCGGCAAGGGCGAATTCTTTCAGGCATGGGGCGAGACCGACGTGAGCGAGGCGCGCAAGCTCGTCGACATCTGCCTCGATGCGGGCGTCACGATGTTCGACACCGCCGACATCTACTCGCGCGGTTCATCGGAATCGATACTCGGCGAAGCGCTCAAGGGCCGGCGCGACAAGGTCATCATTTCGACCAAGGCGACGTTCCGCTTCGACGAGGACGATCCGAACGCTGTCGGATCGTCGCGCTTTCATCTCATCCAGGCCGTGAACGCGGCGCTCCAGCGCCTGCAGACGGATTACATCGATATCTTCCAGCTACACGGCTTCGATGCGAAAACGCCCGTCGAAGAGACGCTTTCCACGCTCGACGATCTCGTGCGCGCGGGCAAGATCCGCTATACGGGCGTGTCGAATTTCTCGGGCTGGCATCTGCAGAAATCGCTCGATGTGGCGGACCGCTACGGCTATCCGCGCTATGTCGCCAATCAGACGTACTACTCGCTCATCGGCCGCGATTACGAATGGGAGCTGATGCCGCTCGGCATCGATCAGGGCGTCGGCGCGGTGGTGTGGAGTCCGCTCGGCTGGGGACGTCTCACCGGCAAGATTCGCCGCGGTCAGCCGCTGCCCGAGACGAGCCGCCTGCACAAGACCGCCGACATGGGGCCGCCGGTGCCGGACGAGTATCTGTATCGCGTCATCGATGCGCTCGACGCCATCGCCGAGGAAACCGGCAAGACGGTGCCGCAGATCGCGCTCAACTGGCTGCTGCAACGTCCGACGGTGGCGACGGTGCTCATCGGCGCTCGCAACGAGGAGCAACTGCGGCAGAACCTGGGCGCGGTCGGGTGGAATCTGACTGCCGAGCAGGTGAAGAAGCTCGATGAGGCGAGCACGGTCAAGCCGGCGTATCCGTACTGGCATCAGCAAGGATTCCCGGAACGCAATCCGTTCCCGGTTTAAGCGTGTCTAACGCGTGGCGGGCCGGCCCGCCACGTTCTGCATCCGTACCGGGAGGCTTCTCCGAATCTGTATCGGTACTGTACCGGTTACGTCCCGTACACTTGGCGCCATTGAATCTGCAATTACCGGAGCGCGCCATGCCCACCGAACTCCTGAATGCCCTGCCCGCCGCCGCGCTGTTCGCGCTGGTGACGACGATCACGCCCGGTCCCAACAACACGATGCTGCTCGCCTCGGGCGTCAATTTCGGCCTGAAGCGCACGGTGCCGCACGTGCTCGGCATCAGCGCGGGCATGGCGATTCTCATGATCGCGGTCGGGCTCGGGCTGGCGCAGGCGTTCGAGCGTCTGCCGTTCCTCTACACCGTGCTGGAAGCGGCGAGCGTCGCGTATCTGCTGTATCTGGCGTGGAAGATCGGCACGTCGTCATCGGTGCAGATGCGCGATGGCCAGGCCCGTCCGATGCGTTTTCACGAAGCGATCGCGTTCCAGTGGATCAATCCCAAAGCGTGGATGATGGTGCTCACCGCCGCGACGACCATCCACTTGCACGCGAGCCTTTCGTTGAACGCGGCGCTGATGGCGCTGGTGCTGGTCGTGATCGGGCTGCCGTGCATCACGATGTGGGCCGCGTTCGGCATGTCGCTGCGGCGCTTTCTCGCGAATCCGCGCTGGCTGCGCATCTTCAATATCACGATGGCCGTGTTGCTCGTGCTGTCGCTGTATCCGATCGTCGCTCATTTCTTCGATTGATGCGTGAGGCGAAACGCGCGCTGCATCAAAAGCGCGCGCCCTCTTTGCCTCGAACGCCGGTCCGGTGCATACTGACCTTACGCGCCGGCACGCAAAATCTGCCGTCCCGCTTGCAAGTTTGGGACTGCGTTTCTTTCTCGCCAGCATCGTCTGTCCACTTGGCCGCTCGAACGATCCTTAAGCGATCCTTTAAGGCGGCGTTTTCAGCCCGGCGCGTACATGCCTTGCTAGTCCGTTGGTTCGCGCCGAATCGTCGGCGCGGCTTTGAAATCTGTTCAAGGAGTACGCCATGTCTGGAGCCAATCGCCCATCCGGTCCCGCCACGCGCAAATCCCTCGACCTGGCCGATCAGATCGAACGCGATGAACTGGAGAACAACCTGCCGGATGCGCTCAACAGCGTCGACGACGAAGATGATCTCGACGATGATTCCGACTCCGGTCGCACACAAGGTCGTTAGCCTCGACAGCCGGGCCCGTCGCGCCGATTGAGACGCGATCCGCAACGCCGCAATGTCCTCGGTCATTGCGGCGTTTTTGCATCGTGCATCGCTGGGCACGCCCGTTGCTTTGAACGATGCGCGGCAAAATCCGATGAGCGAAAGCGGCGGCTTCGGCCCGCCTGCGAATCAACCGGTCAACCGATCTCCAAGGGAGGGCTTCATGCTCCGTTACGCTGTCATCTTCTTCATCATCGCGATCATCGCGGCCTTCTTCGGCTTCGGCGGCATCGCCACGGGCGCGGCGGAAATCGCCAAGATCCTGTTCTTCATTTTCATCGTGATCTTTCTGGCGACCTTGCTGCTCGGCGTGTTCAGGCGATGAGGCTGTCCACGTAGCAGGCTCGACAAACGAGAACGCGCGGCCCCTGTTCGAGGCCGCGCGTTTTTTTGCCCGTTAAAAAACGCGGCAAGTCAGGTAATGATCACCCGATTCTTCCCATCCCGCTTCGCCCGATAGAGCGCGAGATCGGCCGCTTCGACGAGTTGCTTCAACGCGTCGTCGTACGTAGCCATCTGCGTCGCACCGCCGACGCTGATCGTCACACGCCCGCTCGCCGAACCGGTATGCGGCACATCGAGCGCCTCGACCGCGATGCGTATCTTCTCGCCGAGTAGCCGCAATCCCGGCGCCGACGACGACAGCAACACCACGGCGAACTCCTCGCCGCCGAAACGCGCGGCGAGATCGGTGGGGCTATTGAGGTTCGTCTCGATCGTATGCGCGACGAGCTTCAGCACATCGTCGCCGGCGACGTGTCCATAGGTATCGTTGTACGACTTGAAGTTATCGACATCGATCATCAGGAAACCGATGGCCGCATGCTCGCGCGCCGCACGCCGCCATTCGGCATTCAGATAGTCATCGAGACGGCGGCGATTCGACAAACCCGTCAGTCCGTCCGAATTGGTCAGCCGCTGCAATTCCAGATTCGTTTCGAGCAGCTTCTGCTGCGACTGACGCAGCGCGCGATACGCCTCGTCGCGCTGCAACAGGTTCTGATACGAACGCGAGTGATAGCGCACGCGCGCGACGAGCTCGATCGTATCGGGCAGCTTCACGAGGTAATCGTTCGCGCCCGCCGCGAACGCCGCGCTCTTGATACGCGGCTCTTCCTTCGTCGAAAGCACGATGATCGGAATGTCGCGCGTCGCGGGATGCTCGCGGTACTGACGCACGAGCGTCAGGCCATCGACGCCGGGCATCACGAGGTCTTGCAGAATCACGGTCGGCCGCGTCTCCTGCGCGGTGCGCAGTGCCTCTTCCGGATTCGCGCAGTAATGCAGATCGACGTTCGCCTCGTCCGCGAGCGCGCGGCGCAGCGCCTCCGCGATGATCGCCTGATCGTCCACGAGCAGGACCATCACCGGCAACTCGGCCGCGGGCGGCGCGTTCAACGCGGCTGCCAGCAGATCGGACACGGCGCGCTCGTCCGCCATCGCACGCGAGCCCGCGCGCTCGATGCTCGCCGCCGCAGCCGACGCGGCCCGTCTCGCGCGCTCGGCCAGCGGATCGGGATGAGGAAGTTTCATGAACGTGTCCTTTATTGAGTGCTTATCGGTTGGTTCGTTGCGTTTATCAATCGAATGCCGTGGCGATTGCGCCGGCGATGCGCGGCAGCGGCAGGATCGACACCGCCGCATTGAGCGCGGCCGCGGCCTTCGGCATGCCGTACACCGCGCTCGTCGCCTCGTCCTGCGCGATCGTGTGATAGCCCTTCGCGCGCATCGCCTTCAGGCCGATGGCGCCGTCGCGTCCCATGCCTGTCAGCAGCACGCCGATCGCGCGTCCGGTCCAGCGCTCGGTCACGCTCTGAAAGAACACATCGACGGAAGGCCGGTAAGGCAGTTGCTCGGGATGCGCGGTGTAGCCGAGACGCGTGGCATCGGCGAAATGGAGATGGTCGTTGGTCGCGGCGAGCAGCACTTCGCCCGGCACGGGTTTGTCGCCTTCGCGTGCGACACGCACGGGCAGCGCAGATTGCGCGTCGAGCCACTGCGCCATGCCTTCCGCGAACGCGCGATCCACGTGCTGCACGATGACGGTCGCCGCCGCGAAGTCCTTCGGCAACGCGCCGAGCAGCGTCGCGAGCGCGGCCGGGCCGCCCGCCGATGCCCCGATGGCGACGAGCCGCGCATTGCTTCTCGGCAGGCTCATCGCGCTCGCGGACGACGCACTGTACGACGCGAGCCGCGCGCCGATCTGGTCGATCTTCGCGATCAACGCCGCCGCGCCGCGCCGCGCATCGGCGCCGGCGAGCGCGGGCGTATCGACGGCATCGAGCGCGCCCGCGCCCATCGCTTCATACACGCGCCACGCGTTCGCGCCGACATCCACGGTGACGACGAGTATCGCGCACGGCGAACGCGCCATGATGGTCCGCGACGCCTGCACGCCATCGACGTTCGGCATCACGAGATCCATCAGCACGACATCGGGCGTGTGCGCCGCGCAATAGTCGATCGCCTGCTGACCGTCGTGCGCGACCCACGCGATCTCGAAGTCGGGCCGCGCCGCGAGCGCGCGCCGCAGCGCTTCCACAGCGAGCGAAACGTCGTTGACGATGCCGATTTTCATGATTTCGCCTCGCCGATGAGATCGCGCACAGCGTCGATGAGCGCCTGATCGTGGAAACTGCCTTTCGCGAGGTAATAGTCCGCGCCGGCATCGAGGCCGCGCTGACGGTCTTCCGCGCGATCCTTGTACGACACGATCATCACCGGCAGGCCGGAGAGTTGCGCATCGCGCTTGATGAGCGTGACGAGTTCGATGCCGTCGAGACGCGGCATGTCGATATCGGTGATGACGAGATCGAAGCGTTCGCCGCGCACCGCATTCCAGCCGTCCATGCCATCGACCGCGACGGATACGTCGTAGCCGCGCGACGCGAGCAGCTTGCGTTCGAGCTCGCGCACGGTGAGCGAATCGTCGACGACGAGCACGCGCTTCGCGCTCGTCACGGCGGCGCGCGCCGCGCCCGCGCCGACGCGCCCGAGTTCGCCGCTGCCGACGAGCTTTTCGACCGAGCGCAGCCAGTCGTCGAGATCGGCGATGAGCAGCGGGTCGCCGTTTTCCATCAGCGCGCCCGCCGCGATGTTGCGCACCTTGCCGAGCCGCTTGTCGAGCGGTTGCACGACGAGCATGCGCTCGCCGAGAAAGCGGTCGATGACGATGCCGTAGCTCGCCGCGCCCTGCCCGATCACGACGACGTTGAGCGCATCGCTCGCCGCTTCGAATGCGGCGGTCTGCAGAATCTGATGCGCGGTGACGAGGCCGACGCGCTTGCCATCGAACGAGAAGTGCTGCTGGCCTTCGAGCGTGTCGATGGCGCTCGCGGGCAGCACCAGCGTGCGCGCGACATGCGCGAGCGGGAGGCCGTAAGGCTCGCCCGCGACCTCGACGATCAGGCTGCGGATCACCGAGAGCGTGAGCGGAAGTTGCAGCGTGAAGCGCGTGCCCGCGGCTGCTTCCTGCGTCACGCGCACGCTGCCGCGCACTTGCCGCACGACGTCCTGCACCGCATCGAGACCGACGCCGCGCCCGGATACATCGGTGACGGCATCGCGCATCGAGAAGCCGGGCAGGAAAAGGAATTCGAGCAGTTCGGCTTCGGTGAGACGATGCGCGGTGTCCTCGTTCGCCAGGTTCTTGCGCACGACGGCGCGGCGCAGTGCATCGAGATCGACGCCCGCGCCGTCATCCGACACGCTGATGAAAAGCGAACCCGCGCTATGGCGCGCTTCGAGCGTGATCGTGCCGGTTTCGGGCTTGCCGAGCGCGCGTCGCAACGAGGCTTCCTCGATGCCGTGATCGACCGCGTTGCGCAACAGATGACCGAGCGGCGCGTCGAGCAGATCGAGAATGTCGCGATCCACCTGCGTCGTCTCGCCCGCGATGACGAGGCGCACGTCCTTGCCGAGCCCGCGCGCGACATCGCGGACCATGCGCGCGAAGCCGCCGGTCGCATCGACGAAAGGACGCATGCGGCACGCGAGCGCTTCGTCGTAGATCTGCTGTGCGAGATGCGTCGAACGGCGATCGAAGTTTTCCAGTTCCGCGAGACGCTCGCTCAACTGACGATGCGCTTCGGCCGTCAGCCGCCGTACTTCGTCGAGCGCGGCGTGCGCGCGTGCATCGAGTTGCGTCGCGTTCGTTTCGGTGAGCGTTTCGTGCAGACGTTCGAGCGCGCGGCTCGCATCGTGCTGGATGCGCTTCACGCGCAGCATCGATTGCGAAAACGGCTTCAGCCAGCGCGATTCGACGAGCGATTCACCCGAATGGCTCAACAGGCGATCGAGCGTGTCGGCGCGCATACGCAACATGCGGGCTTCGTTCGTGCGCGAAGGCGCGAGAACCGGTTCGGGCGTTTCGTCGAGCGTGAGTTCTTCCGAGAGATCCGCTACGACGTAATTCGAAAGCGGCGCTTCGGCCGCTTCAGCGCCTTCGAGACGCGCATTGAGCGCATCGACGAATGCATCCACGTCGCGTTCGAGCGCCGTTTGCGCATCGATGTCGCGCGCCTCGCCGATCTGCACGATCAGATCGACGCCGCGCAGCAACATGTCGATATGGCCTGCATCGAGCACGACGCGCCCGTCCTGCGCGGCGACGAAGCAATCTTCCATCACATGCGCGAGCGTCACGCCGACCGGCACGCCGACCACGCGCGCCGCGCCCTTCAGCGAATGCGCGGCGCGCATGCACGCTTCGAGCGTGACGGGATCGCGCGGTGCGCGTTCGAGCGCGATGAGGCCATCGGAAAGAATCTGCGCCTGACCGCGCGCTTCTTCCTGAAAGAGTTCGAGCAACGACGACCGGCCCGGATCGATGCTCGTCATGTGAGGCTCCGGTTCATGCTGTCGATGAGACGATCGGCGTCGAGCAGGCCGACGGTCGAGTCCTTGAAAACAGCAACCGCGTGCGCATGCGACGACAAGCGCTGCGCAAGCGTCGCGGGCACGGGCTGAAGCTCTGCGCTCGTGAAACGGTGCACGCCGTCGACGGCATCGACGGGAAACGCGATCGGACCTTCATGATCGCCGTTCGCGCGATGATCGCGGCCTTGCGCGCGCTGAATCACGAGCAGACGGCCGAGCTCGCGCGCATCGAGGGCCTGGTTGTGCGACGCATCTTTTACGACGCGTTCTTCGATATCGAAGAGCCGCGCAAGCGATGCGCACACGATCAGCCGGCCACGCACGTTGACGAGGCCCAGCACCGCGCGATTGCGCCGATGCGGCAGCGAATGCACC
Source organism: Caballeronia jiangsuensis (assembly GCA_000648925.1). Lineage (GTDB taxonomy): Bacteria > Pseudomonadota > Gammaproteobacteria > Burkholderiales > Burkholderiaceae > Caballeronia > Caballeronia jiangsuensis. The sequence continues at coordinate 34,044 of JFHF01000058.1, forward strand.
GGACGCAATTGCGCGACTTGCGCGCATACGGTCGTCGGCAAGCCGAGCCATTCGCCGCCGATACGAAACACGAGGCACGAAAGCGTGTCCTTCTGGCCGACGCTGCGCGTTTCGTTCGACGAGGCCGCGCTCGTCTGTTCGATCGACGTGCGTGCTTCCACGCGATCGAGCACGCGCGATGCCGCTTCGTCGTGAACCGGGCAATTGCGGCAATGCACGTGGCGTTCGAGCTTCGGGCACGATGCATCGCCGCGCACGCCGATGCGGTTCCAGCAATCGTCGATATCGATCGTGATGTTGATGTCGCGGGCGTTCATCGTGCGCTCCCGGTGACGCGCTCGGCGCGCGCGAGCAATCGACGTGCGCCGCTTTCATCGCCGTCGAGCGAAAGGCATGCGGCCAGATGCGTGAGCGCTTCGCGATGCGAGGGTTCGAGATACAACGCGCGCCGATAGTGACCGCGCGACGCCTGATGCTCGCCACGCGCATCGGCGATCACGCCGAGCAGATAGTACGCATCCGCGTTCGACGGATGCACGCCCAGATACGCATGCGCGGCGCTCGCGGCGGCATCGAGCTGTCCGGCATCGGCGAGTTCGCGCGCATGTTTGAGGCTGCTCGCGGGCTCGGGCTGAACGCGCGTCTCTTCACGCGGCTTGATAACCGGCGCCGGCGTTGCACGCACCATAGGCGGCGCGCTGGCCCATGCGGGCAGCACGAACGCGGTCTTCATCGGCGGCGGCGTCTTCACGGCGGGCACAGCCGGCCATGTGCCATCGAAGACGCTCATACTCTGACGCTCGGCGCGATTGAACGCGAACGCGAGCGGGATGTTCGCCGAACTCATGCCCTCGCGCATCAGCAGACCCGTCTCCGCCGGACCCACGAATAACGTGCCGCCTTGCGCGAGCAGTCCATCGAGCACGCGAAAGACCGCGCATTGTGTGTCGCGGTCGAAATAGATCAGCACGTTGCGGCACAGAATGAAATCGAAGCGTTCGAACGCGAGTGCATCGAGTTGCAGCAGATTGGCTTGCGAGAAGCGCACGCTTTGCGCAATGGCGGGATCGAGTTGCCAGCCGCCATCGGCTGCGCGGAAATGACGCTCGCGAAATTCGAGCGCGCGTCCGCGAAACGCGTTGCGCCCGTAATGCGCGCGGCGCGCGACGGCGAGCGCGCGTTCGCTCACGTCGATGGCATCGATCGTGAAGCGCTCGGCGGGAATGCCCGCTTCGATCAGCGCCATCGCCACGGTATAGGCTTCCTCGCCGGTCGAGCACGGCGCGCTCAGCACGCGCACCGGCTTCGTGGGCCGCTCGTGCAGGCGCACGCGCGCAAGACGCGCGAGCGCGGCGAAGGCTTCGGGATCGCGAAAGAACCATGTTTCCGGCACGACGACCGCTTCGATCAACTCCTGCATGCGCGCGGCATCCTGCGTGACCGCGCGATAGTAGTCGTCCAGCGTGCCGGCCTGCTCGTCGCGCCACAGGTTGTAACGCTCACGCACCGCGCGCGACACGGAGTTCGCGCCGATCGATTCGGCATCGAGGCCGATCGTGCGATGCAGCAGCTCGATGAAGCGGCCGATGCCGAAGGGCTCGCCGTGACCGGCATCGGGAAAAGGTGTCGGCAATGCGCTCATGCGCCGGTCTCCGCGAAGAGCAGCGCCTGCACGTCGTCGGGCAACAGATGCTCGATGCGCACCCATTGCAGCAGTCCCGCATCGTCGCGCGTGAGCGGGCCGAGATAGCGCGCGTGCGGCGTGTCGATGCCCGCATCGCCGAACGAGGCGGCGTCGAACGTGACGGTGCGCGTCGCCTGTTCGAGCAGCAGTCCGAGCCGATGATGCGTGATCACGCCATCCGCGCCGCAACGCGGATACGCGACGAGCGCGAGCCGCGTCGACAGCCTTTCCTGCGATGCACGCGAAAGCGCGAGTGCGGCGATATCGATGACGGGCACGCTCGCGCCTTCGTAATCGAGCACGCCCGCGATCCATTCGGGCACGCCCGGCAACGCCTTCAGCGGCGCGAGCGGCAGCATGCGCTCGATCTGCGCGCTGTCGAGCAGATAGCGGTCGGAACCGAGCGTGAACTGGACGAAGAGCATCGCGGCGCGCCTCAATGGAACGTCAAGCGGCCACCTTGAAGCGCGACACGCCCGTGCGCAGGCCGTTCGCGACATGCGTGAGGTCGTCGATCGCCTGTGTCGACTGGCGCAGCGATTCGGCCGTCTGCTGCGCGGCTTCGGACAGTTGCGACAGCGCCTGCGAAATCTGGTCCGCGCCGGTCGCCTGCGTCTGCATGCCTTCGTTGATCATCGAGAAACGCGGCGCCATCGTCTGCACCTGATGGATGATCTGCGAAAGCTGGCCGCCCACTTGCTGCACGTCGAGCATGCCTCGGCGCACTTCCTCGGAGAACTTGTCCATGCCCATCACGCCCGCTGCGACGGCGGACTGGATCTCTTTCACCATCTGCTCGATATCGAACGTGGCGACGGCCGTCTGATCCGCGAGACGGCGAATTTCGGTTGCGACGACCGCGAAGCCGCGCCCGTACTCGCCCGCCTTCTCCGCTTCGATCGCCGCGTTCAGCGAGAGCAGATTGGTTTGATCCGCCACCTTCGTGATGGTCGCGACGACCTGGTTGATGTTGCCCGCCTTCTCGTTGAGGATCGCGAGCTTGCCGTTCACCGAACCCGCCGCTTCCATCACGAGGCGCATGGTTTCCTCCATGCGCGTGAGTCCCGCCTGACCCGTGCCCGCGAGCGCCGCCGATTGCTCGGCCACGCCCGATACTTCGTTCATCGTGCGCACGAGATCGCGCGCCGTGGCGAAAATCTCGCGCGAGGTCGCGCCGATCTCCGTCGTCGTCGCGGCCGTCTCGCTCGCGGTGGCCTGCTGCTCGCGCGCGGTCGCGGCGATTTCGGACACCGATGTCGTCACCTGCACCGCCGACTTCTGCGCCTGTCCGACGAGGCCCGTGAGTTCGTCCGTCATGCGATTGAAGCCCGCTTCGAGCGTGCCGAATTCGTCGCGGCGCGCGAGCGCGAGCCGCTGCGTCAGGTCGCCGGTGCGCATCTTGTCGACGACATCGACCATGCGCAGCATCGGCACCGTCAATGCCTTCATCAGCATGAAGCCGAGCACCGACGCCGCCGCGATCGCAATCAGCATGATGACGATGAGCGTCACTTCCGACTTCTGCACCGAGCCGCGAATGCTTTCCACCGACTTCGCGTTGAAGGTCTCGTTATGGTCCACGAGCGCGCGCGTCGCGGTCTGCCCCGCTTCCCATACCGGCGTGAGGCGCGTGTTGAAGGTCGCGGCGGCCGTGTCCTTCGAGCTTGCGAGCTCGCGCAGCGTCTGGTCCTGAACCGGCAGATAGAGGTCGCGCTGGCGCTTGAAATCGTTGAAGAGGCGGCGGTCTTCGTCCTCGAAGATGGTGGGCACGTAGGTGTCCATCAGCTTGTCGATCGTCGCGCGCGTTTCGGTGAGACGCTGCGTGTCGCGGCGCGCCTGCTCGGCGTCTTTGTCGATGAACACGAGCCGCTGCGTGATCGTATAGTTCTCGAACCACGCCGCGCGCAGGTCGTTGGAAAGCGAGAAGCCGAGCATCGAGTCGTCTTCGAGGCTCTTCGCTTCGCGATCGATACCGCCGAGCAGCGTGTACGACAATGCCGCCATGACGAGCATCAGGAAGAGGATGATGCCGAAGCTCGCCAGAATGCGATGCCGAATGGACAGTTGCTTCACGCGATGAGCCTCATCAAAGGATAAAGACGATTGCCGCGCCGCGCGCAACCGCGAGCCCGCCTCGATAACGAGGCGTCTCAATTGTAGGATGAATTTACGCGCGTATAGGCGCGCTGTCAGGCCGTGTTAACGACCGATTGTGGCGGCGCTTGAATTCGGCGTGTCGAGATGAATCATTTCGCCGTGTTTCAGCACGGTGAACGCGTCTTCGGGCAGACCGGCGCGGCGCACCGCGTCGGCAAGACGGCGCGGCGGCTCGTCGAGCGGTTCGTCGGTCAGTTCGAACGAACCCCAGTGAATGCCGATCGCCTTCTTCGCGTGGACGTCCTGAAAGATGCGCACGGCTTCCTCGGGATCGACGTGCTGCGCGTGCATGAACCAGCGCGGATCGTAGGCGCCGATCGGAATCAGCGCGAGATCGAAACCGCCGAAACGCGCGCCGATATCGCGGAAGTCCGGCGAATAGCCCGTGTCGCCGGCGAAGTAGAACGAATACGGATGCGCCGCGCCCGCCGGCGTCTTCACGACCCAGCCGCCCCACAGCGTTTCCGCGCGGTCGAACGGCGTGCGCGCCGACCAGTGCTGGCTCGGCACGAACCAGAGATCGAGTCCGGCGGCGTGCGTTTCGTCGCTCCAGTCGAGTTCTTCGACGTTCGTCACGCCGATGTCGTTCATCCACTGCCGGATGCCGAGCGGCACGAGAAAGCGCGGCGGGCCGCCCGCCTGCCGGTCGAGCGCCTCGATGCTCGGCTTGTCGAGATGATCGTAGTGGTTGTGCGAGATCAGCACGATGTCGATGTGCGGCAGCTCATCGAGCGTGAGGCCGGGCGGCGTCTTGCGCTTCGGGCCCGCGAACGAGAACGGCGACGCGCGTTCCGAGAACACCGGGTCCGTGAGGATGTTCACGCCGTCGATCTGCACCAGCGCGGTCGCGTGACCGATCCACGTGAGGGTATCGGCGGTGCGGTTGGCCTTGAGCCACGCGATGTCGGGATGCGCCATCGGAAAGTGATAGCCGTTCGCCGGCGGCTTCGGCAAGCCTTGCGTAAAGCGCTCCCAGCGCCACTTCAGAAACGATTCCCGCGGCAGATGACCGTAGTTGTTTTCATAGTTGGACGAGGTGCGCTTCGCGTGATGCAGCGGCTGCGGCGCTTGCGACTCCGGTGCGGACGCGGGTTCCTCGCTGCGCGCCGTGGTCGCTGACGAGCAACCGGCGAGCAGCGCGAACACAGCGGACCAAAAGTAGGACATTAGGCGCATGTTTTGATGGTTTGCGTGCCGCACACGGTTTTCGATTGTACGAAATGCATGGTGAATCGTCTTTGCGCGCTTTTCTCTCCGCTCGCCGCAAGATGCGCGCTGCACCGCCGCATAAGGCGCAACTGGAAAATGCGAGCGGAGGCGGCGTATGTCGGCCCGCTTCTTGCATTAGCCCACCCCGGCGCCGGGAAAAGGCGCCTTCGAACAATCAATCGCGGCGCGCGCTCTTTTTTTCGATGCGGTTATCGCATTCGGGCGCGTAGCACGCCAGTGCCAGAGACGGGGGTTTCATGGGCAGCAGTCAAAGAAAAAGCGCCGTACGCACATTCAACCCGCAATTGCATACGATGCACGCGATGCTGGTATCGCGTGCGGCATCGCATGTGGCGAGCGCGTTGCAGCCAGAAGGCCGCAACGAGGCGCTCGCGGAAGGCATCGCCGAGGTGATCGCCCATTGCGGGCATGAGGGGCTCGGTCTCTTTCTCGCGGCCGTCTGGCATTGGCTCGATGAACGCGGCTATGACGAAGCCGCCGACGCCGTGCAGCATTACATCGAAAACGGCACGATGCCGACGGTCAAGGCGAAGCCGAAGGCGGTGCGTCGGCGCGATGCGCGCCTCTGAATCGATCGGCCTTCGTTACGTTACGCGTTACGTCCCGAACCACCCCGCATCGACGTAATAATCGCGTGCGGTGCAGCGTGCCGCGTCGTCGGAAGCGAGAAACAGCACCATGCGCGCGATGTGCTCGGGATCGATCCGCTCGTGCAGGCATTGCTGCGCGAGAAGCTTCGCCTCGCTTTCGGGCGACTGCCACATCTTCATCTGACGCGGCGTGCGCACCGCGCCCGGAATCACCGTATTCACGCGGATGCCGTGCTCGCCCAGGTCACGCGCGAGCCCGCGCGTGAGTCCTTCGATCGCGGCCTTCGCGGTCATGTAGAGCGTGAGATCGGGCAACGCGAGATGCCACGAAATCGAGCCCATGTTCACGATCGCGCCGTGCTTCTGCGTGCGCATGCGCTTGGCCGCCGCCTGCGCGCAGAAGAACTGATGCCGCAGATTGACGGCCATGCGCTCGTCCCAGTACGCGGCGCTCACGTTGTCCCACTGATGACGGTCGTCGTTCGCGGCGTTGTTCACCAGCACGTCGATGGAACCGGCTTCGCTGGCGATATCGTCGAACGTTTTTTCGATGGCGGCCGCATCGCGCAGATCGCAGCGCAGAAACTTCGGCGCATGCTTCTCGCTTGCGAGCGCCTGTTCGAGTTGGCGCGAATCGGCCTCGGCGACATCGATGAAGAACACGCGCGCGCCCTGCTTCGCGAACGCCTCGACGATGGCAGCGCCGATGCCGCTGCCGCCGCCCGTCACGACGACACGCTTGTCCGCAAGACTCGGGTAAATGGCGTAGGACATGGTGGCTCGCTCAATGTGAATGACGCGGATTGCCGCGCGTTTCGATCACCTTCAGATACAGGGTCGCGGGCTCGAGACAACCGCCCGTCGACAACTGGCCCACGGTTTGTCGATACAACTCCTGCCACGGCGTCTGTGCGACCGGCGCGGCGAATGCGGATTGCGCGCGGCGGCTTTCGAGTTCGGCTTCGTCGAGCAGCACGTTCACGCTGCGCGCGTTCAGATCGACGCGAATCCTGTCGTTCGTGCGCAGGAGCGCGAGACCGCCGCCCACCGCGGCTTCGGGCGACATGTTGAGAATCGACGGGCTCGCCGACGTGCCGCTCTGGCGTCCGTCTCCCATGCACGGCAGCGAATCGATCCCGCGTTTGATCAGCTCGGCGGGCGGCGCCATGTTCACGACTTCCGCGCTGCCCGGATAACCCACCGTGCCGCAGCCGCGAATCACGAGGATGCAATGCTCGTCGATGTCGAGCGACGGATCGTTGATGCGCGCGTGGTAATCCTCGGGGCCGTCGAAAACGATCGCGCGCGCTTCGAACGCGTTCTCCGCGCCGGGCTCGCTCAAATACGTCTTTCTGAACGCGTCGCCGACGACCGACATCTTCATGATCGCGCTGTCGAAGAAATTGCCCGACAGGACCATGAAGCCCGCGCCGTGCTTCAGCGGATCGTCCGTGGTGCGGATGACTTCGTTGTCGGCGGCGGGCGCATCGTCCGCGATCTCGCCGATCGTGCGGCCCGACACGGTCAGACAATCGCGCCTGACGAGTCCCGCCCTGTCGAGTTGCCGCATGACCGCCGGCACCCCGCCCGAGCGATGAAAGCTCTCGCCGAGATATTCGCCCGCGGGCATGCAGTTCACGATGAGCGGCACCTGTTCGCCGTGGCGTTGCCAGTCATCGAGACTCAGCTCGATGCCCATATGCCGCGCGATCGCGATCAGATGCGGCGGGCAATTCGTCGATGCACCGAGCGCCGAAGCGACCACGATCGCGTTGATGAACGCATCGTGCGTCATGATCTTCGACGGCTTCAGATCCTCGCGCACCATATCGACGATGCGCTTTCCCGTCGCGTACGCCATCTGCCCGCGCTCGCGATACGCAGCGGGAATGCTCGCGCACGTCGGCAGGGACATGCCGAGCGCTTCGGCGAGGCTGTTCATCGAGAGCGCGGTGCCCATCGTATTGCAATGGCCGATGGACGGCGACGACGCGGTCGTCAGGCGCATGAAGCCTTCGTAATCGATCTCGCCCGCCGCGAGCAGATTGCGCGCATGCCAGATCACGGTGCCCGAGCCGACGCGCTTGCCTTCGTGCCAGCCGTCGAGCATCGGACCGCCCGAGAGCACGATTGCGGGCATATCGACGGTGGCCGCGGCCATCAGGCACGCGGGCGTGGTCTTGTCGCAACCGGTCGTGAGCACGACGCCGTCGAGCGGAAAACCGTGCAGGATTTCGACCAGACCGAGATACGCGAGGTTGCGATCGAGCGCGGCGGTCGGACGGCGGCTCTGCTCCGCGAGCGGATGCACGGGGAACTCCATCGGAATGCCGCCGGCATCGCGAATGCCCGCCTTCGTTCGCGCGGCGAGTTCGATGTGATGGCGATTGCACGGCGCGAGATCGCTGCCCGTCTGCGCAATGCCGATGATCGGACGACCCGACTGCAATTCCTCGCGCGTCAGGCCGTAGTTCATGAAACGCTCGACGTACAGCGCGGTCATGTCGGCGTGCGAGGGATCGTCGAACCATTCCTGGCTGCGCAGGCGTTTGGGACTCTGTTGGGGCATGAGGTGTCTCCCTGTTTATCGTGACGTTACCGGTAACATTTCGATCGATGTTAGCACGCATCGCCGCACTGCTTCGGCTCAGGCGCTTTCGCGCGGCACCACGGAATAGGCGACGCGCACGCGTTTGCCCGATGGTCCCGCGATGCCTTGCTCACGCGCCTCCAGCGCCGCGAGCAAGGTCGCGCCGGTGCGCAGGCCGATGCCGTATGCGTCGACGGAGACCGTCGTGATCGATGGCGTGCAGCACGCGGCCACTTCGAAGTTACCGAAGCCGGCAACGGCGATATCGTCGGGCACGACGAGGCCGCGCCGGTGACATTCCATTATCGCGCCGAACGCGGACATGTCGCTCACGCACATCACGGCCTGCGTGTCGGGCCAGGTGTCGAGCAACGCGGCCATCGCGGGGCCGCCGTGACTCATCGTGATGGGAGAATCGCCCAGACGAACGATGCGTTCATCGTCGAAACCGAGCGCCTTCATCTGCGCGCGAAAGCCCTTCAGACGATCCAGGCCGCGTCGGTCCAGTTCGCTCGCCCCGCCGAGAAAGCCGATGCGTTCGTAACCTTTGTCCGCCAGATACCGCACCATCTCTCGTGCAGCGCTGACGTTCGAGAAACCGACGGCGGCATCGATCGGATCGGAAGGCGAATCCCACATCTCCACGACGGGCACGCCGGAGCGGCGCAGCAGCGTGCGGGTCGCTTCCGTATGACGCGAACCCGTCAGCGCGATGCAGCGCGGCTGATGACGCAGCATCGAACGCACGAGCCGTTCCTCGCGATCCAGATGGTAGTCCGTGTCGCCGATCAGCAATTGCAGGCCGTGCGGTTCGAGCGACGCGGAAAGACCGCGCACCGTGTCGGAGAAGTTGGAGCTTGCGAGCGACGGAACCAGCACGGCGACGAACTCCGAGCGTCCGGACGACAAGGCGCCCGCCGCGGCATCGGCGACGTAGCCGAGTTCGTCGATGGCTTTCTGCACGCGCTCACGCGTCGCCACCGCGACGCTGTGGCCGGCGAGCACGCGGGATACGGTCATCTTCGAAACGCCGGCGAGACGCGCGACATCGGACATGCGCGGCGGGCCGGCGGAAGGATCGAAGGAAGATGACGGCATGCGTGATCTCGGAAGCGGAGCCTGCGGCGGTCAGTCCACCCGCACCCAGCCGTCCTCGCGCTGCTCCAGGATGATGTGCAGCTTCGTTTCGCCGGCTTCGCGGTCGGCGGCGGTCACGTCGGGAAAGGCGCGCTTGATGTCGCGATCGTCCATCCACGGAGCGACGTTTTCGAGCTTGTAGGTGTAGGTGACGTCGGAGCGGTGAGCGGTCGGATCGGGCTCGGTCCAGCCGACGACCTTGTCCAGCTTGACGTGCGCGTAGCAGAGCATCCAGGCGCGTGGATCGCTCGTCGCGTTGGGATCGCCGGCGGGCCGGTTGGTTTCGACAGCGTACTTCTGGCCTTCGCCGGTGAGGCTGTACGCGATGCCGTTCTGCTTCGCGTTGGTGTTGGCCGGTGTCGGCGCGGCACGGGCAATCAGCCCGCTCTTCTCGAGCGCGGCGAGCTGCTCGCGCAGTGCGGCAGCGGAATACTCGTTGAGATCGCGATTGCTATACGCCGATGGGAACGCGTATGGGCCGCGTCCACTTCGGTTCAGGCATAGCAGACCGCGGTTTGTTTTCATGTCGGCGGAAATCGCGTCGCCCAGGCTGGACTCGCTCGCGTCGTTCTTCTTGCCGCACGCCGCGACAAGCAACGCGGCGCTGACGGCGGCAATCAACAGGCTCGTTCTCATATGCGCTCCGGAAAGGGTCGGCATGATGGTTACAACCTTTCGACGCCATTCTACCGACTGAAACCCTTTATCGGAGAAGGGTGGGTGTCGAAACGAACGCTCTTTGCGGCATTCGGCCCACAAACGCAAAAACCCCACCTTTATGGGGTGGGGTTTTTGTTTTGCA
>JFHF01000059.1 GCA_000648925.1 Caballeronia jiangsuensis
GTTCGATACCTTGAAACCCGGCCACGAGATCGACGTGATGACGCCCGACGGGCGCTTCTTCACGCACCTGAACGCGGATCACGCGAAACACTACGTGGCGTTCTCGGGCGGCTCGGGCATCACGCCCGTGCTGGCCATCATCAAGACGACGCTCGACACGGAGCCGACGAGCCGCTTCACGCTCGTGTACGGCAATCGCAGCGTCGACGCGATCATGTTCGCCGAAGAGCTCGAAGATCTGAAGAATCGATATATGGATCGGTTCTCGCTGTATCACGTGCTGTCGGACGATCTGCAGGACGTCGAGTTGTTCAACGGCGTGCTGGATCAGGCGAAGTGCAAGGCGTTTCTGGAGACGCTGCTCTCGCCCGAGGAAATCGACGAGGCGTTCATCTGCGGTCCCGGCCCGATGATGGATGCAGCCGAAGCGGCGTTGAAGGACTCGGGTGTCGCGCCCAAGCAGATACACGTGGAGCGTTTCGGCACGCCGTTGCCGCAAGCTGGCGTGCCTGCCATCGAGATCACGGAGAGCACGCCGGCGGCGGATCTGGAGTTGATCATCGACGGCAAGAAGCGCAAATTGCGGCTGCCGTACGAAGGCGTGAGCGTGCTCGATGTGGGTCTGAAAGCGGGACTCGCGCTGCCGTACGCGTGCAAGGGCGGTGTGTGCTGCACGTGCCGCGCCAGAGTGCTCGAAGGCGAAGTGAAGATGGAAAAGAACTACACGCTCGAACAACACGAAATCGATGATGGCTTCGTGCTGACTTGCCAGTGTCATCCGGTGAGCGAGCGCGTGGTGGTGAGTTTCGACGAGCGCTAGATCGCAGCCCGGCGCCATTCGATTCGCGTAAACTAGGACCGCCCACCCGAGCGGTCCTTTCGTCCTTCTGGCCTCCCGACACCGATGAACATGATTCACGTCACGAATGGCGATTGCGCGGCCCAATCCCTCGCGGAAGCATTGCGGCGCGCCGAACGCGACGAGCGCGTCATCACGCTGCGCGACGATCTCGCCGTCGGTCCGATCAGGGACATCGACGAATCGCCGCTTGCGCGCGCCACGTTCTGGCGTCAGGTCCTCAACAGCGCCATCGACTTCGAAGGCGAATTGGAAGAACAGCAGGCGCTGTTCGGCCGCCTCGCACGCGGCGACGATCAGATCGTCGTGTGGCACGGCCAGAGCGCGGCCGATCAGCTCACGCTGCGACGGGTCGCCTATCACCTGCGCAATGTGCCGCAGCGTCTGAACGAAGCGAAACTCACTCACGACGATCTGACGATTGCGACCGGCGAAAGCGATCCCGAGCGCGTCGGCCGCGAAGACCGTGCGACGGCCGTCGGCATGTTTTCACCGAAGCAACTGCTCGCGAAGCTGCCGACCGCCGCGCCGATTTCCGTGCTGCGCATCAGCCGGCTCGCGCTCGAATGGCAGGAAGCGAAATACGCTAGCGCCGACACGCGCCGCCTGCGCGACAACATGCTCGTTTCGGGAACGTGGGTCGATATCGACGAAGCCTTGCTCGATCTCGCCGGTCCCGAATGGAAACCGGCGCGTCAGATCGCCGGCGCGGCAATGAGACAGCGCTTCGATTTCATGCTTTCCGATTCCATCGCATTCTGGCGCTGCCGCGAACTCGTCACGGCGGGACGGCTTAAAATCCGCGGCACGCCGTCCGAAATCAGTCAGGCCGAACTGCGCCGCTGAATCCATACCTATAAGAACGCACTTTCCGAACACATGGCCCGTACCAAAGCGCCCGATCACGAGACGCAACGCGAACAGATCCTCGAACTCGCCGCCGCGAAATTCGCCCAGACGAGCTATCCCAGCACTTCGATGGCCGATCTCGCCGCCGCGAGCGGCACGTCGAAGGCCCGCCTCTATCACTATTACGTGAGCAAGGAAGCGATCCTCTTCGATCTGCTCGACCGCTACACCAAACGGCTGATGCTGATCATCGCGGAAGTGGAAGGCGCCAGCCAGCGGCGCGGACTGAGCGAACGCGAGGCTTTCGCCGATCTCGTGCGCGCGTTTCTCGCCGAATACGAGACGTCGCACAGCCGGCACGTCGCGCTTCTGAATGATGTGAAGTATCTGGAAGAGGCGCAGCGCGAAATCGTCCTCGATCGTCAGCGCGACATCGTCGCGGCGTTCGCGCGTCAGCTCGCGCGGGCTTATCCGAAACGCGCAACCAAGGACAACCAGACCGCGCTGACCATGATGGTCTTCGGCATGATCAACTGGACATTCACGTGGCTCAAGCCGGGCGGCAAGCTGGGCTATAGCGAGTTCGCCGAGCAAGTCGTCGACATGATCGAAAACGGCCTCAATGTCAAATAGTTCGATGTTGCAGCACAACAAACCGACTGGCCGGTAAATCGTCGTGTTTGTGATGATCTGTTAAGTTATTGATTTCTAAACGATCCAATCGTTTTCAGTAGCTGTTTAGAACGCGCCGTCTAGGTCGTTTTAAGGGTTTTCCCGTATCCGTTTCTCCGTAATCGGCTAAAATTCGTTTTGCTTTGCAGCATGCTGCATGACGAACGAAGGAGAAACGACCATGGAACTGATCATCAACCGCACTGCCGAGCCGATCGTCGCGCACGATCAGCCTCTCAAAGACGCGCGTATGCCGGTTCTCGTCCGCGAACTGTCCTCGGCAGATCGCGAGCGTCTCCTCACGCACTTTCTGGCTCTCGACGAAGACGACCGCCTCCTGCGCTTCGGGCAGGTCGTGCCGGATCACGTCATCGAGAACTATGTGCGCAACATCAACTTCTCGAACGACAAGGTGTTCGGCGTGTTCGGCGGCGCCCTGGAATTGATCGGCGTCGGCCATCTAGCGTATTTGCCCGCCGAGGGCGACAAGCGCACTGCCGAATTCGGCGTCTCGGTGCTCGAAAGCGCGCGCGGCCGCGGCATCGGTTCGAAGCTGTTCGAGCGCGCCGCCATGCGCAGCCGCAACACGCAGGTATCGGTGCTCTATATGCACTGCCTGTCGCGCAACTCGACCATGATGCATATCGCGAAAAAGTCGGGCATGAAGATCGAATACGCTTACGGCGAAGCGGATGCCTATCTCTCGCTCGCGCCAGCAGACCAGACCAGCATCGTGGCCGAAATGCTTCAGGAGCAGGCCGCCGTATTCGACTACGCGATCAAGCGCCAGGCGCAACGCGCGTCGCAGGTCTTTCAGGCGTTCATGCCGGCAGCGGCCGTCGCGTAACTCTTCTCAGGAACAGCGCGGGAATGCGCTGCGAGCGGGACCAACAAGGGCGGCTTTGACCGCCCTTCGTCGTTTTAACGCAGCGGCAAAACCGTCGTCTCCTTGATGCGTTCCAGCGAGAAGCTCGAGCGCACATCGATCACGGACGGATGGTGCAGCAACTCGTCCTGCACGAAGCGCGAGAAATCATCCATGTCGCGCACCTGAACGCGCAGCAGAAAATCCATCTCGCCGGTCATCGCGTCGCAGGCGACGACTTCCGGCCATGAACGCACCGCTTCGCGAAAGAGATCGCCGTGCGTCGGCGCTTTCGGCGTGCCCGCCGCCGCCTGCATGCCGCCGCGCTTTTCCAGACGCACGTTGATGTAGGCGAGCAGACCCAGCCCCAGCTTCTTCGCGTCGAGGAGCGCGACATAACCGCGAATCACGCCGATCTCCTCCAGCCGCCGAATGCGCCGCAGACACGGGCTCGGCGACAGATTCACGCGATCCGCGATTTCCTGATTCGATAGCCGTCCATTTTCCTGAAGAATCGCCAGAATGCGGCGGTCGATCGTGTCCAGTTCGAGCTCGGCCATTTTGTAGCTCCATGCCGCTCTCGATTGGCAGCATCGTGCGCAATCTTATGAATCTCCGATTAGTTTCGCAAGTTTTTGCCAGCGCCACCTGACTAAACTGTCTCCACGTCGCGCACATCGCGCCGCATCTAAATCAGGAGACACGCATGACCGCAACGACCTGGGAGAATCCCGTCGGCACCGACGGCTTCGAGTTCATCGAATACACCGCGCCGGATCCGGTCGCGCTCGGCAAACTGTTCGAGCAGATGGGCTTCACCGCGATCGCAAAGCATCGTCATAAGGACGTGACGCTTTACCGCCAGGGCGAAATCAACTTCATCGTCAACGCCGAGCCGGATTCGTTCGCGCAGCGCTTCGCGCGCCTGCACGGTCCGTCGATCTGCGCGATCGCCTTCCGCGTCGCCGATGCCGCCAAGGCGTACAAACGCGCGCTCGAACTCGGCGCATGGGGCTTCGACAACAAGAATGGCCCGATGGAGCTGAACATCCCGGCAATCAAGGGAATCGGCGATTCGCTGATCTACTTCGTCGACCGTTGGCGCGGCAAGAACGGCGCGCAGCCGGGCAGCATCGGCGATATCAGCATTTATGACGTCGATTTCGAGCCGATTCCGGGCGCGGAGCAAAACCCGGTGGGCCACGGACTCACCTACATCGATCACCTGACGCATAACGTGCATCGTGGCCGCATGGTCGAGTGGGCGGAGTTCTACGAGCGGCTCTTCAACTTCCGCGAAGTCCGCTATTTCGATATCGAAGGCAAGGTCACGGCGGTGAAGTCGAAGGCAATGACGTCACCGTGCGGCAAAATCCGCATTCCGATCAACGAGGAAGGCTCGGAAACCGCGGGACAGATTCAGGAATATCTGGACGCGTATCACGGCGAAGGCATTCAGCACATCGCGCTCGGCGCGGGCGATATCTACAGCACCGTCGATGGCCTGCGCGATGCGAAGATCGCCCTGCTCGACACCATCGACACGTATTACGAGCTGGTCGATCGCCGCGTGCCCGGCCATTGCGAAACGGTCGCGGAGTTGAAGAAGCGCAAGATTCTGATCGACGGCACCAAGGACGAAATCCTGCTGCAGATCTTCACGGAAAACCAGATCGGGCCGATCTTCTTCGAGATCATCCAGCGCAAGGGCAATCAGGGCTTCGGCGAAGGCAACTTCAAGGCGCTGTTCGAATCGATCGAACTGGATCAGATGCGCCGTGGCGTGCTGAAGGACACCACCGCGAGCTGATCGCGTTCCGAAACGCAGGCATCAAAAAAGGGACATGGACCGCGAAGGTCCATGTCCCTTTGTTCATTCCGGCGGCCCGTTTGGTCGGTACGGACCGCGATGAGCGGGTCAGCCCGCCGTCTCGTCGTCGCTGCTTTCCGATTCGCGGCGCTTTTCAGCACCCGCCTTAACCGACTGAACGCGCACTTGCGCGACCTGTGCAACCGACGACGCCCCGAACGGCGAGCCATTATTCGCCCGTGCGCCGCCCACCGGCGCGCTAATGGCGAAAAAAGCCGCCGAAACGACCAAGAAATTCTGGATGTGGCGTTGTTTCATCGTTATCTCCTTCTAACTGCAAAGTACAACTCGCTTCCGAAACCCAAAGCGTGCACAGAAAGTTGGCACGGAAGTTCCGGAAGCGTCATTTTAGACAGGGATGAACGGCAGGGTTCCGTGGATCGGTCGAATTTACATGCTGTAACAAAACCCTCTTGATGACGGTCAAATCGTCAAGGAATTGACGCAAAGCGCGGCTAAGTGAGGAATTTTTAACGGGTTTGTACCAGTGCCTGAAAGATCATTGCACCGGCAAACTGGTAGTCCCGGCCTACGCGTTCACAAGACGCGACGGCCCGAAATATGCTTTGGTGATCCCAAACCTCGGGTGGAGGAATACACATAATGAACGCCCCGCTAGACGCAGAACAAAGAGCTTCGCTAGAAGCCGCGTTGAAATCCGTCACGCTCGACGACAAATACACGCTCGAACGCGGCCGCGCCTATATGAGCGGCATCCAGGCCCTGGTGCGCCTGCCAATGCTGCAACAAGAGCGCGACAAGGCCGCTGGCCTCAACACCGCCGGATTCATCTCCGGCTATCGCGGTTCTCCCCTCGGCGGTCTCGACCAGTCACTCTGGAAGGCGAAGAAGCATCTCGCCGGCCATCAGGTCGTGTTTCAGCCGGGCGTGAACGAAGATCTCGCCGCCACCGCCGTGTGGGGCTCGCAGCAAGTCAACCTGTACCCGAGCGCAAAATACGACGGCGTGTTCTCGATGTGGTACGGCAAAGGTCCGGGCGTCGATCGTTCGGGCGATGTCTTCAAGCACGGCAATTCCGCCGGATCGGCGCAACACGGCGGGGTTCTGGTGCTCGCCGGCGACGATCACGCCGCGAAATCATCGACGCTCGCGCATCAGTCCGAGCACGTGTTCAAGGCGTGCGGACTGCCGGTGCTGTTTCCGTCGAACGTGCAGGAATATCTCGATTTCGGCCTGCACGGCTGGGCGATGTCGCGCTACTCCGGCCTGTGGGTCGCGATGAAATGCGTGACGGATATCGTCGAGTCGTCGGCTTCGGTGGATATCGATCCGCATCGCACGAAGATCGTGCTTCCGACCGATTTCGCGATGCCCGATGGCGGCCTGAACATTCGCTGGCCGGATCCGCCGCTCGTGCAGGAAGCGCGTCTGCTCGACTATAAGTGGTACGCCGCGCTCGCCTACGTGCGCGCGAACAAGCTGGACCGCGTGGAAATCGATTCGCCACACGCGCGCTTCGGCATCATGACCGGCGGCAAAGCCTATCTCGACGTTCGTCAGGCGCTGACCGATCTCGGTCTCGATGACGCGACGTGCTCGCAAATCGGCATCCGTCTCTACAAGGTCGGTTGCGTGTGGCCGCTCGAAGCGCAAGGCGCGCATGAATTCGCGCGCGGGCTGGAGGAAATTCTGGTCGTCGAGGAAAAGCGGCAGATTCTCGAATACGCGATCAAGGAAGAGCTTTACAACTGGCCGGATGCGCAACGTCCGCGCGTGTACGGCAAGTTCGACGAAAAAGACGGCGCTGGCGGCGAATGGTCCGTGCCGATGGGCAACTGGCTTCTGCCCGCGCACTACGAGCTGTCGCCCGCGATCATCGCGAAGGCCATCGCCACGCGCCTCGACAAATTCGACTTGCCCGCCGATGTGCGCGCGCGCATTGCGACGCGCATCGCCGTGATCGAGGCGAAGGAAAGGTCGCTCGCGCGGCCGCGTGTCGAGGCGGAGCGCAAGCCGTGGTTCTGCTCGGGCTGTCCGCACAACACGTCGACGAACGTGCCGGAAGGCTCGCGCGCGATGGCGGGCATCGGCTGCCACTACATGACGGTCTGGATGGACCGCAACACGAGCACGTTCAGTCAGATGGGCGGCGAAGGCGTGGCGTGGGTCGGCCAGTCGCCGTTCTCGAACGACAAGCACGTTTTCGCGAACCTCGGCGACGGCACGTATTTCCATTCGGGCCTGCTCGCGATCCGCGCGGCGATCGCGGCGAAGGTGAACATCACCTACAAGATTCTCTATAACGATGCCGTCGCGATGACCGGCGGTCAGCCCGTCGACGGCGTGCTGACCGTGCCGCAGATCACGCATCAGCTCGCCGCGGAAGGCGCGGCGAAGATCGTCATCGTGACGGATGAGCCGGAGAAGTACACGGCGAGCGTCGGACTCGCGCCGGGCATCGACGTGCATCATCGCGACAAGCTGGACGAAATCCAGCGTCAACTGCGCGAGGTGGCGGGCACATCGATCCTGATCTACGACCAGACCTGCGCGACCGAGAAGCGTCGTCGTCGCAAACGCGGCGCGTTTCCCGATCCGGCGAAGCGCGTCGTCATCAACGAAGCCGTGTGCGAAGGCTGCGGCGATTGCTCGGTGAAGTCGAATTGCCTGTCGGTCGAGCCGCTCGATACCGAGTACGGCACGAAGCGGCAGATCAACCAGTCGACGTGCAACAAGGACTACTCGTGTCTGAACGGCTTCTGCCCGAGCTTCGTGACGGTGGAAGGCGGCCAGTTGAAGAAGCCGAAGGCGACGAGCGTCGCGAGCGATGCGATGCCGTCCGTGCCCACGCCCGAACTTCCGGAGATCGGGCGGCCGTATGGCGTGCTGGTCACGGGCGTCGGCGGAACGGGCGTCGTGACGATCGGCGCGCTGCTCGGCATGGCCGCGCATCTGGAGCAGAAAGGCGTCACCGTGCTCGACGTCACCGGGCTCGCGCAGAAAGGCGGCGCCGTGATGAGTCACGTGCAGATCGCCAACCGTCCGACCGATATCCACGCGACGCGTATCGCGATGGGCGAAGCGGATCTCGTCATCGGTTGCGATGCGATCGTCACCGCGAGCAACGAATGCGGCTCACGGATGCAGCCCGATCACACGCGCGTCGTCGTGAACAGCGCGCAGACGCCGACCGCCGAATTCATCAAGAACCCGAACTGGAGTTTTCCGGGCGCGAGCGCGGAGGCGGATATTCGCGCGGCCGCGGGCGAGCATGTCGCGCTCGTCGATGCGAACCGCTTCGCCGTCGCGCTGATGGGCGACGCGATCTACACGAATCCGTTCGTACTGGGCTTCGCGTGGCAGAAGGGTTGGGTGCCGCTGCTGCATGAGTCGCTGGTACGCGCCATCGAACTGAATGCGGTGCAGGTCGAGAAGAATCTCGCGGCGTTCGAATGGGGCCGTCGCGCGGCGCACGATCCCGAAGCCGTGCGTCGTCTCGCGGATGCGCAGCATGGCGCGCAGGCAGCGCCGGGCAAGGTCATCGCGCTGCATACGCCGAAGGCGCTCGACACGCTCATCGACAAGCGGCTCGACTATCTCGCGAAGTATCAGAACACGGCCTACGCAGCGCGATACGGACGGCTGGTTGCGGAAGTGCGCGCGAAGGAAGCCGAGTTGGGCGCGGGCGACGGGCAATATCCGCTGACCGAGGCCGTCGCGAAGAATCTGCACAAGCTGATGGCGTACAAGGACGAATACGAAGTCGCGCGTCTTTATGCCGATCCGGTGTTCCTCGACAAGATTCGCGCGAGTTTCGAAGGCGACTGGAAGATCAAGATGCATCTCGCGCCGCCGAGTCTTTCGAAGAAGGATGCGCACGGGCATCTGGTGAAGAAGCAGTACGGTCCGTGGATGATGTCCGCGATGCGCGTGCTCGCGAAGCTGAAGTTCCTGCGCGGAACGGCGCTGGACCCGTTCGGCCGCACGGAAGAGCGGAAGATGGAGCGCGCTTTGATCGGCGAGTACGAGGCGTTGGTGCGCGAGTTGATCGGCGGACTCACGGAGCAGAAACTGTCACTCGCTGTCGAACTCGCGAATCTTCCCGATTCGATGCGCGGTTACGGCCACGTCAAGGAAAACAACGTCAAGGCCGCGAAGATCAAGTGGAATGCCTTGCTCGCGCGCTGGCGGAGTAATGAAGGCGGGGAAAAGCGGCAGGTCGCGTAATTCTCGTTGCTTCACGCTCGAAGGCGGTTCGTGAAAGCGGACCGCCTTTTTCATCGGCCAAAAAAACGGCGATCCGGTCTCCCGGATCGCCGTTCGTCTTTCTGACGCGACGTCTCGTTACTTCGCTACACGCGCATTCGCGCTCGCCACCGCCGTCATATTGATGATCCGCCGCACCGTCGCGGCCGGCGTCAGGATATGCACGGGCTTCGCAGCACCGAGCAGGATCGGCCCGACGGTCACGCCCTCGCCGCTCACCATCTTGAGCAGGTTGTACGTGATGTTCGCCGCTTCGACGTTCGGCATGATCAGCAGATTCGCCTCGCCGTGCAACGTGGTCCCCGGGAACGAAGCCTTGCGCACGGCTTCGGAAAGCGCCGCATCGCCGTGCATTTCACCATCGATTTCGAGGTCGGGCGCACGCTCGGCAATCAGCTTGCGCGCTTCCGCCATGCGCTTGCTCGACGCGCTCTGCACGCTGCCGAAGTTCGAATTCGACACCAGCGCGACCTTCGGCTGAATCCCGAAACGCTCGATCTCGCGCGCCGCCAGAATCGTCATGTCGGCGAGTTGCTCGGGCGTCGGCGTCTCGTTGACGTACGTATCGCTGATGAACAGATTGCGCCCTTGCAGCATCAGCAGATTCATCGCCGCGAAGTTGTTCGCACCTTCCGCCTTGCCGAGCACCTGGTCGATGAACTTCAGGTGATCCTGATACGTGTCGATGAGACCGCAGATCATCCCGTCCGCATCGCCGGTGTGAACCAGGATCGCGCCGATCAGCGTGTTGAACTTGCGCAGGGCGGCCTTCGCGCTTTCCGGCGTCACGCCCTGACGCGCGGCGATCTCGTGATACGCCTGCCAGCTCTTCTGATAACGCGGATCGTCTTCCGGATTCACGATCTCGAAATCGACGCCCGGCTTCAGCTTCGAGCCCATCTTCTGCAGACGCATTTCGACGACAGCCGGACGGCCGATGATGATCGGCTTCGCGATCTTCTCCAACAGCACGAACTGCGCGGCGCGCAGCACGCGCTCGTCCTCGCCTTCCGCGAACGCGATGCGCGCCGGCGCCGCCTTCGCCGCCGTGAACACCGGACGCATCACCATGCCCGTGCGATACACCGTCGCGCCGAGCGTCTCGCGATACGCGTCCATGTCCTTGATCGGACGCGTCGCGACGCCCGAATCCATCGCGGCTTGCGCCACAGCCGGCGCGATCTTGATGATGAGGCGCGGATCGAAAGGCTTCGGAATCAGATACTCCGGACCGAATTCCAGCGAATGGCCTTCGTAAGCCTTTGCAACTTCATCGCCCTGATCGGTTTCTTCCGCGAGTTCGGCGATCGCGCGCACGCACGCGAGCTTCATTTCCTCGGTGATCGTCGTCGCGCCCACGTCGAGCGCCCCGCGGAAAATGAACGGGAAGCACAGCACGTTGTTGACCTGATTCGGATAATCCGAACGGCCCGTCGCGACGATGCAGTCCGGACGCACGCGCTTCGCTTCTTCCGGGCGGATTTCCGGCTCGGGATTCGCCAGCGCGAGAATCAGCGGCTTGTCGGCCATCGTCTCGACCATTTCCGCCTTCAGCACGCCCGCGCTCGAACAGCCGAGGAACACGTCGCAACCGTGCATTGCATCGGCGAGCGTGCGCGCGTCGGTGCTCGCCTGATAGCGCTCCTTCGATGCGTCCAGATTGCCGCGGCCTTCGTAAATCACGCCCTTCGAATCGATCACGAGCGTGTTCGACTTCTTCAGGCCGAGGTGAACGAGCAGGTCCAGACACGCGATCGCCGCCGCGCCCGCGCCGGAGCAGACGAGCTTCACTTCGTCCAGCTTCTTGCCGACCACTTTCAGGCCGTTCAGGATCGCCGCCGATGCGATGATCGCCGTGCCGTGCTGATCGTCATGGAAAACGGGAATCTTCATGCGCTCGCGCAGCTTCTTTTCGATATAGAAGCATTCCGGCGCCTTGATGTCTTCGAGGTTGATGCCGCCCAGCGTGGGTTCGAGCATCGCGATCGCATCGACGAGCTTGTCCGGATCGGTTTCCGCCAGCTCGATATCGAACACGTCGATGCCCGCGAACTTCTTGAAGAGGCATCCCTTGCCTTCCATCACCGGCTTGGCCGCCAGCGGGCCGATATTGCCGAGGCCCAAGACGGCCGTGCCATTCGTCACGACGCCGACGAGGTTCGCACGCGACGTGTACTTCTGCGCGTCGAGCGGCTCATCGTAGATCGCCATGCACGCGGCCGCGACGCCCGGCGAATAGGCGAGCGAGAGGTCGAGCTGGTTGGAAAGCGGCTTGGTCGGAGTAACCGAAATCTTGCCGGGACGGGGATTCTGGTGATACGCGAGGGCACTTTGCTTCAGTTGTTCGTCCATGATTTGACCTGAGACGTTTGAGAATTATTTGAACAGGGTTCACACCGCCGTCGACCGTGCTGCAATGAATGCGGGAATGTGAATCGATGGACCAATTTTCATGGGCTCGGCGCGTCGGATAGACGCGGCGTGCCGCTCGCCGGGATCGAACGAGCGGACGGAACCTTTGGTTTTTTTTGGGACGTTCAGTGTACACCGCGCGCCTGAAATGACGCGATGCAACGTTTCAGCGCAATTTCGTCCGACGACTCCGCGTTCAGTCGAGTTCGGCGCCGCGTTTTTCCGGGATCAGAAAGAGCGTCGCGACGACATCGAGCAGATAGATCGATGCGAGAAACGCGAGCGCCACCGCGAACGAATAACGCGCCGCCAGCGCGCCGACCGCGACCGGACCGAGTCCACCCACCGCGCGCCCTATATTGAACAGCACGTTTTGCGCGGTTGCGCGCGCTTCGGTCGGATAGATCTCGGAGATCAGCGCGCCGTAGCCGCCGAGCATGCCGTTCACGAACACGCCCATCACCGCGCCGCCGATCAGGAGCGCCGCCGGGCTCGTCAGACTGGAATAGACGAACACCATAGCGACCGCGCCGAACTGATAGACGAGAAACGCCGGTTTGCGTCCGAAGCGATCCGCCGCCAGGCCGAACAGCCAGATGCCGAACGCCATGCCGAGCACGGTCGCCGCGGTCCAGAGACCGGATTTCGTCAGCGAGTAGCCGAAGGTCTTCGACAGGTAACTCGGCAGCCAGATCATCAACCCGTAGTAGCCGAAGTTCTGCACCGAGCACAGGATGATCACGCCGAGACTCGCACGCGCGGTGCGGGCGTCGTCGAAAAGACGCCTGAGCGGCAGCTTGCGGGCGGTGTCGGCTTTGGCGGCCGCGCGGCGTTCGGTGAACAACGCGGGCTCGTCCACATGTCGCCGCACGAAGAACGAGACGACCGCCGGCAACAGCCCGACCGCGAACATGCCGCGCCAGCCGATCACGGGCAGGAGCATCGGCGTGATGAGCGCGGCGGCGAGCACGCCCATTTGCCAGCCGATCCCCACATACGACGACACGCGCGCCCGCAGCCGCGCGGGCCATGCCTCGGCGACGAGCGCCATGCCGATCCCGAACTCGCCGCCCAGCCCGATTCCGGCGATGGTGCGATAGATCAGCAAATCGCCGTAGCCCTGCGCGAGCGCGCACAGGCCGGTAAAGACGGCGAACACGAGAATCGTCCAGGTCAGCATACGCACGCGGCCGAAATAATCGGACAGCATGCCGAACACGACGCCGCCCGCGACCGCGCCGGCGAGCGTCCACGTGACGAGCGCGCCGGATTGCGCGGGCGTGAGATGCAGATCGGCGGCGATCGCGGGCAGCATGAAGCCGAGGATCAGCAGGTCGAAACCGTCCATCGCGTAGCCGAGCATCGACGCGACGAGCGCCTGCAATGCGTGGCGGGAAAGCGGCTCGGAGGCAGTGGAAGAGGAAGCGGGCGTCATCGGAGCGTTCTGCGGAAAGTGCCGGGAGTGTAAGCGCGAGCACCCGAATCGTTCAATCGGTCGAAAAAAGCCCTCTCGCCCGCATTCGTCGGCTCGGGTAAAATGGCGGGCTACGCGCGCAGTGAGTGCGAAAACGTCGTCCAAAACGGCGTGTTCTGCATCGAATCATGCGCCAAAGGCCCGCGCGGCCGCCTCCCGCTTCTTCAAGCGCCACACAAGTCCAAGGATTCGCCCATGACAGGCTTCGATCGCCAGACGATCTCCGACACCACCGCCAAGATGCTGCTCGAAGTGCAGGCGGTGCACTTCAACGCGGAAAAACCGTACATCTTCACGTCCGGCTGGGCGAGCCCGGTGTATATCGACTGCCGCAAGCTGATCTCGTATCCGCGCGTGCGCCGTGGCCTGATGGAGATGGCCGAAGCGACGATTCTGCGCGATGTCGGCTACGAGCAGATCGACGCCGTCGCCGGCGGCGAGACCGCGGGCATCCCGTTCGCCGCCTGGATCGCCGACCGCCTGATGGTGCCGATGCAATACGTCCGCAAGAAGCCGAAGGGTTTCGGCCGCAATGCGCAGATCGAAGGTTTGCTGACTGAAGGCCAGCGCGTGCTGCTGGTCGAAGACCTGACCACGGACAGCCGCAGCAAGATCAACTTCATCAATGCGCTGCGCACCGCGGGCGCGACGGTGAATCACTGCTTCGTGCTCTTCCACTACAACATCTTCAAGGAGAGCGTGTCGGTGTTGAAGGACATCGACGTCGATCTGCACGCGCTCGCCACCTGGTGGGACGTGCTGCGCGTCGCGAAGGAGCAAGGCTACTTCGAGTCGAAGACGCTCGATGAAGTCGAGAAATTCCTCCACGCGCCGGCGGAATGGTCTGCTGCGCACGGCGGTGCGAACGCTGCGCCGCAATAAGTATTAACGTCCGCGAAGCAGGCAATAAACAAAAAGCCGCTGATCGAGATCAGCGGCTTTTTTATTCGGCAAGCAAAATCGCCTATAGCGAATTCGGATTAGGAAGCGAATCGTCGAGCGAACCGTCGCCGGAATATGCCGATAGATTCATTAGCCCGTTACTTTGCGCGTACTGAAACAATTCGGAATCGCGCTCGATGCCGAGTTTTCGCATTGCGGTGTTCTTTTGCGTGCTGATGGTTTTGATACTGCGCCGCAATTGTCCCGCGATTTCCGTGATCGTCATGCCCGAGACAAACAGGCGCACCACTTCGAGTTCGCGCTTGGACAGGATCACGCTGCGTTGCTGCCCGCTCGAACTGAGCCCCATGCTGTCGAGCGCCGCCTTCACGGACGGCCCGAGGTATTCCTGCCCGCGCATGACATGCTGGATCGCCCAGCCGATTTGGTTCATGTCGTCGGCCTTGTTGATGATCGACATCACGCCCACTTCGCGCAAACGTTTGAGCAAGGCCGGATTCTCGAGCATGGTGAGCACGACAAGCTTCACCCGCGGGAATTGCCGGCCGATATAACCGAGCAAGGGCATGCCGTCGCCGTACGAGCCGCCGGGCATGGCGAGATCGGTGACGAGGACATCGCATGACTCCTTCTGAAGCAACTGGATGAGTTCGGTCGACTGGCGCGCCTGACCAATGACGTCCACTTCCGGAAACTTGTTGAGCGCCTGTGCCGCGCCAAACAGAATGACGGGATGATCGTCGGCGATGATGACTTTTATTCGCTGGCTCATTTAACTTCTCCTGTATTTCGGTCGATTAGTTGCCGCGCGAATCTGCGTCGAATTACTCATTTCTACGTTCAATAGAGTCAGAAGTCATCGCCGTCAAGGCGCTGCGTGCTACGTCCAAACCGCTGGTCGCGCAACGCGCCATCGGTAAAGTCTCAAGGATGTAAAGCTTTAATGCTTTGTTGCAATGTTAAACTGCAAGCTGGTACGAAGCGCATCATGAGACAAAAAACATCGTTGCAGCCGGCGAAACGCTGCTATAACGCGCGACGATACTGACAGGAGTTCAGCCCATGCGCCTCTCCGGGCGACGCGTGAGTTCGACTGGCCTTGCCGCATCAGTGCTCTTAATCGCCATGGCGGCGGCGTTTTTCGCGAATTCGCACGAGGCTGCCGCCGACCCCGCTTTCACCGTGACCAGCACGGATCTCGCGCCAGGCAAGACGATCGGGCGCGATCTGCTTTTCGATCAGTCCGAGTGCAAGGGCGGCAATCGCTCGCCGCAGATTTCCTGGCATGGCGCACCCGCAAACGCGCGCAGCTTCGCCGTGACGATCTTCGATCCCGATGCGCCCGGACGCGGCTGGTGGCACTGGGCGGTCGCGGGCATCCCGATCGGCACGGATCGCCTGGCGAACAACGCGAGCGCGTCGGGGGCGCTGCGCAAGATGGGCGCGATCGAAGCGCGCAACGACTGGGATACGGAAGGCTACGGCGGCCCGTGCCCGCCGCCCGGCAAGCCGCATCGCTATATCGTGACTGTTTACGCGCTCGACAGCGCCGATCTGCGCCTGCGGCAGGGCACGCCCGCGCTCATGTTCGAGCACGAAATCCGCACGATGACGATCGCCAGCGCACAGCTCACGTTCACATACGGCCGCTAATCTGAAGTCGAGAACCGTGCGTTCACACCGCTCGGTGAAAAATTGACTTTGCTAGACTGGCCCGGACCGTCCACAAGGCACGCGTGCGCGGCGCGGCGCAGGAACGACTCGGGGAGACCATGCCGAACATCATCATCGTTTATCACAGCGGCTACGGCCACACGAAGAAGGTCGCGGAGGCGGTGCTCGGCGGCGCGACCGACGCCGGCGCGAACGTGAAACTGATCGCCGTCGCCGAACTCGACGACGCCGCCTGGGCCGAACTGGACGCCGCCGACGCCATCGTGTTCGGCGCGCCGACCTACATGGGCGGGCCGTCCGCCGACTTCAAGAAGTTCGCCGACGCGAGTTCGAAGCCCTGGTTCGCGCAGAAATGGAAGGACAAGATCGCGGCCGGATTCACCAATTCGGCCCACATGAACGGCGACAAATTCCTGACCATCTCGTATTTCGTCACGCTGGCGATGCAGCACGGCATGGTCTGGATCGGCACGGGCATGATGCCGTCGAACACGAAGGCGGCCACGCGCAACGATCTGAACTTCGTCGGCGGCTTTACGGGCCTCCTGACCCAATCGCCCGCCGACGCCTCGCCGGACGAAGCGCCGCCACCCGGCGATCTCGAAACGGCGAAGGTCTTCGGCGCACGCATCGCCGCGGTGACGGCGCGCTGGATCGGCAATCGCGGCGGCGTCGAAGACGGCGGACATCAGCCCGTCTCGGAATCGCACTAAAATGTCGGTTTTGCGGCGAGCGCCCGCACGAACCAGCGAGATCGAGATGACCACGAAAGTATTTGTCGACGGACAGGAAGGCACCACCGGCCTGAAGATTTTCGAATATCTGTCGCAGCGCCGTGACATCGAGGTGTTGCGTATCGAAGAAGCGAAGCGCAAGGACATCGAGGAGCGCCGCCGGCTCATCAACGCGTCGGACGTGACGTTCCTGTGCCTGCCGGATGTCGCGTCGCGCGAATCGGTTTCGCTCGTCGATAAGGACAACACGCGCACCGTGATGATCGACGCGAGCACCGCTTTCCGCACGCAGGACGACTGGGCGTACGGCCTGCCCGAGCTCACGCGCGCACAGCGCGAGCGTCTGCGCACGTCGAAGCGCATCGCCGTGCCGGGCTGCCACGCGTCGGCGTTCGTGCTGTCGGTGCAGCCGCTCGTCGCGGGCGGCCTCGTTCCCGCCAACTTCGACGCGCACGCCTATTCGATCACCGGCTACAGCGGCGGCGGCAAGAAAATGATCGCGGAGTTCGAAGCGGGCGGCAACGAAAGGCTCATGAGCCCGCGCGCGTACGCGCTGGGTCTGACACACAAGCATCTGCCGGAAATGTCGGTGCGCACGGGCCTCGCGCGCGCGCCGATCTTTACGCCGATCGTCGGCCCGTTCCTGAAAGGTCTCGCGGTGACGACGTATTTCTCGCCGGACCAGCTCTCGCGGCGTGCGAAACCGCAGGACGTGCGCGACATGCTCGCCGAGTATTACAACAACGAGCCGTTCGTGCGCGTGATGCCGTTCGACGCCGAGAGCAATCTCGACGACGGTTTCTTCGACGTGCAAGCCTGCAACGACACGAATCGCGTGGACATCTTCGTGTTCGGCAACGACGAGCGCTTCGTGACGGTTGCGCGGCTGGACAATCTCGGCAAGGGCGCGTCGGGCGCGGCGATCCAGTGCATGAATCTGGCGATCGGCGCAGACGAGGAGACGGGTCTCGCCCGCTGATCAAGCAGCAGCAGACTAGAAAGGCCGATTCGCTCCACAGCGGATCGGCCTTTTTTGTGTCCGTCGGTGCAGCGCAACATTAAACCGTACGGACGAAAAAAAGCCCGCCAAGGCTGGCGGGCTGAATCCATATCAGTGGAGACATGGAGGAGACAGGAGTAAATATACCAATAATATTGGTGCGTCGCAACATCGCGTGTTGCGGCAGACCGACGCGCCTTGATCGAAGCAAATCAGGGCTGCATCATCGACAGAATGAATTGCAGTTGGTCGGCGGATATCGGTTTGACGAGATGGACATCGAAACCGGCGTCGAGGGTCATTTCGCGATGCTGCGGCTGTCCCCAGCCTGTCAGCGCGACCAGCATTCTCGCGTGGCCGTTCGGCAATGCACGCAGCGCGCGCGCCGCCGCGAGACCATCGACGAGCGGCATGCCGAGATCGAGAATCACGACTTCCGGATCGAACTGCGCGGCGACTTCGACGGCTTGTGCGCCGTTCGCCGCCAGCGCCACTTCGTGGCCCATGCCGGTCAGCAGATTCGCGAGGCCGGAAAGCGCATCGTCGTCGTCATCGGCTATGAGGATGCGCTTGCTCACGATGGCCTCACCGGGAACCGTAGATTTCGAGTTTCAACTTGTTCGAACCCGCCTGCGCCGCCGTGATCTCGGTGCGCGCGCCGCGTGCGCCCAGATAGAAATGCTGGCGCGCGGGCGAATTCTGGTCGTGCGTCGCGTCGGGCAGACACGATGCAATGTCCGCCGCGACGCCCTGCAGCGCGTCAGCGCTGGCGCCGCCGTGCGGCGTCCACGTGCATCGATAGTTCGTCTGCGATGCGGCGCACTTCGCGTCGTCGCCGTAAGGCAGCGCGACGGCGCGGCCATCGATCGCGGAAAGCGATGAAAAATTCGGCGCGGCAGCCACGATGCGCTTGAGCGCATCGCAGGGGCTCGGGGTGTCGTCGGCGTGCGCGGAAGTGGTCGCCAGTACGCCGAAACTGAGCGCGAGAAGCGCGGCGCAAGCGGGGCGTCGGACAGACAGATGCATGAGGCGCCTCCTTTTTAGGTGTTTTTCTGGGTTCGCCGCGAACCGGGACGAGCGCGACTATGCGCCCGCCCGCCGCGCAAGTCTGTTCGAAAGCGAATGAAGCACTGCAAACGAAAGCAAGCCGTGCACCCGTTCATCCAGACGTTTGAATCGTCAATGGCGCACGAGCGCCATCATCGCGCCGAAGCCGACGAACACGCCGCCGGTCAAACGGTTGAACGCCCGCGCGACGTTCGCGCTTTTCAGCTTGTCGCCGATGCGCGCGCCGAGACCCGCGTACACGGCGTACCAGCTCACTTCGATCACGGCGAAAGTCGAGACGAGCACGGCGAATTGCGGCAAGACCGGCCGGCTCGCGTCGATGAACTGCGGCAGTAGCGCCGCCGCGAAGAGGATCGCCTTCGGATTGCTGCTCGCGACGAGAAAGCCATTGCGAAAGAGCGTGAAGCGTCCGGAAGAATGCGCGGCGCCCCTGTCATCGCGAACATCGACGGCGCTCGCTTTCGCGCGCCAGATCTTCACGCCCAGCCACACGAGATAGGCCGCGCCGATCAGACGCAGCGTATCGAAGAGACGCGGCCACGCTTCGAGAAACACGCCCAGGCCCGCCGCCGAAACCGACAACATGATGACGAGCGCCGTGAGACAGCCGGCCATGGTGGCCGTCGAACGTTTGAGGCCATGACGCGCGCCGTGCGTCATGACGAGCAGCATGTTGGGACCGGGAATCGCGGAAACGACAAAGACAGTGGCGACGAACAGCCACCAGAGATGCAGGCTCATTGCGGCGTGGCGGAGAAAAGAACGGGACTCGCATTATGCCGTCTGCCCGCGCCGATTCGGGCACAACGCCGCCTTCGCCACACCGCGTGAATGGAATCAGCCTCCGGCGCGACGGGCCGCGACCTGGCCGAGCACGGCGAAATCCTTCTCGCCGTCGCCGTGCGCGAGTGCATCGACGAGGTTGTCGCGCACGACGCTCGCCACGGGCAGCGGCACGTTCACGGCATCGCCGGCGGCGATCGCGAGACGCACGTCCTTCAGCCCGAGCCGCGCCTTGAAGAGCGCGGGCTCGTAACGGCGCTCCGCGATCATCTTTCCGTAGCCCTGATACACCGGACCCGGAAACAGCGAATTCGTGATGACGTCGAGCAGCGTCTGCGCTTCGATGCCGTGGCCGGTCACGAGCGCCGCGGCCTCGCCGAAGCTTTCGATCGCCGATGCGAGCATGAAATTCGCCGCGAGCTTGAGCACGTTCGCGTGCTGCGGTTCGCTGCCGACGCGCCAGGTTTTCTGGCCGATCGCATCGAGCACGGGCTGCACGCGATCGATCGCGTCGCTCGCGCCCGCGGCGAGAATGTTGAGCTTGCCCGCCGCCGCGACGTCCGGCCGTCCGAGCACCGGCGCGGCGACATACGCAACGCCGTGCTGCGCGTGCAGTTCGGCCAGCTCGACGGCCAGCGCCGCCGAAATCGTCGCCATGTTGACGTGCACGAGACCCTTCGGCGCGTGCTTGAGCAGACCGCCATCGACGAGCACCGAGCGCAGCGCGTTGTCGTCGGCGAGCATGGAGAACGCGGCGTCGCCGGCGAACGCCTGCTCGGGCGTATCGACTACCGTCGCGCCCTGGTCCGCGAGCGCGCGTGTCTTGTCGCGCGAGCGGTTCCAGACGCGCACCGTATGCCCCGCCTTGAGCGCGTTGCTCGCCATCGCGCCGCCCATTTCGCCCAGTCCAATGAATCCGATGTCCATGCTCGCATGCTCCTTTGCCGTGTTCGCCCGCCGCGCACGGGAAGCCGCGCGGCCCGAGCGCCAGTAGAGCATATCGACGCAAAGCGCGCAGAGGCGCGCAATGCGATACTGGCTGCATGGTCAAGGCGCGCTTTCACTTCCATGGCGAACTGAACGACTTCCTTGCTCGACCCTTGCGCGGGCACGCGTTCGCTTGCGCGTGCGCGAAGTCTTCGTCGACGAAGCACATGATCGAAGCGCTCGGCGTGCCGCACACGGAAGTCGATCTGATCGTAAGCAACGGCCGTCCGGTCGGGTTCGACGCGCAGATCGAGGCGGACGATGTCATCGAGATCTATCCCGCGCATCACGCACCCGCGGACACGGCGAACGGCGCGCCGCTGCTTCGGCCACCGCTGCGCGCGACGGACCTGCGCTTCATCGCCGATGCGCACCTGGGCGGGCTCGCGCAACTATTGCGGCTGGCGGGCTTCGACACCCGCTACGACAACAACTTCCCCGACGATGAAATCGAGCAGCTCGCGCACGACGAATCGCGCATCGTGCTCACGCGCGATCGTGAATTGCTCAAGCGCCGCAACGTGTTGCGCGGCTGCTATGTGCGCGCGCTGCAGGCCGACGAACAGTTCCGCGAAGTCTCGGAGCGCCTCGATCTCGTGCAGCACGTGCGGGCGTTCCGGCTCTGCCTGATGTGCAATGCGCCATTGCGTCCGGCCATGCCCGGCGAAATCGATGGCCGCGTGCCCGACGGCGTGCGCGAGCGGCATACGCGCTTCGCCACCTGCGACGTGTGTCGTCGCGTGTTCTGGGAAGGCTCGCACTGGCGGCGCATGCGCGCGCGAATCGACGCGCTGGCGGAAACGGGCCGCTAGCGCGGTCGTCGCGTTCCGTACAATACGGCCCCTGACCTCAATCCTCGCCCCTGGAGCAACGCGTGAACAAATTTCAACTGGAACAGACCAAGGCATTCAAACTGGCCAACGATCTGAAGCAAGGCGGCCGCGCACGCGCGGGCGGCGCGGACGCGCAAAAGACCGATCGCCGTGAACAGCGCAAGCTCGATCAGGCGAAGGGCCTCGTGCCGTTCGCATGCAAGCTCGATGAAAAGCTCGCGAAGCAACTGAAGGAGCGCGCCGAAGCGCATGAAGGCGGGATGACGGAAGTGCTGGCGGAGTTGCTGGTGAAGGCGGGTCTCGAACGCTAAGGCCTCACACGCTCCCTTCCTTCTCGATCACCAGAATGCGCGCTTCGCCGACGGGTTCGGCGAAATGCTCATCGCCGGCTTGCGCGTGAAAGATATCGCCCGCGCGCAGCGTCAGAACGCGCTCGCCTTCGCCGCCGCGCACGTGCATCCGCACTTCGCCCTGCATCACGGCGAACACTTCCTCACCGTCGTTCACGTGCCATTTGTACGGCTTGTCCGTCCAGTGCAGACGGCATGACGTGCCGTTCATCACGCAGATATCGAGCGCGCCCCATGCGCGGTCGGCCGTGAACTTGCCACTTTCGATGACTTTCATTTGATGTCGCCTAGCGGGTGAAATCGCGCGCTTCATCGACGTCCGCATGGCGGGTCGCCGGAATGCACGCCACCGCGATCAACGAGAGCACGATCCCGCCCATCACGTAAAAGGTGGGCGCGAGTTGCGATCCCGTGACGCGGATGAGCCACGTCACGATGAACTGCCCGAAGCCGCCGAAGATCATGACCGCGATGTTGTACGCGAGTGACAGCCCCGTCGAGCGCACGTGCGCCGGAAACAGCTCGGCGATGAGCGCGCCGAACGGCCCATAGTAGCCCGAGAGCGCGATCGACAGCACCGCCTGCACGATGACGAGCCGCATCACGCTCGGCTCCGCCGCGAGCCACGCGAAGAGCGGATAGATCACGACGAGCGTGATCGCGAGCGACCACAGCGAAAGCCCTTTGCGTCCGATGCGATCCGACCACGCGCCCGCAACCGGCGAAAGCACCGTCAAGAGCAGATTGCCGACGATCAACGCGGTGAACGACTGCCCGAACGGCAGCTTCAGTTGCTTGACGGCGAAGGTCGGCAGATAGGCGATCAGCACATACACGGTCACGGTCAGCGCGATCACCGAGCCGAGCCCGCACAACACTTCGCGGCCATGCGTGCTGAACACTTCGCCGAGCGTCGCGCGGCGCGCGGTCTTCTTCGCATGCAGGAACGCTTCGGTATCGGCCATGTTGCGGCGGATATACAAACCGATCGGCCCGATCACGAGACCGAAGATGAACGGCACGCGCCAACCCCAGGCATCGAGCGCTTCGGGCGAAAGACCGCGCGAGATCGCAGCGCCGACGATCGCGCCGAGCAGCAGCGATGCGGCCTGGCTCGCCATCTGGAAACTGCCGTAGAAGCCGCGCTTCGAGAACGGCGCCGCTTCGATCAGCAGCGCGGTCGAACTGCCGAACTCGCCGCCCGCGGAGAATCCCTGCAACAGCCGCGCGAACACGATGACGATCGGCGCGCCGATGCCGATCGCGGAATACGGCGGGGCTATCGCGAGCAGCAGAATGCCCAGCGTCATGAGCCCGATCACGAGCGTCAGCGCCGCCTTGCGCCCCGCGCGATCGGCATAGAGACCGAGAACGATGCCGCCGACCGGCCGCATCACGAACGCGACGCCGAAGGTCGCGGTGGTCAGAAGAATCGACGCGTATTCGCTGTCGCCCGGAAAGAACAAGCGGGCGATGACGACCGTCATGAAACCGAACACGGTGAAGTCGTACCACTCCAGCGCGTTGCCGATGACCGCCGCCGTCACGGCGCGCGCGTTCAGTCGTCTTCCTGGCATGCGTTCCCCTGTGTGTGCATCGATCGGCGTTAGGCCTGTCCGCGCTCTGTTCGCGTCGTTTTAAAGATGCGCACGCGCGGCTCTTTTTGCCTTGGCGAGTGTAAAGACGGTTTTTATCCCGATCAAGCGAATTGCGAACGAAGAAAAGCGCGCCGGGCCTTTCGGCCGGGCGCGCTTTTCGTGTGATGTCCTGTTGCGCTTATGCCTTCTTCACATACGCGCTGCACCAGCCCTTCGATGCGACCTGCTTGTTGCTGAACATCGGGCACGGCGCGAAGGCGTCCGTCGGCTTGCCCTGATAGAACTGACAGTTGCCGCAGTCCTGCCCGGCGGCGTACTTCGCGAACTTGGCCTTGTCGACCTTGCTCGCGTCTTCCTTGTAGCCGAGCGCCTGCGCGGTGGGATCGCTTTCGGCGACTTTCGGCGCATCGGCGGCGAAGGCTGCCCGGGAGCCGAGCGCGAACGTCGAGGCGACGCCCGCGCTGGTGATGAGAAACGCGCGACGTGATGTCTTCATGGTGACTCGCTCCATGTTGTATTGGGGGAATAGCGCCGTTCTTGGGCGACGGCGAAATCCGAGCATAACAATCTGCGAGCGAGGCGACGACGCCAAATGTTAGAGATAAGAGACGGCGGAAAGTCGCATGTAAGCTAGCGCGCCACGTCCGCGACGCGCTCGGCGATCGCGAGCGATGCAGTCAATCCCGGCGATTCGATGCCGAACAGGTTCACGAGCCCCGGCACGCCGTGCGCCGACTTGCCCTGAATCACGAAATCCGCCGCGGCCTGACCCGGACCGGAGAGCTTCGGCCGGATGCCCGCGTAGGCGGGCTGCAATGCATCGTCGGGCAGACCGGGCCAGTACGCGCGAATCGCGGCGTAGAAGGAATCGGCGCGGCGCGGATCGACATCGTAATTGAGCGCCTGCACCCATTCGACGTCCGGGCCGAACTTCGCCTGGCCGCCGAGATCGATCGTGAGATGCACGCCGAGCCCTGCTTCGTTGGGCATCGGATAAATCAGCCGCTCGAACGGCGCGCGTCCGCTCACGCTGAAGTAATTGCCCTTGGCAAAGTAGAGCGGCGGCACGTGGCGGTCGTCGAGGCCGCGAATGCTGCGCGCGATCGCGTTCGCATGCAGTCCCGCGCTGTTGATCAGATACGACGCCCGGAAACGCGCGGGCGCCTCGCCGCCCGTCTCGACGATGAAGCAGCCCTCGCGCGCATCGATGGATGCGACCGGCGTATGGAACACGATGTTCGCGCCGTGGTTTTCCGCCTGCCCCTGTAGCGCGAGCATGTACTGATGACTGTCGACGATACCCGTAAGCGGCGACCACACCGCCTCGACGCATTGCAGTTGCGGCTCCATCTCCGCCGCCTGCGCGCCGCTGATGCGCTCCAGCCCCTTGACGCGATTCTCGATGCCCTTCTGCTGCAGCGCCGCCAGTTGCGGCACCTGATTGCGCGCGGTGGCGACGAGCAGCTTGCCGCATTGCCGGTGCGGCACGCCGTGCTCACGGCAGAACTCGTAGAGCATGTCACGCCCGCGCAGGCACAACTCGGCCTTCTGCGATCCGCGCGGATAGTAAATGCCAGCGTGAATCACCTCGCTGTTGCGCGAACTCGTACCGATGCCGATGCCTTCGCCCGATTCCAGCACGATGACTTCGCGTCCGCGCATCGCCAGGGCGCGAGCGATCGCCAGTCCGACGACGCCCGCTCCGATTACTACGCACTCGATCCGATCCATGTCTTTTTTTCCGCCGCAGATATACCCAACTATTTTACGTTCGGGACTATTGCGGGATGCACAACAAACGCACATCGATCCCACCGTTTTCCGGTGTAATTCAGAAAAAGGCAAGAATCTGGCCGCCAGATGTCAAAAATGACAGGTTTTGGCGGCCTTTTTTGCAAATCCGCGTCCGAAGGTTTTTCAAAAACCGATCGCTTTCTTGCGCGAATTGCGGTCGAGCTGGATGTCGCGCGCCTCGATGTGGTGCCTTTGGTCGATGCGCGCGTTGCCGAACGCGTTGAGAATCGCGCGCCGGATGCCGCGCGGCGACGCCTGCGCGAGCGCGTCGAGCGGCGCATCGCCGAGCGTTTCGGGGAAGCGCGCGCCCCACGCGTGGGCATTGCGGATTTCGGCGTAAATCGACTGCGCGATGCGTCGCGCGCCGTCGCGATCCGGCGGCGGAATCTCGTAGACGTTCATGCGGTTCATGAGCGGCTCGGGAATCGCGCGCGCGTCGTTGGCCGTGGCGATCCACACGACATTGCCCGCGTTGATCGGCACTTCGGCGAATTCATCGATGAAAGTCTGCGCCGTGTCGTGTTCGAGCAGCGCGTAGAGCGCGCCGAGCGGATCGTATTGCGCATCGCCGGTGGCCTTGTCGATTTCATCGACGGTGATCACGGGGTTCGCATAGCTGCCGTTGACGAGCGCATCGAAGACCTTGCCGGGCTTGGCGTTGCGCCACTGCGACGACGCGCCCGACAGAATCCAGCCCGCCGTGAGCGAGCTCATCGCCACGTAATGACTGGACGTGCCGAGCAGCCGCGCGAGCTGCTTCGCGAAATGCGTCTTGCCGATGCCCGGCTCGCCGAGCAGCAGCATCGGCATGAGTTCGAGGCGATCCTCGGTTTCGAGGCACAGCGCGATCTGCTTGCGGATATCAGCGAGCGGTTCTTCGAAATTCGGCAGATCGGCGGCGAGATCGTCGACGGACGGCATGCGGTTCGGCTTCACGCAAAAACGCAGATTGCCCACCTTGAGCATCTTTTCGTAGGTAGCGCGCAAGGCGTCGCTCGCGCCTTCGGACAGATCGTTGAGCGCGGATTCCACATCGTCGAGACTGTAGACCTTGCTGAACGACGCCACCGCCAGTTCCTGTTTGACCACGGCTGTCGTCATGTCACACCCCGTCATTTTTTATGGTCGACGAGGCCAGTGTATCGACGCCAAAACCGCGTGCAAGCGAGCAGTCGCACACGTGTGCTGCTAATCCGCACGCCCGTTTTCCCCGATAAAGCCACGATCGGCGCGCGCTAGTATCATCGTCGGGATCGAAACGCGAGCGGGTTCGAAATCTGCTCTGCCCTCAAACGTGTATTTCAGCGGGCGGCTGAACCCGGCCCGCACCGCCGTGTCACAAGGAAGTCGCCGAGGATCGCCGATCCGGCGGGCGCTTTTCGAAGCGCGCCGCCATCCGAACAGTCCGCGCGCAGGAGTCGCTTTCAATGCATAAAACGATACGCACCGCTCTTTTGAATACCGCGCTCGTGACGGGCGCGTGTTTCGCCACGCTCGGCGCGTATGCGCAAACCACCGCGTCGCAGCCGGTAACGTGGGAATTGCAGGTCGTGCGCGACGGCCAACAGATCGACTCGTTTTCCGGCACGACGAACGTCGGCCAGGCGCGCACGGATACGCATCACAACAAGGTGCAGAACCGCGTCGGCTGTGCGGATCAGCCCGCGGGCGATATCGACCTGCAACGCACGATCACCGTTTCGCCGACGCACGCCAGCGCCGACGACGTCACGCTCGCCATCGACGCGCAGGAAACCTTGCAGGAGGACAGCACGCGCGTGACGTCGTCCGGCTGCAAGCTGCCGCCGGTGCCGCGTCAGGTGAGCGGGTCGCATCCGGGCCTCGTGCTCAAGCCGGGTGAATGGGGACAATGGCAGATCATCGACAGCAACCCGTCGCTCGCCTATCGGGTGCGCGCGAGCCTGGGTTCATCGACGGCGGCGCAATGACAACCGCGGTGACATAGCCTTCAAAGGCCGCCGCTCAAGACAAAGAACGCATGCGAAACCCAGAACATCTTCCGCCAGGTCCGTCCGCTCGTTCGGCCACGCCGGATTTCACGGCGGTGAGCTGGAATCTGCACAAGGGACGATCGCCCCTCGGCCTGCGCGCGTGGACCGCGATGCAGCGGTGGGTTCAGACCACCAACGCGGACGTCTATTTCCTCCAGGAAGCGATGGCGCGGCGCATGCCGCAGCCCATGCTCGCAAGCGGCTTCGGCAAGCCGCTCAATGCGCCGCTCGACGATGTCTGGCATTGCCAGGCGACCGAGATCGCCACCGCGCTCGAATTGCAGATCGCGCTCGGCCCGAACGTGTTCAAGCCATCGTGGCGGCACGGCAACGCGATTCTTTCGCCGCATCCGCTCGATCTTTCCGGGCGCTGGGACATCTCGGCGCACCGTTTCGAAAAGCGCGGGTTGCTGGTCGCGCGCGCGACCTTCGCCGGGCAGTCGATCACGCTGCTGTGCGCGCATCTCGCACTGACGCGTCAGGCGCGGCTGCGTCAGATGAACTGGATCGCGCACTGGATCGCGAAGGAAGCGCCGGAAGGTCCGCTCGTGCTCGCGGGCGATTTCAACGACTGGCGCAACGACTCCGTGCCGCTCTTCGGCGAGCTCGGCATGCACGAAGTCGCGACGATGCTCGGCGAATCGGGCCGCACGTTTCCGGCGTTTTCGCCCGCGCTCGCGCTCGACAAGATGTTCGTGCGCGGCCTGAAGCCGGTCGAATGGCTCATCCCGACGCAGGACACGGCGTGGCTTTCGGATCACCTGCCGTATATGGCGCGGCTGCGCGTGGAATAGAAAAGCGCTTATGCTCGCGGCCGGGCGAGCAGCGCTTCCAGATCGGTGACGTCGACAGGCTTCGTCAGATGATGATCGAAGCCCGCGTCGAGCGCGCTCTGACGGTCGGCTTCGCTGCCCCAGCCGGTCAACGCGAGCAGCAACACACTTCTGGTCGCATCGCGCTTTCTCATTTCGCGCGCGACATCGAAGCCGCTCATGCCCGGCAAACCGATATCGAGCACGACCACATCGGGTTTGAAATCGTCGATCGATGCGAGCGCGCGCGGGCCGTCATGCTCGGTGCGCACTTCGTGGCCGAGCGCTTCGAGCAGCATCGACATGGCAAGCGCCGCGTCGTCGCTATCGTCGACGAGCAGAATGCGGCGGCCCGGCGCCGCGCCGCCGCTTGCTTCGGCGGTGATATTCATGTGATTCCCCGTGAGTCGTCGCCGCGCGAAAACCGGTGTTCCGACCCTCGCCCGACTTTTTTGAGATGGTTTCGGGAAATGTAGCACAGCGTGTTTCCATGCCGGAAAATGAACCCGCAATCACGGTGCGCGACGGCTCTGCTATCGTGATTGCTTCATCCGCTGCCGTCCCGCAACACAGCCATGTTCGATCTCTTCGACGACATTCCCAAGCCCGACATCGTGTGGCATCCGGACTGGATCGATGCCGACGAAGGCTCCGATCTGATGGGCGCGCTGATCGCGGAAGTCGGCTGGCAGCAGGACACGATGACGACGCCCGGCGGCCGCGTACCGCTGCCGCGCCTGACGGCGTGGCAAGGCGAGCCGGACGCGGTCTACGTCTATTCGGGCATCCGCAACGTGCCGCAGCCGTGGACCGCCGCAGTCGGGCTTTTGCGCGAGCGCGCCGAAATCGCGTGCGATGCGCGCTTCAACAGCGTGCTGCTGAACCGCTATCGCGGCGGGCTCGACAGCATGGGCTGGCATGCCGACAAGGAACACGAACTCGGCCCGGAACCGGTTATCGCATCGGTGAGTCTGGGCGCGACGCGCACGTTCGAATTCCGTCACGCGCGCACGCACGCCACGCACACGCTCGCGCTCACGCACGGCAGCCTGCTCGTGATGCGCGGACGCACGCAGCAGGAATGGGTGCATCGCGTGCCGAAGGAGCCGGGCGCGCGCGGCGAGCGCATCAATCTCACCTTCCGCTGGATCGATGCGTCGAAGCGCAAGTGAAGCCGCCTACGGACGTTTGGCGACGAAATCGATCTCGACGAGCGCATCGCGCGCAAGCCCCGTCACGCCGATGCACGTGCGCGCCGGCAGCGGCTTCGGCAGAAAGTACGAGCGATACACCGCGTTCATCGCGTCGTAATCGCGCTTGAATTCGGTCAGGAAGATGCGCACGCTGACCACGTTGTCGAGCGTCAGTCCCACGCCGTTCAGCACGAGAACCAGGTTGTCCATCACGCGACGCGTCTGCGCCGCGACGCCTTCGGGCAGCGGCGCGGCGTCGTCGTTCGGATCGGTCGGCATCTGGCCGGTGAGGAACACCCAGCCGTCCGCTTCCGCCGCGTGCGAGAAAGGGCCGACGGGCGTCGGCGCGGCATCGACCATCGTGAATTTGGGCAGTTGGCTCACTTCGTCTCCTCGTTTTTGCTCTCGTATCGTCCACGTTAGCGCGCCAAAATTGCGCGCGTGTTTCCGCGCGTGCGAAGATGATGCGGCTTATGGTTACCTTCTCGCACCGATGCTTCCCTACCCGCTTCTCGCCGACGCCGTATTGCGCATGCTCGCCGCGATGCTGATCGGCTGCATCGTCGGCATCGACCGCGATCTGCACGGCAAGCCGACCGGCATGAAGACGCTCGGGCTCGTGTCGCTCGGCGCGTGCATCGCGACGATGTGCGCGCAAGGTTTCTCGATGACGCCCTCCGACGATACGGGCGTCTCCCGCGCCGTGCAGGGCATCGTGACGGGCGTCGGCTTTCTCGGCGCGGGCGTGATCCTGCAGAATCCGCGCGAGAACCGCGTGCGCGGGCTGACCACGGCGGCGTCGATCTGGGTGACGGCGGCCGTCGGCATCGTCTGCGGGCTGGGCGTGTGGAGCGTCGCGTTCATCGCGATGATCCTGATGATCGCGCTGCTGACGATCGGACGCGTCGTCGAGAAGCGCCTTCTGCGACGCTGGATGAGCAAGCCGGAAGACGAGCGCCAGAAGTACGGCGATATCGAAGAGGTTTAAGCCAGCGCGCCCGCGATGGGCGCCTTCACGCGATTGCGGCCCGCGACCTTCGCGGCATAGAGCAGGCCGTCGGCGCGCGCCATCAGCGACGCGAGCGGCTCGCGCCCGTCCCACATCGCAATGCCCGCGCTGAAGGTGTAATGCAGCACGCCGCCGGGCACATCGCAGGGCGTCGCCTCGACCGTCTTGCGCAGACGCTCGACGAGCGCGGTGACATCCTCGATACGCTCCGCCGTGCAGAACAGGCAAAACTCCTCGCCGCCGATGCGCCCGAACGCATCGTCGTCGCGAATGCGCGCTCGCACGATCGACGCGAAATGGCGCAGCACTTCGTCGCCCGCCGCGTGACCGTAGCGGTCGTTGACGCTCTTGAAATGATCGACATCGACGACCGCGACACACTCGCGGCCGCGTTTCTGTCCGCCGCGCGCGAGACGCTCGGCCGCCGTGGCCAGAAAGGCTTTTCTCGACAGCGCGCCGGTGAGATCGTCGAAGCGCGCGAGCCGTTCGAGCCGCTGCGCGAGCCGGTCGTGCGCCATCATCACGAGACCGATGCACAGCGACGGCAACACGAGAATGCCGAGCGCGAGAAACGTGATCTGCATCGGGCCGGGCTGCAAAAGCGCGTCCTGCGCGGGCGGCTTCACGGCGTAGATCGCGCCGCGCACCGTGTGGCCGAGCGCGCCGAGCGCGGCCGCGCCGACGACGAACAGATAGTTGTAGCGCGGCCGCTCTTTCGGGCGCGCCAGCAGCACGCGGCCGGCGATCGCTAGACAGCAGGCGGCATGAAACGCCGACACGATCACCACGCGCACGTGCACATCCGGCACGACATAGGTGAAGTACGCGATGCCCGCCATCACGCCGAGCCACATGATCCAGCCGGTCCAGCGCTGGACGTGACGCATCCGCACATCGAAGAAATCGTTGCAGCCTTCGTAGATGAGCAGGATGGTCGCGGCGAGCAACTGGTTCGCCACGACGATGCCGAGCCACGCGGGCGCGACATTCTGCGCGGCGAAGAGCACGAGCGAAACGATGGCGAGCACGTTCGCGAGAAGCCAGCGCCGCACGCCCGCGATCTCATGCGAGAGCAGCGAAATCAGCACCAGTATCGAGAGAATGCTCGATAGCGCGGTGACGACGAGGATGCTGACGGGACTGAACATCGCTGAAAGTGGACGGATATCGCTCGTGCTGAAGGAAGGCTGTGTTTCGCGCAAAGGGATTCGCGGCGAAAGAAGCACGAGTATCCGATATCGCCCACGTGTTTACGGCACGAACGGGCGCAGCTTGAACGGACCGGCGTGCGGCATGCGGTCGCGCATCGAACGCAAAAACGCGGCGCAGCCTTTCGGCCCGCCGCGTTCGATTACGCGAGTTTCCCGCGATTTACCATCCGTGACGGTCGCGCCAGCGCTCCTCGCGACGCATCTCGTGATGCCACCGGCGCTCGCGCCATTCGTGACGGCGCCATTCGCGCTCGCGCCAGTCATCGCGACGGTAGCCGTAACCATCGCCATATCCGTAATAGCCGACCGGCACCGCAGGCTGCGCGTACACCGGCACGCCGACGCCCACCGCGACATCGACATGCGCATTCGCCGATGCCGACATTGCAAGTGCCACGATCCCCGCCAGCCCGATAACCGTTCCAAGAAGTTTCTTCTTCATGTCGCTTTCTCCTTGCACCGAGTGCTCTGTGAGTCAGTGCAGTCTAAAAAGCGATGCCGGATACAGGTGCAACGGGTTTGCCAGAAAGGTAACGTCAGGTAACGGTCAGCCAGAGCGAATGTGCTCTACCGCACGCGCTTGCCGGATGCATCGATGACGACTTCGCCGTCCTCTTTCGTGAACGGCCCTTTCTGCGCCTCGGGCAGGATGTCGAGCACGAGCTCCGACGGACGGCACAGCCGCGCGCCCTTCGGCGTTTCGACGAACGGCCGGTTGATGAGGATCGGATGCGCGAGCATCGCGTCGATGAGCTGATCGTCGGTGAGGCTCGGATCGTCGAGGCCGAGTTCGGCATACGGCGTGCCCTTCTCGCGCAACGCTTCGCGCACGGAAAGCCCAGCGCGCGCGATCAGCGCGACGAGCGCATCGCGGCTCGGCGGATGCGTCAGATACTCGATTACCGTCGGCTCGATTCCCGCGTTGCGGATCAGTTCGAGCGTGTTGCGCGAGGTTCCACACTTCGGATTGTGGTAGATGGTGACGGTCATTGTCGCGATGTCCCTGCGTTCGTGAGTGAGCGTGATGCACGCCTCGCATTCTAGAACCGAAGCCGCGATGACGCGACCGACAGCCTCATGTCACGCGCGCGACCGTGTCGGGGATGCAAGATCAATTGTGCTGTTCATTCGGACATCCACGGCCTATAACGAAGTGTGCAGCGCGGCATGCGTCTTCTGCGGACCTGCGGGTCCCCTTTCGCCGGCAAGCGCACCGGCGCTCCGTCTGCATCGCATCGGCGAGATGCCGTGCGTGAATCGCACATCAAAAAGTTCGGGAACCGGCCACGGCACACGCAGCCACGCCGTGAACCGGCGCCGATGACCGTTCGGCCCGCGCGCCACGCATGGCACATGCAGGACACGTGGCACGTTCCGTGCGGTCCAACGTTCCGAATCAGCGAAAAGCGTTACGCGTCAATCACGCGAGCGCGCCTTCCGATCAAGGAGTCGACATGAAATCTCGTATCGCCATGGCGGTGCTCGCCGCCTCGTTACTCGCCACTGCGGGCATCGCTTCGGCCCAGCAGACCTACTATCGCACCGCGCAGGTCCCAGGACAGGCCACCGCCGATACCTGGACCGATCCCGGCGCGCCTCAGCAAAGCGCGATGCAACAAGACCAATCGACCGACATGTCCTACGGCGGCGCGCCGATGACGCGCGGCGCGGCGGGCGCCACGACGATGGGCACGATGGACAGCGCAGCATCCAAACCCTGCACGCGCGGGCCGCAGTGCAACATCTTCTTCGGCAACTGAGCGCGCAACGAAGCCAGTTCAACTGCGTTAGCATGAGTGCATGACCCGGCGCGTCCGTTCGAAACGAGCGGGCGCGCATTCCCTTTTTCGACGGAACGGCCATCATGCACCGCGACGAATTCCTCGCACTTCTTTCCAGCGAAGGCTTTCGCGAAGTCGTCACCGTGACGCGCGAGCCGAACGGTTCGATGGATGTTCACGCGCATCCGTTCGAAGCCAAGGCGCTGATTCTCGAAGGCGATCTCACCATCCGCATCGGCGCCGACGCGAACACGTATCGCCCGGGCGATATCTTCCATCTCGCGACGAACATCGAGCACTCGGAGCAGTACGGGCCCGAGGGCGTCAGCTATCTCGTCGGCCGCAAATAAGCGCATTCATGGCTACATCGAAGAGCAAGACCGCGCGTATCCGCGTGGGCATCGGCGGATGGACGTTCGAGCCGTGGCGCGGCACGTTTTATCCCGAAGGCCTCGCGCAAAAGCGCGAACTCGAACACGCGAGCCGCGCGCTCACGAGCATCGAAGTGAACGGCACATTCTATGGGGCGCAGAAGCCCGCGACGTTCATCAAGTGGCGCGACGAAACACCCGACGATTTCGTGTTTTCGCTCAAGGCGCCGCGCTACGCGACGAATCGCCGTGTGCTCGCCGAAGCAGGCGATACGATCGAGCGTTTTTTCGGCAGCGGCGTGCTCGAACTGAAGGACAAGCTCGGCCCGATCAACTGGCAATTCGCGGCGACCAAGAAGTTCGATCCCGACGATTTCGAGCGCTTTCTGGAACTGCTGCCCGCGAAAGCCGAAGGGCGCACGATTCGTCACGCGATCGAAGTCCGGCACGAGAGCTTCTGCGATCCGGCGTTCGTCGCGCTCGCGCGAAAGTATCGCGTGGCGGTGGTGATCGCGGGGGATTCGAAGTATCCGCAGATCGCGGATGTGACCGCGCCTTTCGTCTATGCGCGCATCATGGGCACGACGGAAAAGCAGGCGAAGGGCTATGCGAAAGCGGCGCTCGATCGATGGACCG
This sequence comes from Caballeronia jiangsuensis, assembly GCA_000648925.1. Lineage (GTDB taxonomy): Bacteria > Pseudomonadota > Gammaproteobacteria > Burkholderiales > Burkholderiaceae > Caballeronia > Caballeronia jiangsuensis. Next base: position 33,978 of record JFHF01000059.1, read on the forward strand.
AGCGCGCGAAAACGTGGGCCGCAGGCGGCTCGCCGGACGACTTGCAGACCTTCGGCAAGGCGGCGCCGAAAGCGGCGTCGCGCGATGTGTTTCTCTACGTCATCAGCGGCTTCAAGGAGCGCAATCCCGCCGCGGCGATCGCGCTCATCGACCGGTTGAAGAAATAGAAGCGCCTCAGCGCACGAGGCAAGGCTTCTTGTTGTCGAACTTCCAGTTCGGGATCAGATACTGCATCGCGACGCCGTCATCGCGCGCGCCGAGGCCGTGCTGCTGATAGAGCGCGTGCGCCTTCTCGACTTCGTCCATATCCAGCTCGACGCCCAGACCCGGCACTTCCGGCACCTTCACCTTTCCGCCGACGATCTGCAGCGGATCGCGCGTGAGACGCTGGCCGTCCTGCCAGATCCAGTGCGTGTCGATCGCCGTGATCTTGCCCGGCGCGGCAGCGGCGACGTGCGTGAACATCGCGAGCGACACGTCGAAGTGATTGTTCGAGTGCGAGCCCCACGTGAGACCCCAGTCGTTGCACATCTGCGCGACGCGCACCGAGCCCTGCATCGTCCAGAAATGCGGATCGGCGAGCGGAATGTCGACCGATTGCAACTGGATCGCGTGGCCCATCTGGCGCCAGTCGGTTGCGATCATGTTGGTTGCCGTCGGCAGGCCGGTCGCGCGGCGGAACTCGGCCATCACTTCGCGGCCCGAATAACCGTTTTCCGCGCCGCACGGATCTTCCGCGTAGGCCAGCACGTCGTGTTTGTCGCGGCACAGGCGGATCGCTTCGGCGAGCGACCATGCGCCGTTCGGATCGAGCGTCACGCGCGCTTCGGGGAAACGCTCGGCGAGCGCGGTGGCCGCTTCCATTTCCGCGTCGCCGGCGAGCACGCCGCCTTTCAGCTTGAAGTCGTTGAAACCGTAGCGCGCCTTCGCCGCTTCCGCGAGACGCACGACCGCTTCCGGCGTCAGCGCGACTTCGGTGCGCAGGCGCTCCCAGTCGTCGCGGCCATCCGCGCCGGATGCGTATTGCAGATCCGTCTTGTTGCGATCGCCGATATAGAACAGATAGCCGAGCATTTCGACTTCATCGCGCTGCTGACCTTCGCCGAGCAGCGCCGCGACGGGCACGCCCAGATGCTGGCCGAGCAAATCGAGCAGCGCGGCTTCGAGCGCGGTGACCGCGTGAATGGTCGTGCGCAGATCGAAGGTTTGCAGGCCGCGGCCGCCCGCGTCGCGATCGGCGAACGCCTTGCGCACCTGATTGAGCACGGCCTGCATGTTGCCGATCGATTGCCCGACCACGTAGGCGCGCGCATCGTCGATGGTCTTGCGGATGTTTTCGCCGCCCGGCACTTCACCGACGCCCGTGTTACCCGCGCTGTCCTTCAGGATCACGATGTTGCGCGTGAAGAACGGGCCGTGCGCGCCGGAGAGGTTCATGAGCATGCTGTCGCGGCCGGCAACCGGCACGACGCGCAGTTCGGTGACTTTCGGAGTGGAATTGGCTTTCGTGGACATGAGCGTGATCCTGTGAGTTGAGCGAGTGATGTCAGTGCGCGCCGCGATGGATCGCGTGCCCGTCCTGCGAGTGGTCGGAGCGGCGATTGCGCGTGAGGAAGGCTGCGGCAGCCGCGATCAGCGACGCGAATCCGAGCGCGTACAAGCCGCCCGACACCGAACCCGTATGTTGTTGAAGATAGCCGAAAGTCGCGGGAGCGAAGAAGCCGCCGAGATTGCCGACCGAGTTGATGAGCGCGATCACGCCGGCCGCGACGCGCGCATCGAGGTATCCCTGCGGAATCGGCCAGAACAGCGACGCCGCCGCCTTGAAGCCGATCGCCGAGAAGCAGATCGCGACGAACGAGAGCACGGCGTTGCCCGTCGTCGATGCGAACAGGCCGCACGCCGCGATCACGAGCGCCACAGCGAGCCACGCCTGCTGGAAGCGCCAGCGCGCGGAGAGCAGCGCGAAGCAGTACATCGCGACCATCGCGATCATCCACGGCACCGCGTTGAACAGGCCGACCTGGAAATCGGTGAGGCCGCCCATCTTGCGGATGATCGTCGGCAGCCAGAACGTCGCCGCGTAGATCGTGAGCTGGATCGCGAAGTACAGGAAGCAGAACAGCACGATCTGCGGATCTTTCAGCAGTCTGATCGCGGAGACGTGCGCGCTGCCGCTCGCGGCTTCGCGCTCGGCTTGTTCCGTCGTGATCGCCTGTTGCAGTGCGCGTTGTTCGCCGGCGCTCAGCCAGTGCGCATCGCTGATGCGCGATTTCAGCAGCATCCAGCTTGCGCCGCACAGCAATACGGAGAAGCCGCCTTCGATCAGAAACATCCACTGCCAGCCGTGCAGGCCGAAACCGCTGATCGACAGCAGACTGCCGGTGATCGGACCCGACAGCACCGACGCGAACGCCGAGCCGCCGAGAAAAATGGCGACCGCCTTGCCGCGCTCCTTCTGCGGCAGCCATTGCGTGAAGTAGTAGACGACGCCCGGAAAGAAGCCCGCTTCCGCGATGCCCAGCAGAAAGCGCAGCACGTAGAACGACGTGTCGTTCCAGACGAAGGCCATCGCCGCCGCGACGATGCCCCACGTCCCCATGATCCGCGTGAGCCACGCGCGCGCGCCGTACTTCTGCATCAGCACGTTCGACGGCACTTCGAAAAGCGCATAACCGACGAAGAACAAGCCGCTGCCGAGACCGTACGCCGCCGCGCCGATGCCGAGATCGGCCTGCATGTGCGAGTTCACGAAACCGACGTTCACGCGATCGATGTAGTTCGCGATGAACATGATGAGGAACAAGGGCAACACGTGGCGCTTGACCTTGGAGCTGGCCGATTCGAGCAGGTCGGCGGTTGGTGCGGCAAGAGGTGAATTCAAAAACGTCTCCCGATTGAATCATGTGGTACGTCGTCTGATGACATTCTATGACGACCTTCCTGTCCTGCCAATTGCGCGTTTACCCTTTTCTCTCTTGGCCTTTTAATACGGGCCTGTACCGTCGAACAACGGCGTAAAGCCCATTGCGCATAGATTTGAGCTAAGAGGTCTGATGACTCAAACTAAGCGGTCGTCCGATCACGGTTCCGACTGGTATGGACGCAAGGATGCGCACGCGAACATCGATCTCGCGTGGAGGAAGGAGCGTTATGGGGAAAGTTTGACGGCTTCGCGATCGGGCATTTCGCGCCAATCGGGAAGCGTCGAGACGATGCTGCCGGCGCAAACCGGCAGCACCAAAGTTGCGGAGGAGCTTACTTCGCTTTTTGGCCGATCTCGTGATTGGCCATGATTTCGAGCGCGCGCACCATGCCCGAGTGATCCCACGCCTTGCCGCCGTGCGCCGCGCACGCGTTGAAAAGCTGCATGCAGTTCGACGTGTTCGGCAGCGCGACGCCGAGCGCCTGAGCGGTCGCGAGCGCCAGATTCAAATCCTTCTGATGCAGTTCGATGCGAAAGCCCGGATTGAAGGTGCGCTTCGTCATGCGCTCGCCGTGCACTTCGAGAATGCGCGACGACGCGAAGCCGCCCATCAGCGCGGTGCGGACCTTTTCGGCATCGACGCCGGCTTTCGACGCGAGCAGCAATGCCTCGCCGACCGCCTCGATGGTCGCCGCGACGATCACCTGATTCGCGACCTTGCAGACCTGCCCCGCGCCGACTTCGCCGATCAGCGAGATGTTCTTGCCCATCATGTCGAAGAGCGGCTTGACCTTGTCGAACGTCGCCTGCGCGCCGCCGACCATGATCGTGAGCGACGCGGCCTTCGCGCCGACTTCGCCGCCGGACACGGGCGCGTCGAGATAATCGGCGCCCTTCTCGCGCACTTTCGCGGCGAACTCGCGCGTGGCGATCGGCGAAATCGAGCTCATGTCGACGACGATCTGACCGCTCTTCAGCTTGCTCGCGACGCCGTTCTCGCCGAACAGCACGCGCTCGACGTCCGGCGTGTCCGGGACCATCACGAAGATCACGTCCGCCTTCTCGGCGACGGCGGCGGGCGAATCGCATGCCGTGGCGCCCGCGCCGGTGAGATCGGCGCTCACGCCGCTACGCGTGAATGCCGCGAGCTGGACGCCGTTCTTGAGAAGATTGGCCGCCATGGGATTGCCCATGATGCCCAGTCCGATGAAGCCTGCCTTTTGCATGTATCGCTCCTTGATGTCGATTTTCGGTGTCGGTCCGGTCGAGGATAGCGCTTGTCGCGCTCACGCCGGGATGAAGTGTTTCCTGACGGCCTGTGCCGCGTTCCTGAGCATGCCGAGATCCGCGCACACGGCGACGAGCGTGCAGCCCATCGCGAGATAGCGCTCGGCGTCCTCCTGCACGGGCGCGAGGATGCCGCTCGGCTTGCCCGCCGCGTGCGCGCGCTCGAACACGTGGGCGATGGCCGCCTGCACGTCGGGATGATTCGCGTTGCCGAGATGACCGTACGCCGCCGCGAGATCCGACGGACCGACGAACAGCGCATCGACGCCTTCGACCGCGATGATCTCGTCGATCGCTTCGACCGCCGCGCGGCTTTCGATCTGCACCGCGACGCTGATGTTGTCGTTCGCCACCTGGAAGTAGTTCGAAACCGTGCCATAGCGATTGCCGCGATGCCCGACCGACACGCCGCGGATGCCCAGAGGAGGATAACGCGTCGCGGCGACGGCGCGCTCGGCCTGTTCGGCGTTATCGACGAACGGGATCAGGAAATTCACGAAGCCCGCGTCGAGCAGCTTCTTGATCGCGATCGGATCGTTCGCCTGCGGGCGCACGACCGGCGCGCTCGGGCTGTCCTTCAGCGCCATCAACTGCGGGATGAGCGTGAGCGCGTCATTCGGAGCGTGCTCGGCGTCGAGCAGCATCCAATCGAAGCCGACCACGCCGACGAGCTCGGTAACGATCGGGCTCGCAAGCGACATCCAGCAGCCGATCAGCTTCTTGCGTTCGCGCAGCGACGTTCGGAATGAGTTGGGCAGCGGTTGATACGGTGACGAAGACGGCATGATGCCTCCCTGTGAAGACGGCGATCTGATTGGAAAGCGGCACGTCCGAGACCGTTATGTCATCAGACGTCTTAACACAGAGTACCGCTATTTTCGGGGTGCACAACAGCGGCGTTAACCCTTATTTCCTTGTATTTCAGGCACTTTGGCAAGCATTCCGCCTTTCACACTTATACGATGTCTTATTTCTTGGATAGAAAATCGCCTGAAGCTTGCCGAATTGACGGGAACGTCCGCTGGCGGGAAGATGCGTTGTCGGACATCCGTAAGTGGTGTCTCGTCCTGTCAGCCAGAGCTTTTATCCTAGGCGAAGCGAAGACGTCCGACAACGAAGCAGCATCGACCTCCACAAAATCTCATTAGACAGCAGCGAATACCAATGGCCAGTCTCACCGAAAAAGTCGTCGCAAGCTTGTTCGAGGATATCGAACGCGGCGTCCTCCGTCCCGGCGACAAGATCCCGACCGAAGTCGCGCTGATGAAACAGTTATCGGTGAGCCGTTCGGTCGTGCGTGAAGCGGTATCGCGCCTGCAGGCGGCAAACGTGGTCGAGACGCGTCATGGCGTCGGCACGTTCATTCGGGCGCCCGAGGATCGCGAAGCGGTGCGTCTGCCGGACGCGGATCTGTCCAGCCTTCTCGACATCATGGCGATCATCGAATTTCGCATCGATCTGGAAGGCGCGGCCGCCGCGCTCGCCGCCGGACGTCGCACGGATGCGCATCTCAAGCTGATCGCCGCGACGCTCAAACGCTTCGAAGAGCAACTGACGAGCGGGAGCACGGATGTGCTGGAGCACGACGTGGAGTTTCACTTGCAGATCGCGCGTGCGAGCGGAAATCGCTATTTTTATGACGTGCTGAGCCAGATGGGGCGCGGTGTCAGTCCGCGAACTAGACTCGGTAAAGCGGAGATTGCAGAGCTGGATCAGATCGAACGCTTGCGCAACGTGCTCAGCGAGCACAAGGCGATCTATCAGGCGATCCTGCGTCAGGATCCCGACGATGCGCGTGCCGCGATGCGCATGCATTTGAGCAACAGTCGGGAGCGGTTGAGACAGGTGCATGCGGCAGCGGCTTGAGCGCTGCGGTTTTGAGCAGTGCGGCCACGTTGCTTAAGTAAACAAAAGAGTTCGTATGTATACGTGGTAGTAGTTAACAAGGGCATCGCGGATCGGTGGATAACTTCCGATGCGCGTTTTGCGTCAGATGTTTACCGGATCAATAAGTCCGGTATTGCGCATCCGGTTTCGGACTGAACTTTGAACAACTTTCGCGCCCAAGCGACGGGTGGGGAGTTGTTCAGAAACCGCCAACAGTTAACGCGGTGAGGTGCCAACAAGGTTGTCCACAGGCGCCCTTTCACGTCGATGCTTTCATGCGTCGGCCAATCAAACAAAAAGCGCCTCCGAAGAGGCGCTTTCTCAGGCTGCCAATTTAAAACGTGCACCGCGCGCATGCCCGGCGCAACGTAGCCTCTCCTCCGAACCCCCTGCCATCAAGCCCCTGCACCAATTTCACCGCTCGTAGACCCCGCGCCTTGTTCCCAGGAAGTGCAAGACTTTTCGAACACCCACTTTGTTACCAGTTTTCGGTTCACCCCGCGCGCGCTTATCCAACAAGGGCTTGAGCAAGATTTGCTAACAATCCAAATCAAGAAGGTGACTGCAGCATTGACGGACGCCGCAGGAGTTGTAAGGTTCGCTCAAGATGTGCCAAAAGCCATGCCCGCGACGCTGCAGTTCTCGAAGGAAAGGAGCAAGTTTCGGCCTGTCTCTTTATGCGTCGAAACGCTGGTTCTCGTCTCTATCTCAGATATCGCTGGCGCGGTCGTCTGGCTGTGCTCCGTCAAAAGGTACGTTCCACTCTTGGCAGAATTGTTCCGCAGCACGTATCGCCCAAGCGGCATCATCCTCGGTAACCCGTTCCTTAAAACCGTGGACGCTGCGATTACGAATTTCACTCAACCGTCGAAACAACACAGCGATTCCATGCCTTCCCTCCGACTTGGCGGCTTCCAACACAACTTGTTGGGGACTCGGACGACCTCCGTTCCAACCGCCGGGCATGACCGTCAGCTCGGCTGCCGCATACGCGTACGTTACGGCAGCGCGGAGGACGAGTTCGTCTCTCGACGACAACAAGTCACTCGCAGATGCGAGCAACACCTGCGGATTCGCTATATGCGTGGTGTCCACCGTGGCAGTCGATTTATGACCGCCCTGCTCATCATGCTTCAGTTGCTCAAGCACCCAATCCCACGTGCGGACCTGAAGGTTAGCGGGTCCCCAAAAAAGGGCTTCGCGGGTTGTGAAGGCATTGCGAGCTAGTCCCTTAAGGCTCGCATCTTCGGCTAGGCCTTTCACTATCCGGTCCTTTCGTCCAATGATGATGCCGCCGAGTCGAACTTCATCATCGGCGCCAGTCAGCTGAAACTTATGCCGAAAGTTCTTGCTTGTGTTCAGCTCGGCAACATAGTTAATGAGCTGATTCTCGGCGCTGTAGAGGTCATCAGTTGGCCGTAGACGGTTGCGGGCCCCATCGCGCTGAAAGAGATACTTCTGAGGTGCCTTCACCTCCCAAATATATGCGAACCGTCGACCCATTGCGCCGTTGTCGACCTCGACCGAGACGCAGAAGTCAGAGTCGCCAGGGCGGGACGGTTCCTCGCGTCCTCTTTCCAAGATGTTCTCTTCGCGAATGCGGAAAGGCACTAAATGCGAAGCGATATCGTGAAGAAACTCTTGGCATGCTTTTTCTTCCGACGTCTCGGCGTACATCAGCTTCTTAAGCTCGTCCGCTCTTGATGCCATTTTTTATTCCAGATGATTCTGCTTGGGCTCACGACTCTTGGCTACGCTCGTTCCCGTGTTAAGAAACAATCAGGTCTCGAATTCGCAAATTTGGGCACGGCGAAACCTAGCTTCGACCGATGGCCAATATGGTTGAGACGGCCACGCTGTCATAGCGACACCCGAGGCTATAAGAGTGACCAGGTCAGCAAAAAGTTAGCCTGCCGTTATCTCAGACGCGATTTTAGAGATGATGTCGTCCGGTGTCTCGCGAGGCCAACCGCCATGACAGCTTGCGTAAAGCAATCTTTCGACAACGTCGTCATCTATTGGGATAATCACTCGTCCTTGATGCGCCAATTCGCGGGCACGGCGGTAGGCGCTGGGCGTAGGCCTTAGGCGTGACGCAAAGACACAGAGATTACCCGGTGCATATTGGTCGAGATAGGCGTTGGCGTCATCGACGTGGCGCCCGTCCGGAGCGTGCGACAGATTTTTGGCTTCAACGACTAGATTTAATGAATTCCGAAGTGACGGCAGATTTGACCAGATTCCCGGACGCGTCGGATTGATACTAAAAATACAATCTCTTCGCTTCGTACCGTTCAGCGAGGCGCTTTGCAGTTGTGGCTCTCGCAGGTTTGGATAGAACAGAAAATGCAAGAGGTCGGCGACAAATTCTTCGTAGAGCCGAAACGGACTTGAGCGCCCAGCGGGAATCTCATGAAGCTGCCGTCGTAGGAGGGACGCGATGCCCGAGTGCCAGGCCAGAACAGTCGGCCAATTTCGCAGCCATAAGAAGCGTCGAGAATATAAACACGACCAGCGCTTTCCAACTCAGCACAGAATGGGCGAATGTCATCAGGCGATGCCAACGCTACGTCGAAGCCACTTAACTTGGAACAGTTAGCCAAATCATGCCTGATACTTTCGACCTGTCGGCGGACGTCAAACTGGCCATGGGTACCAAGGCATAGCCATAGCGCTACCGGACGTCGCCCATTGCGCCAGAAAATGTGAGAGGGTCCTGCCGGGTCGCCCTCATAGGGCGGCTGGTACATGTTAGCCGACTCACGAAAATGGTCCGCCAGCCAGTTGCCAAGCCAGTCGTCAAAGTCGCTGAAGCGTTGCTGTTCCCAATGCAAACGGTCCGACCATTCATCGTTCATTGTAAACACCCGCAAAATTTTTAAGGTCGCCGCATTCCATTCCTTGCGCTAGTCCTGCCGTCAAAGCAGGACCGAGGCGCTGAGCGTCTGCTGTCGAGCCCTCCATCACCTCGACCGGCCCGGCGAGGTGGGCACAGATTCGTGGTGTATTGCCGGGCTGAGCGCGCAAGACCATGCCCACAAGAGCTATTAACGACGCAATTTCGCAAATTTCAAGTTGCACTTCGTCGCTGAGTTGATAGCCGGCGAGATTTCGCTCATGGAGCGTGCCGTTTTAGGTCAGAGCTATTCGCTCTGGATTCTTGAGCCTGTCAAGAACGACGAGTCTGTTTCAGACGACCAATGTTGGCTGCGAAGCAGCCAAGGTCACCGGGAAGCGATGATTGATTGTATCTGAGTAGAGTGGTTTTCCGGAGCAGCCCCGACGGGCACAGCCTCGCGCGTGTCCCTCGGGCCGTTGGAGTAGATGCGTCAAGCGGGCGCGTCGCTCTTGAGTTACTAGCTCTTGCGCGGGCCCGGCTCGACCCTACAGTTCGGCTGCCTTCACCCGCGACCATCATCAACGAACTCTTGAACGTCCCAGTAGTCAGCGCCGCAGTTGAATCGTCTGCCCACGGAACGAGCCCCGTCCGCCTCGCGCCGCGGCAATCTGCGGCGCCACCTCCTTGAGCAGCCCAGTCAGCCTACTCGCGAAATCGTCGATGTCATCAACGCCCGGCTTCGGGTAATAGAGCTCCCGTGCCGACACCATCACTTGGCTCAGAATGACCTGCGCCGCCTCGTCGTCGATATCCAGGCCTGCGGTCAATACCTCGAGAAAACGCTCGTAGCGCTCCTCGATATGGAACTCGTCCAACTGGCCGTCCCACTCAGTCGGCCATGGAGGCTCGAGGGAACGGAGTTCTTTGAGCTCCGCCCAGCCGTCATACCCGTACATCAGTGCGAGCAGGTTGATTGCGCCCCAGTGCGTGATGCGTTTGGTACCAATTACCCGGCGCAGTTCCTTTGCCTTCTCTTTGAACCAGGGAAAGCTGGGAGGCGAAAAGATTGAGTCCATGGTCCACCTCTGAAAATGAGCCTG